>NZ_JAPZPR010000006.1:0-359849 GCF_040407565.1 Sphingomonas faeni
CTGGTTCTTCGATCATGATATCCGCACCGTCGATCACGTCGCACCCAGCTTTGATAACTGGATTATGCAGTTTTGCGACGTACGACCGTCGCCCGGAGATGGCACCGGGAGCGTCCGCTAATGGGCGATAGCGGAATGGCCGGAATGGGAAGGAAAGCGGAACAGCGGGTTTCGGCGGCGGACCAGAAAAAGCTGCCGTTCAATCGAGGAGCGCCAACGCGGCCAACGTCTCCGCCCGTGTGGGTCGCCAATCATCTTCGTCCGTGGCAAACCGCCCAGAATCGTCCTCAATAAAGAAGACCGCGTCTCTTACAGCTTCATCTGCATAATCGAAGTCGTCGTTCATGACGATGCAGTCCGCGAGGTAATTCGCTGCATCAAAGGGCAGTCGCTCGTCGGCTACCGCCTCAAGCAAGCGCCGCGCGCCTTCCTTTGTGACCACAAAGAGCGGTCCATCAGTGACCTGAATACGACCCTCCGCAGTTGCCAATAAGGCTGCTCTAAAGCGCACGACCTCCGGCCCGATCTCTGCGGCGAGGCTTTCCGGAGAGAGTGTGCCCGATAAGAATGCGACGATTGAACCATGCTGCATACCGCAAGGCTGCACCGTCCGGCCAACGTCCGCAATCGTGAACTGAACCAAGGCCCGCGCACGTCGGCTTTTGGGCGGAAGCGGTCGTTCGAAACGAGTTGCGATAACGCTCAAGCCGCTTCAGCGAATGCGAAACCGCTCTCGTATGGCCGATCTCACCTCAACTCCGCGTTGGCCGTATGTCCGCTTTGGGAAGGAAAGCGGACCGGCGGCTTTTAAGAGACCGGCCGAGATAACGCCTATGGTTGCACACTTCTCATATCAATTTTTTGAGGTTCAAAGTGGCAGGTGCTGCCGTCGCGCAGATCATAATCGTAAACATGGTTAGACGGTTTGCGTCGGTAACCGTCATTACCCACTCCTCACCTTCCCAGAATACCTCTTCCTGATCGCATAGTAACAACGCCGCATATTTTAGCGCAAAGCAGCGAGCAGCAGCGAGGGACGGCAGATCCTCGCCTACGCATGGAATGTTAGGTTTGACATCGGCTATCTCGAAATAAAAAACCGACATTCGAGCTCCCGAAATAACGCGGGAGCACGATGTCTCTCAGTCGCCGAGAACCAACGATAGGAGGGTAGCGAATACCGAGCGTCTTCGGTTCCCCTGGACGGCGATTTGTGACTGGAAGATGAGTACGTCGGGAACGGCAAGGAAAGCGGTCCGTCCTCTAATTGTGAGGCAGGCGGCAATAGCCGACATCGAACCGCTTAACGCCGAACGTCGGGCATTAGGGTATCTAGTGCATGAACAATGTAGAGGGCGAGAACACCGCGCCCCTCCATTTTATCGGCTATGGCCAGCGCTTCCAGCAGAAGCGCTTTCAATTTTTCATGTTGGTCGAGCGTCATCCTCGGCATCCTGTCCAGTATTCCGACGTGTACCGTGAGGCCTTGCGGGTATAACTTAGATCAAGGAGGCGAAATGATACTACCAATATAGGATTAATCAGGATCAAGTTTGCTGACTATGGAGCCCTCTCCGACGGGCCCAGGGGCCGGCCAAACGCAATCGACGCGTCGCTTGCGTTTTCTTCGATGGCATTCGGCTACGTCAAAAAAATGCAGCCCCATCTGAATGTACAGGTGGCTTCGACAGCAAAAATGACCCACCTTAGCGTCCTTGTCGGAGCGTAAGTGGCATGGATGGAAACGGAAGGAAAGCGACCGGTCCCTCTTATGGCAAGTTGGGTTGCGATTGCCGAAATTGAACCACATACCGCAGAACGGTGGCCATCATGGTGTACACGATGTGATAATTATTGAGGAAAATTACTGACCAAGAGAAATTTTTCCGAGAATTGACCAACTTGCCTAAAGCCGTTGATGTCAACTATTTCGTATTTTCTGTTTGTGTGACTGATCAAGCCACTTTCAACAAACGACCTGATAGCCCTATTAACGTGAACAGGTGTGATTCCGACGCTATCCCCAATTTGCTCCTGCGACATTGGTAGGGAAAAGTGCAACCCATCACTTAAGCCACGCAACTTCGTCCTGGCGGCAAATTCGTTTAAGAAATGAGCTACACGAGTCTTTGCAGAGCGCCCGCCAATGTTTAATAGCCACTCCCGTAATTGTCGCGACTCCGCGGTTGTTCTTAAATCCACCGCCAACCGAATGGAGGGGTGGGAATCTATTAGCAATTCAAACTCGGATTTTTGCACATACGCGATGCTAGATTTTTCTGCACAAACCACGTTATAGTCCAGATTATTCACAAATCTATTTTCTGGATTAACTATGTCTCCGGGAATTGTGAATGATACAATTTGTCGATAGCCATCCGAAGTCTGCTTTTGACGGAATAAATATCCCGATATTACGAACACATAGTCTGAAAATGACAAGCCTTCCCTGAATACGTAGCTTCCCGACTCAAAGGTTTTTGTTCGAGCTTTCAAGCGGCCCAAAGCTTCGGTGTCAAAGACGTCTAACTGCGAATGCTCCGAAAGACTTTTGGCAATCAGACCACGAGGGTCAATTTCCGAGATCAACACGAGGTTCCCGTAATATCGGCGGGAGCATTGAGACTCTCAGTTGCCAAGAGCCGTGATCGGTTAGCAATTTATAAGTCATACCATAGGTTGCCGGACAAGGCTTGATTGAAGTTAAGTTTCACGACTCTCTCACGGTACAGCAGCAGGTCGAGCAGATTGGGCAAATTTCCACTGGGAAAGATGCGCTGAACGGATGGCCGTTATCGGGAGCTGGGATCTCAAAGCTGGGTGTCTGGGTATGGGCGGAAGCGGTCGTTCGAAACGAGTTGCGATAACGCTCAAGCCGCTTCGGCGAACTCGTCCGCATAATGCCCCGACACCAGCCGCGCACCGCGATCGACCAGCGGCAACACCGGTAGCTGGACGACGTCGTAGCGATCGATCAGGCTGTCGAACACGCGCAACTCCTGCGCATGGACGACGTCCTCGGCATCGTGGAGCACGATCGCCTTTGTCTGCAGCGCCTCCCGCGCGTCGTCGCGGCGCAGCGCGTGCCACAGGCCGTTGAGACAATCGGCTTTCGTGGTCGGGCCATCGCGCGGGCCGATCACCAGCCGGATGCGGGTATCGCGCTCGGCGACCGCCGCGACGGCGTCGATCGTGCCGCGGTCGTTGGGATAGGCACCGACATAGATCCGGTAGTCGTCATGCTCGTAGCGATCGAGCGAGGTGGACAGCATGCGGCCGATCACCGCGACCTCGTCCCACGCGGCGACGAATACCGCGATCCGGCCCGAACCGCGCGGCGGCGGCAACGTGGCGACGCTCAGCCGCGGTTCGTGGCCGCGGCGCAATCGGTGGACGATGAAGACCAGATCGACGAGCAGATCGTCGAGACCGCCAAGCAACAAGCCTGCGCCGGCGAACAGCAGCAGTTCTCGCGCAGATGCGTCGATGATCCACAGCGACTCGCCCAAGCCACACCCCCCTGCCGAGGGTACCGCACGTTTGCGCCGTTTTGGCTCCAGTCTCGTCGAGATCGGATGTTTGCAGAATTCGCGAAATCGCTGCGACGAACCGAACCAACCGGCCTGGAGCGCGTTACGACAGCGATCCCTTCCCCCCTTTCGGGATCGGCGCCGACAATGCCCGGCCCGGCCGCACCGCTGCATGGCACGTGGTGCGGCCTAAGCCTGCCCGCGACGCCTCGCCAATGGCGTGAAATGACGGCCAGACATTACCGCCAGGACATTACCGCCAAGACGTTGCGGCCAAGACGTTATGGGCGGTCGCGACCGCCGCCGCCGGTGTTGCTGCCGCTGCCGCCACCGCCGGAACCCGCTGCGCCGACCGTGCCGATGTTGCCGAACAGATCCTGGAAGAAGCCGCGCTCGCGACCAAGCGTCGGCGTCTTCTTGCCGTACGGCTTGATCGAGGCGACCTGATCGAGCCCGCCGCGACGGATCGCGGTGACGGTGCCCTTCTGGTCGAAGCTGATCTGCAACGTGATCTGCGCGTTCGGGCGCGGATTGCGGAAGGCGAGGTTGCGGCTGTCGCGCGCGAGATAATACCAGTCGCCCTGGTCGAACTGCCCGGCGATCGTCGGTTTCCCGAGCGTGGCGAGCACCGACTGGCGATTGTCGACGCCCGGCTGGACCGAGTTGACGAGGTCGGTATCGACGACATAGCCCTGGTGCGAGCGCAACTGGGTGCAGCCCCCACTGGCCAATGCGGCGACCGCAAGTGCGGCGGCGAGACCCGTACGGGCGGAAAACACGCTCATATAAACTCCCAACCGGGGCACGCGAAAACACGTGACGGGTCCCACGCGATTGCATCGGCCGCCGATCGCCTCGATATGCGAGGATGCGCGGGCAAACAAGCCGAAGCGCGGCTTCGTGGCGAGGACGATAGAATTTGAGCTGGTTGGGAAAACTGCTCGGCGAGAAGCCCGACGAGGCGCTGCCGCTGTACAACGCCGTCGTCGGTCGCGCGCGCGCGGAACATTGGTATCGGGAAGGCGCGGTGCCGGACACGGTCGACGGCCGCTTCGACATGATCGCGACCTTGCTGGCGATCGTGATGCTGCGGCTCGAGACCGAGCGCTTGGGCGGTGAACCCGCGGCGCGTCTGGCCGAACGCTTCGTCGACGACATGGACGGGCAGCTGCGCGAGATCGGGATCGGCGACATCATCGTCGGCAAGCATATCGGCAAGATGATGAGCATGCTCGGCGGGCGGCTCGGCGCGTACCGCGACGGGCTGGCGGCGGGCGATATCGCGCCGGCCCTGGTGCGCAACCTGTACCGGGGCGCCGCGCGGGACGATACCGCACTGGCGCATGTCCGCGAGTCGGTGATGGCGTTTCATGCGGGTCTGGCTGCGACGCCACTCCCGAATCTGTTATCTGGAGAACTGCCGTGAAGCCCGAGTTCAGCCGCCCCGAACGCCTCGACACGATCGGCGAGCGCGAGCGGATCGTCGAGATCGCCGCGACCGAGGACGAGCGCGCGGCGCTGGCGAAGCGGTTCGCGCTGCTCTCGATTTCGCGACTCGACGCGCGACTCGGGATCAAGCGCACCGACAGCGGCATCGTCGTGAAGGGCCGCGTGACCGGGGCTGCGGTGCAGGCGTGCTCGGTCACCGACGAACCGCTCGACACGAAGATCGACGAGCCGGTCGCGCTGTTGTTCGTCGAGCAGTTGATTGCGGAGGGCGACGAGGTCGAACTGTCCGACGACGCGCTCGATACGGTCGCGATCGAGGGTGGCACGATCGACCTCGGCGAAGCGGCCGCGGACACGCTGGCGCTGGCGATCGACCCGTTCCCGCGCGGGCCGAATGCGGCTGCGGCGCTGGCGGCGGCGGGGGTGATCAGCGAGGACGAGTTCCGACCGGCGAATGCGTTCTCGGATCTGAAGGCTAGGATGGCGGGGAAGAGCTAAGCGGGTCTGCCGTAGTATGCGGTAAAAGTTAGCGTATCCACACACTCGCTCCACCCCGGCGAAGGCCGGGGCCCAGTTGGAAAGGTGGTCGTAACGAAGCGTTGCCCTTCGTTAGCGACGTCCCCCAACTGGGCCCCGGCCTTCGCCGGGGTGGTGTGTGTTTGGGGAAATCTACCGCCCCCTTGTTCTCCCGCGAAGGCGGGAGCCCAGACTGGGTCCCCGCCTTCGCGGGGAAACATGGTTCAGTCCGCGTCGGGGCCTAAAGTAGGATCGAGATCGCGTGGGCGGATGAAGCGGGTCAGGCGGGCGGTGCCGGTTGCGATGCTCGCCCAGTCCCCCTCGAACTGAAGCTCGGCAATACTGGCCGTCGGATACTTATCCTCCACCGCATCGCGCAACGGATCGGCCCCATCCGCGACCAGCATCAGCACGAGATCCTCCAACCCCGGATTATGCCCGACCAGCAACGCGCTCTCCGCCTCGGCCGGAAACCCGTGCACCACATCCAGCAACGTCGCCGCCGACGCCAGATACACGCGCCGATCCAGGTCCGGCGCGATCGTCCGGCCATAGCCCGATTCGATCTGCTCCAAGGTCTCCGACACGCGCACCGCCGGCGACGCGATCGCGTGATCGAACACCAACCCCAGCGACCGCATGTGCCGCCCGACCATCGCCGCGGCACGCTTGCCCTTCGCATTGAGCGGGCGGTCGAAATCGCGCGCGACCGGATCGTCCCAGCCGGACTTGGCGTGGCGCAACAGCGTCAACGTCTTCATGGCAATCCTCAAGCGGGTTCGCGGCGTTCATGCCCTACCGTCGCGCGCGAGGAAAGCCGGCTTGCGACTCGGGCCACCGCTTCTTCGAGCGTTACGCGGGCGATCGGTACCCCCGGCGGGAACGCGCTGAGCAGTCGCGACGGCATCGCGGCAGACAGCATCACGAACACGCCGGAGTCATCCGCGCGGCGGATCAGCCGGCCGAACGCCTGCGCAAGCCGCGCGCGGACGAGCCGGTCGTCATACGCCGAACCGCCGCCCGCGAGCCTGCGTGCGGCATGCAGAACGGAAGGTTTCGCCCACGGCACACCCTCCATCACCACCAGCCGCAGCGATTCGCCGGGGACGTCGACACCGTCGCGCAGCGCATCGGTGCCGAGCAACGACGCCCCCGGATCGTCGCGGAAAATGTCGACCAGCGTTCCCGTATCGATCGGATCGACGTGCTGCGCGTGGAGCGGCAGGCCTTCGCGCGCGAGTCGGTCGGCGATGCGGCCATGCACGCCGCGCAACCGCCGGATCGCCGTGAACAGCCCGAGCGTGCCGCCGCGGCTGGCGACGATCAGCTGCGCATAGGCGTTGGCGAGCGCGCCGATGTCACCGCGCTTCACGTCGGTGACGATCAGCACTTCGGCTTGGCGCGTATAGTCGAACGGGCTCTTCGCCTCGAACCGGGCGGCGGGGCGGAGGAGATGCGGCGCGCCGGTGCGGGCTTCGGCCACCTCCCAATCGCCGCCGCCGGTAAGCGTCGCCGAGGTGACGAGCGCGCCATGGGCGGGCTTCAGGACGATCTCGGCGAACGGCCGCGTCGGGTCGAGCCAGTGGCGATGCAGCCCGATATCGAACTCGCGCCCTTCGATACGGTCGACCGCGAGCCAGTCGACGAAATCGCCATCGACCGGTCCACCGACGCGCGCGAGCAGCGACAGCCACGACGCCACCGTCTCCGCCCGCCAGCCGATCGAGGCGATCGCGCCTTCGACTCGCGCTCGGGCAGGCGCGTCCATCCAGTCCGGCGCTTCGGCGAGCACGGCTTCGAGACGGCGACCGAGCGTCACGAGCGGACGAACGAGCCCGTCGAGCGCGGCGGCAGCAGGCGCCGCGGCCTCGATCAGCGTGGCGTCGGGTTCGGCGAGTTCGGTTTCCAGGCCATAGCCCGCGTCGCCCGGTTGTTCGGCCCGCGCGTAGGTGAGCCCACGAACGGCAGCGAGCAGCGTCTCGATCGGCCCGAACGGCGCACCTTCGCCCAGACGTTGCAGCCAGCCATCGGACGCCAGTGCTCCCGCTGCGGTGACCGCATCGCTGATCGCCCGCGCGCCCTGCTCGTCATAACTGGCGAGATCGGACAGGCGGGCAGCAAGTCCTCGCCTACGCCCGCGACCGCTCGATTCGGGGCCGAGGATCCAGCGGCGGAGTTCGATCGTCTCCGCACCGGTCAGCGCGGTCGCGAACATCGAATCGGCCGCGTCGAAGATGTGATGGCCCTCGTCGAACACGTACCGCGTCGGCCGCGTCGCGAGTTCGCGGCCCCGTGCGGCGTTGACCATCACCAGCGCGTGGTTGGCGATGACGATGTCGGCATCGGACGAGGCGCGGGCGGCGCGCTCGATGAAACATTTCCGGTAGTGCGGGCAGCCGGCATACACGCACTCGCCGCGCCGGTCGGTCAGCGCGGTCGAGCCGTTGCGGCGGAACAAGGTCGGCAGCCAGCCCGGCAAATCGCCACCGACCATGTCGCCATCCGCGCTATACGCCGCCCAGCGTGCGACGAGGTGCGCCAGGATCGCCGCACGGCCTGCGAACCCGCCTTGCAGCGCGTCCTCCAGGTTCAGCAGGCAGAGGTAGTTCTCGCGCCCCTTCCGTGTCACGACCTTGGCTTTCCGGATCGCCGCGTCGGGATACAAGCGCGCGGTTTCCTGCCCCAACTGCCGTTGCAGCGTCTTGGTGTAGGTCGAGATCCACACCGCGCCGCCGGCCTTCTCCGCCCACAGCGAGGCTGGGGCGAGGTAGCCAAGCGTCTTGCCGATCCCGGTGCCCGCTTCGGCGAGGACGAGGTTCGGCGTATCGCGCATTGCTCGCGGCGCGAAGGCGGCGGTGGCGGCGCCGGCATAGGCGCGCTGGCCGGGGCGTTCCTCGGCGCCGTGGCCGGTAAGGTCGACCAGCCGCGCCTCGGCATCGCCGGGCTCGATCGTCACGGTACGCGGCGCGGGTCGCGGAGGGTGCTCCTCCCATTCGGGGAGCGACGAGAACAGCCAGCGCTCGTTGACCGCGGGTTTCTTCAACCGCTCGGCAACGACCGGCGCCCAGGGCCAACGCAACCGAAACAGCGACTGCGCCGCCGTCCACGCCCCCTCACGTTCGGGCCAGTCTGTGTCGGTGAGCGCCAGCATCGCCTCGGCCGCGCGGAGGAGGAACGGCGCAACCTCCGCATCCTCGCTCGGCACGTCGAGGCCGGTGACCCGCGCGATCCCCTTCGGCGTGGGCACCGCGAACTGCGCGGGGCGTAAGAAAGCGTAGAGTTCGAGCAGGTCGAGCCCCGACAGATCGGGATACCCGAGTCGCTGCCCGACCAGCGGCGCGTTGAGCATGATGACCGGCGTATCGGCGGCGATCCTGATCGCCTCGCCTCGCCCGATGGGACGCGCGCCATCTGCATTCGCAATCCAGATGCCGGCGTGGCTGGCGTGGAGGGCAGGATAGCGAAGCACCGCGAGACCTTGCGGGATGGAGAACGAAAGGGCAACTTTTTGTGCAGCCAAAGAGTGCTTCAGATATGAATGGCTAGGCAATCCTCCCCCGCCAGGGGGAGGTGGCAGGCGCAGCCTGACGGAGGGGGCGGTAAGCGATCACCGTGGTTCCGCGTCCTCCCCCTCCGACGCCCACGGCGCCACCTCCCCTTGGCAGGGGAGGATTTGATCGTTCCCCATATCGGCCGTTACGCAACCGGTACGGCTCACGCGCGTTGCGCACTTATCGATACCGGGCCTTATCTACATCAACAGGGACAATCATTATGCGTAAGTTTCTCATGGCGCTGAGCGCGCTCTCGCTCGCAATTCCGGCGGCTGCCGTGATCCCTACCGGCAAGGCCGAAGCGCGCTCGCGGCATGAATATCGCGGCCACAACCGTCGCTATCACGCACGGCGCTGCCGCCATTCGAGCGGCACGACCGGCCTGGTCGCGGGCGGCGTCGGCGGTGCGGTGCTCGGCAATGCGGTCGGCGGCGGCTTGCTCGGCACGCTCGCCGGCGGCGCAGCGGGTGCGCTCGGTGGCCGTGCGGTCGACCGGACGATCACCGCGAAGGATCGTTGCCGCTGAGTCGCGAGCGGCGGTGGGGGTGACGGACACGAATGCACGCGCTAGTCGCGCTGTATCATGACCGACGAACTCCGCCCCCCTGCTCTCGAAGCAGCCGCCCTCGAGTCCAAAGCCTGGCCGTACGAGGAGGCGCGCAAACTCCTCAAGCGGTATCCGAACGGCAAGTCGGGCGATCCGGTGCTGTTCGAGACGGGCTATGGACCGTCGGGCCTGCCGCATATCGGCACGTTCAACGAAGTGTTGCGCACGACGATGGTGCGCAACGCATTCCACGCGCTGAGCGACGCGCCGACGCGGTTGATCGCCTTCTCGGACGACATGGACGGCCTTCGGAAAGTGCCGGACAACGTCCCCAACGGCGACATGCTGCGCGAGCATCTCGGCAAGCCGCTGACGCAGATCCCCGATCCGTTCGGCACGCATTCGAGCTTTGCCGCACACAACAACGCGATCCTGCGCGAATTTCTCGACCGCTACGGCTTCGAGTACGAGTTCGCGTCGTCGACAGACTATTACACGTCCGGGCGCTTCGACGAGGCGCTAACGGGCGTGCTCCGCCATTTCCAGGGCATTCAGGACGTGATGCTCCCGACGCTGCGGGCCGAGCGCCGCGCGACCTATTCGCCGGTGCTGCCGATCTCGCCGACCAGCGGCATCGTGCTGCAGGTGCCGATCGAGGTGATCGATGCCGAGGCAGGCTTGATCGCGTTCGAGGACGAGGGTCAGCGGATCGAGCAGTCGGTGCTCGGCGGCAAGGCCAAGCTCCAGTGGAAGGTCGACTGGGCGATGCGCTGGGTCGCGCTCGGCGTCGATTACGAGATGGCGGGCAAGGACCTGATCGATTCGGTGACACAGTCGTCGAAGATCGCACGCGTGCTCGGCGGCCGTCCGCCCGAGGGCTTCAACTACGAGATGTTCCTCGACGAGAATGGCGAGAAAATCTCGAAGTCGAAGGGTAATGGCCTGAGCCTCGAGCAGTGGCTGACCTATGGCCCCGAGGAGTCGCTGGCCTTCTACGCCTACCGGGAGCCCAAGAAGGCGAAGTCGCTCCACATGGGTGTAATTCCCCGCGCGGTGGACGAATATTGGCAGTTTCGTGGCAATTATGCGGGCCAGGACCTGAAGCAGAAGCTCGGCAATCCGGTCCATCACATCCACGACGGCAAGCTGCCGACGGGCGAGCTGCCGGTGACGTTCGGGCTGTTGCTCAACCTTGTCGGGGTGATGGGCGATGCGAGCAAGGAGCAGGTTTGGGGCTATCTCGCGAACTACGTGCCGGACGCGTCGGCGGCCAAGTATCCCGAGCTTGACCGGCTGATCGGCTATGCGCTGGCCTATAGCCGCGATTTCGTCGCGCCGACGTTGAAGCGCCGCGCGCCCGAGGGTGTCGAGGCCGTGGCGCTGGAGCGGCTGGACGCGGAACTCGCCGCGCTGCCGGATGGGGCGAGCGCGGAGGATATCCAGAACATCGTCTACGAGATCGGCAAGACCGGCGGGTTCGAAAACCTGCGCGACTGGTTCAAGGCGCTGTACGAGACGCTGCTGGGCTCCGAACAGGGCCCGCGGATGGGCAGCTTCATCGCGCTGTACGGGGTCGAGAACTCGCGGAAGCTGATTGCGGAGACATTGGCGCGGTAGGGCGTCACCTTCGCCCATTTGCGGACGTTGCACTGGGCGTCTACACGTCGGTATGCCCGTCGAAGGAAGCTGTCATTGCGGCAACGTGCGGATCCAACTCCCGAGCCTGCCGGCTTGGGTGGCGGACTGTAACTGCTCGCTCTGTCGGCGAACCGCCTGGCGCACCGCCTACTACCCGCCTGCCGATGTTCGCATATCCGGTGAAACCGTCGCCTATGTCTGGGGCGATCGCATGATCGGTATCCACCATTGTCCGGTGTGCGGATGTGGCACGCATTGGCAGACGCTTCGCGAGGATTTTGGCAGGATGGGCATCAATGCGCGCTTGCTCGACGGTTTCGATGAAAGCGCCGTCCAGGTCAGGAAGTTCGACAACGCAGCGTGATCCTCTTGCCGCAACGTCCGCCATCCTCCCCATTCCGGTCATTCCTCGACGCGCCGAACTGCGGCATGCGTGCCTGCCGGTTCGCGGACCTTCAAGCTGATCCGTCGGTTCTGTCATCATGACGCATGCGCAAGGGACACAAGAGATGCGGCTGTTCTTCGACGACGCCCAGCGCACCCACGCCCCGGCGCGCGAGCTGCATAACGGGGCGTTCACTGCCTATGCCGAGACGCCCGCGCGGATCGACGCGATCCTCCGCGCGATCGGTCCGGTCGAAATGCCGCAGGATCGCGGCGAAGCGCCGATCCTCGCCGTCCACTCCCCCGCCTATGTCGCGTTCCTGAAGGACGCCGCGCAACTGTGGCGCGAGGCGGGGCGAGAGGGCGATGCGATCCCCTACACCTTCCCGATCCGCGGCCGCCGTCCGCTCGACCTCAGCCGGATCGACGCACTGATCGGCGCGCACAGCTTCGACGCGACCACGCCGATCACGCCCGAGACCTGGGCCGCTTCCTATGGCAGCGCGCAATCCGCACTTGCCGCGACGCAGGCGGTACTCGACGGCGAGCGCGCCGCCTTTGCGCTGTGCCGTCCGCCCGGCCACCATGCCGGCGCGGATTATTGCGGGGGCTATTGCCACCTCAACACCGCCGCGATCGCCGCGCAGGCTGCGCGCGACGCCGGCATCGCCCGCGTCGCGATCCTCGACATCGACTATCACCACGGCAACGGCACGCAGGACATATTCTACACCCGAGGCGATATGTTCTACGCGTCGGTCCACGCCGATCCCAAGACCGACTATCCCTTCTATTGGGGCCATGCCGACGAGACCGGAGAGGGCGAAGGACTCGGCACGACACTGAACCTTCCGCTGCCGCATGGCACGACGATCGACGCGTTTCGCACAGCGCAAACCACGGCGCTCGACACGATCGCCGCGTTCGATCCCGGCCTGCTCGTCGTCAGCTTCGGCGCGGATACGTGGGGGGGCGATCCGATCTCGCACTTTAGCCTGACCACGCCCGACTACGCGGTCCTTGCGCGCGACATCTCAGCACGCAGCTGGCCAACCGTCATCGTCATGGAGGGCGGCTACGCGGTCGACGCACTCGGCCACAATGTCGCGAGCTTTCTGAGTGGCTTCTGAGGCGCCGATCGCTCTGGGCACGCCAGCCTATCGCCGGCTGACGCTGGCGATGCTGTTCGCCGGCTTCTCGACCTTCTCGCTCCTGTATTCGGTACAGCCGTTGCTGCCGCTGTTCGCCGCGCAGTTCGGATTGACCGCGGAGGGCGCATCGCTGGCGGTGTCGCTGGCGACCGGACCGCTCGCGATCGGCATCCTGTTCGCGGGGTTCGTCTCGGACCGGGTCGGCCGGCGGCCGCTGATGATCGCGGCGATGTTCGCAGCCGGCGCGCTGACCTTGGCGGCGGCGGTCGTGCCGGGGTGGAGCGGGTTGCTCGTGCTGCGCTTCCTGACCGGCGTCGCGCTCGCGGGCGTGCCGGCGGTGGCGATGGCCTATGTCGCGGAGGAGGTCGATGCGGGCTCGGTCGGTGCGGCGATGGGGCTGTATATCGCGGGCAGCGCGCTCGGCGGGATGGCGGGGCGACTGGTCGTGAGCATCGTCGCCGATCTCGAAGGCTGGCGCTGGGCGCTCGCCGCGGTCGGGATCGCTGGCCTCGCGATGGCGGAGGCGTTTCGCCGGCTCGCGCCGCTCTCGCGCAATTTTACGCCCAGCGTGGGACGGCCGGGCGCGTTGCTGCGGAGTGCCGGATCGCTGTTCGTCGATCGCGCGATGCCGCTGCTGTATCTCGAGGCGTTCCTGCTGATGGGCGTGTTCGTCACCATCTATAACTATGCCGGCTTCCGGCTCATGAGCCCGCCTTACGGCCTCAGCCAGGCGGCGGTCGGCGGGGTCTTCCTGCTGTATGTGCTCGGATCGGTGAGTTCGGCGAAGTTCGGCACGCTGGCGGGACAGCTCGGGCGACGGAAGGTCTTCTGGATCCCGGTCGTGCTGCTGATCGTCGGCGTCGCGCTGACCGCGATGACGCCGCTGGTGCTGGTGATCGCAGGCATCGCGGTGGTGACGATCGGCTTCTTCGGCGCGCATTCGATCGCGAGCGCCTGGGTCGGCCGGCGTGCGCAGGGTTCGCGCGGACAGGCGGCGGCGTTCTATCTGTTCTTCTATTACATGGGATCGAGCGTGCTGGGATCGGCGGGCGGGTTCGCCTGGACGCATGCCGGATGGCCGGGGGTGACGGCGTTCTGCCTGTTGCTCGGCGTGGCGGCGCTGGTGATCGGGCTGGTGCTGCGTGGCGTACCGCCGCTGGTGGTGGAGCCGCCCGCGCCGCAGCGGATGCCCGATCCGTGAGGGACGAATGCCCCCCTCCCTGAAAGGGAGGGGCTGGGGGTGGGTTGGCCAGTTTGAGCCACCAACACTGGAATTCGCGGAACCCGACCCACCCCCGCCCCTCCCTTCCAGGGAGGGGTGAAGACGTCCGGCTTCGCTCAGACTTGGGAACGGGAACTCGCTTTACCGCGACCCCACGTCCGTCGCATCGACCGGCGGCATCCCCGCCATCGCCTTCGAGACCGCTTCGACGCGCTCGATGACGCGCAGGACGTTGCCGCCGGACAGCTTCGCCAGATCGCCATCGCTCCATCCCCGCCGCGCCAGTTCGGCGAACAGCAGCGGATAGCCGTCGACGCCTTTCAGCCCGATCGGCCCGGTCCCCTGGATGCCGTCGAAATCGCCACCGATCCCGACATGATCGTGGCCGGCGATCTTGGCGATATGCTCGACATGATCGGCCACCGTCGCGGCGGTGACCTGCGGCTCCGGATGCGCGGCGTCCCACGCTACCAATGGCGCAGGCGATTTGGCGCCATAGACGTTCGCCGGTACGCCGATGCCCTTCGCATAGGCCGAGCGCGCAACGTCCCAGGCGCGCCACGCGGCCGACAGGAACGACGGATAGAAGTTCACCATCACCACGCCCCCGTTCGCGCCGATCGCGCGAAGCAGGTCGTCGGGGATATTCCGCGGCGCATCCGCGATCGCCCGCGCGCTGGAGTGCGAGGCGATCACCGGCGCCTTGGTCGCGGCTAAAGCTGCGGCCATCGTCGCGTCGGACACGTGCGACACGTCGACGATCATCCCGATCCGGTTCATCTCCGCGACCACCTGCCGCCCGAACTCGCTGAGCCCGTTCGCGCGCGGTGCGTCGGTAGAACTGTCCGCCCAGTCCAGGCTTTTGCCGTGCGTCAGCGTCATATACGCGACGCCGAGCGCGCGATACTGGCGCAACACCGACAGCCGCCCGTCGATCTGGTGCCCGCCCTCGACGCCGATCAGCGAGGCGATCCGCCCGGCCTTCTCGATCCGCCGGATATCCGCGGCAGTGGTGGCGAGTTCGAAAATCGCCGGGTTTGCCGCGACGAATCGCCGGACGATATCGATCTCCTCCAGCGTCATCTCGACCGCGCGCGGCGCATCGGCGGGGATGTAGACCGACCAGAACTGCCCGCCGACGTGACCTTTCCGCAGGCGGGGAATGTCGGTCTGCAACGGGTTCGGCAGATGCGCGGTATCGACCGCAAGATCGACCGACTCGACCTTCGCTTCGTGCAGCTCGCGTATCTCCCAGGCGAGGTCGTTGTGCCCGTCGATCACCGGGCTGCGCTCCAGCACGCGCTCGACCCGGCGGGACAGCGTAGCGTCCGGGACGGGATCGGCGGCCCCCGCCTGCGCGGTCAGCAACAGCAATGCGGCGATCATGACTTGGTCCCCCGTGACGTCCGCTCCATCCTGAAGCAGGTGTTCGCGGGCGACAAGCGCGGTAAAGCCGCGTCCGCAGACGGAGGAAGGGCGTGCAGATCACATCGACCGAACACGACAGCCGGCTCTCCACCGCGATCGCGATCGCGCGGCTGATCGGGATCATGGGGATCGTCTACGTCCATGCCTGGACCGGGCGGACCGCGGAGGAGCTGGCGGCGATCGCGTTCAGCTGGCAGGCGGTGCTGCGAACCACGCTCGGCGAGCTGTTCGGGCGCAGCGCGGTGCCGTTGCTCGGGATGATCTCGGGCTGGCTGGTCGTGTCGACCGCGACGCGCCGGAGCTATGCGCCGTTCCTCGCGGGCAAGGCGCGGACGATCCTGCTGCCGATGCTGCTGTGGAATGCGATCGCGATTCTGCTGGTGGGCGGTGCGGCGGCGTTCGGTACGCTGAAGGCGCCGACGCCGTCGAGCCTCGGCTGGACGCTCAACGAACTCGTGCCGCTGGTGCACGCCAATGATGTGAACGTGCAGATGCCGTTCCTGCGCGATCTGTTCGTCTGCATGATGATTGCGCCGCTGCTCGTGCGGGCGTCGAGCGCGTGGCTCGCGGTCGTCGCACTGGTGGTGATCGTGTGGAGCGTGTCGGGGGTGCACATCCCGGTGCTGCTACGACCGCCGATCCTGCTTTTCTTCACCGCCGGGATCGCCGCGCGTCGGTTCGGCGTGGCGGAACGGGTAGCGGGCTGGCGTGTTGCGGCGTGTGCCCTGCCGTTCGTGGTGCTGATCGCGCCGAGGCTCTGGACGGCGGTGCTGGGGAACGGCTTCTTCGAGGCGCATCCGCACGGGATGACCGCGTTCGATCTCGTGTTCCGGCTGGCGTCGGCATTGCTGTTCTGGCGGCTGGCCTGGGCACTGGCGGGGAGCGGCGTCGCGGACCGCTTGCGTTCAATCGAGCGGTACGGGTTTCTCGCGTTCTGCGATCATCTGGTGCTGTTGTGGCTGTTCGGGCCGGTGATCGGCCTCGCGACCGGGTCACTCGGGGCGGCGGTGTATCCGGCGTATCTGCTGGTGCAGCCGTTGCTGGTGCTCGGCGCGACGATCGTCCTGGGGCGGTCGCTGCTGGCGGTTTGGCCGACGGCGGCGCGGGTACTGAGCGGGGGACGGTTACGGCGTTAGGTGCGGGGCTTATGCCACCATCGCATAATCGTCATTCCCGCGGAGGCGGGAACCCATACTGGCTGACCTCTTGCTAACGATCGCAAGCTTCCGAGGGTATGGATCCCCGCCTACGCGGGGATGACGATTCCATGTTCGGCGGGTCATCCGGCGTTCCGCGATGCGATCAAGACCCGCGTGACGGCGGGCCTAGCTGGTTCACCCATTCCTGGTTGTGGACGACGGTCGAGCGGACCGGCCGGCCGGCGGCGTCGAGCCAGGGGCGGTAGCGGAAGCGCAGTTCGATCAGGTGGCAGGTGGTCGCGTCGAGCACGCCGTTTCCGCTGGAGCGCGTGACCATGCAGTGGGTGACGCTGCCATCGGTCTCGACCGTATACCGCACGCCGACGATCCCGCCCGCGCCGATCACCGCCTCGGCGTTGGGGAAATCCTTGTTCTTGAAGCGGCCCTTGAGGAGACGGGGCGGAGTCTCGTCGCCACCGTCACCGTCGCCATTTCCGGACCGACCGCTGCCGGTGCCGTTCCCCTCGCCGCCTGCGCCGGTCCCCGGCCCGGGAATGGGGGCCGCGCCGGTTGTGGCGTCGCTGCCGGGTCCGGGTTTGAGGGCGGCGATGACCGGCGGCGGGGGGACGATCGGGGGAATGATCGGTTTGGGGACGACGACTTCGGGCGCCTTCGAGCGAAGGTTCGCGGGCGACGCCGCCCCTTCGGGGCGGTGACTTTTCGCGGGGCGGGGGACGATCTTTTCGGGCGGCGGTGGCGGTGGCGTGGGGCCGACGGCGAATGTCTTCAGCGCGTCGGGGATAGCGGTGGGAATGCTGACGCCGAGGCCGAGGATCAGCGCATAGCCGATCACGGCGCAGAGTATCGCGGCGCCGGCCGCGGATATCAGGCGGTCGCGCGGGTTCGAGTGGACGCCGTACATGCTGGGTAATTGGGGAGGCGTGCGGCGGGCGGCAACTGCGTGGGTTGCTGTGGGCAGGTCAGTGCTTCGGAGGTTTGCCGACATCGGCTCGATCGGGCTTAGACCAATTACCGCTAGAGGCGTCGCCTGCCAAACTCAAGCACCACCCCGGCGAAGGCCGGGGTCCAGTTGGAAAGGTCGCAGTAACGAAGCGCTACGCCTTATAAGCGACGGCGCCCAACTGGGCCCCGGCCTCCGCCAAGGTAGTGCTCGCTTGAACGCAACAAGCCTCCGTTTGTCAGCGCATCGGTTCGACATCCGCCGACCTTTACGTTCGGCAGACACGAGAACGGGCGGTGCGCCCTACGTCACACCGCCCGTTCGTGGCGCGCGCCGCGGGAGTAAATCCCGCGTCGTCGGTCGGCGCTGGAGCGCCGCCGGCCGGGCTAGCTGTTGCGCTTGGCTTCGCCTTGCGCAACGGCTTCGCCTACAGCTTCGCCGTCAATTCCGGCACGATCTTGAACAGATCGCCGACCAGGCCGATGTCAGCGACCTGGAAGATCGGCGCGTCCTCGTCCTTGTTGATCGCGATGATGACCTTCGAGTCCTTCATCCCCGCGAGATGCTGGATCGCCCCCGAGATGCCGACCGCGACATACACTTCCGGCGCGACGATCTTGCCGGTCTGGCCGACCTGATAATCGTTCGGCGCATAGCCTGCATCGACCGCGGCGCGCGACGCACCGACACCGGCGCCAAGCTTGTCCGCCAGCGGATCGATCATCGCGTGGAACTGGTCGCTCGAGGCAAGCGCGCGGCCGCCCGAGACGATGATCTTCGCGCTGGTCAGCTCGGGACGCTCGTTCTTCGCAATCTCCGAGCCGGCGAAGGTCGACAGACCCTTGTCGCCGGTCGACGCGACCGCCTCGATCTCGCCCGACCCACCCTCGGTCGCAGCCTTGGCGAACGCCGTGCCGCGGACCGTGATGACCTTCTTCGCGTCGGTCGACTGCACGGTCGCGATCGCGTTGCCCGCATAGATCGGCCGCGTGAACGTGTCTTCGCTCTCGACCGACAGAATGTCGCTGATCTGCATGACGTCGAGCAACGCGGCCACGCGCGGCGCGATGTTCTTGCCGTGCGTAGTCGACGGCGCGACGAACGCATCGTGCGTGCCCATCAATTCGACGATCAGCGGCGCGACGTTCTCGGCGAGCGCATGCGCGAACGCAGCGTCGTCCGCGACATGCACCTTGCCTACGCCGGCGATCTTCGCGGCTGCGGCGGCGACGCCATCGACGCCCTGGCCGACGACCAGCAGGTGGACTTCACCGAGCTGCGATGCGGCCGTGACCGCCGACAGCGTGGCATCTTTGACGGCCTGACCGTCATGTTCGACCCAGACGAGCGTCTTCACTTGGCGACTCCCATTTCCTTGAGCTTGCCGACCAGTGCGTCGACATCGGCGACCTTGATCCCAGCCGAGCGCTTGGCGGGCTCGACCACCTTCAGCGTGGTCAGGCGCGGCGTCACGTCGACGCCGAAATCGGCCGGCGTCTTCTGCGCCATCGGCTTCGACTTCGCCTTCATGATGTTCGGCAGCGAGGCATAGCGCGGCTCGTTGAGGCGAAGATCGGTGGTGATGATCGCGGGCAGCTTGAGCGTATCCGTCTCGGCGCCGCCATCGACTTCGCGAGTCACGTTGACCGAACCGTCGGCGATCTCGACCTTCGATGCGAACGTGCCCTGGCCCCAGTTGAGGAGGCCGGCGAGCATCTGCCCGGTCTGGTTGTTGTCGTCATCGATCGCCTGCTTGCCGAGGATCACGAGGTCGGGCTTCTCTTCCTCGACGATCTTGGCGAGGATCTTGGCGACGCCCAGTGGCTCGACCTTGGTCTCGCTGACGACGAGGATCGCACGATCGGCGCCCATCGCGAGCGCGGTGCGGAGCGTTTCCTGGCTCTTCTGCTCGCCGATCGAGACGACGACGATCTCGGTCACGCCCTTGTCCTTGAGGCGGATGGCTTCCTCGACCGCGATCTCGTCGAACGGGTTCATGCTCATCTTGACGTTCGCCAGATCGACGCCCGTTCCGTCCGCCTTCACGCGAGGCTTCACGTTGTAGTCAAGCACGCGCTTGACCGGCACCAGCACCTTCATCGGGGTTCCTTCCAAGGTGAATCTATTCGTTTCGCCAATTGGCGTTGGCGCGACAGATGGCCGTTTCGAGCCGTTTTCGCAAGTCCGGTACGGAATCATCGCGATGCCGTAGCGTCACGACGGTGTGCCCGGCGGTCGAGTCGTATCTCCAACGAATCCTCCCCCGCCAGGGGGAGGTGGCTGGCCCTTGCCAGACGGAGGGGGAGGACAGGAAAACCTCGGTTCCGTGTCCTCCCCCTCCGTCACCTTCGGCGACACCTCCCCCTTGCGGGGGAGGATCGATAGGTTGGCATCAACGAAAAAGGGCCCGGACGTTTCCGCCCGAGCCCCTCTTTTCGCAGAATCAGTATGCGAAAGACCGGGCGGTTACGCCGCGACCTTCTGCACCTCTGCGACGATCTTCTTCGCGGCATCCCCAAGGTCGTTCGCCGGGACGATCGCGAGGCCGGAGTTCGCGAGGATCTCCTTGCCCTTCTCGACATTCGTGCCCTCGAGGCGGACGACGAGCGGCACCGAGAGGTTCACTTCCTTCGCCGCGGCGACGATGCCGTCGGCGATGATGTCGCACTTCATGATACCGCCGAAGATGTTGACGAGGATGCCCTTCACGTTCGGATCCGCGAGGATGATCTTGAACGCCGCGGTCACCTTCTCCTTGTTGGCGCCGCCGCCGACGTCGAGGAAGTTGGCCGGGAACATGCCGTTGAGCTTGATGATGTCCATCGTCGCCATTGCGAGGCCGGCGCCGTTGACCATGCAGCCGATGTCGCCATCGAGCTTGATGTAGGCGAGGTCGTACTTCGACGCCTCGAGCTCGGCGGGGTCTTCCTCGGTCTCGTCGCGCAGTTCGAGCAGGTCCTTGTGGCGGAACAGCGCGTTGCCGTCGAACGCAACCTTCGCGTCGAGCACCATCAGCTTGCCGTCGTTTGTGACGGCGAGCGGGTTGATCTCGATCTGCTCGGCATCGGTGCCCATGAACGCGTCATACAGCTTCGACGCGGTGTTCGCGGCCTGCTTGGCGAGATCGCCGGTGAGCTTCAGCGCAGCCGCGACGGCACGGCCGTGATGCGGCATGAAGCCGGTCGCCTGATCGATGTCGATCGACTGGATTTTCTCGGGCGTGTCGTGCGCGACCGCTTCGATGTCCATGCCGCCCTCGGTCGAGACCACCATCATCACTCGGCCGGTGGTGCGGTTGAGCGTCAGCGCGAGGTAGAATTCCTTGTCGATGTCGACGCCGTCGGTGACGTACAGGCGATTGACCTGCTTGCCCGCGTCACCCGTCTGGATCGTGACGAGCGTGTTGCCGAGCATGTCGGTCGCGGCCGCGCGAACCTCGTCCTCGGTCTTGGCGAGGCGGACGCCGCCCTTGGCATCGGGGCCGAGCTCGACGAACTTGCCCTTGCCGCGGCCGCCGGCGTGGATCTGCGCCTTGACGACATAGAGCGGTCCGGGAAGCTTCTTCGAGGCCTCGACGGCCTCCTCGACGGTCAGTGCCGCGAAACCGGCAGGCACGGGGACGCCGAACTTGGCCAGCAGTTCCTTGGCCTGGTATTCATGGATGTTCATCGGGAAGGCTCCACGCAATTTTTAGGAAACTCGGGAATTGGTTGGGCGTAAAGCACAGGGCGCGCTGCAAATCCACCCTTAAGGCATTTGAACTTGCGTCTCGTTTGCAATAGGGTGATTTGGGCGCGATGGCTGGACGTATTGCCGGCCCGTGATCATCCTTCACCAGCGGGAGGATCGTTTGGGTTGATGCTCGTGAGTTTCGATCGTCCCGCGACAATTCGCCACTTGCTGCGTCGAGCGGATCGTCCGGGCGCACCAGCCGCACCACGTCGTCGAGACTAAAGAACGGCAATGCAAATTTCTGCTTTTTCGTCGCGTCGAAGCTCGTGGATCTGAAGGCGGAACTCGAGCGCCGGTCGCGCGCTGGCATACCGATGCGTGTTCGGTCCCGTGCGGTCCGATTGCAGACCGCCGAATCGCCGGCGTTTGCAGAAAAGTAACCCTTTCGGGAGCAGTGTTCCGGACATGACACAGCCCGTCTCCCTTCCTCCAGCCGAACCGACCGGCGAGGAGCTTCGTCAGGCCCTCCGCAAGGCCGTCAAGATGCGCGCGCATCTGCGCGATCGTGGCCAGACGCGGTTCGAGATCGAGGTGACCGACCTGTCGCTGTCGGGCTTCCGCGCGGAGACGAGCTTCACCCTGTGGCCGGGTACGGTCGTGTGGCTGACGCTGCCGGGGCTGGCGGCGCTGGAAGCGGTGGTCGCCTGGCGCGACAAGTTCAAATACGGCTGCGCGTTCGCCAAGCCGCTGCATCCTGCTGTATTCGAGCATATTGTAGCGTTGTCGCAGCGCTGATCAGAGCGTCGCTCCCGCTTTCGTGTTCTCCCGCGAAGGCGCGCGCCCAGTCCGGGTCCCCGCCTTCGCGGAGAAACAAGCCTAACTCCGCCCCGAGACACAGGGTCAGTCGAACAAACTCGACACCGACGTCTCGTCCGCGATTCGCTTGATCGCCTCGCCGAGCAACGGCGCGATCTGGAGGTGGCGGATCTTGCCGTGTGCGCCCTTGATCACATCGTGATTGCCGATCGAATCGGTGATCACCAGTTCGCGCAGTTCCGACCCTTCGACTCGGGCGACGGCGCCACCCGACAGCACACCGTGCGTGACATAGGCGACCACGCCCTCCGCGCCCGCTTCCATCAGCGCCGCCGCGGCGTTGCACAGCGTCCCCGCCGAATCGACGATATCGTCGATCAGGATGCAGAAACGTCCCTCGACTTCGCCGATGATGTTCATCACCTCCGACTCGCCCGCGCGCTCACGCCGCTTGTCGACGATCGCGAGCGGGGCGTTGTCGAGTCGCTTGGCGAGCACGCGGGCGCGGACGACGCCGCCGACGTCGGGCGAGACGACCATCAGGTTCTTGCCCTTGAACCGCGCGAGGATGTCCGCCGACATCACTGGGGCCGCATAGAGATTGTCGGTCGGGATATCGAAGAAGCCCTGGATCTGGCCGGCATGCAGATCGACCGACAGCACGCGGTTGGCGCCCGCGACGGTGATCAGGTTCGCAACCAGCTTGGCCGAGATCGGCGTGCGCGGGCCGGGCTTCCGGTCCTGCCTGGCATAGCCCATGTACGGGATCACCGCAGTGATGCGCCGCGCCGACGCACGCTTCAGCGCGTCGATCATGATCAGCAGTTCCATGAGATTGTCGTTGGCGGGATAGCCGGTCGACTGGATCACGAACACGTCCTCGCCGCGGACGTTCTCGTTGATCTCGACGAAGACCTCCTCGTCCGCGAAGCGGCGCACGCTGACGTCGGTCAGCGGCGTCTCGAGATAGGCGGCGATCTCCTGCGCGAGTGGCAGGTTCGAATTGCCGGTCATCAGTTTCATGAAGCTATTTCCCGCTCGATATTCCGCACCCCTTAGGCGCACGAATCGTCCGGTGAAAGGGTGCGTGGAAGGGTTTGCCCGCCGACGCGCCGATCCGTACAGCGGCGGGATGACCGTCATCACCCGTTTCGCCCCCTCCCCCACCGGCCGGCTGCACGTCGGCAACATCCGCACCGCGCTCCACAACTGGATGTTCGCGCGGGCCAATGGCGGGACGTTCGTGCTGCGGATCGACGACACCGATCCCGAACGCAGCGAAGAGCGCTACGTCGATGCGATCCGTGCCGATCTCGACTGGCTCGGGATGACGCCCGATGCGGAGGAGCGGCAGTCGGCACGGTTCGCGTTGTACGAGGCGCGGTTCGCGGACCTGGTCGCGAGCGGGCATGTGTATCCGGCGTACGAGACGACGCAGGAGCTCGATCTGAAGCGCAAGATCCAGGCCGGGCGCGGGTTGCCGCCGATCTACGACCGCGCGGCGCTGGCGTTGGACGACGACGCGCGCGCAAAGCTGGAGGCAGACGGGGTGAAGCCGCACTGGCGGTTCAAGCTCGATCATGACGCACCGATCGCATGGGACGACCTGATCCGCGGCGTGGCGCATTTCGAGGCGAAGACGATGAGCGATCCGGTGGTCCGACGCGCGGATGGATCGTGGCTCTATATGCTGCCCTCGGCGATCGACGATGCCGAGATGGGCGTCACGCATGTCGTGCGCGGCGAGGATCATGTGTCGAACACCGCGCTCCAGTTGCAGATGTTCGCGGCGCTTGGCGTGACCCCGCCGCGGTTTGCGCATGAGGCGTTGCTGACGGGCGCGGAGGGCAAGCTGTCGAAGCGGCTCGGCTCGCTCGGCGTCGATCATTTCCGCGCGGTCGGGATCGAACCGCAGGCGGTGCGTGCGCTGCTCGCGCGGATCGGGACGAGCGATCCGGTCGAACCGATCGCCGACGCCGCGCCGCTGATCGCGGGATTCGACTTCGCGCGGTTCGGGCGCGCGCCCGCGCGGTTCGACGAGGCGGAACTGGCGCAGCTGAACGCGCGAATCCTGCACGCGCTGGCGTATGAGGACGTGGCGGATCGGTTGCCTGCCGGCATGGGGGCGGCGGCGTGGGAGGCGGTGCGGCCGAACCTCGTGACGATGGCCGATGTGGCCGACTGGTGGCACGTGATCGAGGGGCCGGTGGCGATCGAGGGCGATGTCGAGCCGGCGTATCTCGACCAGGCGCTGGCGGCGGCCGCGGCGATCGACTGGTCGGGCGACCCCTGGCATGCGCTGACCGCCCGGCTGAAGACCGAGACGGGGCGCAAGGGCAAGGCGCTGTTCCTGCCGTTGCGCCTTGCTCTGACGGGACGCGATCATGGCCCGGACATGGCGGCGTTGCTGCCGCTGATCGGGCGCGAGCGTGCCTTGGAGCGTCTGGCCGCGCGTTGATCTGCGCCCCGTTGCGCGCGGTGCCGGCGGTTGCGGCTGGGCGTTGACGGCGACTTGGGTCGGACCATTCAGAATAATAGCGCGTTTTGCGCAAGCTTGATCGACGGGACGAGAGCGCTCGGCTGATAGATCGAGCCGAGATGGTCGCGACGATCCCGCGCGGGACTAGACTAAACTAGACTAAGCAGCATCACAGGCGCCGGGCTCTATTCCGCCACCCCGGCGGAGGCCGGGGCCCAGTTGGAGAGGATGGAGTAACGGAGCACAGTCTTTCGTTATCGACCTTCCCCAACTGGGCCCCGGCCTCCGCCGGGGTGGCGGTACGTTCAAGCGGTTCGGCTCTAATGCCGATCCCTAGCCGAATCTCGGCAAGACCCTTCCGTTCGCGCTAAGCCGGGATCGCCGGATCCAGTTCGCGCAACCGCGCCTCGATCGCCGCGGAATATTGGTAGATGTGCGTCAGGTCCGACAGCAGGTGGCGCGTCTCGTCCTTGCCCGCGAACATGCCGAGATACTTGGTGGTGATGCCGTTGAAGTGCATCCGCGCGACCGTCTTCCGGTTGTTGTCGTCGAGCAGGATCGCGCAATAGGATTTCGCGTCGCGGACGATCACGCGTTTCGGATCGACCAGCCGCGAGGCGATCACCTGGACGATGTGGAAGCCCGAAATCTCCTCCTGCGTGGTGACGATGCCGTCGCCGTCGGAGGGATCGTCGGACGCACCCGGCGGCAAGTCCTCGACCGGGCTCGACGCCTTCAGCGCCGATGACAGACGTTCGTTGACGAAATCGCGGATCAGCGCGGCGATCGCGGGGGCGACGAGCTTCGCAAAACCGTCCTTGATCGCCGGGGTCAGGCGCCCGCCATGGACGCGCTGTGCCGTCATCCGGACGAACTCGTCGGACGGCTCGGCGAACTCCTTCTCCAGCTCGAGGCGGATCAGCGACTGCGTCTTGAGGTTGCCGGCCTCCTGGACGATCTTGTCGATGTCGAATGCGGCCTTGGTGAATTTCTCGAGCGTGCGGATGTCGCCGGGCTTGATCGCGTCCATCGTGAAGGTGAAGAACGGCTTGTCGTCCATCTTGTTCGGGCGCTCGATGTCCGAATAGAACTGATAGACGACGCCGTTGGTCAGCACCGCCAGACGCGCATCGGTGACGCTGAAATAGCGGAACAGCTGGCCGGCATGATTGACGTTGAGCAGCACCGAGGAGGGCTTGCACTCGATCAGGATCGACACTTTCCCGCCCGCGGAGATCGCATAGTCGACCTTCTCGCCCTTCTTGGTGCCGATGTCGGCGGTGAATTCGGGAACGACCTCGGACGGATTGAAGACGTCATAGCCAAGCGACTGGAGGAACGGCATGACGAGCGCGGTCTTCGCGGCCTCCTCGGTCAGCAAGACCTCACGGTGCTCGATCGTGCGTTTTTGCAGCTCGGCCAGCCTGATGCTCAGTTCCATGCGCGTCCCCCCGGATTGAACGGTGGAGGATGCCGGCTCGCAGGGGCGCGGTCCATCGTTCGCCCGCGCCAGACTGGCCGGATCTCGATCGAGTTTACGCGCAGGTCAGGCGGATCTGCCTGGCCGGTTTGTCGAAGACGATACGCGAGCAGCGGGCGAGCAGATCCGCGCCGATCGAGAGGCGATCGCGGCCTGGCTTCTTGCTCTTGGCGGTGACGACGATTTCGTCCGGGTCGATCGGGTCTGCGGCATCGGCGATGCCGGCGGTGGAGCCGTGGTCGGCGGTGCGGACACCCAGCGTGGCGAACTGGAGGGGCCCGACGGTCAGCGGCCTGGCGAGCGTCATGGTGCGGACCGGGCGTTCGATTCCAAAGGCGATTTCCACCTTCTCGACTACGCCCTGAAGCACGCCGCCCTGGGCCGCCGCAATCCGGGCGGCGGCGCTGGCGGTGGCGAGCGTCCGTGCGTGATACGGGTCGAAGCGGATGCGGAGCGGCTGGCCGCCGAGATCGATCAGCGCGTAGAGTTCGCCCCAGCCGCCGGCCAAGCCACCCTGGTCGGTCGTCGGCAACGCCACCGTGCGCTCCCCCGCGACCGGTGTACGCAAGATGAAGCGGACGACGTCTTCGGGGACGCCGCCCGGCCCGATGACGCCGTCTGCGGCCGGGGTGTACGGATTGGCGGTCCAGCCGATGCGGCGCTTGAAGGGGCCGGTGCCAAGGTCGATCGGTGCGACCCCGGTCCTGCCGTGGACGCGTTCGGTGCCGACCGCATAGCTGAACGCGAGCATGCCCGGTTTGAGTGTCGCGCGCTCGGCCCAGGCGGTGGTGACCAGCGGCATCGCGGTGCCCGAAGGCTCGATGCGGATGCGCCCGCGCACGCCGGCGATGGTCGCATCGACGATGCCGTCGCCGTCGACGACGCGTTCACGCGCAGGCGTCGCCGCGCCGGTGAGCGCGGCCAGCGCCAGGATCCAAGCCGATGCCGAGCGTGTGCGTATCATGAAGCCTCCGCGTGATGCGGTCGGGATGGGCGAGCCTTCCCCGCAGAGCAATAGAGGCGGCGGGTGTTCGGACGGATATCGATCTATCCGGCGCCTAGCCCGCGCGGCGCGTGCGGCGCCAGTAGAAGAACGAATAGATCACCGGGGTGGTGACGGTTACCAGCAGCACCGCACGGAAGAATGCGGTGCGGTTTTCGCCGGGCATCGGCAAGAGTGCGAGGACGATGATCGCCAGCCCCGCGGCCATCATGATGCGGCTGGCATAACGGTGCGTGGCGATCCAGTTGTCGGGATCGACGATCGCCCAGGGGGTACGGATACCGACGAAGAAGCCGGGGCGCGACTTGGGCAGGACGTTGCCGATCGCGACCAGCAGCATGCCGATCCCCGCGAGCATTGTCGTCGGCGGCAGCGCCAGGCCGAACGCGGGGGCGGCAACCACCGCTTCCGACAAGGCCGTCATCCCGAGAAACCCGGCCCAGGCGGTGCGATAGAGCGGCGCGGACTGTTCGAGCTTGTCCTGCAGCGGTTCGAGCGAGGGCAACGCGGCCATGAACAGCGCGATGCCGACCGTGAGCGCTACCGGCATGAACAGCGCCGTGCGCACGCTGCCAAACCGATCCGGGAGGCCGTCGGCGCCCCAGTGTGTCGGCAGGTGCGTACCAGGGGGAAACCGGCCGAGCGCGACGGCCGCGACGATCGCGAGGCCGGCGGCGGTCAGCGCGGAGGCTATGATCAGGTTTCGGTAGCGCATGTGTCCCCCTCTGCGTGTGTGCCGACGCGGAGCCGGCCCATGAAGCCCATCACCACCTCCTCCATCACCGACAAATCGAGCGTGTAGACGATCGACGTGCCGCGGTTCTCGGCCTGGATGAGGCCCGCCGCCTTCAGCTTGGCGAAGTGGTTCGACATGGTCGGCTTCGACACCGCGAACGCCTCGGCAAGCGCGCCAGCGGTCATCGCGCCGCCTTTGAGCAGCTCGAGAATGCGGCGGCGCGTCGGATGCGCGAGGGCGTCGAAGACCGAGTCCATGTGGGATGCATATTAGGATTTAGGCTAATTAGCAATATGACTAATGATATCCATCGTCCGTTCTCTCAGGTGCCCCCCCGGCGGAGGCCGGGGTCCAGTTGGGAGCGGCTGATGACTGGAGACATCGCGTCGTCACTGCCACTTTTCCAACTGGGCTCCGCCCTTCGCCGGGGTGGTGCATTCTGTCTGTGGCGAGGCCAAACCCGGGCATCCCCGTCGCGATAACACCCCCAGTCTCCTCGACATCGCCCCGAGGATCGCTACCTAGGCGGCAATGGCACTCGACCCCCTCCCCGATCTCCAGCGCATCTTCGGTTTCCCCGATTTCCGCGGCGTGCAGCGCGATGTCGTCGACCGGGTGCTCGCGGGGCAACGGACGCTGGCGGTGATGCCGACGGGTGCGGGCAAGTCGCTGTGTTACCAGTTGCCGGCGACGATGCTGGAGGGGACGTGCGTGGTCGTGTCGCCGCTGATCGCGCTGATGCACGACCAGTTGCGGGCTGCCACGGCGGTCGGGATCAAGGCGGCGACGCTGACCTCGGTCGATACCAATCGCGAGGAGACGATCGCGCGGTTCCGCGCGGGCGATCTGGACCTGCTGTACGTCGCGCCGGAGCGGGCTTCGAACGAGAGCTTCCGCAATCTGCTCAGCCAGGCGCGGATCAGCCTCTTTGCGATCGACGAGGCGCATTGCGTCAGCGAGTGGGGGCATGACTTCCGGCCGGACTACCGGTTGCTGCGGCCTCTGCTCGACAGCTTTCCGGACGTGCCGCGGCTGGCGCTGACGGCGACTGCCGATGCGCATACGCGGGCGGATATCCTCGAGCAGCTGGGGATCTCGCAGGAGGGCCTGATCGTGTCGGGGTTCGACCGGCCGAACATCCGCTATGCGATTTCGGGGCGCGACAACGTCAATCGGCAGATCGCCGATATCCTCGAGAAGATCCCGGGGCCGGGGATCGTCTATGCGCAAACGCGGGCGGCGACCGAAAAGCTGGCGGAGGCGCTAGGGCGGAGCGGGCGGCCGACGCGGGCCTATCATGCCGGACTCGATCCGCAGGTGCGCGCGAAGAACCAGGCGGATTTCGTCGCGAGCGAGGACATGGTGATCTGCGCCACGGTCGCGTTCGGGATGGGGATCGACAAGCCCGACGTGCGGTTCGTGGCGCATGCCGGGCTGCCGAAGTCGATCGAGGCCTATTATCAGGAAACGGGCCGCGCGGGGCGTGACGGCGATCCGGCGATTGCGCACCTGTTCTGGGGCGCGGAGGATTTCGCGCGCGCTCGGCAGCGGATCGGCGAGGTCGAGCCCGAGCGGCAGGCTGGTGAGCGGCAGCGACTGACCGCGATGGGCGGGCTGGTCGAGACGGCCGGGTGTCGGCGGCGCATCCTGCTCAAGCATTTCGGCGAGGAGCGGCTCGAGGATTGCGGGAACTGCGACAATTGCCTCGGCAACGTCGACGCGGTGGATGCGACCGAGACGGCGCGGAAATTCCTGTCGGCGGTGTTCCGGACCGGGCAGATGTTCGGCGTGGGGTATATCGAGGGCATCCTGACGGGGGTGTCGTCGGAACGCAGCCTGATGAACGGGCACGAGGCGCTGTCGGTATACGGGATCGTCGAGGGCGACGAGGTGGCGTTGCTGAAGCCGGTGTCGCGCGCGCTGATGCTGAAGGATGCGCTTCGGACCAATCCGCATGGCGGGCTGGAGTTCGGGCCGGCGGCTAAGGCGATCCTCAAGGGCGAGGCGGCGGTGTCGATCGTCGTGCCGCCCAAGCGGGAGCGGCGGCGTAAGGGGGCGGTTGGCGCTGTACCGAACCCGGTCGACGATCCGCTGTTCGAGGCGCTGCGCGTGCGGCGGCGCGATCTGGCGAAGGAAGCGGGCGTTCCGCCGTATGTGATCTTCCACGATTCGGTGTTGCGTGACATTGCGCGGCAGCGGCCGGCGTCGCGGGCCGAGCTCAGTCTGTTATCAGGCATTGGCGCGCGGAAACTCGACGCCTATGGGGATGCCTTCCTCCAGGTTGTCCGCGAGCTCGCATGATACGGCAAATCAACGAAAGTATTTCGGTCGCGCCGCAGATCGCGGTCGAGCAGGTCGCGGAGATCGCTGCGGCGGGCTTCAAGACGATCGTCAATAATCGGCCGGACGACGAGGACGCGGGACAGCCTTCGGGTGACGCTATCCGCACGGCGGCAGAGGCGGCCGGGCTGAAGTATGTCTCGATCCCGGTAACGCATGCAGGGTTCTCGCATCCGCAGATCGACGCGATGACGCAGGCGCTGACGGATTCGGACGGGCCTGTGCTGGCCTATTGCCGGTCGGGGACGCGGAGCTGCAATCTGTGGGCGCTGGCGGCGGCGAAGGCGGGGCGGAATCCCAACCTGTTGCTCGCGCAGGCCGAGGACGCCGGGTATGACCTGCGCGGAATCCGCCCGATGCTGGACGCGCTCGCAGGGCCGCGATGAGCCCGGTTGCGATCGGGCCCTATCTGGTCGGGCCCTATGCGATCGGCGGCTCGATCGTGGCCGTGCTGGTGATCGTTGGTCTCGTCGTTGCCTGGGCGTTCGTGCGGGCGCGGCGGGTGGTCAAGATCGAGACGCCGGAAGAGGCGGCGGACGCGGCGCAGACGCAGTTGCACGGGTTCGCGGTGGCGGGCGCCGTCGTCGGCGCGGATGGCCAGGGGGCGCTGGCGGTGGCGGACGACGGGCGCGTCGCGGCGGTGAAGCGGGTCGGCAAGCGGCTCGCGGTGCGCGAGGTCGCGTGGCGGACGGTGCGCGCGACGCACGAGGGGATCCTGGTCGAGACCGGGGACAAGATGCTCGGCGCGGTGATGCTGTCGCGGGTCGATGTGCTCGATATCCGGCGGTTGGCGCCGAAGGGCGTGCGGGTTTAGGCGGGGGCTTTTGCTCGGGTCGCGGTTTACGCGCTCCCCCGTCTCTAGCCCCGCTCCCCGTTCGTCCTGAGTAGCTGCTGAGCTTGTCGAAGCAGCGTATCGAAGGACAGGGCGGCACACGGAACCCATGCTTCGATACGCGCCCTCGATACGCTCCTGACGGAGCTACTCGGTCGCTACTCAGCACGAACGGGTTGGGTGTGTTTGCACTGGTCGTATCGGGGCTCCGCCGGGGAAGTGCTGGCGCCTAGACCGATGCGGGAGACGGCGCTCTTCTGCTCCCCTTCCGCTTGCGGGAGGGGTCGGGGGAGGGGTTAGCCTCATGGACCGGACGCCAGTACGTACATCGGCCCCTCCCCTAACCCCTCCCGCAAGCGGGAGGGGAATTGAACCGCCGTCGCTTTGTTTGGTCCTGGGCTCCCGCGTTCGCGGGAGAACATGGTGGGTGTCCTTACCCCCCCACAAACTCGATCGAAGTACCACTTCGATCGAACCCAAAAAATGGCCCGGTGTGTTGCCACACCGAGCCAAGGTTGTCCGCAGGAGGAACGTCGTGGGTGCGGGCTCGGGTGGCCCGCTACCGAACTAGTCGTAGGCGCGTTCGCCGTGTTCGCCGAGATCGAGGCCTTCGCGCTCGACTTCCTCGGAGACCCGCAAGCCGGTCAGCGCCTTGGCGATGAAGATCGCGATGACGGTACCGATCGCCGCCCAGACGATGGTCGTGGCGACCGCCGCGATCTGGACGAACAACTGGTGGCCCATGTCGAAATCGGGCTTGCCGGGGCCGCCGAACGCGGGCGAGTAGACGATGCCGGTGCCGATCGCGCCGATCATGCCGCCGATGCCGTGGATGCCGAACGCGTCAAGCGCATCGTCATAGCCGAGCTTCGGCTTCAAGACCGTCACCGCGTAATAGCAGACCACCGAGGCGACCGCGCCGAGGATGATCGCGCCGAACGGGCCCGAATTGCCCGCAGCAGGGGTCACCGCGACGAGACCGGCGATGATGCCCGAGCAGAAGCCGAGCGCCGAGCCCTTGTGACCGTTGACGCGCTCGACCAGCATCCAGGCGAGGCCAGCCGAGGCGGTGGCGACGAAGGTGTTGAGCATCGCGAGCCCGGCCGAGCCGTTCGCCTCGAGCGCCGAGCCGGCGTTGAAGCCGAACCAGCCGACCCAGAGCAGCCCGGTGCCGATGCCGGTCATCGTCAGCGAGTGCGGCGCCATACGATCGGTGGGATAGCCGATCCGCTTGCCGAGGATCAGCGCCGCGACCAGCGCCGAAACACCGGCGTTGATGTGGACGACGGTGCCGCCGGCGAAATCGAGCGCGCCCATCTTGAAGAACTTGCCGCCCGATGCCCACACCATGTGCGCGACCGGGAAATACACGATCGTCAGCCAGACGATGGCGAACACCATCACCGCCGAGAATTTCATCCGCTCGACCACCGAGCCGAGCACGAGCGCGACGGTGATCGCGGCGAACGTCATCTGGAAGCAGATGAAGACATATTCGGGGATTGCGACGCCCGCGGTGAAGGTGGCCGCGGTCGAGTCGGGCGTGATGCCGCGGAGCAGCGCCTTGCCGAAGCCCGAGATATACTCGCCGCCGCCGTCGCCGAACGCCATCGTGTAGCCGTACATGACCCACAACAGCATCGCGAGACACGCGACCGCACCGATCTGGGTCATCGTCGACAGCATGTTCTTCGACCGGGTGAGACCGCCGTAGAACAGCGCGAGGCCGGGGACGATCATCATCAACACCAGCAGCGTCGACGTCATCATCCAGGCGGTGTCGCCCTTGTTCACGGTCGCCACCACCGGCGCGACGACCGGGGCCACGGGCGCCGCGACGTCCTGCGCCCAGGCGGGTGCGGCGGCAATCATCGTCGCGCCGAACCCTAGAGCCGCGACCGCGGCCTTCTTCAAATCATGCTTCATCTCGTCCCCCCTCAGAGCGCTGAATCGTCGGTTTCACCGGTGCGGATGCGTACCGCCTGGCCGACGTCGAGCACGAAGATCTTGCCGTCGCCGATCGCACCGGTGTTCGCCGATGCCTGGATCGCCTCGACCACGCGGTCGGACAGGCTGGCGGCGCAGACCACCTCGATCTTGATCTTCGGCACCATGTTGGTGCTGTATTCGGCCCCCCGATAGATCTCGGTCTGGCCCTTCTGACGGCCGAACCCCTTGACCTCGGTGACCGTCATGCCCGCCACGCCGATCGTGGTGAGCGCTTCGCGCACCTCGTCGAGCTTGAACGGCTTGATGATGGCAATGACGAGTTTCATCGCGCCCCTTCCCCTTGTTACGGGAGGTGCCTCGCAATGTGCGTGCCAGTTGCGGTGTGGAGGGGTGAGGCGTGCTCGGCGAGCGGGCAGCGGGCGTTTTGGGGTTAAAACTTGTGCAGTGCGGTGCGAGTGCCTGTTTTATGGGCAACCTCACCGCGCGCGCTGTTCTCCCGCGAAGGCGGGAGCCGAGGGTTACGAACGGTGCCGTTTGTGGTCCTGGGCCCCCGCTTTCGCGGGGGAACGGTTAAAGCGTTGCGGTCTTCGAACTCAGTGGCGGAAGTGGCGCATGCCGGTGAAGACCATCGCGAGGCCGGCTTCGTCCGCCGCGGCGATGACGTCGGCGTCGCGGATCGAGCCGCCGGGCTGGATCACCGCGGTCGCGCCCGCTTCGACCGCCGCGAGCAAACCGTCGGCGAAGGGGAAGAACGCATCCGACGCGACCGCCGAGCCGATCGTGCGCGGGGTCGACCAGCCAGCCTTCTCCGCAGCGTCCTTCGCCTTCCACGCAGCGATGCGCGCGGATTCGAGGCGGTTCATCTGGCCGGCGCCGATCCCTGCGGTGCTGCCGTCCTTGGCGTAGACGATCGCGTTCGACTTGGTGTGCTTGGCCACCGTCCAGGCGAAGCGACAGTCGATCAGCTCCTGCTCGGTCGGCTGGCGCTTGGTGACGACGGTCAACTCGCCGGGCGTGCCGTTGTCGCGACCCTGGACGAGCCAGCCGCCGGCGATCGACTTTGCCGTCAAGCCTAGGCGGGCGGGATCGGGGAGGTCGCCGGTGAGCAGCAGGCGTAGGTTCTTCTTGGCGGCGAACAGCGCGATCGCTTCCTCGTCGGCGTCGGGGGCGACGACGACTTCGGTGAAGATGCCGGTTATCTGGCGCGCGGTCTCGGCGTCGAGCGTGCGGTTGACGGCGATGATGCCGCCAAATGCGGATACGGTGTCGCAGGCGAACGCTGCGGCATAGGCGTCGGCGAGCGTGGCGCCGGTGGCGACGCCGCAGGGGTTGGCGTGCTTGACGATCACGACCGAGGGGGCGGCGTCGCGGAATTCGGCGATCAGTTCGAGCGCGGCGTCGGCGTCGTTGAGGTTGTTGTAGCTGAGCGCCTTGCCCTGGAGCTGGCGGGCCTGGCCGATGCCGCGGACGTCGCCTGTCGCCGTATAGAACGCGGCGGACTGGTGCGGGTTTTCGCCGTAGCGGAGCGTGTCGCCGCGCTTGAGCGTGATCGGCAGCGTGGCGGGGAATTCCTCGGCCTGATCTACCGTGCCAAACCAGGTCGCGATGGCGGAATCATAGGCGGCGGTGATGGCGAAGGCCTTTGCTGCGAGCTTCTTGCGATCTTCGAGCGTCGTCGTGCCGCCCGAGACGAGCGCATAGTCGGCGGGGTCGGTGACGATCGCGACATAGGCGTGGTTCTTGGCCGCCGAACGCACCATGCTGGGGCCGCCGATGTCGATGTTCTCGATCACGGTGTCGCGGTCGGCGCCCTTCGCGACGGTCGCCTCGAACGGGTAGAGGTTGACGATGACGAGGTCGATCGCGCCGATCTTGTGCTCGGCCATCGACGCGGCGTGGCCGGCGTCGTCGCGGACCGCGAGCAGGCCACCGTGGACCATCGGGTGGAGCGTCTTCACGCGGCCGTCCATCATCTCGGGGAAGCCGGTGAGTTCCGACACGTCGCGCACTTCGAGCCCGGCGGCGCGGAGGGCGGTGGCGGTGCCGCCGGTGGAGACGAGCTCGACGGCGTGGCTGGCCAGCGCCTTGCCGAGATCGACGATCCCGGTCTTGTCGGAGACGGACAGGAGCGCGCGCCGAATGGGGAGGGTGTTCGGGATGCTGGTCATGAGGGTCTTTCGTCGGGGTTCGCCGTGCGGCGGTGCCTTAGCGTCGGTTGACGTCGGGGAACAGGGGGGCAGGTCACGCACGAATGCCGCCATCCCGCGCCATTCCGAACAATGGCACCACCCCGGCGAAGGCCGGGGTCCATTTGGGGGGCGTTGCTAACCGGCGACGACGCTCCGTTATTGCCACCTTTCCAACTGGGCCCCGGCCTTCGCCGGGGTGGTGCATCTCACCTGGGGTGGCCTCCGGTCAGACGGCCTTCTTCAGCGCCCAGCTCACACTCGCGCCGCCGGCTGCCGCTTCGCCGGTGATCATCAGCTGTTGCGTCGCAACCGGGCGGCCGTCGGCGTCGATCCAGACGCTGTCCTCGACCACCAGCGCGCCGCCGCGGCAGCGGAATTGCCACAAGGGCCCACCGGGGAGGCGGAGGATCGCGCCGAGCCCGTCCGCGGTCGGGGAGACTTGCACGCCTTCGCCGAGGTGGAAGCGGATCGCGAACAACGACAATCCGGCGCGGCGTTTGCGACCTTGCGGCAACAGCGCGTCCTCGCCGCGGAGTTCGCGGCCGTCGCCGGTGAGCATCAGCTGGCGGCGGTGGAGGAAGCCCCAGCGGCGGACATAGCCGTCGTGGCTTGCCTCGATCCGACTGGCGGCGTCCGATTCCTGGCGGCTGAGCTCGACTTCGCCGACGCCGCGACCGAGCGTGCCGTCGGCGAGGATCGCGGTCGAGTTGCTGTCGGCAATCGTCAGCGTGGAGTGGGCGGCCGTCGAGCGCAGGCCCTCGACCATCGCGGGCGGGAGCTGGGAGATGCCGGCGCGTGCGCCGCCGCAGTTGACGACGATCCGTGCCGGGCCGTCCGAGAATTCGAACGCCAGCGTCGACGCGCAACCGCCTTCGACGAGGCGCGCGATCGGCGGCGGGGCGGCGTCGACGATTAGCACCGCGGTGCCGGCGGCGAGGCGTTGATAGCCCCAGTCGCGCGCCTGGCGAAGCGGGCGGGTGCGGACGCCGCTGGCTTCGACGACCGCGGCGACCTGCGTTTCGCTGGCCGGACCGCCACCCTGCCAGCTCGACAGGCCGCGGTCGGCGTGCGCGACGCCGAGCAGCGCCGCGACCATCCGGGTGAGCGTGACCGCGACCGTCTCGGGGAGTTCGGCGCTGCGGGCGGCGTAGCTTTCCTGGAGCAGCGTGAGCAGCTGGATCGAATCGAGCAGCATCGCCGGGCTGCGCGAGACCGAACCGCCGTCGTCGAACAGGCCGGTGCCGAGCGCGCGGAGCAAGCCTGCCTCACCAAATGCCTGGCGCGGTTCGCCGCCGGGGATCAGCAGGCCCGCCGCGACGACTCCGCACCACGCGGCGATGCGCGGGGCGCCGGCTGGGGCCTTGTCGGCATTGCGATCGAGGTGGAGGGCGCCCTTTGCGAGCGCGTTGAGCACCTTCGAGCGATAGATCTGGTCGGACGACGACAGGATCAGCGGCGCGTGCGCGGTCCAGGCGAGGATGCGGCGGCCCCACATGTCAGGGCGCCATGCGATCCCGCCTTGCGTGTCGGCGTGCGCGGTCAGCCAGAGGCCCATGAGGTACTCGGCGATCGGGGCGCCCCGCGCGCGGGTCGCGACGGTCGAGAGATCGCGTAGCCACGCGAAACTGTGGAGATATTCGGCGAACGGTTTCGGCAGTGGCTTCGAAAGATCGAGCGTCTCGATATCCCGCGCCTCGCCGCGGAACGACAGGACGCCCTCCAGCAGCATCGTGCCGCGCGGAATATCGCCGAGGATGGGGTCGTCGGGGACCGCGATCAGCTTCAGCGGGTAACGGCCCTTGAGGCGCAGCGTATGGAGCGGGGTGCGCCACGTCAGGCGGTGGAAGCGCTCGGCCAGGCGATCGGCGAGCGACAGCCCCTTGTCGCCGCCGAGACGGATCAGGCGGCGGCCTTCGTCGATCCCGTCGGGGGCGGGATCGGTCACGGGATCACGCGGCTCGTTCACCCCCGCAACGCGGCGATGTTGGCGGCGTAGTGGTTGGGGCCGCCGCGGAAGACCGAGGTACCCGCGACCAGCGCGTCCGCGCCGGCGTCGATGCAGCGTTTGGCCCATTCCGCATCGACGCCGCCATCGACTTCGAGATCGATCGCGCGGCCGCTCTTCTCGATCATCGTGCGGATCGCCGAGATCTTCTTGAGCTGGCTCGGGATGAAGCTCTGGCCGCCGAAGCCGGGGTTGACGCTCATCACCAGCACGAGGTCGACCATGTCCATAAGGTAGTCGAGCATCTTCGCCGGGGTGCCGGGGCAGATCACGACGCCAGCGCGCTTGCCGAGGCCCTTGATGTGTTGGAGCGAGCGGTGGATGTGCGGGCCGGCTTCGTAATGCACGGTGATGCAGTCGGCGCCGGCCTCCGCGAACGCGTCGAGATACGCGTCGACGGGGGAGATCATCAGGTGGACGTCGAACGGCTTGGTGGTGACGCCGCGGACCGACTTCATGACCGCGGGGCCGAACGAGATGTTGGGGACGAAATGGCCGTCCATCACGTCGATGTGGATCCAGTCGGCGCCGGCCGCGTCGATGGCACGGACTTCCTCGCCGAGTTTGGCGAAGTCGGCGGAGAGGATCGAGGGGGCGATGCGGACGGGTTGCATGAAAATTGTCCTAGCGAGGGATTCGTGCGGTGCGAAGTCTTTCAATCCTCCCCCGCAAGGGGGAGGTGTCGCCGAAGGTGACGGAGGGGGAGGAACTCGCAACCTCGGTTACCCTTTCCTCCCCCTCCGTCTGGCAAGTGCCAGCCACCTCCCCCTGGCGGGGGAGGATTGGTTACGCGCGCTTGAGGCGGGTGATGAAGAAGCCGTCGCAGCCGCCTTGGTCGGCGAGCATGCCGGGGAGCGTGCGGATGGTGCCAGCTTCCGTCGGCGTGATACCGGCGGGAAGTTCCGACTGGTCTACCGGAGCGATCGTGTAGTCGCTGCGGGCGGCGAGGAACGCGTCGAGCTGCGCTTCGCCTTCCGACGGCTCGAGCGAGCAGGTGGCGTACACCAAAGTCCCACCCGGCTTCACCCAGTCCGCCGCCCTCGCGAAGATCCGCGACTGCAACGCCGCGGTCTCGGCGATGATCGAGGGGCGGACGCGGTGGAGGACGTCGGGGTGGCGGCGGAAGATTCCCGTCGCGCTGCACGGCGCGTCGATCAGGATCGCGTCGGCGGGTTCGCTCGGCGCCCATTCGAGGATGTCGGCATTGACGACCTCGGCCTTCAAATGCGTGCGATACAGGTTCTCGCGCAGGCGCTTGATGCGGCTCTGCGAATTGTCGACCGAGGTGACGGTCCACCCGGCGCTCGCGAGTTGGAGCGTCTTGCCGCCGGGGGCTGCGCAGAGATCGAGGACGTGGCCCTCCCCTTTCCCGAGCAACCGCGCGGGCAGCGAGGCGGCGATGTCCTGCACCCACCAGGCGCCGTCGCCAAAGCCGGCCATATCGGGGACGGAGTCGTGGTCACCTAGGCGCAGATGCCCGGGCATGAAGCTTTCGCCGCCGAGTTTCTCGCGCCAGCCTTCGGTCTCGGACGGGTCGGCGATCGTCAGGTCGAGCGGCGGCACCTGCGCGATCGCGCGGCCGGCGGCGTCGACCATCTCCTCGCCCCACGCGGCTTCCCAGCGCAGTTCGACGGGGGCCGGCAGCGTCGGCACTTCGGGGAGCAGCATGTTGGCACGGAACAGCGTGCCGAACACGCCGTGGACCAGTTTCCGGGGACCGCCGTCGACCAGCGGCAGCACGGTCGAGATCGCGGCGTGCGAGGGGGTGCCGAGGATCAGCACCTGGACCAGCGCGATCCGCAGCGCCATGCGCGCCTTCGCATCGTCGGGCAGGTTCGTCTTGGTGACCGAATCGATCATCGCGTCGAGATCGGGAAGGCGGCGGAGCGTCTCGGCCGCGATCGCATGCGCGAGGCCACGGTCTGGGCCGTGAATCGCGCGCGTTGCAGCGGGGAGCGCGGATTCGAGCGACTCGCCGCGACGCAGAACGGCGTCGAGCAGGCGGAGCGCGGCGCGGCGGGTCGGGACGCCGAGCGGCTCGGGGGCGTGGGTATAATCAGGCATCAAAGGTCCTTCGCGTTCGGTTTGGCGCGCGGCTTGTGGCAAAGCGGCGCGACAGGGCCCATGTGGCGGTTACGACGCCAACACGCAAATCCGGAGAGCCGCGATGGGCCAGCGCCCCGATCATCTGAAGCCGCCAGAATATCTTGCGAAGAATACGCCGGTGCCGAAGCCCGAGGCGATCGTGCCGGACAAGGACCCCGAACCGCGCGATCCTACGCGCTATGGCGATTGGGAGCTGAAGGGCATGGCGATCGATTTCTGAGGGGCTTACCGCACCTTACCACCCCGGCGGAGGCCGGGGCCCAAGTGGAAAGGTGGTCGTAACGTGGCGCTGTCCGTCTTTAGCGACGTTGCCCAGTTGGCCCCCGGCCTCCGCCGGGGTTGTGCAATGGCTAGGGCGAATGGATGTAATCTGCGGCAGCGGTCCTGACGCAGGCGGAACGATTTCCCCGGCGGCGCGTCGCCGCTATGATGAGGGGATTCTTCGAGAAACGTTGGGTTAAAGTCACCGGCATTGTTGTCGCGAGCGTGCTCGTGCTGGGGCTGGTGGGGCTTGCCGCGTTTCCGTGGGGATCGCTGAAGGGCGTGATCGAGCGGCAGCTGACCGCGCGGTTCGGGCGACCCGTGACGATCGGCGGGATCGAGCGGGTCGACGCGTTCGGCTTTAACCCCACGATCCGGATCACGAACGTGCGCATCCCGCAGGCGGCATGGGCGGGCAAAGGCGACTTCGTTCAGCTGCGCGAGGCCGAAGCGACGTTCTCTGGCATGGGCCTGCTAAAGGGCGCGTTCGGGCCGCGCGACGTGAAGGCGCGCGGGCTGCGTCTGGTGCTGGTGCGCGACAAGGACGGCCGGACCAACTGGGAGCGGCCGGGCAAGCCGAAGGGCGGCGGCAGTTCGACCGATCTCGACGGGCTGACGATCAGTGACAGCGTGATCGAGTATCGCGACGACAAGCAGGACCGTTTCGTCACCGCGCGGTTCGTGTCGGATCCGGTGCATGGTATCCGCGCGAACGGATCGGGGACGATCCGCGGGGCGGCGGTGCGGATCGCGGTCGCGGGGCCGTCGGTGGAGAAGTTCCAAGGCAAGCCCTGGCCGTTCACCGCGTCAATCGATGGCGATGCTCTTTCGATTGCCGCCAAGGGGCTGATGGACCGGCCGCTCGATACCGACGCGATGAGCCTCGACGTGACGGCGCGCGCGACCGATCTGAAGCTGATCGACGCGGTGACCGAGGCGGGACTGTTCCGCACGCAGCCGGTGTCGTTCAGCGCGCACGTCCGGCACGACCAGCCGAAATGGACCGTTACGCAGTTGAAGGGCGTGGTCGGGCGCTCGGATTTTGCAGGCCACGTGACGGTCGATAAGCAGGCGGGGCGCAGCAAGGTCGATGGCGCCATCGTCTCGCGGCAGTTCGATTTCGGCGATCTGGCGTCGGACGAGGGCAAGGCCGAGGGCGCCGCGCTGGAACGGCGGATCGGGCCGCGGCTGGTGCCGAACACGCGGATCGACATCAGCAAGATCGATACGACCGACGCGCGAATGGGATTTCGGATCGGGCGTATCGTCAGCGGCAAGGGCGCGTCGCCTATCCTCTCCGCCAAGGGCGTGCTGGCGATCGATCATCAGCTCCTCACGTTGAGCGACCTCGTCGCGCGGCTGTCGCACGGCAACGTCACCGGCAAGGTGACGGTCGACCAGCGCGGCGACCGGAAGGTGCCGACCGTCGATATCGACCTGCGGCTACGGGGCAGCAGCGTCCAGGCGCTGGCGGGCGGCGGTGGTGATTTCAGTGGAAACGTAAGTGCGCGGGTGCGGCTGAAGGGACCGGGCGAGACGATTCGTGCGGCTGTCGGGCGGTCGAACGGGACGATCGGGTTCGTCGCGCGCGATGGCCAGTTGCCGCAGGGGATCGCCGCCGCGCTGGGGTTTGACGCCGCGCGCGCGCTGCTGGCGAAGGATGGCGAGCGGGCGGGGTTGCGGTGCGTGGTGTTGAAGCTCGACGTGACGCGGGGGCAAGGGCGGGTCGATCCGATGATCGTCGATACGACGGCCAGTCAGTTGCGCGGAACCGGGAGCGTGGTGTTTCCGGGGGAGACGCTGAACATCCGGCTGACGGGCACGCCGAAACAGCATGCGCTGCTGCGGTTGCCAGGGTCGGCGTACATGACCGGGACGATCGAGCAGCCGCACGTGACGATCCCGCCCGAGGTGAAGTCGGTGGGGAATATCTTCAAGGCGATCGGGCGGGCGATTACCGGGAAGCAGGGGCCGACGGCGAGTGATGCGGATTGTTCGGGGTTGGCGGCGCGGGTTTTGCGGTGATTGCTAATCCTCCCCCGCAAGGGGGAGGTGGCTGGCTCTTGCCAGACGGAGGGGGAGGTAAGGGCAACGTAGGTTCCGTGTCCTCCCCCTCCGTCACCTTCGGTGCCAGCTCCCCCTGGCGGGGGAGGATCGCGAGGTCGGCTCTCCCTTGTTCTCCCGCGAAGGCGGGAGCCCAGTCTGGGTCCCTGGCTTCGCGGGGAAACAGTTTTGGGGGTTAGCCCGCCTCGCCCTTTAGCGGGCGCGCGAGGAGGTCGCCGATGACGTCACTTACCGGCGCACCTTCCAATAGTCGGCAGACGGCTTCGGTGATCGGCATGTCGACGCCCGCGTCGCGCGCGGCTTCGCGGAGGACGGGGGCGGTGAAGGCGCCTTCCGCGACGGTGCGACGGTCGGACAGAAGCATTGCGGCGGAGTCGCCCCTCCCCAGACCGACGCCGAGCGAAAAGTTACGCGAACTGATCGAGGAGCAGGTCAGGACGAGGTCGCCCAGCCCCGATAGCCCGGCGAGCGTTTCCGCCCGGGCTCCGCGGGCGAGGCCGAAGCGGGTCATCTCGGCGAATCCGCGCGCTATCAAGGCAGCGCGCGCGTTCTGGCCAAGCCCGGCGCCCTCGACGACGCCGCAGCCGATCGCGAGGACGTTCTTCACCGCGCCGCCGATCTCCGCGCCGGCGACGTCCGTGGAGGCGTAGGTGCGGAAATGACGCGCCGCCAGCCGCGTGGCGAGGCGTTCGCCGAGGTCGGCATCCTCGCATGCCAGCGTGACGGCGGTGGGCAACCCGGCGGCGACCTCGTGCGCGAAGGTGGGCCCGGAGAGGACGGCGATCGGTGCGTTCGGGTGAACGGCGCGCGCGACTTCGCCGACCAGACGCTTGCTGCCGGCTTCGATGCCTTTTGCGCACAGGACGAGCGGGATGCGCCCGACCGGGGCGGCGGCGAGGACGCTGCCGACGTGCTGCGCGGGGGCGACGACGAGGATCGCGTCCATGTCGGCAAGCGCGGTGAGGTCCTCGGTGGCACGGATCGTCGGGGAGAGCGCGACCCCGGCGAGGAAGAGGCTGTTCTCGTGGTGCTCGTTGATCGAGTCGACCACCGCGGTTTCTCGCGCCCAGAGGATCACGTCGCGACCTTCGTGCGCGGCGACCTGTGCGAGTGCAGTGCCCCAGGCACCGCCGCCGATGACGCCGATCTTCATGCCTTAACTCCTGCGCCACGCACCGCTTCGGCGTTGGGATCGAGTGGCCAGCGTGGGCGCGCGGCGACGTCGAGCGGGTCGGTGAGCCCGACGGCGAAACGCTCGGCGCCCGCCCAGCCGATCATCGCGGCGTTGTCGGTGCAGAGCCAGAGCGGCGGCGCGACGAAGCGGAGGCCGTGCGCGCTGGCGAGCGTCTGCAACGCGCCACGAACCGCGGTGTTCGCCGCTACTCCGCCCGCGACAACGAGCGCGGTGGCGCCGTGCGAGGTCCGCAGCGCCTTCGTCGTGCGATCGATCAGGCAGTCGACGACCGCGGCCTGGAACGAGGCGGCAAGGTCCTCGGGCGAATATTGGCCGACGACGCGCGCGACGGCGCTTTTCAGGCCGGCGAACGAGAAATGCGGTTCCGCCGAGCCCTTGAGCGGACGGGGCAGCGGGACCGCCTTCGGGTTGCCGAGTGCTGCGGCGCGTTCGACCGCGGGGCCGCCAGGGAAGCCGAGACCGAGCAGCTTGGCGGTCTTGTCGAAGGCTTCGCCTGCCGCGTCGTCGATCGTCGTCGCGAGCCGGCGATACGCGCCGACGCCTTCGACCAGCAGCAACTGGCAATGCCCGCCGGACACGAGCAAAAGCAGGTACGGAAATTCGAGATCCGGGTCGGACAGCCGTGGCGACAGCGCGTGGCCTTCGAGGTGGTTGACCGCGATCAGGGGCTTGCCGGCCGCGTGGGCGAGCGCCTTGCCCGTCACCAGCCCGACCATGACGCCGCCGATCAGCCCCGGCCCCGCGGTCGCGGCGATCGCATCGACGTCGGCCAGCTTGAGTCCCGCATCGGCGAGGGCCGCGACGATCAGCGGCTCGAGCGCCTCGACATGCGCGCGCGCGGCAATTTCGGGGACGACGCCGCCGAACGGGGCGTGCGCCGCCTCTTGCCCCAACAGCCGGTGCGCGAGGACCTGACGGTCGCCGGTGACGAGCGCGGCGGCGGTTTCGTCGCAGGAGGATTCGATACCGAGGATGATCATCGCCCTCTCCTATCGCGCCGCGCCAAGCTTGTCGAAGCCGCGCGGTTTCTGCATGGCGCGAAGAATGACTCGTTTTCGGCTCGGTACGCGCGGATCGCCGCTCGCTCTCACCCAGGCGGGCATGGTGCGCGATGCACTGTGCGCGGCGCATGGCTGGTCGCCCGATATGGTCGAGATCGTCGTGATCCGGACCACCGGCGACCGCGTGCAGGACCGCGCGCTGGCCGAGATCGGCGGCAAGGCGCTGTGGACCAAGGAGCTGGATCGCGCGCTGCACGACGGCGACATCGATGGCGCGGTGCATTCGATGAAGGACGTCGAGACCATCCGGCCCCAGACGCTGCGGATTGCGGCGATGCTGCCCCGCGCCGACGTGCGCGACCGGCTGATCGGCGCGGAGACGCTCGCCGACCTGCGCCCGCACGCGGTGGTGGGCACGAGTTCGCCGCGCCGCCGTGCGCAGATGCTGCGGCTGCGCCCCGACCTCGAGATCGTGCTGATCCGCGGCAATGTCGACACGCGGCTCGGCCGGGTCGCGAGCGGCGAGATGGATGCGACCCTGCTGGCGGCGGCGGGGCTCGACCGGCTCGGGCGCGACGACGGCCATGCGATCCCGACCGACGTCATGCTGCCGGCGCCCGCCCAGGGTGCGGTTGGCGTCGAGGTGCTCGCCGGAAGCGCCGCGGGCGAGATCGTTGCCGCGATCGATCATAGCGACACGCGTGCGTGCGTGCTGACCGAGCGGGCGCTGCTCGCGCGGCTGGGGGCGGACTGCCATTCGCCGGTCGCGGCGCTGGCCTCGCTGGCGGGCGAGACGCTGACGCTGCGCGCCGAACTGATCGCCGAGGATGGGTCGTGCGATGTCGCGGGGTCGATCGAGGGGACGGTCGAGGACGACCTCGGGACCGCGCTCGCGGAGGACCTGCTGACCCGCGCCCCCGCCAGCGTCCGGCGGCTGTTCGCCGCATGATGCTGCCATGACCCGGGCGATCGTGGTGCTGCGGCCGGAGCCCGGCAACGCGCGCACCGCCGCGGCCCTGCGCGCGCTCGGGCTAACGGTGCGCCAGGTGCCGCTGTTCGCGGTACGCCCGGTCGCCTGGACGATACCAGAGCTCACCGGAATCGATGGCCTGTTGCTGACGAGCGCCAACGCGGTGCGCCATGGCGGTGCCGGGCTGGACGCGGTGAAGCATCTGCCGGCGATAGCGGTCGGCGCGACGACGGCGGCCGCGGCGGCCGGTGCCGGGTTCGCGGTGGCGGTCACCGGCACCGGCGACGCCCGCGCGGTCGTTTCCGAGGCGCGCGACCGCGGCTTTGCCCGGTTGCTCCATCTCGCCGGCCGCGACCGGAGCCCGACCGGGGTCGGCGATGCGTACGGCAATGACGGGGCGGACGATTCGACCGGCGGCATCGATTCGGTCATCGTCTACGCCAGCGACGCGCTGCCGCTGGACGACGCGACCACGCGGTCGTTCGAGGATTGCCTCGTCCTGCTCCATTCCGCGCGGGCGGCGGCGCGGCTGGCGGCACTGGTCGACGCAGCGGGAGTGGACCGGTCGCGAATCGCGGTCGCGGCGATCAGCGAGGGCGTCGGCGAGGCCGCCGGTCGCGGCTGGGCCTCCGTGTCGATCGCACCGCAGCCCAGCGATCCGGCACTCGTCGCGCTCGCTGTTGCAGGTGCGAACACGCACGCGATTGACCATCCGGCGCGCGGCGGGGATAAGCATGTCATGAGCGACTACGTGCCGACCGATCGCCCACGGGCACGCGGACCCAAAATGGGTATCATCCTGGCCCTGACCGGGCTCGCCTTCGTCGCCGGTCTCGGGCTGATGGCCTATGCCTCCAGGATGCTGCCCTGGTTCGGCGGCACGCAGGCGACCGCCGGGTCGACCGGCACCGGTGCGGCGACGACGGCGCAGACGCAGGGCGCGGGCAGCGCGGGCTATATCCCGTCGCAACCGCTCGGCCCGAACGGCGAGCCGCAGGCCGCGCCACCGATCGACACCGCCGTGCTGGCGACGCGCGAAGCCACGCTGGCAGGCCAGCTGGCCGCGCTCGAGGCGCGCACCGCGGCGATCACCAGCGATGCCGCCGCCGCGGGCGGCCAGGCGACGCGCGCGGAGGGGCTGATGGTCGCCTTCGCCGCGCGCCGCGCGCTCGATCGCGGCGTCCAGCTCGGCTATCTCGAGGAACAGATACGGCTGCGGTTCGGCCAGGCGCAGCCACGCGCGACGATGCTGCTGATCCAGGCCGCGCGCCAGCCGGTGACGCTGGAGGATCTGCGCCAGGGGCTCGACACGATCGCGCCGGACATCACGACATCGACCGGCGAGGGCTGGCTCGACACGATCCAGCACCAGATCGACTCGCTGATCATCCTGCGCAAGGCCGGTACGCCCTCGCAGATCCCGACCGATCGCCTCGCGCGCGCACGGCGGTTGCTGGGCGCGGGCCAGGTCGAGGCGGCGCGCGCGGAAGTCGCCCGGCTGCCGGGCGCGACGCAGGCGGGCAACTGGATGGACGCGGCGCGGCGCTACGTCGTCGCGCGCCAGGCGCTCGATGCGATCGAGAACGCCGCGCTGATCGGCCAGGCCGGGCAACCCCAGCCGGCGCCGGTAGTGATGCCCGCCCCCGAGCCACAAACCCCCGCGGTCGAGACTGCCCCGGAGAGCCCGGGCGTCTGACACTCACGGTTGCGGCGCCTGCCTCGTCCGCATGTCCAAACGATCCTGCCACCGTGATTCGCGACGGAACATCGACCACGGACGATGGGCGCGGACTGCACGAATCACAGACTTCGGGCGTCGTGATTCTTAGCTCCCGAGCCCGGAGATCCGACCTTTCCGTCCTGTCGGCGTGAGTGCCAGCGCGTCAGCGCCCCGGCGGTGCCGGAACGACGTGGCGATCGACGGTGTAACCGTTCTTCCAGATCGTCACGATCCGGCGGGTGTCGCTGATCCTCTTCGTCGGATCGCCCTCGACGAGAACCAGATCCGCCCGCATCCCCTTGGCAATGCGGCCGCGGTCCGGCGTCTTGAAGACATGGGCCGGCGCCGACGTTGCCGCGGCCAGTGCCTGTACGGGACTGAGCCCTGCACGCACGAGAAGCGCGAGTTCGAGGTGTAGAGAAGGTCCGAACGCCGTGGTGGGATTGGGCGCGTCTGTACCGGCGATCATCACCGCACCGGCCCGGGCGAGCATTCGCGTATTGGCGAGCGCGGTCGAGAAGTCGGCAGGCCTTGGCCGAGGCCAGGTAAGAGTGAGCATGCCGCGCTGCGTTTCCGAGAGATACGGTGCCACGACGGGATCCGCGGCCAGCGTGCGCGCATCGTCCGCGCCGGAGATCCCGTCGTACACCGCGAGCGTTGCCGTCTGGGCAATGCCCTTCGACACGATCGATCTGACAAGGGCCGGATCGAGAGGGGCATCGCAGATCGCGTGCTCAATCACGTCGACGTCACCAGCGACGGCGATGCGCGCGTCGGCCAGTTGCTGAACGTGGACGACAACGAGTTTGCCCGTCGCTTTGGCGGATTGGATGACGGCGGCGAAGCGTGCCGCGCTGAATGCGGGGAGCGAGGCCCGACGCCCCGGGCGAGCACCATCGTCCTGAAGGATCTTGATGTAGTCGGACCCGCCGGCGACGCGCGCTGCCATGAAGGCGTTCGCGTCGGCGTCCGCGGCGAGCGTGGGGGGCAAGGGCATATTGGCCTGACCCGCGAACAGCTCGATCGGATGTCCGCCAGGCGGGGTCGCGCCGACGCCGGCGGTGAAGGTGTCGGCTTCGGCGACCCTCCCATACGAGGCGCGCTGCTGACGCCAGCCGGCGATCGTGGCGGCGTCGGCAATCGAGTACATGTCGAACATCGTCGTCACGCCGAACCGCAGCGCGTCGCGTTGCGCGCCCGCGAAAACGTGTACGTGCCCGTCGATCAGGCCGGGGATGAGCGTTCGGCCACGACCGTTGATCACCTCGGTGTCCGACGGTATGCGCAGCATCTTGCCGACCGCCGCTATGCGCCCGTTTGAAAGCATCACGTCGCGCTTGCCCAGCATCTTCGTGCCGTCGAAGACGCGGGCTCCCTGTATGAGGACACGGTGGTCCTGGGCTATTGCGGGGGTCAGCGACAGCACGCACGTCGCGCATGCAGTGAATACTTTCCAGTCCATGTCGTCTGCCGCCTCCGAACTCGGAATAGCGCTTTCTAGACGGAGGCCCAGGGAACATCCATCCGTTCCGCGTGGACGCGGAGCGCGGACGGCCGTCAACCGGCGCAAGGTCGCACTGCCGGCAACGCTGCCGTTGGTAGTGCGCGCATGAGAGTGGACAAATGTCTGGTTTCGCGAAGCGTGATCAACAGGCTGAACGTCCGCGGGTGCGCGTTATCGGACGCAGCAGGCGCCGCGGCGGCCTATGCCGACACGCGCTTGATCAGCGCCATCGCGGCATGCGGCGCGCGGATCTTGGCGCCGTTGATGAAGAACACGAACGTCTCGCGCTTGCGTTTCGCGGGCGCAGCGTCCTCGACATAGGGAAGGCCGTCGGGGCGGCCACCTGCTTCCCATATTCGCGCACGGTCCGCCCATGCGTCCAGCACGGTCGGCGCATAGCCCGCGACGAACTGCTCCTCGGCGTCTTCCAGCCGCGCATAGACGAAATCGCCGGTGACGTCGGCGATCGCGGGATATTCCGCCGATTGCGCGAAGACGATCGCGACGCCGGCGTCGCGGCACATCGCCACGAACTCCGGCACCGCGAAACTCTCGTGGCGAACCTGGATAGCATGGCGCAACGCGAGCCCGTCCTGTCTGGAGGGCAGCAGCTTCAGGAACGCGCCGAAATCGTCCGCGTCGAACTGTTTCGTCGCCATGAACTGCCACAGGATCGGCCCGAGCCGATCGCCCAGCTCGGCGATCCCCTGCCCCGTGAACTTCGCGATCGAGTCGCCCGCGTCCGCGAGCACCTTGCGGTTGGTGCAATAGCGCGACGCCTTGAGCGAGAAGACGAACCCGTCGGGCACCGCCTTCGCCCACGACGCGAATGTCGCCGGCTTCTGGCTGCCGTAATAGGTGCCGTTGATCTCGATCGCGGTGACGTGTTCCGCGGCATAATCGAGCTCGCGCTTCTGCGGCCATTTCTCGGGATAGAAGGTCCCGCGCCATGGCTCGTAGGTCCAGCCGCCGATTCCAATTCTGATGGTCATGCGCGACGGTGTAGCGCGTCGCGTCGGTGCTTGGCGATGAGTCCTTGCGGCAAGCCGGTCATTCCGTGGCGATCGCCCGTAACGCCGGCACGTCGAGGATCTCGACCCGCGCATAGGCGATGCTGACCAGCCCGCTGCGCTCGAACTGTTTGAGATGCCGGTTGAGCGTCTGGCGGGCGATCCCGACCACCGCCGCGAGATCCTCCTGCCTGATGACCACCGGCGCCTCCCCTATCCGCCCCTCCTCTGCGTGCCTCGTCTCTGCGTGCCCCGTCTCTGCATGCGAAGCGCGGAGCAGCGCCTGCGCGAGCCGGGCCCGGATCGACCGGCCGACGCTGTGCGCGATGAACCGCAACGCGGTGCGCTGGTGCGCGCAGACCAGCAGGCCGAGATCGCGGTACAGCGCGGGATGGGCCTCCGCCGCGCGCGCGAACGCCGCCATCGGCACGTGCAGCAGCCGCGCCGGCCCGAACGCGGTCGCGTCGTGGGGGCGCGGATGACCGTCCAGCGTCGACAATTCGCCGAACCAGGTCCCCGGCCGAACGATCAACGCGAGCAGCTCCGCTCCGTTGGCGGACAGGCTTTTCAGCCGGATTTGCCCGTCGATCACCGCCCATAGCCCGTTCGGCGGATCGCCCGCGCCATAGATCCGCGCGCCGCCCTCCAGCGTCTCGACCCGCGCCTCACGCAGCAGGCTCTCGCGCCGGACCGGGGCAATGCCGCCGAACCACGGATCGGTCGCCAGCATGTCCGAGATCGGGTCGAGGGCCGCGTTACGCATCTGCAAAGGCTAGCGGTTATTTGCAGATTGTCACCAGGGCGACACTGTTTCGCGTGCGGCTGTCGTACACTGCGGCAACGGCATGGCCGAACGGCGCGGCGGCGAACGACCGCGCGGCACGAGGAGACGATGATGGCGACGGCATTGAAGGCAATGACGACCGTGAAGGACCAGGTTTCGGCCGAGGAATGGGCGCTGCGCGTCGATCTCGCCGCCGCCTATCGGCTGGTGGCGCTGTATGGCTGGGACGACCTGATCTTCACGCACCTCTCGGCGCGCGTGCCCGGTCCCGAGCATCATTTCCTGATCAATCCCTATACGCACATGTTCGAGGAGATCACCGCGTCGTCGCTGGTCAAGATCGACGTCGACGGCAACAAGGTCATGGACACGCCGGCGCCGGTGAACCGGGCGGGCTTCGTGATCCATTCGGCGATCCATGCCGGGCGCGACGATGCGGTCGCGGTGCTCCATCTGCACACGCCGCATGGCCAGGCGGTGTCGGCGATGGCGGAGGGGCTGCTGCCGCATACCCAGACGGCGATGATCGCCGGGCACGACGTCGCCTATCACGACTTCGAGGGCATCGCGACCGAACTGGAGGAGCGCGAGCGTCTCGTCGAGGATCTGGGCACGAAGAACGCGATGATCCTGCGCAATCACGGCACGCTGACGATCGGGGAATCGGTGCCGCAGGCGTTCCTGCGGATGTATTTCCTCGAGCGCGCCTGCGAGGCGCAGGTGCTGATGCTGAGCGCCGGCCGCGAGAATCTGAACACGCCGCACCAGGGCGTCGCCGAGAAGGTCGAGGGCCAGTCGAGCGGTGCGGGCATGCGCATGCTCGCCGACGGGCTTGCCTGGCCGGCGCTGCTGCGCAAGCTCGACCGCGTCAATCCGGGTTATCGCGACTGACGCAATCGGGCCGGCCGTGCTCAGCGCCGGCCCAATCGCATCGGCCCAATTGCAACGGCCGTGCTCAGCACCGGCTTAATCGCGACGGGTTCAATCGACGTCCGGAAAGGTACCGCATGCCGCATTACGGCGACTATCAGAACGAGATCTATTTCGCCGGGCTGGCGGGCGTCGCACCGAAGCTGCCGGTCGACTTCGCCTCGCTCGAAGCGCGCGCCGCGGCGGCCCTGCCCCCCGCGGTGCTCGGCTATCTCCAGGGCGGCTGCGGCGACGAGTTCACGCAGCGCCACAACGCCGACGCCTTCCGCCACTGGGGCATGACGCCGCGGATGATGATCGATTGCGCGCGCCGCGACCTGTCGATCGACCTGTTCGGGATGACGCTGCCGAGCCCGATCTTCATGAGCCCGGTCGGGATCAACGGTCTGTGCACGCAGGACGGGCATGGCGACATCGCCGCCGCGCGCGCCGCCGCGCTGACCGGCGTGCCGCTGGTCCAGTCGACGCTGTCGAACGACCCGATCGAGGCGGTGGCCGAGGCGCTCGGCGATACGCCCGGCTTCTTCCAGCTCTACACGCCCAAGGACAAGCCGCTGACCGAAAGCCTGGTCAACCGCGCCGAGGCGGCGGGGTACAAGGCGATCGTCGTCACGCTCGACACCTGGGTGACCGGCTGGCGTCCCCGCGATCTCAACGTCGCAAATTTCCCGCAGCTGCGCGGCCATGTGCTGGAGAATTACTTCAGCGATCCGGTGTTCCAGGCGATGCTCGCCAAGCCGCCGCGCGAGGATCTGCCAGCGGCGGTACGGCAATGGGCGGGCATTTTCGGCAAGGTGCTGACCTGGGACGACATGCCCTGGCTCCGCTCGCTGACCCGGCTGCCGCTCGTCCTGAAGGGGATCTGCCACCCCGACGACGCCCGGCGCGCGATCGATCTCGGCGCCGACGCGATCTATTGCTCGAACCACGGCGGACGGCAGGCGAATGGCGGGATCGCCGCGATCGACCTGCTGCCCGACGTCGTCACCGCGAGCGGCACTATCCCGGTACTGTTCGATTCCGGGATCCGGTCGGGCAGCGACGTCGTCAAGGCGCTGGCGCTCGGCGCGACCGCGGTCGGGGTCGGCAGGCCCTATACCTATGGGCTGGCGCTGGACGGCGCGGCCGGCGCGGCGCACGTGCTGAAATGCATTCTCGCCGAAGCCGACCTGCTGATGGCGGTGAACGGCTATCCGTCGATCGCGCAGGTCCGCGCCGCAGGAGCCACCCGCCGCGCGTGACGGCGTCGGTGGACGGCTTGGCTTGATCCGATCCGGTGGTGCCGTAAGACGTCGGTGATGATACCCTGGCAATTCTGGATCGATCGCGGCGGCACGTTTACCGATGTCGTCGCCCGCCAACCCGGTGGCGACCTCGTCACGGTGAAATTGCTGTCCGAGGACCCCGAGCGCTACGCCGATGCCGCGGTCGAGGCGATCCGGCGCCTGACGGGCGGCGCGGACGTGCCGCTCGAACTGCGGATCGGCACCACCGTCGCGACCAACGCGCTGCTCGAGCGCAAGGGCGAGCCGACGCTGCTGGCGATCACCCGCGGGTTCGGCGATGCGCTGGTCATCGGCCATCAGGAACGCGCCGACATTTTCGCGCGCGACGTCGGCCGCGCCGCGCCGCTGTTCGCGCGCGTGGTGGAGATCGACGAGCGGATTGCCGCGGATGGCAGCGTGCTGACACCGCTCGACCGCGATGCCGCCCAATCCGGGCTTGAAGCCGCATACGACGCCGGCCTCCGCGCGATCGCGATCGTCCTGATGCACGGCTATCGCTTCACTCATCACGAGACCGCGCTGGCGGAGATCGCACGCGCGATCGGCTTCACGCAGGTTTCGGTCAGCCATCAGGTCGCGCCGCTGATCAAGCTGATCGGTCGCGGCGATACGACCCTGGTCGACGCCTATCTGTCGCCGGTGCTCGATCGCTACGTCGAGGGGCTCAGCGCGGCGCTTGGCCAGGGCGCGTTGTTCATGCAGTCGTCGGGTGGCCTGGTCGACGGCGCCAGCTTTCGCGGCAAGGATGCGATCCTGTCGGGGCCGGCGGGCGGGATCGTCGGCATGGCCGCGACCGCGCGCGAGGCGGGGTTCGACCGGGTCATCGGCTTCGACATGGGCGGCACTTCGACCGACGTGTCGCATTATGCCGGCAGCTACGAACGCGACACCGACACGCTGATCGCCGGCACGCGCATCCGCGCGCCGATGCTGCGTATCCACACCGTCGCGGCGGGCGGCGGGTCGATCTGCCGGTTCGACGGCCAGCGGCTGCTGGTCGGTCCCGAGAGCGCCGGCGCGGTGCCGGGGCCGGCGTGCTACCGGCGCGGCGGGCCGCTGACCGTCACCGACTGCAACGTCATGCTCGGCAAGCTGCGCCCCGATTTCTTTCCCGCGCTGTTCGGGGCGCAGGGCGACGCGCCGCTCGATCCCGCGGCGGTGGCGGACCGTCTCGCGGAACTGCCGCTCGCCCCCCACGTCGCCGCCGAAGGCTTCGTCGCGGTCGCGGTCGCCAACATGGCCAACGCGATCCGCACGATCTCGGTCGCGCGCGGGCACGACGTCACGCGCTACACGCTCGCCTGCTTCGGTGGCGCCGGTGGACAACATGCCTGCCTCGTCGCCGATGCGTTGGCGATGGACCGGGTGATGATCCATCCGCTCGCCGGCGTGCTCTCCGCCTATGGCATGGGGCTCGCCGACCGCCGCGTGCTGCGCGAGGCGACGCTGGGAACAGGGATCGACGATCATGCCACGCTCGTCAGCGCGCTCGACACGCTGGCAGATGCGGCGCGCGCGGCGCTCGTCGCGCAAGGCATCGCCGCCGACGCGATCATCGTCGAGCGGCGCGTGCATCTGCGGCGCGGCCAGACCGAGCACAGCATCGAGCTGGACCTCGCCGACATCGACACGATGACCGCCGCGTTCGACGCCGCGCATGTCGCGCAGTTCGGGTTCGCCGGCACGCAGCCGCTGATCGTCGACCGCATCCTCGCCGAGGCGATCGCGGCGAGCGCACCGATCGAGACGATGGCGCGGCCACTGCCGACCCGGGCGGCGGCGCCGATGGCGACCGTCCCGGTCTATCTGGCGGGCGCGTGGCACGACACGCCGGTGCTCGCGCGCGAAGGCCTGCCCGCGGAGCATGCGCTCGACGGTCCGGCGTTGATCATCGATCCGGTCTCGACCACCGTCGTGGAACCCGGCTGGCGCGCCCGCGTCGACGGCATCGGCACGCTGATCCTCGACCGCATCGCCCCGCGCGCAACCGCCGTGATCGGCACCGCCAGCGATCCGGTCCGCCTCGCGATCTTCGCCGGGCTGTTCATGAGCATCGCCGAGGAGATGGGCGCGGCGCTGCAGCGCTCGGCGGCCTCGGTCAACATCCGCGAACGGCTCGATTTCTCCTGCGCGCTGTTCGATGCGCGCGGCAATCTGGTCGCCAACGCGCCGCACATCCCGGTCCATCTCGGCTCGATGGGCGAGAGCATCCGCACCATCATCGCCGCGCGGGGGGATGCCGCAGACGGCCGCGGGATCCGCCGCGGCGACGCCTATGCGCTCAACGCGCCGTATCGCGGCGGCACGCATCTGCCTGACATCACGATCATCATGCCGGTATTCGCGGATGGCAGCGACGCACCGGACTGGTTCGTCGCCGCGCGCGGCCATCATGCCGATGTCGGCGGGATCACCCCCGGATCGATGCCGCCGGACAGCGTCTCGGTCGAGCAGGAAGGCGTGCTGCTCGACGACGTGCTGGTGGTCGACGAGGGCCATTTCCGCGAGGCCGAGCTGCGCGCGCTGTTCGCAGGCGGCGTCTGGCCGGCGCGCAACATCGACCAGAACATCGCCGATCTCGCCGCGCAGCTCGCCGCCTGCACGCGCGGCGCCGCTGGCCTCGCGCGGATCGCCGGGGACTATGGGGCGGACGTCGTCAGCGCGTATATGGAGCACGTCCAGGTCAATGCCGACGCCGCGGTCCGCCGCGTGATCGCCGGCCTCGACGACGGCGACTTCGCCTACGCGATGGACGACGGCGCGATGGTCCGCGTCGCGATCCGCGTCGATCGCACGGCCCGCACGATGGTGGTCGACTTCGCCGGCACCAGCGACCAGCGGCCCAACAACTTCAACGCGCCGGTCTCGATCGTCCGCGCCGCGGTGCTGTACGTCATGCGCGTGCTGGTCGACGACGGCGTGCCGCTCAACGACGGCTGTCTGCGCGGCGTCACGATCCGCGTCCCCGAAGGCTCGATGCTCAACCCGCGCTTTCCGGCCGCGGTGGTCGCGGGCAATGTCGAGACCAGCCAGGTCGTCACCGATGCGCTGTTCGGCGCGTTCGGCGCGATGGCGGCCAGCCAGGGCACGATGAACAACTTCACCTTCGGCGACGATACCTACCAATATTACGAGACGATCGCGGGCGGATCGGGGGCCGGCCCGACGCATGATGGCACCGCGGTGATCCAGACCCACATGACCAACAGTCGACTGACCGATCCGGAGATCTTCGAGACGCGCTTTCCCGTGCTGCTCGAGGAGTTCTCGATCCGCGCCGGCTCGGGCGGATCGGGCGCCCGCCGCGGCGGCGATGGCGGCACGCGCCGGATCCGCTTCCTCGCCGGGATGACCGCGTGCATCCTCGCCAACCGCCGCCGCGTGCCGCCATTCGGTCTCGGCGGTGGCGCGGACGGGGCGGTCGGCGCGGCATGCGTCGAGCGCGCCGACGGGTCGATCGAGCGTCTGGGATCGACCGCGAAGGTGGACATGGCCGCCGGCGACGTGTTCGTCATCGAGACGCCCGGCGGCGGCGGCTTCGGCACATTGCCCGCAAACGCACTCGGGAGCGTCTGAATGCTCGTTCTTGCCGGTATCGCGGTGATCGTCGCGGGCTTCCTGTTGCGCTTCAATCCGCTGCTGGTGGTCGCCGTCTCGGCACTTGTCACCGGTCTCGCCGCGGGGCTCGATCCACGCGTGATCCTCGCCGCGTTCGGCAAGGCGTTCAATACCAACCGCTATGTCAGCGTCGTCTATATCGTGCTGCCGGTGATCGGCCTGCTCGAACGTCACGGGCTGCAGGAGCGCGCGCGCGGCGCGATCGCCGCGCTGAAGGGCGCGACGGTCGGGCGGCTGCTGCTCGGCTATCTGCTGTTCCGCCAGGTCACCGCCGCGCTCGGGCTCACCTCGATCGCCGGGCCGGCGCAGAGCGTGCGCCCGCTGGTCGCGCCGATGGCGGAGGCGGCCGCCGAGCGGCAAGGCGCTGAGCCCGGCGGCGATGCGATCCCGGCAATGGCCGCGGCAACCGACAATATCGGGCTGTTCTTCGGCGAGGACATCTTCATCGCGATCGGATCGATCCTGCTGATGAAGGGCGTGCTCGAAGGCTATGGCATCGTCATCCAGCCGCTGCATCTGTCGCTATGGGCGATCCCGACCGCGATCGCGGCCTTGCTGATCCACGGGTTCCGCCTGTGGCTGCTCGATCGTCGACTGGCCCGCGCCGCATGATCGGCACCAATTTCATCTATCTCGTCGGTGGCGTGACGTTCGCGGTGTTCGCGCTGCTCAGCGCCACCGACCGCGGCAACGCCAGGCGCCTGGGCAATGCCGGCTTCTACGCGTTGCTCAGCCTCAGCTTCCTGTTCGGCGATCGGATCGGCGACATCGGCAACGGCGTGCTCGTGCTCGGCCTCGTCGCGATCGCAGGGACGGGCGCGATGGGGCGCAGCACGCGCGGCACCACCGGGTCCGTCGCGCGCCAGGCCGAGGCAGCGGCGCGCGGCAACCGGCTGTTCCTGCCCGCGCTCGTGATCCCGGCGACCGCGCTGCTCGGCACGCTGGCGTTCAAGGCGATGCCCGCGCTCGTCGACCCCAGGCAGATCACGCTGGTCGCGCTGGCGTGCGGCGTGATCCTCGCACTCGCGGTCGGCTATGCCTGGTTCCGGCCGTCGCCCGCGACCCCGTTCGTCGAGGGGCTGCGGCTGATGGACGATGTCGGCTGGGCGGCGGTGCTGCCGCAGATGCTCGCGAGTCTCGGCGCGGTGTTCGCGCTGGCGGGCGTCGGCCAGGTCGTCGGCGGGATCGCGGGCGCGGCGATCCCCGATGGCAGCCTGATCGGCGCGGTGCTCGTCTATGTGCTCGGCATGACCGCGTTCACGATGGTGATGGGCAACGCCTTCGCCGCCTTCCCGGTGATGTTCGCCGCGGTCGCGATGCCGCTGCTGATCGGCCGCTATCACGGCGATCCGGCGGTGATCGCGGCGATCGGCATGCTCGCCGGGTTCTGCGGGACGCTGATGACGCCGATGGCGGCGAACTTCAATCTGGTGCCCGCCGCGTTGCTCGACCTCAAGGACAAGGGCGCGGTGATCCGCGCCCAGATTCCGACCGCGCTGCCGCTGCTCGCGGTGAATATCGCACTGCTCTACTGGCTGGGATTCCGCTGATGCTCGACGCCGCCACCGCCGACCGCTTCGCCGCGCTCACGCTGGGCCACCTCACCCGCGCATGGCCCTTCAAGCTCGACCAGATTCTCACCGGTCCAGTCGATCTCGCCGAGCCGAGCGTGCTGCACCCGATCTTCCACGGCAGTTTCGACTGGCATAGCTGCGTGCATGGCTGGTGGCAGGTGATGCGGCTCGCGCGCCTGTATCCGGACAACGCCGCAACCCCCGCGATCGAGGCGCTGGCGGACCGGATGCTGATCCCCGAGCGCGTCGCCGGGGAGGTCGCCTATCTCGACCGACCGATGAGCGGCGGGTTCGAGCGCCCCTATGGCTGGGGCTGGCTGCTCGCGCTGCACGACGAACTGGCGCTGCGTCCCGATCGTCCCTGGGCCGGCGCGATGGCGCCGCTCGCCCACGCATTCGCCGCGCGGTTCGAGGCGTATCTGCCAAAGCTCAGCTACCCGGTGCGGAGCGGCAAGCACGACAGCACCGCGTTCGCCTTGATCCACGCCTTGCGCTGGGCGCGGACGCGTGACCGCGCGCTGGCGCACCTGATCGAGGACCGCGCGCGCCACTGGTTCGGCGGAGATCGCGACGCACGGCCGTGGGAGCCGAGCGGCGAGGACTTCCTCTCCGCGACGTTGTGCGAGGCGCTCTTGATGAAGTCCGTGCTGGGGGCGGAGTTCGGCGCGTGGCTGGCCGCGTTCCTGCCAGACCCCTACGGCGCGCCGACCGCCTGCCTGCGCGTGCCCGCCGACGTCACGGATCGCAGCGACGGGCGGCTGGCGCATCTCGACGGGCTGAACCTCGCCCGCGCCTGGTGCTGGCGCAGCCTCGCCAACGACCTGCCCGATCCGGCGCGCACGCGCGCGATCGCCGAGACACATCTCGACGCCGCGCTACCGCACCTCGCCGACGACTATATGGGCGAACACTGGCTCGCGACCTTCGCGCTACTGGCGCTTACCGCTTGAGCGCAAGGAGTCGGGCTCGAAACTTTGCCCCGACGCGCCGCTTGCGGGAGCCCGACAATCCAGACATAGGTTAAGTCGTTGAAGCGATTTCGTGGCGCGACACCGGATAAAACCCGGATTGCGAACGAAAGATTTTCAGACAAGACCTACGAGTGAAACAGATCGTATCCGGGGGGATCATGACCAGTCAGCCGCAAAGCGCGTCCGTAACATTGACGTCGACGTCGAACGAAACCGTTCTCAGCCAGGACCAGAAGACGCTGTATGTCGCCGGCAAGGACGGCAAGCTCTCGGTGATCGATGTCGAGACCGGCGCGCTGAAGGCAGGCTGGACGGTCGGCACCAATCTCGGCGGGTTGGATATCTCGCTCGACGGACGGTATGCGGTGATCGCCGAGCGGACGCCGATTTCGACGACGATCGGCCAATATGGCGAACGGACCTACCAGATCGGTGTTCACCGGGTCGATCTCGCGACCGGCGAGGTAAGGACCTTCGTCACGACCCCGAACTATTACGACTACACCTTCTTCGACGTCGCGGTGCTGTCGAACGGCAAGGTGCTGTTGACGCAGAGCTTCCAGGGCTCGGGCTGGGTGACGCTGAAGACGCTCGACATCGCCACCGGCGCGATCGCGACGCTGCCTGGTTCCTATACGCAGGACAGCATCATCTCGGTCAGCGACGACCGGACCAAGGTGCTGGTGGCGGAATCCAATATCTCCAGCGCGCCCGTCAACATGTTCACGGTTCAGGGCGATACGCTCGTCGCGACCGCGCATAACGGATCGCAGGGGTACAACCGCGGCGTCCAGGCGATCAGCGCCGACGGCAGCCTGGTCGCCAATTACGTGTACGGCGCGGGCGTGCTCGTGTTCGACGGCAACCTCAAATACACCTACAATCTGTCGAACACATATCCCGATCTTCAGTCGTCGACTGGTCTGCAGGGTCTTACGTTCAGCAAGGACAACAGCATCCTGTATGTCGTCAACGGCGACAAGGACACCATCCTGGCGATCTCGACGAGCGACTGGAGCACCGTCGCGACCTATGCGACGGGTGTGTCGCTGGCCGGCACGTATCGGACCGGCGCGTTTGGCGACAATCTCCACGTCACCGACAATGGCGAATATCTGATCCTCACGCATGAGGGCGGCGTCCAACGAATCGACACGACGCTGCGCAACGGCACCGATGTCGCCGACGCGCTCACCGGCGATGCCGGGATCAACAAGCTCTACGGTCTCGACGGCAACGACGTGCTGTCCGGCCTTGGCGGCAACGACAAGCTCTATGGCGGTGACGGCAACGACACGCTCATCGGCGGCGCGGGCGACGACCTGCTCGACGGCGGCGCCGGTGCCGACCGCGCGAGCTATGCCGGCACGTTCCGCAGTTATGCGGCCGAAGCCTCGGCAGGATCGCTCGTGCTCCACGGCGGGGCCGCCGAGGCGCGCGACACGCTGACCGGGGTCGAGGCGGTCACGTTCGTCGACGGCGTGTATGTCGTCGACGCGGACAGCGTCGGTGCGCAGGTGACGCGGCTGTACGACACGGTGTTGCAGCGTGGCGCAGACCCGGTGGGGCTCGAATATTGGCTCGACCGGATTCAGGACCAGGGTGCGACGCTCAATACGGTGGCCACCGATTTCCTCAACAGCGCTGAATTCCAGGCCGCGACCGGCACGCTGTCGAACGCGGCGTTCGTCGACTATGTCTACCAGCAGGCGCTGGGCCGCGGTGCGGATCCTGCCGGCGGCAGCTTCTGGACGGCACGGCTCGACAGCGGGCTGTCGCGCAGCAGCATGCTGATCGACTTCTCGGAAAGCGCCGAGCACCGCACGATCACCGCCGACCAGGTCGGCAAGGGCTATTTCGACACCAACGATACCTACCAGGCGGTCGCGTTGCTTTACGACAGCTTCACCGGACGCCTGCCCGATGCCGGTGGCCTGACCTTCTGGTCGGAGCAGGTCAAGACCGGCGCGCGGTCGCTGGCGCAGGTCTCCAACGAGTTCGCGGCATCGGCCGAATTCACCGCGGCGATCGCGGGCAAGACCAGCGGCCAGCTGGTCGACTTCATGTACCAGAACACGCTCGATCGCGGTCCCGATGCTGCGGGCCGCGCCTTCTGGGTCGACCAGCTCGACAAGGGCCTGACCAAGGGCGCGCTGCTGTTCGAATTCTCGCAGAGCGCCGAGCATTTCGCGCTGAAGGCCGCCGACATCATCGACGGCATCCGAGTAGCGGATGGCGGGTCCGCCGCTGCAACGGCATCGGCTGTACGCCCAAGTGCGATTTCCTCCGAGCTTCTCGTTGCAAATTCATCGACTGCGCCCACCGACCCTGAAAACGGGCCGGTCGATACATCAAACCCGATACTGACATCGTTGACGTTGCCGACGAATGTCGACGTTACCAAAGGTGGTCAGTATGTCGGGTTCACGGTTGGTGCCAGCGATGTAGGGCAGGGCGTGGACCACGTTACTTTAGCTTTAGACCACTCCTATCGTTCCGATTATGGAAATACGAGTTACATCAACTTCTACGATTCTTCCGACAGTTTCTCGGATGGTATTTCGTCAACTCGATCATATTTCGACCCGGCAACGTCTGCAGGAACCTACAAAGTTACTGGAGCCTATGTGTATGACAAGGCTGGTAACAATACCTACTATAATGAGTATCAACTCACAGCCCTGGGCATCAAAAACGAATTTACGGTTATCAGCAATTCACAGGCGGATACTGTAAACCCGATCCTTACATCGCTCACTCTACCGACAACTATCGATGTTACCAAGGGTGGCCAATATGCAACCTTCAAGGTTGGCGCCAGCGATATAGGCCAGGGCGTGGACCACGTTACGTTAGCGTTGGACCACGCCTATCGGTCCGATTATGGAAACACGAGCTACATCAATTTCTACGACTCATCTGACAGTTTTTCCGATGGAGTGTCGTTAACGCAGTCGTATTTCGATCAGGCGACCACTGCAGGAACCTATAAAATTACTGGGGCTTATGTTTTCGATAAAGCCGGCAACAGCACCTATTACAATGAAAATCAGCTCACTTCTTTAGGTATCGATAACAGGTTCACAGTTTCGAGTAATACCGTGGCAGATACGACAGGCCCGGTTCTGACATCGCTCACCTTGCCGACCAATATCGACGTTACTCGGGGTGGTCAGTATGTCGGCTTCACCGTTGGCGCCAGCGATGCAGGTCAAGGCGTGGATCATGTAACGCTAGCTCTCGATCACTCCTATCGTTCCGATTATGGAAATACGAGCTACATCAATCTCTATGATTCATCTGACAGTTTCTCCGATGGTGTTTCGTCAACTCAGTCGTATTTCGACTCCTCCACTGCTGCAGGGACTTACAAAGTTACCGGAGCCTATGTTTTCGACAAGGCTGGTAACAACACCTATTACAATGAAAATCAGCTTATAGCCTTGGGGTATAATACGGCCTTCACGGTCACCGACAAAAATCTGGCGCCAACGGCAACCATATTGGCCCCCTCGATCCTGTCCGAAGACGGCTTGTCCGGCGCGTTGAGCATTACGTTGCTCAATATCCGCCAGGCTAGCGGGACGGTGTCGGTATCGTTCGATGCGGCACAATCGACCGCGACCAATGGCAGCGATGTCAGCGTGCCGAATTATTCGGGAAGCTACAGCGTCAGTCTGTCGCCGAGCGGCAACTACACGCTTGACCTGCCGTCGATTGCCGTGATTGCCGACAGCCTGAAGGAAGGCACCGAGACGATCACCGTGACGATCCGCGCGTCGGGGCAGATCTTCGATACCGGCACCGATACGAAGACGATTCTCATCAAGCTCATCGACAGCGGCCAGACCGGTACGGCCAATGCCGACACGCTCACCGGGACTGACTTTGCCGACGACATATCGGGGTTTGCCGGCAACGACATCCTGAAGGGCGGTCTCGGAAACGATCATATCGACGGCGGCACCGGGATCGACACGGCGGTCTTTGCCAGCCTGTATCACGCATCGGCGATTACGGGCGCAGCCGCAGGTGGCCAGTATGTCGTCGATGGTGCGGACGGCCATGATGTGCTGACCGGTATCGAGCGGTTCGCGTTTGCCGACGGCGTATATGTCGTCGACGCGGACAGCGTCGGTGCGCAGGTGACGCGGTTGTACGACACCGTGTTGCAGCGTGGAGCGGACCCGATCGGGCTCGAATATTGGCTCGACCGGATCCAGGATCAGGGCGCGACGCTGAACACGGTCGCGACCGACTTCCTCAACAGCGCCGAGTTCCAGGCCGCGACCGGCACGCTGTCGAACGCGGCGTTCGTCGACTATGTCTATCAGCAGGCGCTCGGCCGCGGTGCGGATCCTGCCGGCGGCAGCTTCTGGACGGCGCAGCTTAATGGCGGGCTGTCGCGCAGCAGCATGCTGATCGACTTCTCGGAAAGCGCCGAGCACCGCACGCTGACCGCCGACCAAGTCGGCAAGGGGTATTTCGACACCGACGACACCTACCAGGCCGTCGCGTTGCTGTACGACAGCTTCACCGGCCGCCTGCCCGATGCCGGCGGCCTGACTTTCTGGTCGGAGCAGGTAAAAATGGGCGCGCGGACGCTGGCGCAGGTCTCCAACGAGTTTGCGGCATCGGCCGAATTCACGTCGGCGATCGCGAGCAAGACCAGCGGCCAGTTGGTCGACTTCATGTACCAGAACACGCTCGATCGCGGCGCCGATGCTGCGGGTCGCGCCTTCTGGGTCGACCAGCTCGACAAGGGCCTGACCAAGGGCGCGCTTCTGTTCGAATTCTCGCAGAGCGCCGAGCATTTCGCACTGAAGGCCGCCGACATCATCGACGGCATCCGGATCGGCGGGGGTGCGTCCGCGTCCGCCGCCGCGACGACGGTGGCGCAGGCCGACAGCGTGTTCGACGATGGCGCGACAACATCGGCCGTGCGCCCCAGTGCCTTTGTCGACCCGTCGGCCACCGACGCGACCCAGGCCGTCGATCATGCCGCCTGGAATCGTGCCGCCTGGCTCGACATGAGCCATCATGCCTTGGCCGAGATGCACGTCAGCGTCTGAATTGGCACTGCCCGTATTCGCGGTCTGCAACGGATACGGGCAGTTCTAGAACTTCAAACGTCGCCCAGGGTCGCTGTCGCCGACGTCATGCGGAGCCAATGTAATGACTGTACCGCCAGGCCGACGGAGGGACGCGAAGCCCGTCCTGTCGAAAGCGAAAAATCCGACAGACAGACGATCTGGTCCAACAAGATCCAGACCATCGGGGGCCGGGCGCCACGCAACAGCCTGTGCGCCGATTGTCTTGGCCAGGCATCCATCAGGATCTAGTAAGCGATACGCATTGGCATTCTCGACCCAGACGGTCGTCAAAGACACAGCGCAAATACTGTCTTCGCTTTCGACGCGCCACGGTCCGGCAAAACTGGTCGCGGGCGATAACTTTTGACTGTCGTTCATGCTTTCAGCATCTGCGGGAATCGGCACCAAAATAATACAAGCAGTTGCGACAAATCGGATCAACAGTGCCGAACGAGCGCGTTTGTACATAGTTTTCCGCCCATTCAATTGCCGTCAAGGTAAAAGGCCAGGCTCATGGCTGGCCGTACTTCTAATCAGGAAATCGTCACAATGCGACTTCAGTATGCGCCGATCGATGGCGACGTTTTCGAGGCATCCCCGACAACGCCCGGGATTGCCAGCGGTGTTGCGAATGCATTCGAACACGCACCTGCGCCGGCAGCTTCGGCATCGGGGTTCTCGTCGGCGGGCGCTGTTGTGGCACCCGTTGGCGGCGTGAACGACGGCGCTCGTGGCGATACCGGTCCGAACGGCAAGCCTTCGTACACGATCGATGAAGCCGCCATCTATATGACGCGCAACAATTATACGTGGAACGGCAGTGTCCTGGGCCGTGCGGCAACCGTGACCTACGGCTTTCGCGATACGGCGCCGGCCGGCGATACGCAGGGCTTTTCCACTTTCAGCGCCCAGCAGATTACGCAAGCCGAGTTGTCGTTGCAGTCCTGGTCCGATGTCGCAAACATCACCTTTACGCGCGTCGGAACCGGATCGAGTGGCGCTGCAGCGTATAGCTCAGCCGCGCAGATGCTGTTCTCCAACTATTCGACAGGGAGAGAAAACGCTGCCGCTTATGCCTATTATCCCGGCACGGGGAATGGGGGCGATCTCTGGTTTAACACTACGATCAGCACCAACATCAATCCGTCGACCCTCAGTTATGGACGGCAGACTCTCACGCATGAAATCGGCCATACGATGGGGATTTCACATCCGGGCGATTATGACTCGGCCAATGGCTCGCCGAGTTACACCAATGACGCGCGCTATTACGAGGATTCACGACAGTATTCCGTGATGAGCTATTGGTCGGAAACCAACACGGGTGCCAGTTTTGGTGGGACATATGCGTCTGCGCCCTTGCTCGACGACATCGCTGCAGCACAGCGTCTGTACGGCGCCAACATGACGATGAGGCTCGACGACACGACCTACGGATTCAATTCGAATGCCGGGCGTGATTTCTACAGTGCGACGTCTGCCAATATGCCGGTGGTGTTCGCCGCATGGGATGCCGGCGGTGTCGATACGTTCGACTTTTCGGGGTACGCGCAGGCGCAGCGCATCGACCTGAATGCGGGTGCGTTCTCGGATGTCGGTGGTTTGCGCGGTAACGTCTCGATCGCCGCCGGCGTAGTGATAGAACGTGCAATCGGCGGATCGGGCGCCGACGAGATCATCGGCAACGCGGCCGATAATTACATCTCCGGCAATGGTGGCAGCGACCAGATCTACGGTATGGACGGTAACGACGTTCTGGTTGCCGGGATCGGCGGCATTGGTGCGCCGGCGCGCGTCAAGCCTGCTGGCGAAGCGAATTCCACACAATCCCAGGCCGTTTCGCTGAACAACTGGATATCGTTGGCGGCCGACACCACGATCGCAAACTCCACGACGATTCCCCATGCCACCGTTCGCGCGTCCTCGGATGGCGACGCGGAATGGTTCAGGTTTACAGTGGGCGCAGCCGGTACGATCGCGCTCGATATCGACGGAGCCAGCTTCGACACCTATCTCTATCTATATGATTCAGCCGGTCTGTTGATCGCGTCCAACGATGACAGCCCGGTTCAAGACCCGGGCAGCACGAGCCTGTTGGAATCCAACCTGACATACGCGGTGACGACGCCAGGTGAGTATTTTGCCCGGGTCGTCGAATATGGCAGCAGCGCAGCGCCAGTCGGCGGGGCATTTTCACTCCACGTCTCGATACCGGGTGCGCCGGTCACTATTTCGGCGAGTGTCGGATCCACCTTGGATGGCGGCAATGGTGCCGATACGTTGCGCGGCGGAACGGCCGACGACATCCTGCGAGGCGGCGCCGGCGACGACCTTCTGAACGGTGGCGGCGGCAACAATGTCTTCGATGGCGGCGCTGGCAATGACGTGATCGTCGCATTCCTTGGCAGTTCGGTGATCGACGGCGGCCAGGGCCTCGATATGCTGTCGTTCGAGGATCAATCGCGCGGGCTCGACGCGAATCTGGCGACGCGGATTTCGACGATTGGACAAGCCGAATTTTCAGCGGCGCAAAGCATCGAGGGGATCCGGGGAACCGCTTTCGACGACCGCCTGATCGGCAATGGCCAGGATAACATCCTGCAGGGCCTCGCCGGCAATGATACGTTCTCGGGCGGTGCGGGCAATGACCTTATCGAAGGTGGAGCCGGGTTCGATCGGACAAGCTACACGAACGTCTTTCGGGCCTATGCCGCGCAGATTTCAAACACCTCCATCATTCTCAACGGAGGATCGGATGAGGGTCGCGACACGCTGACCGGCATCGAGATCGTGAGCTTCGCCGACGGGACGTATGTCGCCGATGCCGACAGCGTCGGTGCGCAGGTGACGCGTCTGTACGACACGGTGTTGCAGCGTGGTACGGACCCGATCGGACTCGAATATTGGCTCGACCGGATCCAAGATCAGGGCGCGACGCTCAATACGGTGGCCACCGACTTCCTCAACAGCGCCGAATTCCAGGCCGCGACCGGCACGCTGTCGAACGCGGCGTTCGTCGACTATGTCTACCAGCAGGCGCTTGGCCGCGGTGCGGATCCTGCCGGCGGCAGCTTCTGGACGGCGCAACTTAATGGCGGGCTGTCGCGCAGCAGCATGCTGATCGACTTCTCGGAAAGCGCCGAGCACCGCACGCTGACCGCCGACCAAGTCGGCAAGGGGTATTTCGACACCGACGACACCTACCAGGCCGTCGCGTTGCTGTACGACAGCTTCACCGGCCGCCTGCCCGATGCCGGCGGCCTGACTTTCTGGTCGGAGCAGGTAAAAATGGGCGCGCGGACGCTGGCGCAGGTCTCCAACGAGTTTGCGGCGTCGACCGAATTCACCGCGGCGATCGCGGGCAAGACCAGCGGCCAGCTGGTCGACTTCATGTACCAGAACACGCTCGATCGCGGTCCCGATGCGGCGGGCCGTGCCTTCTGGGTCGACCAGCTCGACAAGGGCCTGACCAAGGGCGCACTGCTGTTCGAATTCTCGCAGAGCGCCGAGCATTTCTCGCTGAAGGCCGCCGACATCATCGACGGCATCCGGATCGGCGGTGGTGCATCCGCCGCCACGACGACGGTGGCGCAGGCCGACAGCGTGTTCGACGATGGCGCGACAACATCGGCCGTGCGCCCCAGTGCCTTTGTCGACCCGTCGGCCACCGACGCGACCCAGGCCGTCGATCATGCCGCCTGGAATCGTGCCGCCTGGCTCGACATGAGCCATCATGCCTTGGCCGAGATGCACGTCAGCGTCTGATCAAGCGCTGCCCACCGCCGGAATACCTCCGCGCGATGGGCGGTCTTGGCAACCGGTGACGCAGCAGCGCCTGGTCGGTGCGTGATCGCCGGGCGATTCGACCTGGTTTCCGGACGATCATCGGCACGGGACCGCAGTCTGTTCGTCAGTCCCGCAGGTAGCGCTCACGTGGGACGTCGGCGGGGACGGTGACGGCCGGTACGGGTCGCGAGGCGGCCCTGGCGAGCCAGGCGTCGCCGCCGTCGCGCGCGCGAGTCGAGCCATCGCCGCGGGTCGCGACACGGCCATAGACCGGGCGTTCGCAATCGCCGGGTGCGCCGCCGAACATCGCCGCGATATTGCCGTAGGTCGACGGGTCGCGGCCATCCAGGCTCAGCCGATCGTTGAGATAGCAGGCGGTCGCCCAGGCGGTCTCGGGATCGGGGGTCATCGCGATGATCCGCTTCGCCCAGTACATTCTGAGGTTGTTGTGCATCCATCCGAAGCGGAGGAACTGGCGCTGGCAGGCGTTCCAGCTCTGGTCGCGCGTCTCGCCGCGCAGCAGCGATGCCAGGCTCTCGATATCCGGCCGCGGGTCGTCCGCATGGTCCGCCAGCGTCGCCCGCGCCCAGCCGGCGACACGGTCGTAGCGCTCGGGCGCCGCCAGTCCGCGCGCTTGATACTGGAACCATTCGCGCCAGCCGAGCAGTTCGTCGGCGAACTTGGTGGCGTGTCGCGCCCCGACCTGTCCCCCGCCCTTTCCTCCGCCCCCGCCCCCCGACTGCGCGGCCGCGACCGCCCGCATCACCTCGCGCGGGCCGAGCACGCCGAAATGCAGATAGGGCGACAGGCCGCTCGCGCCCTCGCGCCGGGTCGCGTCGTTGCGCGTCGTGGCATAGCCGGGCAGGACGTCGCGGATCAGCCGCTGCAACCGCGCCTCGGCCGCCCCGCGCCCGGCAGGAAAGGCCGGGCTCGGCGGCAGGCTGTGGTCGATATCGAGCGTCGCGATTAGCGCGTCGAGGTCGCCATCGAGCGAGTCCGGCGTGAACGGCAGCGCGGCGTCGTAGGGGGCGATCTTGGCCTGTTCGTCCTCGGCATCGATCCACGCCGCCCGCGCGGGTTCGTGACGACCCAGGAACCCCGACCGGCCTGCGATGCCGTCCCCCAGCACCGTGGGCGGCACCAGGCAGGCGGCGTCGACCGCGTAGACGGGGATCGTGATCCGCGACGCGACGCGCTCGCTCTGCCAGCGGGCGACGAAGGTCGGTTGATCCTCCAGCACCAGTGCCGCAGCGTCGGCGCCCAGGCGGTAGACGAGCCCCTTTTCGCGGTGACCGTCGCGGTCGACATGCCGGACGCAGGCGAGGCCGCGTTCGCGACAGCCGGCCGCGAGATCCCGGCTGGCGCCGAGGATGAACTGGTGCAGCCGGTCCGACGCGTAAGGATAATCCTCGCGCACGCCGTGATAGACCAGCACCGGCAAGCCCAGCGCATTGCCGAGCCGGACCGCGGCGTCGATCACCGGGTTGTCCCGCGCGCGCAACGCCTGCTGGAGCCAGCACAGCACGTATCGCGCGTCGGTGACGATCGGGCGATCGTTCATCGCGCGGACGCGGGGCGCCTCGCGCCAGTCGGCGAGAGCGTGAGGCAGCGCAAGGCCGGGGGGCAGCGAGCCGCTCACCATCCCATACTGCCCGGTATGCCCTTGAACGGACCGGCGAGGTCGGACGTGATCCACCCGCCGTAGAAGCCGCCCGGCTGCGGCCGCACGCGCTCGCCATCCACCGTGCACAGGTCGAACGGACCGGCGTAGAATGCGAGGTGATCGCGCAGCATGGCAAAGGCGGGGGTCGGGTTGGGATAACTCCAGGCGACGTCGGCGAACGTGGCACCACCGACCTCGATATGCCAGTATCGCGCCTCGCCCTTCCATTCGCAGAACGAGCGGCGGGTCGATCGGCGGAGCACCCCGGGTGCTATGGCGTCCGGCGGGATGTACCAGCTTGGCGGGTGACTCGTCTCGATCGTGCGGACCGCGGCACGGGTCTCGGCCACGGTGATGCCCGCATGGACGATGCGGATGTGCCGGTCGCTTCGCTCGGCGATCGCGGGGCGGGGATAGCGCCAGACGCTCTCCTGTCCCGGCCCTACTGGATCGGGCGCGACCGGATCGGGTTGCGGTCTCATGCCTGCGCTTCCTGCTTGCCGAACCAGCGTTGCAGGCGCGGCCGGACCTTGAGGAACCGCAGATACGCGCGCTCGAGCAGACCGAGCACCGGGCGATGCCGCGCCAGCAGGCCGATCGGCCGCAGCACCGGGATCGCGCGCCACATCGCGGCGAACGCCGCCGCACCGGACAGCAGCGTGCCGTCCTCCATCGCATGAAACCGCGCCAGCAGTTCGGAGCGATCGAGCGGGCAGTCCGCCGCGCCGGTGGCATCGACGAAATTGATCCGGCCACGCCGATCGAGCCGTCGCATGATCGCGATCTCGCGCCGGCAGAGCGGACAGTTCCCGTCGTGCCAGACGGTCACGCGGCTCATCGCCCATCGGCCGGATTGTCGCGCCAGATGCGTTCGGCGAGCAGCGTGGCGAAACCTAACCAGGCGACGAACGGCACGCCGGCCGCGGCCGCGGGCCGGTCGACCTGGGCGGCGGTCGCGACATAGGCTGCGCCGGTCGCCACCATCGCGCCCGAGGCCACCGCGCTCGCGCCTAGCTGGCGCTTGCGGAAGAACAGCTGCGTCCAGCCGCCGACCATCGCCGTGTTCAGCAGCCAGAGCCCGACGGCGGCGTCGCGCGTCGGGCCGGACGGCGCGCGCAGCAGCCGGTATCCGCCGACTGCCAACCCGGTCTCCAGCACCGGCCAGACCGCTCCGAATGCCGCATCGGGCGGGGTGAAGCCCGGTTTGTCGAGCCGACGGTACCAGCGCCGAATTCCGGGATGCGTGCGGTCGGGCGCATTGCGGCGGCCGACCACGGCACTGACGCCGAGCACCACGCCGATCGTGGCCAGCGCGGCGAGCGGCGAAAGGCCTTTGGCAACAGGCGTCTGGGTGATGTTCGCGCGCGACGTGGTTTCAATCATCCGGCAACTCCGCGGACAGGAACGTCCATGCCGCTACAGCGAGTCACGCGCCACAGCGTTCCACGCAGCGCCGCCGGCATGGAATCACCGGATCGGCAGGTTCGGCCGCTACCGCGCGTAGATCGCCCGCGCGTCGCGCTTGAACGCCGCGCCGCTGTCCTCGCGGCTGTAGAACATGTGCCCGCCCGGATAGACGTTGAGCTTCACGCGCTCCGCCGCGCCAAAACTCGGCATCTGGTCGACGATCAGGCGGGAGGCGAAGAACGGGCAGGACAGGTCGTCCCAGCCGTGGACGATCATCACCGCCATCTTCGGATCGTTGGCGATCGCTTTGCGCAGGTCGGTGACAGGCGTGTCGTCGGGCTTGCCGCGATCCCATGCCGAATTCACTTCGTACGACAGCGCATGATAGCGCGCGTCGGTCTTCCACCCAACGACGCGGGTGACGAAATCGACCATCGCGCTGGTCGTCGGCGCGATCAGCGCGTCGAGGATCGGGTCGTTCGACTGGCGCTGCGCGGACCACGGGAAGGGATCGAACGCGGTAACGTTCGAGTCGTAGACGCTGCCGATCGTCCCGTCGGCGCGGTGGATCTCGCGCAGGAACGTGGCCGAATCGACCCGCCCGCCCATCTTCTGCACCAGCGCCGGATCGAGCCCGGTCAGGCGGCTGACGTTGGTGACGAGCCGCGACACCGCCTGCGGATCGGTCCGCCCGCGCAGCAGGTCGGTTGCGAAGGCGCCACGGGTGTACGCCTCGACGTCGACCATCGCCGCGGGGGTCAGTTGATGCTGTTGCTCGAGATGCGCCGCCGCCATCGACGGGAGGTCGATCATCCACGGCAGCGGCGACAACGCGGTCGCACCGTCGCCCGACGCGGGATCGAGATACGGCGAGACCATGACGATCCCGTTGACCCCGACGCCGATCTGCGACTGGAGTTCGTACGCGATCCGCGGCGCGCGATAGCCGCCATAGCTTTCGCCCATCACGTATTTGGGCGATCGCAACCGCCCGGCCTTCACGAGCCAGTCGTAGACCACTTTCGACAGGTATTTGATGTCGGGATCGTTGGCGTAGAACGCCTTCTTGGTCTTGTCCTCGTCGACCAGGCTGCGACTGAAGCCGGTGCCGACCGGATCGATGAAGACGAGATCGGTAAAGTCGAGCCAGCTGTTGGGATTGTCGGTGGTGATCGGCGCGTCGGACGGCGCGTTGCCCTGTGCGCCGAACTGGACGCGCTTGGGGCCGACCGCGCCGAGGTTGAGATACACCGACGATGCGCCGGGTCCGCCGTTGAACGCGAACGTCACCGGGCGGTTTGTAGCGCCTTCGCCCTTATCGGAGCCCGTGGCGACATAGGACGTGTAGACGACCTGGCCGATCTCCTTGCCCTTGTCGTCGCGCACCGAGATCGTGCCGATGGTGGCATCGTAGGCGATGCTCCGGCCGCCGATCGACGCCGACTGGCGCACCGTCTTGTCGGCGGGCAGCGGCGGGAACTTGACCTCGTCGTCGACCTTCTTCTCGACGGTCGAGGTCTCCTTCTTCTCCTGTGCCGCGATCGGTGCGGCGAGCAGGCACGTTGCGGCGAATGCAGTGACGAAGCGCGCGATCACTTGGCCGCACCACCGCCAGCGGCGATCCAGGCGTCGATCTTGCGTTCGAGCACCGGCATCGGCAGCGAGCCGGTATCGAGCACCTGCGCATGGAAATCACGCGGATCGAACTTCGCGCCGAGCGCGGCCTGCGCCTTGGCCTTGGTCCGCGCGATCGTCAGCTGGCCGATCTTGTAGGCGAGCGCCTGCCCCGGAATCGCGATGTAACGCTCGACCTCGGCGGTCGCATCGGTCCGCGCCATCGGCGAATTGGCGAGCATGTAGTCGATCGCCTGGTCGCGCGTCCAACCCTTGGCGTGGATGCCGCTGTCGACCACCAGCCGCATCGCACGGAGCATCTCGTCGTTCAGCCCGCCCATCCGCTGATACGGATCGGTCTCCATCCCGAGTTCCTTCCACAGGCTCTCGGCATACAGCGCCCAGCCCTCGACGTACGCGGTGTTGCCACCGAACCGCATGAAGGCCGGGAGCGCGGTGTTTTCCTGCGCGAGGCTGATCTGGAAATGATGCCCCGGCACGCCCTCATGCAGGAACAGCGTCTCCATCTCCCACATGTAGCGCGAGGGCAGGTCGTAGGTATTGTAGTAGAACACGCCGGGCCGCGATCCGTCCGGCGTACCGCCCTGATACGAGCCGCCTGCCTCGGTCTTCTCCTTGAACGCAGGAACCGGGCGGATTTCGAGCGTGGTCTTCGGCGTCAGCGAGAATTGCTCGGGGATACGCTGATAGATGCGCTTTTCGATCGCCCGATAGCCGTCACGCAACTGATCGACCGACGCCGGCTGGAACTGCTTGTCGGTACGCAGGAAGGTGAAGAACGCCGGCAGATCGCCCTTGAACCCGACCGCCTGCTTCTGCGCCTCCATGCCCTTCAGGATGCGCGCCACTTCGGAGAGGCCCAGTTGATGGACTTGCTCGGCGGTCATCGGCAGCGTCGTGCTCTGCCGGATCAGATAGGTGTAATACGCGTCACCGCCAGGCAGCGCCGACAGCCCGACCGTGTCGCGCGCGACCGGCAGGTACGTCTTGGCGAGGAAGTCGCGCATCCGCTGGTGCGCGGGTGTGATGACGTCGCGGATCTGCTTCGCATAGGCCGCCTTCAGGCGCGCCTGGTCGGCGGCGGAGATCGTCGCGGGGAAGGTCTTCACGGGGCCGTAGAAGGTCGACCCCTCGACGCCTTCGGCGATGAGATTGTCGAACTCCTGGATCATGTTGGTGACGACCAGCTTGGGCTGGACGATCTTGTCGCTCATGCCCTGACGGAACCGCCCGATCGCGCGATCGAGCACCGCGGCATATTGCGCATTGCGCTTCAGATTGTTCTCGTAGTCGACGAGCGTCTTGAACGGCGCGCCGCCCTTGCCCGACGCGAGATCCGGATAGAAGGTCTGGAACCCGTTGAAATGATCGATCGGCAGGTCGCGCTGGACCTTGAGGATCGCCGGCGCATAGCCCGCCAGATCGGTCTCGTTGCGGGTCTTGAAAACATCATAGGCGATCTGGTCAGTCGCGGTCAGCCTGGTGCGATCGATCGTCTTCAGCGCGGCCAGGTTATGGTCGATCGCCGCGCGTTCGGCGGCGAGATACGCGTCGGTCAGATAGTCGCCGAGCCGGTCGGCATAGCGCAGGTCGCCGCGGAAAATGCCCTCGATCGGATTGCGCTTCAGGCTCGCCTCGTCGCTGTCGTAGAACAGTCGCTTGAGCCGCGCATCGTCCGCGCTCTCGCCGGGTTGCGCGGTCGGCGGCGGCAGCGCCTGCGCGGTCGCGGTGGCAGAGACCGTAGCTGCGGCGAGCGTAGTGGACAGTAGAGCGGCAATGACCAGTTTGACGGACAACAGGCGTTCCTTCGATGCGATGGCACGTGCGTAGGATGCGGTGCGAACCCTCGCAAGCACCCGTGTTCACATGCCCCCCGTCAGGGCCTTATCCGCCGCCCGACACGCCAGGCAGCCGCCATCCCGCGTGCTGCGTCCTGCGTGCTGCGTGCTACGCGCCCCGCGCCGGCAGACCGTCCGCGGCAGTGCAGCCCGACGCCGCTATCGTGCCGATATCGAAACGATACCGGTCCTTCACGAAACAGACGTGGTCAACCGGCTCCCCGAACACCGCCACGGTCCCCTCGACCGCAAATCCGTACATGCCGATCATCCTGTCGCGCCCCCGGGCAATGCGCTGGGGGTGCATCCAGATCGCGATGGGCTCGGGTCATTGGTCGCCGCGTTTTGCCGGCGCCGGGGTCGCCTCGTGCGCGCGGGCGCGCTGGACGCGTTCGACGATCCGCTGATAGCCGATCCGCGTCGCCAGGCTCAACGCCCGGTCCAACAGCGCGTTGCCCGATTTCGGATCGCCGCGCTGGATCAGGATGTCGCCAATCTGCACCCTCAACGACAGCTTGTGGAGGCTGTGGCCGAACCGGCAGGCGACCGCGAGCGCATCGGTCGCGTGTTTCAAGGCGGCATCGAACTCCCCGCTGTGCAGCATCATCCGGGAGAGGCTCGATCCGGCCTCGATCCGCACGCGATAGGAATCGGTCAGCGCGGCGTAGCGCACCGCCCGGTTGATGTCGCCCAGCGCTTCGCGTCGCTCGGTGAGCGCGTCCGGCCCGCGGTGTCGGACGTGATCGGCGCGCAGCAGACGCGCGCGATACGACATATCGACCTGGTGCGCGGCATCGGCCGCGGCGATCGCGATCTCGATCTGCCGGATGCTGTCGTCCTGATCCTTGCCGAAGCGGCGCAGCGAAGCATAATGCCGCTGGAACAACGCATAGGCGCGCCGCTCCCCCATCCGCCGGAGCACCGAAATGCTGCGTACGTACAGCCCCTCCGCCGTCTTGATATGACCGCGGTGCTGCGCGATCAGTCCGCGATAGCCGGTGACGAGGCCGGTCATCAGGATCTCCTCGCTGGTGTAATCTTCGCTCAGACAGTCGTCGATATAGCCGTCCTGTCCGCCATAGCGCGCGAGGATCGCCGCAGTCCGGCTGGTGCTGCCGACGACGCCACTCGGCGCCGGGTGCCGCCAGACGGCATGGTCGATCGAGGCCTCGATATCGTCGAGCCGGCCTTCGGCGGTCGGCAACCGCCCGCGTTCGATGAGCACGCCGACCAGATTGAGCGTGATCCGCCGCCAATTGTGACCGTGATGGCTGAACTCGACACCCTTCGCGTTGGCGTCGAGCGCGAGGATCAGCGAACGCCGTGCGCCGTAAAGATCGCCTTGCGCGAGCTTCACCACCCCGCGCTCGTTGTGCAGCCACACCAGATCGTCGGGATAGAGTGGTTCGGCACCCATCGCCTTGATGTCGGCCGTGCTGCGGTTTTGCGTGTGCGCCTGCTCGCGCGCGCTCGCGATCGTGCCGAACCCTCGCAACAGACGGTCGAGGCGATCGGCATGCTCGGTCAGCGCGCCATCGCGCGTTTCGGTCACCAACCGGTCGTTCAGATCGAGCGAGAGCAAGTTGCTGGTCGAATAATAGCCGCGGATAACCGCCAGCGCCGCGCGCAGACACGACACGCTACGCGGGCTGCACAGGCTGGCGAACTCGTCCGACGTGATCGGTGCGTGCAACGGCGCGCCGGTGATGGCGTCGATATTGGCGGTGGTCAGCTTTACGTCCTGCCAACTGGTCGGCCTGCCACAGGGCGCATCGCGCCACGCGCCGATCAGCCGGTCGACGAGCTGGCCGAGCTCGTCGTGGAATTGCGGCTCGGGCATGTAGTCGTCGGCCGGCTGCGCGGCGAAGAGCGACATGTTGAAGGTGCTCGACAGCTTGGCTTCCGAGAGCGGGATGCCGTGCCGTTCGCGCATTTCCGTGGCGAGCGCACGGTGCAGCCCGAAACGGGTGGCGTCCGAAACCATCAGCGACGGGACTGCGCCCTGACATGCGCCGGTGATATGGCTTTCGGCGTCGAACGACGTGACCGCGATGACCAGGCCAAGCGCATGCAGCATGGTCATGTGGGCCTTCAGCACGGCCCCTCCATCTTGCCCAGCCTGCCCCGCCTGCCGCCGCAGCAAGGCCGCGATCTTGGGAACATGGTACAAGGTCACGGTTTCGGTCGGCCAGCCGATGAACGCCATCGCGCGCAAAATCTCGAGCGCGATCGTCGCATCGAGCAGCGGATCGTCGCTGCAGGCCGCCTCGAGCGCATGGGGCGACAGATAGGCGGCGAAAAAAGCGCGCCTGACGGTCTCGCGCCCGAACCCTTCGGCATCAGCCATCTTGGCATGGGCCGCCAGGTCGATAGCGATCGTCTTCGCTTCGAACGCGCCGCGGATACCGTCGAGATATTTCGACGCGAGCGCCCGGTTCGGCAGTGTCGCCGGCGCGACGGCGGACGCGGTGTCGGCCCCGCTCAACAGCGTCGTCGCCACGCCGAGCGACCGGAAGTAGCGCCGGACCCGGTCCGTCCCGAGCAGGAGCCAGCGGACCTTTTCGTCCCCCGCATCGCCTTCGTCCCCCGCATCGCCTTTGCCCCCCGCATCGCCGCGTCTGTCGCGCTGCAGGACCGAACGGAGCAGATGATCGAACTCGGCGCTGAGCGGCGTACCCTCGACGCCGAAGAAGCGGTCGATCCCGTTCAGCACGATCAGCACATCGGTCTTGGTCCGGAACACGCTGCCGCGCGCGAACAGCAACTCGCGGCTTTCGGACGAGCCCGCCAGGCCGGCACGCGTCTTGAGGAATTCGGCAATACCCGAAAGCAGCGCGTCGCTATCGTAGCTGAAGCCGACATTCACCAGCAGGCGATCGCATTTTCGCGTCGTGGCGAACTGCCACGGCCCCAAGGTGGCAACGTCGTGCTGGACGATCCATTCCGCGAGCAGGCCACGTCCGAACCCCGGAGCGGCGATGCCCACCATCACATGGTCGGACGTCGTTGCGGCGGACTGCGGCGGCTCGACCCGGCGGAAGCTTAGTTCGGTCCGCGGCTTGCCCTGGTCGACCTCGCCCGTCGACGGCGTGAAGAAATGCCCCAGCGCCCGCGCCGCGAGTCGTGGCGTGCCCCATAGCCGCACCGGCTGGTCGCACGTCGCCTGGGCCCGGGCGGCGATCGATCGCCATGCCTTGCCGTTGCGCGAACTGAGCAATCCGACCTTGGCGGTCGTGTCGGGCAGGCCCTCGATCATCGCGTGCAGCGCATCGAGTTTCAGCGCGCGTATCTCGCGATCGATCGCCGCGCCGTCGGCACCTTGCGCCTTCCCTTTTTGGACCAGGGCCTTGAACTTCCGGCGGAACTCGACCGGTCCACCAGGGCCTTCTTCGCCCCGCTCCGGCCACACCAGATCCTCGTCGAAAATCACGAAGACGCCGAGCCGCTGGAGGAAATCCAGCCGCTTCATCCGCATTTCCCTCGCCAGCACCTCCGGTCTGGTGGTGTCGTCGATGAATTCGGTGGTGTTCCACAGCAGGAAGGCGGGCGTGCTGCGCCGATACGGGCTGTCGCTGACGAATTCCTGGAGCGTCGCGTTGATCTCGGTTTCGTTCATGCCCAGCCCGACGAACAGCACCGGGTTGCCCGCAAACAGCGCGCGCAGTCCGTGTTCGAACGGATTCTTCGACAGATCGTCTCGCCGGTAGAGGCGGTCGTAATCGCGGATATCGACGAGCATCGAGTCGGGCTGGTCGGCGCGGCCATGAAGATGGAGAACGTGCCGATCGATCTCGCTCGACCCGATCGCGAATTCGAGCAGCCGGTCCGGTCGTTCGCGATCCAGCCAGTCGCTCTCGACGGATATTCCATCGCTCCGCACGCGAGTCAGGCGCTTGAGCTGGTCGCACGATACCGCACGCTGCTCCTCGGGCGGTCCGGTGAAGTCCATGAAACCAAGCATTCGCGGCCGTAGCGCGTCGCCCCCATCGCGTAGCGCGGCCGCCGCCTGCGTTTCGGAAAGCGTCAGTTCGGCGCGTTCCTCGCGGGTCAGCATGAGCGCGCGTTCGAGTTCGAGATCGTAATTGAGCGTGACGAAGCGCGTGATCCCCAGCCTGTCGATCAGCGGAGCCAGCGCCGACGCCTTGCCCTGCGCGCGGACCTGAACATCGGGTGCGCGAAACCGGGCCGCGAAGTGTTCGTCGAAATCGGCGCGCGGCAACATCCGCGTCTCGCCCGTCCGACCCGCCTCGCGCGTCAGTCCGGCAGCGACGAACATCGCGCCGATCGCGGAAAAGGCTTCGCGGATAATGTTGAAATGGACGCGTGGATCGATGCCCCACCCGCCATTCGCCAGAATTTTCAACGCCGCGACATGGTCGTCGATACTGTCGAAATATTGCGCGACCTGCCGCTCGGTCTCGCCCTTCAGCGTAAGAAAATCTTTGCTGAAGGCCGCTTTCACCGCTTCTGCGACGATGGCAAACTCACGACACATCTCCTGCCAGGAGAAATACCCCAGCGCTTCGGTACTCATCGAGCCGGTCATTGCCACCAGCCTGCCATCGCGCAAGCTTCTTACCATTTCGCGTAAACCACGTTCGCGCAACTTGCGATCATCGAACAAATATCGTTTGATATAGGTGTATGGCGTACTCACGCTATGACTACCCCCTCCTGCGCCACGTGTTCGATCTATTGGCGTGATGACGGCGTAGCTTGATACGCATTTCGGGAAGACTGCAAATTATCGCTGCCTGATGGTCCATTACGGATACGCTTGTCGCGTCGATGCCACCGATACGCATGTCGGCCCGAGGTATTCCGAAGCCGAAGATGCACCACGCCAGCGACCTGTCATGGCGGTGCGGTCCTACCTGCACCATTTGCAGCGTGCAGCGCGTGGTCGGCGCCGTTCAGCGAACCCTATCGATGATAGCTAAGCACAAGCTAGAACCGTCGTTCGAAGGGAATTCTTCAAAACGGTGACAGGGGGCGGGAATCCGGGCGAAACTAAATTCGAGAGTTTCGCGGAAAAGGTCGGCGCGATCGGCGCTAACCTACTGGTTTTCGTAAGAAAACTGGAGCGGGCGAAGGGATTCGAACCCTCGACCCCAACCTTGGCAAGGTTGTGCTCTACCCCTGAGCTACGCCCGCTCTGGCGCCTATGTCTCCGGTCTGAAGCGACACGGTGACTGGGTGAGGCGCGCTGTTAGCCCGGTGTTTCGGGGACGGCAAGCGCCTTTTCGACATTCGCGTGAATTTCGACGCAAACGAGATTCCGCTTGGCGACTCCGGTACTAGAACATTACAAGAACAGTTGTGAACGAGTCGTCCGCCCTGATCGCCCGCCTGAAGCGGATCGCCACGACCGGGATGCCGACCCAGGGGGATGGCCGGCCCGACGATGCCTGGCTGACGCAGGGTATGGCGAAGGCGCAGTTGCACGAGATTTTCGCGAGCGTCGACGATTCGGCGAGCGGCGCGGGGTTCGCGGTCGCGACGCTGCTGGCGGCGCGCGCGGCGCCGGTGATGTGGCTCAGGACCGAGGCGAGCGAGCGGCAGGGCGGGCGCTTGCACGCGACCGGGCTGGTCGAGATGGGGCTCGACGTGACCGCGCTGGTGCTCGGGCTGGTCGACGACGAGGCGAGTTTGCTGCGTGCTGCCGCCGACGCCGCGCGCTGCCACGGGCTCGGTACGCTGGTGATGGAATCCTGGGGCCGCGCACCGGGGATCGACCTGACCGCGACGCGGCGGCTGATGCTGGCGGCCGAAGCCTCGGGCGTGACGATACTTAATCTGCGCGTCGGTGCCGAACCGGTGCCGAGTGCGGCCGCGTCGCGCTGGCGGGTCGCCGCGTGTCGCTCGCGACCGCTGGAAGCCGACGCACCGGGCAAACCTGCCTTCGACATCGAATTGCTGCGTCGACGCGGAGGCCAGGCCGGGCTCCGCTGGCGCGTGGAGTGGAACCGTGACGCGCACATCTTCGACCAAACCGCCTTCGACAAGACCGTCGAGTTCGGGGATTCCGAGACGCTATCTGGCGCTAGTGTTCCCGTGGTTGCCGATCGAGCGACTGCGGACGATGCGCCCGCATCTGTTCGTCGGACGGGCTGAGACGCCGATCGCGTTCGTCGAGACGGTGTCGGGTGGAGTCCGGCTGAAGGCGCTCGACCGCGAGGCGATGCGCGCGGGGCTCGTTCCCGGCCTGACGCTGGCCGATGCGCGCGCGCAGGTACCGGAACTCGAGGTCTACGAGCACGACGCGCATGCCGATCACGAATGGCTCGAGCGGCTCGCGGACGGGTGCCAGCGCTACACGCCGTCGGTCGCGCTCGACGAGCCCGACGGGCTGATCCTCGATATAGCCGGCTGCGTGCACGAGTTCGAGGGCGAGCGGCGCTTGGCGGCCGATCTCGAGGAACGCCTCGCGCGGCGCGGGCTGCTGGTGCGGCATGCGTTCGGCGACACACCCGACACGGCGCGGGCGCTCGCGCGCTATGCGGGGGCACCGGCTCCGGATGAAAAGCGTGCGGTGAAGCGGTTGCCGGTGGCGGCGCTGGGCCTCGACGAGGATGCGACCACTGCCTTGTCGCGCGCGGGGCTGAAGACGGTCGGCGACGTGATGGCGCGGCCGCTCGCGACGATCGCCGCGCGGTTCGGCGAGGAAGCGGCGATGATGATCCGCCGGCTCGACGGCAGCGTGAAGGGGCCGATCGTCGCGCGGCGGACGGTGCCCAAGATCGGTGTCGAACGGCGCTTCGCCGAACCGATCGCGCGCACGGAATATGCGCTGGAGGTGATCGCGGAACTCGCCGCCGAAGCCGCAGAACAACTGGCCGAACGCCACGAAGGCGGGCGTCGATGGGAAGTGCGGCTGTTCCGTGCCGACGGGCTGGTCCAGCGGCTCAGGATCGAGACTGGCCAGCCGATACGCGACGTCGCGCTCTTGATGCGGCTGTTCCGCGAACGGATCGACAGCCTCGCCGACCCGCTCGATCCGGGGTTCGGCTATGATCTGGTCCGATTGGACGTGGCGCTCGCCGAGCGGCTCGATGCGTCGCAATTGAAGCTGGAGGGCGGCGAGGCGCAGAAGGGAGACGTCGCGCAGCTCGTCGACCAGCTCGGTACGCGGCTGGGTCGGGCACGCGTGCGCCGGTTTTCAGCCCGCGACAGTCATATTCCCGAACAGGCCGAGCTGATGCTGCCCGCCGCCGAGGCCCCAGCCCCGACGCCCTGGATCGCGCCTGAAACCGGTGAACCGCCGCTCCGGCCGATCTACCTGTTCGATCCGCCGCAGCCGATCGAATCGATGATGGCCGAGGTCCCCGACGGCCCGCCGCACCGGTTCCGCTGGCGTCGCACCGTCCACGACGTGGCGCACAGCGAAGGGCCGGAGCGGATCGCGGGCGAATGGTGGCGGCGCCAGGATATCCCGACGCGCGATTACTACCGGATCGAGGACCGCCGCGGCCGCCGCTTCTGGATCTTCCGCCACGGCCTGTACACCGAGATGGAAGCGCCGCGCTGGTACCTCCACGGCGTCTTCGCGTGAGCAGAGCGACGCCATGACCGGGTTCGCGGAACTCGTCGCCGCGACCAATTTCTCGTTCCTCGACGGCGCGAGCGATGCCGGCGCGATGGTCGGCCGCGCGGTGCAGCTGAAGCTCTGCGGAATCGGCATCGCCGACCGCAACACCGTCGCCGGCGTGGTCCGCGCGCATCTGGCGTTGAAGAAGGCCGAAGACGCGCTGCTCGGAATGGCGATGCCGCCGGTCGATTTCCGGCTGGTGGTCGGCGCGCGACTGGTGTTCGAGGACGGCACGCCGGACATCGTCGCCTACCCCGCGACGCGGCACGGCTGGGGGCGGCTGACTCGCTTGCTGACGGTCGGCAACCGTCGCGCCGAAAAGGGCGGGTGCATTCTCGGGCTCGGCGACCTGATCGCGCATCACGCCGACCTGCTGCTGGTGGTGATGCCCGAGAGCAGCGCGCGCGGCGCGACGCCGGTGTCGCCGCTGCCGGAGGGGGATGCCCTGCCCGAACGACGCCTGCCAGAACACCGGACGCGCGATCTGGCGACGGTCTTGCGCGCGGTCAGGCGGCTGGGGGCGGAGTCTGTGTGGCTGGGCGTGACGATGCCGCGCGGCGGCCGCGATCGGCGACGGCTGGCGCGGCTCGGTCGGATCGCGGATGCGGCGGGTGTGCCCGTGCTGGCGACCACCGATGCGCTCTATGCCTATCCCGACGACCGCGACCTGCACGATATCGTCACCTGCATCCGCGAGCGGACGACGATCCACAAGGCGGGGCGGCGGCTCGCAGCGAATGGCGAGCGGCATCTGAAGCCCGAAGAGGAGATCGCCCGGCTGTTCCGCGACCGTCCCGACGCGGTCGCGCAGAGCGCAAGGCTGTTATCGCGGATCGCCTTCACGCTTGAGGATCTGAAATACGAATATCCACATGAGCCAGTGCCGGAAGGTTGGACTGCGCAGGACTGGCTCGAACACCTCGTCCTTGAGGCGGCGCGGGCGAAATACCCGGACGGCATCCCTGCAAAAATGCACACGCTGCTCGACGAGGAATTTCCGCTGATCCGCGAACGGAACTACGCCTATTATTTCCTGACCGTGCACGACATCGTCCGGTTCGCGAGGAGCTGCGATCCGCCGATCCTGTGCCAGGGACGCGGGTCGGCGGCCAATTCGGTGGTGTGCTATCTGCTCGGCGTCACGTCGGTGGATCCGATGAAATACGACCTGCTGTTCTCACGGTTCGTGTCGAGCGAGCGCGACGAGCCGCCGGACATCGACGTCGATTTCGAGCATGAGCGGCGCGAGGAGGTGATGCAGTACATCTACCGCCGTTATGGTCGCGACCGCGCCGCGATCGCCGCGACCGTCATCCATTATCGCCCGAAGAGCACGGTGCGCGAGGTCGGCAAGGCGCTCGGCCTGACCGAGGACGTGACGCAGCGGCTGACCAGCACGGTATGGGGCAGTTTCTCGAGCCGGTTCCAGGAACAGCGCTTTGCCGAGACCGGGTTCGACGTCGACAATCCCGAGATCGCGCGGCTGCGCGAGATGGTCGACCGGCTGCTCGAATTCCCACGCCATCTGTCGCAGCATGTCGGCGGGTTCGTGCTCACGCAGGGGCGGCTCGACGAGATGGTGCCGATCCACAACGGCGCGATGGACGAGCGCACGTTCATCGAATGGGACAAGGACGATATCAACGCGCTCGGGCTGATGAAGGTCGACATCCTCGCGCTCGGCATGCTGACGTGTATCCGCAAGGCGTTCGACCTGATGCGCGCGCATGGCCACGGCGATCACCTGCTCGATACGATCGCGGTCGCCGAGGATCCGCGCGTGTACGACATGCTGTGCAAGGGCGACAGCATCGGCGTGTTCCAGGTCGAGAGCCGCGCACAGATCAACATGCTGCCGCGGCTCAAACCGCGCGTGCTGTACGATCTGGTCGTGCAGGTTGCGATCGTCCGGCCGGGCCCGATCGAGGGCGACATGGTGCACCCGTATCTCCGGCGGCGGAGCGGCAAGGAGAAGGTCGAGTTTCCTTCACCCGATCCGAAATTCGGGCCGCCCGACGAATTGCAGCAACTGCTTCGCTTCACCTACGGCGTGCCGCTGTTCCAGGAACAGGCGATGAAGCTGGCGATCGTCGCGGCGGGGTTCACGCCGAACGAGGCGAACCAGTTGCGCAAGTCGATGGCGACGTTCCGCAAGGTCGGGGGCATGGACAATTTCCAGGCCAAGCTGGTCGGCGGGATGGTCGCGCGGGGCTATCAGGCAGAGTTCGCCGAGCGCTGTTTCAAGCAGATCGAGGGGTTCGGATCGTACGGCTTCCCCGAGAGCCATGCGCTGTCGTTCGCCCGCCTCGTCTATGTGTCGTCGTGGATCAAATGCTTCCATCCCGCGGTGTTCTGCTGCGCGTTGCTCAATTCTCAGCCGATGGGGTTCTACGCGCCGGCGCAGCTGGTGCGCGATGCGGTCGAGCACGGGGTGACGGTGCTGCCGGTCGATGTGAACGCGAGCGGATGGGATAACAGTCTATCCTCCCCGGCACGGGGAGGGGGACCGCGCGAAGCGGGGTGGAGGGGGGCTTCCGCGGACGTATCGCTTGCGGGGATCCCTGTTACGGGCGGCGCGTTCGCAGTTGCTACTCTTCCGAGCGGGACGTTTGCGGCGCCCCCCCTCCACCATCCTGCGGATGGTCCCCCTCCCCGTGCCGGGGAGGATCTGCGGCTCGGATTTCGGCAAGTGGACGGGTTTCGGAAGGATTGGGCGGACGAGATCGCCAGCGCCAGGGCGGGCGCGCCGTTCGCGAGTATCGAGGACCTCGCGCGGCGCGCGAACCTCCCGCAGCGGGCGATGAACCTGCTCGCCGATGCCGACGCGTTCCGCTCGGTCGCAAAGGAGCGCCGCGAGGCGTTGTGGGACGTCCGCCGGACGCCACCCAAGCAACTCGCGCTGTTTGCGGCGGCAGAGGTGCCCGAGCTTGGCGCGGAGCCCGACGCGCATCTGCCGGCGATGCCGCTCTCCGAACAGGTGGCGGCGGATTACCAGACGACGCGGTTGTCGCTGAAGGCGCATCCGATGTCGTTCCTCCGCGCGCGCTTTGCTGCCGAGGGAGTCCTGTCGAGCGCGCAGGCCAACGCGACCAAGGACGGGCGGCGCGCGAAGGTTGCGGGTGTCGTCCTGGTCCGCCAGCGCCCCGGCAAGGGCAATGCGATCTTCGTGACGATCGAGGACGAGACCGGTGTCACCAACGGGCTGATGTGGGCGCGCGATTTCGAGGCGAACCGCCGCGCGGTGATGGCGTCGCGACTGATGGTGCTGGAGGGCGTGATCCAGCGCAGCGAGGAAGGCGTCACGCACCTGATGACGTCGCGGGTGCAGGATCGCACCGAGATGCTGCGGCTGCTGTCGGAGGATCACGCGCTGGAGCCACCGCTCGCGCGCGTCGACGAAGTGATCCGCCCGGTCCTCACGCGCAGCCCGGACGCCCGCGCGCGCCACCCACGCGCCACGCACCCCCGCGACGTCCGCGTCCTCCCTAAGTCCCGCGACTTTCACTGACGACGGATCGCCGTTCGACCTCACGATCCTCCCCCGCCAGGGGGAGGTGGCTGGCGCTTGCCAGACGGAGGGGGAGGAAAGGAAAACCTCTGTTCCGTATCCGCCCCCTCCGTCGCCTTCGGCGCCCCCCCCCCCTTGCGGGGGAGGATCCGGTGCGATCCGCTGGCCGTGAGTTGCGCTCGCGAATAGTACCGCCGTTGCCCGGAGAGCGCAGTGGTCCTGGTTTGCCAAGCGCCTCGTTCCCGGCGGTGGAGCGCGTGACGGCTAGCCCCGTGTGACGATACCGCCCATTTGTCGTGCATACCTATCCATCCTAGAGGTGGCATTCACCGCCGCCGCCCCCCAGATAGCGCGCTAGAACCACACGGGAGTTGAACTTGGCCACGCTTGGAATGTCCCCCGCGGAGAAGGATGCCGTCGAGGCGTTCCGTCGCGACGTCGTCGAACCCTCGATGACCAGCCTCGTGATCATCGATTTCTGGGCGGAATGGTGCGGGCCGTGCAAGGCGCTGACGCCGACGCTGGAGAAGGTCGCCGCCGATTATGCCGACAAGGGCGTCGTGCTGGCCAAGGTCGATACCGACAAGAACCAGTTCATCGCCGCGCAATTCCAGATCAAGTCGATCCCGACCGTCTACGCGATGTTCCAGGGCCAGCTCGTCGCCGACATGACCAGCGCGCGTACCGAATCGCAGCTGCGCGTGATCCTCGACCAGTTGCTCAAGCAGCTGCCGATCGAAGCCGGCGCAACCGACGCGTCGCCTGACGTCGAGCCACTGATCGCGGTGGGCGAAGAGGCGCTGGCCGCGGGCGACGGCGAGCGCGCGCTCGGCATTTTCCGCGAGATCGCCGAGATCGCGCCCGAGCATCCGCAGGTCCATGCCGGCTTCGTCCGCGCGCTGGTCGCGACCGGGCAGCTCGACGAGGCAAGCGACTGGCTGGCGAACCTCGATCCGGCGATCGCCAAGGACCCGGCGATTACGCGCGCACAGGCGGCGCTTGCGCTCGCACAATCGGCCCCGCCGGTCGCGGACCTGTCGCCGCTGCTGGCTGCGGTCGAGGCGAACCCCGACGACCTGCAGGCCCGGTTCGCACTCGCCAATGGCCAGATGGCGGCGAACGACCGTGATGCCGCTGCCGACACGTTCCTCGGCATCATCGCCACCGAGCGCGACTGGAACGAGGGCGCGGCGCGGACGCAGTTGCTGAAACTGTTCGAGGTTGTCGGGCTCGAGGACTCGTGGGTGTCTGGACAGCGACGCCGCCTGTCTGCGATCCTGTTCGGATGACCACCGAGTCCGCCCCCCCGCGCGCCACCCCCCCGCGCGCTACCACGCGGCTGTCGATCTTCCCGTTGCCGGGGGCGCTGCTGTTCCCCGGCATGCACCTGCCGCTGCACATGTTCGAGCCGCGCTATCGGGCGATGATCAGCGACGCGATGGCGCGCGACCGGCGGATCGGGATGATCCAGCCGCGCGGCGGACCGCATGACGACGCGGATGCGCTGTACGACATCGGCTGCGTCGGCAAGATCGCCGAGGTCGAGGCGCTCGACGATGGGCGCTACAACGTCGTGCTGGAGGGAATCGCGCTGTTCCGGATCGTCCGCGAGTTGGACGTGACGACCGCGTTCCGCCAGGTCGAGGCCGAGTTGCTGCCGCTGATCGAGGATGATGCGTTATCGCTCGGGCGGCGCTCGTCGCTGGAGCTGGAGTCGCGTCGGTTCGCCGACATGCAGGGCTATGCGGTCGATTGGGATGCGGTCGGCCGACTCGACGACGAGAGCCTGGTCAACGGCATCGCGCAGATCGCACCGTTCGATGCCGCCGCGAAGCAGGCGTTGCTGGAAGCCCCGAACATCGAACACCGTGCCGAACTGATCATCCAGCTGATGCAATTTTTCGGCCGCCACGACGGCGACGAATCGGTGACGTTGCAGTGAGCGCGCTCGATCCTTGGCTGCTCGAACGCCTAGTCTGTCCGGTGACGCGCACGCCGCTGCAGTATGACGAGACAGCGCAGGAATTGATCTCGGAGGCGGCCGGTCTGGCCTATCCGATCCGCGACGGCGTGCCGGTCATGCTGATCGAGGAAGCGCGTCGGATCGACGGACGGACCTGATACTGTCCTGGAGTGGGAAGAAGGCGGACCGACTGGTGTGGAGCGCTGGTCCAAATCGCCGTGACGCACTCGAACGTGCAGCGCCAGGACCCGTCACGGACGACGCTGGTTCCCGTAACGAAGGCACGGATCAATCCAGTACCGTCAGGTCACCTTTCGGCGAAATGCTGAAATCACGCGTGAAGCTGAAGCCACTACCAGACATGCGGACCCTGTAGGGAACGCCCGCCCGCAGGGTTCGAGCGGGCGCCTCTTGTGCGAGCTCGGTGGTCTCGCGACCATAGCCGACCACCGAGACGCATTTGTCGGTGCGCAAGGCCGTTACCTGCCACACTGGCTCGGCGTCCTCGGGCTCGACCTGCGAAACGCTCGCCGTCTTGATGCAGACAGGCTCCTCGCGCTCCGAGGCGACGGCCGCAAAGCGGAGATCTCGCGCAGAACCGCTGACATCGACGCGTTCGACACCGATATTGCACGCTGCAAGAGCAAGAATCAGAAGTAAAGGCACAGGCTTAAAGTCCATAGATGCCGGTGCCTTTCAACCGGCGCTGCAGCGCCGCACGCTGGACCGCCAGCTTTGGATTGGTCGAGTGAAGGACGGTGTAATAGTCGCTTACCATTTCAGCCTGACCTTCAAGCATCTCGGCATTGAACTGGCGACGACGTTTGCCGTATTTATACATGTCACCGGCCTTGCCGCGCACGGTCGTCATGTCGACGCCATATCGGGCAGCGAATCGAGAATACCCCATCTCACGATACTGGATGGTGTGCATGACCTCATGCATCAACAGCGCGGCCCCCTCGGGTTTGGCCATGAGATCCTTCTTCGGCCAATTGGACGCTGGCCTGAGATAGATCGTATTGCCGATCGTGATCGCGGGATTACCGTTTTCGAATGCCGCGCGCGGAATCGCCGACAGGCCGGGTCCGTTGACGATACGCAGCAGGTCGGGTCGCGCACGGTAGCCGTACGCATCGGCGATCGCGAGCCGCTCCCGCACGGTCAGCGCACGGGCATCGGGACCACGCCAGCTGTCGGCGAGCATGTCCGCCAGATGATGGGGCAGACGAACCAGCATCTGCACGGCATCGAGCGCCAACTGAGCCGTATTCGTCACCACGCGGCGCGCGCCGTTGACGACCTCGCCGGCGAGCAAACCTGGAAGGGTCAGCGCGCGCTCGACAAAGGCCTGCTCCATCCGGGCAAGCGTGGCGGCGGCCGCGCGGCGAAAGGCTTCGAGAGGATCAGGGATCATCGTCCTATACCCTTTTCGCGTCGTTCTTGCAGGCATCGGCGATGTCAGCGCGACATCCGGCAAAGCCGAGACTAGTCAGGCTTCTGGCCCCACGCAACGCCCGTAACTGTCCATACCGCTACGCTTCCTGTCGCGGAAGACACGCGGTGCACGACATCGGACGAGCCGGCGGCGGCAGCCGCCGCAAACCGGGTCTATCGGATGCGTGGCACCATCAATGCTGGAACAGGTCCGGTGTAATGGTTGATCGCCTCGGTCCGTCGCCTCAGACCGTCATCCCCTGCAGCAATTTGGGGAGATCGCCGCTTTCGCCGCGCGCTTCCGCCATGAAGCGGTCCTTCAGCGGGGGGATCGCATTCACCGCGCTGATGCCGAAGCGGCGCACCGCGCTGGCGGTCTTGCCGGGGAGGCCGAACAGGCGGGTGAGCGTGTCGGTGGCGGCGGCGGTCATGAACGTGTCGAGCCCGCGCCAGCGCTGGTAGCGCGCGAGCAGCGCCGCATCGCCGAGATCGAGGCCGAGGCGCTTGCCTTCGACCAGCACTTCGGCAAGCGTTGCGACGTCGCGGAAGCCGAGATTGAGCCCCTGCCCCGCGATCGGATGGATGCCGTGGCCCGCGTCGCCGACCAGAGCGAGCCGGGTGTCGGTAATGCGTGCGGCGTGATGGAAGCCGAGCGGATAGGACGCGCGCGGCGTCGCCATCGACAGCGCGCCGAGAAAACCGCCCATGCTCTTCTCCGCTTCCGCCAGGAACGCGCGGTCGCCGAGCTTCAGCATCCCGGGCGCGTCCTTCGCATCCACCGTCCAGACGATCGCCGAGCGATGGCCGTCGGCATCGTCCGGCAGCGGGAGCAGCGCGAACGGGCCGCTCGCATAGAAGATCTCGTACGCCACGTCGTTATGCGGCAGTTCGTGATGGAACGCGCCGATGATCGCGGTGTGATCGTAGGACCAGCGCGCGATCGTGATCCCGGCGGCCTCGCGCGTCGGCGAATTACGGCCCTCCGCGACGATCAGCAGCGGCGCACGGACGGTGTCGCCCGAGTCGAGCGTCGCGGTCACGCCCGATTCGGCGCGGTCGACCGAGGTCGCGCGCGTCTGCATGCGGAGGTCAACATGCGGCGCGGCGGTGGCGGCGTCGAACAGCGTGCGGCGGAGCAGCTTGTTCTCGTACATCGTGCCGAGCGCGCCATCATCCGCGGCGGGGACGAAATCGAGCGCACCGGGTTCGAGGCCATCGCTGACGCGGATCTGGCGGATCGCACAGCCCTGCCCCGCCAGCGTCGCGCCGATGCCGATCGCGTCGAGCATGCGGTGGCTCGCGCTCGCGACTGCCGACGCGCGGCCGTCGAAGCCGGGGGCCAGCGTCACCGCGGGGTCGGCGGGGTCGATCACGATCGTCGAGATGCCGTGCACGTCGAGCGCCACGGCGAGCGTCGCGCCGACCAGCCCGCCACCGAGGATGAGTACATCTGTGTCCATGGTCGCGCTTTATCCCGGTAGCCGGTCGCTGCCAACGACGATCCGGGCGCAGCTTAACCCGTGTTGCCGCGTGGTTACCTTGACGTTGAGCCTGCCGAGGGCGATGCATTTCCGATTAGATTGCAACTGGAGAATACGGGTCATGGCCAGCCGCGCGCAGCCAGCCTTGTGGCGTGAGACGGTGAAGGCGGGCGCCGTCCGCAGCGGTGCGCTGATCGCGGCGATCGCGTTGTTCGTCGGCACGCTGCTGATGGCGCTGGCGCTGGCGAGCTATCACCCGAGCGACGCGGCACTCAACACCGCGTCCGGTGCCTATCCGGACAATCTGGGCGGCCCGCCGGGCGCGTGGTTTGCCGATATCGCGCTCACGCTGTTCGGGCCAGCGGTGGCGCTGTTGCTGCCGATCGGGCCGATTCTCGGGATGCGATTGTGGCGCGATCTGCCGCTCGGGCATTGGGTGCGGATGGTGCGCGGCGCGGCGATCGGCGTCGCGCTGATGGCGAGCGCGCTGGCGTTCGTCTCGAGCACGTCGGTGCTGGCGCTGCCTGCCGGGTGGGGCGGCGTGATCGGCCTGTCCGTCGCGAGCGTGGTGCATTGGGGGCTGAGCTTCATCGGCCAGCCGGTCGCCGAGCTCTGGTCCGCCCGCGCCGTCGGACTGATCGCAGCGATCGCCGGTGCGATCGTCTGGGGCAAGAGCATCGAGATCGACCTGGGCGAGCGCAAATGGCGCTTCCCCCGCCGCAATCGCACCGAGGCGCTCGGCTATGACGGCTTTGCGGAGATCGACGAGGACGACGACGAACCGCTGACGCTGACTCGCAAACCGGTCGAGCCGCGCGCGGTCGCCGAGCCCGACCCGCGCCCGGCCCCGGTCATCGCCGACCGCCAGAACGCGCCGTCGCAGGCGAAACCCAAGGAGCGCCAGTCGTCGCTCGATCTGCGCGACAATTTCACGTTGCCGAGCCTCGACCTGCTGACGCCGTCGCCGCCGAGCCAGGGCAACGTGATCGACAAGGCAGGCCTCGAGCGTAACGCGCGGCTGCTCGAGAACGTGCTCGACGATTTCAAGGTGACGGGGTCGATCATCGAGGTGCGGCCGGGTCCGGTCGTGACGATGTACGAGCTCGAGCCCGCCCCCGGCGTCAAGGCGAGCCGCGTGATCGCGCTGGCCGACGATATCGCCCGCAACATGTCCGCGATTTCCGCGCGCGTCGCGGTGATCCCGGGGCGCAACGTGATCGGCATCGAGTTGCCGAACGCGCGGCGCGAGGCGGTGAGCTTGCACGAACTCGTCGGCAGCCAGACGTTCGAGGACCAGTCGGCGCAGTTGCCCATCATCCTCGGCAAGAACATTGCGGGCGATTCGGTGATCGCCGATCTCGCGCCGATGCCGCATCTGCTGGTCGCGGGCACCACCGGCTCGGGCAAGTCGGTCGGCCTGAACAGCATGATCCTGTCGCTGCTCTACAAGCTGACGCCGAACCAGTGCCGGATGATCATGATCGATCCGAAGATGCTCGAACTGAGCATGTACGACGACATTCCGCACCTGCTGTCGCCAGTCGTGACCGATCCCGCCAAGGCCGTGCGCGCGCTGAAATGGGCCGTCGAGACGATGGAGGATCGCTATCGCCAGATGTCCTCCGTCGGCGTGCGCAGCCTCGCCGGCTTCAACGACAAGGTCCGCGGGGCAAAGGCGAAGGGGCAACCGCTCGGGCGGAAGGTGCAGACGGGCTATCACCCCGACACCGGCGCGCCGATGTACGAGGAGGAGAAGCTCGAATACGACGTGCTGCCGCAGATCGTGGTGATCGTCGACGAGCTCGCCGATCTGATGATGACCGCGGGCAAGGAGGTCGAATTCCTCATCCAGCGGCTCGCGCAGAAGGCACGCGCGGCGGGCATCCACCTGATCATGGCGACGCAGCGGCCGTCGGTCGACGTCATCACCGGCGTCATCAAGGCCAATCTGCCGACCCGGATCAGCTTTCACGTCACCTCGAAGATCGATTCGCGCACCATCCTCGGCGAGCAGGGCGCCGAGCAGCTGCTCGGCAAGGGCGACATGCTCTACATGCCCGGCGGCAAGGGCATCGTCCGCGTCCACGGGCCGTTCGTGACCGATGACGAAGTGCGGCTGGTGGCGGATCACTGGCGCTCGCAGGGGCTGCCGGATTACATCTCGTCCGTGACCGAGGAGCCCGAGGAGAGCTTCGCGCTGGAGGGCTCGCCGACCGGTGAGGATTCGGCGGAGGACCAGCAATATCGCCAGGCGATCCAGCTCGTGTGCGGGTCGCAGAAAGCGTCGACCTCGTGGCTCCAGCGCCAGTTGCGGATCGGCTACAACTCCGCCGCACGGTTGATCGAGAGGATGGAGAAGGACGGTATCGTCGGCCGCCCCGATCACGTCGGCCGTCGCGAAGTGCTGCGCGATACCGACGGGCATGCGGTCTAGCGCCACACCACGATCCTCCCCCGCCAGGGGGAGGTGGCACCGCAGGTGACGGAGGGGGAGGACACGGAGCCTAGTTTGTCGTTTACCGCCCCCTCCGACTGGCAAGTGCCAGCCACTTCCCCCTGGCGGGGGAGGATTATTGTAATCCGGCCTTCGACCTCCCGGAGGGTTTCGATCAGCCAACGCCCGCGATAAGGGGTTGATACAAGTTCCGAAAACAGGTGGGCGTAATGCAGTTTCGGCGGTTCTGTGCAACGGCAGCGTTGGCGCTGGCCATACCCGGTCAGGTCTCCGCACAGGATACCGCCAAGCAGACCCCCGGCAGCAGCACCACCGACACGCAGCATCGCTCGCGCGCCGGCATCCGCCGCGACAGCGATCTCTCCCCATCGGCCCTCACCGCGGATACGCAGCGCACCCCGCCGCCCGGGCTGTTCGCGGACTGGTTCGACGTCCGCAAGCGGCTGACCGAGCGCGGGATCGGCGTCAGCGCGCGTTATGCGTCAGAGAGCGGGTATAATTTCGCAGGCGGCGACCGGAAACTGCTGCGCGAAACCGGCCAGTTCGACGTCGGCGTGCTGCTCGATCTCGACAAGGTCGTCGGACTCAAGGGCGGCGCGTTCCAGGCCACGCTCACCTATCGCCGCGGTCGCGATCTCGGCGCCGACGCCAACCTTGGTGTGTTGCAACAGGTGCAGGAGGTGTACGGCCGCGGCCAGACGCTGCGCCTGACGCAATTCTGGTACGAGCAGAAGATCGGCGAGAAATTCGAGATCAAGGCTGGCCGCACCAATCCCGGCGAGGATTTCGCGGTGTTCTCCTGCTATTTCCAGAATCTCAGCTTCTGCGGCGCGCAGCCGGGCAATCTGGTCGGCGATTACTGGCAGAACTGGCCGGTCGGCCAATGGGGCGCGCGGTTGCGCTACGACGTCAACGACCACCTCACGCTGAAGACCGCCGCCTACGAGGTGAATCCGCGCAATCTCGAAAAGGACTTCGTGATCGGCCGGTTCCACGGCGCGACGGGCGCGCTGGTTCCGGTCGAGGCCGAATGGCACCGCGGCGACAACGATGGCCGCGTGGGCGCGTACAAGGTCGGCGGCTGGGTCAACACATCGAACGGCGACGACGTGTTCTACGACGTCAACCGACAGCCGATCGCCATCACCGGGCTCGAACCGCTCCGTCGCAATGCGCGCTACGGCGTATATTTCAATCTGCAGCAGCAGATCACCGGCACCTCGAAGGACGGCAAGTCGGTCACCGGGCTCAGCGTCTTCCTCAACGCGACGCAGGCCGATCGCGCGACCTCGACCACCGACAACCAGGTTGCCGCCGGGCTGTTCTACAAGGGGCTGGTGCCCTGGCGGCCGGGCGACATTCTCGGCTTCGGTGTGGCGCGAACCAACGTCAACGGGCGCGTCGCGAAGGGCGAGGCCCTCGATCCGACGCGGCCGGCGGTGCAGGACGCCGAATATGCGTCGGAGATTTACTACAGCGTGCATCCGACGCGGTGGCTCGAATTGCGGCCGAACGTGCAGTTCATCCACAATCCCGGTGGCGTGCATGATGCGAACGATGTCGGCGTGTTGGGTATGAAGGCCGCCATTACGCTGTAACGCGCTGACACTCCGTGTTGCCGGTCCCAGCCCCGTCATCCTGACGAAAGTCAGGATCCAGAGCAAAGCAGGACGGTCCCTCACCACCCTGGATCCTGACTTTCGTCAGGATGACGGACGGCGGGTGGAGGTAACGGCCAGGGTTCGATGCGGAACGCTGGACGAATTCAGTGGCGGTTCAAGCGCGCGCGGGCAACGGTGGCGCTCCAAGGAGATTTCGATGTTCAATACCCGTCCCGCGGTGATCGCGACGATCGCCGCCCTCTCGGTCGCTGCCGTACCGGCGCCGATCGCCGCGCAGGCGACTGGTGACCTGGCGGCCGTGCAGAAGTCCCTCCAGGCAATGGAGACGATGACCGCCGACTTCTCGCAGGCGGATCGCAACGGCAAGGTGCTGACCGGCGTGCTGACGCTGAAGAAGCCCGGCAAGATCCGGTTCCAGTACCAGAAGGGCGTTCCGATCCTGATCGTCGCGGAGGGCGGCGCGCTGACCTTCATCGATTACTCCGTGAAGCAGGTGCAGCGCTGGCCGATCAAGAACTCGCCTCTGGTCGTGTTCCTCGATCCGTCGCGCGATATCACGCGCTATGCCAAGCTCGTACCCGGCTATGATTCACGGATCGTATCGGTCGAGGTGAACGATCCCAAGCACCCCGAGACGGGCAAGATCACGTTGGTGTTCGTCCGCAACGCAGGCGCGCCGGGCGGGTTGATGTTGCAGGGTTGGGTCGCGCTCGACAGCCAGAACAACCGCACGACCGTCCGGCTGACCAACCAGAAATTCGGCGTTCCGGTCAGCGAGAACACCTTCCGCTGGAACGATCCGCGGCGCACGAATGGAAGAAAGTAACATAACTTTCGCGTCATTCATGCAAGCGACAGGTTTCGATCCCTAGAGAGTGGCTCGCGGATGTGGGGCATTCGGGATTTTTCCCCCTGTTGCCCGGATGGTTTCCCCATATCTCGCCTGCGTGACGAACGCTGAGTCGGCCCTCGCTCCATGCCCCCGGAGCGGGGGTCTTTCGCGTAGAGCGGCAGGCAAAAAGATTTGCCTGACTCGCTCAAGCGCGGCCGACGGGCAAAGCCCGGTCGACGACATGGGCTTTGCCCGTGGCGTCTTCTAACTTCTCACCTTCTTCCGCACCCTCAGCAGCGTTCCTTGTCCCCACCCCCACGCAACGCTACATCGCGGCGGTGAAGATCGTCTCCTGGAACATCAACTCGGTCCGTTTCCGGATCGCCATCGTCGAACAGTTTTTGCGCGACGAGCAGCCTGACATCCTGTGCCTGCAGGAGACCAAGGTGATCGACGGCGACTTCCCGCTGGAGGCGTTCCGCGCGCTCGGTTACGAGCACATCGTCCTGCACGGCCAGCGCATGCACCACGGCGTCGCGATCCTGAGCCGAATTCCAATCGTCGAGGACGACCGCTTCGACTGGCAGGCGAACAGCGAGGCGCGGCACATCGGCGTCCGGCTGGAGAACGGCGTACGGCTCGAGAACGTCTACGTTCCCGCCGGTGGCGACGTCCCCGACCGCGAGGTGAACCCCAAGTTCGGCCAGAAACTCGACTTCATCGAGCGCATGACGACATGGTCCGAAACGCTTCCCGGCCCGACCATCCTGGTCGGCGACTTCAACATCGCCCCGCTCGAATCAGACGTCTGGAGCCACAAGCAGTTGCTTGATGTCGTCAGCCACACCCCCATCGAGGTCGAGGCGCTCGGCAAGTTGCAGGCGGCAGGCGACTGGGTCGATCTCGGCCGCCGCTTCCACCCCGCCCCCGCGCGCCTGTTCACATGGTGGAGCTACCGCGCCAAGGACTGGGCCGCGTCGGACCGTGGCCGGCGGCTCGATCATATGTGGGCGACCGGTGCGGCCGCCGAAGCCGCGGTGTCGCACCACGTCTACGAACGCTGCCGAAGCTGGCTGAAGCCCTCCGACCACGTCCCGATCATGACCGAGTTCGCGTTTTGACCAATCCCCGCGCCGCCGCCCGCGCGGTCGACGCGCTCAGGCGCGGCTGGCCGATCGCGATCGACGGGCTTGTCCTGCTCGCGGTGGAGACGGCGGATGCAGAGCGGTTGGCCGCGTTCGATCCCGAAGCGAATGGTGGCGTCCTGATCTCGTCGGGCCGCGCGGCGACGTTGAAGCTCGCGAACCAGCTCGCGGCGGCGGATCCTACCGAGCCCGTACTCGTCGATCGCGCGCCGTGGATCGACTTCGCCGCCGCGACCGCGCTGGCCGATCCGCAATTCGACCTGGCGACTCCGTTGAAGGGTCCGTTCCGCACGCTCCCGGTGACCGATCCCGAAGCAGCCGCCGCCGCATTACGCCTAGCGAGGATCGCCGGACTGCTGCCCGCGTTCTTCCTCGGCACCGGCGAGCCCGAAGTCGGCATAACCACCGCCGACATCGACGCACACGAGGACGCGAACCGCCTGACACTCGCGGCACGCGCGCGGCTTCCGGTCGAAGGCGCGGAGAATGCGGAGATCGTCGCATTCCGCTCCCCCGAAAGCGCGGACGAGCATATCGCGCTGCTGATTGGCCAGCCCAACGGCCAGCCCCCGCTCGTCCGCCTGCACAGCGAGTGCCTGACGGGCGACGTGCTCGGCAGCCTCAAATGCGATTGCGGACCGCAGTTGCACGCCGCGATCCACGCGATCCAGCATGGTGGCTGGGGTATCCTGCTGTATCTGCGGCAGGAAGGTCGCGGCATCGGGCTGGTCAACAAGCTGCGCGCGTACGCGTTGCAGGACCAGGGCTTCGATACGGTCGACGCGAACACGCGACTCGGCTTCGCAGTCGATGCACGCGATTTCGGCGTGGCGGCGCGGATGCTGACGCTGCTCGGCCAGCGCGAGGTGCGGTTGCTGACCAACAATCCCGCCAAGGTCGCCGGGCTCGAAGCGGCAGGCGTGACGGTGATCGAACGCGTGCCGCATTTCCTGCCGTCGAACCCGCACAACGCGCAGTATCTCGCGACCAAGCGCGACCGCACGGGGCATCAGTTCTGACCGACATTCCGACCTCGCCACCACCGTCCCGGCGCCTGATCGTGGTGTTCGGCGCTGCGGTGCGTCCCGACGGGAGTCCCAGCCCTACTCTCGCCCGCCGCATCGCGTTCGCGGCGGCCGCGGCGGCGCGCTATGTCGATGCGGACCTGTTCTGCTCGGGGGCGAAGGGGACGCATGGGCCATCCGAGGCGTCGGTGATGGCCGAAATGCTCGCCGAGACGGTAGACCGGTCGCGAATTCATCTCGACGAGGCGAGCGTGGATACGCTGCAAAGCGTCGTCGCGGCGACCGCGTTCGCGCGCGCGGGGCACTATGCGCAGTGCATGATCTGCACCGACGGCTATCATCAGCCGCGCATCCGCATGCTGTTCGCAATGCTCGGCATGCCCGCGAGCGCGATCCACGTGCCGCACGGCGGGAGCCGACGGTACCAGCTCAAGATGCGCACGCGCGAGGCGGCGGCGATTCCGTATGACTTGGTCGCGGGCATCGGAGCGATCTGGCGGCGGAAGCGGGGCTAGGTTCTCCTGAGAACGCAGGAGACCGAGATTACGCATGCAAACGATCCTCCCCCGCCAGGGGAGGTGGCGCCGGGGGCGACGGAGGGGGAGGACACGGAACAGAGGTTGGCGCTCGCCTCCCCCTCCGTTTGGCAACGGTCAGCCACCTCCCCCTTGCGGGGAAGATTGCCCAATCGGATAGCGACCCGCTTTACGCGATCAACCGCGCCACGTCGTCGAAGCTCTCCGCCAGCGCATCGACACCGATCGCCTCAAGCCGCGCGCCATGCTCCGCGTTGCAATGCGACCCCGCCGACAAGCCGATCACATAGCCGCCCGACGCCACCGCCCCGGTCGCGCCCACCGGCGAATCCTCGAGAATCACCGTCCGCGAGATATCGACGCCGAGTTGCCGCGCGCCGAACAGATACAGATCGGGCGCCGGCTTGCCGTTCGTCACATGTTCGCGGCCGCTGTAAAGATGGTCGCCGAACGCCTCGCGCAGGCCGATATGCTCGAGATGCCGCGCGATCCAGCTGACCGGGCTCGACGAGACGATCGCCTTGGGCAGGTCGGCGGGCAGCGACCGCACGAACGCCACCGCGCCGTCGATGGCGTCGATCCCCGCCGCCATCACCCGCGCATCCTCGGCCTTTCGCGCGGCGTAGAAGTCTTCGGGCAGCGGCCGGTCGATCCAGCGCTCGATCGCATCGATGAACTGCGGCCCGGCGAGCCCCATGAAGTTCGCCATCGAATCGTCCGCGGTGGTCGGATGACCCGCGGCGGTCAGCCATTCGGCGATGTGGCGATTGCCGATCGCTTCGCTGTCGATCAGGACGCCGTCGAAGTCGAACAGCAGCGCGTCGAATTTCATGCCGCGACACCCCGCGCGCCGAACAACGCGCTGCCGATCCGGACGTGAGTCGCGCCGATCGTCACCGCGGTTTCGAAGTCGTCGGACATGCCCATGCTCAGCCCCGTCAGCCCGTGATCGCGCGCGAGCTTGGCGAGCAACGCGAAATACGGCGCCGGCTCGATGTCGGCGGGCGGCAGGCACATCAGCCCCGCGACCGGCAGTCCGGCGGCGCGCGCCTGCTCGACCAGCGCGGGGAGATCGGCGATCGCACAGCCGCCCTTTTGCGGTTCGTCGCCGATATTGACCTGGAGGAAGCAGTCCGGCCGACGATCGCTCGCCGCCATCGCCTTCCCCAGCGCCTCGACCAGCGACGGCCGATCGACCGCGTGGATGCAGTCAAACAGCGCCACCGCGTCGGCCGCCTTGTTCGACTGGAGCTGCCCGATCAGGTGGAGTTCGACATCGGGATACGCCGCACGTAACGCCGGCCATTTCTCGGACGCTTCCTGCACGCGGTTTTCCCCGAAGACGCGCTGGCCCTCGACGAGCAGCGGTTCGATCGCCGCGGCCGGGTGCGTCTTGGAGACCGCGATCAGCGTGACGTCGGCCGCGCGGCGATCGGCGAGCTCCGCGGCCTTGGCGATCCGGCTGCGGATGGCCTGCAATTTGGTGGTGTCGTCAGCAATCATGCCGCGCGCTATAGGCAGCGGCGTGGCCCGTCGTAACCCCATTCCCACGCGCTGGTTGATGACCGAGGAGCGGATGGGCAACGCTCTGTGGCTTGCACTCGGGCGGTTGCCGCCGGGATCCGGCGTGGTGTTTCGGCATTATGCCACACCCGAGCAGGATCGGCGGGCATTGCTGCGGCGAGTTATCCGCATCGCCCAGGCGCGCAGGTTGGTCGTAGTGGTGGCAGGAAACTCTACGATCAGGGCCGATGGCGTGCATGGTAGGGCACAAACCCAAGGAATCAGAACCTGGCCTGCCCATTTTCGCGTCGAGGCATTGGCCGGAAAGCGCGCCGGGGCTGATGCCCTGTTCGTGTCGCCAATCCATCCCACCCGGTCGCACGACGACGCGGCGGGGATCGGTCCGCGGCGGGCCATACGAATCGGACGAGGGCTGGGGATACCCTTGATCGCGCTCGGCGGAATGAACGAGGCGCGCTGGCGGCGCATCCAGCGGTTCGGCTTCCATGGCTGGGCCGCGATCGATGCCTGGATGCCTGCCATACGCCGTCATCCTGACGAGAGCCGGGATCCAGTGCCATGAAACGCAGCGATCAGTAACACTGGGTCCCGACGACCGTCCGGATGACAGGAGGTAGCCGAGCATCGCTCGACCGGACGCCTAGAAGCGGAAGGCGGTACCCAGATACACGGCCTGGCTGTCGCGACGGTCGTCGTCGACCTTCACGAAGCGCTCGCGGTCGGACCGGTAGCGGACGCCCGCGGTGACGGCCAAGCTGCGCGTCAAGGCGTAGGAGCCGCCCAGATCGACCGAATAGCTCGGGGCATCCTCCACCAGACGCGGCGCATTCGCCATCGGACGGTCGGCCGCGGCCTTTACCGTCCCACTGAACCGCTTGGCGCTGTAGCTCACGGCCAGGTCGGCGGCTTCGCGGCTGCCCGGCAGGCCTCCGAGATCGAGCTTGTTCATGTCGCCCGAGATCGCGAACCGCTTCCAGCCCACCGACATGCCGAGATTATAGGCGATCGGCGCAATGCCGACGACGGTCGGCGTCGTCGACGCCAGGCTGGCGGTGTTGGCGACGCCGCGGTTGGTCTGTGCGCGGACCGCGACGGTCACCGCACGGTTGTCCTGGCGAGTCTCGGCGGGCGTGAAGCGGAAGCTGCCGGCGTCGAATCCACCGCGCGCGAACATCGCGGCAAGGCGGGGATCGGCAGCGGCCGGCGTGAACGACCCGATCCCGCGGACCGCGGCGACGTTGTGCTTGACGATCCGGGCTGGCTGTTCGCTGGCGCCGAACGCGGGCGCGACGATTGCAGTGGTGGCGACAAGCGCCCCGGCAACCATCCCGAAAATTCCCCCACGCGTCATCACAACGAATCTGTCCTTCGAATCCCGTAATCGGATCCTGTTAAAGCGCATCTAACATGAATTGATCCACAGCAAAGGCCGCAGAACCGACGGATCGCCCTCCTCGTCGCTGAATTGTCGGACAGTGTTGCAATCAGCACACAGGTTGCCGCGTTTGCCCGGCCGAATCGGTGCCGATCGACCGTGTGCAGGAACACGGATGCCACGCCGCGCGCCGCCGATCTGCCTATGCGGGCGTCTGCTTGCGGGCACGCGGGCTCGCCTGTAGAGCATGAGGCAGATTTTCTTGCCAGGATGATGCCCATGTTCCGCCGCTCGCGTATCGCAGTCGTGCTGTTTGCCCTGCCCCTCGTCGCGTGCGGCGGCGGCTCCGCGCGTCCCAAGGCGGATCTCGCCGCGTCGAAGATCACCACCATCGGCGTAAACAGCTATCTGTGGCGTGCGAGCCTCGACACGCTGAGCTTCATGCCGCTGCTGCAGACCGATTCCAACGGCGGCGTGATCGTCACCGACTGGTACACCAATCCGCAGACGCCGACCGAGCGCATGAAAGTGACCGTGTCGATCCTCGACCAGGATCTGCGCGCCGATGCGCTGCGCGTCGCGGCGCTGCGCGAAGTCAACCGCAACGGCCAGTGGGTGTCGTCGCCGGTCCAGGCCGCGACCACGCAGAAGCTCGAGGACATCATCCTGACCAAGGCCCGCGACCTGCGCCGCGCCTCGATCGCGGGCTGAGGACTGATATAATGGCGTCGCGTTTCAATGCGTTGAAGGCGGACGCGGCGTGGCAGAAAGTCTGGGACGAGCGCAAGACGTTCGCCGCGGACGATCTGTCGACCAAGCCGCGTTCGTACGTGCTCGAGATGTTCCCCTATCCGTCGGGGCGCATCCACATGGGCCATGTCCGGAACTACACGATGGGCGACGTGCTCGCGCGGTTCCGTCGGATGAAGGGCATGGAAGTGCTCCATCCGATGGGCTGGGACGCGTTCGGCATGCCCGCCGAGAACGCGGCGATGGAAAAGGGCGTCCATCCGGGCAATTGGACGCGCGCCAACATCGCGACGATGAAGGCGCAGCTGAAGCGCCTGGGCTTCGCGCTCGACTGGACGCGCGAACTGGCGACCTGCGAGCCTGAATATTACGGGCATGAGCAGGCGCTGTTCCTCGACCTGTTCGCAGCAGGCTTGGTTTACCGCAAGGAATCGGCGGTAAACTGGGACCCGGTCGACATGACCGTGCTCGCCAACGAGCAGGTGATCGACGGTCGCGGCTGGCGCTCGGGCGCGCTGGTCGAGCGGCGCAAGCTGTCGCAGTGGTTCCTGAAGATCACCGACTTCGCCGACGAGCTGGTCGACGGGTTGGGCGCGCTTGAGCACTGGCCCGACAAGGTCAAGCTGATGCAGGAGAACTGGATCGGCCGCAGCCAGGGCCTGCAGTTCAAGTTCGACCTCACTGCTCCCCTCCCGCTCGCGGGAGGGGTCGGGGGAGGGCCTGACACGAACGGGGCGGCAGCGTCCGAGGATGCCTCCCCTCCCCTAACCCCTCCCGCAGGCGGAAGGGGAATTGAGTCCGTCGAGGTCTTCACCACCCGCCCGGACACGATGTTCGGCTCCAGCTTCGTCGCGGTAGCCGCGGATCACCCGATCGCGCGCGCCATCGCCGAGACGAACCCCGAAGCTGCAGCGTTCATCGAACTCTGCAAGCGTGGCGGCACCACCGCAGCCGAACTCGACACGCAGGAAAAGCTCGGCTTCGACACCGGCATCCGCGCAGTCCATCCGCTCGACAAGACATGGCACTTGCCCGTCTACATCGCGAACTTCGTGCTGATGGAATACGGCACCGGCGCGGTGTTCGGTGTGCCCGCGCACGACCAGCGCGATCTCGACTTCGCGCGCAAATACGACCTGCCCGTCAAGCGCGTCGTCAGCGAAGGCGATGACGAGGCCCCCGTGTTCGTCGGCGACACCGCCTGGACCGGCGCCGGCACCATCGTGAACTCGCACTTCCTCGATGGCATGGACATCGAGGATGCCACGCGCGTCGTGATCGAGCGCGCCGAGGGCGAAGGCTGGGGCAAGGGCACCACCGTGTTCCGCCTGCGCGACTGGGGCGTCAGCCGCCAGCGCTACTGGGGCACGCCGATCCCGATCATCCACTGCGACGCGTGCGGTGCGGTGCCGGTGCCCAAGGACCAGCTGCCGATCGTGCTGCCCGAGGACGTGTCGTTCGACATCCCCGGCAACCCGCTCGATCGTCATCCGACCTGGAAGCACGTCCCCTGCCCGTCCTGCGGTGCGAACGCGCGGCGCGAAACCGATACGCTCGACACGTTCGTCGATTCGTCGTGGTATTTCATCCGCTTCGCCAGCCAGCCCGACGCCAAGCCGTTCGACCGGACGGGCGCGGAGAAGTGGCTGCCGGTCAACCAGTATATCGGCGGCGTCGAGCACGCGATCCTGCATCTGCTCTACGCGCGGTTCTGGACGCGCGCGCTGAAGCATATCGGCATGCTCGACATTTCCGAGCCGTTCGCCGGGCTTTTCACGCAAGGCATGGTCACGCACGAGACGTATAGCCGAGGCGACGCCAGCGACGCGCAGCCGGAGGCCGACACCGACGACGACGATTCGAGCGACGCGCCGGTGAAGACGAAGTGGCTGTCTCCCGACGAGGTCCGCAAGACCGACGCGGGGTATATCGAGATCGCGACCGGAGGCCCCGTGACGGTCGGTCGCGTGACGAAGATGTCGAAGTCGAAGAAGAACACCGTCGATCCCGAGCCTATCGTCGACCAGTACGGCGCCGACGCGGTGCGCTGGTTCGTGCTCTCTGACTCGCCGCCCGAACGCGATCTCCCCTGGAGCGAATCCGGCATCGAAGGCGCGTGGCGGTTCGTCCAGCGTCTCTGGCGCCTGATCGAGTCCGACGACGCCGCCAAGGCCGAGGGCGACGACATCGCCTTGCGCAAACTCTGCCACCGCACGACCGTCGGTATCGAGAGCGATATCAACGCCTTGCAGTTCAACAAGGCGGTCGCACGCCTCTATTCCCTGTGCAGCGCGATCGAGAAGGCAGCGCCCTCCGCAGATCGCGACCAGGCGGTCCGCACGTTGCTGCTGCTCGTCAGCCCGATGGTCCCGCACGTCGCCGAGGAAGCCTGGGCAACCGCGGGCAATGATGGCCTGATCGCCGACGCCGCCTGGCCGATCGTCGATCCGGCGATGCTGGTCGACGACGAGGTCACGATCGCGGTGCAGGTCAACGGCAAGCTGCGCGACACGCTCGTCTTCGCCAAGGGCGCGCCGTCCGGCGACGTCGAAGCCGCTGCGCTCGCCTCCGAGAAGATCGTCCGCCTGCTCGAGGGCAAGCCGCCCCGGAAAGTGATCGTCGTGCCCGACCGTCTCGTGAATATCGTCGCATGAAGCGCCTGGCGATCCTCGGTGCGCTCGCGCTGACCCCTGCGCTGTCCGGCTGCGGCCTGCATCCACTCTATGCAGGCGGCAGCAGCGGTCCGGTCGCGGGCGCGCTCGGCCAGGTCGAAATCGCGCCGATCGCGGGCAAGAACGGCTGGCTGCTGGCGACGGCGCTGCGCGATCGCCTGCCGTCGAACGGTGCCGCGCCGATCTACCGGATCGACATCCGCCTCGACGACCAGATCAGCGGCTTGGGCGTCCGCCGCGACGACAGCGTCGCGCGCGAACGCCGCACGTTGCGCGCCCGCTACCAACTCGTCCGGATCGGCGACAATTCGGTGTTGCTCGACGCGACCGCGGGCTCGGACGCCGGCATCGATGTCGTCCGCTCCGAATATGCGACGATCGCCGCCGAGAACACCGCGCTCGAACGCCTTTCGACGATCGTCGCGGACCAGATCGTCGCCCGCATCGCGCTCTACGCCCGCAATACGCCCGCGGTCGCAGCGGCGCAGGCCACTCCGCCCGCCAAGTGAAGGCCAGCGCCGGCCAGATCCGCGGTGCGCTGGCCAAGCCGGGCGGCGACATCCGCCTGTACCTGCTCCACGGCCCCGACGAGGCCGGCGCAAGCGATCTCGCGCGCGTGCTGGCCAAGGCAATGGGCGCGGATGCCGAACGCGTCGATCTCGACGGCTCTACGCTCAAGAGTGATCCCGGCCGGCTGACCGACGAAGCCGCCTCGCTGTCGCTGTTCGCCGGTGCGCGGTTCGTCCGCGTCGCGTCGGCCGGCGAGGAAAGCCTCGAAGCGTTCATCAACCTCCTCGCGGCCGAGCGCGTCGGCAACCCGGTCGTCGCGATCGCCCCGACCGTCAAATCGACCGCCAAGATCGTCAAGCTCGCGATCGACTCCCCCCGTGCGATGGCGTTCGCCTGCTACGCCCCGACCGCGCAGGACGCCGAACGCCTCGCGACGACGATCGCCAACGAGAACGGCCTCCGCCCCGCCCCCGGCGTCGCCCGCCGCCTGGTCGATACGACCGGCGGCGATCGCGCGGTCATTTCGCGCGAGATCGAGAAGCTCGCGCTATACCTCGACGCCGCGCCCGATCGGCCTGCGGACCTCGATCACCACGCACTCGATGCGGTCGGTGCAGACCTCGGCGACGCGGAAATGAGCCGTGCGGTCGATGCGGTGATCGAAGGCCGGGTCGACGATCTCGGCGCCGAACTCGCTGTGTTGGAAGAAGCCGGCACCTCGCCGATCCCATGGCTCCGGCAACTCGTCCGCCGCCTGATCGCGCTCGCCGACATGCGCGGCGAAATCGACCGCGGCGAAGCGGTCGACGCGGTCATGAAACGCCACAGGGTGTTCTTCAAGGAAGAGGCCAGCACCGCGCGGTCCTTGCGGCGCTGGTCACCAGTAATGCTCGCGACGGCGATCCAGCGCGTCCGAACCGCCGAGCGCGCGATCATGGCATCGGGGAATGCCGGCGGTGTGGTGGCGGAAGCTGCCGTGGTGGCGCTATCCCAAGCGATCGCCCGGCGAAACTAACGCGCATTCGCGTCTGCAACCGCATTCGCGTCTGGTTCTGCGTCTGCGTCTGCATCCGCTTGCGCTTCCCTCTTCCCGCCCCCCACCTTCCGTCATCCCGGCGCACGCCGGGCCCCATGGACAGGGTGCGATCACCAACGAAAGCGGACCGCAACCGTTGGTCCCGGCGTCCGCCGGGATGACGGAGGGTATTGGTCCTCCCTCCTCCCTCCACGCCCTCCTATGCCCCGTTCGTCCTGAGCGAAGTCGAAGGATGGTCCAGCACGCAGGTGCTTCGACTTCGCTCAGCACGAACGGGCCGGGGGTAATTGGCTCAGGTTGGCCCGCGACCTAGATCGCCCCACCCGTAAGCCGCTGACAAACCATATCGAGCTGATCCAACGTCGAGTAACTCAACGTCAGCGTCCCCCCAGTCTCGGTATGCGCAACCCTAACCTGCAACCCGAGCAGATCCGCCAACTGCCGCTCTAACGCCGCAATATCTGCATCCGGCACCCGAGGCTCTGACGATCCACCGACCCCACGACTCCGCCCAGGCTTGGCATCACGCGCCAGCTTCTCGGTTTCGCGCACCGACAGCCCCCTCGACACGACCTGGTCCGCCAGCGACTCCACATCCGGCGACCCCAGCAACGCCCGAGCATGCCCCATCGACAGCGATCCATCGACCACCTGCGACTGCACCTGCGCCGGCAACTCCAGCAACCGCAGCAGGTTCGCGACATGGCTGCGCGACTTGTGGACGATCTTGGCGAGCACCTCCTGCGTGTGGCCATATTCGCCCGCCAGCCGCTGATACGCTTGCGCCTCTTCGATCGCGTTGAGATCCTCGCGCTGAATGTTCTCGATCAGCGCGATCTCGAGCGTCTCGGCATCGTCGAAGTCGCGAACGACGACCGGCACCTCATGCAGCCGCGCGCGCTGCGCCGCCCGCCAGCGCCGCTCACCCGCGACGATCTGGTAGTCATGCCCATGCGGCCGCACGACGATCGGCTGGATCAGCCCCCGCGACGCGATCGAGGCGGCGAGCTCGTCGAGCATCGCCTCGTCGAAATGCCGCCGCGGCTGATCGGGATGCGGCGACAGCGAACTGACCGGCAGCATCCGCACTCCCGATGATTGCTGCGCCGCACCATCAGCCGAAACCGGCGTCTCGCGCGCCATCTCGCCGAGAAGTGCGTTGAGCCCCCTGCCCAGCCCCGGACGGCCGCGTTTGTTACCGTCGCTCATGCCGCAACCTGCGCAGTTGCCGGAAGCCGCCCGATAAGCTCACGGGCTAGCGCTATATACGCCTGCGACCCCGAACACCGATGGTCGTAGATCAGGGCCGGTAATCCGTGACTAGGCGCCTCCGACAGCCGCACGTTGCGCGGGATCACCGTCTCGAACACGACCTTGCCCAGCACAGCGCGAACATCCGCCGAGACCTGGTCGGTCAGGCGATTCCGCCGATCGAACATCGTCAGTGCCACCCCCAGAATTGACAAACCCGGATTGAACCGCTGGCGAATTCGCTCGACCGTACTCAGCAACTGCGACAACCCTTCAAGCGCAAAAAACTCGCATTGCAGCGGCACCAGCAGCGAGTCCGCCGCGACCATCGCGTTGATCGTCAGCAGCCCCAGCGACGGCGGGCAATCGATCAGCGCGATATCCCAAGGACCCTGCGCCGCCTTCACCGCGCGATCGAGCCGGTGCGTGCGCGCATCGAAATCGACCAGCTCGATCTCCGCGCCCGACAGATCGACCGTCGCCGGCACGATATCGAGCCGCGGCACCCGCGTATGCACCACCGCGTCCTCGATCGACGTCTCGCCGACCAGCACGTCGTAGCTCGACCGCTCGCGCTGCGAATGGCCGATGCCGAGTCCGGTCGATGCGTTGCCCTGCGGATCGAGATCGACCAGCAGCACGCGCATACCCGTCGCCGCGAGTGCGGTCGCGAGATTGATGGCGCTGGTGGTCTTACCCACCCCACCCTTTTGATTGGCGACCGCGATGGTGATCATCGCGCGCTTACCCGATCCAGAACCACGATCGACGACTCCGGGTTCGTGACGCTTTGTTCCACGTGGAACATAAACCGCCAATGCTGCTTGAGTGCGGCCAGCTCCTCCTCGTCGAAACGCCCCCGAGGAAGCAACCACCGCGTCTCCGTTGTGGCGCAGTGCGCCGCGCCACGCAAAAGGTTTTGCAGCGAGGCGACCGCTCGGGCGGAAATGATCGACGCGTCGGCGGTCGCATTCTCGACTTTCGAGGCGTGGACGCGGACCTGGTCGCCGAGGCCAAGCCGCGCGACACAGAGCTGGAGGAAGTCAGCGCGGCGTCGCCGGGGTTCGACCAGATCGACCGGCCCCTCGCGAACCAATGCAACGACCATACCGGGAAACCCCCCGCCGGTACCGATATCTAGCCAGCGCTTCGACAACGTATCCGCCCCTGCAAGCGCAACCAACTGAAGCGAATCCACAACGTGCCGATCCCAGATCGTCGGGATCGTCGACGGCGCGATCAGATTCTGGTGCGGCGCTTCCTCGACGACCATCGCCACGAACGCGTTCAACCGCTCGGTCGCTGCCGCCCCAAACCGCTCGGTCGTCCAGCTCTGTGCATCGTCTTCGGTCATGCTGGCACTCGTTTCGTATGCAATAATACCGCGGACAACGCCGCCGGCGTGATCCCCCGCACCCGAGCCGCCGCCGCAAGCGAGGCCGGCCTCGCAGCACTCAGGCGATCGATCATCTCGTTCGACAGACCCGGCACGCGATCATAGGCAAGGTCCTCAGGCAACCGGATCGCCTCGTCCGCCCGCAACCGCGCGACCTCCTGCGCCTGCCGCTCGATATACGGAGCGTAGCGCGCGTCCTCTAACACTTCGTCAACGACTGCCACCGGGATGCCTTCAGCAGCGTCCGGCGCGACATGCGCGAGCGTTACCCCCTCGAACCGGAGCCAGTCGAACGCCGTCCGCCGCGCACCATCCCGGCCAATCGCCACACCCTGATCGGCCACATGGGTCGCGGTCCGCTCGTCGTCGAGCGCCGAGCGGAAACGGACGCGATCCCGGGCCAGCGCATGCTGATGCGCCAGACGCTCGGGCCCAAGACACCCAGCCGCCCCCGCGATATCGCCCAAACGCGTCTCGGCATTGTCCGCGCGCAACGACAGCCGGAACTCGGCGCGCGCCGTCAGCATCCGATACGGCTCGGTCACCCCCTGCAGCGTCAGGTCGTCGATCATCACCCCCAGATAGCTCGACGCACGATCCAAAATCACCGGCGCGAGGTCGCACGCATACGCCGCAGCGTTCAGCCCCGCGACGAGCCCCTGCCCCGCCGCTTCCTCATACCCGGTCGTGCCATTGATCTGCCCCGCGCAGAACACGCCCTCGATCGCACCCAGCGCCAACCGCGTATCGAGCGCACGCGGATCGATATAATCATACTCGACTGCATAACCCGGCATCGTCATCTTGACGCGCTCGAGCCCGGGAATGCTAGCCAGCATCGCCGCCTGGACCTCGACCGGCAGCGACGTCGACAACCCGTTCGGGTAAACCGTCGCATCATCGAGCCCCTCGGGTTCGAGGAAAACCTGGTGCCCGTCCCGGTCGCCAAACCGATGCACCTTATCCTCGATCGAAGGACAGTAACGCGGCCCCGCCGCCTCGATCGCGCCGGTGAACAGCGGCGACCGATGGAACGCCTCGCGGATGATCGAGTGGGTCTCGTCAGTCGTGCGGGTAATGGCGCACGCGATCTGTGGGAGCGGACGCGCGCGAGTCATCGGCGACATCGTCCAGGGATCGAGGTCAGACGGCTGCTCGGCAAGCGCACCCCAGTCGATCGTGCGACCATCGAGCCGCGGTGGCGTCCCCGTCTTCAGCCGCGCCATCGGCAGGTCGCGCGCGCGCAGCTGGTCCGCAAGTGGCTTGGCCGCCCGCTCGCCAATCCGCCCCCCTTCCTCGCGGTCATCCCCCCGGAAGATCCGCCCCCCCAGGAACGTCCCGGTCGCCAATACGACCGCTCGTGCTGCGACGATCGAGCCATCCGCCAGCACGACACCCGCCAAGCGATCGCCGTTAAAGTGCAACGCCGTCGCCTCGCCCTCGACGATCGAAAGCCCCTCAGTGGCCGCAAGCATCGCCTGGATCGCACCGGAATAGAGACGCCGATCGGCCTGGATCCGAGGCCCCTGCACCGCCGAACCCTTGCTGCGATTGAGCATCCGATAATGGATCGCGGCAGCGTCGGCGGCGCGACCGATCAGCCCGTCGAACGCATCGACCTCGCGAACCATGTGCCCCTTACCGAGACCACCGATCGCCGGATTGCACGACATCGCGCCAATATGCGCAGCGTCGAACGACACGAGCGCGGTACGCGCGCCCCTCCGCGCCGCCGCAGCTGCGGCTTCGGTTCCGGCATGGCCACCGCCAACCACCACTACATCGAACATGTCACGGCCGTAGAACGCCGCGACGGACGCGTCAAAGATGTTCCACGTGGAACATCACTTCCCGATGCAGAAACGTCCGAACAGCGCGTCGAGCATCTCCCCGGTGGCATCGAGGCCGAGGACGCCTGCGAGGATTGCGCGGGCCTGGCGTAGATGCTCGGCGACGATAAGCGCGTCCGAGCTTCGATACCGAAGAGCCTCGACCGCCGCGGCGCACTGCCGGCGCTGGTGCTGCTTCAATGCGATCTCATGGCCACGCGGCAACATCGCAATCGCTCGCTGATGCAGTTCACTCCACAGGGCATCGAGCGATCCACGGTCGTTTTGTGAAACCGCCAAAGTCCGAGCAGACGGCAACTCTCCCCGCCCCGGCAGATCCGCGCGCGCATGAATCCAGATCGCATCGGCGCGGGGCGGCGCGGTATCGGCCAGCCACATCACGATGTCCGCCGCAGCGAGCGCACCTTCCGCCCGCGTGACACCGATCGCCTCGATCGGGTCGAGCGTGTCGATCAAGCCCGCGGTGTCGGTCAGCACATAGGCGACACCGTTCCGCGTAACTGGCACGTCGATCCGATCGCGCGTCGTTCCGGAGATCGGCGACACGATCGCCGCATCGCGCTCGCCGAGCAGGTTGAGCAACGTCGACTTGCCGCTGTTGGGCGGACCGCCAATGACGACGCGCAGGCCGTCCTTCAGCCGCTCGACCGGCGGGGCATCGACCACCGTCTCGATCTGCGCAGCGAGCGCGTCGATCTCCGAGACGATCGCGTCGAACGCTGCGGTATCGCTCGCGACGTCGTCCTCGTCCGCGAAGTCGAGCATCGCCTCGATCCGCGCGGACAGCATCGCAACCGAGTCCATCCAGCCGCGGACCGCTTGGCTCACCCGCCCCTCGGCCGCCGTCATCGCCGCGACGCGCTGACTCTCGGTCTCGGCTTCGAGAAGATCGGCGAGCCCCTCCGCCTCGGTCAGGTCGATCCGCCCGTTGGTCAAAGCACGGCGCGTGAACTCCCCTGGCTCGGCGTGCCGCAACCCTGGCATTCCCGACAACACACGCTCGACCGCGGCGATCACCGCGCGACCACCGTGGCAGTGAAACTCGACCAGGTCTTCGCCGGTCGCGGTCGCCGGTCCCGGAAACACGATCACCAACGCGCGATCGAGCAAAGCGCCATCGGTGTCCCGCAGTCCCCGGAGGCTAGCATGACGCGGCGCCGGCAAAGGTCCCGCGAGCACCTCGGCCGCGGCAAACGCCTGAGGCCCGCTCACCCGAACCACGGCAATCGCCGCTGGCGGTCGTCCGCTCGATACCGCAAAAATGGTCTTCACGTGAAAGTCAGCCGCTTTTCGTCGCGCTGTCGAACAGGCGCTTCCACATCGCCATCCCCGCCTCGCCCATCGGCTGCCACCCACGCATCATCGACTCGAGCATTTCCGGCTTCATCTGGCCGTCCGGGATCGCCTCCATCATCATCGCGATATAGCGGTCGTGGATCGGCGTCAGGTCGGGCAGCCCGACCGCACGGCGCGCCTCTTCGGGGGTGCATTCGATCTCGATATTCATCTTCATGTGACGCACCCTCGATGACGCTTGAGCGGTCCATCGCGGCGCTGCATAGCGGGGGAATGTATGCGCGCGATGCCGCCTCGATCGCAACGCCTATCGGTCTGGTCCGCGTGACCGGCACCGGGGACCGGATCGACGCGATCGATATCCGCGTGGACACGGTGTCTACCAGCGACGCCCCCACGATCCTCGAAGCACTCCGCCAGATCGACGCGTATTTCGCCGGACGGCTGACCGTGTTCGACCTGCCCCTCGCGCTCTCCCCTACCCCGCGCGGTGCCGACCTTCGCCAGGCGATCGTCGACATCGCCTACGGCACGACGGCCAGCTACGGCGCGCTCGCCAAGGCAATCGGATCGAGCCCGCGCGCGATCGGCCAGGCGTGCGCACGCAATCCTTTTCCGATCATCGTCCCCTGCCACCGAATCCTTGGAGCCGGCGGAGCGCTTGGTGCGTACTCCGCGGGGGAAGGCCCGATCACCAAATCCCGGCTGCTCGATCATGAGCGGCCGCCAGGAGGACTGTTATGACGAACACTACCAAGATCGCCACGCTCGCGGGCGATGGCGAATTCACCGCGTATCGCGCGACGCCGGCGGGCACGCCAAAGGCCGCGATCGTCGTGATCCAGGAGATCTTCGGCGTGAACGCCGGAATCCGCCGCAAGTGCGATACGCTCGCCGAGGCCGGCTATCTCGCGATCGCCCCCGACCTGTTCTGGCGCCTCGAGCCCGGCATCGAACTCGATCCGGACATCAAGCCCGAGTTCGACCGTGCGCTCGAACTGATGGGCCAGTTCGACCAGGACAAGGGTATCGCCGATATCGAGGCGAGCATCCGCGCCGTCCGCAGCGAACTCGGTGACGACGCCAAGGTCGGCGTGGTCGGCTACTGCCTCGGCGGGCGCCTGGCGTTCATGACTGCGGCACGGACCGACGTCGATGCGAGCGTCGGTTATTACGGCGTCGGGATCGACGGCCTGCTCGGCGAAAAGCACGCGATCGCACACCCGGTGCTGCTGCACGTGCCGGAGGAGGATCACTTCGTCGACAAGGCCGCGCAGGCAGCGATGCACGCCGGGCTCGACGATCATCCCAAGGTGACGATCTACGATTACGCGGGCGAGGACCACGGCTTCGCGACCGAGTTCGGCGAGCGGCGGTCGGACGCATCGGCCAAGCTGGCGGACGAGCGCACGGCGAAGTTCTTCGCGCAGAACCTCGGCTAACCGCGCCTCCCCCGTCACCCCGGACTTGTTCCGGGGTCCACGCTCCCGCGAACTCACGACTATCGAGCGTGCGGAACGGTGGATGCCGGAACAAGCCCGGCATGACGGTATACATGAAAAAGGCCTCGCCGGACGATCCCGGCGAGGCCTTTTCCTTATCCCAATCGTACCGCGATCAGCGCAGCAACGAGATGATCCCGAGCGTTTCGCCGGTGCCGACCCAGCCCTCGTAGATCATCTTCAGCGCGACCACGAGGATCACCGCGAGGCCGATATACGCGATCCAGCGATACTTGTTGATGACGCGCGCGATGTAGTTCGCCGCCAGACCCATCATCGCGACCGATAGCAGCAGGCCGATGACGAGGATGCCGGGATGCTCGCGCGCCGCGCCTGCGACCGCCAGGACGTTGTCGAGGCTCATCGAGACGTCGGCGACGGCGACGGCCCAAGCGGCGCTTGCAAAGCCCTTTGAGGACCGAATTCCCGAACGCTCGTCGCCCTCGATCTCCTCCGACCCGGCGTTCTCCGCGCCCTCGCGGATTTCGCGCCAGAACTTCCAGCTCACCCAGAGCAGCAGCAGGCCGCCCGCAAAGATCAGGCCGACGATGCCCATCAGCCACGTCACGATCAACGCGAAGAAAATGCGCAGCACCAGCGCCGCGCCGATACCGATCAGGATGACCTTCTTGCGCTGATCGGTCGGCAGCCCAGCGGCGAGCGCGCCAACGACGATCGCGTTGTCGCCCGCGAGGACGAGGTCGATCATCAAGACCGATCCGAATGCGGCCAGCGCCTTCGGGTCGCCGAGGTTGGAGAAGTCGGCGACGATGTGCTGCCAGATTTCCAGCGGCGAGCCGGGGCCCGCGGTGCTCGATACGGCGGCGGCCAGCATGGCGATGATACTCAAGATGTCAGCTCCCGGTGACGGATTACGTGGGGTTTAATAGCGAAACGGCACGCGAAAGCCATTGCTCTCGCGTGCCGTTTTGGTCTGCTTGGCGGGACATGGGCAAAGCCCATGTCGTCGGTCGGGGCCCTGCCCCGCCGGCCGAACCGGTGCGAGTCCTGCGCCAGCTTGGCGCAGGCCGCACTCGGTTATTGATTCATGGAATCGAAGAAATTCTCGTTGGTCTTCGAATCCTTCATCTTGTCGAGCAGGAACTCCATCGCGTCGATCGTACCCATCTGCATCAGGATGCGGCGCAGGACCCACATCTTGCTGAGCTTGGCCTTGTCGACCAGCAGCTCTTCCTTGCGGGTACCCGACTTGCCGACGTCGAGCGCCGGGAAGATGCGCTTGTCCGCGACCTTGCGATCCAGCACGATTTCCGAGTTGCCGGTGCCCTTGAACTCCTCGAAGATCACCTCGTCCATGCGGCTGCCCGTATCGATCAGCGCGGTCGCGATGATCGAGAGCGAACCGCCCTCCTCGATGTTGCGCGCGGCACCGAAGAAGCGCTTCGGACGCTGCAGCGCGTTCGCGTCGACACCACCGGTCAGGACCTTGCCCGACGACGGCACGACGGTGTTGTAGGCACGGCCGAGACGCGTGATCGAGTCGAGCAGGATCACCACGTCCTTCTTGTGCTCGACCAGGCGCTTGGCCTTTTCGATCACCATTTCAGCGACTTGCACATGGCGCTGTGCGGGTTCGTCGAAGGTCGAGCTGACCACCTCGCCCTTCACGCTGCGCTGCATGTCGGTGACTTCCTCGGGGCGCTCGTCGATCAGCAGGACGATCAGGAACACCTCGGGGTGGTTGTCGGTGATCGCCTTGGCCATGTTCTGCAACATGACCGTCTTGCCGACGCGCGGCGGTGCGACGATCAGCGTGCGCTGGCCCTTGCCCTGCGGCGAGACGATGTCGATCACGCGCGCCGACTTGTCCTTGACGGTCGGGTCGGCGGGATCGAGCGTCAGCTTGCTCTCGGGGTAGAGCGGCGTGAGGTTGTCGAAATTAACGCGGTGACGGACGACGTCGGGATCGTCGAAATTGACGGCGGTCAGCTTCACCAGCGAAAAATAGCGTTCGCCATCCTTCGGCCCACGGATCTCGCCCTCGACCGTATCGCCGGTGCGCAGGCCGAACTTACGGACCTGGTTCGGCGAGATGTAGATATCGTCCGGCCCTGCCAGATAGTTCGATTCCGGCGAGCGAAGGAACCCGAAGCCGTCGGGCAGCACTTCGATCGTGCCGAGCCCCATGATCTGGTCGCCATTGTCCGCCTGGACCTTCAGGATCGCGAACAGCAGATCCTGCTTGCGCAGCGTCGAGGCGCTCTCGACCCCCAGTTCCTCGGCCAGCTGGACCAGTTCGGCGGGTTTCTTCTTTTTCAGGTCTTTGAGATGCATGGGGATTTCCGGATAGCAATCAACGGGAGAACGCTCGGTCGGCGGTGCGCTTGGGAAGCGGAACTGGGCGAAACGAGTCTGGCAAGACACGACCGGGCAGGACGCCAGGAGGCCGTGTTGGGAGAAGGGGTTAGAATTGGGGGGCGGGTTAGTCAAGCGGAGACGGGAACTCCGCTTTCGCCGTTCCCCTGCGAACGCAGGGGCCCAGGATCACAAACGCGATCGCCTGTAACCCTGGGCTCCTGCGTTCGCAGGAGAACGCCCGGTCAGAACGGCTTGACGATCACCAGCACGACGATCAGCGTCACCGCCAGCGCAGGCACCTCGTTCAGCATCCGCAACTGCTTCCCCGCCAGCGTCGGCTTCCCCGCGGCGAGCTTCTTCGCATAGCCAACCGCCCAACCGTGATATCCCGTCAGCAGGAACACCAGCAGCAGCTTCAGGTGCAGCCATCCCAACCCCGGCGCACCGTCCGCCAGCCCCAGGTTCAGCGCCAGTGCGATCCCCAGCACCCAGACGACGATCATCGCCGGTGTCAGGATAATGTGGCGGATCTTGCTCTCGCGCTCGACCCAGTTCGCCGCCTCGCCCGTGTTGCCGGCCGCCAGCGCCTCCTGATGATACACCAGATAGCGCGGCAGCATGAACAGCCCCGCCATCCAGAAGATCACGAAGATCAGATGCGCCGCCTTCACCCAGTCGTAGGCCGCGCCGAGAAAACCGCTCATGTCGTGCTCCTTACGCGGGCGATCAGCTGCTCGACATGCGCGATGGGTGTGTCGGGCAGGATGCCATGGCCGAGGTTGAAGACGTGCGGCCGCTCGACGAACGCCGCCAGGATCCGGTCGATCGCCGCATCGAGATCCGCCCCGCCAGCGATCAGCGCGAGCGGATCGAGATTGCCCTGCACCGGCATGTCCGCAGGCAACGACGCGTGCGCCCAGACCGGATCGACGGTCTCGTCCAGCCCGATCGCATCGACGCCCGTCTCGCGTGCATAGGTCGGCAGCTTGCCCCCTGCCCCCTTCGGAAAGCCGATCACCGGCACACCGGGACACCGCGCATGCAACCGCTCGACGATCGACGCGGTCGGCGCGATCACCCAGCGCTCGAACTGCGCAGGCGACAGCGACCCCGACCAGCTGTCGAACAGCTGCACCACGTCGACGCCCGCCTCGACCTGCCGCGCGAGATACTCGACGGTGTTGTCCGCGATCGCATCGATGATCGCACCGAACGCCTCCGGGTCGCGATACGCGAAACGCCGCGTCTCGGACTGATCCTTGCTCCCCTTCCCCGCCACCATATAGGTCGCGACCGTCCAGGGAGACCCCGCAAAGCCCAGGAACGTCGTCTCGGGAGGCAAGGCAGCGGCGACCTTCGCGACGGTGCCGTAGACCGGCTCCAGCCGCTCCATCACGGGCTGCAACCGATCGAGCGCATGGTCGACCAACGCCGGCTCGAGCCGTGGCCCCTCGCCGACCCCGAAGCTCAAATCCTGTCCGAGTGCCCATGGGATCATCAGGATGTCCGAGAACAGGATGGATCCGTCGAACCCGAACCGACTAATCGGCTGGAGCGTGACTTCGGCCGCCGCGTCAGGATCGGTGGCGAGCGCGAGGAACCCGCCCTTCTGGGCGCGCAATTCGCGATACTCGGGGAGATACCGCCCCGCCTGCCGCATGAGCCACAGCGGCGGCACGGCCTGACGCTCTCCGCGAAGGGTCGCCAGGAGCGGCTTGAAGGCAGGCGTATTGGGGGTCGGATCGGTCAGCGGAGCACCCTTCTTCTACTATAAGAAGATTCTAGAAATAGGTTGTTGCAGTGGTTGGGCGGTTGAACCCGGGACTTATGCGGTGATCCCGGAAATGCCAACAGCTTGACCCCTCGGCACGCCCACAAACGCGCTGATTCGATTCAAGGCTCCCCGTTACCCACAGCCTGTGGATAAATTCCGCCCCTGTGCGCGGGCGTGTGGATAGAATGGGTGTTATCCACGGCACACCGGTCGCTTGGCGAGGGGGATGAGTTACGCTAGCCCTTCTCCCCATGTTATCCACAGATCCACGCCCAGGGACCCCGTCGCTGGGGACAAGATGCCGATGATCCGGCTTCACCTTCACCTGCTGTCGGACTCGACCGGCGAGACGCTGGAGAACATCGCGAAGGCGGCGCTGGCGCAATATGACGACGTCGAGACGGTCCGCCATTTCTGGCCGATGGTACGGACCGAAGCGCATCTCGAACGCATCCTCCAGGAGATTGCGCAGAACCCGGGGCTGGTCGTGTTCACGCTGGTGAACCCCGCGACGCGCCGGATTCTGGAGCAGCGGTGCCTCGCGTTAGGGTTGCCAGCAGTGGCGCCGCTCGACCCGGTCAACGACGCGCTTTCCGGCTTGCTCGGGCAGCAGGCAAAGGCGCGACCTGGCCGCCAGCACGTGCTCGATGCCGCGTATTTCGCGCGCGTCGACGCGATCCAGTGGACGATCGCGCACGACGACGGGATCGCTTCGGAAGAATGGGAGGAGGCCGATATCGTCCTGGCGGGCGTATCGCGTTCGTCGAAGACGCCGACCTCGATCTATCTCGCCAACCGCGGCTACAAGACCGCGAACATCCCGATCGTTGTGGAAAGCCCACCACCGCTGAACCTCTACAAGCTCGCCAACCCGCTGATCGTCGGCCTCACGACCAGCGCCGACCGGTTGATCCAGGTGCGCCGCAACCGGTTGCTGTCGCTCAACCAGCAACCCGACACGTCCTATGTCGAGGAGGAAGCGGTGATGCGCGAACTGGCCTTTGCGCGCCGGATGTTCGCCGACAATGGCTGGCCGGTGATCGACGTCACTAGGCGTTCGATCGAGGAAACCGCGGCGGCGATCATCGCGCTGTGCAACCAGCGGCGGACCGACGCCGTGACGCCGGAGGAAGCATGAGCCTTATCCTTGCCTCGCAAAGCGCCTCGCGTCGCGCGATGCTGACCGCTGCCGGTGTGCCGTTCGAGGCGACCTTCGCCGGCGTCGACGAGGATGCAGCCAAGGCGGCGCTACGCGACCTGTCGCCCCGCGATCTCGCCGATGCACTGGCCGAACTGAAGGCGCTGAAGGTCTCCGCGAGAATGCCCGGCTATCTCGTCCTTGGCAGTGACTCGCTGGTCGCACTGGAAGACGGCACCATCCTCGACAAGCCCGTGGACCGAGACGATGCGGCGGCGCATCTGCGGCTGATGTCCGGCAAGCGCCACGACCTCTGGAGCGCCGCGGTCATCGCCGAGAACGGCCAGGCGATCTGGCGCCACGTAGAGCGAGCCAAAATGCACGTCCGCCCGCTGTCCGACGCGTTCATCGAAACCTATCTCGATGCGGAATGGCCTGCGATCGCGGGCTGCGTCGGCTGCTACCGGATCGAAGGCCCGGGCGCGCAACTGTTCGCCAGGATCGAAGGAAGCCAGTTCACCGTACTCGGCATGCCGCTGCTCAACGTCCTCGATTTCCTCCGCGTACGCGGCGAGCTGCCGGCGTAACCCGAAGCGCTCAATCCTCCCCCGCCAGGGGGAGGTGGCTGGCTCTTGCCAGACGGAGGGGGCGGCATGCGACACGTTTGTGCCGTGTCCTCCCCCTCCGTCACCTTCGGTGCCACCTCCCCCTTGCGGAGGAGGATTGGAGGAGGGTCGCGCATGGCAATCCGCCCGCGCTAGACTAAACAATGTTCACCCGCGAAGGCGGGTGCCCAGACTGGATCCCCGCCTCCGCGGGGAAACACGGAGCTACGAATGACCCTAGCCGCCCGTCCCTATGCAGAAGTGATCGGCGATCCGATCGCGCAGTCGAAATCGCCGCTGATCCACGGCTTCTGGCTAGACGCGCTCGGGATCGACGCGGAATACCGCCACAAGCTCGTCACCGCCGCGGACCTCCCTGCCTATTTCGCCGAACGCAAAGCCGACTTCGCCTGGCGCGGGTGCAACATCACGATGCCGCACAAACTCGCCTCGCTCGACCATGTCTCCGACCCCGGCAACGTCCGCGGGACGATCGGCGCGATCAACACGGTGTTCCGCAACCAGGCGGGCGACTGCATCGGCACTAATACAGACGCCGCCGGATTCTGGGCTCCGATCGACGACCTCGACATCGCCGGCCAGCCCGTCACGGTAATCGGCGCGGGCGGCGCAGCCCGTGCGATCCTGTTCGCGCTGTCGCGAATGGGTGTCGGCCCCGTCACCATCCTCAATCGCAATCCGCTCAAGGGCGCGGCGCTGCTGTCGACGTTCGGCCTTAAGGGTCAGGCGCTCCCCATCGGCCCCGCTGCCCCGCCCTCGCGCCTGCTCGTCAACGCCAGCGTACTCGGCATGGCCGGTCAGCCTCCGCTCGACATCGATCTCGGCGCGCTCGAGCCGGACTCGCTGGTCTACGACATCGTCTATTCCCCGCTCGAAACCGGCCTTCTGAAAGCGGCGCGCGCGCGCGATCTTGAAACCGTCGATGGTTTGGAGATGCTGATCGGCCAAGCGGCAGTCGCGTTCGAGATATTGTTCCACGTGGAACCACCGCGCGATCGCGACGACGAACTCCGCGCGTTGCTGACAAAATGATCATCGGCCTCACTGGCTCGATCGGCATGGGCAAGTCGGCCGTCGCCGCGATGTTCGCCGACGAAGCCGTTCCCGTGTTCGACGCCGACGCAACCGTCCACCGACTGCAAGGCATCGGCGGGCGACTCGTTCCCGCCATCGAAACCGCCTTCCCCGGCACCACCGGCAACGGCGCAGTCGACCGCGCAAAACTCGGCGCAGCGGTGTTCGGCAACGACGCCGCGATCAAGCGGCTCGAAGCGATCGTCCACCCCGCCGTTGGCGAAGAACGCGCCGCCTTCCTCGCAAAACACGCCGGCCAGAGAGTCGTCTTCGACGTCCCCCTCCTCTTCGAGACCGGCGGCGACCGCAACGTCGACGTGATCGTCGTCGTCTCCGCCGCCCCCGACGTCCAGCGCGCCCGCGTTCTCGCCCGTCCCGGCATGACCGCGGAGAAGTTCGTCGCGATCCTCGCCCGCCAGACCCCCGACGCCGAGAAACGCACCCGGGCGGATCACGTCATCCACACCGACACCAGCTTCGACGCAACACGCGCGCAAGTCCGGGCGGTGCTTGCATCCTTGGAAATCTGAGCCGATACCATCGGGATGCGTGAGATCGTCTTCGATACCGAAACCACCGGCCTCAGTTTTTCCGGCGGCGACCGCATGGTCGAAATCGGCTGCGTCGAGATGCTCAACCGGGTCGAGACCGGCCGCACCTTCCACGCCTATTACCACCCCGAACGCGACATGCCGGTCGAGGCATTCAACGTCCACGGGCTTAGCCAGGCATTCCTCTCCGACAAGCCGAAGTTCGCCGACGCGGTCGAGGATCTGCTGGAATTCGTCGGCGACGCGCCGATGATCGCGCACAATGCCGGCTTCGATTTCTCGTTCCTTAACGGCGAGCTGACCAAGTGCGGCCGCCAGATCATCCACATGAAGCGGATGGTCGACACGCTGCAGATCGCGCGCAGCCGTCATCCCGGCGCCAAGCATTCGCTCGATGCGCTCTGTTCGCGCTTCGGGATCGATCGCAGCCACCGCGTCCTGCACGGCGCGCTGCTCGACGCACAGTTGTTGGCACAGGTCTATGTCGAGCTGATGGGCGGTCGTCAGATCGGCCTCGGCCTGCTCGGCGATACCGGCAGCACCGCCGCGACTCCGATCGTCGCACAGGCGCCTCGGGTCGTTCGCCCAGCCCGCGTTTTCGCGGTGAGCGAGGGAGACCTTGCGGCCCATGCTGCGTTTATGAAGGGGATCAAGGATCCGATTTGGGGGGCCGTGGCGTCCGGATGACGCTGGCAGGGTGGAGCCAATAGGACCGCCCGAAGACTGTAACGCCGACAAGGAGACGACAATGGATATCCGGATTTCTGGTCATCAGGTTGACACGGGCGAAGCACTCAACAGCCACGTGGAAGACCGACTCCAGGGTATCGCCGACAAGTATTTCTCACGCGCCATCTCGGCCGAGGTCACGTTCGGCAAGGGCCCGCACGACGCCGGCTTCAAATGCGACATCGTCTCGCACGTGATGAAGGGCCTCGTGATCAAGGGGCATGGCGACGCCTACGACGCGCGCGCCGCGTTCGATGCCGCCGCCGCCAAGATCGAGACTCAGCTCCGCCGCTACATGCGCCGCCTGAAGGATCGCCACGCTGGCGAAGCGGTCGCGATCGCTGAGAGCAATGGCTACGACAATGCCGGCTACACGCTGTTCCAGGAAAGCATCGAGGAAGACGATGTCGCGGATGCACCGCTGATCATCGCCGAAACGCGCGTCGATATCCCCGAGGCGAGCGTCTCGGATGCGGTGATGATGCTCGATCTGCGCAACACCGCCGCGCTGCTGTTCAAGAATGCGGGCACCGGCGCGCACAACATGGTGTACAAGCGCGGCGACGGCACGATCGGGTGGGTCGAGCCACAGCGCGCCGCGTCGATGGGCGCGGCCTCGCCTCCCCAGTAAGAAAGGTCCATAAAGGCGCGCGTCTGACGGCCGCGCCTTTACGCCCCCGCGCAACCCGCTAAGGCGGACGCGCGCGGGGGCGTCTCGAGACACATGAAGACCATGACCGATTTCAGCGATTTGCTGCGTCCCGACGCAGTGCAGACGGGCGTGATCGCCACCAACAAGAAGGCGGCGTTTCAACACATCGCAGCCATCGCCGCCGAGATCGTCGATGCGGATCCCAGGCTGATCGCCGATCGGCTGGCTGCGCGCGAGAAGCTCGGCTCGACCGGGTTCGGCGGCGGCGTCGCGATCCCGCACGCCAAGCTCGAAGGACTTGCGCAGGTAACCGGTGTCTTCGTGCGGCTTGCACAAGCGGTCGATTTCCAGGCGGTCGACGATCTCCCCGTCGATCTCGTCTTCATGCTGCTGTCCCCCACCGACGCCGGTGCGGTCCATTTGAAGGCGCTTGCCCGCGTCTCGCGGCGGCTCCGCGACCGGGCATTCCTCGATAAACTGCGTGGCGCCGGTTCGCCCGACGCGCTTTACGCGCTGTTTACCGCCGACGAGGTGCGCGATGCCGCGTGAGGCCGTCCCCTCCCCCGTCATCCTGACAAAAGTCAGGACCCAGGGTACCAAAGGACAGCCCTTCATGACTCTGAATCCTGACTTTCGTCAGGATGATGGTCGTGGGCTGGCCGCGAGCGAAACAAATGTCTGACACCCCAAACACAGCCGGCGCAGACGCGCATTTCCGCGCACTGGAGTCGCTGTACGCGCAGGCGCCGATCAACCGCCTCTTCGACTCGTCGCTCGAAATTCCCGAGGCCGGCGTCGCCCGCATCCATTTCACGATCGACGAGCGCCACTATCACGCCGGCGGCGCGGCGCACGGCACGAGCTATTTCAAGATGCTCGACGATGCCGCGTTCTATGCGTCGAACAGCCTCGTCACCGACCGCTTCCTGCTGACGACCGCGTTCAACCTGCTGCTCACCCGTCCGCTGAAGGTCGGCCCGGTGATCGCCGAAGGCCGCTGGATCAGCGGCAAGCGGCGCGTCTTCGTCGCCGACGCGAGACTGATCGACGCGGACGGTGAAGAGGCGGCGCGCGGCACGGGCACGTTCATGCGCTCGCGGATCGCGCTTGCCGGCCTGCCCGGATACCGCAGCGCAGCATGAGCAATCGGCTGCCCAGCGCGATGCTCGTCAGTGCGCTGCTGCGCCGCGTCAATGACGCCGGCGGCTTCGGCGCGGTGATGGCGAAGGGTGACGCGCAAGGCGGCGCAATCTTGGTCATTGCGGTCGACAAGAATGCCCCGCCGCGCCTGCTGGAGCGCGGAATCGGGCCGGACGGACGGACGACATTGATCGATTCGACTCCGGCCGAAGACCTTGACGGCTATTGGCGACGGCGGCGCGCGCGCGACCCCGATTTGTGGGTCGTCGAGGTGGACATCGCAGCGGCGGAACGGTTCGCCGCTGAAACGATCCTGAACGATTGACTCGAAAGCCCCCCCAATGGAGGGGGATTGCAACATTGATTGGCGTTGTGCTGGTACGGGTGCGATCCGGATCGGTTACGCAGTCGGGGGGATGCCTGGACGATCGGCTTGTACGATCGCTTCCACGGTCCAACCGCACCTGAATAAGTTTGAATGACGATTTTGCAGCGGGCCGCGACGATCGCAGCCATGACGTTCTCTCTCGCCGGCCTGCTCGGCAACAGCGCACCCGGCCATGCCACCGGGATCGACAAGCCAGCGGTCAATCTCACCGCTCTCGCCAATCTAAACGCCCTCTCCCCGCAGAATGTTCCGCAGATCGCTCCAGTTGCCACGACCGTCGCACCTGTCGAGACGAACGCCGAGAACGCTGCCGCAGTTAGCCCTGCCGTTGCAGAAGCCGAAGAATTCGACACGCTCGCCCAGGCCGTTGCCGCGCAGGATGGCGCCGCCGCCGACGACGCGCTCCAGTGCCTTGCCGGCGCGATCTATTTTGAGTCGAAGGGCGAGCCGCTGACCGGCCAACTCGCAGTCGCCGAAGTCATCATCAACCGCGCCAAGTCGGGTCGTTTCCCCGCCGACGTCTGCGCCGTCGTCAAGCAGCGCGGCCAGTTCAGCTTCGTCCGTGGTGGCCAGATCCCCACGATCAACGCCGGCACCGCCTACCGCACCGCGATCGCGGTCGCCAAGGTCGCGCTCGCCGATGCGTGGAACAGCCCTGCCCAGAAGGCGCTGTATTTCAACACTCCCGATCGCCGCCCCAGCGTCCGCGCGATCAAGGTCGCCTCGATCGGCAACCACGTCTTCTACCGCTGAGCCTGAGCGGCGGTTCCAAGCCAAACCTTATCCCTTTCCCTTCTTCCCTCCCCCGTTCGCCCAGAGCGAAGTCGAAGGGTATGCCCCAAGGGCAGGTGCTTCGACTTCGCTCAGCACGAACGATGATGGGGTTGGGGACGGCGACGGCGACAGCGACGGACCAGAACTCCCCTGATACCACGACCACGATCCGTGAATGAGCTTGCCTCGTTCGCGGATTGTTCTATTTCTGCGCCATGCTCGACATGCCACCGGACTCCTGCATCGACAAACCCGGATCGCCCCCGGATGCAATGCTGTGCGCCGCCGACGTGGCGCGCGGCGTGATCCGCATGTTGCTCCGTCACGACCTCACCGCGATGACCGAAGTTCCGCTCGACGGCGGTCGTCGCGCCGACCTGATGGCGGTCGACGCACGCGGCCAGATCGTCATCGTCGAGATCAAGGTGTCGCGTGCCGACCTGCTCGGCGACGGTAAATGGCCCGATTATCTCGGCCATTGCGATCGCTATTTCTGGGCGGTTCCGGCGGGGTTCGACGTCGGGCCGCTGCACGGTCCTGCGTTCCTGCCCGAGCGCACCGGGATCATCATCGCCGACCGCTACGACGCGGCGATCGTGCGCGAGGCGCATACCACCCCCCTCCCCGCGCACGTCCGCAAGCGGTGTACGCTGGCGTTCGCCCGGCGCGCGGCGCGGCGGTTGATCGCGCAGATGGACCCCGACGCGGACGGGTTGGCATTTTGAAACGGAATCCTCCCCCGCCAGGGGGGGGTGGCTGGCACTTGCCAGACGGAAGGGGCGGTACGGGTAACCGCTGTTCCGTGCCCTCCCCCTCCGTCACCTTCGGTGCCACCTCCCCCTGGCGGGGGAGGATCAAAGACGATCAGAACTTCGGACCCGACACCGCCTTCTTCACCTTCTTCGGCGCATCGGCCAGCATCTTCGTCACCACCGGATTGCGCCCGTCCTGCTTGGCGTAATCGCGTGCCGACATGCCCGCCATGATATCCGCCTGGTCGGGATCCGCGCCTTCGGTCAGCAGCGTCCGGATCATCACCACGTCGCGTCGCTGCACGGCGCGGATCAGCGGGGTCTCCCCCGCCGAATTGCCCAGGTTCGGGTTCGCCCCCGCCGCAGTCAGGATCGAGATCATGCCGGCCTGCCCCAGCGTCACCGCCAGCAGCAGCGGCGTGTTGCCCTTGCCGTCGCGCAGGTTCGCATCGGCCCCTTTCTGCAGCAGGAAGCGGAGATACACTTCGTCGCCGCGCTTGATAACGATGTGGAGCGCGCCCTCCCCGGTCGTCACGTCGCGCGTATTGATGATGTTGCTCCCGGGCCTTCCAAGCATCTCGAGCACGTCGTTGTTCTTGGCATCGCGCACCGCGGAGAGGAACTTGTACCCCTCCGACTGTCCTTGCGCGAACGCGGGCGCCGAGACGCACGCCAGCGCGGGCGTCAGGAGGGTAGCGGCGAGGATCAGGCGAATACGCATCGAGAGGCTTCCTTGGTTCGTCCTGGACAGGGGCGACGCTTGCGCCGCAGTCGCTAACAGATCAAGGCTGGCGGCATCATGAACATCCGTTTCATCCTCTTCGGTGCACTCGCCCTGGCGTCGTGCGACACCTCCCAGCCCCCCGCAAGACCGCCGCTCGAGGGGGCCCGGATCGGCGGCGCCTTCACGCTGACCGATCAGAACGGGCAGACCGTCACCGAGCGTAATTTTGCCGGCAAATACCGCATCATGTATTTCGGCTATACCTTCTGTCCCGATGTATGTCCGACGGATGTCCAGGCGATCGGCGCCGCGGTGAAGAAACTCGAGACGAGCGACCCCGCGCTGGCCGCGAAGATCGTCCCCGTCTTCGTGACCGTCGACCCGGCGCGCGATACCCCCGCCGTGCTCAAGCAGTTCGTCTCGGCGTTCCACCCGCGCATGGTCGGTCTCACCGGCACCGACGCGCAGATCGCCAGGATCAAGACCGAGTACGCCGTCTATTCCAGCAAGGGCGACGCCTCCCCCGGTGGCGGCTACCTCGTAAACCATTCGCGCCAGGCCTATCTGATGAGCCCGGACGGCAAGCCGATCGCCTTGCTGCCACAGGAACAAGGGCCCGACGCGGTGGTGACGGAAATCAAGCGCTGGGTGCGATGAGCGCGCGCTTCTGGGAAGATACGCCGATCGACCAGCTCGATCGCGGCCAGTGGGAAGCCTTGTGCGATGGCTGCGGCAAATGCTGCATTCACAAGCTCGAGGACGAGGATACGGGCGAGCTCGTGCCGACCAACGTCTCGTGCCGGCTGCTCGACCGCCGCAGCGGGCAATGCTCCGATTACCGCCACCGCCACGCCTATGTTCCCGAATGCGTGCGGCTCACGACCGGCAACGTCCGCGGGATCGACTGGCTGCCCTCGACCTGCGCGTACCGCCTGCGCGCGGCCGGCGAGCAATTGCCCGAATGGCATTACCTCGTCTGCGGCGACCGCGAGGCGGTCCACCGTGCCAAGCAATCGGTGCGCGGCTGGACGATCAGCGAGGACGAGGCGGGCGACCTCGAATACCACGTGATCGAGCGCGAGCTCTGATCCGGTGATCGCCCGGTGATCGCCCGATGATTGAGGGTCTGGAGATCGTCCGTCATCCGCGCGCGCGGCGCGCGCGTCTGACGATCGATCCTGCGAGTGGCAGGGCGCGCCTCGTCCTCCCCAAGCGAGCGGCCCTCAAGCAGGCGCTGGCCTGGGCGGAGGACAAGGCCGGCTGGATCGCCGAACAGCGCGCGCTGCTTCCCCAGCCCCGCCCGTTCGTCCCCGGCGCCGTCCTGACGGTCGCCGACGAGCCGCTGACGATCGACTGGGCTCCCGGCAGCCGCCGGACCGTGCTCCGCGAAGGATCGGTCCTGTCGCTGTCCGGTCCGCCCGAAACCATCGCGCGCCGCGTCGAGGCGTGGCTGAAACGCACCGCGCTCGCCGTGCTCGAAGCCGAAACCGCGGAATATGCCGCCAAGGCGAAGGTGAGCGTGGCGCAGGTCGCGGTCGGCGACGCGAAAGGCCGCTGGGGCAGCTGCGCGTCCAGCGGCATCATCCGCTACAGCTGGCGGCTGATCCTTGCGCCGAGCTGGGTCCGCCGCGCCACTGTCGCGCACGAGGTCGCACACCGAGTCCACATGAACCACGCGCCGGTCTTCCACGCGCTGGTCGAGCAGCTGTACGGTGAGGACCCTACTCCGGCGCGCGCGTGGCTACGCACGCACGGGGCGGAACTTCACTGGTTCGGGCGCCCATCCTCGTAGCGGCCATCCTGATAACGGCCATCCTGGTTGCGATCGCTCTGATAGCGGTCGGTCTGGACCCGATCGCGTGGCACGTCGCGCGTTAGCGGCTGCCGTCCGGCCGGCTGGTCCCGAGGCTGATCCCGCCCGGTGACCCGGTTGATCCAGTCCTGATTCATCTGCTGCGGCGGTGCAGCCGGAGCGGCCTGCGTCGCATCCGGCTGGTCCGCATCCGGCCGCGGGATCGTGTCGCCGGTCTGCGCATCGGTCGGTACCGGCGGTGCGCCCTGCTCGATCGGATTGCCGTTCTCGTCGACCATCATCTGGCCATTGTCGGGCTGGCCGAAATAGCTCTCTTCGTCAGGCTCGAGCTGCCATTCGGGCAACGTCACCTGCGTATCGAACTGCTCGATCGGGCGGCTTGCGGTGGCGGGTTTCATGAACGCCGCCCACGCCTTGGCCGGCGCGGTGCCGCCGTGCAGCCCGGCGATCGGCTTGGCATCGTCGCGGCCCATCCACACGCCGGTGGTGATGCCGCTCGAGAAGCCGAGGAACCAGCCATCCTTCGACGCAGTGGTCGTGCCGGTCTTGCCCGCGACCGGACGACCGATCTGCGCGGCGCGGCCGGTACCGGTGTTCACCGCGGTCTGCAGCAGGTCGGTCATCTCGGCGGCGACATAGGGCGCGACCAGCACGTGGCTGCGGTCGACCTCGTGCGTGTAGATCGTCTGGCCATTGGCCGTGACCCGCGTGATCCCGTACGGCGTCACCGCGACGCCCTTGTTGGCGACCGACGCGAACGCGCGCGTCATGTCGATCACGCGGACCTCGGACGTGCCCAGCACCATCGACGGATGCACGTTGACCGGCGTGGTGATGCCGAACCGCCGTGCCATGTCCGCCACCGTGTTGAAGCCGACCTCCTGGCCGAGTTTCGCGGCGACGGTGTTGAGCGAATAGGCGAACGCAGTCCGCAACGAGACCGCGCCGGAATTGCGCCGCGAATCGTTGCGCGGGCTCCAGCCCTGGATCGTGACGGGTTCGTCGACGATCGAATCCTCGGGCTTGTGCCCCGCCTCCAGCGCCGCGAGGTACACGAACAGCTTGAACGACGAGCCCGGCTGGCGGACCGCCTGCGTCGCGCGGTTGTAGATCGACGAGACGTAATCCTTGCCGCCGACCATCGCGCGCACTTCGCCGCCGCGATCGAGCGCGACCAGTGCGCCCTGCGCTCCGGAAGGCACGTTCGCGCGGATCGCATCGTCCGCCTGGCGCTGCATCGTCAGGTCGAGCGTCGTCCAGACTTCGAGCGGTTCGGTCGTCTCGTCGATCAGCGTATCGAGCTGCGGCAGCGCCCAGTCGGTGAAATACCGCACGCTGTTCTGCTTGGGCTCGGGCGCGAGCTTCAGCCCCGACACGTCCGCGTCGGCGGACTGTTCCGCCGTGATCGCGCCGGTCTCGCGCATCGTCTCCAGCACCACGCCTGCACGCCCGACGGCGGCTTCGGCGTCCGCGGTGGGCGAATAGTTGGACGGTGCCTTGACGAGTCCGGCGATGACCGCCGCCTCGGCAAGGCTCAAATGATCCGCGCCGTGGCCGAAGAACTTCCGGCTCGCCGCGTCGATTCCATACGCGCCGCCGCCGTAATAGACCTTGTTCAGATAGAGCTCGAGGATTTGGTCCTTGCTGAACTTCCACTCAAGCGCGAACGCCAGGATGCCCTCGCGGAATTTGCGGCCGAACTTCTTCTGGTTGTTGAGGAACACCGTACGCGCGAGCTGCTGGGTGATCGTCGACCCGCCTTGCGTCCAGTGGCCGCGGTCGAATCGCACCTTCACCGAGCGCGCGACGCCGATCGGATCGATGCCGATATGCGAGCGGAAGCGGCGATCCTCGACCGACACGGTCGCGTCGCGCATTACCTGCGGGATCTGGTTGTATGGCAGCCACTCGCCGAAGCTCGGCCCCATCGAGACGATCACGGTGCCGTCCGCGGCATGCACGCGGATCATCTGGCCATTGGGCGACGATTTCAGGCTGTCGAAGCTCGGCAGCTGCGACATCGCAACATACACCGCGATCGCGAGCGCACCGAGCGCGAGCACGCCGATCCCGATGCAAATCTGCAGGGAGACGACCAACCGGCGACGCCAGCGAGACGCCGGGGCAGACGGGGGCCGACGGGACGGTGAAGCAGAACGCGTACGGGCCATGTGGCGCGAAGAATTACGCGTTCCGTCCCTACCCTACAAGCGCGATCAGGCCGCGGCGTTCGCTTTGCGCGGTCGGAATTCGAGCGACAGCGAATTCATGCAATACCGCTGCCCGGTCGGCGGCGGACCATCGGGGAAAACATGCCCCATATGGCTGTCGCAGCGTGCGCACCGCGTTTCAATGCGCGTCATGCCGTGGCTGCGATCGGCGTGATCGGTGACCGCGTCGGGGCCGATCGGCTGCGTGAAGCTCGGCCAGCCCGAACCGGAATCATATTTGTCCGCGCTGTCGAACAGTTCGTTGCTGCACGCCGCGCACCGATAGATGCCATCGGCCTTGTTGTCGTTGAGCACCCCGGCGAACGCGCGTTCGGTGCCCGCCTCGCGCAGCACGTGATATTGCTCGGGGGTGAGGCGCTGGCGCCATTCGGCTTCGGAAAGATTCAGCTGGTCCATGGTTCGAATCTCGTGCTGGCGGGACGGATTGCAAGATGGCGGACGACCGGAGTCTAGATGTGGCCTATCCTTGTCGCACTCGCGATCACCTGGATCAAGGCGGGGCGCAGCAACGGGAGCAGCCATGCCGCGCGGCTGTTCTCGGCGACCTGGCGGACGATGCCGGCGATGCCGATCGGGCGCGCGAGGCGACGCGCGAAATCCTCCTGCCAATGGGCGGCGGCGTTCGTCCCGCCTTCGACATAGGCATTGGCCGCGGCGACTCCGCTGGCGAGCGCGATGCCCATGCCCTCGCCCGCGAGCGACGGTATGACACCGGCCTGATCGCCGAGCCGGAACAGCGCGTCCGCGCCTTCGCGTTGTCGCCAGCCATAGGGGACGTTGGCGATCGCATCGATCGTCGCGGTGCCATCGATCAGCGCGACCCATTCGCCGAGCGCCGGCATTTCGCGGCCCAGCGCCGCCAGCAACTCTGCGGGCGATCCGGCCGCCTGGAGGCGGGAGCGATGCACCGCGAGGCACAGGTTCGCGGTGCCATCCTCCTGCATCGCCAGCCCGGCATAGCCGCGATCGAACAGATGCAGCTCGATGCCCCCGTCGAGCGACCGGCGCAGCGCGGACGACGGGGCGATCCTCACGCGGAGCCCGAGCGTCGGATCGTCGCCGCGCGCCGCCTCGGGGCGTGCCATCCCGCGAACGTCGTGCTTGCCGCTGGCGAGGAACAGCGCGTCGGGGGCGAAGGTCGCGCCATCCGCGGTGCGAACCGTCGTGCCGTCGATCTCGCGCACGCTGACGCCGCGTTCGACCGGCGTGCCAAGCCGCTCGGCTTCGGCCAGCAGCACCGTATCGAGCCGCCGGCGCGTCACCGACACCGCGGGATGCGGCAGCGCCGCCTCCGCGCGCCGCGTACCGGCGTAAATCCGCGCGCGCGTTACCCGCGCCGGGTTGAGCGCATCGGCATCGATCCCGAGCCCGGCGAGCGTCTCCAGCGTCCGCCAGCTCAGGAACCCGCCGCAGATCGCATCACCCGTATCCCGCGATCGCTCGACGAGCAGATGCGGTCGCCCCGCGCGCGCGAGCTGAATCGCGGTCGCGGACCCGGCGAGCCCGCCGCCGACGATCAGCGCAGGCGTTCGACGCATAACCGGAACGGAAAGACGCGGCTCACGGTCGCCTGGGATATCCCCGCCTCGGCGAGGATCGGCGGCCATTCGTCGGGGCGATAGCTGCGCGCGATCGACAGCGTGCCGTCGTGCCGCACGATCCGGTGCCAGCGCGCGACCGTTGCAAGAATCGGGAACCCCCAATGCGCGAAGCCGTGGCGGTGGAGGTCGTTGACGAACCACCCGGCGCTGGCATGGGCCTCCATGAAGCGCAGGAACGCGACGAGCTGGTCGTGAGTCATGTGATGCGCGACGAGGCTGCTGACGATCACGTCCCACGGCTCATGCGCAAGGTCGGCATAGTCGCCGGTGACGTAGCGGATCGCCCCGCTGCTCGCCCCGCCGCTGGCCCCGCCATGCGCCCGCGCCGCCTGTTCGCTGCGCGGGTTGAGGTCGACCCCGACCAGCTCCGCCTCGATGCCTTTGGCCTCGGCCCAGCGCGCGATCCGCCGCAGCATGTCGCCGTCGCCGAAACCCACGTCGAGTAACCGGACGCGCTTCCGCCCCTTGATCGCCCGGTCCAGGAAATCGAGTGTCGGCCGCCGCGCCATCGTCACGGTGTTGACCGTCGCAAGATCGCCGACCACGTCCGCGTACGTCGCCGAGTCGAGATCGTCGGCGTCCATCAGCTCTTCGGCCTGGGAGCGCACGGCGAGGCTCATGCCGCGCTCCGGAATCCGAAGCCCTCCGCTGCAAGCCCCGGCCCGAACGCCAGCGCGACGCCTCGCCCGATTTTAGGCCCCGCTAGCAGGCGCTCGAACACGAACATCAGCGTCGCCGACGACATGTTGCCGTTCTCCGCCAGCACCTGCCGCGACGCGTCGAGCGCCTCGGGTTTCAGTTGCATCGCATGCTCGACCGCGTCGAGGATCGAGCGTCCGCCGGCATGGACCGCCCAGCCGTCGATCGTCTCGGGGGGCTGGCCGTCGCTGACGATCGTCCGGAATGCGGTATCCGCCAGCGCGGTCGCGATCCGCGCGGGGACTTCGCCCGACAGATGCATCGCGAACCCGGCATCGGTGACGTCCCAGCGGATCAGCATTTCGGTATCGGGCAGCGCGGCGGCGAACGGCGTGCCGAGCTCGAACCCGGTCGCGTCCGCGGTGACCAGTGCGGCAGCGGCGCCGTCGCCGAACTGGAGCATCGCCAGCAACGGCTCGATATCGGTGGCCGGCTGGAGGTGCAACGTCGAGAGCTCGACCGTCACGACGAGGACGCGTGCGTGTGGCTCCGAGCGGACGATGTGGCGTGCGCTGCGCAACGCGACGACCGCCGCGTAGCATCCCATGAAGCCGATCAGCAGCCGCTCGACGCTCGGCGAGAGCCCAAGCCGGCGTGCGATGATCTGGTCGATGCCGGGCGCGACGAAGCCCGTGCAACTCGCCACCACCAGATGCGTGATCCCCTCGACCGCGATTTCCGTCCGCAAGGCTTCGATCGCGCGGATCGCGAGATCGGGCGCGTGCTCGGCGTACAGCGTCATCCGCGCGGCGGTGCCGGGATGCGGTTCGGCGGCATAGAAGCCCGCGGCGTCGACCGGCGAGCCCCCGTCGGCGGTCGGCGGCAGCACCGACCAGCGATGCGCGATGCCCGACCGCGACGCCATCCGGTCGAACACCTTGGTCGCGCGCGCATCGGTCCGCGCGCGCGCCCACGCTATGAAGGCGTCGTGGATGTCGTGATCGGGCACGGCAGTGCCGACGGCGTTCAGAAAAACGGGCTGAGAAGCAGGCATCGAAGCGGGCACGAGATCCTTTCGTCCGTGCGGAATGGCACGCGGTTCAACCGATTAACGCACGGTCGGCGATAATAGACGTCGCCGACCCCAATAATCCGCATGTCCAGCAGCGAGAAACCGCTAACCGATACGCCGAACCGATACGCCGAACCGGACGATCGTGTCGCGCGCGGCAGGCAATCTCCAGCAGGACAAGGACCAGACGCCTGTGAATCGGACGACTCGCGGTAGCGGGCTCAGGGTTGCGATACGCGACGGAGTGGATCGCGCAATAGTGCGGCTCCGGTTTGCACCGCCACAACTATCCGATAGAGTATGTCCAGTGAAAAGCATCATATTGGGACAGGTAAAACCATAATGAACCAATCGTCCCATAACATCGATCATGATCGTCACCGGAAAGATAGACTTTGTGCGGATCGATCAACCGAAAAGACACTTATTTTCAAAGGATATGGTTGAATTTGCAGCAAAGAAGCGGACAATGCGCTGGGACATGGCGAATAGCAGGTCCGGCGACGAAACCGCGCGATCGGGCGGACCGTGCGATAGCGACATCACGTCGCGGGCACGCAAGCTCGGCCGGTCGGCGGAATATCAATGGGGGCAAGGGGAGCCTTTGGTGAAAAACGAGTCCGTAGTCGAACTGATCAAGGATCTGACCGCCAAGCTGTCCGCAGTGGCCGAGGAGTTTAACGGGCGTGCCGCACAGGCGGTCGAACCCGTCATTCCCGGCGACGAACCGAGTGAAGCCGCGCTGGTCGATCATGCCAGGTCCGTCCTGATCCAGCGGCGGATGCGTCGCCAGTTCCTGCCCGGCGAACTGTTCCACGAACCCGCCTGGGATATGCTGCTCGCGCTGTTCGCCTCGCGCGACGATCGGCTGCCGATGAACATCAAGGCACTGGTCAGCATGTCCGATGCGCCGGTCACCACGTCGCAGCGCTGGATCGAGCATCTCCACAAGCTGAAACTGATCGATCGCGTCATCGACCCGACCGATCGGCGCCGCGTCGAGATATCGCTCAGCCATAGCGGCGATCAGGCCATGAAAGCCTATCTGCGCGCGCTCGTCCGCCAGTAACCCGGCACTACTTCGCGCATTCACGGCCGGCAGACTGGTCTGAACCGTCGCGTGACCGGAAATCCCGGCATCCTCCGCCAGTGTCCCTGCGCGCCGCCGACGCACGACCCCGAGTGTCGGCGAGCCTTTGCGCACGTCGGCCTGCCCGGCCTCTCTTTCCGGTCGATCGCATAAAACCGAAACGGACGCCCCAGTAGAATAGTCGAGCCATAATGCAATAAAACGCCACTGTGACCGATAAATCCATGAATTCGTCCGCGAACCGGATCTGATTTTATTAATCATCAAAACATCATGACATATGCTCGTTTTGATTTTGTAGTATTTGATTAAGCCACATCGGACATTTTGGGCCCCATCGAAGGATTGGGGGCATATGTTGATTCGGCCGTATTCAAGGTTTGCAGTAAAGAGCGCGCCGTATCGGCATGCGTTTGCGGCCTTGTCGGACATGGCCGTGTTTCGCGCAGCTCCGGTCGGCATCGCCGGTGCCGTCCTGGCTGTCCTCCTGCCGCAACCCGCACTTGCGCAGACGCGGGCGGGCACGCCGATCGTCAACACCGCGGGGCTGCGCTACGATGTCGATGGCGAGAGCCGGTCGACGGCCTCGAATACGGTGACGATCATCGTCGCCGAGCGGCTCGACGTGGCGCTGGTGCGCGATGGGCGCGGCGCGATCGTCGTCACGCCGCAGCCGACGGCGATTCCCTTCACACTGACCAATCTCGACAATGGCGACGAGGCTTTCGCGCTGGCGGCTACCCTCTCGCCGGGTCCGTTCGTGGTGCAGGCGCTGGTGATCGATGCGGACGGCGACGGGCTTTATGATCCGGCGAAGGATCTTGCCCCGGTCGACGGCAGGACGCCATCGCTCGCGCCCGGCCAGTCGATCAAGCTGCTTGCGATCGTCGTCGCGTCCAGTCCGGGCGCCACCGCCGACGCCGTGCTGACGCTGACCGCGCGATCGATCACCGGGTCCGGCGCCACCGGCGACGCCTATCCCGGCCTGGGCGACGGCGGCGGCGATGCGGTCGTCGGCCCGACCGGCGCGCTGGCCAGCGTCACCGTCCCGCTCACCACCGCGCTTGCCGGCCCGGCGCTGATCAAGAGCCAGTCGGTGCGCGCCGCCGACGGATCGCAGAACGCGGTGCGCGATGCGGTCATCACCTACACGCTCGAAGCGCGCTTCACCGATGCCGTCGGCGGCGCGCGCATCGTCGATCCGATCCCGCAAGGCACCAGTTTCGTGGCCGGCAGCCTCACGCTCGATGGCGCGCCGCTGACCGATGCCGACGACGGCGATGCCGGCCGCTTCGACGGCGCCGCGATCGCCGTCGCGCTCGGCCAGGTCGCCGCCACCTCGATCCACACCGTCCAGTTCAAAGCCAAGATCCAGTGACCCTGATTTTTAGGAGGAGCATTACCATGATCACGCGTCCCATGATTGCCGCCATCCTGGCGACCACCGCCGCCGTTGCGCCCGCTGCCGCGGGGCCGCTGCAGGTCACCAGCAGCATGCTGGTCGAAGCGCGCAGCGCCGCATCCGACGGGACCACCCGCGTCACGCTGGTGAAGCCGTCCAAGGTCACGCCGGGCGACAAGGTCATCGTCGTCCTCGCCTATCGCAACACCGGGGCACAGCCGCTGGCCAACGTCGTGCTGGCCAACCCGCTGCCCCGTTCGATCGCCTATCGCTCGGCCAATCCGGGCTCGCCTGCGCCCGAGGTCTCGGTCGACGGCAAGACTTTCGGGTCGCTTGCCGCCCTCAGCGTCCGCAGCCTCGACGGCAGCACGCGTGCGGCGAGCCCCAACGATGTCACCAGCGTCCGGTGGCGCCTCGCGAGCCCGATACCGGCCGGCGCGCAAGGCCAGTTCGCGTTCCAGGCCGTCCTGAAATGACCTCCTCCCACCACCACGCCTGACCACTCAAACACGCTATCACGCAGAAGGAAGACCGAGACATGCATACAAAAGGGGTAATACGCACGCTGCTGGCCGGTACGGCCGCCATCGTGTCGATCGGTACGATGACGGGCACCGCCAGCGCGCAGACGCCGGGCCCGGCCGGCACCGCTGCCGGCACGACCATCACCAACACCGCGCAGGCCAGCTACACCGTCAACGGCGTCCAGCAATCGGCGACGTCGAACGCGGCGACGTTCGTGGTCGATCGCAAGGTCAACCTGACCGTCACCACCAACCAGCCGGCCAACACGCAGGTCGCGATCGGCCAGGCGGCTGCGGTCACCACGTTCAAGGTGACCAACAACACCAACGGTACGCAGGATTTCCTGCTGTCGACCAGCCAGACGCCGATCCAGGGGCTGTTCACCGGCGACAATTTCGACGTGAGCAACATCCACGTCTATGTCGATTCGAACGGCAACGGCACCTATGATGCGGGCGTCGACGTCGGCACCTACATCAACGAACTCGCGGCCGATCAGTCGGCGGTCGTGTTCATCGTCGCCGACATTCCCAACCAGCAGACCGCCGCGCTCGCCGGCATCACGCTGATCGCTCAGGTTGCCGCGGGTGGCGATGCCGCCGCGCAGGGTACCCCGCTGGTGCCGAGCATCCTCGCCAACGACGACAATGCCGTCGACGTGGTGTTCGCCGACAATGATTCGGACGGCCTCGGGCTCGATGTCGCCAACAACGGCCAGGGTCGTGCTTCGCTCGGCTACGAAATCACGACGCGCAACGTCGCGCTGACCGTGTCGAAGAGCTCGGTCGTGATCTCGGATCCGGTCACCGGCATCGTCCTGCCAAAGGCGATTCCGGGCGCGATCGTGCAATATTGCCTGATCGTCAACAACGCGACGCTGCTGGTGCCCGCCAACAACGTCAACCTGACCGACACCATCCCGACCAACACCACCTATGTACCGGGTTCGATCACGATCGGCGGCCTCGGTCTGGCCGGCGCATGCGTGCTGAACGGGTTCACCGCGAACGACGACGGATCGGCGATCCCGCTCACCACCTACACCGGCTCGTACAATGCCGGCACGAAGAAGGTGACCGCGACGATCCCGGTGCTGATCGGTGGTGCCTCGGTTGCCGCCAGCTTCCGCGTGACGGTCAACTAACTCCCACTCCTCGAACACAAGGATCGCCCGATCCCGGCGCGTGGCGACGCGTGCCGGGAGAGGACCCTTCATGCCCAGATTTCCCGCCCTTGCGCGCTTCGGCGCCCCCGTTTTGGGAGCCCTTCTCGAGCTTGCCGTCGGCAGTCTGCCGGCTGCAGCACAGGGGAGTGCGCAGACGCGTATCCAGAATACCGCAGTCCTGTCGTTCGACGGTCCAGGCAGCGACTCCGGCGTACGCACGGTGCAGTCCAACACGGTGTCGCTCGACGTGAACCGTGCCAAGCGTCCGACGACGCTCAGTTTTCATCTGCCGCCGCCCAATTACGACCTGACCGGCGCGACGTGCCAGACCGCACCCAATTTGCTGTTCACGCCAGCGCCGATCGACGCCGCTACGTTTGCGGCTTCGCCCTGGGTCGCCGCGATCGATATCTATGCCGACATGATCCTGGTGCTCGACAACCAGGCCGGCAATCACGACGCGACGGTACGCGAGACGTCGATCATCTCCGTCGATGTCGGCACGATCCACACCATGCTCACCCTCACCGAGACCGCGGCCGACAGCGGCATCTTCGCCGGCGGCATCCCCGCTTCCGCGACCGGCAAGCATCCCGAACTCGCCGCGTGCGACATCCGCAACATGCGCGGCGCGACGATCAAGCTCGCCTTTGTCGAGGACGGCTACAGCCTCGCCTCGACGGCCTCGCTGCTGATCGATCCGGCCGGCTACACGTTCGATTCGCGGACCGGCGCACTGGTCGACGGCACCACCGTGTCGCTGGTCGACGAGGCAGGTGCGCCGGCCACCGTCTTCGGTGACGACGGCGCCAGCCGCTACCCCTCCACCGTCGTCACCGGCCAGCCCGTCACCGACGCCAGCGGGCGCATTTATCTAGGCGAAACAGGGCGTTACCGCTTCCCGCTGTCGGCGCCCGGCCGCTATTACTTGAAGGTCACGCCGCCCGGCACCTACACCGCGCCCTCCACCGTCGATCGCGCCACGCTGGCCGCGCTCAAGGATCCGCAAGGCCGCAGCTTCATCCTCAACGACACCAGCTTCGGCGGTGCGCTGACGCTGTCGACGCCCGAGCCGTTCTCCGCCGACATCCCGCTCGACAGCCCCGGCGCGGGCACGTTGCTGCTGACCAAGGTCGCCTCGGTCCGCGAAGCTGCGCCCGGCGATTTCGTCCAGTATCTGCTGCGCATCACCAACCGCGATTCGGTGCCGGCGCGCGGGCTGCACGTCGCCGACACGTTGCCGCGCGGCCTGCGCTACGAACGCAATTCCGCGCGCGGGGGTGACGAGCCGACCGTCTCCAGCGATGGCCGCAATCTCGACTTCGCGATCCCGCTGCTGGCCGCGGGTGCGTCGACCGAGCTGAAATACGTCGTCAGCATCGCCCCCGGCGCCCCCACCGGCGAAGCGCTCAACCGTGCGCGGGTCGCAGGGCAGGGGAGCGTCACCAGCAACGAAGCCGCCGCCTCCGTACGGCTGCGCCCGCTGCTGTTCACCGACGCGATGACGATCATCGGCCGCGTGACCGAGGGTAATTGCGGCGATCCGGTCGACAAGCGCAAGGGCGTGCCCGGAATCCGCCTGCTGATGGAGGACGGCACGTTCGTCGTCACCGATCGCGACGGCCTGTACCATTTCGAGGGCGTCCGCGCCGGGCGTCACGTCGTCCAGATCGACACGTCCAGCATCCCCGCGACGCACGCACCGGTCGCCTGCGACATCGACACGCGCCAGGCCAACAGCCCGATCTCGCGCTTCGTCGAGGGCGATGGCGGCTTGCTCAAGCGTGTCGATTTCCAGCTCAAGCCGACCGGCAAGGCCGCCGCGGCCGATGCCGGGCTCCCCGTCGCGATCCTCGACGACGCCACCGCGGCGGGCAGCCGCGACTGGCTCGGCGCAGGCCAGACTCCCGGTATCGACTGGCTGTTCCCCAGCGCCGATCACAACCCGCGCGCCCCGATCGTCCGTGCCGTGGTGAAGCATATGCCCGGCCAGCGCGTCGCGCTCACGATCAATGGCAAGCAGGTCGAGCCGCTCGCGTTCGACGGCACCGACGCGCGCGACGGCACCGACATCGCGGTCTCGCGCTGGACCGGCATCCCGCTCATTGATGGCGACAACCGGCTTCAGGCGCGCGTCCTCGCCGCCGACGGCAGCGTCGTGAAGACGCTCGACCGGGTGGTGCATTATTCGGGGATCGGCGTCCGCGCGGTGTTCGACGCGGCCAGCAGCCGGCTCGTCGCCGACGGTCTCACTCGCCCGCTGCTCGCGGTGCGCGTCACCGACAAGACCGGTCGCCCGGTTCGCGCCGGTACGCTCGTGCCCTTCGCCGTCGACCAGCCCTACACCGCCGCGGTCGAGGCCGAGCTCGAACAGGGCCGCCAGCTCGCCGGTCGTGACCGCTCCGCGACCACCGCGCAGGTGGTCGGCGACGACGGCCTCGCCTTCATCGCGCTCCAGCCGACCACGCAGGCCGGCGCGGTCCACGCGATCGTCTCGCTCACCGACGAGAAGACCGTCCACAGCAACGAGATCCGCGCCTGGCTCGCCGCATCCCAGAAGGATTGGGTCGTGGTCGGCTTCGGGGCCGGCTCGATCGGCTACGACATGCTCAGCAAGCGCCAGTCGGGCCTGCCGCGCGCGCAGCGTAACAGCGTCGTCACCGACGGCCAGCTCGCCTTCTACGCCAAGGGCCGCGTCAAGGGTTCGTGGCTGGCGACGATCGCGTACGACAGCGACCGCAAATACGATCCCGACCGCGGCCTGCTCGGGACGATCGATCCCGACCGCTATTACACCGTCTATGGCGATGGCTCGCGCCAGGGTTATGACGCCGCGACCCGCCGGAAGCTGTATCTGCGGCTCGAGCGTCGCGAATTCTACGCGCTGTTCGGCGATTTCGAGACCGGCTTCACCGACACGCAACTGACCCGCTACAACCGCACGCTCAACGGCATCAAGGCCGCCTACGAGGGCAAGCGGATCCGCGCGACCGGGTTCGCCGCCAATACCGACACGCTGTATTCGCGCGACGAGATCCAGGGCAACGGCCTGTCCGGCCCCTACCGCCTGTCGGGGCGCGACATCGTGCCGAACAGCGACAAGCTGCGGCTGGAGACGCGCGACCGCTTCCGCTCCGAGCTGATCGTCGCGAGCACCGAGCTGACGCGCCACATCGATTACGACATCGACACGTCGATGGGCACGATCCGCTTCCGCCAGCCGATCCTGAGCCGCGACAGCAGCCTGAACCCGATCTTCATCGTCGCCGATTACGAGGTCGAGGGCGGCAAGTCGTCGAAGCTCGCCGCCGCCGCGCGCGTGGCGACCAAGCTGGCGAACGGCCGCGTCGAGGTCGGCGTCGCCGCGATCCGCGACGAGACCGTCGACAAGGCCACCGTGCTGGGCGCCGATATCAAGGCGCGCGTCACCGCCAACACCGAATTGCGTGGCGAGATCGCCAAGGGGGGGCGCCAGGGTCTCGGACAAGGCCTCGCCTATCTCGCCGAGGTCGATCACCACGGCACGAAGCTCGATCTGCTCGCTTATGCCCGCCAGCAGGATACCGCGTTCGGCGTCGGTCAGCAGAACCTCGTCGAGGCCGGCACGCGCAAGTTCGGGCTCGACGGTCGCCTCCACCTCACCGATCGGCTGAGCCTGTCCGGCGTCGCGTGGCACCAGCAGCAGCTCGACAGCGCCGGCACGCGCACCGCCGCCGATGCGCGGATCGAATATCGCCGCGACACCGGGACGATCTTCGTCGGCGGCCAGTACGCGTCGGATCGCGGCATGGACGGCAAGGATCGCGACAGCCGGTTGCTGACGCTGGGCGGTACGCAGGCGCTGTTCGGCGACAAGGTGACCGTCACCGCGCAGACCCAGTTCGCGCCCGGCGGCGACAGCGACAGCGTCGACTTTCCGATCCGCCACCAGATCCAGCTCGCCTACCGGATCAAGCCCGGCATCCGCCTGATCGGCGGCTACGAGATCGCCAAGGGCGACGGCTTTGTCGCGCATACCAAGCAGTTCGGTGTCGATGTCGCGCCGTGGACCGGTGCCAAGTTGATGAGCACGCTCAACCAGCAGGCAATCGGCGAGAACGGCGCGCGTACCTATGCGCAATACGGACTCAGCCAGTCGGTGCCGCTCGGCAAGCACTGGACGGTCGACGGGACCCTCGACGCCAGCAACACGCTGAAGGGCCGGATTCCGGACGGCGCGGTCGTCAACGCGTTCCAGCCGGTCACCTCGGGCGGCTATGTCGGGCAGGACCAGACCAACGGCGATTACGCGGCCGCCACCTTGGGCGCGACCTACCGCCAGGCGCGCTGGTCGGTGAACGGACGGCTCGAATATCGCAACGCCGATAGCGGCGATCGCTGGGGGATCACCACCAACTTCCTGCGCACGTTGGGGCAGGGCAAGACGCTCGCCTCGAGCGTCAAGGCGTACACGATCAAGGACAAGACCGGCGCGGTCGCCACCTATGCCACCGCCGACGTCGCGCTCGCCTTCCGCCCGCTCGACAGCCGCTGGTCGCTGCTCGAACGCCTCGAACTGCGCCACGAAAGCGCCGATGCCGGGTTCACCGACTCCAATGCGCTGGGCGTGCCCGCCTATGGCGGCGGCGATCAGGTGACGACGCGCGCGATCAACAACCTCGCCGTCAACTACCGCACCGGCCCCGAGGGGCTTGGCCACGGTACCGAGGCGACGCTGTATTACGGTGCGAAATACGTCGCCGGGCGCTTCGCCGACGACACGTACGACGGCTATATCGACGTTACCGGGTTCGAGCTGCGCCAGGATGTCGGCACGCGGATCGACGTCGGCGTGGCGGGCTCGGTCCAGCATGCCTGGTCGCGCGGCGCCTGGTCGTGGAGCGGCGGGCCGTCGGTCGGCGTGTCGCCCGCGCAGAACATGTGGATCACCGCGGGCTACAATGTCTCGGGCTACCGCGACCGCGATTTCGAGGACGACCGCTACACGCGGCAGGGGCCGTACGTCACGATGCGGCTGAAATTCGACCAGACGACGATCGGCCCCGTTCTCGGCGGCGCCACGCGCGCGCTGTTCGGCAGCCGACGATAAACAGGGAGAGAGACATATGCCGATGCCGAGCCAGGCCACACCGATGACACCGCCGCGCGACTTTACCGATCACGGCCCCTGCGTCGAAGACCTTGCCCGGGAGTTCGCCAAGCAGGACGCAGCGACCAGCGAGGCACTGATCGAGACGCTGGCGACCCAGGCGATCCGTCAATGGCGCCTCGACGACGCCACCTTCTGGCAGCGCGTGAAGTTCCAGGCCCGCATGATTCGCGCGCAGAACGGCTCCGGCTCCGCTCCGGGTCGGCAATGAATCAAAATCCTCCCCCGCCAGGGGGAGGTGGCTGGCCCTTGCCAGACGGAGGGGGAGGACACGGAGCAGAGGTCATCGCGTGCCTCCCCCTCCGTCACCTTCGGCGCCACCTCCCCCTGGCGGGGGAGGATCGAGGACGACCTATTTCTCGTCGGTGGTCAGCTTCACCTTGTTGGGCAATTTCTTCCCCTTGGTCCGCCGCGACGGCAGCTGGACCGGGTTCTTCTTCTTCCACTGCGCAAACGTCATCGGCCCCTCGGGCGTCTCGATGATCGTGTCGTCGATCGAACTCATGCAAGATCCTTCACGCGCGCCCAAATCTCTTCACGCACGCCAACGCACGAGCGCGGCAAGGGGGACCCTCGAAGGGGTGGTTCACTCGATCTGGAAAAATGGTGCGGCCAAGAAGACTCGAACTTCCACGGGCTTTCGCCCACAACGACCTCAACGTTGCGCGTCTACCAGTTCCGCCATGGCCGCCCATGAAACATCACCGGGCGAACCCGGCATCTGGTAGGCGAGCGCCACTAGCAAGGGTTTCCGGCTCGCGCAACGCCCTTTGCGACAAACTATGCGATCGACCGCAAATTCAGGGCTTGGCCTCGCCCGCGAAGCTCAGTTCGAGCCGCTTCGAATTGGGCGGCACATTCAGCGTCGCCGAATTGAAGTCGACCGCGCCACCCGGCGCCAGCGTCCGCTGCTGCGGCGTGATCGTCCAGCTATACACCAGCCGCCCTTGCGCATCGCGCAGTTCGGCGCGGATATCGGGCACGCGCTGGCGCTGGTCGGACGGGTTGGTCACCTGGCCGCTGACCGCGAACAGCTCGGAGCCATTGTCGAGTTCGCGCCGCTCGATCGGATTGTCGCGCAGCCGCAGCGGGGTCTCCTCGCTGCCCAGGCCGAGGTTCAGCTTGGCGGCGACACCGGGCGCGCCGAGATAGACGATCGCACCGACCGCGATCAGCATCAGCAGACCGGCGGCCACTGCGGCGATCGTCCAGCGCCGCGTCATGTTGCGACGCGGGCGGAAAGACTGTGCGGCCGCCGCGGTCGGCGCCATGACCGGCTCGGCGAACGGTGGAGCGAACAGTGCCTCCGGCGCGACGGCGTCGGGCGCCGCGGCGAAGGTCGGCGTGCGCGGCATGAACGACGGCAGCGTGAACCCGTCGCCCGGCCCGGCGTTCGACTCCTCGACCGGTGGATGCACCAGCGGCGCAAGCGGCGGCGGCACCGGGGCGGGGGTCGAACGGGGCGGCATGGCGTCCGCGGAGATCGGCATCGGTTCGGGGGCAGGGGCCTGGAACCAGCTATGCCGGCAATTCGCGCATCGCACGGTGCGTCCGTCGGTGCCGATAGCGCTGTCGGGCACCAGATAGCGCGTGCTGCACTCGGGACATTGGAGGATCATGGATACGCTTCACCAGCGGCCACCGGAGCGCGGCCGTTCATCGCGACGAATAAGCACGCCCCCGCCTCGCGTGGCAAGCTTGAAGCGGCGCGCGCTTTCATGCGAAAGCGGGTTGCAGGGCATAAGCGGGCGAGAGCGGACGCAACCACGTCATGGCGAATATCGTCCAGTTCGAAAATGTCGGTCTTCGGTACGGCACGGGTCAGGAGACCCTGAGCGACGTGAGCTTCACGCTGCGCAGCGGCGCGTTCTATTTTCTCACCGGTGCGAGCGGCGCGGGCAAGACCTCGCTGTTGAAGCTGCTGTATCTCGCGCAGCGCCCGACGCGCGGCATCATCCGGCTGTTCGGCGAGGATGCGGTGGTGCTCGCGCGCGATCGCCTGCCGGGGTTTCGTCGCCGGATCGGCGTGGTGTTCCAGGATTTCCGGCTCGTCCCGCATCTGTCGACCTGGGACAATATCGCGCTGCCACTGCGCGTCGCCGGCATGCCCGAGGCCGACATCGTCCAGCCGGTGCGCGAGATGCTCGCCTGGGTCGGCCTCGGCGATCGTGCGGAGGCGCGGCCCGCGACGCTGTCGGGCGGCGAGCAGCAGCGCGTTGCGATCGCCCGCGCGGTGATCGGTCGGCCGGAGATCCTGGTCGCGGACGAGCCGACCGGCAACGTCGATCCCGACATGGCCGAGCGCCTGCTGCATCTGTTCGAATCGCTCAACAAGCTCGGCACCACTGTGGTCGTCGCGACGCACGACTTCCACCTGCTGAGCCGGATCCCGGGTGCGCAGATGATGCGGCTGGATCGTGGCCGGTTGATCGATCCGACCGGCTCGCTCCGCTATCCCCCGACGCGGCCGGATTCATGAGGGTCCGGTCATGAGTATATGGTCGTGAGCCGCCCTGCGGAACGCCGCGTCCTCGACGAGGTCGGCGGCTTGCGCGCGATGACGTGGGTGATGGCGATCATGCTGTTCCTGACGATGCTCGCCGCCGCGCTCGGGCTTGCGACCGCCGGCGCCGCGCGGCTGCTCGAACGGCAGCTCGGCGGGCGGCTCACCGTGCAGGTCGTCAGCGGCGATCCGGTCCGTCGCGACGCCGTTGCGGCGCAGATACTCGCCCGGCTGAAGACGATGCCCGGCGTGGCGAAGGCGGTCGCGGTCGATCGCGCCGAGCTGACCCGCCTGCTGGCACCCTGGATGGGTGAAGACGGCGCGGATCCGCAACTGCCGGTGCCCGCGATGATCGACGTCGACCTGGTCGATCGCACCGACGCCGCCGTCTCCCGAATCGCCGAGACGGTGCGTCGATCGAGCCCGCTGGTCCGCGTCGACCGGCACGAAAGCTGGATGTCCCCGGTCAGCGGCGTGATGCGGTCGATGACCCTGCTCGCGCTCGCGCTGGTGCTGTTGATGGCGAGCGCGACCGCAGCCGTGGTCGTGCTCGCCGCGCGCGCGGGGCTGGAGACGCACCGCGCGACGATCGAGGTGATGCACATGCTCGGCTCGACCGACGTCCAGGTGGCGCGGCTGTTCCAGCGGCGGATCGCGCTGGATGCGGCGATCGGCGGCATCGGCGGCGGCGTGGCGGCGTTGCTGGTCGTGGGGGCGATCGGCATGCGCCTGCACGGACTCGGCTCCGAACTGATCGGCGGCGTGACGCTGTCCGGTACCGATTGGGGCCTGTTGCTTTGCCTGCCGCTCGCGTTCGTGCTGCTCGCGACACTCTCGGCGCGCGTCACGGTCGTCCGTGCGTTGCGGCGCATCCTGTGAGGAGCGTCGCATGATCGTCCGCCTCTTCGGCGTGTTCGGCCTGGCCTGGGCGTTCGGGTTCGCGCTGTTCATGCTGATGCTGCCCGAGCCGCTCGACGGTGTCACCACCGACGCGATCGTCGTGCCGACCGGCGGGGCGGGGCGAATCGATCGTGGCATCGTCCTGCTGCGTCGTCACCAGGCGCGGCGGATGCTCGTCACCGGCGTTGCGCCGGGCGTGCGACCGATCGATCTCGCGCTCGAATACCGCACGTCGCCGGCGCTGTTCGCCTGTTGCATCGATCTCGGCGGCGACGCGGTCGACACGCGCTCCAATGCCGAGGAGACCGCGCGGTGGGTGCGTGTCCACAGATACCGCTCGGTCCGGCTGGTGACCTCCGACTGGCATCTGGCGCGCGCGCGGATGGAATTGTCGGCGGCGCTCGGCAAGGACGTCGTGATTCTCGGCGACGGCGTCGGGGGTACGCCGCGGCTGGGCACGCTCGTCAATGAATATAACAAGTTGATCCTTCGCCGGATCGCGTTGTGGATTGGATTTGGCGGATGATCTGGCTGCGCAACTGGGCCTTCATGCTCGTTTTCTACACGATCTCGGTGCCGATCGTGGTGACCGTGCCGATCTCCGCGTTGTTCGGGACCCGCGCGGTGATCGTACATTCGACGATCTGGACGCGCTTCCACCGCTGGTGCGCGCGCGTGATCCTCGGCGTGCATATCCGGATCGAGGGGACCCGCCCGACCGAACCCGCTTTCTATGCGTGCAAGCACCAGGCGATGTTCGAGACGCTCGAGTTGCAGGCCCTGCTCGACGGCCCGGCGATCGTGCTGAAGCGCGAACTCGCCGATATCCCGGCCTGGGGCTGGGCCGCGCGCAAATACGGTGCGATCGTCGTCGACCGCGAAGCCTCGGCCAAGGCGCTCCGCAGCATGATGCGCGAAGCCGGCGAGGCCAAGGCGACCGGCCGCTCGATCCTGATATTCCCCGAGGGCACGCGCGTTCTACCGGGCGAGCATCCGCCGCTGAAGCCGGGATTCGCCGGGCTCTACCGCGCGCTGAAGATGCCGACCGTGCCGATCGCCTGCGACAGCGGACTGGTATGGCCGAAAAAGGGCCCGAAGCTGCCCGGCATCATCACCTTCCGCTTCGGCGAGGTGATCCCGCCCGGCCTCCCACGCGAGGAGGCCGAGCAGCGCGTCCACGCGGCGATGAACGCGCTCGATTAGCACCGACAGTCGACCACCACTCGGTCACCACCCCGGCGAAGGCCGGGGCCCAGTTGGGGGACGTCGCTAATAGGCGTTGCGCGTCGTTACGCCGACCTCCCAACTGGGCCCCGGCCTTCGCCGGGGTGGTGGCATTCTTCGGTACGGCGCGGGCTCAGCCCTCACCCGTGCGTCCGCCCGAAATCCTGGACGTCGTCGTCCTGCCCCTGCTCGACGATGCTCCGCCGGATCGCCCGGGTCCGCGTGAACAGGTCGAACAGCGCATCGCCGTCACCCCAGCGGATCGCCCGCTGGAGATGACTCAGATCCTCCGAAAAACGCTGCAACATCTCCAGCACCGCCTCGCGATTATTCAGGAAGATGTCGCGCCACATCGTCGGGTCCGACGCCGCGATCCGCGTGAAGTCGCGAAATCCTCCGGCCGAGTATTTGATGACCTCCGACTGCGTCACTTCCTCGAGATCGCCCGCGGTGCCGACGATCGTATAGGCGATCAGATGCGGCAGATGGCTGGTGACGGCGAGGACGCGGTCGTGATGCTCGGGCGCCATCGTCTCGACCTGCGCGCCGAGCCGACGCCAGAATTCCGACACGCGCTCGACCGCGACCGGATCGGCGCCCTCGGGCGGCGTGACGATGCACCAGCGACCACGGAACAGCGTCGCGAACCCGGCCTCGGGGCCGCTCCGCTCGGTGCCCGCGACCGGATGCGCGGGGATGACGGTGGCGTTCGGCAGCGCCTCGGTCAGCGCGCGGACGATCTCGGCCTTGCAGCTGCCGACGTCGCTGACGACCGCATCGGCGGGGAGTTCATTCGCGAACTCGGCGGCGACCTCGCCCATGATGCCGACCGGCACGCACAGGATCACGAGGTCGGCATCGATCACCGCCGCGCCGGCCGAACCGGCAACGTCATCGCAGAACTGCAACCGGTCCGCCGCGTCGCGCACGGTCGCGTCGGCATCGTAGCCGGTCACGCGGACCGTCGGCATCGCTTCCTGTACCGCGCGCGCCACCGACGAGCCGATCAGTCCCAGCCCGATGATCGTGACGCGCGCGAACGGCAGCATCAGGCGTTGTCGACCAACGTACGCAGCGCCGCGGTGACGCCGCGCGTTTCCGCCTCGGTGCCGATCGTGATGCGCAGCGCGTTGGGCAGGCCCTGGCCGGGCAGCCAGCGGACGATGTAGCCCGCGTCCATCAGCCCGTGATACGCGGCGTCGGCGGTCAGCTTGCCCTCGAACAGCACGAGCACGAAATTCGCCTTCGACGGCACGCAGCGCAAGCCCGCATTGCCCATCTGCCCGATCTGCTCGACGAACCAGCCGCGCCACGTGTCGTTATGTGCGCGCGTCGCGTCGACGAAAGCGGTGTCGCCGATCGCGGCGACCGCGGCGGCTTGGCCTGCGGTCGTCACGTTGAACGGCGCGCGGATGCGGTGCATCGCGTCGATGATCGGCGCGCAGGCATAGCCCCAGCCGATCCGCTCGGCGGCGAGGCCGTGGATCTTCGAGAAGGTCCGCGTGACGAGCACGTTCGCCTCGGTCATCGCCAGCGCGAGGCCGGCATCGTCCTCTTCCGGCGACAGATATTCGGCATAGGCCTGGTCGAGCACGAGCAGCACCGACTTCGGCAGCCCCGCATGCAGCCGCGCGATTTCCGCGCGCGGCGTGAACGTGCCGGTCGGGTTGTTCGGGTTGGCGACGAAGACGACGCGCGTACGCTCGGTAACCGCGGCGAGGATCGCGTCGACGTCGGTCGCATAGTCGCGGTCGTCGACGATGACGAGCTCGGCACCGACGCGGCGCGTCGCGATCTCGTACACCGCGAAGCCGTAGCGGACCTGAATGATCTCGTCGCCGGGGCCCGCATAGGCACCCGCGACCAGGTGCAGGATCTCGTCCGAGCCAGTGCCGTAGATCACGCGCGCCGGATCGAGGTCGTAATGCGCCGCCAGCGCCTCGCGCAACTCGACCGCGCCCGCATCGGGATAGCGTTCCAGCGTCCGGTCGGCGGCATCGAACGCGGCCTTGGCGGCGGGGCTGGTGCCGAGCGGATTCTCGTTCGACGACAGCTTGATCACCGTGCGGCCATCGTCGGTCGTCGAACGACCGGGCGTGTACGGCGCGATCCCCATGATCCAGGGCTTCGGCGCAGGGGCGGGCGTGATGTGTGTCATGGCCGCGGGACATAGCGGGCCCGGTGGCGCAGTGGCAAATCTTTGTGCGTGGGGGTGGGGGGGCGATGCGTGCGATCATCGGCAAAAGATCGACAGGCCCACCCTTCTCCCGTCATCCTGACGAAAGTCAGGACCCAGGGTAACAAGCGGTGACGTTCATGGCTCTGGGTCCTGACTTTCGTCAGGATGACGGAGCAGGACGGGACGGAGCACGGGGGGATCGATGACGGGTCACAGAGGGGGGGACGGCCCAAACGATCCTCCCCCGCCAGGGGGAGGTGGCGCGAAGCGACGGAGGGGGAGGATGCGCAACAGCGGTTTTCCCTTCCGCCCCCTCCGTCTGGCAAGCGCCAGCCACCTCCCCCTTGCGGGGGAGGATCGAGATGGCCTGCCTTCGTACCCACGCAGGACGCACCGCCACGCTGGCATGTTCGCGACCGCTTATGGTAGCGCGCGTCATGCTCGACCCCGCGACCATCGACCCCAGCACCAGCACCAGCACCGACCAGCGCTTCGGCCTCGCCCGCCGCGTCACGCTGCCCGGCCCGCTCAGGCTCGACGGCGGCGTGCAGCTCTCCCCGGTCGACATCGCCTACGAGACCTACGGCAATCTCAACGCCGACGCCTCGAACGCCGTCCTCATTTGTCACGCGCTCACCGGCGACCAGCACGTCGCGTCGCACCACCCGCGCACCGGCAAACCCGGCTGGTGGACGCGCATGGTCGGCGAGGGCAAGCCGATCGATCCCGCGCGCCACTTCGTCGTCTGTGCCAACGTGCTCGGCAGCTGCATGGGCACGTCAGGCCCCGCGACGATCAACCCCGCGACCGGCCGCCCCTGGGCGATGGGCTTCCCGGTCATCACGATCCGCGACATGGTGCGCGCGCAGGCGATGCTGCTCGATCATCTCGGCGTCGAGGTGCTCCACGCGGTGGTCGGCGGATCGATGGGCGGGATGCAGGCGCTGAGCTGGCCCGCGACCTTCCCCGACCGCGTGAAGGCGTGCGTCGTGATCGCCTCGACCGCGCGCCACACCGCGCAGAACATCGCCTTCCACGAGGTCGGGCGGCAGGCGGTCATGGCCGATCCGAACTGGCGTGGCGGCGAGTATCATGACGACGACGCGCCGACCGCCGGGCTCGCGGTCGCGCGGATGGCGGCGCACATCACGTACTTGTCCGAGGCAGGGCTGACCGAGAAGTTCGGCCGCCGCCTCCAGGCGCGCGACGCAAAATCCTTCGGGTTCGACGCGGATTTCCAGGTCGAGAGCTATCTGCGCCATCAGGGGCTCGCCTTCACCGACCGGTTCGACGCGAACTCGTATCTCTACATCACGCGCGCGATGGATTATTTCGATCTCGCCGAGGAGCATGGCGGCCTGCTCGCAAATGCCTTCCGTGCGACCAGATCGCGGTTCTGCCTCGTCAGCTTCGACACCGATTGGCTCTACCCGACCGCCGAATCGCGCGCGATCGTCCAGGCCCTGAACGCAGCCGGCGCGCCGGTCAGCTTCGTCGAGCTGTCGAGCCCCTACGGCCACGACGCGTTCCTGCTCGAAGCCCCCGACCTCAATCGCGTCGTCGACGGCTTCCTGAGGGCCGGGCGATGACGGTCATCCTGTCCGACGACGCAGGCAGGTTGCAGATCGACCGCATCCACGGCTGGCTGGCGAGCAGCTACTGGGCGCCGGGCATCGAGCGTTCGCTGGTCGAGCGCGCGATCGCCGGCTCGCACTGCCTCGGCGCCTACGAGAACGACGCGCAGGTCGGCTTCGCCCGGATGATCACCGATCACGCGACCTTCGCCTGGCTCGCCGACGTCTGGGTCGACGAGTCGGTGCGCGGGCAGGGGCTCGGGCGGCGGATGGTCAGCTGGTTCCTCGATCACCCGTCGTTCGCCGGGTTGCGCAGGTTCGGCCTCGTCACCGCCGACGCGCACGGCGTGTATGCGGACCTTGGTTTCCATTCGCTCGTGCGCCCCGATCGCTACATGGAACGCCTCGCCCCGGGCTTGGCCGAGCAATTGCGGACCGCACCATGACCTTACGCACCGACCTCGCCGTCATCGCCGAGAACGTCGCGCAAGGCAGCCGCGTGCTCGATATCGGCTGTGGCGACGGCGCGCTGATGGCGGCGCTGCGCGACACCCGCGACGTCGATGCGCGCGGGCTGGAGATCGATGCGCGCAACGTCGCCTCGGCGGTCGCGCGCGGGCTGTCGGTGATCCAGGGCGACGCGGATATCGACCTCGCCGGCTATCCCGACGCGAGCTTCGACTACGCCATCCTCAGCCAGACGCTGCAGACCGCGCGCGCGCCCGATCTCGTCCTCGATCACCTGCTCCGGATCGGCCGCCGCGCGTTCGTCAGCTTCCCCAATTTCGCGCACTGGCGCGTGCGGCTGTCGCTGCTGTGGGGTGGGCGGATGCCGGTGACGCGGCAATTGCCCGAGAGCTGGTACGACACGCCCAACATCCACCACGTCACGATCGACGATTTCCGCAGCTTCGTGAAGGCGCGCGGGATCACGGTCGAGGACGCGTGGTTCCTGTCGGGCGACAAGCGCACCGGCGCGGGCGGTGCCAACCTGCTCGCCGAGCACGCGGTGTTCCTGCTGCGACGGTAATCGATTGCAGAACGGTGCGACAATCGGGCCATATCGGGACAAGCCGTTGATCCAAATTACCGATTTGGCGGAACCGATCGGTTGGCGACTGGTTACTTCGCCGATGACCAAGACCGCCCTCATTGTCGAAGACGAAATCTTCGTCGCGCTCGATCTCGAGCGAATCCTGATGGATGCCGGCTACGGCGTCGCCGGGATCGCCGCGGATCGCGACAGTGCGATCGCGGCGGCACCGGGCTGCAACTTCGCGTTCGTCGACATCAACCTGCGCGACGGACCGACCGGGCCGGAGATCGCCAGGCGGATGGCGCAGGATTACGGCGTCAAGGTCGTGTTCGTCACCGCCAACCCCGCGCAGATCGGCGACGCGGAGTGCCTCGGCTATATCCGCAAGCCGTTCAGCGATGCCGCGATCCTGGCTGCCGCGGCGCTTGCCTGCAACGACGAGCCGATCGCGCACGACGACGTCATTCGCGTCGTCAACGGCTGAACGCGGCTTTCGGGATCGTCAGGTCGACGATCAGGCCGTCGTCGTTCCAGGTTCGGGTCACGCTGCCACCCAGCTGACGCACGGCGCTCATCTCGATCAACTGCGTGCCGAAGCCCGCTGGCGTCGTCGGCTTCGTGACCGTCGGGCCGCCGTCCTCGCACCAGTTCAGCGCGACCGTCTCGTCGTTCGCCGTCACGGTTATTCTCACGGTGCCGAGTTCGGCTGCTAGCGCGCCGTATTTGGTCGCGTTGGTCGCCAGTTCGTGAAACAGCAGGGCCAGCGGCGTCGCCGAGCGATCGTCGATCGCCACGTCGTCGCCCGTCACGCTGAGGCGGACGCCGTCGGCGCGCTGATACGGCTCGAACAACTCCTGCAACAGCCCGTGCAGGCTGTTCTGCGCCGCCGATGGACGCGAGTTGGCGCTGTGCGGGCGGACGAAGTCGTGTGCCCGGCCCAAAGCGGTGATCCGGTGGCGCAGGTCGGTCGCGATCCCCGCGAACTCCGGCTTCCCCCGCGCCGAAAACGCGATCAGCCCGGCGATCACCGCGAAGATGTTCTTGATGCGGTGGCTCAGCTCCTGGCTGATGATCTCGCGCTCTTCATAGGCGAGCTTCTGTTCGTGGATATCGGTGCACGTGCCGAACCAGCGCTGGATCGCACCGCCCTCGTCGCGCACCGGCAGCGCCCGGCCCAGCACCCAGCGATAGGTGCCGTCGCAATGCCGCAGCCGATATTCGATATTATACGGCTCGCCGGTCTCGAGCGAGTGCCGCCAGACCGACCAGGCGCGATCCTGATCCTCGGGATGGAACATGTCGTTCCAGCCCTCGCCGTCGGTCGTCCCCGCGGGCGTGCCGGTAAATTCATACCAGCGCGCATTGAAATAATCGTGGAAGCCGTCGGGCAGCGTCGACCACACCATCTGCGGCATCGTGTCGGCGAGCGTGCGGAACTTCAGGTCGCTCGCCTCGAGCACGCGGCGTGCCTCAGTCTCGGCAAAGGCCTGCTCGCGCGCCGTGCGGCGATCGTCGAGTCGCCCCATCGCCGCCTTGGCGAGCAACGTCAGGCCGTCGCGCTGGAACCGCGTCAGCCCCTCGCGCGCATCCGGCGCTAGCACGCACAGCGATCCCAGCGGTACGCCCTCGCTCGAAACCAGCGGCGCCCCCGCATAGAAGCGTACGAAGGGCGCGCCGGTCACCAGCGCATTGTCGGTAAAGCGAGGGTCCGCGCGCGCGTCGGGCACTTCCATCACGTCGTGATGATGCATCGCGTGCGCACAGAACGACATGCTGCGCGGCGTCTGCTCGAGATCGGTGCCGGTGCGCGAGAGGAAGCGCTGATATTCCTCCTCGACCAGGCTCAGCAACGCGATCGGCGCGTCGCAGAGCTCCGCCGCGAACGCCACGATATCGTCGAGCTGGCCTTTGGCGCGCGCGCCCGCGACGTCGTAGGCCGAGATCACGCGTGAGCGCTCGGCCTCGTCGAACGAGAGGGGCGGGGCATACTGCAGCGTCGTCATCGAGATCAGAACGGCACGTCGTCGTCGAGATCGTCCGAGAAGCCGCCGGTCTGGCCGAAGCTGCCGCCGCGTGCGCCGCCACCGCTGCCGCCACCCGAGGGTGCGCTACCGCCGCGACCACCGCCACTGCCGCCGTAACCGCCGCCGCCACTCGACGAACCACCGCCGAAGTCATTGCCGCCGCCACCGCCGGCCCAGTCGTCGCCACCGCCGCGGCTACCGCCGCCGCCGCCTGCACCACCGCCTGCGCCGCCGTTAGGACCGTCGAGCATCGTCAGGACGCTGTTGAAGCCCTGCAGCACGATCTCGGTCGAATATTTGTCCTGGCCCTGCGCGTCCTGCCACTTCCGGGTCTGGAGCGCGCCCTCGATATAGACCTTGCTGCCCTTGCGCAGATACTTCTCGGCGACGTTGGCCAGACCTTCGTTGAAGATCGCGACCGAATGCCATTCGGTCTTTTCCTTGCGCTCGCCCGACATCTTGTCCTTCCAGGACTCGGATGTCGCGATGCGCAGATTGACGACCTTGCCGCCGTTCTGGAACGCCTTGCTCTCCGGGTCGCGACCCAGATTGCCGACGATGATGACCTTGTTGACGCTGCCTGCCATGATGCCCCTCAGAGGCCGGCGAACACCGCCAGCCAGTATGTAATGCCAGCCATGATGTAGGCGGCGGCGAACAAATAGCCAACCATGAAGGCGGGCCATTTCCACCCATTGGTCTCGCGGCGGGTGACGGCGATCGTCGAAATGCACTGCGGCGCGAACACGAACCACATCAGGAAGGCGAGCGCGGTCGGCAGGCTCCAGCGGCCGCGCAGGTTCTCGACCATCGCCTTGCCGCCCTGGTTGCTCTCGGGATCGTCGATCGCATAGACCGTGCCGATCGCCGCCACGGCGACCTCGCGCGCGGCCATCGCCGGGATCAGCGCGAGAACGATGTCGCGGTTGAAACCGATCGGCGCAAACACCGGCGCGATGCCGTTGGCGATGCGCCCGGCGACCGAATAATCGACCGCCGAGATCTTCGGCGCACCAGCGGGCTGCTCGGGTGGCTTGGGGAAGCTCAGCAGCACCCACAGGATGATCGTCGAGGTCAGGATGATCCCGCCGGCGCGCTTCAGGAAGATCTGCGCGCGGCTCCACAGGCCGATGCCGACGTCGCGCCATTGCGGCCACTGGTATTTGGGCATCTCCATCATGAAGCCCGACGACACGCCCTTGGTCACCGTCCGGCGCAGCACCAGCGCGGCGACGAAAGCACCGACGATGCCCATCACGTACAGGCCGAGCATGACGATGCCCTGAAGCCCCACGAACGGCAGGATCTTCGTGTTGGGAATGAACGCGCCGATGATCAGCGTGTAGACCGGCAGGCGCGCGGAACACGTCATCAGCGGCGCGATCAGGATCGTGGTCAGCCTGTCCTTCTCGTCGTCGATCGTCCGCGTCGCCATGATGCCCGGAATTGCGCAGGCGAAGCTCGACAGCAGCGGGATGAACGCGCGGCCCGAGAGCCCGACGCTCGCCATCACCCGGTCCATCAGGAACGCGGCGCGGACCATGTAGCCGCTCGCCTCGAGCACGAGGATGAAGAGGAACAGGATCAGGATCTGCGGCAGGAACACGATCACCGCACCGACGCCTTTGATCACGCCGTCGACCAGCAGCGAGCGGAGCAGCGAATCGGGCATTTCGGCGGTGATGAACCCCTGCAACGCGGTGAAGCCCGCGTCGATCGCGTCCATGAACGGCTGCGCCCAGCTGAACACCGCCTGGAACATCAGGAACATGATCGCGAGCAGCAGGATCGGCCCGGCGACCGGGTGCAGCGCGACCGCGTCGAGCATGTGCGTCCAGCGGCGGACCTGCGTCTCGGACACGGTCGCGGACGTCGCGATCTGGCGGGCACGGCGTTGGAGCGTGACGATATCGTCCTGGACGCTGCCGTCGGATTTGCGCAGGCGCATCGGGCCATTGACGACGATGCCGGACAGCGCGGCCTTCAGTTCGTCGAGGCCTCGCTTGCGCACAGCGACGGTCGGGATCACCGGCACGCCGAGTTCGCGTTCGAGCACCTTGGGATCGAGCTTCAGCCCGTCGCGCTCGGCAAGATCGACCATGTTGAGCGCGACCACGACCGGCAGGCCGAGCGCGATCAGCTGGAGCGTGAAGCGGAGATGGTTGTCGAGATTGGCGGCATCGACGACGACGACCAGCGCGTCGGGAAGGCGCTCGCCGTCCTGCGTGCCGGTAACGACGTCGCGGGTGACTCGCTCGTCGGGGGAGGAGGGTTCGAGGCTGTATGCGCCGGGCAGGTCGACCAGTTCGATCGGCCGGCCGTCGTCGAGCATCAGCCGCCCGACCTTCCGCTCGACCGTCACGCCGGGATAATTGCCGACCTTCTGCCGCGCACCGGTGAGCGCGTTGAACAGCGCGCTCTTGCCGGCATTGGGATTGCCGACCAGCGCAACCAGCGGTGCTGCGTTCATTTTATGGGATTATTCAGCCGCGGCAGGCATTGGCGAGACGTGGATCGCGCCCGCGACGGCCCGGCGCAGCGCGACGGTCATGCGGCCGATCCGGCAGGCGATCGGGCCCTGGCCGAGAGTCGCGCGGTGCAGGACCTCGACATCGACACCCTCGTCGAAGCCCAGTTCGCGCAACCGACGTGCTTCTGGCCCGGCGAGTCGCGCCCACTCGATTGCCGCAACAATAGCGTGCTGCTTGCGAGGCAGCGTTTCGAGGCTGACGGAACGATCGGGGCGAGTGTCCATGATGCGAGTGATTATCAGTAACCGACCGTCAAGGAAAGCCCCTAGCCGATCCAGCGAACGCCACCACGTCGTCATCCTGACGAAAGTCAGGACCCAGAGCCAAACAGGACGGCGTTCGTGGCTCTGGGTCCTGGGTCGAGCCCAGGATGACGGGCAAAAATGACCGGATGGAGTACCGCCCTCAAGCCGTCGGGTACCGCAGCCGACCGACGAATCGCGACAGGCTGAAACCATGCTCGGTGCGCTTGAGGAACCCCGCCTTGGCCTTCTCGAATCGCATGATCCCGTCGATCCGCCGGGCGAGGAACGCGCGGGTGTCGGCGAGGCCTTCGCTTTCGTCGTCGAGAAACACCGTGACCGTCGAGGCGTACACGCCGAGCAGGATGGTCCGCTTGGTATAGTGGTTATAGTCGGTCGCGACGTCGCCGGCGGCGTGCCAGATCGTGTCGACCGTCCGCCAGCCGAGCCGCGTCGCCTTCGCCAGATTCTGCGGCAGCGCGAGGATCGCCAGCGCCCGCCGCAACGATTCGCGGTCCGCCGAGGTCGCGTCGAGTCGCGCCTCGATCAGCGCGGTGATCTTCTCGCGGACCTTCATGAACGCGAGTCGTTCGGGCGGCACCGCGGCGAGCATGACGCCGTCGATATGCGCGAACCACGCGTCGATCATCTCGACCGGGCCGTGCCTGAACGCGAGCGCGGCGACGTCCTTGTCGATCCCCGCGCCGTCCGCGGCCATGTCGCGCGCGGCATCGCTCCAGCCGTCGAACGCCGCATTGGCGGCAATACCGGGCGCGAGCGTTGCACGGATTTCGTCGAGCGTAAGGTCCTGGGTCATACCGTCTCCTGCCGTTCAAAATCAGGCGTATCAAGCGTGTCTTCAAGGGGGACTTCCGGGGGAGGTCCCCGGCGGACGAGCACCAGCGCGACCGCCACCATCACGACGCCGGCCAGATCCGCCGCGCCGAGCCGCTCGCCATACACCAGCCAACCCACCACGCCGGCAACCACCGGCTGGATCAGCAGCGCGATCCCGATCACCAGCGGCGAGAAGCGGCCGAGCGCGTAGATCATCAGGCCTTGCCCCAGCACCTGGCTGCACAGCGCCAGCCCGATCAGCGGGCCCCAGTGCGAAGGCATCACGCGCTCGCCCATCGCCAGCGCGAACACCAGCAGCGGCACGATCCCCGCCAATGTCGACAGCGTCAGCGCGGACAGCGGCGCGAGCGTCGCCCGCGCGCGCGCCATCAGGATGAAATAGACGGTGTAGAGCAGCCCCGCGAGGATGCAGAACAGATCGCCGACGAGGTTCTTCGCGTCGAGCTGATACGATCGCCCGAGCAGCAACGTCGCGCCCGCCGCCGCCAGCACCAGCGCCCAGCCCTGCGTCCGCGTCGGCCAGGTCCGGGCCACGAGGAAGCCGTAGATCGGGAAGATCAGCGTCGCCGCGTTGCCGAACAGCGTCGCATTGGCGAGCGTCGTCCGCCGGATACCGAGATGCCAGCTGCCGAGATCGGCGGCGAAGCACACGCCGCCGACGATCAACCCTATCCATACGCCGCGGCTCAACCGCGTCGGGCGTGCGCCCTGCTGGACCGCGAGCGCGATCAGGAACGGCATCGCGAGCATCAGCCGCCAGAACCCTGCGGCGACCGGCCCGACCTCGGTCGCGCGGACGAACCACGGTCCGAACGCGAGCGCGACGTTGGCGACGACCAGCGCGGCGAACGCGATCAGCCCCGGAGCGGCCGGCGAAACCGCGCCCGCCATATCGGTTGCCGTATCGGGCAGGCTAGATAATCTTTGCGGGTCAGGGCGATGCATGCGGCCGTGTAGCCTCCTATCTTCCGCCCGTCAGGCATTAAGGAGTCTCCATGCCAAGCCTTTTCGATCCCGTAACGATCGGCGCCGTCGACGCGCCGAACCGCATCCTCATGGCGCCGCTCACGCGTGGGCGTGCCGACAAGGATGCCGTGCCGACCGACATCATGGTCGAGTATTACACGCAGCGGTCGAGCGCCGGCCTGATCATCTCGGAGGCCACCGGCATCAGCCGCGAAGGTCTCGGCTGGCCGTTCGCGCCGGGTCTGTGGACCGATGCGCAGGTCGCCGCCTGGAAGCCCGTCACCGACTCGGTCCACGCCGCTGGCGGCCGGATCGTCGCGCAGCTCTGGCACATGGGGCGTCAGGTCCATTCGTCGGTGATCGGCACGCAGCCGGTCTCGTCGTCCGCGACCCGGACCGAAGGCCAGGCGCACACGTTCGAGGGCAAGCAGGATTTCGAAGTCGCGCGTCCGCTCGAACTGAACGAAATTCCGCGCCTGCTGAACGATTACGAGCTGGCGACCAGGAACGCGCTCGCGGCCGGCTTCGACGGCGTGCAGATCCATGCCGCGAACGGCTATCTGATCGACCAGTTCCTGCGTGACAACGCGAACCTGCGCACCGACGAGTATGGCGGTTCGATCGAGAACCGCATCCGCCTGCTCCGCGAAGTCGCCGAGCGCGTGATCTCGGTCGCCGGCGCCGATCGCACCAGCGTGCGCCTGTCGCCCAACGGCGAGTCGCAGGGTGTCGATGACAGCAATCCCGAGCCGCTGTTCACCGCCGCCGCGAAGATGCTGTCCGATCTCGGCATCGCGTTCCTCGAACTGCGCGAGCCCGGCCCCGACGGCACGTTCGGCCGCACCGACGTGCCGAAGCTCAGCCCGGCGATCCGCAAGGTCTTCAACGGCGTGCTGGTCGTCAACTCGGACTACACGACGGTCGAGGAGGCACAGGCTGAGCTTGATTCGGGCAATGCCGACGCGATCACCTTCGGTCGCACGTTCATCGCCAACCCCGACCTCCCCGAGCGCCTGCGCACCGGCGCACCGCTCGCGAAGGACGATGCGAAGACGTGGTACAGCCAGGGTCCCGAGGGCTACATCGACTACCCCGCGCTGGAAACTGCGGACGCGTAAGCGGTGAATGAGGCTGACGCTCGATCTTCCCCCGCAAGGGGGAGGTGGCAGGCGCAGCCTGACGGAGGGGGAGGCATGCGCGAACCGCCGTTCCGTGTCCTCCCCCTCCGTCACCTGCGGCGACACCTCCGCCTGGCGGGGGAGGATCGTTAGGCCCCTGGTCACCCGCACCGCCATCGCCTAGCAGCGCGCCTCCGCGTCGTACGGCGCATCGGTGACAGGATTAGACATGACCGACGGCTGGCCGAGCGGCGGCAGGGGAACGGGGCCGCTGATGCCCGGCACCGCCGACCGTGCCGCAAAGCGCGCAGAGGAACGCGCCAACGGCCGCGAGCAGCGCGCGAAGGAACGGCTCGCCGCGTCCGAACAGCGGTCCGAATCGCGCGCCGCGCAACGTGATCTCCAGTCCCAGGAGCGCGAACGTGCCCGCGAAAGCCGCCGGATCGAAGAGGATCAGCGGATCAAGGCGCGGCTCGATGCGCCCCCGACCAACGATGTCGAGGCGCTGAAAATCTCCAAGCGCCGTCGCTCGGGCGCGCTGGCCCGCAGCGGCGCCGAGTCGAAGACCGACCGCGACACGCGCAGCTACAAGACGATCGTCGACACCGCCCGCATCCGCACGCTCGCCGATCGCGGCGCGTCGGTGTCGGGGCTCGCCGGCGCGTTCGGCATCACGGTTGAGGAGGTCGAGGCGGCGTTGCTGGAAACCGCCCCGCAGGACTGATCCCCGTCAGGCGGCCTGGCTGTCGCGCGCCAGCCACGCTTTCGCCTCGTCGATGTCGAGGAAGGTCCGGCAGTTCTCGGCTTTCAGATAGCGCTCGGTCTGGAGCTTGGCGAGATGCGATGCGACCACTGCCGCGATCGGCGCGGACGTCACCTTGAGCGCCTTGGGCATCATCGCTTCGAGGGCATCGACCACCTTCAACGGCTGGATCGCAGCCTTGCGCAGGTCGGCGAGCACGACGAAGCGGCCGTGATACAGCCGTGCCGCGGTGCCGCGCGCGAGCAGTTCGGCGGAAAACGCCGCGGTCGTTGCGACCGACCAGAATCCCTCGGTGACGATGGTGAGCGTCTTGGTCGGAACGTCGAAGGAGATCGTGTACATCCTGATCTCCATTAATCTCCGCGTCTTAACGATATGCTGCCATCGCTTAATCGGTCCCGGGAAGATCGACATGAAGCCGGCGAAAGCGCGCCTCGATCAGGCTGTACGCACCGAACAGCGCCAGACCGATCCCGGTCAGCATTAGCAGCCACTTGCCGCCCGGTTGCGATTGCAGCCGCTCCAGCGCCTCCGCCACCCCGCCTGCGTCGCTGGCATGCGCGGTCCAGGCGGCAAGGGCGAACAGCCCGGCAACGATCAGGAACACGAGCGCGCGCGCGCCGTAGCCGATTCGGCCCATCGTGCAGACATAGCCGGGGGCAGGGGCATCGCCGCGCAGGTCGTGGATGAAGTCGCCGCGCCACGCCTTCTGCGCCTGCTGGAAGGCGGCGACAAGGATCCCGATCGCGACCGCGCCGACCAGGAGGCGGCCGGCGGGCTGGTCGAGCAGCAGCGCGGTCCAGTCGCGCGCACTCTCGTCGCCGGGCGAGACGGCGATCTTGCCCTTGCCCAGATCGAGTGCAAGCCGGGTCGCGGTCCAGGCGAGGACGAGATGCGCGATCCCGCTGACGACATGGCCGATCCGCCTGAGGCTGCCCTTGGCGTCGCGCGTGATCTGCTCCGGGTTGGCCGCGGCCTCGGTCAGTCGCCAGATCGCGTAGCCGAGCAACCCCGCCGCGACGACCGCCAGCAGCACGGGCCCGAGCGGTCCGCCCGCCATCGACCCGATCGCGCCCTGGTTGTCGGCAACCTCGCCGCCGTGCAGCGCCGCATCGACCGCGAACCACCCGACGAGGATATACACCACCCCGCGCGCGGCAAAGCCAAGCTTGGCGAGCAACGTCGCATTCGCATCCGAAATCATGATCGCCCCTTTGTTACGGAGGCATAACGGCGCGGCGGTCGCGACGTTCCTGTGGAGCGGGCGATGGCACAGGTTGGAGTGGACGCCTTCCGATTCAACCAGTGCTCTCACAGTCTTCACCCATCAAGGGTGCAGACTTCACGATCCTCCCCCGCAAGGGGGAGGTGGCAGGCGCTTGCCTGACGGAGGGGGAGGGGGCGACAACGCAGGTTCCGTGTCCTCCCCGTCCGTCGCCTACGGCGCCACCTCCCCCTGGCGGGGGAGGGTCGCAAATCGGGCGTTCAAGATCGCAGAACCGAGTATCCTCCCCCGCAAGGGGGAGGTGGCAGGCGCTTGCCTGACGGAGGGGGAGGGGGCGACAACGCAGGTTCCGTGTCCTCCCCCTCCGTCGCCTATGGCGCCACCTCCCCCTGGCGGGGGGAGGATCGCAAATCTGGCGTTCAAGATCGCAGACCCCGAGTATCCTCCCCCGCAAGGGGGAGGTGGCAGGCGCTTGCCTGACGGAGGGGGAGGGGGCGACAACGCAGGTTCGGTGTCCTCCCCCTCCGTCGCCTATGGCGCCACCTCCCCCTGGCGGGGGAGGATTGCAGGCGCGCTCGCGAAGAGAATTATGAGGAACAACGTCGAGTACCACGCTCACCCCTCGCCGGCTTCGCTGGAAAGGGTGAGGTTATTTCGCGGGCTTTTCGGGTGTTGGGCTATCGAGTTTCGCCCCATCGAGCGTCGCTTCGAGCCGAGCCTTCACAGCCGCATCCGCCGCCTTCTCCGCACCAGTCCGCCCGAACACCCGCCGGTTCTGGTCCGCCCGCCCCGCAGCATGAACCCGAGCCCGCTGTTTCCGCGCGAGCCGCAGGTTAATCACCTCACCCACGCGCGGTCATGCGAGAAACCGGTCCTTCAGCGCCAGCATCGCCAGCGCCGCGTTGGCCGCGCCGCCACCCTTGTCGCCCTCGGTCGGCTTCGCCCGCGTCAACGCCTGCGCTTCGTTCTCGGTCGTCAGGATGCCGTTGCCGACGGCCAAGCCGTCCATCGTCAACTGCATGATCCCGCGTGCGCTTTCGCCCGCGACGATCTCGAAATGATAGGTCTCGCCGCGGATCACCACGCCCAGCGCGACATACGCGTCGAACGTCTCGCTCTCGGCCGCCAGCGCGATCGCGCCGGGGACTTCGAGCGCGCCGGGCACGGTGATCGTCTCGTGCGTGTGGCCGGCGGCTTCGATCGCAGCCTTCGCACCCTCGACCAGCAGGTCGTTGAGGTGGTCGTAGAACCGGGCTTCGACGATGAGGAGATGCGCCATCAGTTGCTCTTTTCGGTGTTCAGGGACGCGATCGGGCGCTCGCCGACGATCGACAGGCCGTAGCCGTCGAGGCCGACCAGCGTGTGATGCGTGTTGGTGATCAGTACCATGTCGTGGACGCCGAGCTCGGTCAGGATCATCGCGCCGACGCCGTAGTCGCGCAGTTCCTCCATGTCCGGGGTGATCTCCGCGCCGGCCTTCTTCATCACCGCCGAGGTGAAGGTGTTTCCGCGGGGGCGGTTGATGACGACGATCACGCCCGCGCCTTCGTCCGCGATCATTTGCATCGAGCGTGCGAGGATCCGGCCGCGATCGCCCGATTCGCCGAAGATGTCCGCGAACGGCGACAGTGCGTGCATGCGGACCAGCGTCGGCTTGGCGGGGTCGATCTTGCCCTTGACCAGCGCGACCTGCTCGGTGCCGGTCGCCTTGTTCCAGAACGTCAGCGCGCTCCAGTCGCCGCCCCATTCGGAGGTGAACTTGGCCTCGGCGCGCTTCTCGACGAGGTGATCGTGGCGGCGGCGATAGGCGATCAGGTCGCGGATCGTGCCGATCTTGACGTTGTGGAACTGCGCGAAGGTGACGAGGTCGTCCATCCGCGCCATCGTGCCGTCCTCGTTCATGATCTCGCAGATCACGCCCGAGGGATTGAGCCCGGCCAGCCGCGCGACGTCGACCGCCGCCTCGGTATGGCCGGCGCGGATCAGCACGCCGCCGTCGCGTGCGACCAGCGGAAAGACATGGCCGGGGGTGACGATATCCGGCTTGCCCTTGGTCGCATCGACCGCCACCGCGATGGTGCGCGCGCGATCCGCGGCCGAGATGCCGGTGGTGACGCCTTCAAGCGCCTCGATCGAGACAGTGAACGCTGTCTCGTGCCGCGTGCCGTTGTTGCGGCTCATCAGCTCGAGCCCGAGTTCTTCGGTCCGCTCCCTGGTCAGCGCGAGGCAGATCAGGCCGCGACCGAACTTCGCCATGAAGTTGATCTTCTCCGGCGTCGCCATCTGCGCGGGGATGACGAGGTCGCCCTCGTTCTCGCGATCCTCGTCGTCGACCAGGATGAACATCCGGCCGTTGCGCGCCTCGTCGATGATCTCTTCGGGGCTCGACAGATAGCCGTGCTTCAGACGGGCCAATTCGGACGAACGTTCAGCGGGCAGGGGCACGGTAATGCTCCATTCTTTGGAGGTAGCGGGCGAGGACGTCGATCTCGATGTTGACCGACTGTTCCACGTGGATCGTACCGAGCGTGGTGACGGCCCAGGTATGCGGGATGATATTGAGGCCGAACTCGACCTCTCCGTCGATGTCGCGGACGCTGTTGACGGTGAGCGAGACGCCGTCGATCGTCACCGAGCCCTTCGGCGCGATGAACGGCGCGATATCGGCGCCGGCGCGGATCGTGACGCGGTGCGAGCCCCCGTCCGCCGTTACCGCCACGACGGTGCCGAGACCGTCGACATGGCCGGTGACGATATGCCCGCCGAGTTCGTCGCCGAGCTTCATCGCGCGTTCGAGGTTGAACTGGCGCCCCTCGGTCCACTGATCCTTGGCGGTACGGCTGATCGTCTCGCCCGAGACGTCCACCGCGAACCAGTTAGGCCCCTTGTCCACGACCGTCAGGCAGACGCCCGAGCACGCGATCGACGCGCCGAGATCGACGGTGGCGGTATCATAGGCGGTGCTGACGACCACGCGCGTGTCGCCAGGCGACTCCACGCGCGTAACAGTGCCGATGTCGGTGACGATTCCGGTGAACATTATCCCTCGTTTCGTTCGCGCTCGTAGACCTCGCGCCGGTCCATGCCAAGTTGCCGCGCGTCGACGATCGCCCAGCGGCGATGCGCGGCGGTGAGGTCGGTAAGGCCGATGTCGCCAAGCGCCGTCTTGCCGCCGCCGATCAGGATCGGCGCACGGTAGAGAAGAAGTCGGTCGACCAGATCGGCCGCGAGGAACGCCGACGCTACGGCCTCGCCGCCCTCGACGAGGATGTGGTCGACGCGGGGAAGGGCGGTGATGTCCTGCGGGGTGGCGATGACGGTCCAACCGGGCACGTCTTGGACAGTCGAGGATAAAAGCACACGCATGGGTCCGCGTTCTTCCAAACCCGGCAACCGCACATCGAGCCGCGGCGCGTCAGCCTCGTACGTACCACGCCCGACGAGGATCGCTTCGTGCCGACTCCGCTCGAGATGCGCGTGCGCGCGGGCTTGCGAACCGGTGATCCAGCGACTCGACCCATCCGCCATCGCAATGCACCCGTCGAGCGATGTCGCGAGCTTGAGCGTGACGTGCGGGCGGCCGAGCGCCTGCCGCGTGAGAAAGCCGGCCATCGAACGGCGGGCTTCTGCCGTGCGAATGCCGCGGGTTACGGCGATGCCAGCAGCCTCCAGCCGGGCAAATCCCTCGCCAGCCGTTCGTGCGTCGGGGTCTTCGAGGGCGGCGACGACACGCGCAACGCCGGCCTCGCTCAGCAGGTCGCTGCACGCAGGCCCGCGCGGAGACCGATGGGCGCATGGCTCAAGCGTGACGTAGGCAATAGCCCCCCGGGCGTTCGCCCCAGCCTCGGCCAAGGCCATCGCCTCGGCATGCGGTCGTCCGCCCGTCTGCGTCCACCCGCGCCCGACCACCCGGCCTTCACGCACGATCACGCATCCGACATTGGGATTGGGCGCGGTCCGTCCTCGGCCACGTTCGGCCAGGGCCAGCGCGACACCCATCCAGCGCGCGTCAGCCCGGGTCAGATTCCCATGGCCTTCAGCTTGTCGTCCAGCCGCTTGAACGATGCGCGCTGTGCGTCCTCGCGCGCCTTCTGCTCGGCGAGCCTCTTGGCCTGGATCGGCGCGTCGATCTTCTGCTGCGCGACGATCTGCGCATCGGTGCGATCCGCCGGCCATTGCTCGACATAGATGATCTTCGGACGGTATTCCTTCTCGACGTACGAATCCTTCATGAACGCGTAGATCAGGAAGCTGGTGACGCCGAGCGCGGCCACCAGGAAAACCAGCTCGTACGGCCGGCGCTGGCTGAAGAAGAGCCGCAAGTCCCGGTACGCGGCGATCGGCGAGAAACGACTGAAAAAGCCCATGCGCGTCAAGATAGGGCGGCGGAGCCGGCTAGGCCAGCCCCGCGCCCCCCGGCTTTGGTTTCTGGCGCTTCAGTTCTGCAACACGAACGTCAGCGCCATCGATCGCCACGCCTCGACCGGAACGCCGTCGCGCGTCGCCGGCGTGAACCGCCACTTCGCCAGCGCCCGATCGAGCGTCGCACGGTAGAAGGTGTCGGTGGTCGCGCTGACCCGCTCGGCCTGTTTCACCCGGCCATCGACACCAACCAGCACGCGCACCACCACCTTGCCCTCGCGTTCGGCGCGGCGCTCCTCGGACGGATAGCCCGGCTGGAAATCGGCGGCATAGCGCGGGTCGATTCCGGGCTGGACGAACACCGGCGCAGGCTTTGGCGGATCGACCGCGACGGTCCCGATGCCGGTTCCCTCGATCCCGATCGGCGGCGTATAGGGGAGCGGGTCGGGCGTGATCGCGAAGCCGGTATCCATCGGCGTCGGCACCTGCGGAGCCGGCGCGTCGGGACGCGGGGCGGGGCGTGGTTGCTGGCGGACTAGCGGGTCGGCGGGCGGCACGGGTTCGGGCGGCGGCGGCGGGGTGTAGGGAACATAGGTGATCAGCGGCCCGTCGGGCGGCGTGAACGGCAGCAGCCTGGGCGCCGCAAAGAACAGCGCCCCGATCACCGCGCCATTGATCGCCAGCGCAGCGCCCAGCATCCCGGGTTTGAATCCGCCCGTCCGGTTCAGTCGATCCGCGTACATGCCCGTCTCCTTCGCATCTCCTTGAGGATGGCGGCGCGATAGATACCGCCGTTAGGTATGGTACATCATTACATCGCAACGGCAAGCGGTTTGGGGACGTGCGCGCCGGACACCGTCTGCGCGCATGTCCCGCTCGACGCCCGCGGGACGGCCAGCGCCGATCCGCCCTCTATTCCGCCGCCAGCGCTCCGTCCGCTTCGCCCGCGCGCTCCTGCGCCTGCCGGTTCCACATCTCCGCATACACGCCGTCCTGCCGCAGCAGGTCCGCATGCGTCCCCTTCTCGACGATCCGCCCCGCCTCCAGCACGACGATCTGGTCCGCATGCACCACGGTGGACAGCCGGTGCGCGATCACGATCGTCGTGCGCCCGCGCTCGATCGCCTCCAGCGTACCCAGAATCTCCGCCTCGGTCCGGCTGTCGAGCGCACTGGTCGCCTCGTCCAGGATCAGGATCGGCGGGTTCTTCAGCAACGTCCGCGCAATCGCCACCCGCTGCTTCTCGCCCCCCGACAGCTTCAGCCCACGCTCGCCGACCCGCGTCTCGTACCCCAGCGGCTGGCGCTCGATGAACCCGGCGATCGCCGCACCCTTGGCGGCAACTTCGACCTCAGGCATCGCCGCACCCTCACGGCCATAGGCGATGTTGTACCCGATCGTGTCGTTGAACAGCACCGTATCCTGCGGCACGATCCCGATCGCAGCGCGCAAAGACGCCTGCCGAACCTGCGCGATATCCTGTCCATCGACGGTAATCCGCCCGCCCGTCAGGTCGTAGAACCGGTATAGCAACCGCGCGAGCGTCGACTTCCCCGCCCCCGACGGCCCAACGACAGCCAAAGTGGACCCGGCCGGTACATCCAAATTCATGTCGCGCAAGATCGGCCGTCCGGCATCATAGCCGAACGACACCCCCTCGAACCGGACATGCCCCGCGCTCACCGCCAGCGCAGGCGCCCCCGGCGCATCGACCACCGTCGCCGGCGTATCGATCAGGTCGAACATCGCCGCCATGTCGAGCGCACCCTGCCGGATCGTGCGATACACCATCCCCAGCAGGTCGAGCGGCCGGAACAGCTGCGCCAGCAGCGTCGACACGAACACCACGTCGCCCGCCGACGCCTCGCCGCGGCTCCACCGCCACACGACGAAGCCCATGCCGCCCGCCAGCATCACGTTGGTGATCAGCGCCTGGCCGAGGTTGAGCCACGCGAGCGAATTTTCGCTCTTCACCGCCGCCTCGGAATACGCCGTGATCGCGCTGTCGTAGCGCCGTGCCTCACGCTCCTCCGCGCCGAAATACTTCACCGTCTCGAAGTTCAGCAGCGAATCCACCGCATGCGCGACCGCCCCGGTATCGAGGTCGTTCATCCGCGCCCGCAGCGCGTTGCGCCAGTCGGTCACCATCCGCGTGAAGAGGATGTAGCCGACCACCATCACGACGGTCGCGACGACCAGCGGCCAGCCGAACTTGGTCCAGAACAGCCCGAGTACCAGCACCAGTTCGAACACCGTCGGCGCGATGTTGAACAGCAGGAAATACAGCATCGTGTCGATGCTCTTGGTGCCGCGCTCGACCACCTTGGTGACCGCGCCCGTCCGCCTGGATAGATGAAAATCGAGGCTCAGCGCATGCAGATGGCGAAACACCTGCGCCGCCAGCCGCCGCGACGCATCCTGCCCGACGCGCTCGAACACCGCATTGCGCAGATTGTCGAACAGCGTCGTCCCGAACCGCGACGCGGCATACCCGACCACCAGCAGCACGACCAAAGTCAGCGCCCCGCGATCGTTCCCCGCCATCCGGTCGACCGCGTATTTGAGCGTAAACGCCGCGCCAAAGACCTGGATCAGCTTCGACGCGATCACGAGCAGCATCGCAACGACGATCCGCGCCTTCAGCTTGGGCTGCCCCGCCGGCCACAGGAACGGCAGGAAGCGGCGGAGCGTCGGCAGCAACGGCTGGTCCGCGCGGGTGGAGGTGTACGTATCGGGTGGCATGGATCGATGCGATGTAGGTGCAGTCAAGCCCCGGTGAAAGCAGTTGGGGGAACAATCCTGCCACTTCGTCGCTTTTGGTATCGTGTCCGATGCCGGCCACCGCGATCCACTGGAGAATGAAATGGAACCGCTGTTCTACGTCATGGCCATCATGGGCTGCGGTGACGGCAACACGAGCTGCACCGAGGCACGGGTCATTCCGGCGCGGTACGAGACAATGGCGCAGTGCCGCGCGGCGCTCCCCGACCAGCTGGCGCAGAACACCGACGTTCCGTATCCGATGATCGGCGCGAACTGCCGCGCGCAAGGCCAGTTGATGGCGAAGACCGGCAAGGCCAAGTCGCAGGGCTAGATTGTTTCCCCGCGAAGGCGGGAACCCAGACTGGACTCCCGCCTTCGCGGGAGAACAAGCTAGACGCCGGCAATCAGCGAGGCCGAGTCCACAACCGAGTATCCCGCTTAGTCCGCGGATACAGTGTATCTCGCCGCGCCGCCTCCCGCGCCGCCGTCACGATAAACCCCAACTTCTGCATCCCCGACGTCGTCACCCGGTGATTCCAAGCATGCTCCCCGCGCGCCGCCACAGTCCGCCCGATCGCCCCATAAATCCCAGCCGCAGACAGCACCGCCCAAGCCGACCGGAACGATAGCGCCGGCGTCCCCTCCCGCGCGCTAGCCTCGAACGCCGCAGCCCGATCCGCCATCCGCTTCGTCAACACCGCGAGCCGAGGCCGAAACGGCGGCTTCATGTGCTGACCCGGCGGAAAGTCCATCTCGACCAGCCATTCCTCGGGCAGGTAGCACCGCCCCACCCGGTCATCCTCCTCGACATCGCGCGCGATATTGGCGAGCTGGAACGCCATCCCCAGGTCGCACGCACGATCGAGCGTATCCTCGTCGTCGGGATCGACGCCCATCGCGATCGCCATCATGCACCCGACGACGCCCGCGACATGGTAGCAATATTTGTATAGGTCGTTCTCCGACCGCGGCCGCCAATCGCGTGCATCGAGCGCGAAGCCCTCAACGAGGTCGCGCGCGAACCGCTTCGGCAGCCGAGTCTCGGCGGCGAAGATCCGCAGCGCATCGAACGCCGGCTCGCCGACTACGTCGCCCGCCAACGCCTGCTCGGTCATCGCCGACAGCGCCACGAGCCGCGCCGGCGCGTCTTCGACGACGGTCATCCCGTGCCCATGATCCTGCCCATCGGCGATATCGTCGCACCGCCGGCACCAAGCATAAAGCAGCCAAGCCCGCTCGCGCGTAGGCCTGTCGAACAGCAAGCTGGCCGCCGCAAAACTCTTCGACCCACGCGAGATCGACTCATGCGCGGTAGCAACGATCGCCTCGCGGGAGGGCAATGCCTGACTCATTCTAGTTCGCCCGCGAAGGCGGGGGCCCAGGACCACAAACGCTGCGCCTGCGACTCCTGGGCTTCCGCTTTCGCGGGAGAACTAGAAGGGGCAAATTTCACTGTCGCAGAACTCACAAATCCGACGCGTTCATCCGCACGATCGGCTGCGTCGGTACATGCTCCGCCATCCGGTCGAGCAGCACGTCCAGCGTATCCGCCACGATCAGCAGATCCCGGTGCTGCGGCCGCAAAAACCCAACCTCGCCCATCTTCTCCCAGAACGCGATCAAATGGTCATAATACCCAGCCGTATTCAGCAACCCAACCGGATCCGCATGATAGCCAAGCTGCGCCCAGCTCAGCGCCTCCCACAGCTCGTCCATCGTTCCCGTTCCGCCCGGAATCGTCACGAACCCGTCGGAGAGGTCGGTAAACATCTGCTTGCGTTGATGCATGCCGCTGACGACGTGCAACTCAGTCAGCCCCCGATGCGCCACCTCCGCATCGACCAAGGCCTGCGGGATAACCCCAATAACCTCGCCGCCACCCTCAAGCGCGCCATCCGCGATCGCGCCCATCAGCCCGGTCCGCCCGCCGCCATAAACGAGCCCAATCCCCCGCGCGGCAAAGGCCAGTCCCAGCGCCCGAGCGCCCTCGATATAGGTGGGATCAGCCGGCGTAGCCGACCCGCAATATACAGCAAGTCTCTTCATATGACCTCGCTAGGGGATGCGCGCTGGGTGCCGCAAGGAAAGAATGGGTTCACGCGGAGACGCGGAGACGCGGAGGTGTTGCGTTCCGGACAGCGCTCGCGCTGTCTTCGCTCAAGTTCCGCAAATCGTTGGAGACATGGTCGCTAGGCGACAAGCGCAACACCTCCGCGTCTCCGCGCCTCCGCGTGAACAAACCTTACTTCTCGCCTTCCAACATCAACCGAGCAGTCGCCTTCGCACTTCCCACAACCCCAGGAATCCCAGCGCCCGGATGCGTGCCAGCCCCCACGAAGTACAAATTCGGAATATGCTCGTCGCGGTTGTGCACGCGGAAATACGCGCTCTGCGTCAACACCGGCTCCAGCGAGAACGCGCTACCCAGATGCGCATTCAGATCCTGCGCGAAATCCTTCGGCGCATACGAGAACTTCGTCACGATCCGCTCGTGGATATCCGGTATCAACCGCCGCCCGATCTCGTCGAGGATGCGCTTCTCCAAAATCGGCGCGATCTCGTCCCAGTCGACCGGGAACTTGCCCAGATGCGGCACCGGCGCCAGTGCATAAAACGTCGAATGCCCCTCCGGCGCCAATGAAGGATCGGTCACGGTCGGATGATGCAGGTACAGCGAGAAATCTTCCGACAGCACGCCGTGGTCGTAAATGTCCTCGAGCAGCCCCTTATAGCGCGGCCCGAACAGGATCATGTGGTGCGGAATGCCCGGCCACGTACCCTTGATCCCGAAATGCACCACGAACAGCGACGGCGAATATTTCTTCCGCTCGAGCGACCCCGTCTTCCGCTTCGCACTCCGCGAGGTCGCCAGCAGGTCGCGATAGGTGTGCATGATGTCGCTGTTCGCCGCCACCGCATCCGCCTGACCCGACCAGCCGCTCGCCGTCGTCACGCCAGTCGCGCGGTCGCCGAGAGTCTCGATCGACGTCACCGGATCGTCGAGCCGCAGCACGCCGCCCAGCCGCTCGAACTGCGTCACCAGCGCCGCCACCAGACGGTTGGTCCCGCCGCGCGCGAACCATACCCCGCCGTCACGCTCCAGCTTGTGGATCAGCGCATAGATCGCGCTCGTCGTCATCGGGTTGCCGCCGACCAGCAGCGTGTGGAAGCTCAATGCCTCGCGCAACTTCTCCGACTTCACGAAGCTCGACACGATCGAATAGACCGACCGCCACGCCTGGTATTTCGCCAGCGCCGGCGCCGCCTTGATCATCGACCCGAAGTCGAGGAACGCGACATGGCCGAGCTTCTCATAGCCTTCATGAAAGACACCTGCCGAATATTGCAGGAACTTCTCGTATCCCGCCCAGTCGCCCGGATGCAGCTTCTCGATCTCGGCGCGCATCTGCACGTCGTCGTTGGTGTAATCGAAATTCGTCCCATCGGGCCAGTTCAGCCGGTAGAACGGCAGCACCGGATCGAGCGTCACGTCCTCGCTCATGTCGCGCCCGGTCAGCGCCCACAGCTCGCGCAGGCAATCCGGATCGGTGATGACCGTCGGGCCCGCATCGAACGTGAACCCGTCGCGCTCCCAGAAATACCCGCGCCCGCCCGGCTTGTCGCGGCTCTCGACGATCGTCGTCTGCACGCCCGCGGATTGCAGCCGGATCGCGAGCGCCAGCCCACCAAATCCTGCGCCGATGACGATTGCGGTCTTCATGATGACATACTGCCTGCGATGGCGCGGACGGCGCGCACGATGGGGACGGGGGGCTTGCCGGTCAGGACCCTGGCCTTGTCGGCGAGGGTCGAGTGCCCGGCGTAGAAACGGCCTATCAGCGATGGGGAGAGGCGGTAGAAGCGCTCGAGGATGCGGTAGCGTTCCTCCGGCTCGGCGGCGCGGAACAACATCGTGTCGAGCATCCGGTAGAAGCCGCGCGATTTCCACGTCGCCCGCGCCATCGCGTGGGTCGCATCGTGGAGTTTCGCACCCGAGAAATCGCTGAGGCCCGCCAGCATCGAAGCGGTCCGCACCGCATCGGGCAGCGAGTACCCCGTGGTCGGATGGAACATCCCCGCGCGCATCCCGGCCTTGGCGACATGCGCGCCACCCGACCGCCAATACGCCTCGAAATCCCCCCCCATCGCGACCGGCAGCACGCCCGACTCCTCGCGCACGACGCGCCCGACCGACCAGCCGCGCGCCGCGACATAGTCGTCGATCCGCGTGCCGATCACCGGAATATCGAGATCGGGCGTGTCGCTGTAATAGGTGTCCTCGACGAACATCCGCTCGGCGCTGAACGGCAGGCAGTACACGAACCGATACCCGTCGATTTGCGGAATGGTCGCGTCCATCACCATCGGCCGCGGGCTTTCGTGCGGCACGCTCAGCGCCAGTTCGCGCCCGAGAAACTTCTGCCACGCCAGATCGAGTAGCGACAGGTCCCCCGCCCCCCGCGCGTCGATCACCCCGGTCGCTTCGATCCGGTCGCCGTTCGCCAGCACCACCGCCGTCGGACTCGCGCCCGACACTTTCCGCCCCAGCATCAGCGCATGCGGCGGCAGCACGCGACGCACTTCGCGGTCGAGCCGTTCGCTCTCGATCGAATAATAGGTCGCGTCGATCGTCCGCGCATGCGCCGGGAACCGCACGTCGTACCCGCGCCACGCATGCACCACGAGCGGCGCGACGATCCAGCGATCGCCTTGCGCCACGTCGCTCCCGAAGAACGACCAGAGATGATTGCCGCCGACGACGGGCGCGGCGTCGATCAGCCGCACGTCCAACGCCGGATGCTTTGCTTTCAACGCCAGCGCGATCATACCGCCGGCCAAACCCGCGCCAACGATCGCGACGTCGCAGGAGATCGTCGATGCCATCCGGCCGGACTAGCGCAAAGCGAGAGCCTCGAAAACAAACTTTCCAAACCAATCGCCCGCGAAGACAACCTGCGTTGTCGGGGGCAGGGGGCAGGGGGCAGGGGGCAGGACTCCCTTAGTATCCTCTCCCGCCAGGGGGAGGTGGCTGGCCCTCGCCAGACGGAGGGGGAGGTAAGGGAAAACCTCCGTTCCGTATCCTCCCCCTCCGTCACCTTCGGCGACACCTCCCCCTGGCGGGGGAGGATCAATCGATCGGGCATCGCGACGCCTGAACCGTACGAACCGTACGACGAGGAAAAGCCCAACCTGCTTCCCTCCCTGAAAGGGAGGGGCTGGGGGGTGGGTCGGCTTCCGCATGCCGGAACGCGAGCGACTCAAGCGGGCCGACCCACCCCCGACCCCTCCCTTTCAGGGAGGGGAGAATACGCGGCGACGGATACCTCTCCATCCAAATCCGCCCTAGACAGTAAGAATGCCCGCCCCGACATCCGCCCCCACGCTAACAACCGCCCGCCTGACCCTGACCGCCCACGCCGCCACAGACCTCGAAGACTGCGCCGCGATGTGGGCAGACCCACGCGTCTACGCGATGATCGGCGGCCAGCCGCGGTCGCGCGAGGACGTCTGGATCCGCCTGCTCCGCTCGATCGGCCAATGGACGCTGTTCGGCTACGGCAGCTGGCTCGCGCGCGATACCGCCACCGGCGCGTTGATCGGCGAACTCGGCCTGATCGAGGCGCGCAGAGCCATCGACCCCTCGATCGACGCGACCCCAGAAGTCGGCTGGACGCTGACCGGCGACGCGCAAGGCCAAGGCTACGCCTCCGAAGCGCTCGCCGCGATCCTCGCCTGGACCGACGCGCGCATCCCCGCGACGACGTGCATCATAGACCCCGCCAATGCCCCTTCGATCCGCCTCGCGGAACGGCTAGGCTACCGCCTGCGCACCACGGGCACCTACCGAGACGCCCCGATCCTGATCTTCGACCGAACTGCGGCGTCGTAGAGCCCAGCGCTATTTCTGCGCAGTAACCACCGGAGTCTGCACCGATGCGATCGGCATGGGATCGCCCGCCCGATCGTAGAACGCCATCAACACCAGCCCCAACGCCAATATGCTGCCCGCGATCACATAGATCAGGCTCTTGTGATCCCTGCCGGAATGGGCGCTGGTATTCGTGCCGGTATCCCCGCGCGCGGCGTTTTGATTTGCCATGCATCTCTCTCCGTATTGGCAGGTCGTCCTGCTCTGGAGAGGGAGGCTATCAGGTTTCACCGCACTGCATAGAGGCTATCGCGGCGCTGCAGGAATGGGAGAACCAGCCAAACCCAGGATCCTGGATCGGGCTTGGGTCCACCAACGCAGCGACCAAGGGCTAGGGCCTCGACGCTGCCAGATCCGCCGCCGCGACCCATCCCTGCGCCCAGGTGTCGCGTTCGGACGGATAGACGACCTTCACCTGGTTTCCCTGCCGGCCGAGAATGCCGACGACGTCGCCCTTCACCATATATGCGCGACCGCCCGCGCCCCCGGGCGTAGCCTTGAATGCGACACGCGCGCTCTTCACCGTGGCCAGGTCGGTCCAGGCGCCCGGCTTGATCAGATCGAGTTCCGTGCCGCCGGCTGTCTCGGCTTCAGGCGGCAACACCAGCCCGCACCCGGGCAGATCCTTGACGTGCGCCATGCTGAAGCTGATCTCGTCGGCGGACGTCGCGGTGATCCGTCCGGTAAGGCGCGGCGATCCGGCACTGTGGATGATCGCCTGGTTGCCGCGCATCTGACCGGCAAAATCGAAGATGCAGCGCTTCACCACGCCCTCGCCCTGTTCCATGTTGAAATGGCCCACCACGCGGCCCGTCGGCGATACGGCCAGGACCAGCCCTTCGTAGAAGCCCGATCGCACGGGCGCTGCCGCTGCCGCGCTCGGCTGTGCGCAGCCCCAGGCACCCGACATGACGACGGCCGCAGCCAGAATCTTACGCAGCATCACACTTTTCCTCCGAGGCGCCCATAAGCGCGTTCAAATTTCTTGTCGTAATCGCCATAGTCCTTGCCGTTATAGGCCAGTGCCATGGCGGTAAAATTCTTGCGCCGAAGGGCAGAAATCATTCCCGGCCTGTGCTTGCAATACCCGACAAAGGCCTGCAGCTGGCCAAGCGAACCGGCTTTCATCGCCTCGACAAACGCGAATACATCCTTGTAGCCACAAGAGGGGTAATTGAATCCCATCACCTGGCACATTCCCCATGACGTCGCTTTCAGAGCGGCGTCTGCGTCAAGTTCCATCGCATCGTTGAGCGTTTTCCAGGCGACTGTCTGGTTCCTGTTGTTCTTGCGCCACTGCGATCCTGCATTCGTCTTGTAGCGATAGGACAATAGCGGGTGCGTCTCGTCATATTTATGATGCGTGAATTTGTGGAACTGGTGGCCTTCATAGGCGATGATCGGCAAACCCGCAGGCCCGAACCCCGATTTGCCACCGGATTCGACTTCGGCGCATGCCCGGATGAACAGCGGATCTATGCCGGGCCCCAATTGTGCGGCGGCATTGGCGTAATCCTGCTCGGTGACACCGGTCTGCGCAGGGCCGCCCTTGTGCGGGTGGCCCCCGAACCGGCCTTTTTCCCGCCGGGTTTGGGTGTGTTGACCCGCCGTATCGTCGAGCGCTCCGCGAACAACGAGGCCCAAGCGCCCGCCATGGCAGTGCTGAGCAAATTACCAGGTCGTCGACGCCCAATGGCTCCACGACGTATCGGGGGAGGTCGGCTGGACGGCGGTGCGGCGGGTGCGCGCTTTTTCGGCAGCGCTCGCCAACAGGACCTTGATCGTGCGGCCGGAAGGATCGACCCTCCCGTCGGGATGGGGGTAGCGCAGTATATCGCGCTGGAATCGCGTGATGCGCGCGATCAGCGCAGGCGTGCATTGACCGCTCTCGGGCGTCTGGGTGCCGCCATCCACGAAGTTGAAGAGATGCTGGACGGTGCGAACAACGCCCGCCCCCCCAGCTGTAGCCGCCTGCACGACCTACGCGCTGACAGCGCGCGTCATCGAAATTGGTTGCCTGTGGCAGAAGATTTTAGGTGGCCGCAACGGCGGAGATGACGTTCCATCCGATCGAGGCGATCACCGGCGCTGTGGTAATTCCGCTACTGGTCCTGTTGATTCCGATCAATGTCGCCGCGCTGGATTTGGTCCTGACGGTGATGACGGTTATGGGGGTGACCAATCACATGGGGTGGGAGATATTCCCCCGGTTCATGTGGAGGGGAGCATTGGGGGGATGGCTGATCACGGCCACCCACCATCAGCGTCACCACGAACAATATGGATGCATTTATGGGCTTTATTTCCGGGTCTGGGATCGGCTCTGCGGCATCGATCGAGGGATCGGCGATTTCGCCCGTGCGCAGGCGAAAGCCGCGGCTCGTGATCGCCGGCATGCTGGTGTGGGCGACCTTGGCGGCCGCGGCCCCGGTCACGCGGCTTGATGTCGCGGTCGAGAATCTCCGCTCGTCCAAGGGGCTGATCCGGATCTGCCTCACCGCCGATCCGGACAATTTTCCGGCCTGTGTCGACGATGGCAAGGCGCTCACCCGCAGCATTCCCGCCGCGACTCGCTCGCTGTCGTTCGGCGGCCTGCCGCAGCGCGGGTACGCGCTCGCGATCATCCATGACGAGAACAGCAACTCCAGGCTCGATACCTTCGCCGGCATTCCGCGCGAAGGTTTCGGCTTCTCGCGAAACCCCGTCGTGCGGTTCGGCCCGCCGCGGTTTGCGGCTGCCCGGTTCGTGCTTGGCGGTGATGCAGAATTGCAACAGGTGAAGATGCGTTACATCTTCTGATCCGTTTGTTACGGACCCAATACAGTATCGGCCGCGTTGCGCGATCAAACCTTTCAAGACCGGAGCAAGTCCTTGCGCGTAGTCACTCTCTTCACGTCTGCCGCAATCGCGGTGCTCGCCGTCGCCACCCCGGCGCTCGCCCAGACCGATCCCAATCCGTCGCCGCCGATCACCAACCCGGCCGACAACAATCGCATCACGGTCGCCGTCGGCGTCGCGACGCTGCCCGATTACCAGGGCGCCGACAGCAATTCCTTCACGCCCGCCGGCGCGATCGTCGGCACGGTCCGCGGTCATGATTTCTTCACCCGCGGCACCCAGCTGTACGTCAACCTGATCCCCAACACGGGCGAGGTCGGCATCAACTACGAAGTCGGCGTCATCGCCGCGATCCGCACCGATCGCACCGGCAAGGTCGACAATCGTCAGGTCCGCGCGCTCGGCAAGATCGACACCGCCTATGAAATCGGCGGCTTCGTCGGCGTCGGCAAGACCGGCGTCATCACCAGCGACTACGACACGCTCACCGCGCGCGTCGCCTATGTCCACGACGTGTCGGACACCTATGACAGCTACGTCATCACCCCGCAGGTGAACTACACCACGCCGCTCTCGGTCCGCACGCTCGTCGCGATCGGCGCATCGGCGGATTATGCCGGCAAGGGCTTCGGCCGCACCTATGCGGCGGTGACGCCGATCGGCACGCTCGCCAGCGGCCTGCGCACCTACGACATCAACGACAGCGGTTTCCGCCAGATCAACGCGTCGGCCTTCGTCGTGCAGAGCCTGTCGGGCGATCTGCGCCACGGTCTCGGCGTCGGCGCGGGCGTGGTCTATGGTCGCATGCTGGGCAAGTACAAGGACAGCCCGATCGTCGCCGATGTCGGCTCGGCGGATCAGTGGGTTGGCGCGGTCGGCCTGACCTACACTTTCTGACCCGCCGTTTTGACCAGCCGTCCGACGCAGCGCCGAAAGCTTTGTTTCGAACCGAATAAAATCACCCGTCCGGTGCGTCCGGGCGGGTTTTTCGTGCGTACCTCGCAGGGTATCGACTTTGCAAGATTGTAGTCTAAGGTGCGGAAATTCGCATTTAAGCGAACAAGAACAATACCATAACCGACGTATCATTATAATCGGAGGAGCCTGACATGACCGAGAGCGTGCATCTGATCGAAGCACTCGACGCCCGCGTGGAACGACGCAGCGAGCGCCGGGAATTCTTCAAGACCGCGCTCGGCGCGGCAGCCATCACGGCGGCCGGCGCCACGGCACTGTCCTTCTCCACCTCCGCGGCCGCACAGCAGATCACCGACGCGGACGTCCTGAATTTCGCGCTCAACCTCGAATATCTCGAGGCGCAGTTCTATTCCTATGCGGCGTACGGCACCGGCCTCGACAACAGCCTGCTGACCGGCACCGTTGGCACCCCGGGTGCGGTCCGCGGCGGTCGTCAGGTCAATTTCACCGATCCGATCGTGCAGCAATATGCGCGTGAGATCGCGCAGGACGAGATCGCCCACGTCAAGTTCCTGCGCACCGCGCTCGGCACCGCCGCCGTCGCGCAGCCGGTGATCGACGTCAGCGTCTCGCCGACCAGCGCCTTCTCGGTCGCCGCGCAGGCCGCCGGGCTCGTCCCCGCCGGCACCGCGTTCGATCCCTATGCCTCGGACGAGGCGTTCCTGCTCGGCGCGTTCATCTTCGAGGACGTCGGCGTCACCGCCTACAAGGGTGCGGCACCGCTGCTGACCAGCAAGGCGTATCTCGAGGCCGCCGCCGGCCTGCTCGCGGTCGAAGCGTATCACGCCGCGATCGTCCGCACGACGCTGTACGGCAAGGGCATCGCGACGCCGTCGCTGCGCACCTCGGCCGACGCGATCTCGAACGCACGCGATTCGCTCGATGGCACCACCGACCTCGATCAGGGCATCTCGCCGATCTCGCAGACGCCGATCAACCTGGCGAGCGCGCAGGCGGCGGTCACCACCTCCAACATCGTCCCGCTCGATCCGAACGGCATCGCCTACAGCCGCACGCCGAGCCAGGTGCTCAACATCGTGTATCTCAACAGCGGCGCGGCATCGGCCGGCGGGTTCTTCCCGTCGGGCATGAACGGCAACGTCAAGACGAGCATCGCAGCCACCTGATCGGTCGGTGCGGGTTTCGACCCGTCCTTCCGGCTCTCGTCTTTCTGCGCTTTTCAAGGGATATTCCCCAATGACCGATCTCAAGAACAATCTCGAAATCTTCGATGCCATCGCCACCCGTCGCGATCAGCGACGCAGTTTCCTCCGCTTCGCCGGCGGCAGCGCGGTCGCGCTCGGTGGCGCCTCGCTGCTCGCGGCGTGCGGCGATGACAACAACGACACCGGCACGATCACGCCGACGCCCACCCCCACGCCGACCGCGACGACCGGCGTCACCGATGCCGACGTGCTGAACTTCGCGCTCAACCTCGAATATCTCGAGGCGCAGTTCTACGCCTATGCCGCGTTCGGCGTCGGCCTGAACGCCAGCCTGCTCACCGGCACGGGCGCTCCCGGCACGGTCGCCACCGGCACTGGCGCGGGCTTCCCGCGGCAGGTCGCGTTCAGCGATCCGGTCGTCCAGCAATATGCCCGCGAGATCGCGATCGACGAAGTCGCGCACGTCGCCTTTCTGCGGTCCGCGCTCGGCACCTCCGCCGTCGCGCAGCCCGCGATCAACATCTCGGGCGGCACCGCGGCAGCACCCGGCGCCTTCAGCCTCGCGGCACGTGCTGCGGGCGTGGTCGACACCACCAACGGCGTGTTCGATCCGTATGCGGACGACAACAGCTTCCTGCTCGGCGCGTACATCTTCGAGGACGTCGGCGTTTCGGCCTATAAGGGCGCCGCGCCGCTGATCGGCAACAAGCTGTATCTGGAGGCTGCGGCGGGCATCCTCGCGGCGGAGGCGTATCACGCCGGCCTGATCCGCACGTTGCTCTATCGCAAGGGTCTGCAGACGCCGAACCCGATCACCGCGCTCATCACCGGGGCGAACAAGATCAGCGACGCGCGCGACAGCCTCGACGGCACCGTCACCAACGCGACGATCAACGTCATCGGCGACGACGACCAGGGCATCACCGGCAGCGATGCGACGATGTCGAACATCGTGCCGACCGACGCCAACGGCCTCGCCTTCAGCCGCTCGACCGGCCAGGTGCTCAACATCGTCTACCTCAGCAAGGCCGCGGTCTCGCTCGGCGGGTTCTTCCCCGCCGGCGTCAACGGCAGCCTGCGCGTCTCGGCCGCCAACGCCTAAGGGCGGCTTGCGCCAACCAGGCGCAAGACTCGCCCAGGCGCGGCCAGCGCAGCACAGCACGCCACAAGGCGTAGCTTTGCTGCGACTGACGGCGCGCGGCGTAACAGAAAAGGCCGTTGCCCCACCCAGGGCAGCGGCCTTTCTACTGTGTGCATACTCGCGATCCTCCCCCGCCAGGGGGAGGTGGCGCCGCAGGCGTCGGAGGGGGAGGACACGCAACAGCGGTTTTTCCCTTTACCGCCCCCTCCGTCTGGCAAGGGCCAGCCACCTCCCCCTTGCGAGGGAGGATCGCAGGGGCAGCGCCCCCTTCGGCTCTGAGCAAAGTCGAAGGGCAAATTCCCCATTGCACCCCACCCCCAGCCGCCTATGCTCGCCCCACCCCGGGGGAGCGCTGATCCGCGCTTGAGAGGAAGGCAGGAGCCTTCGACCCGCTGAACCTGATCCGGTTGATACCGGCGGAGGGAGGGAGCGGTCGCCACAGAACCGCAAGCCTTGCTCCGAGACCCGTAGGAGCAAGCGCATGGCCATCGATACGCAATCCAAGACTGACATCGGCGTAACCACCGGCCCGATCCGAGGCTCGCGCAAAATCCACGTCGCGGTCCCGACCAGCACCGACGTCCGCGTCGCCATGCGCGAAATCGTCCTCGACCCAAGCTGCAGCGAACCCCCGTTACGCGTCTACGACACCAGCGGCCCCTACACGGACCCCCGCGCGACGATCGACATCAACGCCGGCCTCCCCCAACTCCGCCGCGCCTGGATCGAGGCTAGAGGCGACGTGGAATCCTACGAAGCCCGCGAACTCCGCCCCGAAGACAACGGCCAGCTCGGCCCCGACCGCTCCGGCGGCGTCCCCCAGTTCCCTGCCACCATCAAGCGCCCCCTCCGCGCGCGCGCCGGCGCCAACGTCAGCCAGATGCACTACGCCCGCCGCGGCATCATCACCCCGGAAATGGAATACGTCGCCACCCGAGAAAACCTCGGCCGCGCCATGCTGAAAGACTACGCGAGAGACGGCGAATCCTTCGGCGCCCAGATCCCCGACTACGTAACCCCCGAATTCGTCCGCGACGAGATCGCCCGCGGCCGCGCGATCATCCCCAACAACATCAACCACCCCGAATCCGAACCGATGGCGATCGGCCGCAACTTCCTCGTCAAGATCAACGCCAATATCGGCAACAGCGCGGTCGCCAGCAACGTCGCCGCCGAAGTCGACAAGCTCGTCTGGTCGATCCGCTGGGGCGCCGACACGGTCATGGACCTCAGCACCGGCCGCAACATCCACGACACCCGCGAATGGATCCTGCGCAACTCGCCCGTACCGATCGGCACCGTCCCGATCTACCAGGCGCTCGAAAAGGTCGGCGGCGTCGCCGAAGACCTCACCTGGGAGATCTTCCGCGACACCCTCATCGAGCAGGCCGAGCAGGGCGTCGATTACTTCACGATCCACGCCGGCGTGCGCCTCGCCTACATCCCGATGACCGCGAAACGCGTCACCGGCATCGTCTCGCGCGGCGGCTCGATCATGGCGAAATGGTGCCTCAGCCACCACAAGGAGAGCTTCCTCTACGAGCGCTTCGACGAGATCACCGAGATCATGAAGGCGTACGACATCGCCTACAGCCTCGGCGACGGCCTGCGCCCCGGCAGCATCGCCGACGCCAACGACGAAGCGCAATTCAGCGAACTCTACACGCTCGGCGAACTCACCCACCGCGCGTGGAAGAGCGACGTCCAGGTCATGATCGAAGGCCCCGGCCACGTCCCGATGCACAAGATCAAGGAGAACATGGACAAGCAACTCGAAGTCTGCGGCGAAGCGCCCTTCTACACGCTGGGGCCGCTCACGACGGACATAGCCCCCGGCTACGACCACATCACCAGCGGCATCGGCGCCGCGATGATCGGCTGGTACGGCACCGCGATGCTCTGCTACGTCACGCCAAAGGAGCATCTAGGCCTCCCCGACCGCGACGACGTCAAGGTCGGCGTCGTCACCTACAAACTAGCCGCCCACGCCGCCGACCTCGCCAAAGGCCACCCCGCCGCCCAGATGCGCGACGACGCCCTGTCCCGCGCGCGCTTCGAGTTCCGCTGGAGAGACCAGTTCAACCTCTCCCTCGATCCCGACACCGCCGAACAATACCACGACCAGACGTTGCCCGCAGAAGGCGCCAAGACCGCGCATTTCTGCTCGATGTGCGGCCCCAAATTCTGCTCGATGAAGATCACGCAAGAGGTGAGGGACTTCGCGGGCAAGCAGAACGCGCCTGCGGACACTTTTATCGCCGCCGATGCTACGGATGCCGATCGTGCCCTGTTCGCCAACTGCAAGCGTTCGGTCGCCGATGCCGAAGCCGGCATGGCCGAAATGAGCAACCGGTTCCGGGAGAAGGGGAGTGAGGTTTATTTGCCTGCGTCTGGCTGACCGGGCGCGGCTGTGCCGTCCGCCCGGTCGATCCACGGAGCCAACTCCGCGCGGTCGGGCGCACTCAGCAGCATCGAGGCGAGCAACCAGATCGTGCCGCCCACGATCACAAATGCGAGAATAGCCAGCGCCTCCGACCGAAAGGACAGGCTCGCGCCTGCGGTCAGCCCGGCAAGACACCCCATCTGTCGTCCGATCGCGACGCTGCCATTCTGCCAAAGAAATGCACGTGTGACGTTGAACGCGTCATCACCAATCGGGAGATCAGGCGTCATGAACTGCCGAAGCCGCGCCGGGTTACGCCACAAGCGCGGGTCGCCCTTGGCGAACAGGTAAAGCAGGGCTGTGTAGATCGCTATGCTACCTGCGACGTTGATAGCCAAGACGATCGGTGAGCCAAGATCAAGGTTTAAGGCCATGGCTACGCCACCGAGTAGGAAAAGGTCGACCGCCCCTGCGAGAATGGCAAAGGGTAATGTTGGTATGGGAACCACCAGTGCACCAATGCCATGACGCTTCGGAAGATCAGCCATGTTCACGAGCGGATCTCCCAATATTTCTTGATCGACACAGGATCGACTTGCCCTGCGAATATCGCCCGATACTCGGCGTCCGTCGCCTGTCCTGCCTGAAACCGGTGCTGTACCAGGGATCTGATCTCCTGCATCTCGCGCTCGGCGCTGTAGTAGGAAATAGTGACGCCGCCGATAACGACGAGAGCCAGGCCTCCGCCGGCGCCTTTCGGCAGGCGTGCGCCGAACCGTTGTGCGACGGCTTCTGGAACCGCGCCATAGCCGGCTACACGAGCACCCGCCTTTTTGGCAGCGGCGCGCACGCTGCCAGTCTTGACCGCCTCAGCCACGCCGGCGTTTGCAGCACCCACGCTACTCGCACCGGCAGCAAGCCCCGACGCCTTGATCCACCATATGATGCGCGACAGGTTCTCGTAGCGCTGGACAAGCGCAGCCGTGGACCGACCGACATTATTAAAATGAAAAGGCAGTTCCTGCATCGTAATCAGGATGCGGCCGAGTGTAACCACAAAGGGTGACCATGATCGAAATGACCTTGCGTCGCCGCAAGGATATTGTTCGCATAGGATCGACGTTGCGCCTGAGTTCTCTGGAGCGGCATGGCATAAGTCGCCAGCAACAAGCGTGCGCCCGCTTCAGGATTCGCCTGGATCAGGTGTCGCGGTATACCGAAAATTGCACAAAGGTTTCTTAACAGAACCTGGGTCTTCTGGTTCACTCCAGGCATACGAATCTCCTGCCTTGGATAATGTGTCGTCCGTCATCTGATGACTGATCGTAGCGGTACCCGACGATGCAGACAACCAAAGTGCTGCTCGGATCAATAATGATACCGGCACTGCGCAACCTGCACCGTCTGAGCGTCACCACTTCCCATCACGCGGTAAACCAGCCGATGCTCATGGTTGATCCGGCGCGACCACCAGCCCGACAGATTGCCGCCAAGCGGTTCGGGTTTGCCAGTGCCCTTGAACGGATGGCGGCGGCATTCCTCGATCAACGCGTTCAGCTTGTCGAACAGCTTGGCATCGCTCGTCCTGAGGTCGACATATTCGGCCCAGGAGCGCGATGAGAACTGGACGTTCAAGAATCGACTAGCGCGTGGACTTCGCCATCGCCGGCATCCAGTTCGGCGATGCTCTCCAGTAACCGCTTCGCATTGGCGGGCGAGCGCAACAGATAGAGCGTCTCCTCCATCCCGGCCCATTCGCTCGCCGAGATCAGCACGACATTCTCGCCACGCTGACGCGTGATCATCACAGGGGCCCGATCCGCCGCGACCTTGTCGATCACGGACTTCAGGTTCTCGCGCGCTTCAGAATATGTGACAGTCTGCATCGGTGAAAGATGGACACTATCTTGTCCAATGTCAATCATGCGCGGCTGTCGTGAAGGATGCCCCCGCGCCACACTCCGCCCACAAAAAGTCCAACATCCCCCGCAAACGCTGTCCTACACGCCGCCCGCCTGATCCGCTCCGGCCATGACCAAACCCACGCGCACGCGCGCTCGTCGCGATGTCATGCCCGACATCGCCCCCGCTCTCGAACCGGCCGCTCCCGAGCCGACCGCACGGACCACCGCGATGACCATCATCGAGGCCGAGCATCTCCCGACGGTCGAGGATTTCGACCTCGCCGAGTACGACTGGGTGCCGGTCCGCCGGAAGGTACGGCATGATGGCTGGACGGTCGCGACGCAGCAGGCGTTCATCGGCGTGCTCGCGGATACCGGCTCGGTCACGCAGGCCGCGCGCGAGGTGAACATGTCGGCGACCTCGTGCTACCGCCTGCGCCGCGCGGCCGATGGCGCGGCGTTCGCGGCGGCGTGGGATGCGGCGGTGCAGACCGCGTCGCTGCGGCTGGTCGATCTCGCCTTCGACCGCGCGATCAACGGATCGCCCGAGCCGGTGTTCGACCGCGAGGGCAACCGCGTCGGCCAGCGCATCCGCTACAACGATCGCCTGCTGATGTTCCTCCTGCGCGCGCACCAACCGGATCGCTATCGCACCCCCGGCCAGTCGCCGGCGCCCGCGCCCATCCCGGTACCGCCGGTCGAGACCACGCTCGCCGCGCTCGCGCCGCCGATGCCCGCCGACCCGCACCGCCTGATGGCCCCCGAGGCGCTGGCGACAGCGCTCGAAGTCGCCGATATCCGCGCCGAACCCGTGGCTGAGCAGGGTCCTGCGCCAGCCCAGCCATCACCGCTTGGGGACACGTTCGAGGCGCTGCTCGCCGCCGCCAAGGCGACGATCCCACCCAAATATCCCGACAGGGTCCGCACCCAGGACGAAGGTGAGGGTGATCATGAACGCGGCCGCCGCAGCCGTTTGCGAGCGCAACTTTATCGTGACCTTTGAAGCCGGCCCCTCCTCGAATGCGGCCCGAAACCTACCGTTTCCGAACGAACTCCGCGCGCAGGACCAGTCCCTTGATCCCCTCGTACCGGCAGTCGATCTCCTGCGCGTCGCCGGTCAGCCGGATCGACTTGATCACCGTCCCGCGCTTGAGAGTCTGCCCCGCACCCTTCACGGTCAGGTCCTTGATCAGCGTCACCTGGTCGCCGTCCGCCAGCACGTTGCCGACCGAATCCCGCACCACGACCGCGCCGTCGTCCGCCGCCACCGCCGTCGCCGCGCCGCCCGCGACCCACTCGCCGGTCGCTTCGTCGTAAGTGTATTCGTCGCTCATCGGTCAGTCTCCGGCAGCGCCCAGTCGATCGGAGCGCGCCCGTTGGTTTCGAGAAAGGCGTTGGCCCGGCTGAACGGCCGCGATCCGAAGAACCCGGTCCGCGCGGCCAGCGGCGAAGGATGCGCGGACGCGATCACCAGATGCCGCCCGCCCTTGCTCACATCGTCGACGAACGCCGCCTTCTTCTGCGCATACGCCCCCCACAGCAGGAACACGACCGGTTTGTCCTGCGCGTTCACCGCCGCGATCACCGCATCGGTAAACCGCTCCCACCCGCGCTTCTGGTGCGACGCAGCCTCGCCCGTCCGCACGCTCAACACCGCGTTGAGCAACAGCACGCCCTGCGCCGCCCAATGATCGAGCATGCCGTGGCGTGCCCGCGGGATCCCCAGATCCGCCTCCAGCTCCTTGTAGATGTTCACCAGGCTAGGCGGCGTCCGCACGCCCTCCCGCACCGAGAAGCTCAGCCCATGCGCCTGCCCCTCGCCGTGATACGGATCCTGCCCAAGGATCACGCACCTGACCTGATCCAACGGCGTCAACTCCAACGCCCGAAACCGGTCCGCATCTGCCGGAAACACCCGAGCTCCCGCCGCCCGCTCGCCCTCCAGATACGCATCGAGCGCGCGCATGTACGGCGCGTCGAACTCGGCTTCCAGCGATTGCCAGCTTGCGGGGAGGTGGGGTGTCATCATCTCCGGTCGCATGTCGGACAGGGCAGGGCAGTGTCAATCGCCGCTCCTAGTTCCCCCGCGAAGGCGGGGGCCCAGGATCACAAACGATGCCCCCCGTTACCCTGGACCCCCGCCTCCGCGGGGAACAGCAAGAAGGCTCGCACTCCATGGCGCGTCACCTTATATGCGCCGCCATGACCGAGATCACCGTCGCCGCGCTGCAGCTGGGCTTCACGCCCAACATCGACCGCAACATCGCCAACGTGTCGCGCCTCGTCCACGAGGCCGCCGCGAAAGGCGCGCAGGTCATCCTGCCGCCCGAACTGTTCGAGGGCGAGTATTTCTGCCGCGTCGAGGACGAAGGCCTGTTCGCCAACGCCGCACCCGTCGGCGAGCACAAGGCGGTCCTCGCGATGCAGGCGCTCGCCGAGGCGCTCAAGGTCACCATCCCGACCAGCTTCTTCGAGGCGGACGGCCCGCACCATTACAACAGCCTCGCGATGATCGGCCCCGACGGCAACGTGCAGGGCGTCTATCGAAAAAGCCACATCCCCGACGGCCCCGGCTACGAGGAGAAATTCTACTTCCGCCCCGGCAACACCGGCTTCAAGGTCTGGCCGCATGCGTCGGACGCCGGACGGACGACGCTAGGCGTCGGCGTCTGCTGGGACCAATGGTACCCGGAAACGGCGCGCGCTATGATGCTGATGGGTGCCGAAGTGCTGTTCTACCCGACCGCGATCGGTAGCGAGCCGCATGACACGTCGCTAGACACCGCGAGGCTATGGCGCCGCGCCATGGTCGGCCACGCGGTCAGCAACGTCGTCCCGATCGTTGCCGCCAACCGAGTCGGCGTCGAGCACGGCCAGACCTTCTACGGCACCAGCTTCATCGCCGACGAGCGCGGCGACATCCTGGCGGAGCTAGGCCGCGACGACGAAGGCGTGATCACCGCGACGATCGACCTCGACATCGTCAAGCGCCACCGCGCCGCCTTCGGCTTCTTCCGCGATCGCCGGCCGGATCTGTACGGAAGGCTGGTCCAGGACATCTGACCCGCCCCGTCGTTCCAGCGAAAGCTGGAATCCAGAGTTACAGCGCGCAGCGAAGGTGGCTCTGGATCCTGGGCCGAACCCAGGATGACGGGGTATTGGGGGCGGCCGTCAGAACCAAGCCAGCCCAGCCAGCAACGCCCCCACCAGCGCAGCCGCCCCCGCAACCCACAGCAACCACCGCCGCCCGGTCAGCGCGGTAATCGAAGCCAGCGCGATCGCCACCTGGATCGCGGTCACCGCCAGCGCCAGCTTCGTATGCGGCCGCAGCGCCTCGTCCGACTCCCCGTCCGCCGCCGCCGAGCGCCGATCGAGCGTCTCCGCCTCCCGCTTCAGCGCCGTCCCCCGCGCCTTGTACCGCGCGATATCCGCCCGGTGCGTCGCCATCTGCGTCGCACCGAACCCGGGCGGCGCGAGGTCGACCTCCATCTGCGCGATATGCCGCTTCAAGTCTTCCGCCTGGTAATAGCCCCACGCATCGGACGCTTGAGCCTTGATCAGCACCGCTTCGTTCTTGTGGAGCAACGCCTCGTTCTGCGTATGCCCACCGAGGAAGCTGGTCACTGCCGCCAGCGTCGCCAGGATCGCAGTAAACAACGCGATCCGCTGGTCGAACGCCTCACCGCCAGCAGCGCGCTCCTCCGACAGTTGCTCATGCAACCCGCGCACTTCGAAATCATCGTCCATGCTAGTCGCTTTGGCAGCTCGCGCGTGACTGGACCCTGATGATCGAGTGACATATCCGTCAGCGCGCCATGATCCATACTCGTTTGATACTGCTCGCTTTCGCGCTCCTCGCCGGCTGCGCAACGCCGTCCGTGAGGACATTTCCCCTGAGTGATCACTTCAACGGCGAACGCTTCTTCAACCCCGACGGCGTGCAGGGCAGCACCGGCGAGCAAAAGCAGGGCCCGGTCGCGCTGCTCCGCAATCTCGTAAAGCCACCCTACCGCACATGGCCCGAAGTGCCCGTCACCCCGACGCGGCCCCCTGCTCGCGTCGAGGGCCAGACGATGCGCGTAACCTGGATCGGCCATTCGACCGTGCTGGTGCAGAGCCAGGGGCTCAACATCCTGACCGATCCGATGTGGCAGCAGCGCTCGTCCCCGGTCCAGTTCCTCGGCGTGAAGCGAGTCCGCGAACCCGGCGTACGTATCGCGGACCTTCCGAAGATCGACCTGATCCTGCTCAGCCACAACCACCGCGATCACCTCGACATGACCACGATGAGACGGCTCTGGCACCGCGACAAGCCGCTGATCGTGACCTGCCTCGGCAACGACCAGATCCTCGCGCGCAGCGGCGTCCGTGCGGTCGCGCGCGACTGGGGCGGGCGGGTGACGTTGCGTCCCGGCGTCGATGTGATCGTCGACCGCGCGCATCACTGGAGCGAATACGATCCCGGCGATCTCGACAAGACGTTATGGGCAGGCTTCACCGTGACGCTACCCGGCGGCAACCTGTATTTCGCAGGCGACACCGGCCCCGGCGACATGCGCTGGGCAACCGAAGCGCGCCGAGCAGGACCGGTCCGCCTCGCCATCCTGCCGATCGGCGCCTATCATTTCGCAGGCCACGAAACCGACAACCACATCGGCCCGGACCAGGCGGTGACCGCGTTCGAACAACTCGGCGCGGCCTATGCGCTCGGCGTTCACTGGGGCACGTTCGAGCTGACGTCCGAGGGTATCAACGAACCGCCCGAGCATCTCCGCGCCGCGCTGATCCGCGAACACATCCCCGCGAACCGCTTCCGCACGCCAGAGGCCGGTGAGGCCTGGGTGATCAAGTAGCAGAAACCACACGATCCTCCCCCGCCAGGGGGAGGTGTCGCCGAAGGTGACGGAGGGGGCGGACCCGGAGCAAACGTGATCGCGTACCGCCCCTCCGTCTGGCAAGGGCCAGCCACCTCCCCCTTGCGGGGGAGGATCGAGCGGTCGAATACCGCCCTCCCGTCATCCTGACGAACGTCAGGACCCAGAGCCAAACAGAACCGCGTCTCGTTACCCTGGGTCCTGACTTTCGTCAGGATGACGGAGAGAGATGTTAGTCCGCCCCGCGCAGCTCCAGCGCCCGCGTGAACACTGCATCGAACATATCCGCGGTCAGCACACCCGTATTCACGTTGTACCGCGAGCAATGGAAGCTATCGATCAGCACGCGGCCATCGGGCATCACATGCTCAGCGCCGTGTGCGAACCGCGCCTTGGGCAGCCGCCCACCCAGCATCTTCACCGCCGACTGATGCGCGATATGCCCCAGTGCCACGAACACCCGCGCGGTTGGCACCGCATCCGCCTGCGTCTCGAGGAACGGCCGGCAGGTGCGAATCTCCTCGGGCGTCGGCTTGTTCTCGGGTGGCAGGCACTTCACCGCGTTGAGGATGATCGCGCCATCGAGCGCCAGCCCATCCTCGGCCTTGGCACCATATGTCCCGGTTGCGAGCCCGAACCGCCCGAGCGTCTCGTACAGGAACTGCCCTGCATAATCGCCAGTGAACGCGCGGCCCGTGCGGTTCGCGCCATGCTTCCCCGGCGCGAGGCCGATGATGCCGAGCCACGCCGCGGGATCCCCGAACGCAGGGACGGGCGCGTTCCACCAGGTCGGGAACTCGGCCCGCAACTGCTCGCGCACGGCGACGAGGCGAGGGCAGAGCGGGCAGTCATGCGGCGGCTCGGTCTCAGGCAGCGCGGAGACAGGCGCGAAGACGGTCGTGACGTCGACTTCGCCGGTCTCGTCGACGGTTTCGGGAAGCTCGGAGGTGTAAGGTGTGGAATCCATGGGATTGCGCTAGGCGGACCAAATGTCGCCTGCAACCCCGCTCCCGCCGATCGCGCAGGCCGCGACCACCTACGCGATCGCGCTCGGCTCCAACCGCCGCGGCCGTCACGGGAGCCCCGAGCGCGAGATCGCCGCCGCTTTGGAGACGCTCGGCGCTGTCGTGGCACGCTCGCCGACGGTCGCCAGCGCACCCCTCGGTCCCTCGAACCGCCGCTACGCCAACGCCGTCGCACTGATTGAGACGCCCGAAGACCCCGCCGCGCTGCTCGTCCGCCTCAAACGGATCGAGCGCGCGTTCGGCCGCCGCCCCGGCCGCCGCTGGGGAAGCCGCGTCCTCGACCTCGACATCGTACTCTGGTCCGGCGGCGCGTGGTCGTCACGCGGGCTCACCGTCCCTCACGCCGCTTTCCGCACCCGCAGCTTCGTCCTCACCCCCCTCGCCGGCCTGATCCCACAATGGCGCGATCCATTGACCGGGCGAACGATCCGGCAATTGGCGCAATCGGTTGACCGAAAGCGGCCACGCGATTAGGTGCGCGGTCCACGATGGCGGGGGTCCGTAGCTCAGTTGGTAGAGCAAGCGACTTTTAATCGAGAGGTCCCGGGTTCGAGCCCCGGCGGACCCACCATCGATGCCTCGGGCGATGCGCCGAGCAGGCGGAGGCATGTCCCGGCGATTCTAGCGGGCGCGTCGGTCGCGGCGATTGGGCTAGCCCTCATCCTCCTCGTCGGTCTCGCGGTCGATCACTGGCCGTTCGCGTTTGACCGGTCGATCATCCTCGGTCTGCGCGCGTGGGGCGGACCGTCATGGCTGCCCAAGGTCGCAGCCGACGTCACCGCACTTGGCGGCGGCATCGTCCTGACGATCGTCGTGGTGGTCGCCGCCGGCCTGCTGATCGTCCAGCGCCTCTGGCTGACCGCCGCCGCGATGGTCGCGGCCAGCGTCACCGGCAATATCGTGGTCGAGCTCGTCAAGCTGCAGGTCGCCCGCCCGCGCCCCGACATCGTCGCGCACCTCGTCACCGTCACGCATATGAGCTTCCCGAGCGGGCATTCGGCGAACAGCGCGATCGTCTATCTCACGCTCGCCGGCCTCGCATCGCAGGTGACCCGCGACCGCGCGATCCGAGCGTATCTGCTGGTCGTCGCGATCCTGCTGGTCGGCGCGATCGGCTGCAGCCGCGTCTATCTCGGCGTCCACTGGCCGAGCGACGTGCTGGCCGGATGGAGCTTCGGCACGCTCTGGGCGCTCGCCTGGTGGCTCGCCACCGCGCGCGTGCGCGACTCAATCGGCGGCGAGCGCTAGCAGCGCCTTCGCCGCCTTCAGGTGCGGCGCGTCGACCATCCTGCCCTCCAACTGGAGTGCGCCCGCACCCGGATTGGCGGCGAACAGGTCGACGATCGCCTGCGCCTTGGCGCGTTCCTCGGCTGACGGCGTGAAGGCCGCGTTGATCACCGCGACCTGGCTCGGGTGGATCGCCATCATCCCTGTGAACCCATCGCGCCGCCCGCGCGCGGCATAGGCGGCCAGCCCGTCCAGATCGCGGAAATCGGGATAGACCGTTTCGATCGCGGCCACCCCCGCGGCATGCGCGCCGAACAAGGTCAGCGACCGGGCAAGCTGGTACGGCGTGGTGTACGATCCGTCCGCCTCGCGCGACGTCGCCGCACCGATCGCCGCGGGCAGGTCCTCCGCACCCCAGGTCAGCCCGACCAGCCGATCCGTTACACCGCCATAGGTCCCTAGCGCGAACATCGCGGCGGGCGTCTCGGTCGCGATCGGCAGGATGGCGACGTTACCGCCCAGCTTGGCGTCGAGCGCCGCCAGCGATGCGCCGCCCTCTGCCTTGGGCAGCATGATCCCGTCAGGCTTGCCGGGGAGCACCGCCGCGAGGTCATCATCCGCCAGGCCGGAGTCGAGCGGGTTGATCCGCACGAACAACGGCACCGTCCGAGGCTGGTCAAGGAACGTCGCGACGTGTTCGCGCGCCGCCGCCTTGGCTGCCGGCGCGACCGAATCCTCCAGGTCGAGGATCAGCGCGTCCGCCCCCAGCCCGAGGGCCTTGACCATCCGCTCGGGACGATCGCCCGGCACGAACAGCAGCGAGCGGAGCCTCACCGGCCCTTCTCCGCCAGAGCCCGCTCCCACGCCAGCGCATCGCGGACGATGCCGGCGAGATCGGCATGGCGCGGCGTCCAGTCGAGCGTTTCCAGGATCGCGCGATTGTCCGAGATCAGCATCGCCGGATCGCCCGCGCGACGTCCTTCCAGGCGACGCTCGATCGTCCGGTTGGTAACCTTGTCGACCGCATCGAGCACCTCGAGCACCGAGAAGCCCTTGCCATAGCCCGCGTTGAGCGTGTGGCTCTTGGCCGGTTCGGCGATCAGCACGTCCAGCGCAGCGACATGCGCGGCGGCAAGGTCGGTGACGTGGATATAGTCGCGCACGCCGGTGCCGTCGGGCGTGTCGAAATCCGTGCCGTAGACGCCGACCGCGTTGCGCTTGCCGGTCGCGGCCTCGACCGCGATCTTGATCAGATGCGTCGCGCCGATGGTCGATTGCCCGCTGCGCCCCTGCGGATCGGCGCCGGCGACGTTGAAGTAGCGCAGCGCCGCGTAGTTCATCGGATGCGCCGCGGCGACGTCGCGCAGCATCGCCTCGGTCATCAGCTTCGACATGCCGTAGGGGTTGATCGGCACGGTCGGATCGCCCTCCGCGACGGGCACCTTTTCGGGCGTGCCATAGGTTGCGGCGGTCGACGAAAAGATGAAGTGCGGCACGCCCTCGACGACCGCGCTCTCGATCAGCGCACGGCTGGCGGCGGTGTTGTTGCGGTAATATTTGAGCGGATCGCTGACTGACTCGGGGACCACGACGGAGCCGGCGAAGTGCATGATCGCCCGGACGTTATGCTCGCGGATCGCCGCGCGGACCTTCGCGTCGTCGGCGACGTTCGCCTCGACCAACGCGGCGCGGGGATCGACTGCCCAGTCGAATCCCGTGACGAGATTGTCGAGCACGACGACGTCATACCCCGCATCGAGCAACGCCAGCACCGCGTGGCTGCCGATATAGCCGGCCCCGCCAGTCACCATAACCTTACCGTCGATCATGCGCGTCTCCTCTTTGTTGCGGGGTAGCGACTTCCTACATTGGCGGAAAGGAGATCGTTATGACGGATTATGTAACGCTGGCCGGCGGCTGCTTCTGGTGCACCGAAGCTGTGTTCAAGGACGTGATCGGCGTGGAGTCGGTCGAGAGCGGGTATATCGGCGGGCATGTCCCTGATCCGACGTACAAACAGGTTTGCGGCGGCGACACCGGCCATGCCGAGGCGATCCGCATCGGCTTCGATCCGGAGCAGCTGAAGCTCGGCGACCTGCTCGACATCTTTTTCGCGACGCACGACGCGACGACGCTGAACCGGCAGGGCAACGACGTGGGGACTCAGTACCGCTCGGCGATGTTCCCGGCGGACGACGCGCAGAAGGCGGAGATGGAAGCGGCGTTGGCCCGCGCACAGGCCGACTCGCCCAAGCCGATCGTTACCACCATCGAGCCGATGGACACGTGGTACGAGGCCGAGGGCTATCACCAGGATTACTGGGAAACCTCGGGCCGCTCGAACCCGTATTGCATGGCGGTGATCCCGCCCAAGCTGCAGAAGCTGCGCAAGAGCTTCGCCGCACGGTCGAAGGCGGCGGTGAACGCGTAAGATCGGACCAATGCTGTTCCCCCGCGGAAGCGGGGGCCCAGCTAAATACCGTCATCCGACCTGACTCCTGGACCTCTGCGTGCGCAGGGGAACGGACTATCGATGTGCGGCACGGCGCAAGCGGTCGTTGATCGCTTCACCAATGCCTTCAGACGGGATCGGCGCGATGGCGATCGTTGGACGTTCATTCGCATCGGCAGCGTAGAGCAGGTCGAACAGCTTCGCGGCCGCTTCGACCACGTCCCCTGATGCGGAGAGGGTTACGTCGCCCGCCACTTCGCCAAATCCGATCAGCCATTCGTTCGACGCTGCCTCGATAGCATTTAACCGCAGAAGCTTCTTGGGAGCATAGTGGCTCTCCAGTTGCCCCGGCGCTGTCACCCCACCCTCACGCCCCCCCGGCGAAGGCCGGGGCCCAGTTGGGGGACTGTCATGATCGGCGTTGCGCGTAGTTACTTCCGACGTTCCAACTGGGCCCCGGCCTTCGCCGGGGTGGTGTTCGAGGTGCTGGCGGATAGCCTCCGCGGTAACCGGCCCCGGCCGCAGCACCGTCCGCCCGGCCACGATCGTCGACTCCAATCCCGCCTCGGTAGCTCCGTCATTGAGGATCAGCGGTACGTTCCCCCCCAGACTTCCCGCAACATGCGCCGCGGTAGTCGGTGAAATCCCCCCGCTCGCATTGGCCGAAGGCGCCGCCAAAGGCCGCCCCGACGCCGCGATCAGCCCCTGCATCGCCCGATGCCGCGGCACTCGGATCGCGATCGTATCCAACCCCGCGGTCACCAGCGAAGCGATCCCCGAATCCCCCCGCACCGGCAGCACCAACGTCAAAGGCCCCGGCCAGAACGCCTCGGCCAACGCCCGAGCATCCGCATCGAACACCGCGATGCGCTCCGCCGCCGCCAGATTCGCCACATGCACGATCAGCGGATTGAAACTCGGCCGCCCCTTGGCCGCATAAATCCGCGCCACCGCCGCCGCATTCGTAGCGTCCGCGGCGAGTCCGTACACCGTCTCGGTCGGCACCGCGACGATCCCCCCGTCGCGAATCAGCACGGCGGCTTCGGCGATCGCGGCCGTGCCGTAGGGTAAAATCCGAGGGTGTGGACGGGTCATTCCACAGGCGTATAGCGGGTCCAAACCGTAGCGATAAGAGGATGCGATGGCCTTCACTCCAGCAACCACCGAACAGCGTTTCGTGCTCGATCATATCGTGCGGATCGGCGAGCTTGCCGACACTGAACGCTATGCCGCCGCCAGCGACGACGTGGTCGACGCGGTCCTCGAAGGCGTCGGGCAACTCGCGGCCGGCGAATGGGCCCCGCTCAACCGCGCAGGCGATACGGTCGGAGCCAAATGGACCCCCGACGGCGTGGTCATGCCCGACGGTTTCGCGCAGGCGTACAAGGATTATGTCGAGGGCGGCTGGGGCACGATCGGCGTCGACGAGGAATGGGGCGGGCAGGGCCTGCCTTTCGCGATCCAGACCGCGGTGCTCGACACGCTTGGCTCGGCGAACATGGGCTTCGCGCTCTGCCCGACGCTGACCGTCGGCGCGATCGAGGCGCTCCAGCATCACGGCTCGCCGGAGCAGCAGGCGCTCTACCTCCCCCATCTCGCGACCGGCGAATGGACTGGCACGATGAACCTCACCGAGCCGCAGGCGGGCTCCGATGTCGGCGCTCTCCGCGCGACCGCCACTCCGCTTGGCGACGGCAAGTGGTCGATCAAGGGCACCAAGATCTATATCTCGTTCGGCGATCACGACATGGCGCCAAACATCGTCCACCTCGTCCTCGCACGGACACCGGGCGCACCGGTTGGGACCAAGGGCATCTCGCTGTTCCTCGTCCCCAAGTACCGCCTCAACGAAGACGGCACGCCAGGCGAGTTCAACGATGTCCGCGTCGTCTCGATCGAGCACAAGATGGGCCTCCACGCGTCGCCGACCTGCGTGCTGAGCTTCGGCGACAACGACGACTGCATCGGCGAGCTGATCGGCGCGGAGCTCGGCGGCATCCGCGCGATGTTCACGATGATGAACAACGCGCGCCTCAACGTCGGCCTCCAGGGCGTCCAGGTCGCCGAGGGCGCGACGCAGGGCGCGGTTGCCTATGCTTTGGACCGCGTCCAGTCGGCGCGCGCTGGCTCGCCGAACAAGGAGTCGGTCAAGATCGTCGAACATCCCGACGTCCGCCGCATGCTGATGCGGATGAAGGCGCAGACGCAGGCGGCGCGCGCACTCGTCTACTACGCGGCAGGGCAGGTTGATCGTGCCAATCTCGGCGACCACGCCGCGCGCAACCGCCTTGAACTCGTCACGCCATTGGCGAAGGCCCACGGCACCGATCTCGGCAACGAAGTCGCGTCGCTCGGCATCCAGGTGCACGGCGGCATGGGCTATGTCGAGGAAACCGGCGCCGCGCAGTATTTCCGCGATGCCCGCATCACGCCGATCTACGAGGGCACCAACGGCATCCAGGCGGCGGATCTGGTCGGTCGCAAACTCGGTCTCGACAATGGCGGCGCGTTCGCCACGCTGATCGCCGACATTCGCGCGGAGGCGAAGGACGAACGCCTCCTGTCGCTGGTCGACGCGTGCGAAGCGATCGGACGTAAACTCGCCACCGCGGACGCCGACGACAAGCTGGCGGCGAGCTACCCGTTCCTCACGATGCTGTCGGTCGCAACCTGCGGCTGGCTGATGGAGCGGCAGGGCGGGGTGGCCGGCAGCGACGATTTCGGCCGGATGAAGGCGGCGGCAGTGCGCTTCTACCTCGACCAGATCGTCCCCGAGGCAATGGGCCTCAACGCCGCCGCGAACGCCAGCGCGGCGGTGCTGTACTCGATCGAAGCGGACCTGTTCGCGGCCTGATCGAACGCGACATCGTCGTCCGCCCCTCCCCGGCGGAGGCCGGGGTCCAATTGGGGGACGGTGGTGATCCGCGCGGTGCTCGGTTACATCCGACGTTCCAATTGGGCCCTGGCCTCCGGCGGGGAGGTAGCTGATGGGACGGCGGTACAGGCTGTCGCGGAGTGGCACCCGGGCGGCCGCTTTTATCCTCCCCCGCAAGGGGGAGGTGGTACCGAAGGTGACGGAGGGGGAGGACACGCAACGACGGTAAACCGTTACCGCCCCCTCCGTCTGGCAAGCGCCAGCCACCTCCCCCTTGCGGGGGAGGATCGAGAGGGACGCCACTGGTCGCGACAGCCCAAACCACGCCGCCATGGCGGACTCGTTCCGGCGTCCACCGTTCCGCAGATCCGGGGGAATGGGAACGTGGAACGGTGGTCCCCGGAACAAGCCCGGGGTGACGGAGCAAGCAGGGATGTCGCCACACATCCCGTTCGCCCTGAGCGTAGTCGAAGGGCATGCCCAACACGCAGGTGCTTCGACTTCGCTCAGCATGAACGGGGGGAGGGGGCGCTGCGTCACGTGCAACATCGGGTCCCCGCACTCGACGCCCCCGCCCAACGGACGGTATGGGGAAACAGCAAATCTCTGAAAGCCCGACCGATGTTCGACCTCGAAGCCTATCTCCTCCGTGTCGCGATGCCCGCGCGGCCCACGCTCGACTCGATCGGTCTCGGCCGCCTCCAGCACGCGCACCGTCTCTCGATCCCGTTCGAGGACCTCGACGTCGTCCTCGGCCGCGGCATCGCGATCGACACCGCTTCAGTCTTCGCCAAGCTAGTCACCGCGCGCCGCGGCGGCTATTGCTTCGAGCACAACCGCCTCTTCCTCGACGCCCTCGCGGAACTCGGCTTCACCGCACGCCCGTTGCTAGCCCGCGTGTGGATCGCCGCGACCGACGTACCGCCGCTCACCCACACCTTCGCGCTGGTAACGATCGACGGCCAGGACTGGATCGCTGACACCGGCTTCGGCGGCAGCTACACGCCCGTCCTCCCGCTCGCCGACGGCGCCGAGGCAACCGCTCCCGACGGCGCACGCTTCCGCCTCGAAGCGACCGAGCAAGGCTGGATGCTACTCCGCGACGGCGATCCGATGACCACCGATGGTCGCGGCGAGACGGGAGGATTCCAGCCGCAATACAGCTTCACGCTCGCGCCGGTGTTCGATGCGGACCTCGCGCTGTCGAACCACTGGACCTCGACCGCGCCGTCGAGCCGCTTCACCCACACCCCGATCGCCAGCATCGTCCTCCCGAACGGCTTCGCGTCGCTGATCGGCCGCAACTACCGCCGGCGCTCGGGCACCGACACGACGGTCGGCGAGATCACAGACCCGCGCGTGTACCGCATCCGCACGAGCCTGTTGTTCGGGATCGACCTGAGCGTCGAGGATGTCGCGGCGCTGGGGTTGTTCTAGACGTCGCGCAGAACCGAATCTCGGATTTCGCACCTCGTACCGCCGCGCCATCCCCCACTTCCGTTCGTGCTGAGTAGCGACCGAGTAGCTCCGTCAGGAGCGTATCGAGGGTGCGTATCGAAGCATGGGTTCCACGCGCCAACCTGTCCTTCGATACGTCCTCTCGATACGCGGCTTCGCCACTACTCGATGACTACTCAGGACGAACGGAAGGGGGGCAGGACGTAGGACGAGCTGGGTAAGCACGACGAACGGCAGGTGAGGGCTCTTAAGCCCGCTCGCGCTCCAAAAGATCGTGCGCATCCAACCCCAACAGGTCGATATGCCCCAAGATCCTGGGCCACTGCGTCGTCACGAAGTTCTCGCGCTCCGCCACCCGCAACGCCTCGGCCGCACCCGGCATCACGAACATCCCGACGCCGCGCCGCACCTCGACATAGCCATCGTCCTGAAAGCTTTGATACGCCTTGGCGACCGTCAGCGGATTAGCCCCCTGCTCGGCGGCAAACGCGCGCACCGACGGCAACTGGTCGCCCGCGCGATAGTCGCCTCGCAAAATCCCCGCGGCGATCGTGCTGCGAAGGCGGATATATACGGGGCTGTCGTCGCTGCTGAGCGCTGTCATGCTGTTCTAATACAGCAATCTGGCGGAAAGTCGAGGCTCAGGATTCCCAATGGCTTACGAGCCGTGCCATATCCGGGCGGGGCCGTTCGTCGAGCGCGCGCGACGGCGTTCCGATGAACATGAACCCGGCGATCCGCTCCGCCGCCGTCCCGAACGCATCGCGCACCAAGTCCGAATAGGCCGGCCACCCCGTCAGCCAGCCACCCGCAAACCCCTCCGCATGCACCGCATGAAGCAGGTTCATGCACGCCGCCCCCGCTGAAAGCTCCTGTTCCCAAAGCGGAATCTTGCTCTCCTTCGGCGACGACAGCACGACCACAAGCGTCGGCGCCTGATGCGCGAACTGGTCGAGCGACTCGAGTTCGGTCCGCGATGCCGCAGGCCGCTCCGCCAGATACGCGTCCGCAATCAGCGTCGACAGCGCCGCGCGGTGTTCGTCACCCACGACGACGAACCGCCACGGCGCGAGCTTGCCGTGATCGGGTGTCCGCGCCGCGATCTCGAGGATCGTCGCCAGCTGGTAGGAATCGGGGCCGGGCGCGATCAGGTCGCGTGGCTTTCCCGAGCGGCGGGTGGCGAGCAGCGAGAGCGGCGTGGAGCGGTCGTTGAGCATGTTCCGGCAGATAAGCCCTGATGTGCGATATTTACAGGCCGAGCTTTGCCGCTAGGTTGCGCGCCATAACGGCCCCGCGTTCGACGGCGGCCAAGACGAGTATCAGGGAGCGTAAGAATGGTGGACACCCCGACCGCGGATACCCCGCGAGAGCCGGATATCACCCATATCAACCCGGCGTCCGGCGAAACCTGGTTCGGGCATCCCCGCCAGCTCGCACGGCTGTTCACCACCGAAGCGTGGGAGCGGTTCGGCTATTACGGCATGCGCGCGCTCCTCACGCTGTACCTCACCAAGCATTTCGTGTTCGGCGACCGCGAGGCGACCGGGCTCTACGGCGGCTATACCGCGCTAGTGTACCTGACCCCGCTGGTCGGCGGCTATCTCGCGGATCAGTATTTAGGCTCCAAGCGTGCCGTAAAATTCGGCGCGATCATCATGGCGCTCGGCTATCTGCTGCTCTGCTTCGGCGGCGAGACCGCCAAGCCGTATGCGACGATCGCCAACCAGCGTTACGCGATCGAAGTCGTCGACCAGGCCGACAGCGAAGTCCGCTATCTCGTCGATGGCGCGAACAAGCTGAAGATCAAGGGCAACGACGACGGCACCGTCTCGCTGCTCGCCCCCGACGGCTCGACCGCGCGCACGGTGGAGAAGGGCGGCTTCGAATCGGGCGCCGAACGCAGCAGCTTCTACGTCACGATCATGCTGCTCGCGCTCTGCATGATCTCGGTCGGCAACGGCTTCTTCAAGCCCAACATCTCGACGATGGTCGGCGAACTCTACGCGCAGGGCGACAAGCGCCGCGATGCCGGGTTCACGATCTTCTACATGGGCATCAACCTCGGCTCGCTGTTCTCGCAGCTGCTCTGCCCGTTCCTCGCGGTCGCGGTCGGCTGGTGGGCCGGCTTTGGCCTTGCCGCGATCGGCATGCTCGCCTCGTGGACGCTGATCCAATTCGATGGCGGCAAGCTAAACGGCTACGGCGAGCCCCCGGTCCGCACCGGCCCCGACCGCGCGCTCGGCATCTATGCGCTCGCACTGCTCGGTATCCCGATCTTCTACCTGCTGTTCGTCAATCTCATGAACGCCGTGCCGCCGGTGCCGGGGTCGGGGATCCTCGGCTACATCGCCTCGCTGTCGCTGATGGGCAAATTGCTGTTCGGCACGTTCCTGATCGCGGTGCCGGGCATCCTGATCTGGTCGTTCGTCAACGGCGAGCGTCGCGAGTTCCAGATGATGCTCGCGGCGATGGTGCTGATAGTGTTCAACGTCGTGTTCTGGACGCTGTTCGAGCAGGCCGGCTCCTCGCTGACGCTGTTCGCGGATCGCAACACCGATCTCAGCGTGTTCGGCCTTTTCAGCATCTCGGCCGGCCAGACGCAGTTCTTCAACGCGTTCTTCATCGTCGCGTTGGCGCCGATCATGTCGATCCTGTGGACCAAGCTCGCCGCCAAGGGCCTGGAGCCGTCGATCCCCGTCAAGTTCGGCATCGCGCTGATCGGCGTCGGTGTCGGCTTCCTGTTCCTCGTCTGGGGCGCAAGCATGGTCGGACCCTCGTTCAAGGTCGCGATCTGGTGGCTGGCAGGGTTGTATTTCATCCACTCGTTCGCCGAGCTCTGCATCTCGCCGGTCGGTCTCAGCATGATCACCAAGCTGTCGATCGCGCGCGTCGTCGGGCTGATGATGGGCGTCTGGTTCCTGTCGATCTCGGTCGCGCAGTATGTGGCCGGCGTCGTCGCGCAGGTCGCGAGCGTCGAGACGGTCGGGGGACAGGTGACCAATTTGAAGGTCAGCCTGGATACCTATGCCGGCGTGTTCTGGACGATCGGCCTGGTTTCGGCCGGCATCGGCGTCGTGCTGCTGCTGATCTCGCCGCTGATCAAGAAGTGGATGCACGGCGTCCAGTAGTACTTCGCAAATCCTCCCCCGCCAGGGGGGGGTGGCTGGCGCTTGCCAGACGGAGGGGGAGGAAAGGGATAACCGCGGTTCCGTGTCCTCCCCCTCCGTCACCTTCGGCGACACCTCCCCCTGGCGGGGGAGGATTGATACGGCAGCTCAGATCCGCGTCATCGACAGCGCCTTCTCACCATACCGCGGCCCGGCCGTCCCACCCCTAGGCGCGGCCGCATCCAGCTTCGTCAGATCGTCCGCGGTCAGCGTGATATCCGCCGCCTTCATGCTGTCCTCCAGCGTAACCCGGCGCTTCGATCCCGGGATCGGCACGATGTCGTCGCCCTGCGCCAGCAACCACGCGAGCGCGACTTGCGCAGGCGAGGCACCATGCGTATCGGCGATCGACTTCACCACCGCGACCATCTCCATGTTCTTGGCGAAGTTCTCTTCCGAATACCGCGGATCGTTCCGCCGATAATCGCCCTCGGGCAGATCCGACCGAGCAGTAATCTGCCCCGTCAAAAACCCACGTCCCAGCGGCGAATAGGGCACGAACCCGATCCCCAACTCGCGGCACAACGGCAGGATCGCGTCCTCGACATCGCGCTCCCACAGCGAATATTCGCTCTGCAACGCCGCGATCGGATGCGTCGCCGCCGCCCGGCGAATGGTGTCGAGCCCCGCCTCCGACAACCCGAGATGCCGCACCTTGCCCTCGCGTACGAGGTCGCCCATCGCGCCGACCGTATCCTCGATCGGCACCCCCGGATCGACGCGATGCTGGTACAGCAGGTCGATCGTCTCGACGCCCAGCCGCTTCAGCGATCCCTCGCAGGCACGCCGCACATTGGCCGGTGTGGAATCCACCCCCGTCATCCCGTTCTCGTCATAGCGGAAGCCGAACTTGGTCGCGATCACGACGCCGTCGCGCTTGCCGCGGATCGCCTTGCCGATCAGTTCCTCGTTGACCAGCGGGCCATAGATCTCGGCGGTGTCGAACAGCGTCACGCCAAGCTCGATCGCGCGGTGGATCGTCGCGATGCTCTCATCGGCGTTCGCCTCGCCGTACATGCCCTTGCCGATCCCGGCCATCGGCATGCAACCTAAGCCCAGCGCGGAAACCTCGAAATCAGGGCCGAGCGTGCGATACTTCATGGGTGTTCTCCTGAGCGCCGACGCGATCGGACCGCGCTGCGACGGAGATGGTAACGGCGGTGTCCATCGTCACGTTCCCGACGGTGCGAAACAGGTCGGGTATGGTCTCGACCGCGATGAGCAGACCCAGCACCTCAAGCGGGATGCCCATCGCCAGCGCCACAGGCGCGACCGAAGCGACGAAGCTGATCGTGCCCGGCAGCGAGATCGACCCCATCGTCGTGATCGCCGCGGTCGCCACGCCCGCCGCCATCTGCCCCGGCCCGATCGGCAGCCCCAGCCAGTGCGCGACGTACAGCGCGACCGCCAGGTTCATCGCCGGGCTGGTCGCCCGGAATACCGCGACCGACAGCGGCAGGACGATCCCGGCGGTGGCGGGCGACGCACCGAGGTCGGTCGAGGCCTTCAACATCGCCGGCAGCGAGGCGAGCGACGATTGCGTGCTGATCGCCACCGCCTGCGCCGGCGCGACCGCACGCGCGAACCGGCCAAAGCCGACCCGCCCGCCAATCATCCCGATCGGATAGGCGGACAGCAGGACGATGAAGCCGATCGCCGAGACGCAGACGATATAGTGCAGGAGCGCGCCGAACGCAGCCGACCCGGTCCGCGCGCCGACCCCGTAGGCGAGCGCGAAGATGCCGATCGGTGCGAGCTTCAGCACCCATGTGATGATGATCAGCAGCGCGTCGACGACTGCCTGGAAGAAGCCGGTCAGCACGCGGCGGCGATCGTCGGGCAGTTTCGTCACGGCAAAGGCGAAGGTCAGAGCGAACACGGTGAGCGGCAGGAACGAGTCGCTGGACGCGGCCGCGACGATGTTGGTCGGCACGATCGTATCGAAGAACGCACCGATCCCCGGCACCGGCCCGACCGGCGCAGCACCCGTCAGTGCGGCACGCAACGCGGCGCCTAACGCGTGCGGCAGTGGAAAGGTATCCAAGATCAACGGCATGACCAGCGCGGACATGATCGTCGTGCTCCACAGGATGACGACGATCATCACCATCGCGCGAACGGTGATCCGCCCGGCGCGCGCCGCCTCGGTGGTCGCGCCGATGCCGGTCACGAGCAGCCCGACGACCAGCGGCACGATCACCATCTGCAACCCGTGCAGCCACGCCGACCCGATCGGCTGGGTCACCGCCGTCGCCGCGATCGCGTTCGCCGGCGACCACGCCGCCGCGGCGATTCCCATCGCGATGCCGCCGATCAGCGCGGCGAGAATCCGTGTAGTCTGCGACATGCTCGCCCTTCGTGGTCTACCGCGCTATCAACGGCATAGAACCCCGATACCGGACGGAAAGCGCGCGATGGCAAGAAAATATTTCGGCACCGACGGCATTCGTGGTGCCACCAACGTCTCGCCGATGACCGCGGCAATGGCGATGAAGGTCGGCATGGCCGCCGGCGCGTATTTCCAGCGCGGCGATCACCGCCATCGCGTCGTCATCGGCAAGGACACGCGGCTGTCGGGCTACATGCTCGAATCGGCCTTGGTCGCGGGTTTCACCAGCGTTGGCATGGACGTCGTCATGGTCGGGCCGATGCCGACGCCCGCAGTGGCGATGCTGACCCAGTCGATGCGCGCGGATATCGGTGTGATGATCTCCGCCAGCCACAACCCGTACGCGGACAACGGCATCAAGCTGTTCGGCCCCGACGGCTACAAGCTGTCCGACGAGGCCGAGGCGGCGATCGAGGCGCTGATCGACGGTGACATCCCGCTCGTCCCCTCCGACCAGATCGGCCGCGCGCGCCGGATCGAGGATGCGCAGGGCCGCTACATCCATTTCGCCAAGTCGACCTTCCCCGAGAATCTCCGCCTCGACGGCATGCGCGTGGTGCTCGATTGCGCGAACGGCGCCGCATACAAGGTCGCACCCTCGGCCTTGTGGGAACTCGGCGCCGATGTCGTCGCAATCGGCGTCACCCCCAACGGCACCAACATCAACGACGGCGTCGGCTCGACCGCACCGCAGGCGCTTGCCGAAACGGTGGTCGCGAGCGGCGCCGACATCGGCATCGCACTTGACGGCGACGCCGACCGGCTGATCGTCGTCGACGAGACCGGCACGATCGTCGACGGCGACCAGCTGATGGCGACGATCGCCGCCAGCTGGGCGCGCCAGGGGCGGCTCGCCGGCGGCGGTCTGGTCGCGACAGTGATGTCCAACCTCGGCCTCGAACGCCATCTCGCCGCGCAAGGGCTGGGTCTCGTCCGCACCGCGGTCGGCGATCGCCACGTGCTCGAGAAGATGCGGTCGAGCGGCTATAATGTCGGCGGCGAACAGTCGGGCCACATCATCCTCAGCGACTATGCGACGACCGGCGACGGCCTGGTCGCGGCGTTGCAGATCCTCGCCGAGGTCAAGCGCTCGGGCGCCCCCGCCAGCGAAGTGCTCCACCGCTTCGAGCCCCTGCCGCAGTTGCTCAAGAACGTCCGCTTCGCCGGCGGCAAGCCGCTCGACCACGACGCGGTGAAGGCGGTGATCGCCGAGGCGGAAGCCGAACTCGCCGGCAGGGGACGGCTCGTCATCCGCCCGTCGGGCACCGAACCGGTGATCCGCGTGATGGCGGAGGGCGACGATCTCGCCCAGGTCGAACAGGTCGTCGACCGGATCTGCGACGCCGTGCGGAAGGCTGCCGCCTGATGCTAGAGATGCGCCCCACCTGCGAACGCTGCACCACCGACTTGCCCGCCGATGCGCCGGGCGCGTTCATCTGCTCGTTCGAGTGCACCTTCTGCGCGGAGTGCGCCGAGGCACTCGACGAGCGGTGTCCGAACTGCGGCGGCGAATTGCTCGACCGGCCGACAAGGCTAGGTGAAGCGCCACCGCAAAAGCCGGCAGCGGGCAGGCGGCACTAGGGGCCACCGAAGCAGCCCACCCCAATTCGCCACCCCGGCCGCTTCTACCAGTCCGGTCACTTCTACCACCCCGGCGAAGGCCGGGGCCCAATTGGCAAGGTCGAGGTAACGGAACGCTACCCTCAGTTAGCAACGCCATCCAATTGGGCCCCGGCCTCCGCCGGGGTGGTTAGTGGGGGCATACCCCTGTCCTACATATCACTAGGTATGACATAGCCCAGCGTATGACCGCCAACCGCGCCAAACCCCGCTCAGCCACCCCAAACGGCTCCGCCCCGAAACCGTGCGAGCGTCTATACTTTCTATACTTCACTTTCCCGGCCGACCTCCAATGACCGCCAGAATCCTCATAATAGCCGGCTCCGACTCCGGCGGCGGCGCAGGCATCCAGGCAGATATCAAGACCGTCACGATGCTCGGCGGCCACGCCATGACGGCTGTGACGGCAATCACCGCGCAGAACACGCTCGGCGTGCAGGCCGTTTACCAGATCCCAACCGACATGGTCCTCGCGCAGATAGACTCGGTCGTCTCGGACATTGGCGTAGACGCAATCAAGATCGGCATGATCGGCTCGGCAGACACCGCGCACGCGGTCGCCGCATATCTCGAACGCCTTTCCCCCCTCCCTGGAAGGGAGGGGCCGGGGGTGGGTAGGCCGCTGGGCGAGCGCGACACCAGCCCCAAGCCAACCCACCCCCAACCCCTCCCTTCCAGGGCGGGGAGCAGACTCCCGATCATCTTCGACCCGGTAATGATCGCAACCTCCGGCTCCGTTCTCGCGGACAGCAACACCATCGCCGCCTTCACCCGCCTCATGCGGCTCGCCACGCTCGTAACCCCCAACCTCCCCGAACTCGCAGCGCTCGGCGGGGAAGCCCCAATCCGCGCCCTAGGCCCAGCCGTCCTCGTCAAAGGCGGCCACGCCGAAGGCCCCCACATCACCGACCGCCTCGTCACCGACGCCAGCGAAACCCGCTGGACCAACCCCCGCATCGAAACCCGCCACGCGCATGGCACCGGCTGCACGCTCGCCAGCGGCATCGCCACCGGGCTCGCCCAAGGCCTGCCGCTCGACGCCGCAATCGCGCGCGCCATCGCGTTCGTCCGCGCCGCACTTGCCAGCGCGCCAGGGCTTGGCGCAGGGCACGGCCCGATGGGGCACGCCCTCGGCACCAGTCCGTTCGACCAGTGGAAAGACCGCCAATGCCCGGCATGAAACACGAAAAGCTCTGCATCGGCCCCGTCGCCGGTGTCGACGAAGCCGGTCGCGGTCCACTCGCCGGGCCAGTCGTAGCTGCCGCCGTCATCCTCCCCGCAAAAGGCGTCCCCCGCGGCATCGACGATTCGAAGAAGCTCTCCGCCTCCGAGCGCGAACGGCTCTGCGCCCGCCTCAAAGGCTGCGCGATCGTCGGCATCGGCATCGTCCAGCCTGACGAGATCGACACGCTCAACATCTACTGGGCGACGATGAAGGCGATGACGCTCGCGGTCGACGCGCTGGCGGTCGAACTCGGCCAGGCCCCCGGCCACGTCCTGGTCGACGGCAACCGCCTGCCGCGCTGGACCTACCCCGCCACGCCGCTGGTCGGCGGCGACGCGAAATCGCTGTCGATCGCCGCTGCCTCCATCGTCGCCAAGCACACGCGCGACCTCATCATGATCGCCGCAGCCGACGTGCATCCCGAATATAACTGGCATTCGAACAAGGGCTATGGCTGCGCGCACCACATGAAGGCACTCCGCGATCACGGTCCCACGCCGATTCACCGCCGCAGTTTCGCCCCCGTCGCCGCCGCCTATCTCGCCCGCGAGGGACTTTTCGCACAGGAAACGACGGGCTGAGTCTTTCGCGCCACACCCCAAGGGCTTGAGCCGCGAGTCTCCCACGACTCAACATCTGGATGAAGCCGACTCGATTGGTCGCAGCGGCGGAATCGCACCGAAACGCCGTTAACGAATGTTTGCTTGACGGAGTCGGACAATTCCGCCGCTATGGGCGTCGATAAGGGGCGGAAAACATGGGTTTGATCGACACGATCGCACGGCCGCGTGCGAAGAAAGTAGCGGAACCGACGGTTCAAGCCGTACTCCCGCTCGACCAGATCCTGCGCGGCGACTGCATCGAGCACATGAAGGCGCTCCCGTCGAATTCCATCGACATGATCTTCGCGGACCCGCCCTACAACCTCCAGCTCGGCGGTGAACTCTATCGTCCCGACGGATCGCACGTCGACGCCGTCACCGACGACTGGGACAAGTTCGACACCTTCGCCGCCTATGACCGCTTCACCCGCGCCTGGCTCAAGGAGGCACGCCGCATCCTCAAGGACGACGGCGCGCTCTGGGTCATCGGCAGCTATCACAACATCTTCCGCGTCGGCGCGGCGGTGCAGGATCTTGGCTACTGGATCCTCAACGACATCGTCTGGCGCAAGACCAACCCGATGCCCAATTTCCGCGGCACCCGCTTCACCAACGCGCACGAGACGCTGATCTGGGCGTCGAAGGGCGAGAAGGCGAAATACCACTTCAACTACCGCGCGATGAAGACGCTCAACGACGAACTCCAGATGCGCAGCGACTGGGAATTCCCCACCTGCGGCGGCGCCGAGCGGCTGAAGAAGAACGGTACCAAGGTGCATCCGACGCAAAAGCCCGAGGCGCTGCTCTACCGCATCCTGCTCGCGTGCACGAAGCCCGGCGACGTCGTGCTCGACCCGTTCTTCGGCACCGGCACGACCGGCGCGGTCGCCAAGCGTCTCGGTCGCAGCTGGATCGGCATCGACCGCGAAGGCGACTACATCGAAGCCGCGCAGGAGCGGATCGAGGCCGCACTGCCGCTCGACGAATCGGCACTCGCCACGATGATGAGCCCGCGAACGCAGCCCAAGGTCGCGTTCGGCGTCCTCGTCGAGAACGCGTACCTCGCCCCCGGCGCGCTGCTCACCGACTCTAAGCGGCGGTGGCGCGCGACGATCCGCGCCGACGGCTCGCTGCTCAGCGACTGCGGCACGATCGGCTCGATCCACAAGCTCGGCTCGACGCTCCAGAACGCTCCCGCCTGCAACGGCTGGAGCTTCTGGCACTACGAAACCGAGAAGGGGCTGAAACCGATCGACGACCTCCGCCAGACGTACCTGCTCGCAACCACGGTCTGACCTTCTTGCCCCCCTCCCTGAAAGGGAGGGGCTGGGGGTGGGTTGGCTGCTTGGCGGCCGATACGTAAACCAACCGGCCGACCCACCCCCACCCCCTCCCTTTCAGGGAGGGGAGCAGGAGACCGATGATCCACCTCCGCCCCGTCCAGTTCGTCGACACCCCGATCGGCCACGAAGACAACAGCGTCGCGCGCCTCGCCGGCGGCCTGCAATGGTTCGCCGCCTACGAAGTGATCGAAGGCCGCGCCCGCCGGACGATACCCGTCGCCGATGTCGCGACGCTAGGCGAGCGCGCGACCCACCTTCACGCCGCCATCACCGCCCCCAGAGCGCCGATCCAGCTCGGCGAACGCACGCTACGTTTCGACCAGCCGATCGTCGCCGGCATCCTCAACGTAACCCCCGACAGCTTCTCCGACGGCGGCAAGCACGTCGACGACCCCGCCGCCGCCGCAGCCGCCGGGATCGACATGGCCGCCGCCGGCGCGACGATGATCGACGTCGGCGGTGAATCGACCCGCCCCGGCGCTCCCGCGGTATGGGAAGGCGACGAGATCGCGCGGCTCGTGCCCGTCGTCGAACGCCTCGCGCGCGCCGGCGCGATCGTCTCGGTCGACACCCGCAAGGCCGCGGTCATGGAGGCGACGCTCGCTGCCGGCGCGCACATCGTCAACGACGTCGCCGCGCTCCTCTGGGACGATCGCGCGCTGGACGTGGTCGCGAAAAGCGGCTGCCCGGTCGTCTTGATGCACTCGCCCGATCCGAAAAAGGGCGGTCACGGCGACGGCGGCTACGCCAACGTCCTGACCGACGTCGTCGATTGGCTCGAAGCGCGCATCGCCGCGGTCGTCGCGGGCGGCGTCGACCGGTCGCGAATCATGGTCGATCCCGGCATCGGCTTCGGCAAGACGCTCGCCGAGAACCTCGCGTTGCTAAACGGCCTGGCGATCTTCCACGGTCTCGGCTGCCCGATCATGCTCGGCGCGAGCCGCAAGCGGCTGATCGGCGCGCTCTCGAACGAAGCATCGGTCGACCAGCGCCTCGCCGGTTCGCTCGCGCTGGCGCTGAAAGGTGTCGAGGCAGGTGTCCAGATCCTCCGCGTCCACGACGTCGCCGAGACGGTCCAAGCGATCAAGATATGGCGCGGCCTGCGCGATCAGTCGCTCGTTGGCGGCTAAGCGGGGCCGCTGATCGTCGCTGCATTGCAGCGAAACGCTACTTCGCGCATTAAAAGCCTTGTAAACAAGGGAGCTTTCGTTTGATCGTCACTGCAACACCGCGCTTCAGTCAGATCCTGAGCGAAGTCTGGCGCCCGCTGCTCGGCTTGTTCGTCTGGGACGTGATCGTCACGATCACCTATTACGTCCTGCCGTTCCACGCGCCCGCGCTCCCCCTGACTCTCTTCGGTACCGCGCTCGCGCTGTTCCTCGGCTTCCGCGACAATTCCGCCTATCAGCGCTGGTGGGAAAGCCGCGGCCTCTGGGGCCTGATGATCAACGCCTCGCGCAACCTCGCGCGTATGGCCCGCAACATGCTGCCCGAGCCCGAGGGCCACGACATGAAGCGGACGATCGTGCTCCGCCAGATCGCTTACGTGAACGCGCTGCGCTGTCAGTTGCGCAAGCAGCCGGTGCCGCCCGAAGTGTTGCGCTTCCTGTCGAAGGAAGAGGCATCGTTCGCACTCGAGCGTACCAATATCGCCAACGGCCTTCTCGATGGCACCGGCCGCCGGATCGACATCGCGCGACGCAACGGCTGGATCGACACCATCCAGCAGACGCAGTTCGAGGCGATCCTGGTCGACATCGCCAACGCACAGGGCGGCATGGAGCGGATCAAGAACACGCCGCTACCCAATCAGTACCGGTTCTTCCCAAGCCTGTTCACGCGGCTGTTCTGCGTGCTGCTGCCGATCGGTCTGGTCGAGACGCTGGGCTATGCGACGCCGGTTGGCTCGACGATCGCCGGGCTGATGTTCCTCGCCGTCCTGCAGATCGGCGATGACCTGGTCGATCCGTTCGCGGACACGATCCACGACGTGCCGCTCAACGCGATGTGCCGGACGATCGAGATCGACCTTCTCCAGGCGATCGGCGATCCCGCACCCGAGCCGGTGCAGCCCGTCCACGGCGTGCTGTGGTAAGCCCCGTCTGACCGCTTGCGATACTTCGTCAACCTGATCTGATCGGACATAACCCGCTAAACTAAGCAGCGTTGTCGATGCCCAGTTCGCCGAGTTTGCGGTACAGCGTCGAGCGGCCGATCCCGAGGCGCCGCGCAACCTCGGTCATGCGGCCGCGGTAATGGCCGATCGCGAGGCGGATGACGTCCGCCTCGATCTCTTCCAGCGCCCGCAGATTGCCGTCGGAGCGGAACAGCGTGACGCCGCCGCCGCCGGCGACCGCTGCGGCCGGGCCACGCTGGCGATTACCGAGGGCTGCGATCTGCGGGAAGTCGTCGCGTGTCAGTGCGGCGTCTTCGCACAGCACGGCTGCGCGGAAGAGCGCGTTCTGCAACTGGCGGACGTTGCCCGGCCAATCATACTGCACCAGCAATTCGAGCGCGTCGTCGGTGATGCCAAGCGATCGAAGCCCCGGCTGCTGGGCGATGCGCGCGAGCAGGTGACGGGCAAGGGAGGGGATGTCGCCGGTCCGCTCGCGCAACGGCGGTATCGTCACCTGCACCATGTTCAATCGGTAGTACAAATCTTCGCGAAAACGGCCGGCCTCGACCTCGTCGAGCAGTCGATTGTTGCTGGCGGCGATCACCCGGACGTCCACCTCGCGCGGATGGCGTGCGCCGATCGCCTGCATCTCGCCGGTGTGCAGGAAGTGCAGCAGCTTGATCTGAGCCTCGATCGGCATCTCGCCGACCTCGTCGAGGAACAGCGTACCGCCATCTGCATCCTGGAATCGACCGATCTTGCGCTCGAAGGCGCCGGTGAACGCGCCTTTCTCGTGCCCGAACAACTCCGATTCGACGAGATTGGCAGGGATCGCGCCGCAATTGACGCTTGTCATCGGTTTCTTGGCGCGAGGGCTGGCCGCGTGGATCGCCTCGGCGATGACGTCCTTGCCGACGCCTATTTCGCCTTCCAGCAGGATCGACACCCGCGTGCGCGCAGCCTTTGCGGCGATCGCCAGCGCGGCGCGAAAATCGGGCGACGATCCGACGATCTCGTCGAAGGCAAGCAGCGCGGGAATTTTTTCGGTCAGTGGGCGCAACTCGCCCGCCGACGTGCCGACGACGGCGGCATCGAGCGCGGCAAGAAACCGATCGGGCGCGAGCGGCTTGACCAGGAAATCCGTCGCCCCCGCGCGCATCGCGCTCACTGCGTGCGAAACCGACCCGTTCGCGGTCAGCATCAGGATCGGCAGCGCCGGCCGGCGTTCGCGCAGCGCAGCGATCAGCATGGTCGCGTCGGCATCGGGTGTGCAGTGGTCGAGCACGATCGCATCGAGCTGCATGCCGTCCTGCGTACCGAGCGTCGCGATCGCCATTTCGGCGTCCGCCGCGAAGACCGCGCGCCACCCGCCACGCGCGGCGAGCGCGGCTACCAGCCGTCGCTGCGCGGGCTCGTCGTCGATCAGCAATAGAAGGCGCTGCCCATTGCGCGTCATGGCGAATCCTGTCCCGTTCCGGCACGTGCAATAGCGGGGTTAAGTAAAGGGCGACTTAAGTGCCGGGCTTGCGATCCTGCAAGTGCGCGGTAAGGTCGTGGCCATAGAGGATGACACCGAAAAGATTGGGGTACGAACCATGGCCGGCAACGGAGACATGAAGGCGCACGTCGCGACGTATTCGAGCGTGACCGGGATGATGAAATGGGGTGCGGTCGGATGCGCGCTGGTCGTCGCTCTCGTCATCTGGTTGATCTCGTAACGGCATGAAGATCGCCGTCCTGAAAGAGCAAGCGGACGGCGAGCGGCGGGTTTCCGCGACGCCGGAAACGGTGAAGAAATTCGTTGCGCTGGGTGCGACGCTGGCCGTGGAAGCAGGTGCGGGGGAGACGGCTTCGATCTCCGATGCCGCCTATTCGGATGCAGGCGCTTCGGTGGGCGACCGTGCTGACACGCTGGCGGGGGCGGACATCGTGCTCGGCGTGCAGGGGCCCGACCCTGCCGGGCTTAGTGGCGTGACGCCGGGGGCATGGATTGTCGCCAGCCTCAATCCCTTTGCAGAACGTGCGCGGGTCGATGCCTATGCCGCGGCGGGCTACGAGGCGCTGGCGATGGAGTTCATGCCGCGCATCACGCGCGCGCAGTCGATGGACATCCTGTCGTCGCAGTCGAACCTGTCGGGGTACAAGGCGGTGCTCGACGCCGCCGCCGAATATGGCCGCGCGTTCCCGATGATGATGACTGCGGCAGGTACGATCAGTGCGGCCAAGGCGTTCGTGATGGGCGTTGGCGTCGCCGGACTCCAGGCAATCGCGACCGCACGGCGGCTCGGCGCTCAGGTGTCGGCGACCGACGTGCGCGCCGCGACCCGCGAGCAGATCCAGTCGCTCGGTGCGAAACCGATCTTCGTCGAGAACGTCGCCGGGATCGAGGGCGAGGGAACGGGCGGGTACGCCGGCGAGATGTCGCCCGAATACCAGGCGGCGCAGGCGGCACTCGTGTCGGGGCACATCGCCAAGCAGGATATCGTCATCACGACTGCGTTGATCCCGGGGCGTCCGGCGCCACGACTGATCTCGGCGGCGCAGGTGGCGAGCATGAAGCCGGGCTCGGTGATCGTCGATCTCGCGGTCGAACAGGGCGGCAACGTCGAGGGCTCGGTCGCGGATCAAGTGGTCGTGGTGAACGGCGTGAAGATCGTCGGCCATCGCAACGTGCCGTCTCGGTTGGCGGCAGACGCCAGCGCCTTGTTCTCGCGCAACCTGTACAACTTCCTCAACGCCTTCTGGGACAAGGAGGCTGGGCGACCCGTGCTCGACGCCGAGATCGGCGACGCGATCCGCCTGACGCAAGGCGGCAGGATCGTGAACCCAAGGCTGCTGGCATGATCCGGGGAGCGTGACCCGTGGCGATCGGCTTCTCGATGCGATGCGGGCCAACCCGCGGGACTGGCGGATCCAGGATGTCGTCGCCGCGTGTTCGGAGGAGGGGATATCTTGCAGCCCGCCTCGCAACGGCTCACACTACAAGGTGAAGCATGCAAGCCAGATCGAAATCCTGAAGATCCCGGCGCACCGGCCGATCAAGCCGGCCTATATTCGCGATCTCGTCAGGTTCATCGATGCGGTGCGGAGAACGGAACGATGAACCCGCTAGATTATGAAGTCATGATCCGGCCGCTGTCGCCTTCGGATGGTGGGGGATATCTTGCGGTTGTTCCGGCACTCCCTGGCTGCAAGTCCGACGGCGACACGCCGCAGGACGCGCTTGCCAACGCCTATGATGCGATCGCCTGCTGGATCGAAGCTGCCGAAGACATGGGACGCACCGTCCCCGCCGCTGCGCGCGCGGCAGCCTGAGAAAATCGGAGACCGAACAATGGACTTTATCGCGATTTTGTCGATCTTCGTGCTGGCGTGTTTCGTCGGGTATTTCGTCGTCTGGGCGGTGACGCCGGCGCTGCACACGCCGTTGATGGCGGTGACCAATGCGATCTCCTCGGTCATCATCGTCGGCGCGCTGATCGCCGCCGCTGCGGCAGGCATCGGCGCCGGATCGGGCGTCGCCAAGGCGCTCGGGCTGCTCGCGGTGGTGCTCGCGAGCATCAATATCTTTGGCGGTTTCGCGGTCACCGCGCGGATGCTGGCGATGTACAAGAAAAAGGAACGGCCGGTCGCGCCTGCCACGAGCAAGTGAGCGATACGGACGTGAAGGGGAACGCGCGATGCATGAACTGACGGTCAGCCCCTGGGCTTCGCTCGCCTATCTGGTGGCGGGGGTGTGCTTCATCCTCGCGTTGCGCGGGCTGTCGAGCCCGGCGTCGAGCCAGCGCGGCAACCGCTTCGGCATCATCGGCATGACGATCGCCGTCGTGACGACGCTGGTGACGCATGTGCCGATGCGGATGAACGGCTGCCCGCTCGGTATCGGTCGTTGTGCAATTCTGGACCGTCCCGTGGTGGATTGGATAACAGTCGTCGAAATCCTCGTCGCCATCGGCGTGGGCGCCGTCATCGGCCTCGTCACCGCGCGACGGATCGCGATGACCGCGATGCCGCAGCTCGTTGCCGCGTTCCATTCGCTCGTCGGTCTCGCCGCGGTGCTGGTCGGCGTCGCCGCGTATCTCAACCCGCAGGCGTTCGGGATTTCCGACCTCGTCATCCCGCTGATCGGCGAGCCGTTCGCGGTCATCCACCCGGTCAGCCGCATCGAACTCGGGCTAGGCGTGGCGATCGGTGCGATCACCTTCTCGGGCTCGGTCATCGCGTTCCTGAAGCTCAACGGCAACATGGGCGGCAAGCCGATCATGCTGCCCGGCCGCCACGTCATCAACATCGCGCTGCTCGCCGGCATCCTCGGCCTGATCGCCTATTTCGTCACCGACCAGGCACCGTGGATCTTCTGGACGGTCGTGATCCTGAGCTTCGTCATCGGCTTCCTGCTGATCGTGCCGATCGGCGGCGCGGACATGCCGGTGGTGGTCAGCATGCTCAATTCCTATTCGGGCTGGGCGGCCGCCGCGATGGGCTTCACGCTGCACAACAGTGCGATGATCATCACCGGCGCGCTGGTCGGCAGTTCGGGCGCGATCCTCAGCTACATCATGTGCCGCGCGATGAACCGCAGCTTCATCAGCGTGATCGCGGGCGGCTTCGGCGCGGTCGCGGACACCAGCGGCGGCGCGGTCGCGAGCGATCGGCCGTGGAAGCGCGGCTCGGCGGAGGACGCCGCGTTCCTCATGAGCCAGGCGGAACAGGTCATCATCGTCCCCGGCTACGGCATGGCGGTCGCGCAGGCGCAGCACGTCCTGCGCGAGATGGGCGACAAGCTGAAGGCCGAGGGCGTCCGCGTGAAATACGCGATCCACCCCGTCGCGGGGCGCATGCCGGGGCACATGAACGTGCTGCTGGCCGAAGCGAACGTGCCGTATGACGACGTGTTCGAGCTCGAGGACATCAACAGCGAGTTCGCACAGACCGACGTCGCGTTCGTGATCGGCGCGAACGACGTGACCAACCCCGCCGCCAAGACCGACAAGTCCTCGCCGATCTACGGCATGCCCGTGCTCGACGTCGAAAAGGCCAAGACGGTATTGTTCATCAAGCGCTCGATGGGCGGCGTCGGCTATGCAGGCGTCGATAACGAGTTGTTCTACCGCGACAATACGATGATGCTGCTGGCGGATGCGAAGAAGATGGTCGAGGATATCGTCAAGGCGCTCGACTAGTCGTGCTGCCGGGTCGCCGACGAACTCGAACGGAAGTCGATCTAGTTCGAGTGTAACGATCGGCATGATCGAGGTTAGGCTTCGCGACACCGCGGAGACCGGCATGACGACAATGAATGGGCAGCCTGCCGAGATACGCTACGATACCCGGATCGATGCGATCCTGGTCGCGGCGGACGATGCGCCGGATCGGTTGGCGGCAGCACTGGCTGCGGCAGGGGGGCGGATCGTAATGCGTCTCGATTGGGACATGGCGCCCGACGTGCAGGCCGTGCCGCGTGTCATCATCGTCGAAGCGGCAGGGGTCGATGCGGCATTGCTCGCCGAGCGCCTGCCGCAAATCTTGGCGTGGGTCACCACGCTGGAGGCCGGCTTGGTCGTCGCGCTAAACGGCGATCAGATCGATGCGGTTGCGGCTGCGACGCTGGGTGGCGGGACGATCCTGCTGGTCGATCCGACCGTCGGCGATTGCGTCGGCGCGATCGTCGTCGCCGCCGAACAGGCGCGCAGCCCCGCGGGCGTCTTCGACGTATCGCGCGAAACCGATGGTACCCGGCTCGAACGGTTGAATAGCGAGGTCGCGCGGATCGCCGAGGTGCTGGCGCGTCTTACGCGTGCGGAGATCGACGACGATGCGGTCGCGCCACCTATCGTCGGCGATCGGACCAACCGTTACGGCGCCTCGCCTGCGATGAGCGAACCCAGCGCGGCCGATGTCCGCCGCGCGATCCGTGCTCGCCGGCTGCGCGACCAGTTCTTTGGTGCGACGCTGTTCGAGGATCCGGGTTGGGACATGCTGCTCGATCTCTACGCCGCCGAACTGGAGCGCGGCCGCGTGTCGGTGTCGAGCCTGTGCATCGCCGCGGCGGTCGCGCCGACCACCGCGCTGCGCTGGATCGCGCGGATGACCGACACCGGCTTGTTCGAACGCCGCCCCGACATGCACGATCGTCGCCGCGCGTTCATGGTGCTGTCGGACCGCGCGAGCGAGGCGATGCGCGGGTATATCGTGGCTACCAGAGGCGCCGATCTACGGATTCCATGACGGTCCCGTCCTTTTAGCTTGCCCCGGCTCCCGCGCTTTGGCATCGCACATTCACCCGAGAGGGGGCGATTAGCTCAGTTGGTAGAGCGTCTCGTTTACACCGAGAATGTCGGCGGTTCGAGCCCGTCATCGCCCACCATCCCTATAGATCGCGTATCAGTCGCACCGTGACCGCGAGCCACGCCGGGTCGTCTATCTCGGTGGATTGCGAGCCGGCGTTGAGCGGAACGAGCGTTACCACGCCGTCGCTGGCAGTCAGCCTGCCGAACGCGAACCGCCCCCCCGGTTGCGGAACGAGTACGTCTCGGTTGAGCGCAGTCGCGAACCCTCCGGGCGGCAGCATCGCGCACCAGATTACGTCGCCGGCGCGGTAGTCGCCGACTCCGCCAGCGACGGTGACCGCGATCTGACCGGCTGCCACCCGAGGTGCGGGCACGATCGTCGTGCGGCGAGGGGCGTGGACGCCAGAGCCGTCGAGGATCGCTGTGACAGGCAGGTCGGTCCGGTCGGGTAAGCTCACCAGATCCGATGCTTCGACCCCTAGCGCTGCCGCGATCCGGTTGAGCCAACCGATCGACACCGTGCGCGTGCCGGTTTCCAACCGACCGATCGTCTGCGCGGTCGTCTTCGGATCGCAGCGGCGGGCAACGTCTTGCAGCGTCAGCCCTTTGGCGCGCCGAACTTCGCGGATCGCGGTGATCATCGGACGACTCCAAACCAGATAGGTTATTCTTCTGTCCTACAACTAGGCGAATATGGCAACCGTCAAGCGCAGCGGGAGATGGCGGATGCGCGTACTGGTAGAGCGGACGGTCGATTCGGAGGGTGTTTCCCAAGCGGCCGGCATGCGTCGCGGTCGTATGGTCACCGTGAACCTCGCGGAGTCGCCGCTCGGCTGGCTGCGATCGCGCGCGTTGATCGACGTGAGACAGTTCGAGGCGGGGGAGCGGCTGCGGGCGGATTACGAACGCGCGTCGATCGCGCCGAGCGTGACGATGCGCTGGGTCGAGCGGGTCGATGGGGGAGGTGGCGACGGGCTCGATCCGACATCGGCGCAGATCGCGGCGAAGCGTCGGTTCGACGTGGCGCTAGCGGCGGCGGGGCCCGGGCTAGCGGATATTCTGTGGCGCGTGGTCTGTGCGGGGGAGGGGCTGCCGGTCGCGGAGAAGGCGTTGCAGTGGCCGGCACGCGCGGGGCGGGTCGTGCTGACGCTCGCGCTCGATCGGCTGGCTGCGCATTACGGGATTGGTTAGGCGCTCGCATTGGTGCGCGGGCGTGACTAAGTGGCTGGCATGCGCTTCGACCTCATCAAATGCCACGGCTCCGGTAACGACTTTCCGCTGATCGACGCGCGCGCGTCGACGCTTGGCGATGCGGCTTGGGCGGCCGTTGCGCGGGCGCTGGCGGATCGCGTTGGGCCGGTTGGTGGCGACGGGCTCCTGCTGCTTACGGGCGGCGACGCGACCCACGCGTTCGGGATGCGAATGTTCAATTCGGATGGTAGCGAGTCGGAGACGTGCCTCAACGGCCTGCGCTGCGTTGCGCGCGCGGGATTCGCGGCCACGGGTACCGAGACTGCTATGGCGCTGCTGAAAACCAGCGACGCGGCCGTCGAGCGCGATGCTGATATCGCCGATGGCGTGTTCACCGTGCGCGAGATCGCTGGCCCCGCGTCTCTGGACGTCGCAGCGGGGCCGATGCATGTCGAGAGCGATCGCATCGTCGACACGCCTATCGCGCCCTTGCCGACGGACCGCGCCTTCACGGCGGTGGCGATGCCGAACCCCCACCTCGTGACGTTCGTGGATGCCGTCGACGAAGCCGAGCTCGTCCGCGTTGGCGAAGCGTGCGAGGCGGCGCCCGCGTGGCTTCCCAATCGCGCGAACGTCAGTTTCGTCGAGGTGCGTGGCCACGACCTGTTCGTGCGGACGTTCGAACGCGGTGTCGGCCTGACCGACAGTTGCGGCAGCGCGATGGCGGCGTCGACCTATGCCGCGTGCCTGACCGGGCGGATCGCGTACGACACGCCGACCACCGTCTTCAACAAGGGCGGGCTGGTTCGCGCCGAGGCGAGCGAGACGGCGATGGTCACGCTCTCGGGGAATGCGACGTTCGAGTGGACCGGCACGATCGAGGTCGAACTCGACACGGCGACCGCGAGCGACCTGGTCGTCACGCGGCGGCACGACGATGAGATCGCGGCCTGGGCGGGACTTCTCGCGACGATCTGAACACCGGCTGCGTCCTTATCCGGGCGCGTCCGTATCTCCCCGCAGTGGCGCCGCACACCGGCTCCGCACGCAGGAGAGAAGCCATGAACCACTTCATTCGTACCGCGATCGTCGCGGCCGCCGTTGCCGTCAGCGGCAGCGCCATCGTCGCAGCCCAGACCAACCCGATGGTCGGCGGCGCCGCGATGTACCCGACCAAGACGATCGTCGAGAACGCGGTCAATTCGAAGGATCACACGACGCTGGTCGCCGCGGTCAAGGCCGCCGGCCTGGTCGAGACGCTGTCGGGCCCGGGTCCGTTCACCGTGTTCGCGCCGACCAACGCCGCGTTCAAGAAGCTGCCCGCCGGCACCGTCGACACGCTGCTCAAGCCCGAGAACAAGGCGCAGCTCGCTAGCGTCCTGACCTATCACGTCGTCCCCGGCACGATCACCGCCGCCGACATCGCCGGCAAGGCGAAGGCGAACGGCGGCACCGCGACCTACACGACCGTGCAGGGCGAGCCGCTGATGTTCAAGAAGGTCGGCGCCGGCTGGGGCATCATGGACGGCAAGGGCCACAAGGGCAGGATCACGATCGCCAACGTCATGCAGTCGAACGGCGTGATCCACGTCATCGACACGGTGATGCTGCCGTAATCGGCGTTTCCGCGAGATAGCTGCCTCGCTTCTCCCCCCCCTGCGAGGTGGTTTGCGTCGGGCCCGTTGCCGAAAGGTGGCGGGCCCGATTGCGTTTTGGGGCGCCGTCGTCCCAATCCCGTCATCTCAACCCCTCCGTCATCCTGACGAAAGTCAGGACCCAGGGTAACAAGCGCTGCCCTTCGTGGCTCTGGATCCTGACTTTCGTCAGGATAACGGAGGGTTCAGCCGATCAGCAGGCCCGCGAGCGCGGCCGACATCAGGTTCGCCAAACTCCCCGCCGCCAGTGCGCGCAGGCCGAGCTTGGCGATCATCGGGCGCTGGTTCGGCGCAAGGCTGCCGGTCACCGCCATCTGGATCGCGATCGACGAGAAGTTGGCGAACCCGCACAGCGAGAAGGTGATGACCGCGATCGTCCGTGGACTGAGCCCGGTCTGCGTGCCGAGCGAGATGTAGGCTACGAACTCGTTCAACACGATCTTCTGGCCGAACAGCCCGCCGGCGATCCCCGCCTCGCTCCACGGCACGTTGAGCAGGAACATGATCGGCGCGAAGACATAGCCGAGCAGCCCCTGGAAGCTCAGCCCCGGCAAACCGATTATGTTGCCGAGCCCGCCAAGCAGGCCATTCGCGAGCGCCACCAGCGCGACGAACGCCAGCACCATCGCGCCGACCGCGACGGCCAGGCGCACGCCGGTCTGCGCGCCCTGGGCTGCGGCCATGATCAGATTGGCGGGCTTTTCCTCGTCATGCGTTGCCTGCGGCATCGGCTCGCCCGCCGATGATTCACCCGGCAGGTCGCCAAGCGCGAGTTCGCCCTCTGGCGGCATCACGCGGTCGGGCATGATGATCTTCGCCATCAGGATGCCGCCCGGCGCCGCCATGAAGCTCGCCGCGAGCAGATAATCGATGCGGATACCCATCGACGCATACGCGGCGAGAATGGTGCCAGCGACGCCGGCCATCCCGCTGGTCATCACCGTAAACAGCTGCGCCGGGGTGAGGCCCGCCAGATACGGCCGGATGACGAGCGGCGATTCGCTCTGGCCGACGAAGATGTTCGCGGCCGCGCACAGCGATTCGACCTTAGAGACGCCGATCACCTTCTCGATCCCGCCGCCGACCCAGCGCACCACGAACTGCATGATGCCGAGATAATAGAGGATCGAGACCAGGCTGGCGAAGAAGATGATGACCGGCAACGCGGCGATCGCGAAACTTTGCCCGCCGATCTCGGGCGTCGCCATCTTGCCGAACAGGAACTCGGTGCCCTTCTGCGAATAGCCGAGCAAATTGGCGACCCCGCCCGACATCTCGCCGAGCACGACCTTGCCGAAGCTCGAGTACAGTACGAGGACGGCGATCCCGGCCTGCAACGCGAACGCGGCGCCGACGATACGCAGGCGGATCGCACGGCGGTCGCTCGACAACAGCACGGCAATGCCCAGGATGACGGCGATGCCCGCCAAACCGATGAAGAGTCTTTCCATGGACGCCCTGCGTTTTCTTGCGATGACACGCGCCGCCCCCCGGCTGCGCAAGCGACCGACATGACACGCGAGCGCCGCGCTCGCCAGTTATTTGAAGCGCGCTAGTCATTTGACGGCGCGCGCGTTTTCGCTAGCGTCCCGCGCGATGGACAAACCACTTCCCACGTTCCCGCGTTCGCTCTTCGTTTTCTCGGTCCTGTACGGCGGCATGGTGTGCATCGCCGGCGTGTTGGGGGTGAAGCAGGTCGCGCTCGGCCCGCTCGCGGTCGAGGCGGGGATCTTCGGCTTCCTGCTGCTGGTGGTATTGAGCAGCGCGATTTCCGAACTGCACGGCCAGAAGACCGCGACGTTCCTGGTCCGCCTGGGCTTCATCCCGCTGCTGGTGTCCGCGGCGCTGATCCACCTTGTGCTGGCGCTGCCGCATGATCCGGGAATGTACCCGCCCGCGGTCGACGCGTTCCCGATCGTCGTCGGCCAGAGCTCGCGGATGATGATCGCCGGGCTGATCTCCTACGGCATCTCGCAGACGCTCAACGTGCTGATCTTCTCGAAGCTGTCGGGACAGGTCGGCAGCGGCGAGGGCAAGCTGGTGTGGCTCCGGGGTATGATCGCGAGCATCATCTCGCAGATCATCGACACGATCCTGTTCATCACCATCTCGTTCCTCGGCGAGCGGCCGATCGTCGCGTTGATGGAGGGGCAGATGCTCACCAAGGTCATACTGTCGATCGTGCTGGTGCCCTTCATGATCACCTTCTTCGTGAAGCTGGGACGGCGGTTGGACCGAGTCTGACCTCGTTGTTTCCCCGCGAAGGCGGGGACCCAGTCTGGGCTCCCGCCTTCGCGGGAGAACAAGGAAGCGAGAGCGACGTCCGCGGCTTTCGTTCCCTCCATCGACTGGCTAAGGGATCGGCATGACCGATCACACGCCCGATCCCGCCCTGCTCGCCAAGGCGGAAACGCTCACCGAGGCGCTGCCGTATCTGCAGCGCTATGCCGGCAAGACGTTCGTCGTGAAGTACGGCGGCCACGCGATGGGCGACCCCGAACTGCAGCGCGACTTCGCCGAGGACATGGTGCTACTCAAGGCGGTCGGCATCAACCCGGTCGTCGTCCACGGCGGCGGGCCACAGATCGGCGCGATGCTCAAGCGGCTCGGCGTCGAATCGCGCTTCGTCGACGGCCTGCGCGTCACCGATGCGGAAACCGCGCAGATCGCCGAGATGGTCCTGGCGGGCTCGATCAACAAGGAAATCGTCGGCTGGATCGGCCAGGCGGGCGGCCGCGCGGTCGGAATCTCGGGCAAGGACGCCGGCCTCGTCCTCGCGCAGAAAGTCGGCCACGGCCGCGAACCCGACAAGCTCCAGGGCATCGAGCGGCACGTCGATCTGGGCTTCGTGGGCGAACCGATCGCGGTAGACCGGACGATCCTCGACACGCTGATCGCCGCCGACATCATCCCGGTGATCGCCCCGATCGGCATCGGCGCGGACGGCCACACCTACAATATCAACGCCGACACGATGGCCGGCGCGATCGCCGCCGCGATGGGCGCCGCGCGCTTCTTCCTGCTGACCGACATCGTCGGTGTGCTCGACAAGGAGGGTGAGTTGCTGACCGACCTTGACCCTGCGCGGATCGCCGAGCTGCGCGCCGACGGGACGGTGACCGGCGGCATGATCCCGAAGCTCGACACCTGCGTCGCGGCGGTCGAATCGGGCGTCGACGCCGCAGTGATCATCGACGGCCGCGTGCCGCACGCGATGCTGCTGGAGATCTTTACGAAGCAGGGTGCAGGCACGCTGGTCAGCGCCAACGGGCGCTCGCGGTAGGAGGTCGCCTCTCACGCCCGTCATCCTGACGAAAGTCAGGATCCAGAGCCACCAGGGTAACGTTTGCGGCTCTGGATCCTGGGTCAAGCCCAGAATGACGGGGGCGGAGGGCGTCCAACGCGGCTCAAATCCTCGCGCGCAGGCCAGCGACATCACAGGCCTTCTCGTTCTCTCCCCGCCGCCTTATATCCGACCACACCAGCGGAGACCCTTGCCTTGATCGCCCTTCTTCAGATCGTCCAGTTGCTGCTTAACCTCGTCTGGTGGGTCATCGTCATCCAGGCGATCCTGTCGTGGCTGATCGCGTTCAACGTCATCAATACGCACAGCGATTTCGTCCGGACCGTGTGGAACGCGCTGCAGAAGATCACCGAGCCGCTCTATCGCCCGATCCGCCGCGTGCTCCCCGATTTCGGTGCGCTCGACCTGTCGCCGCTGGTCGTGCTGCTGATCCTCTACATCCTGACCAACATCGTCATCCCGAACATCGCGCAGAACTACCTCGTCGCAGCCTATTGATCGGGCCGGCAGCCTGGCGCGCGGTCGATGACGGCCTCGCGATCGCCGTCCGGGTAACGCCGCGCGGCGGTCGCGACGCACTCGCCGCCGGAACTTTCGAGCATTTCGCCGCGCGATTGGCTGCCGCCCCTGTAGACGGAGCGGCGAACGCCGGGCTGGTCGCTCTCGTCGCCAAAACCTTCGGCGTACCCAAGCGCGCCGTAACGATAACGTCCGGCGAAACCGCGCGCCTGAAGCGTCTGCACATCATCGGCGATTTCACTACGCTGGCGGAAATCGCGTCCGCGCTCTATGGGCCGCGGGCATGAGCGCGACCATCATCGACGGCAAGGCCTTCGCCGCCGGCCTCCGGGCCCGTATCGCAGACGGCGTCACCGCCTTTAAGGCAAAGGCGGGCCGCGCGCCCGGGCTTGCCGTCGTCCTGGTCGGCGAGGACCCCGCCTCGAACGTCTACGTCCGATCGAAGGGCAAGGCGACGCGCGAAGCCGGGATGGAAAGCATCGAGCACCGCCTCCCCGCCGACGTCCCCGCCGAAAAGCTGCTCGCCCTGGTCGCTACGCTCAACGCCGACCCCACGATCGACGGCATCCTCGTCCAGCTACCCTTGCCGAAGCATATCGACGAGCAGGCGGTCATCGCCGCGATCGACCCCGACAAGGACGTGGACGGCTTCCACCCAATCAACGCTGGCCGCCTCGCAACCGGGCTGCCCGGCTTCGTCCCCTGCACGCCGTTCGGCTGCGTAATGCTGTTGAAGAGCGTGCTGCCGACCCTCAGCGGGCTCGAAGCCGTCGTCGTCGGCCGCTCGAACATCGTCGGCAAGCCGATGGCGCAACTGCTGCTCCGCGAGAGCTGCACCGTCACCGTCGTCCATAGCCGCACGCAGGACGTCCCCGCGCACATCCGCCGCGCGGACATCCTCGTCGCCGCAGTCGGTATCCCGGAGATGATCAAGGGCGATTGGCTGAAACCCGGCGCGACCGTCATCGACGTCGGCATCAACCGCACCGATGCCGGCCTGGTCGGCGACGTCGATTTCGCGAGCGCGGTCGAGGTCGCGGGCGCGATCACGCCGGTGCCGGGCGGCGTCGGGCCGATGACGATCGCCTGCCTGCTCCGCAACACGCTGGTCTCCGCAGGCCGTCGCGAAGGTATTGCTATGGACGAGGCAACCCTCGATCGGACGGGCCTGTGATCGAGCTCTACATCTCGTCGCTGATCACGTTCTTCGTCGTCATCGATCCGCCCGGTTGTGCACCGATCTACGCCGGTCTGTCGGCAGGTGCCTCGACCGTGCAGAAGCGCGCGATGGCGATGCGCGCGGTCGGCGTGGCGGCGGCGATCCTGTTCGTGTTCGCGCTGTTCGGCGAGGCGTTGCTGAAGGGACTCGGGATCAGCCTCGCCAGCTTCCGCATCGCCGGCGGCATCATGCTGTTCCTGATCGCGCTCGAAATGGTGTTCGAAAAGCGCACCGAGCGCCGCGAGGACCGTGCCGCCAAGGTGGCCAGCGATCCCGAGGTCGAGGACGTCTCGATCTTCCCGATGGCGATGCCGATGATCGCCGGGCCGGGCTCGATCGCGTCGGTGATGCTGTTGATGAGCCGCAACAGCGGGCTCGAGCGCTCGGCCGTGGTGCTCGGCGCGATGGTGACGATCCTGCTGCTGACGCTGGTCGCGTTGCTCGCGGCGGGGCCGATCATGCGGATCCTCGGCGCGAAGATCGAGGCCGTGATCACGCGGTTGCTAGGGGTGCTGCTCGCGGCGCTGGCGGTGCAGTTCGTTATCGACGGCCTGACCGAGGTGCTGCGCTAACTCCACGTCATCCTGGGCTCGACCCAGGATCCAGAGCCAAGAACGGTATCGCCAATGGCTCTGGATCCTGACTTTCGTCAGGATGACGGGCTAAGGTCAGTCCACCTTGAACAGCCGCAACGGCGACTTCGCCGGCAGCGGCAGCGGCGTCAGCCACGCCGGCACCTCGTTATTCGCCATCTGCGCATAGAACCCCTTGGGACTGCGCGCCTTGTAGTTGGTCGATTCCGCCGCGTTCGGGCACAACAGCAGCATCGTCGCGCCGTGCCGCTTGATGATCGCATGCGCTTGGTCCGGCGTGCCGCCGAACGCATGCTGGACGTCGAGGATCGCGTCGCCGTTGCGGTGATACGGCCCCGCCACCGCGTCGTGATGCGTGATCGTGATCAACCGCGGCCCCATGTCGACGAAGGTGAAGATCGTCTGCGCCGGATATTTGTTCAGAGCGAGCAGCACGGTCGTCCGCAGGCAGTTGCCCGTCGCCATGTTGACGCGCTTTTCATAAGGCTTCGGCCGGTCGATCGGGAAATACTGGATCACCATCCCGGCAAACAGCCCCGACACGATCAGGAACGCACCGACCGTCCCCAGCACGCGCACCGCCATCGATCGGTTGCCGAGTAGCCGCGGCAGGATCAACCATCCGAGCGCCGTCGCCCCCGGAATCGCCAGCAACTGCGCCGCCGGCCCCGCACGGACCTGCCACAACAGCATCGCACACGCGAACGCGGTGAACAGCGCGACCGCAGCCCAGCCAACCGCGCTCGGATTACGACGTGCGCGCCAAGCGGCAAGGATCGCCCCGATCAGCCCGATGATCGGCAGCGTCGCCAGCGCGAACCCCACCCGGAAACTATGTTTGTAGATCGGCTTGGCCTCGCGGACATTGTCCAGCCAGTTGCGCTGCAGCTCGGGCGAGATCCCCTCGGGCCGCCCCAGACACTGCGGGAACACCAGCGCAAAGCCCGCAACGATCGCCGCACCCGCGACCACCGCCAGCGCCAGCCGAGCGCCCCGCGAAGCCGGACCGAACCGCGCCAGCAGGAACAGCAGCATCCCCGCCGCGATCATCACGCTCAACCACACCGGCGTCAACGCATCGCACCGCATCGCTTGGTTGGCGTTCGAGGCGAACAGCGCGAACCCCAGCGTGCTGCCACCACCAAGCGTCAGCGCGTAGATCGACAACCGCTCGGCCTCCGACCGGTCCCACACCCAGCGCAAGGCGATGATCGCCCCCGCCATCGCCGCATACGGCAGCAGTTCGAGCCCGATCGACAGCGACACCGCGCTCGCAAGCCCCACCATCGCACCACCACGACGGCCGTTCGTATCGCACAGCCCCGCCACCGTCAGGCTCAGCATGGCGAGCTGCCAGCCATGATGATCGATCCGCTCGGGCATGAACATCAGCATCGTGCCGGTCGCGCCGACCATGATCACGACGGCCAGCGGCCACGCATAAGGGCTGATCAGTCGCCGTACGGTCGCGCCGATGCCAAGCATCGCGATCGACAGCGGCAGCAACGGCGCGATCCCGCACGCCAGCCGCTCGGCCCAGCTGTTGCTGGTGAACAGGCGGAAGAACAGGATCAGCCCCGCGATCGGCAGGTCGACGATCCGGCTCCAGTGGATGTCGAACCCGACCGGCGGGTTCATCCGGTAGTTGCGCAGATCGTACCAGCCCTGGCCGTCGAGCAGCGCACGGACCTGCATCAGCCGCATGTTGTCGTCGGTATCGCCGAGCGACAGCCAGCGGATCTGGCCCCAGCGATCGAACATCGACCACGCCGCCACCGCCACCCAGGCGAGCAAAGTCAGCGCGATCCAATGCCGGTCGAGTTCGTCCAGCAACGTCCGCCGCTGAAGTGGTGCCTGATCCAAAACGCTTTCCTCCAGCCCGCACGCACTCTAGATGCGCGGGCGTATCTCAAGCGTCGCTCTATCGCGGTGCCCGTAAAGAACAAGGCACCGGCGCGATCGCCGGAGGGTAAAGAACAAGGCGGGCATGCAGGCGATTTGGCGACAGGTGGAGCAGATGCGGGCGAGCGGTATGCTTGGCCAGCTCGTGCGCTTCGGGATCGCCGGCGGGATTTCCAGCGTCGTGTACTCGCTCGTCTACCTGCCACTGACCGCCTACGTGTTCCCGCCCCGCCAGGCGGTGGCCGCGGTGCCGTTCGCGTTCGCCGTCGCAGTGGTGGTCGGGTTCTTCCTGCACAGCCGGTGGAGCTTCAAGGGGCATGCCAAGGAAGCGGGGGCAGGGCGGCATTTCAAGTTCGTGATCGTCCAGGCCGCGGGGCTGAGTCTCAACGCGGTCATCACTTGGATCGGCACCGCGCTGCTCCATCTGCACCCGTGGATCCCGCTGATCCCCGCCGTCTTCCTTGCCGCGATCGTGACGTTCGTGCTCAACCGTTTCTGGGTTTTCAACTGACATGAATTCCAATCGCAGGGTCGACAAGTAATGGACCGCATCGTCTACGACCGGATGGCCGCCCACGATTCCACCCACTGGTGGTACCGCGCGCGCCGCGACATCCTCGCCGATTACCTGACCCGCTACGGCGCGTTGCCGAAGGATGCGAAGATCCTCGAGATCGGCTGCGGCACCGGCCACAATTTGCCGATGCTCGCCGCGTTCGGCAGCATCGACGCGATCGAGATCGACCCGGCCGCGCGCGAGATCGCCAGCGAGCGGCTCGGCAAGCCGGTCGGCGCGGCACCGTTGCCCGAACTGCCCGGCGTCCCGCGGGGCCATTACGACCTGATCGCGGTGCTCGATGTGGTCGAGCATATCGAGGACGACGTCGCTGCGCTGAAAGCGATGGCGGATTGCCTCGCGCCCGGCGGCAAGATCCTGATCGCGGTGCCGGCGCACCAATGGATGTGGAGCGCACACGACACCGTGAACCACCACCACCGCCGCTACTCGAAGGCCACGCTCAAGACAGCGATCGAGACAGCGGGCCTGAAGCCCGAAAAGCTCGGCTATTTCAACTCGCTGCTCTTCCCGCTGGCGGCGGCGGCGCGGATCGCCGGGCGGATGACCGGGCGCGACGACAGCGACGACTCACCGCCGCCGAAGCTGGTGAATGCGCTGTTCGAGAAGATCTTTCGGCTTGAGCGGCATCTGGTCGGGCGCGTGCCGATGACGCCGGGGGTTTCGATCGTGACGCTGGCGGTGCCGCGGTAACGAACAAGGGACCTGCGCGTCCTACTTCCGTTCGTCCCGAGTAGCCGTCGAGTAGTGGCGAAGCCACGTATCGAGATGGCGTATCGAGGGATAAGTTGGCGCGCGAGCCCCATACCTCGATACGAGCGCTCGACACGCTCCTTACGGAGCTACTCGGTCTCTACTCGGCACGAACGGAATAGGGGCGTGGTGCACCTCCCCGAATTGGCAAGCAAGCACCACGCAACCACCACCCCGGCGAAGGCCGGGGCCCAATTGGGGGACGTGGCCAACGGAGGTCCGCGCTCCGTTACTGCGACCTTTCCAATTGGGCCCCGGCCTTCGCCGGGGTGTTGTGAGGATCGGGTTAGGCGGTGTTCGTCAGTCTACGCGGATTGGTAGGGACGTGTCAGGCAACCGCACCACGTCCACCGGCTCCGCACGAAACCCCAACGTCGCCTTCCCCTGGATCGGTCCCGCCACATCCGCGACGATATACAGCGGCCGCCGCTTCGACTCCACGTACAGCCGCCCGAGATACTCCCCAATCATCCCCAGTACGAACATCTGCACCGCGCCGAGAAACACCGTGACGAGCATCGTCGAGGTCCAGCCCTGCACCGCGCTGCCCGAGAGCCAGCCGATCGCGATGTAGACGAACAGCAGCAGCGACACGCCGGTCAGCGCAAGCCCTGCGTGGCTAGCGAAGCGCAACGGCGCGGTCGAGAACCCGGTGACGGCGTCGAACGCCAGCCGGATCATCTTCGCCAGCGGGTAGTTCGTCTCGCCCGCCAGCCGCTCGGCGCGGTCATAGGGGAACGGCACCTGGCGGAAGCCGATCCACGCGACCATCCCGCGGATGAAGCGCGCCTGCTCCGGCAGCGACAGGAAGGCGTCGAGCGCGCGCCGGCTCATCAGGCGGAAATCGCCGGTATCGAGCGGGATCGGCGTCTCGGTCATCCGCGTCAGCAGGCGGTAGAACGCGGCAGCGGTGGCCTTCTTGAAGACGGTCTCGCCCGCGCGCTGACGGCGCACCGCGTAGACCACGTCGGCCTGGCTCGCCGCCATCGCCGCGCGCATGTCGGACAGCAGTTCGGGCGGGTCCTGGAGATCGGCGTCGATGATCAGGATCTGCTCGCCGGCGCACAGATCGAGGCCGGCGGTGAGTGCCAACTGATGACCATGGTTGCGCGACAGGTTGATCGCGACCAGCCGCGGGTCGGCGGCGGCGAGGCGTTGCATCACGCCCCAGCTGTCGTCGCGCGAGCCGTCGTTGATCAGGACGATCTCGTAATCGTCGCCGACCGCGACCTTGGCCGCGCCGGAAATGCGCGCGTGCAGGATGTCGAGGCACGCTGCCTCGTTGTAGCAGGGGACGACTATCGAAAGGGACGGACGGTTCATCGCCCCCGTCTAGCGTCCGTCGCGCCCGCCGTCATCGTCGGATGTTTCTACACGCGCTCCACGGTGTGCACCGCATCGGCCGCGCGCAGCCCTGCCATAAGTCGCATCAACTGCTGCACGTCGTGCACCTCGACGTCGATCTCATTGGTGTGGAAGCTCTTGTCGCGCGTATCGAGCCGCAGATTGATGATGTTCGCCTTGTGCCCGCCGATGATCGACGAGACGATGCCGAGCGAACCCGGCTCGTTCTTCACCATGACAGATATGCGTGCGACCGCGCCCTCGGTCGCATCGCCCCATGCCACGTCGACCCAATCGGTTTCGTTTTCCGAGCGCTCGGCGAGCTCACCCAGCACGCGGCAGTCGATCGCATGGACCTCGATCCCGGCATCGGGCCGGCGCAAGCCGACGATCCGGTCGCCCGGTACCGGATGGCAGCAGGTCGCGAGGTCGTAGGCGACGCCGGGGGTCAGCCCCTTGATAGAGATCGCGCTCGATTGCGGCGCGAGTGCATGCGTGACGTCCGCGCCGGCCGAACCCGGCATCAACGCTTCCATGACCGCCGCATCGGACAGCGTTCGCCGCGCTATCGCAACCATCAGTGACGAATCATCGGGCAGCTTCAGACGCTTCAGCGCGTGGCTCAGCGCATCGGTGCCGATCTGCGCAGGCAGCCGCGTAACGATGTCGTCGTACAGCGTGCGGCCCAGTGCGATCTGCTCCACACGCTCCTTCTGACGCAGGTGCCGGCGGATCGCGGCGAGCGCCTTGCCGGTGGTCGCGACGTTGAGCCATTGCGGTTGCGGCGACTGGCCCTTCGAGCGCAGGATCTGCACTTGATCCCCGTTCTCGATCACCGTCGACAGCGGCACGACGCGGCCGTTGACCTTCGCGCCGACTGCCTGGTCGCCGAGATCGGTGTGCACCGCGTACGCGAAGTCGATCGAGGTCGCGCCCTTGGGCAGCTGGATCAGCTCGCCCTTCGGCGTGAACGCGAAGATCCGATCGGTATACATCGCCATACGCGTGTGTTCGAGCAGCTCCTCGGGGCTCTCGGCGGTATCGAGGATCTCGACGAGGTCACGAATCCAGCTGACCTGCCGGTCGCTGCCGTTGATCTGCTGCTTGTAGGCCCAGTGTGCCGCCAGCCCGAACTCGGCCTGTGCGTGCATGTCCGCCGTGCGGATCTGGATCTCGATCCGCGCGCTGTCCGCGTGGATCACCGACGTGTGCAGCGAGCGATAGCCGTTGCGCTTGGGCGTCGAGATGTAGTCCTTGAACCGACCCGGCACCATCGGCCAGCGCTGGTGGATGATCCCGAGCACCCGGTAGCAATCCTCCTCGGTCGGCACGATCGCGCGGAACGCCATCACGTCGGACAGCTGCTCGAAGCTGATGTGCCGCTCCGACATCTTCCGGAAGATCGAATAGGGATGCTTTTCGCGCCCCGAAATATCCGCCTCGACCCCGGCGCGCGACAGGACCAGCTTGAGCCCGGACGCGATCTTGGCGATGCGGTCGCCGTCGCCCTTCTTCAGCTGTTCGAGGCGGCGGTTGATCGATTCGGAGGCTTCGGGTTCGAGCTGTTCGAACGCCAGCGACTGCATCTCGCGCATGAACTCGTACATGCCGATCCGCTCGGCGAGCGGCGCGTAGATGTCCATCGTCTCCTTGGCGATGCGACGGCGCTTTTCGGGCTTGGCGATGTGATGCAGCGTCCGCATGTTGTGCAGGCGGTCGGCGAGCTTGACCAGCAACACGCGGATGTCGTCGGACATCGCGAGGAGGAATTTGCGCAGGTTCTCCGCGGCGCGCTCGTTTTCGGTCTGCGCTTCGATCTTCGAAAGCTTCGTGACGCCGTCGACGAGGCGCGCGACCGAGGGGCCGAACAACCGCTCGATCTCCTCCGGCGTCGCGACCGTATCCTCGATCGTGTCGTGGAGGATCGCGGTGGCGATCGTCTCGGCATCGAGGTGCAGATCGGTGAGAATGCCCGCCACCTCGATCGGGTGGCTGAAATACGGGTCGCCGGACGCGCGCTTCTGGCTCCCGTGCGCCTGCATCGAGAAGACATAGGCGCGGTTCAGCAGCGCCTCGTCGGCATCGGGATCGTAGTCGAGGACGCGATCGACCAGTTCATATTGGCGCAGCACCGGCCATAGATGGGGCCGGGTTGCGATGCATTGCAACAATTTCCTCGTTATTTCGCGTGGTTGTTGCACGTGGCGAGCGCGTCGGCATCATAGGCCTTGCCCGCGACCGTGAAACTGGCGAGCGGCCCGACGCGCTTGGCGACCGCGGCACAGAGGATCACGTCGCGTTGCGGTGCCTTGCTGGAGACGAACGCCGCATTTTCCCAGCGCCACGGCGTGCCGTTGGTGATCAGCCGGGTGGAGGTGGGCGCGGCGGCAGGGACGGCAATGTAATAGTTGATCGGGGTCTGGGCCGATGCCGGTGTCGCGACCAGTGCGGCGAACCCCGTCGTCAGGGCGGGAACGGCGGTCAGAAGGGCGCGGGGGATGACGGACATCGGTAGACTCCTAAAAGGTTTCTAATCGAGACCTATTCCGATTAGTTGCGAGTTGCAACTGAAATCGGAGGAGCATTTCGCTTCGGCCTTTTATGCGGTACCGTTGCTGTCCAATAAGGAAGACGCCGTGGGAAAATTGCGCGAACCCCTGCTCGAATGCAGCCTGCCCGCCGCGCTGGAGGCGATGGGCGAGCGCTGGTCGTTCCTCATTCTGCGCGCGTCGTTCAACGGCCTGCATCATTTCGAGGAGTTCCAGTCGGAGCTCGGCATCGCGCGGAATATCCTGGCGAACCGACTGGCGCGGCTGGTCGAGCATGGGATCCTGGAGCGACAGACTATTCCGGAGGATCGGCGCAAGATCGCGTATGGGCTGACCGACAAGGGCTTCGCGCTGCTGCCGACGATGATCGCGCTGCGGCAATGGGGCGAGCGGTGGGAGACGTGTGTGCCGGCGTTCCCGATCCTGGTCGACGCGCGTGATCGGCGGCCGTTGCAGCCGGTGTCGGTGCGGTCGCATGATGGGCGCGTGCTGGGCAAGGGGGACCTGATCTGGGCGCTTCCGGGGGAAGTTGCCGGTGATGGGGTGGAGGCTGAGGCGGCGGAGTAATCCGCGGCTAACGTGCCAACAGGCACCTCCCCGGCGGAGGCCGGGGTCCAGTTGGGGGACGGCGCTGGTAAGCGTTGCGCGTCGTTACCGCGACCTTTCCAACTGGGCCCCGGCCTACGCCGGGGAGGTGCCATGTGGTTCAGGAGTTAGGCAACTCCGCCAGCACCGTGCGGATCGCATCCGGTAGGGTCACCGGGCGGCCGGTCTCCAGATCGACGTGGACGCTGACCATGGTGATGACGGTGTGCAATCCCCCCGTCTCTGCATGCGCGAGCTCGAACCGCTTCGTCAGGCTCGTCGTGCCGAGCTTCTCGATCCGCACGAACGCTTCCACCGTATCCCCCAGGCGGAACGGCTTGAGGTAATCGATCTCGGTCCGCCGGACGTTGAACTCGGTGGTCGGCCAGACGTCCGGCAGAGCCTCCGCGATTCCGGTCCATTCCCAGAATTCGGTGACCGCGACGTCGGCATATTCGAGATAGCGCGAGTTGAAGACGATGCGCTGGCCGTCGATCTCGGCGTAGCGCACACGGAACCTGGTCGAGAAGGCGAAGCCCGGCCTCATTTCAAAATTGCCGCATGTCAGAAGATCAGCTTCACGCCGACCAGCGCCAGCACGGTCGCGAGGACGGGGACCAGCACGCGGTCGGAGACGCGCGTCGCGATCAGGCTGCCGACGATGATGCCGGGGATCGACCCGATCAGCAGCGACACCAGCAGGTCGACGTCGACCGAGCCGAGGATCCAGTGGCCGATCCCGCCGAGCAGCGTCAGCGGTACCGCGTGGGCGATGTCGGAGCCTACCAATCGGTTGATCGGGAGGGTCGGATAGAGGATGAGGAGAGCGGTCATGCCCAGCGCGCCAGCACCGACCGAGGTGAGCGAGACGAGCACGCCGAGGATTGCGCCGAGCAGGATGGTCAGCATCGCCTGGCGCTCGCCGCCGACCGTACCCACGCGAGGCGTCAGCCAAGCGACGATCTTGCCGCGGAAAAAGGTCGCGGCCGCCGACAGGATCAGCGTCACGCCGAGCACCGCGGTTATCGCGTGGCCGGTGTCGGACGATTTCTCGCCGAGATGGTTGAGCACCAGCAACGTCGCGATCGCCGCGGGGACGCTGCCGGTCGCGAGCCGGCGCACGACCTGCCAGTCGACCGTGCCGCGCCAGCCATGCACTGTCGTCCCGACCGTCTTGGTCGCCGACGCGTAGAGCAGGTCGGTGCCGACCGCGGTGGCGGGGTGGAAGCCGAAGACGAGCACCAGCAACGGCGTCATCAGCGACCCGCCGCCGACACCCGTCAGCCCGACGATGAGGCCGACGAGCACGCCGGCCACCGAATACAACAGGTTGATATCCACGCTGGCGAAGGTCAGCCGGCGCCACGCGCGGGCGTGTTGACGCCCATCGACTGGAGATATTTCTTCACGTTGCGCGCCGCCTGGCGGAGCCGCTGTTCGTTCTCGACCATCGCGATTCTCACATAGCCCTCGCCGTTTTCGCCGTAGCCCACCCCTGGAGCCACCGCGACGTGCGCGTGAGTCAGCAATTGTTTGGTGAACTCAAGGCTACCTAAGTGCGCGAGCGCGGGTGGCAAAGGCGCCCAGGCGAACATGCTCGCACGGGGGCTCGGGATATCCCAGCCGGCGCGGCCGAAGCTCTCGACCAGTACGTCGCGGCGCTTGTGGTATAGCTGGCGGTTGCGTTCGACGATGTCCTGCGGGCCATTGAGCGCGGCGCAGGCGGCGGCCTGGATCGGCGTGAACGCGCCATAATCGAGGTACGACTTCACGCGCGTCATCGCCGCGATCAACGTCTTGTTGCCGACCCCGAAGCCCATCCGCCAGCCCGCCATCGAATAGGTCTTGCTGAGCGAGGTAAACTCGATCGCGACGTCCTTCGCGCCCGGCACCTGGAGGATCGAGGGGGTCGGCTTGCCGTCGAAATACAGCTCCGAATAGGCGAGATCGGAGATCACCCACAGCTTGTGCTTCTTCGCGAACGCAACGACGCGCTCGTAGAAGGCGAGGTCGACGACTTCGGCGGTCGGGTTCGACGGATAGCCCATCACCAGCACCGACGGCGCGGGGACGGTGAACGCCATCGCGCGCTCGAGGCTCTCGAAATACGCCTCGTCCGGCGTGGTCGGCACCGCGCGGATCGTCGCGCCGGCGATGATGAAGCCGAAGGTATGGATCGGATAGGACGGGTTGGGCGCGAGCACGACGTCGCCGGGCGCGGTGATCGCGGTGGCCAGGCTGGCGAGGCCTTCCTTCGAGCCCATCGTGACGACGACCTCGGTCTCAGGATCGACGTCGACGCCGAAGCGGCGGCCGTAATAGTTCGCCTGCGCTTTCCTCAGGCCGGGGATGCCCTTCGACTGCGAATAGCCGTGCGCGCTAGGCTTGCGCGCGACTTCGACGAGCTTCTCGATGACGTGCTCGGGGGGCGGCAGGTCGGGGTTGCCCATGCCGAGATCGATGATGTCCTCCCCGCCCGCGCGCGCCGCCGCCCGCATCGCGTTCACTTCGGCGATGACATAGGGGGGCAGGCGTTTGATGCGGTAGAAGTCTTCGGACATGATCAGCCTCTAGCTGGAGGAGCGGGTGCTGTACCGCAGGTGAGCAGGGGCGTCATCCGCCTCATTCGTCGCGCGGGCGAAAGCTTGGGTATTCAGTCTATCCTCCCCCGCAAGGGGGAGGTGGCACCGAAGGTGACGGAGGGGGAGGCAGGCGTAACCTCTGCTCCGTGTCCTCCCCCTCCGTCTGGCAAGGGCCAGCCACCTCCCCCTGGCGGGGGAGGATCGTTGAGTTTCCTGCGACCAACAATCGTCGATGCGACCATGCTTCCGCCGAGCCGGCGTCTGCGTTAAGCTCCCGAAAAAGCAGAGGATGCCATGGCCGATACTCCTCCCGACGCCTCGACGCCGACCCTCCCCGAACTCCAGCACTGGACGTGGGTGATGGGGCGTGCGCAGCAGATGATGATGGAGCAGGGGCTCGCGGCGATGCAGGCCAAGCCCGAGGGGATCCCGGCGATCCCCGGCTTCACCGACCCCGCCACGCTGGAACGTGCGCGCGATTTCTGGGCCGAGAGCCTGACACTGTGGCAGCGCTTCCTCGATCCCGGCAAGGCGCCCGAGCCTGCCCCCGTTACCGACAAGCGCTTCAAGGCGCCGCAATGGCGCGAGCCGGTGTTCGACCTGATCCGGCAGAGTTATGAGCTGATCGGCGACCATATGCTGCGCGGCGTCGAGGCGGTGGACGGGCTCGACTCGAAGCAGAAGGAGCAGTTGCGGTTCGCGACTAAGGGGTTCGTCGATGCGATGAGCCCGACCAATTTCGCGCTGACCAACCCGCAGGTGATCGAGAAGACGATCGAGACGCGCGGCGAGAATCTGCTGAAGGGCCTCAAGAACATGATGGCGGATCTTGCCCGCGGGCAGGTGACGCATACGCCCGACGGCGCGTTCGAACTCGGGCGCAACCTGGCGATGACGCCAGGCAAGGTGGTGAAACGCACGCCGCTCTACGAACTGATCCAGTACACTCCGACCACCGAGAGCGTGCTGGCGACGCCGCTCGTGATTTTTCCTCCGTGGATCAACCGGTTCTACATCCTCGACCTGACGCCGGAGAAGAGCTTCATCCGCTGGGCGGTCGAGCAGGGCATCACCGTGTTCATGGTGTCGTGGAAGTCCGCCGATTCGAGCATGAAGGACGTCGTCTGGGACGATTATGTCGGCGCGCAGGTCGAGGCGATCGACACGGTTCGCGCCGCGCTCGACGTGCCGGCGGTGCATACGATCGGATATTGCGTGGCAGGAACGACGCTGGCCACGACGCTGGCGCTGCTGGCGGCGCGTAACGAGGCGGCGAAAGTGGCCAGCGCGACGTTTTTCACCGCGCAGGTCGATTTCGCGCAGGCGGGCGAACTGCAGCATTTCATCGATGACGAACAGCTTAAGATGGTCGCGTCGCTGTCGCCCGAGGGCTTCCTCGACGGGCGGTACATGGCGACGACGTTCAATCTGTTGCGCGGGCGCGACCTGATCTGGAATTACGTCACGCAGAATTACCTGCTGGGGCAGGATTACGTGCCGTTCGACCTGCTCCACTGGAACGGCGACACCACCAACCTGCCGGCGAAATGGCATCTGAGCTATCTGACCGACCTCTACCGCGACAATCTGCTGGTGACGGGCACGATGACGGTGGACGGTACCCCGATCGACCTGACCAAGGTTTCGACGCCGAGCTATGTCCAGGCGGGGCGCGAGGATCATATCGCGCCGGCCGAAAGCGTCTGGAAACTCACGCAATTATTTGCCGGGCCGCTGAAGTTCGTACTGGCGGGATCGGGGCACATCGCGGGCGTGGTCAATCCGCCGGCTGCGGGGAAGTATCAATACTGGACCAATCCGGGGGCGCGCACGACGCTCGCCGACTTCGTTGCCGGTGCGACGGAGACGAAGGGCAGCTGGTGGCCGGATTGGGTCGAATGGTTGCGCGCGCTTGGTGCCGAGACGGTGGCGGCGGACGGTGCGCGGCTGCCGGGTGAGGGGGCGCTCGAAGCGATCGGCGACGCGCCCGGCGAGTATGTGAAAAGCAGGTAGCGCTACCTTACATGAACGTCATGGTGCGCTGCACAATTAAATTGTGCGCTGCGAAAATTCGTGTATGAAGACCGCGACATAACTCCGAAGAGAGGTGCGTGGATGGTGGATATCGTGAAACGGACGGCCAAGGCCGGTTCGAAGCTTGCCGCCGCTGCGAAGCCGGTCGCTGCCGTCAAGGCCGCGCCTGCCAAAGCCTCCGCCCGGACTGTCGCCAAGCCGGCGAAACCGGCACCTGAGCCGATCGCCAAGACGCCGGCATCTCAACCTCTCGCGGCTGCTTTTGTATCGCCGCACACGGACATTCCCGCCCCGATTCAGGCCGCCGCGCCGTTGGGGATCCCTGCTAGCGAAACAAAGGACGCCACGATGGACACGATCCAGAGCATCACCGAGAAGACCAAGGCCCTGTTCAGCGGCTCGAACACTGCCGAATTTAACGAGCAGGCCAAGGGCGCGATGGAGAAGTCGGCGAAGATGGCGGAAGATTTCGTCGCCTTCGGCAAGGGCAACATCGAGGCGCTTGTCGAGTCGTCGAAGATCGCCGCGAAGAACGTCGAGGCGCTCGGCCAGGAAGCCGCTGAGTACGCCAAGACCTCGTTCGAGAGCGCGACCGAAGCCGCCAAGACGCTCGCCGCCGCCAAGTCGCCGACCGAGTTCATGAAGCTCCAGGGCGATTATGCGCGCACCGCGTTCGACACGATGGTCGCCGAGGGCTCGCGCTCGACCGAGCGGATGCTCAAGATGTTCGGCGAGTTCGCACAGCCGATCTCGAACCGCGTTGCGGTCGCGACCGACAAGATGAAGATCTCGGCGTAAGTCGACAGCGCGCCGCCTTCGGGCAGTGCGTTACGAAAGGGGCGGCCGTCACGCGACGGTCGCCCCGTTTGCGTTTGCGGTTTTCGCGCGAGGTTTGCGGCCGCCCCCTTGCTCTTGCCCCCCGGCATGCCATATTTTGGCAGCATGCTTTTGACCCCTGAAATGACGACTCCCCAGCGGACGGGCGAGCAGATGGCCGAGCGCCGCGACGATGGTGGCGAGGACGGTAACGGCACCGGCGCCGGTATCGCGACCAAGACGCGCGCGAAGACCAAGCAGCCCACGCCGTACCGCGTGCTGATGCTCAACGACGACTATACGCCGATGGAATTCGTCGTGCTGTGTCTCCAGCGCTTCTTCCGCATGGACATGGAGGCCGCGACTCGCGTGATGCTGCACGTTCACCAGAAGGGTGTCGGGGTGTGCGGTACGTTCAGCTATGAGGTAGCGGAGACCAAGGTGTCGCAGGTGATGGATTTCGCCAAGCAGAACCAGCACCCGTTGCAGTGCACGCTGGAGAAGGCTTGAGCCTTACGCCTTGAGGTGAGCCTTGTTGATCCTCCCCCGCAAGGGGGAGGTGGCACCGAAGGTGACGGAGGGGGAGGCAAACGCCACCCCTGTTTCGTATCCTCCCCCTCCGTCTGGCAAGAGCCAGCCACCTCCCCCTGGCGGGGGAGGATTGAGAGTTACCGCGCTGGGGGCAGCCAGCGTAGGTCCAGCCCTTCGAACCGGTCGATATAGTTCGCGGCCTGCGCGAGTTGCACCTCGTTGAGCAACGTCACACGGCCCATCTCGCGGCGGATCAGGCCGTCCTCTTCCAACTGCCGCAGCATCCGGTTCACGTGGACCGCGGTGAGCCCGGTGGCGTCGCCGATTTCCTCCTGCGTCAGGCCGAGCGTGAAGCTGTTGCCCATCGCGCGATCGCGCATCCGCAGTCGGTTACGCATTTCGAGCAGCAACGCCGCGATCCGCGCCTTGGCCGAGGTCCGGCCGAGTGCGGCGAGCCGGTCGGTCAGCGCGACCTTCTCCATCTGGTTCATGACCATGATCAGCGCCGACAGCCGCGGATGATCGGTGACGAGCGCGGTCATCGCCGAGCGATCGAACGCGCACACCGTGCAGTCGGTCAGCGCGACCACCGTCTCGGGCGAATCGCGATACACCAGCGCCGAGACAGCCAGCATGTCGCCAGCATAAAGGAAACGGAGGATCTGGCGGCTGCCGTCGTCAAGCAGCACATAGCTCATCGCCATGCCGCGTTGCAGGATGAAGAGTTCGGCCTGCGGATCGTTTTCGCGCACGAGGACGGCACCGCGACGCAAATCGCGCGGGCGGTCCTCCAACCGCGCTAGCGCAGCCTTTTCGGTCATCGACAGGTCGATGAGATCGCCGACGCGGTCGGCGAAGCAGCTGTCCGGCACTCTGTAATGGTCCCCAATGTTCGAGAACCACAGAGCAAAGCTAGGATTTCCGCGCATTAAAGTCGATCAAGCGGGGTGTGTTAGCGCTTTGGAAGGCGCGCCCGGTCCCGACGCGGGACTCGACCCCCGGCCAGCGTCCGCCTGTCGCCCGATCGGTGCGCGGCCCTTGCGCAGAACGCCAGCCGCGATAGACACCCGGGATGGACCGTATTCTCATTCGCGGCGGCAATCGCCTGTCCGGGCGCTTGCCCATCTCCGGCGCGAAGAACGCCGCGCTCACGCTGATGCCGTGCGCGCTGCTGACCGAAGAGCCGCTGACGCTGCGCAATCTGCCGCGACTGGCGGACGTCGATGGCTTTGGTCACCTGCTCAACCAGTTGGGTGCGTCGACCGCGATCCAGGGCACGCGGCCGGAGGATTTCGGCCGGGTAATGACGATCCGCGCGGGCAACCTCACCTCGACCGAGGCGCCGTACGACATCGTGCGGAAAATGCGCGCCTCGATCCTCGTGCTCGGGCCGTTGCTCGGGCGTGGCGGCGAGGCGACGGTATCGCTGCCGGGCGGCTGCGCGATCGGCAATCGCCCGATCGATCTTCATCTGCGCGCTTTGGAAGCGATCGGTGCCGAGCTGGAGATGGCGGCGGGCTACGTGAAGGCGATTGCGCCGGGTGGGCGCCTGCCGGGCGGACGTTTCCGCTTCCCGATCGTGTCGGTCGGCGCGACCGAGAACGTCGTGATGGCGGCAGTGCTCGCCAAGGGCACGTCGGTAATCGAGAACGCCGCGCGCGAGCCCGAGATCGTCGACCTCTGCAACTGTCTGGTCGCGATGGGCGCGTCGATCGACGGGATCGGCACCGAGACGCTGACGATCGAAGGCCGCGATCGGCTGCACGGCGCGACCTATGCGGTGATGCCCGACCGGATCGAGGCGGGTAGCTATGCGTGCGCGGCGGCTATCACCGGTGGCGACCTGGAACTGGTCGGCGTGGCGATCCCGGACATGGGCGCGACGATCGATGCGCTGGTCGAGGCGGGCGTTTCCGTGACGCCGACCAAGGACGGCGTGCGGATTGCGTCGGACGGCAAGCTGAAGCCGCTGACGCTGTCGACCGCGCCTTACCCGGGTTTCGCGACGGACATGCAGGCGCAGTTCATGGCGATGCTGTGCAAGGCGGATGGCGCCAGCGTGCTGACCGAGACGATCTTCGAGAATCGCTACATGCACGTGCCGGAACTGGCGCGGATGGGCGCGGATATCCAGGTGCGCGGGCGGACCGCGGTGGTGCGCGGCGTCGACAAGCTGGTTGGCGCGCCGGTTATGGCGACGGATCTGCGGGCTTCGATGAGCTTGATCTTGGCCGGGCTTGCGGCGGATGGCGAGACGTCGGTGGGCCGGGTGTACCACCTCGATCGTGGGTATGAGCGGTTGGAGGAAAAGCTGAGCGCGGTGGGTGCGGATATCGAGCGCGCCAGCGACGGGTGATTGTGGCGGGGGCGTCGGTGGAACGGGGGTAGCCCTCTCCCCTCCGGGGAGAGGGTTGGGTGAGGGGCGCCAGGGGCGACAGCGTTTGGAACTGCCCCTCACCCCGACCCTCTCCCCGGAGGGGAGAGGGAGTAGGATGCCAGGCTTTTGCGGTGGCATCCTTGCTCGCCGCGGACGCTGTGGGGTTCGGTCTAGGCGGCGCTACCGTTTCTCGTTCCCCCGCGAAGGCGGGGGCCCAGGATCAAGCAAGACCGTCGTCGGTAGTCCGGTAGACATCTACTCAGCGCCGCCGGCAAAGCCGCCGTCGGACGGGTTCGGTGAACCGACCCGCCGGCCGTGCCGGGCGCTGCCCGCTCGCTCCGCTGCGGGCAACGGCCGCGCTTTGCGCCGCCTGCGCCTGTCAGTACATGTGCTGACCACCATTGATGCTCAGCGTAGACCCGGTAACGAACCCACCTTCCTCAGAGCACAGGAACGCCACGCCGCGCGCGATCTCGGTAGCCTGGCCCAGCCGCCCAACCGGGATCTTGGCCACGATCTTCTCCAGCACGTCGGCAGGCACCGCCGCCACCATGTCCGTATCGATATACCCCGGCGCGATCGCGTTGACCGTCACGCCCGCGCGCGCGCCTTCCTGGGCGAGGGCTTTCGTGAAGCCGTGGATGCCGGACTTGGCCGCAGCATAGTTCACCTGGCCGTACTGCCCGGCTTGTCCGTTGATCGAGCCGATGTTGACGATCCGCCCCCATTTGCGCGTGCGCATGCCGGGGAACACCGCCTTGGCCATGTTGAAACAACCGCCAAGATTGGTGTCCATCACCTCTTTCCAATCTTGGTACGTCATCTTCAGGATGGTGCCGTCGCGGGTGATGCCGGCGTTGTTCACGACGATGTCGACGTCGCCCAGATCGGCGGCGACCTGCGCGCAGCCGGCCTGGCACGCGTCGTAATCGGCGACGTCCCACTTGTACGCCTTGATCCCGGTGCGCTCGGTGAATTCGCGCGCGCGGTCATCGTTGCCGGCATAGGTCGCAGCGACGGTCAGGCCCATGTCCTGCAATGCGAGACTGATCGCTTCGCCGATTCCGCGCGTACCACCGGTTACAATTGCGACGCGTGCCATCAGTCTCTCTCCTCAGTGTTTTGCCGAAGGCTAGCCAGCCCGCACCCATCCTTCAAGCTCGCGCGCCAAAATGCTGCGCAACATTTCCACGCCGACCGGGCTGTCGTTGAGGCAGGGGAGATAGGCGAAGTGCGTCCCGCCGGCTTCCTCGAAGCTCTCGCGCCCGCGGATCGACAGTTCCTCGAGCGTCTCCAGGCAATCGGCGGAGAAGCCCGGCGCGAAGATCGCCACCTTGGTCTTACCCGCCTTGGCGAGCGCGACGAGCGTCTCGTCGGTCGCCGGCCCCAGCCACTTCTGCGGCCCGAACCGCGACTGGAACGCGATCGTCAGCTCGCGCTCCATGCGCTCGCCGAGCAGTCGCGCGGTCTTCTGGCAATGGCAGTGATACGGATCGCCCTGCTGCAACGTCCGCTTCGGCATCCCGTGGAAGCTGGCGACGATCGCGTCCGGCGTAAAATCGAGCGCGGAGAGCCCCTCTTCAAGCGAGTCCTTCAGCGCGTCGATATAGAGCGCGTCGTCGTAATAGGGCGGCAGCGTGCGGATCGCCGGCTGCCAGCGCAGACCGGCGAGATGCTTGAACGCCTTGTCGTTCGCGGTCGCAGTCGTTGCTGCGCAATATTGCGGGTAGAGTGGCGCGAGCAGGATGCGTTCGCAGCCCGCCGCCTTCATCGCGGTCAGCCGGTCCGAGATCGACGGATTGCCGTAGCGCATCGCCCAGTCGACCAGCACCTCCGGCCCGAACGAATCCTTCAGCGCGGCTGCCTGCAACCGGGTGATCGCGGCGAGCGGCGAGCCGTCCTCGCGCCAGACCTGCGAATAGGCGTGCGCGGACTTCTTAGGGCGGGTGTTGAGGATGATGCCACGCAGGATCGGCTGCCACGCGATCTGCGGGATTTCGACGACGCGCGTATCGGACAGGAACTCGCCGAGATAGCGCTTCACCGATTTCGCATCGGGGCCATCGGGCGTGCCGAGGTTCATGAGCAGCACGCCGATCTTGGGTTTCGGAATCGGGGGGTGATCGGGGGGCAGGGTCATGGCGCTGGTCTTAAAGGCAAATTGCGGATGCGGAAGCCCGTTGACGCATAGAGCGCGTTTGCGATCGCCGGCGCGACCGCGGGGACGCCGAGTTCGCCGACGCCGCCGGGGACCTCGTCGCTGCGGATGACCTCGACGGTGATGTCGGGCGTGTCGGCGAGGCGGGGCAGGCCGATCGTGTCGAACCCGCGCGCGTCGGCGAGGCCGCGGGTGAAACCGGTCGAAGCGCCGAGCGCGGCGGCCATGCCGAAGATCAGACCGCCCTCGATCTGCTGGCGGACGATGTCGGGATTGATCTGCGCACCGCAATCGACCGCGGCGACGAGGCGGTCGACCACCGGGCGCTGGTCCGCGCCCAAGTGCGCCTCCGCCATGACGGCGATGTAGCTCCCGCGGAAGGCGTGGGCTGCGATGCCTTGGCCGCTGCCGGCGACGCCGCCGTCCCAGCCGCCGAGCGCCGCAGCGGTCGAGAGGCAGCGTGCGAGCCGCGGTTCGCCGCCAAGCATGGCGATGCGGAACGACATCGGTTCGGACTGAGTGGCGCGCGCGAGTTCGTCGAGGAAGCATTCGGTGAAGAACGCGGTGTAGCCATGCGCGCCGCCGCGGAGGTAGCCGGTCGGGACGCCGATCTCGGCGGGGTGGTGCTCGATCGCGTAGGCGGGAATGCGATAGACGGGCGTCGCGCCCGCGACGGCGTAGCGATCGCCCTTGACGCCGATCAGCGCGGCTTCGGTGGCGAGGCCCGGCATCATCCGGCGTGCCATCTCGGCGCCGGTCGAGGGGGCTGCGATGTTGGCGGACCAGCCCATGATCGCGCCGTTGGGGGCGAGCCGTGCGGCCATCTTCGCGACGGCGGGTGGGCGGTAGTGATCGTGGAGCGAATCTTCGCCGCGCGACCAGACGAGGCTGACCGGGCGTCTTAGCTTTACCGCCAGCACCGCCGCTTGTTCGGCGACGTCGTGTTCGAGCGCGGCGCCGAACGATCCGCCGATCAGCATCGGATGGACGATAACGGCGTCTTCGCTGAGGCCCGCCGCGCGCGCTGCTGCCGATCGCGCGAGCCCTGGCGCTTGCGTCGCGAGCCAGAGTTCGAGGCGGCCGTTGGAGAAGGACGCGGTTGCGCTGCGGGTTTCGATCGCCGCGTGCAGGCCGAGGCCGGCGCGATAGGTTGCGGTGACGAGCTTGGCGCCCTGGAAGGTTGCGGCGACATCGCCCGCGGACGCCATCTGTGTGCCGGGACGGGCTAGCGCGGCGGCGAGTGCTGCGTCGATCGACCTGGTATCGGGGAGCGGGGCGTCGTTCTCGAATCGCGGTGCGAGTGCGTCGAGCGCCTTTTGTGCGGCCCACCCTGTCGTCGCGACGGCCGCGACCCAGCGCGGGTTCTCGACCACCGACAGAACGCCACGGATGCGGTCGGCGGCGGCGCGGTCGACCCTAGTCAGGCGACCGCCGACCGGGCCCTGGCGGATCGCGGCGTGGACCATGTCGGCGAGACGGATGTCGCCTGCGAAATTGGCCGAGCCGTCAACTTTCGAGGGGGTGTCGAGGCGGGGGACCGATTTGCCAACAAGCTTGCCGGCACCCTGGATGCCGAGCGGTAGCGGATCGGGAAGGGTGAACTTCGCGGCCTCCTCGGCAAGTTCGGCGAAGCGGATGCGCTTGGCTTGGTACGTGCAGAAGCCGGCGTCGACGTTGACCTGCGTCCAGTCGGCGTCCCATCGCTTGGCCGCCGCCATGCAGAGCAGCGCGCGGGCGCCTGCGCCGGCCGCTCGGCAGGCTTGCTCGAACACCCGGATCGAGCTCGATCCGCCGGTGAGCATCGGTGGCTGCGGGGTGCCGTCTGGGAGGCGGTCGAACAGGCCTTCGAACAGGTCGTGCGTGCCGATTGGGTTGGCGTAGAGCGGATTGAGCGGGGCGGGCTCGACGCCGATCGTGCGCCAGTCCGCGCCGAGCTCGTCCGCGACGATCTGGGGGAGGGTGGTGTAGACGCCCTGGCCGTGCTCGACCTGCGGGACGGCAACGGTGACGTGCCCGTCGGTGCCGATTTTGAGCCACCCGCCGAATGGGGTTTCGCCGGGGTTGGCGACGAGGTTTGGGGCGTAGCTGCGCGGCCAGAGACCCCAAGCGACGACGAGCCCGATCCCCGCGCCGCCGCCGACAAGTATGCTGCGCCTGTTGATCATCGGTGCGCTCTAATCTTTCTCTCCCACGGGGAGAAGGTGGCGCGAAGCGTCGGATGAGGGGGAGTGGGTCTCCGGGATGGCGCCGGGAGTCTCACTGCCCCTCACCCTTCCGTCGCCTTCGGCTCCTCCCTCCCTCTCCCCGGCGGGGCGAGGGAATTACGCCAACGCTCGGTATGTTGCCTTGAGCGAAACCTTGTCGATCTTCTCCGTCCCCAACCTCGGCAGCGGCTCTTCCGAAATCCAGATCCGCTGCGGTATCTTGAATGCGGCGATGTGCTGATGGAGGAACGCGGTCAGGTCGCCCGGGGTCAGCGTTTCGCCGTCCTGTGGCACGACCACTGCGCCGGGGACCTCGCCGAAGCGCTCGTCCGCCAGCCCGAACACGGCGGCCTCGGCGACGGCTGGATGCTCGTACAACGCCGCCTCTACCTCCTGGCACGAGATGTTCTCGCCGCCGCGGATGATGATGTCCTTCTTGCGGTCGACGATGAACAGGTAGCCGTCTTCGTCGAGGTAACCGATGTCGCCGGTGCGGAAATAGCCGTCCGACGTGAACGCCGCGGCGGTCGCGTCGGGGCGGTTCCAATATTCCTTGAAGTTACAGATCGTACGGATGCAGACCTCGCCGCGCTGGCCCTGGTCGACCGGGGGGCCGGCATCATCGAGGATCGCAAGGTCGACCAACGGTGCGCTGGCGCGTCCCGCGGAATTGGGTTTGGCGAGATAATTGCCGCGCCAGTTGCCGGTGCCGACCGCGTTCGTCTCGGTCAGGCCGTATCCGATCAGCGGCGCGCTGCCGCCCATCTCCTCGCCGATGCGGCGGACGTGATCGACCGGGCGGGGTGCGCCCCCCGCGGCGAAATCGGTGACGGTCGACAGGTCGTAATTGGCGCGGTCGGCGTGGTTGAGGATCTCGAAGCTCATCAACGGCACGCCGACGAAATAGGTAACGCCCTCCGCCTCGATCAGCCGCATCGCCTCGCCCGCATCCCATTTCGGCATCAGCACGAGTTTGCGCCCCATTGCGAAACTCTGGAGGAACACGGGAACCTCGGCGGTGACGTGGAACAGCGGGATCGTCAGCAGCGTGACCGGTTGCCCGACCGGCGGATTGCCTTGCGCGGTGGCGATTCCGACCATCATCATCGCTTGGCCGAGATAGTTGAAGATACCCTGCACGACCGATCGGTGTTCGGAAAGCGCGCCCTTCGACTGGCCGGTCGATCCGCTCGTGAACAGGATCGTCGCGTGATCCTCGGGCCCGAGCGGCGGCAGGCCAGCGGTGCGGTCGTCCTTCGCGAACACCGGCGCGAGCGCCGCATCGAGAGCGCGCGAGTCGTCGATCTCGACCACCGGCGCAGTCAGTCCGGCGATCTGCGCGAGCCGCTTCACGCGGGGCGGATCGGCGAAGACGAGCGTGCAATCGACCTCGCCGATCGCCGCCTCCAGCTCTTCCGACTGCCACCAGCCATTGAGCAAGGTCGCGACGCCGCCCGCCATGACGATGCCCATGTAAAGTATGATCCACGACGGCGAATTGCGCATCGCGATGCCGACTCGGTCGCCTTGCGCGATCCTATATCCGCCGACGAGGGCGCGGGCAGTGCGTTCGGCGGCGGCGTAGACCTCGCCGAACGTCAGGCGTTCATCGCCCGAGACGAGGAAGACGGCGTCGCGATGCTCGTTGGCGTAGTGCGCGAAATAGTAGCTGAGCGCGGGCGGGGCGGCGGCGATCGTCGGCAGCGTGACGCCGAACCGCTCGACCGATCCGAGCGCGAGCATCCCGTCGGGCGCGGTCAGCGCGGCCATCGTCGAATCCATAGCTAGGTCTAGCTCGGTCCGCATATCGCTCTCCTACTGTGGGCTTATCGCCCTTGGTCTTATCAAGTCCGGCCTTTATGCAGGGGCGAACGCGTGGGGAAAAGCCTTTGATCCTGTCGACCATCACCGCCGCTGCGGGCGCCGTAGCGCCTGCCGTCGGCAGTCACATCCGCTTCGAGGATCTCGGGTTGCATCCCGACGTCTTCTCGATCGGGTTCTTCACGCTGCGCTGGTACAGCCTCGCCTATATCGGCGGGATCCTGCTCGGCTGGTGGTATCTGCTGAAGCTGCTCGCCCAGCCCGGCGCACCGATGGCGCGGCGGCATGCCGACGACCTCGTATTCTACGCGACGCTCGGGATCATCCTCGGCGGGCGGCTCGGCTATGTGATCTTCTACGCGCCGGAGATGTTCCTGCATCCGTTGCGGATCTTCCGGCTGTGGGACGGCGGCATGTCGTTCCACGGCGGGGTGATCGGCACGTCGATCGGGTTGATCCTGTTTGCGCGGAAGCACCAGCTCAACTGGTTGCGCGTGCACGATTATATCGCGTGCTGCGTGCCCTTCGGACTGTTCTTCGGGCGACTGGCGAACTTCGTGAATGGCGAGCTGTGGGGCAAGCCGACCGACGTCGCGTGGGGTATCATCTTCGAGCGCACCGTGCCGTTCGGTATGGTCGAGCCGGCGCGGCATCCGAGTCAGCTGTACGAGGCGGGGCTGGAGGGCATCGTCCTGTTCGCGCTGCTGTGGTTCGCGTTCTGGAAGACCAAGGCGCGGTACGATCCGGGCAAGCTCGTCGGGTTGTTCGTGCTGGGGTACGGGATCGCGCGGTTTACCGTCGAGTTCTTCCGCGAGCCGGATTCGCAGCTGCGGGCGTTTGCCGAGCATACCGGGCTGCACATGGGGCAGTGGCTGTGCGTGCCGATGATCGTCGGTGGCGCGTATCTGGTCGCGACGTCGGCCAAGCGGCGCGTGCGGGTCGAGTCGATCGCGGGGACGGCGAGCGTCGCCTGACTCCCCTCCCGCTTGCGGGAGGGGGTGGGGGAGGGCATGGCCGCAAATGTCATGGCCAACGATAATCCAGCCCCTCCCCTAACCCCTCCCGCAAGCGGAAGGGGGATAGATACCGCCCTCCCGGAACGCCTCGCCCGCGCGATTGCGCTTGCGGGTCCGATCCCCGTTGCGCAGTATATGGCGGCGGCGAACGCGCACTATTATGCGACGCGCGACCCGTTGGGGGCGGGGGGCGACTTCACCACCGCGCCCGAGATCAGCCAGATGTTCGGCGAGCTTGTCGGTTTGTGGTGCGCGGATCTTTGGGATCGCGCTGGCCGCCCGGATGTGGCGTGGGTCGAGCTCGGGCCTGGCCGCGGGACGCTTGCTGCCGATGCCGCGCGGGCGATGGCGAAGGCTGGACTGGAGCCTCCAGTGCATTTCGTCGAGACCAGCCCGGCGCTACGTGCCGCGCAGGCCGAGCGCGTGGCGGACGCGACGTGGCACGACGCGGTCGACACCCTGCCGACGGATCGCCCGCTGATCGTCGTCGCCAACGAGTTCTTCGACGCGCTGCCGATTCGGCAACTCGTGAAGCGCGAGCAGTGGCACGAACGGCTCGTCGCGGCGCAGGACCTGCTGTTCCTGCCGATCGCGGGCAAGCCGCTCCCCGACGCGGTGATCCCCGAGCCGTTTCGGGACGCGCCTGCAGGCTCGATCCTCGAAACCTCGCCTGCTGCCGTGACGATCATCCGTGGTCTCGCCAAGCGAATCGCCGCGCAGGGCGGTGCGCTGATCGCGATCGACTATGGCTATGAGGGGCCGGCGCTCGGCGACACGTTGCAGGCGGTGCGCGGGCATGCGTTCGCCAATCCGTTCGAGGCGCCGGGCGAGCATGATCTGACCGCGCATGTCGACTTCACCACGCTCGCTGCGGCTGCCCAAACGGAGGGCGCGGTCGCGTGGGGGCCGGTGACGCAGCGCGACCTGCTCGGTGCGCTCGGCATCGATTCGCGGACGTCGGCACTCGCCAAGGCGTCGCCTGCGCGGGCGGAAGCACTGGCGGCGGATCGGAGGAGGTTGATGGACGACATGGGTACGCTCTTCAAAGCGCTCGCGATCACCGCGCCGACTTGGCCGACCCCGGCGGCGTTTGCATGATCGCCTATCGCGATGCCGTGACCGCTGATGGCGCAGAACTCGCCGCGATGGCGAAGCGGTCTTTCACCGACACGTTCGGTACGCTGTATCGGCCCGAAGACCTCGCCGCCTTCCTCGACCAGGCGTTCGGCGACACGGGGTTGCCGGCGCAACTCTCCGACCCTGCCTTCACGGTACGCGTAGCGGTGGACGAATCGGGTGAGATCGTCGGGTTTGCCAAGATCGGACCCGTCGCATTCCCTGGCGACTGGCCGGCGACGGCGATCGAGCTGCACCAGCTCTACGTGCGCGGAGACCAGCATGGCGCGGGTGTCGGCCCTGCGTTGATGGACTGGGCGATCGATGTTGCGCGCGCCGCGGGGCGGACGGAGATGATCCTCAGCGTGTATGTGGATAATCACCGGGCGCACCGGTTCTACCAGCGTTACGGCTTCGTCGAGATCGGGCGGTATGTGTTCATGGTCGGCGAGCAGCCTGATGATGCCCGGATCATGCGGCTGAAGTTGTGAGGGTCGTTACCTTTGAGGAGCGCCACCCCGGCGGAGGCCGGGGCCCAGTTGGCAAGGTCTTGGTAACGGCGCGTTGCCCGTCGTCAGCATCGTCCCCCAACTGGGCCCCGGCCTGCGCCGGGGTGGGGGCACTGTTTGATGTTGGGTGATCTGATATGACTATCGACGTGATCCGCGCGAAAGCATTTGGCAAGATCCCGCATGGCTTTTTCGGCCGGCGTGGCGGCGTCTCGACCGGCGCGTATGCGAGCCTTAACGTCGGTATCGGTTCTGACGACGATCCCGCCGTCATCGGCGAGAACCGTCGTCGTGCGACCGAAGCCGTCCTCCCAGGTGCGAAACTTGTCGGTTTGTATCAAGTCCATTCCGCCGACGCGGTCACCGTGATCGAGCCGTTCGACGACGCGATCCGTCCGCATGCCGATGCGCTGGTCACCAACCGTCCCGGCCTCGCGCTCGGCATCCTCACCGCGGACTGCGCACCCGTGCTGTTCGCCGACGGCCAAGCCGGTGTCGTCGCGGCGGCACATGCCGGCTGGAAAGGCGCGCTCGGCGGCGTCACCGATGCGACGATCCTCGCGATGGAGGCGATCGGTGCGCACCGCGACCGGATCGTCGCCGCGGTCGGGCCGTGCATCGCGCGCGCCAGCTATGAGGTCGACGACGGCTTTATCCGCCGGTTCTGCGAGGCGGATCCGGAGAACGAGCGCTTCTTCGCGGACGGTCGCGCCGTCGAGAACAGGGGCGATCATTACCAGTTCGATCTGGAGGCCTATGTCGTCAGCCGGTTGGCGGTCGCTGGGATCGGTCGGATCGAGGCGCTCGGGCTCGACACCTACACCGATGACGATCGCTTCTTCAGCTATCGCCGCGCGACCCATCGCGGCGAGCCCTCCTATGGGCGCCAGATCAGCATAATCGGTCTGTAATAGGGGCCTATAGCGGGTCCCAAATCCCGCACCGCTCGTTTAGGCTCCGCACATCGGCCCGCGCCAGACGGGCCACGCAGGAGCTTATTGATGTCCGATACCCCGAATAACGCCGGCGCAGTACCCGCCGAAACCGAAGCCGACCTGACCGGCGTAGCGGCACGCGTCGCGCCGAAGCCCGAGGTCGAGAAGATCGGCGGGCGCAAGCTGAAGCCGTCGACGCTGATGATGGGCCATGGTTACGACCCCGCGCTGTCGGAAGGCTCGCTGAAGCCGCCGATCTTCCTTACCTCGACCTTCGTGTTTCCCAACGCGGCCGCCGGCAAGCGTCACTTCGAAGGCGTGACCGGCAAGCGTCCGGGCGGTGCCGAGGGCCTCGTCTATTCGCGCTTCAACGGGCCGAACCAGGAGATTCTCGAAGATCGCCTCGGCGTCTGGGAAGAGGCGGAGGACGCGCTCGCCTTCTCGTCGGGCATGTCGGCGATCGCGACCCTGTTCCTCGCGATGGTCAAGCCGGGCGACACGATCGTCCATTCGGGGCCGTTGTACGCGGCGACCGAGACGCTGATCGGCCGCGTGCTCGGCAAGTTCGGCGTGAAGTGGCTCGACTTTCCGGCGGGTGCGACTCGTGAAGAGATCGATGCGGTGATGACCGAGGCGGCGACCGGCAACGTCGCGCTGATCTATCTCGAAAGCCCGGCGAACCCCACGAATGCGCTGGTCGATGTCGAAGCGGTCGCGGCCAGCCGTGACGCGATCTTCAAGGGTGAGAAGCCACCGATCGCGATCGACAACACCTTCCTCGGGCCGCTGTGGTTCCAGCCGCTCAAGCATGGCGCGGATATCGTCGTCTACTCGCTGACCAAGTATGTCGGCGGGCATTCGGATCTGGTCGCGGGCGGCGTGCTGGGGTCGAAGGAGCATATCAACACGATCCGGACGATGCGGAATACGATCGGGACGATCACCGATCCGAATACCGCGTGGATGTTGTTGCGATCGCTGGAGACTCTTGAACTGCGGATGAGCCGTGCGGGCGAGAATGCGGCCAAGGTCTGCGCTTTCCTTCGTCACCATCCGAAGGTCGAGCGGGTCGCGTATCTCGGCTTCCTCGAGGACGAGCCGGGCATGGAGCGGCAGGCGGACATCTATCGGCGCCATTGCACCGGCGGCGGTTCGACCTTCTCGCTGTATCTCAAGGGCGGCGAGCGCGAGAGCTTCGCGTTCCTCGATGCGCTGAAGATCGCCAAGCTGGCGGTGTCGCTGGGGGGGACGGAGACGTTGGCTAGCCATCCTGCGGGCATGACGCATCTGTCGGTGCCCGATGCGCGGAAACAGGCGCTAGGAATCACGGATAATCTCGTCCGAATCTCGATCGGGGTGGAGGATCCGGACGATCTGATCGCCGATTTCGAGCAGGCGTTGGACACGATCTGACTAGATACCGATCATAGTTCCTACTTCCTTGTTCTCCCGCGAAGGCGGGAGCCCAGTCTGGGTCCCCGCCTTCGCGGGAGAACAGGAGTGGGAACTGAGTTTTGCGGCCCTAGGTTGGCGGGTTTAGGGTGAAGTCTTCGCCGTGACCCGCTAGCATCCGGCCGATGCCGATCTTTACCCCTATCCCGCAGCACGAGTTCGTCGCTGCAATCCACATCCTCGCCGCCAAGCTGGTCGAGGATACCGCGTGGAACCCCGATTACATCATCGGCATCGGCCGTGGTGGACTCGTGCCGGCGGTGTTCCTCAGCCATGCGATCGGGTTGCCGACGCTGTCGGTCGATTATTCGAGCCAGGTGAAGGACTTTGCCGACGAACCGCTGGTGAAGCTGGCCGCGCGGACGCGAGAGGGTGAGCGGCTGCTGTTTGTCGACGACATCAATGATTCGGGGCGGACGATCACGCATCTGCGTGGTGCGCTGGCAGCAGCGGGGGCTGTCCAAGGATCGGTGCGGTTTGCGACGTTGATCGATAACGTCAGTTCGGCCGAGCGGATCGAGTATTGTGCGCGGACGATTGACCGAGGGGTGACGAAGGACTGGTTCGTGTTTCCCTGGGAAGCGGTGGCGCCCGATGCGGCGATCGCCGAGGATGCAGCGGCAGTGCCAGAGCGGATCGCTTAGGTGGCGGACGAACAAAGGGCCGGCTTCCAAACGGGAAGCCGGCCCTCGCCCTCGATACGCTACGCGAGGGAACTGGGAAACTGGTGTGGCTCGAACGGGAAGGACGTCGGCAAAGCCGTCGTCAGTCGGGTCAGGCTAGGCGCCTGCCCGCCGTCCGCGCCGGCGGTTGCTCGACCGCTTTCGCGACGAGCACCGGCCCGACCGTTGCCGAACTTACCGCCGGCAATACCGCGGATTATCCGACTTATCGATCGCGTTGCCGGCCAGGCCGCCACCGGCCGCGCCGAGGACTGCGCCAAGCGTCCGGTCACCACGACCGGCGATGGTGTGACCGAGCAGGCCGCCGGCGAGGGCGCCGATGATCGTGCCGCCGGTGTTGTCGCACCCGCGACGGCTGCGTGCGTTGTAATTGTAGCGGCGATCGTTGCCGCGATACTCGCGGTAGCCACGGTCGTAGCCACCGTCGCGGTAGCCACCACCCTGATAGCCATCGTAGCCACGCTCGTAGCGCGAGCCCCAGCGCTGCGCATCGGCGGCGGCGGGAACGAGGGCGGTCGCACCCAATGCGAGGGCACTGGCGGCGAGTGTAAAAGTCTTGAACATCGTGCGTCTCCCGTTGGGGATTTCGGCGGCGGCGGGGGCCGTGCTTCCATCCTCGATGAGACGCTTATGGGTGATTCGCATTGAGCTAAGCCTGAATGCCTCCGTTATCCGCTGTTCATGCTTCCGCGGATCGCCGGACACCCTATGAGGGATGCGATGCGGCGCCTGATCACTGTCCTGTTCGTCGCCGTGAGCGTCTGTGCGATCGTGCCGACCTGGTCGGGCGAAGCGCGGCTCGACCTGCTCGGCAAGCGTGCACAGATGAGCGCAACCCGGGTCATGCTGGATCGCAGCAACCCCCGGCATATCCGGGTCGGCGGGCTCACGTATATAGGGGGTGTCGCGCTCGACAGTCGTGATCGGGCATTCGGTGGCTTCTCGTCGCTCGATGTGACTCGCTTGCGTGCAGGCGATCGTTTCACGTTGCTCAGCGATGGTGGCAATATCGTCCAGTTCGACATGGGCGAAGACTGGCAACCCCACCGCATCGCTTTCGCGAACCTTCCTGCGGGGCCCGGTATCGGTTGGGAGAAACGCGACCGCGATAGCGAATCGATGGCGATCGATCCGGCGACGGGGCAGATCTGGGTCGGGTTCGAGGACAGCAATTCGGTCTGGCGCTATGCGCCCGGGTTCGCGCGGTACGAGGCTCGGGCAAGCCCTGACGCTATGCGGAAGTGGCCGGGGAACGGTGGTCCTGAATCGATGGCGCGTCTGCCCGATGGCCGATTCGTCGTCATCAGCGAGGAGGCGCATGTGCGTCGACCCGACTGGACCGGTCCCGAGGACGAGCGCCTGCACACGAGACAGTCGCTGATCTTTTCGGGCGATCCGACTCAGGGCGGCTCGCCACGACGTTTCGCCTACGAACCCTATGGTCGCTATGATCCCTCCGACGTCACCGCGTTGCCGAACGGCGACCTGCTGGTGCTCGACCGGGGTTTCCGCCTGCCGTTCCGCTGGTCCAACCGGATATCGCGAGTTCGCGCAGGGGATGTGGCAGTGGGGCGGATCGTACGCGGCCAGTTGATCGCGACGATCGATGCGCCGTTGATCCACGACAATTTCGAGGGGATCGACACGACGGTCGAGAACGGCGCGACGATCGTGTGGATCGTGTCGGACGACAACCAGATGTTTCTCCAGCGTACGCTGCTGTTGAAGTTCCGATTGGATCGCTAGCCTTACAAACGCCGACGGCCCGCCCTGCTAGGTGCAGGGCGGGCCGCGGTGATCGCAATACGACGTCGCTGTTAGGCGGCGACGGCCGAAGCGGCGATCTTCTTGACGACTTCGCGCTTCAGGCGACGAACGCGGAGCGACAGCTTGTCGTCCGAGACCTTCACCAGCCAGTTGTCGAGGCCGCCATTGTGCTCGACGGTACGCAGGCCATGCGTCGAGACGCGCAGCTTGACGCCCTTCTCGAGCGAATCGGACAGCAGCGTGACGTTCTGCAGGTTCGGCAGAAACGTGCGCTTGGTCTTGTTGTTGGCGTGGGAGACGTTGTTCCCGACCATCCGGCCCTTGCCGGTCAGTTCGCAGATGCGCGACATGTGATTACCTATTCAAGTGTCGGGAGGAACCCCGGAAAGGCGCGCGGATAGCTGGCACGCCGGCTTTCGTCAACCGATTCACGTCAAACGTGGCTACGGTCGTCCGCAATGAGCATTGTGCAACCCACGGCGATCAACGACGTTGTTACGCTATCGAACTGTTCAATAAAAGGGGATGTCTCATGCGTACGCTCTTGTCACTGGTCGCGATCGTCGTGCTGGTCGTGGTCGGCCTGATGTATTTCGGGATCATCAACATCGACCAGACCCGGCAGGGCGTCGTCCAGGCGCCGAAGTTCCAGGCGGACGTCGCCAAGGTCACGCTCGGCACCGAGAACAAGACGGTCGCCGTCCCGACTATCAACGTCGAGAAGCCGGGCAACAGCCAGGCACCGAACTGATCTTTACGCGGGGCAGGCGGCGGGGCAGGGCCTGAGGCCATGTTCCCGGTCCCCGAACCCATGCGCCGCGCGCTCGACGCGGCACGCGATGCGGCGCTGGCTGGGGAAGTCCCGGTTGGCGCCGTTGTCGTTAAGGACGGCGTGATTATCGCTGTCGGCGCCAATGCGCCGCGGGCGTTGTGCGATCCGACTGCGCATGCCGAGATCCAAGCGATTCGCGCGGCTGCTTTGGCGTTGGGGAGTGACAGGCTTGAGGGATGCGATCTCTGGGTGACGCTGGAGCCTTGCGCGATGTGTGCCGGGGCGATCGCGCATGCTCGGATCTCGCGGCTCTATTATGGGGCGGCGGATGCGAAGGGCGGGGCGGTGGAGCATGGACCGCGGTTTTTTGGGCAGCCGACGTGTCATCATCGGCCTGACATTTACGCGGGGATTGCAGAGACCGAGGCGGCGGGGATCCTGCGCGAGTTCTTTGCTAGTCGGAGGTAAGATTCCGGACTCGGCGCGCCCCTACCTACTTCCGTTCGCCCTGAGCGCAGTCGAAGGGCATGCCCCAAGAGAGGGTGCTTCGACTTCGCTCAGCACGAACGGGGAGGGTGATCGCGTGATCCTCCCCCGCAAGGGGGAGGTGGCGCCGAAGGCGACGGAGGGGGAGGACGCCGCAACAGCCGTAATCACTTTCCTCCCCCTCCGTCTGGCAAGGGCCAGACACCTCCCCCTGGCGGGGGAGGATGAAATCGGTTCAGCCTTCCAGGCTCTTCGACGCCTGCTCAAACAGGTCCTTCGATAGCCCCGGCGTCCGCACGATCCGTTCCAGTTCCGCGCGCATCAACCCGGCGCGCGCCGAATCGAACCGGCGCCAGCGGCCGAGCGGCGGTAGGAGTTTCGCCGCGGTCTGCGGGTTCAACCGGTCCAGCGCGATCAACTGGTCCGCGAGGAACCGGTATCCACTGCCGTCGGCATTATTGAACGCCCGCTGGTTCGCGCCGAACGCGCCGATCAGTGAACGGGCGCGGTTGGGGTTCGTGAGGGTGAAGTCGGCATGCTCGGCGAGCCCCGCGACGATCGCGCCGGTATCGTCGCGCGACGACTGCGCCTGTGCCTGGAACCATTTGTCGAGCACCAGCGCGTTGTCGCAATATTGGCTGTAGAAGATGTCGAGCGCGGTGGTGCGGATCTCGGACTCGCTGCTCACCAGCGTCGTCAGCGCCCCCATCCGGTCGGTCATGTTGTCCGCCGAATCGAACTGCGCGAAGGCGAGGTCCGCCGCATCCGCCGCGCCGCTCGCCGCTATATAGCCGAGCGCGACGGTTCGCAGGCGACGCAGGCCCTTGCCCTCCGGGGTATAGGCGTAGGGCTGACCCTCACCCTGCGCATACGCCTGCCGCCATTGCGCCTCCAGCCGCGTGCCGAGATCGCGGCGCAGTGCCTCGCGCGCGCGGAAGATCGCGTCGGGATCGACGACGGCCATCTGGTCGCCGATGAAGCTCTCCGACGGCAGCAATACCGCCTCCGCGACGAACGCCAGATCGAGATCGGTAGCGGCGAGCGTGTTCGCGACCGCGGCGATGACGCCCTCATGATCCGCATGCCCACCCGCCGAGGCGACCAGCGTGTCGAGCATCAATTGCTGCATCGCCTCGTAGCGTGCGAACGGATCGTCGTCGTGCGCGCTGAGGAAGGCGAGATCAGCGGCCGTGCGGTCGCTCTCGACCACCACGGGGGCGGAGAAACCGCGGTTGATCGACAGCACCGGGCGCTCGGCGAGGCCTTCGAATTCGATCGAGTCGAGCGTGTCGTCGAACAGGACGAGGCGCTCGTCGGTCAGCGCCGCGCCCGATTCGGCACCGAACAACTTTACCCGCAACGGCAGCACCATCGGCGACTTTACCGGCTGGCCGGGCGTCGCGGGTACCTGCTGCGCTAAGCGTAGCGTCGCGCGGTCGCCGTCGTGCGACAGGCTCGCCGAAACGCGCGGCGTGCCCGCCTGCGAATACCAGAGGCGGAACTGGGTGAGGTCGACCTTCCCCCCTTCCTCCATCGAGGTGACGAAATCCTCGCAGGTCGCGGCCGTGCCGTCGTACCGGTCGAAATACAGGTCGGTGCCGGCGCGGAAGCCCTGCGGTCCGAGGATCGCGGCCATCATCCGGATCAGCTCGGCGCCCTTGTTGTAGATCGTCGCGGTGTAGAAGTTCGAGATCTCCTGGTAGGATTCAGGCCGCACGGGGTGCGCGAGCGGGCCGGCATCCTCGGGAAATTGCGACGCGCGCAGGCCGCGGACGTCCTCGATCCGCTTGACCGCGCGCGAGCCCTGGTCGGCGGAGAAGCCCTGGTCGCGGTAAACCGTGAAGCCTTCCTTCAGCGACAGCTGGAACCAGTCGCGGCACGTGATCCGGTTGCCCGACCAGTTGTGGAAATATTCGTGCGCGACGACCGCGGCGATCGCGTCGTAATCGTAGTCGGTCGCGGTATCCGGGTCGGCGAGGATGTAGCGCGAGTTGAAGATGTTGAGGCCCTTGTTCTCCATCGCGCCGAAGTTGAAATCGTCGACCGCGACGATGTTGAACACGTCGAGGTCGTATTCGCGGCCATAGGTCGTCTCGTCCCACGCCATCGCGAGCTCGAGCGCCTTCAACGCATGGTCGGTCTTGGGGAGGTCGGCCTCGCGCACCCAGATGCCGAGCGACACCTCGCGGCCCGACATCGTCGTGAAGCTGCTGCGGTTTACCGCGAGGTCGCCGGCGACCAGTGCGAACAGGTAGGAGGGTTTCGGGAAAGGGTCGTGCCAAGTTGCCCAGTGGCGACCGTCTTCGAGATCGCCCTGTGCGACCGGGTCGCCGTTCGCGAGTAGCACGGGGAAGTGCTTTTTGTCCGCGGTCATGCGGACCGAATAGACGCTGAGCACGTCGGGGCGGTCGGGGAAATAGGTGATGCGGCGGAAGCCTTCGGCCTCGCACTGGGTGCAGAGATTGCCGCCCGAGGCATAGAGCCCCATCAACTGCGTGTTGCGATCGGGGGCGATCTCGACCTGCGTCTCGACGATATGTGCTGCGCCAGTGAGGGGGATGACGAGCTGTTCGCCGTCGATCCGCCAGTCGTTGATCGCGACGCCGTCGACCGTGACCGACATCGGCTTCTGGCCTGCGCCGTCGAGCCGCAGAGGTGCGGCGTGATCGCCGTTGCGCGTCACCGACAATGTTGCCGTTACGCGGGTGGTGGCGGGATCGAGGTCGAAATCCAGTTTCGTCTCGGGGACCAGCCACTCGGGCGGGGTATAGTCCTCGCGGCGAATGACGAGCGGGTGGGCGAGACTGTTCTGGATATCGAGCATATGTTTGCGAATATAGGGCCGTGGCCGCCTATCGCCAGCCAAAGCTTGCGCGGGTGACGGTGGATGCTACGCCGCTGCAACACGTTCCCTTCGCAAGGATTTCCGGATGTATCGTCCTCTCGGCGCGCTCGCGGTGCTCGCGCTTTCTACCTCTGCCCTTGCTCAGACTGCGCCCCAAGCTGCCCCCGCACCGGCTCCGGTGACCGCTCCGAATACGGCCGAGTTGAACGCCAAGCTCGCCGCTCCGCTGCCGGCGGACCAGGCGGCGATGAAGGCGCATGTGCTGTTTCTCGCGTCGGATGCGATGAAGGGTCGCGAGGCTGGCAGCCCCGAGTTCGACATCGCCGCGCAATATGTCGCTGCGCAATTCTATGCCGCGGGGCTTCGTCCCGGTGGCGATCAGGGCGGCTATCTTCAGACCGTGCCGCTCGTGTCGTACAGGGCGGCGAGCAAGGGCGATTTCATCTGGACCGGTCGCGGGCCTGCGCAGCCGCTCGTGTTCGGTGAGGATTACGTGCCCGCCGCGAACGGCGCGAAGGCGGAGACCAGCGTTTCGGCGCCCGTCGTGTTCGTCGGTTACGGGATCGACGCGCCGCAATACGGCCAGGACGATTACAAGGGCGTCGACGTGCGCGGCAAGATCGTCGCCTATTTCGGCGGCTCGCCCGCGCGGTTCGGCGGCGAGGAGCGCGCGTTCTTCGGGTCGGGCGGGACCAAGGCTGCGATCGCGCAGGCCAAGGGCGCGGTCGGCGTGATCACGCTGGAGAGCCCGCGCTCGGCCAAGGTGCGGACCTTCGCCAAGCTGGCCGACTCCTATGCCACGCCGCGGATGACGTGGGCGAACCCCGACGGCACCGGCAAGGTCGAAGCGCCCGGCGCGCCGTCGCTCGGCACGGTCAGCATGGTCGGCGCGGCCAAGCTGTTCGCGGGTGCGAAGACGCCGTGGAGCCGGATCGTGAAGCAGGCGGACCGCGACAACGCGAAGTTCAAGGCGGTGCCGCTGACTGGTACGCTGACCGTCGCGACCAAGACGAGCTTCGTGGCCGCGGCGAGCAGCAACGTCGTCGGTGTGATCCCCGGCAGCGATCCGGTGGTCGGCAAGGAGGTCGTCGTGCTCTCCGCGCATCTCGATCACATCGGCATCACCAAGCCCGTGAAGGGCGACGCGCTCAACAACGGCGCGCTCGACAACGCGATCGGCATCGCCAGCCTGATCGAGGAGGCCAAGCGCTTCACGGCCAGCGGGCAGGCGCCCAAGCGCACGATCATGTTCCTGGCGGTCACCGGCGAGGAGAAGGGGCTGGTCGGCAGCGATTACTTCACCAACCACCCGACGGTGCCGCTGACCTCGATCGTCGCGGACGTGAACCTCGACATGCCGATTCTGACCTACAAGTTCGAGGACATGGTGGTGTTCGGCGCCGAGCGTTCGACGATCGGCCCGATTGTGCAGAAGGCGGTGGCGGCGATCGGCGTCGGCCTGTCGCCCGATCCGATGCCGGAGGAGGGCATCTTCGTCCGCTCGGATCATTTCCGCTTCGTCCAGAAGGGTATCCCGTCGGTGTTCCTGTGGCCGGGTCAGAAGGGGCCGGGCAAGGCCGCGGTCGCGTATTTCATGGCGAACAATTATCACAAGCCGTCGGACGACCTGACGCAGCCGATCCTGTGGGATCAGGGCGTGCGGTTCGTCGATGCGAACTACCGGATCGCGTGCGAGATCGCCGATGGCGCGCAGCGACCAGTGTGGAATGCGGGCGATTATTTCGGGACGTTGTACAAGGGGCCGATGTCTGGCGCGGCGGTGGCGCCATGAGCCGGCTGCTGGTCTTCGGTCTCGGCTACACCGCGTCGCGGCTTGCCGAGCGGCTCGCGGCGGATGGCTGGCATGTCGTCGGCACGACGCGGGATGGGCGGGGTGGTACGCTCCGGTTCGACGATGTGGACGCGGTGACGGCGGAGATCGCGGCGGCGACGCATATCCTGTCGTCGGTGCCGCCCGAGCATGAGGCGGACCCGGTGCTCGGGCGCTACGGTTCGCTGTTGCTGCGGACTAGGGCGTGGATAGGCTATCTGTCGTCGACGGGCGTGTACGGCGATGCGCAGGGCGCGTGGGTGGACGAGACGGCGCCGATCGGTAGTGGCCGTCGGAGCGCGCGGGCGGCGGCGGATGCGGACTGGCTGGCGATTGGTGCGCGGACGTTCCGGTTGCCGGGAATCTATGGTCCGGGCCGCTCGCCGCTCGACCGGGTGCGGCAGGGCAAGGCGCACCGGATCGAGCAACCCGGCCAGGTGTTCAGCCGCGCGCATGTCGACGACATCGTCTCGGGCGTGATCGCCGGGTTCGATGCGCCGGCGGGGGCGTATAACCTCGCGGACGACGTGCCCGCGTCGCAGAACGACGTGGTGGCGTTCGCGGCGATGCTGCTCGGGATGCCCGCGCCGCCGTTCGTGACGCTCGAGGAACTCTCGGCGATGGGGCGCGGGTTTTATAACGAGAACCGGCGGGTCGCGAACGGCAAGGCGAAGCGGGTGCTCGGCTGGACGCCCGCCTGGCCCGACTATCGTGCCGGCCTGCGTGCGCTGAGTGCGATGACGAGGCCGATGCCCGACAGGATCGCGCCGGCGACCGCCAGCGTCGACCAGTGATAGCGCTCGAAGATCGTCGATAGCAGCATCGCGATGACCGGCACGATGACGCCCGAATAGGCCGCCTTGGCCGGGCCGATCGCGCGGATGACGTTGAAATAGAGCGGGAAGGCGAGCGCCGACGCGAACACGCCGAGATAGAGGATGCCCGCGACATAGCCGAAGCGCGGCTCGAACACCGGCGGCCCGGTGGTGATCCAGGCGAACGCGGCATCGAGGCTCGCGCCGATCAGCATCGCCATCGCCAGCGTCGGGGCCATCGGATAGCGTTTGGCGAACGCGCTGCCCTGGATGACGTTGGCGACCGACGCGGCCATCACGCCGCACAGCGTCAGGACGATGCCGATCGTCGCCGAGCGCGGCCCGTGCGGATCGACCCGCGCCTCGTTGACGAACAACAACGCGACCCCCGCCATCGCCACCGCGCACCCGATCATCAGCTGCCGTCCGAGGCGCTGCTTGAGGAAGATACGGCCGAAGATCGCGTTGGGGACGAGCAGCAGCGCGAACACCACCGCGACGAGCCCGGAGGTGACGTAATGCTCGGCGCGGTAGACGAAGTTGAAGTTGAACGTGAACAGCGCGATGCCGATCACGGCTGCGAACGCGTAGCCGCGCGCGTCGAACCTGAAGCTCTCGCGCTTGATGCCTGCGTAGATCGCCATCGCGATGCCGGCGACGAGGAAGCGGTAGCTGATCGACCAGCTCGGCGGCACCACCGCGATCTGGTCGCGGATGACGAGCCAGGTCGAGCCCCAGATCAGCGTGACGATGCCGAACGGGATCAGCACGGCCGCGCGGGTCGACTGTGGTGGGTCGGTGGGGCCGGGGGTCATAACTCCCGGATCGCGTCGGCGAGCAGGCCGACCGCGTCCGCCGGGCTGTCCCAGGCGGTGACGAGCCGGATTTCGCCGGCGGCCCAGTCGTAGAAGTCGAAGCCCTTCGCGCGGAGAGCTGCGGCTTCTTCGGGGGTGGCGCGGAGGAAGACTTCGTTCGCCTCGACCGGGTGGACGAGGCGGTCACCGGCAGCGGCGGCGAGCTTCGTCGCGCCGTCGTTGGCGGCCTTGGCGTTGGCGAGCCAGAGGTCGTCGTCGAGCATGGCGAGGATCTGCGCGGCGAGATACCGCCCCTTTGACAACAACAGCCCGGCGCGCTTGCGGCGATATTGCGTGACGGCGGCGAGTTCGGGCTTGAAGAAGACCAGCGCCTCCGCGCTCATCGCGCCGTTCTTGACGAAGCCGAAGCTCAGCGCGTCGACGCCCGCGCGCCACGTCATCTCGGCGGGCGAGCAGCCGACGCGTGCCATCGCGTTGGCGAAGCGTGCGCCGTCCATGTGGAAGCCGAGCCCGCGCGCCTTCGCCAGCGCGCCGATCTCCGCGACCTCATGAGGCGGGTAAACGCGGCCATATTCGGTGGCGTTGGTGATTGAGATCGCGTGCGGCTGGACGCGGTGGACGTCGTCGGGGATCGCGTCGATGACGGTGCGGATGGTGTCGGGGGTGAGCTTTGCAGCCTCGCCGTCGGCGAGGAACAGCTTGGCGCCGTGAGTGTAGAATTCGGGCCCGCCGCCCTCGTCGTTCTGGATGTGCGCGTCGCGGTGGCAGACGATGCCGCCGTGCGGAGGGCAGAGTGCTGCGAGCGCGAGGCAGTTGGCGGCGGTGCCGGTGGGGACCCAGAGGACGGCGACGTCGGTCTCGAAAAGCGCGGACAGGCGGCCGTCGAGCTGCTGGCTCCACGCGTCGCCGGCATAGGCAGTGTCGAGCGTGTCGGCGGCGGCGATCGCGGCCATGACCTGCGGGTGGATCGTCGCGGCGTTGTCGGAGAAGAAGCGCATCGGAGAGACATGCTGCGATGCGGTGGTGGCGTCAACGGGGGCGTCGACAGGTTCCCGCGCTACTTCGTCATCCTGGGCTCGACCCAGGACCCAGAGCCACGAGACGTATCATTCGTGGCTCTGGGTCCTGACTTTCGTCAGGATGACGGGGGGTGAGGTTACTGCCCTCGTCAGGCCAAGTTTCTACTCTTCCACCCCGGCGAAGGCCGGGGCCCAAATGGGGGCGGTGGGTGGCGAAGGGCTGCGTGTCGTTACTGCAACCTTTCCAATTGGGCCCCGGCCTCCGCCGGGGTGGTGCCGATAACCGGGGTGATGCTGAGTGGGCGGGTGCCGTCGACTAGCGAACTATTGCCCCTCGTCGGGTCCCGGCTCTTCCTCCGGCGCCCGGCGATCGTCGCGGGGGGGCGGGCCTTCCTGGCGGTCGCGGCGGGAGGGGCCGACCGAGATGGTGCCGTCCTCGCCCATCTTCAGGTTGAAGCCGAGGCCCTCGATCTCGCCCCCCAGCGGCAACACCGAATTCTCCTGCTCGTCTGCCGGCAGTGCGTCAGGATCGACTTCCTCCACCACCGGAGCAGGCGCGGCGATCGGGGCGATTCCCAGCGCGCTCTGCATGAAGTCGCGCCAGATCCGCGCGGGGATGCCGCCGCCCGACAAACCGGGGTTCGAAGAATTGTCGTCGTTGCCGACCCACACGCCGACCACCAGATCGCGCGCGAAGCCGACGAACAGTGCGTCCTTGTTGTCGGACGTCGTGCCCGTCTTGCCGAACGCGTCGACCGTCAGGTTCGCGCCGCGGCCGGTGCCGGTGCGGATCGAGGCCGCCAGCAGGTCGAGCATTTCGTCGTGAATCTTGCTCGGCATCTCGGTCGCGCCGCCGGTCAGCGACTGGTACCAGCCCTTCTCGCGCACGTCGGCGAGCCCGCGCGGCTGGACCGGATATTGCTCGCGCGCGATCGCGGCATAGGCGGCGGTCAGTTCGAGCAACGACACGGTCGAGGTGCCGAGGCCGATCGTCGCCTCGCTGGGGATCGGCGTCGAGATGCCGAGGTCGCGTGCCGCCTTGATCACCGCCTTGACGCCGACCTGTTGCGTGAGCCGGGCTGCAGCGACGTTGGACGAGCGCGCGAACGCCTGGCGCAGCGTGATCGTCCCCTGATAGCGGCCGTCGCTGTTCTTTGGCGTCCAGTCGCCGATCGTCACCGGGCGGTCCTCGATCGTCGAATCGGGGGTGAGGCCCTGGCGCATCGCGGCGAGGTAGACGAACAGCTTGAAGGTCGAGCCGGGCTGGCGGCGTGCCTGCGTGGCGCGGTTGAACGGGCTTTTCGCGTAGTTCTTGCCGCCGATCATCGCGACAACGCGACCATCGGGACGCATCGCCACCAGCGCGACCTGCGCCTGACGCAGACCCGCGCGCGCTACGGTGCGTTCTGCCGCGCGCTGTAACCGCGGGTCGAGTGTCGTCTGGACGGTCGCCTCGGTCTTGATCTCGCCAGCCTGGTCGCGCGCTTCGGGGAGGATCCAATCGGCGAAATAGGTGCCGTTAGGGAGCTGCGACGGGCGGCTGCCGAGCACGCGCTGCGGCTGGACCGCCTCGCCCTCAGCCTTGGTGAGGAAGCCCGCGTCGACCATCGCGCCGACCACTACGGCCTCTCGCTTGCGCGCGCCTTCGAGGTTGGAGGTGGGGGCGAGGCGCGAGGGTGCCTTTACCAGACCGGCGAGCATTGCTGCTTGGCCCACGTTCAGCTTGTCCGGCGTGCGGCCGAAATAATGCTTGGCCGCCGCGCTGATCCCGTAGGTGTTGTCGCCGAAATAGACGTTCGACAGATAACGCGAGAGGATCTCGTTCTTCGACAGCCATGCCTCGAGCCAGAAGGCGATCATCGCCTCGCGAATTTTACGCGTCGCGGTGCGATCCGAATCGAGGAAGGCGTTCTTCGCGAGCTGCTGCGTGATCGTCGAGCCGCCCTGGCGGACGTCGCCAGAGCCCATGTTCGCCCACGCCGCGCGCGCGATCCCGCGGGGATCGACGCCCCAGTGCGAATAGAAGCGCCGGTCCTCGATTGCGAGGAACGCCTGCGTGACGTGCGCCGGAAGCTTCGAGGCATCGACCGACTTGCCGATGATCGCGCCGCGTCGCGCGATCGGCGTGCCGTCGTCCGCGGTCAGCGTGATCGAGGGCGGCGTCGGCGGCTGGAGCGACTTCGACAGCGGCGCGGTGATCGCCAGCCAGATGATCGCGATCACCAGCAGCACGATGCCGATGCCGAAGCCGCGCAGGATCCAGCGACCGATCGGGCGCTTGCGTCGTGGCGCGCTGGGGGGTGCGTAGGCCGCGCCGAAGTCGCGATCATAGGGTTCCGGGTCTGCGCCGTCGCGCTCCGCTTCGTATTTCTGGCGCAGGCGCTCGCGCTCGGTGATCAACCGCTCGCGCTCATAGGCGTAGGGCTCGCGATCGCTGCTTGGGCTGGAACGGTTGGTGTCGAAGGGATCGGGGCGCATCGGTCGTTCCAGCGGGTCGGCCAAGCGGCGGACGTCAGGTGTATTATCGTTCTATGACAGCTCGGGCAAGCCTGCGCTTACGCCGTCCGTTCCTGCGCATGCTTAACGTGTACAGGGGCTTAGCGACAGCGGCACGACGTCCGCGTGACGCGAACCGACCGAAGCTGTTGTCATCGCGCCACGAAACGGGAAAGAGCATCGCATGACGTTCGAACAGGATGAAACCGTGGCCGCTTCCGACACTCCTCCCGCCGTCCTGCCGCTGGTCGTCGGCATCGGCGGCACGATCGGCGGCGTCTCGTCGACCGAGCGTGCACTTCGGATCGCGCTCGATGCGGTCGAGAAGCAGGGCTATCGCACGCAGATGTTCGGCGGTGCCGACATGGCGCGGCTGCCGCTGTACGATCCGAAGGCGACGACGCGGACCGCGGACGAACGCGCGTTCGTCGAGGCGGTGCGCGGTGCATCCGCGGTGATCATCGCAAGCCCCGGCTACCACGGCAGCATTTCGGGCGTGGTGAAGAACGCGCTCGACCTGCTGGAGGAGACGTCGCGCGACGAACGCCCGTATCTGGCGGACATGCCGGTCGGGCTGATCGCGACGGCGTATGGTTGGCAGGCGACGGGGAGCACGATCGCGGCGTTGCGGTCGATCGTCCATGCGTTGCGCGGCTGGCCGACGCCGTTTGCCGCCGCGATCAATACGCAGGTGACGAAGTTCGACGATGAGGGCGGGGCGAGCGATCCTGCGGTGCTCGAGCAGTTGCGGCTGGTGGGGCGGCAGGTTGCTCGGTTCGCGCCTTTGTCCGAGCCGGCGAACTAAGGCGCTGCAATCCTCCCCCGCAAGGGGGAGGTGTCGCCGTAGGAGACGGAGGGGGAGGAACACGCAACGACCGTTGCCCTTTCCTCCCCCTCCGTCTGGCAAGCGCCAGCCACCTCCCCCTGGCGGGGGAGGATTAGTTTACTTCAGGCCACCACCGAGCGAGCGGTAGAGTTCGACCGCGTTGCTGTCGCGGACGAGGCGTGTCGCGAGCAGGCTCTGTTGCGCAGTGTACAGCGCGCGCTGCGAATCGAGCGTGTTGAGGAACGGGTCGATTCCTGCACGAAAACGGAGCTGCGAGAGCTTGTACGCCCCCGCCGCGTTGTCGCGGAGCGACGTCTGCGCCTCGAGCTGGCTGTTGATCGTGCCACGACGTGCCAGCGCGTCGGCGACCTCGCGGAAGCCGGTCTGGATGCTCTTCTCATACGTCGCCAGCATCGCGTCGCGCGTCGCCTTGGCGTATTGCAGGTTACCCTTGTTGCGGCCGAAATCGAAGATCGGCTGCGTGATCGACGGCGCGACCGACCATTGCTGGCTGCCGCTGCCGAACAGGTTCGACAGGCCGAGGCTGAGCGTACCGAACGCCGCGGTGAGCGAGATGTTCGGGAAGAACGCCGCGCGCGCCGCACCGATGTTCGCGTTGGCGGCGATCAAATTGTGCTCGGCCGCGGCGACGTCCGGACGGCGCAACAGCACCTCCGACGACAGGTTGGCGGGCAGATTCTCCAGCGTCGGTGTCTTGTCCGGCATCCTTGCGGGCAGCAGGTCCTGCGTCACGGTCGTCCCGGCAAGCAGGTTGAGCGCGTTCTGGTCCTGCGCGATCAGCGTGGTCGCGTCGGCAATGTCCGAGCGCGCCTGGTCATAGGTGGTGCGCGCCTGACGCACTTCGAGCTCGGACGCGATGCCGATCCGGAAACGATCCTGCGTAAGCTTCAGCGTCTGGCCGAACGCACGCTCCGTATCCTGCGCGATCTTGAGACGGTCTTGGTCCGCAGCCATCGTCAGCCACGCGGTCGCGGTTTCCGAGATCAGCGACACCTGGGCTGCGTTGCGGTTTTCCTCCGCCGCGAAATACGCTTCCTGCTGTGCCTGGGTCAGGTTGCGGATGCGGCCGAAGAGATCGATTTCCCAAGCCGAGATACCGACATTGGCCGAGTAGATGTCGGCGCGTCCGCTGCCCGTGACGGCCGTACCCGCGCCGCCGGTACCACCACCGGTACCGCCGCCCGTTCCGGTACCGCCGCCGACGCCACCCGTGCCGCCGCCCGTGCCGCCGCCGACACCGCCTACGCCGCCGCCAACCGCACCGAACGGCGACTTCTGGTAGGTCGCGCTGCCGGTCGCGCCGATCGTTGGGAACAGGTCCGCGCGCTGGACGCGGTATTGCGCGCGCGCCTGCGCGACGTTGGCGACCGCGATGCGGACGTCGCGGTTGTTATCGAGCGCAAGGCGGATCACGCCGCGCAACCGATCATCCGTGAAGAACGCCTCCCACGCGGTGTCCGCGGGTACGATCGCGCTCGCGGCGCTGCCGGCCGCATAGGCGGGCCCGATCGGTCCGCTCGGTGCCACCGGAAGGTCCGGGCGGACGTATTTGGGGGCGAGGTTGCACCCGGCGAGCGTGAGCCCAGCGGCGAACGTGAGCGCGGTGCGGCTGGAGATCTTGGTCGAGAACATCTGGATCAGGCCTCCTGCGGCCGCTGGTCGTGGGGCGGATGGCCGCCGTCACGGTTATCGTCACGGTTGCCGTCGTGGTCAGGCACCTGGTCGCGGTCTTGCCCCGAGCCGGCCTTGTCCTGCTTGAAGACGCGCTTCACGAGCAGGAAGAACAGCGGCACGAAGAAGATCGCGAGGACGGTCGCGGACAGCATGCCGCCGACCACCGCCCAGCCGATCGCGTTCTGGCCACCGGCGCCTGCACCGGTCGACAATGCGAGCGGCAACACGCCGAAGATGAACGCGAACGACGTCATCAGGATCGGGCGAAGGCGAAGCTTCGCCGCCTCGACCGCGGCATCGGCCGCGTTCATTCCTTCGCCCATCTTCTCCTCGGCGAATTCCACGATCAGGATCGCGTTCTTCGCCGCCACGCCGATCGTCGTGATCAGCCCGACCTGGAGGTAGATGTCGTTGTTCAGCCCGAAGATCATCGCCGCGCCGACCGCGCCGAGGACGCCGAGCGGCACCACCAGCAGGACGGCGATCGGGATCGACCAGCTCTCGTACAGTGCCGCGAGGCAGAGGAACACTATCAGCAGCGACAGCGCATAGACCGTGGTCGACTGGCCGCCCGACAGGTTTTCCTCATAGCTGAGGCCGGTCCACTCATAGCCGATGCCGGGGGGCAGCTTGGCCGCCATCTCCTCCATCGCCTTGATCGCGGTGCCGCTGCTGACGCCCGGCGCCGGCGAACCCATGATCTCGAACGAGGCTACGCCGTTATAGCGTTCGAGGCGCGACGGACCGTAGTTCCAGCTCGTCGTCGAGAAGGACGAGAACGGCGCCATCGCGTTGCTGGTCGTGCCGCGGACGTAGAAGTTGCCGAGATCGGCGGGCGTCGTGCGGAACGGTGCGTCGGCCTGCACGAACACCTTCTTCACGCGACCGCGGTCGATGAAGTCGTTGATGTACGCGCCACCGAACGCGGTGCTGACGGTGGTGTTGATGTCCTGCTGGCTGAGGCCGAGTGCCCCCGCCTGCGCCTGGTCGACGTTCAGTTTCAGCTGTGGCGCATCCTCGAGCCCGTTCGGACGGACCTGCATCAGGCGCTTGTCCTGGCTGGCCATGCCAAGCAGCATGTTGCGCGCTTCGAGCAATTTCTCGTGACCGACGCCGGCATTGTCCTTCAGCATGAAGTCGAAGCCGTTGGCGTTACCCAGTTCCTGCACGGCGGGCGGCACGAAGCCGATCACCATGCCGGCACGGATCCCGGCAAGCGCCTGGTTGGCACGGGCGGCAACCGCGGCGACGCCGTTCTCCTTGCCGCTACGATCTTCCCAGGGCTTCAGCTGGATGAAGGCGATGCCGACATTCTGGCCCTGGCCGACGAAGCCGAAGCCGCTGATCGTGAAGATACCCGCGGTGTTGGCCTTCTCGTCGATCATGAAGTGATCGCGAACCTTGTCCATCGTCCGGGCGGTCTCCTCCATCGGCGTACCCGACGGCATCGAGACCTGCGCGAACATCACGCCCTGATCTTCCTCGGGAAGGAAGCCCGACGGCAGGCGCAGGAAGATGAAGGCCATCGCGACGACGATCACGGCATAGACCAGCATTGTGCGGACCCAGCCCTTCTCGACGCGGCGCAGGCCGTTGCCATACTTGCCGACGCCCTTGTCGAAGGTGCGGTTGAACCAGCCGAAGAAGCCCTTCTTCTCGCTATGGCCGTCCTTGGCGGGCTTGAGGATCGTCGCGCAGAGCGCGGGCGTCAGGATCAACGCGACCAGCACCGACAGCGCCATCGACGACACGATGGTGATCGAGAACTGGCGGAAGATCACGCCGGTCGAGCCGCTGAAGAACGCCATCGGCAGGAACACCGCCGACAGCACCAGGCCGATGCCGACCAGCGCGCCGCTGATCTCGTCCATCGACTTCTTGGCGGCTTCCTTCGGACTTAGCCCTTCCTCCTGGATCAGGCGCTCCACGTTCTCGACGACGACGATCGCGTCATCGACGAGCAGGCCGATCGCCAGCACCATGCCGAACAACGTCAGCGTGTTGATCGTGAACCCCGCGACCTGGAGCACGGCCAGCGAGCCGAGCAGCACGACCGGGACTGCGATCGTCGGGATCAGCGTGGCGCGGAAGTTCTGGAGGAACAGGAACATCACGAGGAAGACGAGGACGATCGCCTCGATCAGCGTGTGGATGACCTGCTCGACCGACAGCCGCACGAACGTCGAGTTGTCGATCGGGAACGCGACCTTGACGTCGGGCGGGAACTGCTTGGCGATCCGGTTGACCTCGGCCTTGACCAGCTTGACGGTATCGAGCGCGTTCGCACCCGGTGCCAGCTTCACGCCGAAGCCTGCCGCCTGCTTGCCGTTATAGCGGGCCTGGAAGCTGTAGTTTTCCGAACCCATCTCGACGCGGGCGACGTCCGACAGGCGCACGGTCGCGCCGCTGGTCGCCGAGCGGACGATGATCGCGCGGAACTGTTCCGGCGTCTGGAGACGCGACTGTGCGGTCACGGTTGCGTTGAGCGACTGGCCCTTCACGGCGGGCAGACTGCCGACTTGCCCCGCCGAAACCTGTGCGTTCTGTGCGGTCAGCGCCGAAGTGATGTCGGTGACGGTGACGCCAAGGTTCGACATCTTGAACGGATCGACCCAGATCCGCATCGAATATTGCGCGCCAAACACCTGCGTGTCGCCGACGCCCTTGATGCGGCTGAGCGGATCCTGAAGCTTCGAGGCGATCATGTCGCCGAGATCGACCTGGTCGTGGTCGCCGTTTTCCGAATAGGCCGCGATGATCAGCAGGAAGTTGGCGGTTGCCTTGGTCACGCGGAGACCGGCCTGCTGCACTTCCTGCGGCAGGAGCGGCGTCGCCTGCTGCAGCTTGTTCTGCACCTGGACCTGCGCGATGTCTGGGTCGGTCCCCTGCTCGAAGGTGAGCGTGATCGCGAGGTTGCCCGAGCCATCCGAGGTCGAGGCGAAGTAGCGAAGGTTGTCAATGCCCTTCATCTGCTGCTCGATGATCTGCGTCGTCGTGTTCTCGAGCGTCTGTGCGTCGGCGCCCGGATAGGACGTCGCGACGGTCACCTTGGGGGCGGCGATCTCAGGGAACTGCGCGATCGGCAGCGACCGGATCGCGAGGATACCCGCCAGCATCAGGATGATGGCGATGACCCACGCGAAGATGGGTCGATCGATGAAATAGCGTGACATGGGCGGTTACTTCCCGGCCTGCGCGGAACTGTTGCTGGTCGCACCGGACGCGTCGCCGCCTCCGGGTGCCGCGCCGGCGGGCTTGGCAACCTGCTGCGGGGCGGCCGGCTTGACGGTCGCGCCAGGGCGCAGGTTGAGCAGCCCCTCGACGATCAGCTTGTCGCCGGGCTTCAGGCCGCTGGTAACGATCCACTTGTCTCCGATCACGCGATCGGTGGTGACATTACGCTGCTCGACCTTGTTCTGCGCGTTGACGACCAGAGCGGTCGCACCGCCGCGCGGATCGCGCGTGATGCCCGCGGTGGGCGCCATGATCGCTTGGCGACGGGTGCCCTCGACCAGCTTGGCACGGACATACATGCCGGGCAGCAAGAGGCCGTTGGGGTTGGGGAAGCTCGCGCGCAGTGTCACCGCGCCGGTGGTCTGGTCGACCGTGACTTCGGCGAACTGCAGGCGGCCCTCGATCGGATAGGTCGTGCCGTTCGGCAGGATCAGCTGGACGCGCGCGCTGCCGTCGCCGCGGGTCACGCCGCCGCTTGCCATCGCCTGCTTGAGATCGAGCAGCTGCGCCGCCGACTGGACGACGTCGACATAGACGGTGTTGGTGCGCTGGATCGTCGCGAGCGGATCGGTCTGGCCGGTCTGGACCAGCGCGCCGACGGTCACGAGCGATCGACCGATGCGGCCCGAGATCGGTGCCTTGATGCGCGTGAAGCCGAGGTTGACGCGCGCCGCCTGGACCGCCGCCTGTTGCGCTGCAACATTAGCGCGAGCCTGTTGGGCGGAAGCGTTTGCGTTGTCCGCCTCCTGCTTGCTGACCGCGTTCAGCTGCACGAGCTGGCCGTAGCGCTGCGCCTGGAGGCGGGTCGCGTTGATCTGCGACTGGGCGGCGCCGAGTTGGCCCTGCGCGCTGGCGAGCGCCGCGCGGTAGGGGGCGTCCTCGATCGCGTAGAGCACCTGGCCCTTGCTGACCATCGCACCCTCGGTGAACAGGCGATCGCGGACCACGCCGCTGACCTGCGGACGAACTTCGGAGGTCTCTACCGCGGCGATACGACCGGGAAGCTCGGAGGTGAGGACGACCGCTTCCTCGCCGACGGTGACGACGCCGACGGTCGGTGTCGGCGGAGGCGGCGGAGCCTGCTCCTTGCCGCAAGCCGACAGCAGGGCGAGCGCGAAGAGCGCCACCGATCCCTTGAGGTTCAATTGCTGCATGTTAAGCATCCCGACGTCCGTGCAGATTAGGTTCACCGGAATGAACGTTCATTCCGCTTGCTTGCCCGCTAGGATTGTGCGAGCGGCCGGTCAACCAAAAAACGCGTCGGGAATATGATTTTGAGTGCAGTGCAGCATGAAATGGGAAGTCGAGAGCGTATCGTCTCGTCGGCCCGACATCTGTTTGCGACACAAGGGTTTCACCAGACTCCGATGTCCGAACTGGCCGTGGCGGCGGGCGTGTCCGTCGGCCAGATCTATCGCCTGTTCACCGGCAAGAACGCGGTGATCCAGGCGATCGTGATGGAGGATGCAGCGGCCAAGATGGGCGAGCTGCAGACGATGAACGACTCGGTCAAATCGGAACGGTTCTCGATCGAGGAAGGGTTCGTCGAACTCGCACGGCGTGCCCTGTCGAAGGGTGACGAGGCGCTGTCGTTCGAGATCATGGCGGAGGCGCATCGCAATGCGGATGTCGCCGACACGATCGCCGACCTGTGCCGCGATTTCCGGCGGATGATCCGCGAACTCGCCTGCGTCGCCAATCCCGATTTGCAGGAGAACGAACTGGAGGGCGCGGAGGAGCTGATCCTCGCCTTCATGTTCGGGCTGGGCCACCGTACGCTGTCGCGGCCGCGGTTGTCGGAGGATGAGACGGCGCGGTTGACCGGGCGGATGATCCTTGCGGCGGTCCGCGCGCTCTGAGATAATCCTCCCCCGCCAGGGGGAGGTGGCTGGCACTTGCCAGACGGAGGGGGAGGTAAGGGGAAACCCTTGTTGCGTGTGCCTCCCCCTCCGCCGCCTACGGCGCCACCTCCCCCTGGCGGGGGAGGATTAGAAGGCTAGCGTACCGCCGCGCGAAGGGTGGCGCGGACGCCGGAATGGGTGGGGTCGTATTCGACGATCGACTGCAGGCTCTGCGCCATCGCGCGGATCAGCTTCGTGCCGAGGCCGGTGCCGCGCGGGACGGCGTCTTCGGGTATGCCGCAGCCATCATCCTCGACCGCGAGTATAAAGATATCGTCGTCGATCCGGCGCAGCGCCACGCGGACTTCGCCGCCGCCGGTGGGATAGGCGTATTTGCAAGCGTTGGTGACGAGTTCGGTGACGATCACGCCGAGCGACACCGCCCGGTCGGTGGGGAGGTGGATCGGCTCGGCGGCGAGGCTGAGCGCGCGCGGCAGAGCATCGGTCGACCACGTTTCGGCAAGTTCGTCGACTAGCGCGCCGAGATATTCCCGCATGTCGACATTCTCGACGTCGTTGCTGGTGTAGAGTCGGCGGTGGACCTGCGCGATCGCCTGGATGCGGCGTTGTGTATCCTCAAGCGCTTCGCGGGCGGACGGATCGGTCAATGCAGTCGCCTGGAGGCGGACCATCGCCGAGACGAGTTGCAGCGAATTGGCCACGCGGTGGTTGACTTCGCCGAGCAATGCCTCGAGCCGCGCGTTGCTGGCGCGCAGATCGGCCTCGGCCGACGCTTTGGCCTGTTCCAGCAGCGCGCGTGCACGCACCTGCGCAAACGACGCCGCGAGCAGGTCGAAGAAATCCTCGCCGACCGTCTTCACGACGTAATCGGCGGCGCCCGCCTTCAGCGCCGCGACCGCAATGCGGCCTTCCTCGGAGCCGGTGACGTACACCACGGGCGGCGGATCGGGCAGGCGGCGGAGTGCTTCGAGCGTTTCGAGACCGTCCATGCCGGGCATGTAATGGTCGACCGCGATCAGGTCGAAGCGATCGGCAGCGGCCTTGACGACCCCCTCGGCCCCCGTCTCGGCAACGGTCATCCGGTAGCCGCGGCGTTCGAGCGCACGCGCTGCCAGCCGCCGGATCCCGGCGTCGTCGTCGATGTAGAGGACGCGCGTTTCGCTCACTCGGCTTCGGGCACCTGGATCACCGACAGGAACAGCCCGAGCTGTCGAATCGCCTGGGCGAAACTCTCATAGTTGACGGGCTTGGTGATGTAGACGTTGCAGCCCAGATCGTAGCAGCGTTCGATCTCGACCTTGTCGTCGGTGGTGGTGAGCACGACCACCGGCGTACGACGTAGCGCGCTGCCCTCCGCCTTGATCTTCGCCAGGATATCGGTGCCGCTCATGTCGGGGAGGTTGAGATCGAGCAGGATCATCGCCGGGCCGCTCTTCGCAGGGCCATCGGCGGCGTTGAACAGGAAGTCGAGTGCGCTCGTGCCGTCGGTAAAATGCTTGATGTCGTTGAGGATACCGGCGCGCCGGATGTTCTTCTCGATCAGCCGGGCATGGCCTTCGTCGTCCTCGATCATGACGATACCGACGGTCTGATGCTGGTTCATGCCTTGATATCCTGCGTCGTCAATTCTGTGGGTAGGTTGAGGCTGAAGGTCGCGCCTTCGCCGAGCGTCGATTGCACGTCGATCGTGCCACCGAGACGATAGGCCAGCGCGCGGACATGCGCGAGGCCAATCCCTTCGCCTGGCTGATCCTGCGGGCCCGAGCGCCGAAACAGGTCGAAGATGCGCTGGTGATCGCGCGGTTCGATGCCACGTCCGTTGTCGGCGACCGACAGGACGACTCGGCCGCGCGCGATCTCGCCGCTTACCGTGATCTCGCCGGGACGGCCGGACTGCAGATATTTGGTGGCGTTCTCGATCAGGTTGGACAGGATCTGTTCGAGCGCAAGCCGATCCGTGACGATCGCCGGCATCGGCCGCACGACTCGGATCAGCGCGCCGCGATCGTCGATGACGTGCTGGATCGAGCCGATGATCGTATCGACGAGTTGGGCAGGATCGATATGCTCGGGCGCAATCGTCCGCCGTCCCTCGCGCGACAGTTTCAAGATGGCGTTGATCAGACGATCCATCTTCTGCGTCGAGGTGCGGATGAAGCCGATCGCCTCGGGCAGGTCTTCGCGTGCCGCCAGCCGTGCGTCTTCGGTGAGCAGATGCGGCGCATCCGCCTCGACCCGGTCAATCAGCTCGGCGAGCGGCACCGCGGCGGCGGCGAGTTCGGCGGTGAAGCCCATCACGTTCACCAACGGGCTGCGCAGATCATGGCTGACGATATAGGCGAAGCGCTGGATCTCCTCGTTCGCGCGACTGAGGTCGGCGGTACGGATCACGACCTGTTCTTCGAGATGGTCGTTGAATGCGCGGAGATCGTCGCGCGAGCGGCTCAGATCGCCCGTGTAGCGGCGTACGACGACCAGCGAGAGCAGCGCGACCAGAACGAGAAGCGTCGCCGCCACACCCGCAACCGCGACGAACAGGCCGGTCGCGCGGGACTGGACATCGGTGCGGACCGCGAGCAGCGCGCTCTCCTGGTCGGTCATCGCTTGCATGCGATAGCGGATCGCGCGCATCAGCGGGACGCTCGCGTCGTCGCGAAACCGCTGCTGCGCCTCGGCGATCCGGCCGGTGTCGACCAGCGCCATCGATATCGTGCGCAGCGCCCGCAGTTGCGCAAACCGGGTCTCGATCGTGTCGAGCCGCGCCGTCTGTGTCGCGTTGTCGCGCGTCATCCTGCGCAGCCGTGCCAGCCCGGGCTCGATCGCGCGCGCGCTTCGGTCATATGCCTCGCGGAATAGCGGCTTGCCGTTGAGCACATAGCCGCGGCGGGCCGTTTCGGACTGTTCGAACTTGATCTGCGTGTCGGCGATCGCCTGGCGGACGTCGAGCGTGTGGATCACTGCGGCGGTATAGCCTTGGTTGCGGACGGTGATCCCGCCGATCGCCAATGCTGCAGCGAGTAGCGCCACGAAGCCCAGCGCCATGAATCCGACCAGTACGCGGCCGATCTTGTCCTCCCGGACGCGCAATCCAAGAACAGCAAGCGGCTTGGAGGCCAACTCTGGAGAATGCGATCCCGGCAAAGCCGTCCCCGGCAAAACCGATCGTTGCGGAGGCTCAACGTCCATTCGTCGCGCGTAGGCGCGGTTCGCGCGAAACGCTAGGTCGCTCGGTATTGATTTCGATTAAAGCAGCAAGTCCTGCGCGCTCGCCTTGCCGACGCGCCCACCGCCGCTGCGCCGGTCCATCTCGTGGTTCGCGGTGAAGCGGATATCGGGATCGCGATCGGTCATGAACGCCATCAGCGTCTCGTGATCGAGTTCGGACCATTCCTTGCCGCGATCGGGGCCGTAGCGGACGCGCGGGATGAGCCCGGGATCGCGCGACCATTCGAGCAGTTGCGCAAGGCTCGCCTCGTTGAGCATGTCGCGGAGGTGGAATGCGGTGACGTAGGCGTCGGGGAACGCGCGGTGTGCGGGCAGACCGCGCTCGTGCTCCATGCCGTGCGGCTTGCGCCAGTAGCGCAGCACCTGGTTGGAGAAGCTCGGCGAGTCGGGCCAGAGCCGCAGCGCGCATTTCCACGTGCAGATCCACTCGGCATCGCGGGTGAGCGCGGGGGTGCAGAATTTCTGCTCGAAATCCGCGCGGTGCGCGGCGAGCGCGAGCCGGCGTGGCCACGGGTCGAGCACTTGGCGCGCGCAATCATGCCAATACGGCGCGTCGGCGACATGCTCGTCGAGGATGTGGTGGATCGCCTGCGTCACCGGCGGGATCAGCCGGCCGGGATTGACGAGCAGGCTGCCGCCTTCGCCATAGATCTCCCAGCGACCATCCTCGCCGAGCGCGACGTCCTGCCAGCCGATTTCGCAAACGCCGTGCGCGGGCGGGGCCGAACCGGTGGTCTCGAGGTCGACGACCCGGATCATCTGGGGTTGCGGCCTAGGCTTGGAATATGCGGGCTTGGGATAGGGGGGCGCCATGCCCGCCATGTGGGGACAAAAGCGCGCTTAATCCAGCGCGTATGCGTCATCCACGTCGAGTTCGCGAACGCCGCGGCGCTGGCGGGCGCGGTCGACCAGCTTGCGCAGGCCTTCGCGGCGGTCGCGCGCCATCGGGATGTCGCGGAGCGTGAACTCGCCGCCGCTGGTGGTGCGATCGCTCGAGGTGAGGATGATCGTGCCGATGTCGGTCATCTGGTTGAGCAGCGAGTAACCGAGGCGAACGTCCTTGATCCGGTAGAGTTCGATCTCGTCGATCGTCTTGAACAGGATGCCGCGCTTGATGATGAGGCGCTGGTCGGTGATCTCATAGCTGGCGCTGCGGTTCTTGAGCCAGCGGACGCCGATGATGACGAAGCCGATGCCGGCGAGGCAGGTGAGCAGCGTGCCCCAACCGGCAAAGCTGCCGAGCAGCCAGCGGCGCGTGCTGGAGCGGAATTCGTCGACTGGGCGCTCCACGTGGGGACTCCTTGGGTGGTGGCGGGACGGTAGGCTGGAGTGGTGGTGAGTCAATCGGCTCGGCAGCGGATGCAAGTGGAGCGATCCCCTATCCACCTGCACCACCCCGGCGAAGGCCGGGGCCCAGTTGGGGGACGTCGCTAACGTAGTGAAGTGCTTCGTTATATCCACCTTTCCAACTGGGCCCCGGCCTTCGCCGGGGTGGTATTCTATCGTGCCGACGTGGTGCGGGTCACGCCACTCGTCGCGAGGTGCGCGTCGACTTCCCCGAGCAAGGTATCCAGCGCCGCCTGGTCCTTTGCCTCAGCCCGCACCGTCAGCATCGCCTGCGTGTTCGAGGCTCGCAACAGCCACCATCCGTTGGCGGTCGTCACCCGCGCGCCATCGGTGAGGTCCATCTCCGCGCCCTCCGACTTCAGCCGCGCGATCACCTCGTCCACCACCGCGAACTTCCGCACATCCTCGACCGGAAACCGCAGGTCCGGCGTCGCCACCAGCGCCGGCATCGCATCGCGCAACTCGGTCAGCGACCGCCCCGACAGATGCACCGCGCGGATCAGCCGCACCGCCGCGTAGTGCGCGTCGTCGAACCCGTAATATTCGCCCGCGAAGAACAGGTGCCCGCTCAACTCCCCCCCGATCGGCGCGCCGGTGCGCGTCATCGCGGTCTTCATCAGGCTGTGACCGGTGGCGGCCATCACCGGTTCCCCGCCCAGTTCGGCGATTCGGTCGAACAACGCCTGCGACGACTTCACGTCGGCGACGATCGGCGCGCCGGGGTGTTCGCGCAGCGCAGGTTCGACCAGAATGGAGAGAATTTGATCGCCCCAGATTACCCGGCCTAACCCGTCGACCGCACCGATCCGGTCGCCATCGCCGTCGAACGCCAGTCCGAAATCGAGCTGCTTCTCCGCGACCAGGCGTTTCAGATCGGCAAGGTTCGACTCTTCGGTAGGATCGGGATGATGGTTGGGAAAATTGCCGTCGACTTCGGCGAAGATCACATGATGCTCACCCGGCAGGAGCTGGACGAGCTTCTCGATCACCGGGCCAGCGGCGCCGTTGCCGGTGTCCCAGCCGATCCGGAACGCGCCGCCCGCATAGCCCGCCATCAGCCGGCCGACATAGGCGTCGAGCACGTCCGCGGTCGTCACTTCGCCCGCGCCTTCGCTCCAGGCACCCGACGCGGCGAGCGCGGCCAGGTCTTGGATGTCGTCGCCGAAAAATGGCGCGTGGGCGTGCACCATCTTGAAGCCGTTATACTCGGGGGGATTGTGGCTGCCGGTTACCTGGATGCCGCCGTCCACCTCTAGCGTGGCCTCGGCGTAATAGAGCATCGGCGAGGTGCTGAGGCCGATGCGGACGACGTCTACGCCGCCTGCGACGAGGCCGGAGACTAGCGCGGCTTCGAGTTCGCGCGAGGAGTTGCGGCCGTCATAGCCGACCGCCACGCGGGTGCCGCCGGCGGCGCGGATGCGGGTGGCGAAGCCTCGGCCGATCGCGGTGGCATCGGCGGGGCCCAGCGCTTTGCCGACGATCCCGCGGATGTCGTATTCGCGGAGCGAGGTCGGGTCGAACTGGTGGGTCATGGGCCTCTCTCCGATTATGTCTCACTGCTGTTCCCCCGCGAAAGCGGGGGCCCAGGCGCCAAGAGCGACAGCGTTCGTAACCCTGGGCTCCTGCGTTCGCAGGAGAACGGCTTAGCGCGTGCGCTTCAGCAGCAGGTCGCGCGCGGCGTTTACGCGCCGGGTCAGCTCGGTCGAGCCGCCGCGGTCGGGGTGGACCGAGGCGATCAGGCGGCGGTGCGCGCTGCGGATCGCGTCGGCGTTCGCGCTGCTGTCGACGCCGAGGATCGAGCGCGCTTCGGCTTCATCCGTTACGACGCGTTGCTTCGGCTTGGGGCGGAGATAATGCCACGCCGCCCAAATAAACAGCGCGGCGACGATCCACTTCACGCAGCGACGTCCGGCGCTTGCTCGACAACTTCGGGCAGTTGCAACGCTGCCATCATCTCGCGCAGTTCCTGACGCGCGGCGACATGCGCGAGGCCCATGCTACCGAACGCCTTCGAATCGATCATCGTCAGCCCCGCGGGGAACATCTCGCGGTAAATGACGCGCTCACCGAGCCCGGGAATGATCCGGAAGCCGACGCGCTTCGCCAGTTGCGCGAGCGCGTCCGACACGCGGCGCATGTTGCGCGCCTCGATATGCTGGAGGCGGTTGCGCAGCACGACCCAGTCGATCGTCGTGCCGTCGGCGCGTGCGCGCTGCTTCCGCGCGTCCCAGATGAGTTCGGAATAGAAGCTTGGGCGGGTCACCTGATAGGTCTCGGGATCGACCTGGCCGATCAGGTCGAAGTCGACGAAGCTGTCGTTCATCGGCGTGACCAGCGTGTTCGCCAGCGCCGCAGCGGTGCGCGCGAACGGATCGTCGCGGCCGGGCGTGTCGACGACGAGGAAGTCCGAGCCTTCGCATAGCGAGTGCCACAGATCCTCGAACTGGTCCTCGCTCTGGTCGGACAGCGTCGCGTGGCGCGGCATCGGCAGTACCGAGCCGTTGCGCTTCATCGTCTCGGCACGATTGTCGAGATAGCGGCCGACGGTGCGCTGGCGGTGGTCCAGATCGAGACACGCGACGCGCGCGCCCTTGGCCGCCAGCGCGATCGCGACGTGCACCGCGGTCGTCGACTTGCCGGTGCCGCCCTTTTCGTTGGCGAACACGATGACATGCGTTGAGCTTTGAGGAGAATCCGGGCCCGTGGCCAACGCGCGTTTCCTTATTGATCGTAACAGTCACCCTTCATAGAAGCCGCGACCGCACTTATCGAGTAGGAGTTTCACGTGGACACCGTCCGGGACCTTAATGCGTTGCGCGAAAGCGTCGCCGCCTTCCGTGCGGCGGGGCAGCGCGTCGCGCTCGTCCCGACGATGGGCGCGCTCCACGCCGGGCATGTCGCGCTGATCGAGGCGGCGAAGCGGCCGGGGACCAAGGTCGTCGCGTCGATCTTCGTCAACCCGACGCAGTTCGGCCCGAACGAGGACCTGTCGCGCTATCCCAGGCGCGAGATGGCCGATATCCGGATGCTGAATGAGGCCGGGTGCGACCTGCTCTGGCTGCCGTCGGTCGAGACGATGTATCCCGAGGGGTTCGCGACGTCGGTGCGCGTCTCGGGCGTCAGCGACGGCTTCGACGGCGCCTCGCGGCCCGGCCATTTCGACGGCGTCGCGACGGTCGTGTCGAAACTGTTCAACCAGGTCGAGCCCGACGCGGCGTATTTCGGCGAGAAGGACTACCAGCAGCTTGCCGTCGTCCGGCGGTTCGTCGCCGATCTTAATTTCGCGATCGATATCGTCGGGGTGCCGACGCAGCGCGACGACGACGGCTTGGCGATGTCGTCGCGCAACATCTATCTCGACGACGAGCAGCGCAAGCAGGCGGTGGCCCTCCCGCGGGCCCTCGGCGTCGCGGCGCGGGCGATCGCGAAGGGCGAGGACGTCGATTCGGTGCTCGACGATGCGCGGACGGCGTTGGTCGGTGCGGGGTTCACGATCGATTACGTCGCGCTGGCCGATGCGGAGACGCTGGCGGAGAACCCAGCGGCTGAGCGTCCGCGGCGGTTGCTGGCCGCGGCGCGGATGGGTACGACGCGGTTGATCGACAACATCGCCATTGAGTAGGCTTGGCGACCGCCCGGACGAGTTGTAAAAAGCAGACGTTAACCCATTAACCATTTCGTAGCGCGAATCACGGCACTCTGTCCTCACGAACATTGGGGGCAAGACCATGGGCAGCAGTTTCAAGAATGCGAATATCGGAATCGAACGCCGTCTGGCGGATGCCGCGCGCGGTGACGACCGGGCGTGCTACGAACTCGGGATGGTGTATTCGACCGGGACTTCGGGTGTCGTCCTCGACCTGATCGAGGCGCACAAGTGGTTCAACCTGGCGGCGGTGTCGGGGAACATCGCGGCGCAGGAATGCCGGGCTGAGATCGCCGAGGACATGACGGCGCGGGAGATCTCGGTGGCGCAGCGTGCTGCGCGGGATTGGATGCAGTTGACGCAGCGCCGGGCTGCTTGAGCTAGTCTCTCGATCCTCCCCCGCCAGGGGGAGGTGGCTGGCACTTGCCAGACGGAGGGGGAGGAAAGGGAAACCTCTGTTCCGTGTCCTCCCCCTCCGTCACCTTCGGCGACACCTCCCCCTGGCGGGGGAGGATCGAGAGGTCAGGCTTCGGCTTTCTTCTTCGGGGCGGCTTTCTTGGCGGGGGCCTTTTTCGCCGAAGCCTTCTTGGCTGGAGCCTTCGCCTCAGCCTCGTCCTTGGACACTGCCGTCTTTGCCGGCGCCTTCTTTGCCGCCGGCTTCTTGGCAGGTGCTTTCTTCTTCTTCGTTGCCGGTGCCGCAGCAGCCCGCGCGTCGATCAAGGACGCCGCTTCCTCAAGCGTCAGTTGGTCCTTCTCGATCGACTTGGGCAGCGTCGCGTTGGTCGTGCCGTCGGTGACGTACGCGCCATAGCGGCCTTCCATCAGCTTGATCTCGGCCTCGGTGCGCGGATGGTTGCCGAGGATCTTCAGCGGCGCCTGAGCCCCGCGCGCGGTCCGTCCGCCGCCGGCTGCCGCTTCGGCGAGCTTCACCACCGCCGCATTCATGCCCGTCTCGAACACGTCCGCCGTCGTCTGGAGCCGCGCGTATTTGCCCGCGTGCTTCAGATACGGCCCGAACTTGCCGATCGTCGAAATGATCGGTTCGCCGGTCTCGGGGTGGTTGCCGACCGTCCGGGGCAACGACAACAGCTTGACCGCCCACTCCAGGTTCAGCTCGCCGATATCCTTCGGGATCGACGCCATCTTGCGGTCTTCGCCTTCGCCGATCTGCAGATACGGGCCGAAGCGTCCCGCCTTGCGCTCGATCGGCTGCCCGGTGTCGGGATGCGTGCCGAGCGTCGACGGACCCGCATCCGCCTCGGCGTCGCCACCGGGCTGCGCGAACCGGCGCGTGTATTTGCATTCCGGATAGTTCGAGCACGCGATGAACGCACCGAACTTGCCGCCACGCAGCGCCAGCTGACCCTCGCCGCAATTGGGGCAAAGACGCGGGTCGCCGCCGTCAGCCTTGGCCGGGAACAGATACGGCGCGAGGAACACGTCGAGTTCGGCGGTGATCGCCGACGGTTGCTGCTCCATCACCTCGTTGGTGCGCGGCTTGAAATCGCGCCAGAACGCGTCGAGCACCGACTGCCACTGTGCACGGCCGCCGGAAACGTCGTCGAGTTCTTCCTCCAGTTCGGCGGTGTAGTCGTAGCCGACATATTTCTCGAAAAAGCGCTCGAGGAACGCCGTCACGAGGCGGCCGCTCTCCTCGGCGAAGAAGCGGTTCTTCTCGATCCGGACATAGGCGCGGTCCTTCAGCGTCTTGATGATCGACGCGTAGGTGGATGGGCGGCCGATGCCGAGTTCTTCCATCCGCTTGACCAGCGAGGCTTCGGAGAACCGCGGCGGCGGCTGGGTGAAATGCTGCTCCGCGTCGACCTTCTTCTTGGCAGGCGCATCGCCTTCGCGCATCCGCGGAAGGCGACGCGCGTCCTCGTCGGCCGAGTCGTCCGACCCTTCCTCGTACAAGGCGAGATAGCCGGGGAAGAGCACGACCTGACCGGTGGCGCGCAGGATGTTGCGACCGGTCCCGTCGGCCATCTCGACCGTGGTGCGCTCCATCCGCGCCGACGCCATCTGGCTGGCGAGCGCGCGCTTGAAGATCAGGTCGTAGAGGCGCGCGTGATCGCCGCCGCCGGCCTTGTCCTTGCCGAAATCGGTCGGGCGGATCGCTTCGTGCGCTTCCTGCGCGTTCTTCGCCTTCGACTGGTATTGCCGCGGCTTGTCGGGGACGTAACTCGCGTCGAAGCGGTTCGCGACGGCCAGACGCGCGGCACTGATCGCGCTCGAATCCATCTGCACGCCGTCGGTACGCATGTAGGTGATCGCGCCGTCCTCATAGAGGCCCTGCGCGATCCGCATCGTGTGATCCGCCGAGAAGCCGAGTTTGCGCGACGCTTCCTGCTGCAAGGTCGAGGTCGTGAACGGTGGCGGCGGGTTGCGACCGGCGGGCTTCGTTTCGACCGACTGGACCGAGAAATTGCCGTCGAGCACGGCCTGCTTGGCGCGCAGGGCATCGCCTTCGTTGCCGATCGAGAGGCGGTCGAGCTTGTTGCCCTCGAATTGCGTCAGGCGCGACGCGAACGCGGTGCCGTCATGCTCCATCTCGGCGGTGACCGACCAGTATTCCTGCGGCTTGAAAACGTCGATCTCGCGCTCGCGCTGGACGATCAGGCGTAGCGAGACCGACTGAACGCGACCGGCGGACTTGGCGCCGGGCAGCTTGCGCCACAGCACCGGCGACAGCGTGAAGCCGACAAGATAATCCAACGCGCGCCGCGCCCGGTACGCGTCGATCAGGTCGTCGTCCAACTCGCGCGGGTTCTTCATCGCCTCGGTCACCGTCGCCTTGGTAATCGCGTTGAAGGTGACGCGCTCGACCTCCTTGGGCAACGCCTTCCGCGCCCGCAGGACTTCACGAACATGCCACGAGATCGCCTCGCCCTCGCGATCCGGATCGGTCGCGAGGATCAGGCGGTCGGCGACCTTGGCGAGATCGGTGATCGCCTTCAGCTGCTTCGACTTGTCCGCGTAATTCTCCCACGTCATCGCGAACGCGTCGTCGGGATCGACCGATCCGTCCTTGGGCGGCAGGTCGCGGACATGGCCGTAGCTGGCCAGGACGCGGTAATCGCTGCCTAGATACTTCTCGATGGTTTTGGCCTTGGCAGGCGATTCGACGATGACAAGCTGCATGGGGAAACCGGGGTCCTTACGTGTACGCGTACGAGGGTGACGGCGTCCGGGCGGTGCCGTCAAGCGGGGGTTGGTCCGGAGTGACGTGCGGAAGGTGCGGTCGCCGGGCCGGGATTTCCAGAGGGGGGAGGGGCCACAACGAGGGCTTCCGCAACGCCTGTACGGAAAAATCGCACTGTCTCGCGAACGCAATGATCGCTGGGTAGTGTCCGTCATGGCCCGGATCGTTCTCGCCACTATCGGCTCGCTGGGCGATCTGCATCCGTTCATCGCGATCGGCCAATCGCTGGCGGCGCGTGGCGAACGGGTGGTGCTCGCCGTCCCCGAGGATCACCTGGACAAGGTCAGGGCCGCCGGACTCGGGGGGGCGTCGATCCTGCCGAGCTTTGCGGCGATCTGCGCGCGGTTGGGCCTGAGCGACGTAGAGGTCGCCGCGAAGGTTCTCGCCGACCGGGATTTCGTGATCGACGAAATCCTGATGCCATCGTTGCGGGCCAGCACCGCCGCTCTGGATGCGGTGGCCGATGGAGCCGATGCGCTGGCCGGGTCGACCTTCGCCTTCTCGGCCGCGATCGTCGCGGAGAAGCGACGGCTGCCGCTGGCGACGATCATCCTTCAACCGATGACGCTGTTTTCCGCGTGGCAGCCGCCGGTCGCCCCACAGTTCGAGCTGATGCGCCATCACCCGCAGACCCGCTTTGGCCATGGCTGGAACAGCGCACTTCTGTCGCTGGCGCGAACCGTCCTGCGCCGACGATATGCCAGGCGCATCGACGCGGTGCGCGCCGAACACGGGCTCGGTCCCGGGAAGGGGGCGCCGATGCTCGATCATGGCCCGGCGACGGCAGCGATCCTGTGTTGTTGGTCCTCGGCATTGCGTATGCTCCCGCCCGATGTACCGAGCACGGCATCACTGACCGGCTTTCCCTTCTTCGATAGCGAGACCGGCGCGGACAAGGTGCGCGCGCCCGAACTGGAGGCGTTCCTGGACGAATGTCGGCAGGCAGAGGACGCCCCCCTGATCTTCACGCTGGGATCGTTCGCGGTCGTATCGGCAGGCCGCTTTTACGAAGACGCCGCCGCCGTCAGTCGGACGCTTGGCAAGCGCGCGCTTCTCCTGACGGGGCGACCGGGGCCTCCGCGTCGCGACGGTGACTGCCTGTCCATGCACTACGCGCCGCATTCGACGGTCTTCCCCGAGGCAGCGGTAGTGATTCATCATGGCGGGATAGGAACGACGGGCCAAGCACTCCGAGCAGGCCGCCCGCAGATCGTCGTTCCGCACTTCGGCGACCAGTTCGATAACGCTGCACGGCTTGAGTCGGCGGGCATCGCCCTGACAATCAAGCGCCAACGATTTGGCGACGCGCATACCGCCAGCGTCATCGCGCACGTCCTCTCCAATGCGGCGATGGCGCAGGCGGCACAGGCGGCGGCGGATGTCGTCGCCGGCGAAGATAGCGCGGGGACCGCGGCGGATCGGATCTTACGTCTCTGTTCGTGATGCATGCCGACGCGTGTTGGTCACGTCGCCGGCTTGGGGAACGTCAGGCCAGACTCACGCGCCCGCCCGCATGGCGTTCGAGCCGGCCGCCAAGTTCGAGTTCCAGCAATACCGTGTGGACCACCGCGGGGCTCAGGTGCGACTGGCGGATCAGTTCGTCGATCGCGACGGGGACGGGGCCGAGCAGGTCGGTGATCCGGCGGCGGTCGGTGTCGCTTGCGTCCTCCGGTGGCGAGGCGGCGTAGACGTCGATCGGGGAGCGGACCGAGCGTGGGTCGAACGGGCGGATCTGTTCGAGGATGTCGGCGGCGGATTGCACCAAAGTTGCGCCTTCGCGGATCAGGAGGTTGCAGCCTTGGGCACGCGGGTCGAGCGGGCTGCCGGGGACGGCCATGACTTCGCGGCCGGACTCGTTGGCTAAGCGCGCGGTGATGAGCGAGCCGGATTTGGGGACGGCCTCGACCACCACGGTGCCGATCGCGAGGCCGGCGATGATGCGGTTGCGCGAGGGGAAGTTGCGCGCCTTGGGCTCGGTGCCGGGGGGCTGTTCGGCGAGCAGCAGGCCTTCGGTGGCGATGCGTTCCTGCAACGCGGTGTTGTCGGGCGGGTAGGCGATGTCGATACCGCTGGCGATGACGCCGATCGTGGCGCCGCTGGAGCCCGCGCCGAGCGCACCGATGTGCGCGGCGGTGTCGATGCCGCGGGCTAGGCCGGAGACGATCGTGGTGCCCTCTTCGGCGAGTTGCAGCGCCAATTGTCTCGCGAAGCGGCACGCGGCGGCGGACGCGTTGCGGGCGCCTACCATGGCGATGCAGGGGCGGGTGGCGTGGGTGAGATCACCGCGGAAAATGAGGGCCGGCGGGGCTGTCTCGATTTCGGCAAGCAGGCGCGGATAGTTAGGGTCGTCGAGGAAGAGATAGCGCGCGCCGAGCCTGGCGGTGGCGGCCATTTCTCGTTCGGCCAGCGCCGCGTCGGCGATCCTGGGGGCACGTCCGCCGCCGCGTTGCGCGAGCATCGGGAGCGCTTCGATGGCGGCGTCCGCGCTGCCGAAGCGGGCGATGAGCTGGCGATAGGTGACCGGTCCGATCCCGGTCGTGCGGATGAGCCGAAGTCTCGAGACCGTCGGGTCAGTCACTCTTTTGCCGGTTGGCGCCGATGCGTGGTTCGGTGCCGGAGAAAAGGCGCTCGACGTTCTCGCGGTGCTTCCACAGCACGATCAGCGCGAGCGCGAGGAGCAGCAGGACGAGGTCGAAGCGACCGAACAGCGCGGCGGCGAACGGGGCGCTGAGCGCGGCGGCCATGCCGGCGACCGAGGAGATCCGCAGGCCCGCGAGCAGGCCGAGCCAGACGACCGCATAGACCAGCCCGAGCGGCCAATGGAGTGCGACGACAATGCCCATAAGGGTTGCGACGCCCTTGCCGCCCTTGAACTTCAGCCAGACCGGGTAGCAATGACCGATGAATGCGCCGGCCGCTGCTAGGAGTGCGTTGCCGGGGAACAGGTGTGCGACGAGCAGCACGGCGACCGCGCCCTTGGCCATATCGAGCAGCAGCGTGGCGGCGGCGAGGCCCTTGCGACCGGTGCGAAGGACGTTGGTCGCGCCGATATTGCCCGAGCCGATCGTGCGCAGATCGCCAGCGCCGCCGAGCCGCGTCAGGATGACGCCGAACGGAATCGAGCCGAGCAGATAGCTCAGCACGAGCGATAGCGTGGGCGCGACCCAGAGAATTTCCGTCTGCAACTATGTCCCCCGTTCTGAAGGGGCTTATAAACGACGCGGGGCTGACGGCAAATGGCGTCGCTGGGCATCGATCTTACACCATCCGTCATCCTGACTCCTCCTGTCATCCTGACGCCTCCCGTCATCCTGACGAAAGTCAGGACCCAGGATTGCAGGCGGCAACGTTCGTGGCTCTGGATCCTGACTTTCGTCAGGATGACGAGGTGGGGGGGCGGGGACTGGTTTGCACGAGCCGAACCGGCCTAAGAGCGCGCATGGACACGCGCCCCATCTTGTTCTTCGATTCCGGCGTCGGCGGGCTGTCGATCGTCGGGCCGGCGCGCGCGGCGCTGCCCGATGCGCCGTTCGTCTATGCCGCCGACTCGGCCGGGTTTCCGTACGGTACCAAGAGCGAGGCGGAGATCGCGGCACGCGTGCCGGTGTTGCTGGGGCGGCTGGCGGAGCGGTATCGGCCGAGGCTGATCGTGATCGCGTGCAACACCGCCTCGACGATCGCGTTGCCGGTGGTGCGCGCGGCGCTCGACCTGCCGGTGGTCGGGACGGTGCCGGCGATCAAGCCTGCCGCGCTGCTGTCGACGACGCGGACGATCGGCGTGCTGGGGACCGAGGCGACCGTGCGGCAGGCGTATGTCGATGATCTGGCGGCGAAGTTTGCAGGCGATTGCACGGTGCTGCGCTACGGCTCGGCGGCTCTGGTCGAGATGGCCGAGGCGAAATTGCACGGCCGATTCGTCGCGCCGGAACGCTATGCAGCCGTGCTAGATGGCTTGTTTTCGCAACCCGGTGGCCATTCGATCGACGTAATCGTCAACGCCTGCACGCATTTTCCGTTGGTCGAGGCGGAGCTGGCGGCGGCGGCGCCCTGCGTGCGGTTCGTCGATGGCGGTCCCGGGATCGCGCGGCGGATCGTGCATCTCATGCAGGACGAATCATGGTCGGGCGCGGGGGAGGGCGTTGCCGTCTTCACCCGGTTGGGCGACGAGGAGCGCGCGCTCGGACCCGCCTTGGCGGCGCACGGGTTTGGCAGGATCGAGCAGCTTTAAGCGTTAACCTGGGACAATGTGCCACCTTGCGTCGTAGCCGCATCGTGGCAATGTGCACCCAGCATGAGGAAAGCGATCACCGTAAGAGCGGTATTGCGCTGGAAACGAGTGAAAGCGAGGCGTAGTGCCCAAGCCTATGATTACCAACGGCATCACGGCAACGGATTCTACCTTGGGTCCGCGAGTCGATTATTCGCGCGTGTTCACGCAGGCGATCGACCGGTTGCATGCCGAAGGGCGCTACCGCGTGTTTATCGACATTCTCCGCAACAAGGGCGCATTTCCGAATGCGCGCTGCTTCGCCGGGCATAACGGTCCCAAGCCGATCACGGTGTGGTGTTCGAACGATTACCTCGCGATGGGCCAGCACCCGAAGGTCATCGCGGCGATGGAAGAGGCGCTGCACGACGTCGGCGCGGGTTCGGGCGGCACGCGCAATATTGGCGGCAACACGCATTATCATGTCGACCTGGAAGGCGAACTCGCCGACCTGCACGGCAAGGAAGCGGCTCTGCTGTTCACCAGCGGGTACGTCTCGAACGAGGCTACGCTGGCGACTTTGGCCAAAGTGCTGCCGGGCTGCATCATCTTTTCCGACGAGCTGAATCACGCGTCGATGATCGCGGGCATCCGCAACTCGGGCTGTGAAAAGCGCGTGTTCCGCCACAACGATCTCGCGCATCTCGAAGAACTCCTTGCGGCCGAAGATCCGGCGGCACCGAAGCTGATCGCGTTCGAGAGCGTGTATTCGATGGAGGGCGACATCGCGCCGATCTCCGCGGTGTGCGACCTTGCCGACCGGTACAACGCGCTGACCTATTGCGACGAAGTCCATGCGGTTGGGATGTATGGCGCGCGCGGCGGCGGCATCTCGGAGCGGGACGAGGTCGCGCACCGGATCACGATCCTCGAGGGCACGCTCGGCAAGGCATTCGGCGTGATGGGGGGCTATATCGCCGCCGATCGCACGATCGTCGACGTGATCCGCTCGTATGCGCCAGGGTTCATCTTCACGACCTCACTGTCGCCGGTGCTGGTCGCCGGCGTGCTCGCGAGCGTGCGGCATCTTAAAAGCTCGAGCGTCGAGCGCGAGGGGCAGCAGGCTTCCGCGGCGATGCTGAAGGCGATGCTGAAGGACGCCGGGCTGCCGGTGATGATCGGCGATACGCATATCGTGCCGCTGATGGTCGGCGATCCGGTCAAGGCGAAGAAGATCAGCGACGTGCTGCTCGCGGAATACGGCGTTTATGTTCAGCCGATCAACTACCCGACCGTGCCGCGCGGCACCGAGCGGCTGCGCTTTACGCCGGGGCCCGCGCATACCGAGGCGATGATGCGCGAACTGACGGATGCGTTGGTGGAAATCTGGAGTCGGCTGGACTTGCGCAAGGCAGCCTGAGGCTCAGTCGACGACGATGTCGAGGTTGAGTTCGGGGATTGCGATAGGGTGGCCGAACGGGATCAGTCGTTTGTCCTCGTAATCACCGGCGCGGGGCTTGGCCATCACATGCGTCCGACGCGCGTTGATATCGACGACCCAATAATGTGGCACGAACGCCTCGGCATAGTCGCTTCTCTTGGCGCCGAGATCGAGCGCGAGGCTCGTATCCGCGATCTCGACAGCGAGAAACAGTGCAACGCGGTCGAACAAGGTCGCGCGCAGATCGGGATCGCGAAGCACTGCCACATCCGGTTCGCGTAGCGTGTCGGCGGCCAGGCGGACGGTCGGTTCCTGCCCGACGATCCATTCGGTGCCGAGCGCGGCGAAGGCGGATTGCAAGCGCAGGAAGGCGATACGCTGCGCGTTCCAGTGCGGTACGTTTGCCGGTGACATCCGCATAATCTCCCCGTTGACCAGTTCGACCTTGCCTAGCCAGTCGGCAATCGGCGGATGACGGACGAGCTCCATGAACTCGGCGGTGGTGAAACGCGCGGGCCCGGAAGCCAATTGAGTGATGTGTTCGGCAACGCTCATAGCGTCAGTATAGCATTTTCCCGCACCCGAGTCACAGTATAGCCGCCAGTAACGTCAGGATGCCGAGACCAAGCGACAGCGGTACGCGCAACGCCATCCAGCCGGGCGGTGCGATGCCGGTGCGGACCAGCGCGCGGTCTACCAGCAGTGCGCCGATCAGGCTGATGCCGAGCACGACGAGTGACGGGCCGGGCCAGCGCAGGCCGACCATCCACGGCCAGGCGGTGACCAGCGCGATCAGCGATGGCGCGACGCTGGCGAACCAGAGCCAGCGCGGCGGCGAGTCGGTGCGTGCCGCGAGGCCCCACCAGAGACCGCCGAGGAAGCTCAGGATGATCGCGGCATAGGCGTAGGCGATCGCCAGCGCGGAGAACCGGCTTTGCGCATCGCCGCTCATCAGCAGCGCGACCGCCGCGAGTTGCGGGAGGAGGCCGCTCAGCCCGAGCAGGCGCGCGATCGGCGGGATGCCGCCGGTCGCGGCGGGTCGCGCTGTCATCAGACGGGCATCAGACGGGCATCAGACGCGCGCGACCACGCCGGTGGCGACGACCGGGCCGGTCGGCAGGCCGGTCGGCGAGCCGCCGAGTGGCTCGACCGAGATCGCGAGCGTCGCGCCGGGCGCTATGCGACCGCGGTCGACGCCCTTGGGGGCCAGCGCGGTTGGACGGCCGGAAAGCAGACCGAGCGAATGCGGCACGCCGTCGCCGCCGATCACCCAGAGCTGCGCGACGCGCGCGTCCGGAACGCCGGGGCCGGCTGCGACGCGGAGTGCGCCGTTGGCAGGATCGTAGACCGCGGCGACGGGCGACTTCGCATCGCCAAGCATCGCGACGAGCACGCTGGTCGGCCGCGCGACGGGGATCGGCTGCGAGACGGGTACGGTCGGCTCGGGGCGGACCATGACGAACAGCAGCAGCGATGCGGCGATCGCGCTCGTGACCGCGGCAAGCACCGGCCATGCGAAGCGGCTCGTTGGCGCGGCAGCTGGCGTCCCGTCGAGACTGGCTTCGATCCGGGCTGCGAGATGCGGCGGCGCGGCGCGTTCGGGCCAGAGGTCGAACAGGACCGCCAGGCGCGACCGCCACCATTCGACCTGTGCGGCGAAGCCGGGCTCGGCGAGCACGCGGCGCAGCGCTGCCCCGCGCTCTTCGCCTTCGAGCAGACCGAGCGCGAGTTCGGCGGCGGCGACGTCTTCGGGCACGCCGGTATCTGTGATCGGATCAACCATCGAGGCAATCCTTCAGGCGGGCGAGGCCGCGGCGGACCCAGCTCTTCATCGTGCCCAGCGGCACGGCGCGCTTGATCGCGAGTTCGGCGTAGGTGATGCCGTCGAAGAACGCGGTGCGGATCGCGTCGCGCTGTTGCGGTTCGAGACCGTCGAGGCACTCGATCAGTTCGCGCGACGATTCGCTCGCCAGCATCCCCGCTTCGGCGCCCTCGCCGGGATCCGCGACGTCCGGTGCATCGTCGAGCGGGCTCGTGCGGCGGACGCCCTGCGCGCGCTGCCAGTCGATGGCGCGGTTGCGCGCGATCGTCGCCAACCAGGTTATCGGGCTCGCGCGGCCGGGTTCCCAGGCACCGGCGCGTTTCCAGATCGTGAGATAGACCTCGTGCAGCACATCCTCCGCGGCTTGGGCGTTGCCACAGATACGGTGGGTGATCCCGAAAAGCTTCGCGCTGGTCAGCGTATAGAGTTCGCGAAACGCGTCGCGGTCCTCCTGGCCGGTGCGCAGGAGCACTTCGGAGAGGTGCGCGCGGGCGGCGTCGGCGTTGGCATGTGCGATAGTCACGGGCGGGAACCTAGCGGCTAAGTCCGTCGCGGCAATAGCCTTCGCCGGGCTTTACGGTGAGGCAGTCGGTTTTGCCGAAAAGGTATTTGAGCCCGGTCGCGTCGCCGTTGGTCGGGCGCAGCGTTTCGCGGACGCCACCGCGATCGAACGCTATCGTGTCGCCGGTCGCGATGCCGTCGAACTTGCCCTTGTTGTCGAGGTCCCACTGCATGGTCAGCGCGTAGTGGCCGGGGGTGGCGGTCGGAGCGACGTCGAGGACCATGCCTTCGACGCCGATCCAGCGACCGGTGTAGTTAGGTGCGTTGGGCGTGGCGGCGTCGGGCTTGGATGCGGCGACCTTGCGTTCGACCGATCCGGCGGAGGTCATGTTGCCGTCGCTGCTGGTATCGGGGGCAGGGCCTGAGCAGGCGGTCAGCGCGGCGGCGGCGAGCAGGGTGAGGGCTTTCATGGCGCTTCTCCTTAAGGGGGCATCGCATTCTATGATCCTCCCCCGCCAGGGGGAGGTGGCAGGCATAGCCTGACGGAGGGGGAGGAAAGCGGCAACTCCTGTTTCGTGTCCTCCCCCTCCGTCTGGCAAGGGCCAGCCACCCCCCCTGGCGGGGGAGGATCGCGATACTCGGGGGGGGCACCTTACGAACAGGTGTGGCAAATTCCGGATCGGGAGGGTAGGGGGCTGGGCACCCGATCCCCCGTCACAGGATTACGCCAGGTGCGCATCGCCATCGCGTCCGATCATGCCGCCGTTTCGTTGAAAGCGGTGCTCGTCGCCTGGCTGCGCGAGGCAGGGCATGACGTGCTCGATCTCGGTCCCGAAGGCACCGCCAGCGTCGATTATCCCGATTACGGGTTCAAGCTCGCGTCGGCGATCGCCGATGGCAGCGCGGATCGCGGCATCGCACTGTGCGGCTCCGGGATCGGTATTTCGATCGCCGCCAACCGTAACCCGAACTGCCGCTGCGCACTCGTGTCCGAACCGCTGTCGGCTAGCCTTGCGCGGGTGCATAACGACGCCAACGCCATCGCGATGGGCGCGCGCCTGATCGGCGAGGAAATGGCCAAGGGGTGCGTCGAAGCTTTCCTGTCCGCCGATTTCGCCGGCGGCCGTCATCAACTCCGTGTCGATAAACTTTCCACAAAGGTCCCCGCATGAGCACTCAGCCCCGCGAACTTCATGACGTCCAGCCCGACGGGTTTTTCACGCGCGGCCTGGCCGATGCGGACGCTGCCGTTTTCGCCGGCGTCGCTGCCGAACTGGAACGCGAGCAGACGCAGATCGAGCTGATCGCGTCGGAGAACATCGTCTCGAAGGCTGTGCTCGAGGCGCAGGGCTCGGTGTTCACGAACAAGTACGCCGAGGGCTATCCGGGCAAGCGCTATTACCAGGGCTGCGCACCGTCGGACACGGTCGAGACGCTCGCGATCGAGCGGGCGCGCGCCATCTTCGGCTGCGGGTTCGTCAACGTGCAGCCGCATTCGGGTGCGCAGGCGAACGGCGCGGTGATGCTGGCGCTGGTAAAGCCCGGCGACACGATCCTCGGCATGAGCCTCGATGCGGGCGGCCACCTGACGCATGGCGCGAAGCCGGCGATGTCGGGCAAGTGGTTCAACGCGGTCCAGTACGGTGTCGACGCGACCACGCACCTGATCGACTACGACCAGGTCGAGGCACTGGCGGTCGAGCATCAGCCGAAACTGATCATCGCGGGCGGTTCGGCCTACCCGCGCACGATCGACTTCGCGCGCTTCCGGGCGATCGCGGACAAGGTCGGCGCGTATTTCATGGTCGACATGGCGCATTTCGCCGGGATCGTCGCCGCGGGGCTGCACCCGACGCCGTTCGGTCATGCGCATGTCGTCACGACCACCACGCACAAGACGCTGCGGGGCCCGCGCGGCGGCATGATCATGACCAACGACGAGGCGCTGGCGAAGAAGTTCAATTCGGCGGTGTTCCCGGGGCTCCAGGGCGGGCCGCTGATGCACGTGATCGCGGCGAAGGCGGTCGCGTTCGGCGAGGCGCTTCAGCCTGATTTCAAGAGCTACATCGCCGCGGTCGTCGAGAACGCGAAGGTGCTGGCGGCGACGCTCAAGGAGCGCGGCTCGGACGTCGTGTCGGGCGGCACCGACACGCACCTCGCGCTGATCGACCTCACGCCGCTGGGCATCACCGGGCGCGATGCGGACGAGGCGCTGGAGCGGGCGGGGATCACCTGCAACAAGAACGGCATCCCCAACGATCCGCTGCCGCCGGTCAAGACCAGCGGCATCCGCGTCGGCTCGCCCGCGGGTACGACGCGCGGGTTCGGCCCGGCCGAGTTCCGCGAGATCGGCAACATGGTCGCCGACGTGCTGGACGGCCTCGCGAAAAAGGGCGAGCATGGGGACCCGGAAGTCGAGGCGGACGTTCGGACGCGTGTTCGTGCACTCTGCGCGCGCTTCCCGATCTATCAAGGATAAGTAGCATGTCGAAGTTCGACGACGTCCAGAACGACATCAAGGCGACCCCCGGCCTCGGCAAGAGCATGGCCAAGTGGAGCGCACTCGGCGCGGTCGTCGCGATCCCGGTACCGGTGATCGGCCCGATCTTCGGCGCACTCGCAGGCGCGGGCTACGCGTACTACAAGGGCAAGAAGAAGGTCTGAATGCGCTGCCCCTTCTGCGGACATGAAGACAGCCAGGTAAAGGACAGCCGCCCCACCGAAGACGGGGCGGCGATCCGACGCCGGCGCCAGTGCGAAGGGTGCGCGGCGCGTTTCACGACGTTCGAGCGGATCCAGTTGCGCGAGCTATTCGTGTTGAAGAGCGAGGGCAGGCGCGAGCCGTTCGACCGGGAGAAGCTGCTCAGGTCGTTGTCGATCGCGACGCGGAAGCGGGCGATCGAGGCTGGGCGGATCGAAAAGCTGGTGAGCGGGATCCAGCGGCGGCTGGAAACGCTGGGCGAGAACGACGTGACGTCGAAGCGGATCGGCGAGATGGTGATGGACGGGCTCAAGGGGCTCGATTCGGTCGCGTATATCCGGTTCGCGAGTGTGTACCGGGATTTCAGCGAGGCCAAGGACTTCGAGGCTTTTGCCGGGAGTGTGGAGGAGGTTGGGCGGGCGGAGTGAGTTTGGCAGGTTCGCGGCCTAGCAGGTTCGCGGCCTAAGTGACCCTTTGACTTCGCTCAGGGCGAACGGAGGGGGTGAGCACGGGCGTGATCGCCGGCCTCGATAGTAATTCCGCCTCCCAACCCCGTTCGTCCTGAGCGAAGTCGAAGGACTTGTCCGAACGTCACGCCCCCGCGTAAGCCCAACCCATGACATTCTGGGCATATGTGGTGCGCTGCGCCGACGACAGTTATTATACCGGACACACCGATAACCTGGAGCGCAGGATCGGCCAGCACAATCTCGGCGAGATATCGGGCTACACGCAGACGCGCCGCCCGGTGACGCTCATGTGGTGCCAAGATTTCGGCAGTCGACAGGAGGCCCTCGCTGCGGAGTTCCAGGTAAAGGGCTGGTCGCGGCGCAAGAAGGAAGCGCTTGCGCGTGAGGATTGGGCGGATCTGCACGATGCGGCGATCCCCCCGCGGGAACGTGCCCTTCGACTTCGCTCAGGGCGAACGGAAGGGGGGGAGGGCATCCCCGCAAAGGATAGGGCGGCTATCTCCTCGGAAGACGGGGAGAGTATCCTTTCGGAAGAGGAAAAGAGCGTCATCTCGGGTGGCGAGAACCATGTTCGATCGGAAGAGGGGAAGGATGTCCCATCTCCCCCTCCCGTTCGTGCTGAGCGAAGTCGAAGCACCTTGGCGGACGAAACCCCACCCCCGGTCATCGTCCTGGTCCGTCCCCAGCTCGGCGAAAACATCGGCAAGGCCGCGCGCGCCATGCTCAACTTCGGGCTCACTGAAATGCGCCTCGTCTCCCCGAGAGACGGCTGGCCCAACCCCTCCGCCGGCCCGGCCGCCAGCGGCGCCGACATCGTCCTCCAGAACGCGAAGGTGTACGACAGCGTCGCCGCCGCCACCGCCGACTGCGCGCAGATTTACGCCACCACGGTGCGCAAGCGCGGCGTAACCAAGCCCGTCGTTACCCCCGAACAGGCCGCAACCGAGATCCACGCAGCCCCCGGCCGCTCCGCGATCCTGTTCGGGCCCGAGCGCTCCGGCCTCGAAACCGACGACGTCGCGGTCGCGCGGACGATCATCACGGTGCCGATCAACCCGGAGTTCGGATCGCTCAACCTCGCCCAGGCGGTGATCCTGGTCGCGTATGAATGGTCGAAGGGGCTGACCGCCGATCGCGAGCTGTCGCAGCCGTCGATCAACCCGATCATGCCGCCCGCGCCGCAGGAGGAGCTCGACGGGATGATCGGGCAGCTCGATGCGATGCTGATGGGGGCGGGGTTCTTCCATCTGCCCGACAAGATGCAGTCGACGCGGCGGACGCTGCGCACGCTGCTGACCAAGCCGGGCTGGTCGAGCCAGGAGATTCGGACTCTCCGCGGGGTGTTGTCGTCGCTGGGGGGGAAGAAGCCGCGGGTTTGAGGCCCGACTGACCCGCCAGCCTCCGTTCGCTACTCTTTCCGTTCGCCCTGAGCGAAGTCGAAGGGTGTGCCCCAAGCGAAGGTGCTTCGACTTCGCTCAGCACGAACGGGGGTGGGGTCGGGATTCGGACGGGGTCGGGAGGGGGACGGGACGGGACGAGACGAGACGGGGGACTCTTGGTGGGTGGGGCTAGCGTTTGTCGAACGCCGCCAGTTCATAGGCGATCGACGCTTCGACCAGCGCTTCCCATAGGTCCGCAACCACCGCGTCCGGCACCCCGAGCCTCACCGCCTCGGCGCGCGCATTCTCGATGACCTGCGTCTTCCGCGCCTCGTCCCGCACATGCCCGCGCTCGGGCTTGATGCGTGCGGCGGCGTCCATGTATGCGAACCGCTTGGCGAGCAACGCGACCAACTCTCGGTCGAGCGCGTCGACGCCCGCGCGGACGTCGGTCATGGTCGTGCAGTCTGGGCCGGATAGTATGGTCATGCGCCGCCTCTTGCCGAGACGCTCGCAGCCTGTCCAGCACGACCGCCGAGCTTGACTCTGACGTCCCTCCCGTCTAGGCGCCCGCCTTCGCAATGGCCCTGCACCCCGGTGAAGCGGTGGCCCTGCCCTGTCTCGTACAGCAAGCAGAGCGATACCGGGACAAACCCTGCCTTCCCCGCAAACGTGGGAACCGGTTTTCGGATCGGGAAGGCAGATCACGTTGTTAGCATTTGCCAAGGACTTACTATGTCGAAGCGTCAAAGCGCGAAGTACAAACTCGATCGCCGTATGGGCGAGAACATCTGGGGTCGTCCCAAGTCGCCGGTCAACAAGCGCGAATACGGCCCGGGCCAGCACGGCCAGCGCCGCAAGGGCAAGGTCAGCGATTTCGGTATCCAGCTGCGCGCCAAGCAGAAGCTCAAGGGCTATTATGGCGACGTGACCGAGAAGCAGTTCCGTGCGTGCTACCACGAGGCTGCGCGTCTGAAGGGCGATACCTCGCAGAACCTGATCGGCCTGCTTGAGCAGCGCCTCGACATGATCGTCTACCGCGCCAAGTTCGCACCGACGATCTTCGCGGCTCGCCAGATCGTCTCGCACGGCCACATCCGCGTCAACGGCGTGAAGTGCAACATCGCCTCGCGTCGCTGCTTCGTCGGCGACGAGATCACGCTGGGCACCAAGGCGCAGGAAATGGCGCTGGTCATGGAAGCGCAGAGCCTCGCCGAGCGTGAGATCCCCGACTACGTCGCCACCGACGGCGCCGCCAAGGTCACCTTTACGCGCGTCCCGACGCTCGACGAAGTGCCTTACCCGGTGAAGATGGAGCCGAACCTGGTCGTCGAATTTTACTCGCGTTAAGCCGAGAAAATTCGTCGACCGGCCGGCGTCGCTCAAGCGACGTTCGACGACGTGGCTTTGCCACGGCGCGGTTTGGAATGGAAAAGGGCGGTCCTGCGGGGCCGCCCTTTTTCGTTGCGCCTTGTCGCCTCGTGGACATGCGCGCCGGGCTTTGCCAGAACGCGCGCAACCAAATGGGGAATGATCATGCGCGCTGCCATCCTGTCTCTCCTGCTGCTCGGGACCGCTGCGTCCGCGCAGACGACCCCCGCGATTTCGGTCGAGACGTTGAAGACCGTCACGCAGGTGCTCTCGTCGGACGCCTACGAAGGCCGCGCGCCGACCACGCCCGCCGAGGCGAAGACGGTCGCATATATCGTCGAGCGGATGAAGGCGGCGGGGTTGAAGCCCGGTAACAAGGGGTCGTGGACGCAGGACGTGCCGATGGTCGAGATCACCGCGGGCAACGTCGCGCCGTTCAGCTTCACCGGCGGCAAGGCACCTGTCAGCCTCGCGTACCGCACCGACATGGTTGCGGGGACGTACCGCGTGGCGCCGAAGTCCGCGGTGGCGAACAGCGACGTGGTATTCGTCGGCTACGGCATCACCGCGCCCGAAAAGGGGTGGGACGATTATGCCGGCACCGACGTGAAGGGGAAGACCGTGGTCATCCTCATCAACGACGCCGACTGGCAGACGATGTCGCGCGACGGGCCGTTCGAGGGGCGCGCGATGACGTGGTACGGGCGCTGGCCGTACAAGTTCGAGAACGCCGCCAAGCACGGCGCGGCGGCGGCGATCATCGTCCACGATACCGAGCCGGCGGCGTATCCGTGGGCGGTGGTGCAGTCGTCCTGGACCGGGCCGCAGCTCGAGCTGGACGAGAAGGGCGATCATCTCGACCAGTCGCAGATCGTCGGCTGGATGCAGAAGCCCGCGGCGGAGCGCGTGTTCGCGAGCGCGGGCAAGGATTACGCGACGCTGGCGGCGGCGGCGAAGGTGAAGGGGTTCAAGGCGGTCCCGCTCGGGCTGAAGTTTGGCGGTGGGTTCGACAACACGATCAAGCGGCAGGCGTCGAAGAACGTCATCGGTGTGCTGCCGGGGACGGCCATAGCTCAAGGGGGGGCGCCCAATGATTATGTGATGTATTCGGCGCATTGGGATCACCTCGGGCGCTGCGACGCGGTCGATGGCGACGATATCTGCAATGGCGCTGCGGATAATGCGAGCGGCGTCGCCGGGCTGGTGGCATTGGCCGAGGCTCAGGTGAAAGCGGGGCCGGCCAAGCGCTCGATCGCGTTCCTCGCGGTGACGGCGGAGGAGTCCGGGCTGCTCGGGTCGCGCTATTATGCCGAGCATCCGATCTATCCGCTCGCGCACACCGTCGGTGGGGTGAACATGGACGTGCTGAACGTCGACGGCCGGGCGAAGGATTTCGTGCTGACCGGCGCGGGGAAGTCGGAGATCGAGGATCTGGTGAAGCCGTTCGTCGCCGCCGAGGGCCGCGTGATCGGTGTCGAGGCGAACCCGGAGCGGGGCGGCTACTACCGGTCGGATCACTTCAGTTTCGCCAAGCTGGGCGTGCCGATGCTCGATGGCGGCAGCGGCGAGGATCTCGTCGTCGGTGGGACCGCGGCGGGACATGCCAAGCGCGAGGATTATGTCGCGCACCGCTATCACAAGCCGGCGGACGAATATGACGCGAAGTGGGACTGGCCGGGCGCGGTCGAGGACCTGACGATCTATTACGGGCTCGGGCGCAAGCTCGCGGACGATACCAGTCTGTGGCCGAACTGGTATAAGACCGCCGAATTCCGCGGCATCCGTGACCGCGATCGCGCAGGAGCCAAGTAAGTGACCACGACCGTCTCTACCCCCGCCGAATGGGCGCACCACAAGGCCGTCTGGATCGGCTTTCCGAGCCATGCGGACCTGTGGCTGGAGGATCTGGAGCCCGCACGGGACGAGGTCGTCGCGTTTGCCAAGGCGGTGCATGCCGGCGGCAAGGGCGAGACGGTAATCCTGGTCGCGGCCGACGTCGGATCGGCGACCACCGCCAAGAAGCTGGCCCCGTTCGCGGACGTGGTGGTCGAGCCGTTCGGCGATATCTGGCTGCGCGATACCGCGCCGATCATCGTCGGCGACGGCAGCGCGCGGGACTTCCGGTTCAACGGCTGGGGCGGGAAGTACGACCTGCCCGGCGACGACACGATCGGGCAGCGGCTGGCAGAAAGCCGGCACAAGCAGGTCGAGACGTGCGACTGGGTTCTCGAGGGCGGCGCGATCGATGGCGATGGTACCGGGACGGTCGTCACGACGCAGCAGTGCCTGCTCAACCGCAACCGCAATCCGTCGCTGAGCAAGGGGGAGATCGAGGCGCGGCTAGCGTCCGATCTCGGCTATACCCGCGTAGTGTGGCTGGGCGACGGGTTGGTCAACGATCATACCGACGGCCATGTCGACAATCTCGCTCGGTTCGTCGGTGAGGGGCGGGTGGCGATCCCCAAGGCGACCGACAACGATCCGAACTGGCAGGTGTACCAGAACGCGGCGCGCGATGCCGAGGCGGCCGGGCTGAAGGTCGTGACGATCCCGTCGCCGGGGCGTGTGCTGCGCGACGAGGAGGTCGTGCCGGCGAGCTACATGAACTTCTATATCGGCAACGCTGCGGTGGTGGTGCCGTTGTATGGGGCGGAGAACGACCAGGCGGCGGTCGTGGCGATCCAGGCGCTGTTTCCGGACCGCGAGGTGGTGGGGCAGCGTGCGGATCATATCCTGACCGGGGGCGGGAGCTTCCACTGCATCTCGCAGCAGATTCCCGGCTGAGTCCTATTCTTGTTCCCCCGCGAAGGCGGGGGCCCAGGGTCACAAGCGATATCGTTCCTGGCTCCTGGACCCCCGCATTCGCGGGGGAACGGCGCTCGAGGCGCGCTCAACTATTGAATTAAAAACACCACCCGGCGAAGGCCGGGGTCCAGTTGGAAAGGTTGCAGTAACGGAGGACAGCGCGCAGTTAACTCAGTCCCCAACTGGCCGGGGTGGTGGTTAAGGTGGGCGGGCTCAGCGGCTCCAGCGGGCCCAGATTGCGGTGGGGAGCGTCAGGCCGCGCGCTTCTTCGCGGACGCCGAGTTCGCCCACTTCGACCTTGCCGGGGAGGTCCGCGAAGACCTGGTTCAGCAATTCACCGATCGCGAGCGCGGACATCCGCACTGCGTAGACCGTCAGGAACAGGAAGCGCGAGTTCTCATCGAGCAGTTTCCGGCAATCGGCGATCAGCTTTGGGAGATCCTCCTCAAGCCGCCACACCTCACCCTCAGGCCCGCGCCCATATTTCGGCGGATCGAGCAGGATCCCGTCATACCGCCGCCCCCGCCGAACCTCGCGCGCGACGAACTTCGCGGCGTCATCGGTCATCCAGCGGATCGGCGCGTCGGCCATACCCGACAGTTTCGCATTCGCCTTGGCCGCCTCGACCGACTTCTTCGACGCATCGACGTGCACCATGCGCACGCCCTTGGTCGCCATCGCCAGCGTGCCGACGCCGGTATAGCCGAACAGGTTCATGCATTCGGGCGAGTCGAGCCCGGCGACGCGCTCGCGCATCCAGCTCCACACCGGCGCCATGTCGGGGAAGAAACCAAGATGACGGAACGGCGTGGTCTGCGCGGTGTACGACACCTCGTTCCACTTGAGCGTCCAGCCTTCGCGGGGCACGGGCTCGGAGAATTCCCAGCGGCCGCCGCCGTCCTCGTCCGAGCCGGGGACAAATTCGCCCTGCGCCTGCCAGTTGGTTGAAGCGGGTGCCCACATCGCCTGCGGCTCGGGCCGGATGAAGCGGAAACGGCCATAGCGTTCGAGCTTCTTGCCGTTCCCCGAGTCGATCAGGCCGTAATCCGCCCAGGGTTCGCCGATGAGGGTATGCAGCTTCATGCCGATGGCTTCGCGCGCTCGGTGATGTAGGCGGTGATCGCGTCGAACGTCGCCGGGAGCGTGGCGTAGCGTTCCTCGCGGTCGAACAGGTCGCCGACGCGGGTGGGCAGCGAGGGACGGACGCCGGTGGCGCGCTCGACCGCGTCGCCGAACTTGGCGGGATGCGCGGTGGCGAGTGTGACGATGGGGACGCCGGCAGGGACTTCGGTGCGCAGCGCGGCGGCGAGGCCGATCGCGGTGTGCGGGTCGATCACCTGGCCGGCGTGCTCGTGGGCCCAGCGCATTGCCAGCGTCATGTCGTCGAGGTCGATGCGCTCGCTCTGGAAAAGGGCCGAGGCGCCTTCCGACTGCGCGTTGGTGAGGCGCATCGCTCCCGAGGACTCGAAGCCAGCCATCTGTGCGGCGAGCGCTACGCCATCGCGGTCGCCGAGGTCGAACAACAGGCGCTCGAAGTTCGAGCTGACCTGGATGTCCATCGACGGGGTCGGAGTCTGCTGGACGCCGCCCTTCGAATAGTCGCCGGTGCTGAGCGCGCGGTGGAGGATGTCGTTGACGTTGGTCGCGACCACCAGCTTGGCCACCGGCAGCCCCATCTTAGCCGCGACATAGCCCGCGAACACGTCGCCGAAATTGCCGGTCGGGACCGCGAACGCGACTTCGCGATCGGGCGCGCCGAGGCGGACGGCGGCGTAGAAGAAATACACCACCTGCGCCATCAGGCGGGCCCAGTTGATCGAATTGACCGCCGACAGTGCGAATTTGGTCGAGAAGGCGCGGTCGTTGAACATCGCTTTCACCAATGCCTGGGCGTCGTCGAAGCTACCTTCGATGGCGATGTTGTAGACGTTGGGGCTGAGCACCGTGGTCATCTGGCGGCGCTGCACGTCGGAGATGCGGCCGACCGGGTGGAGCATGAAGATGTCGATCCCCTCGCGCCCCGCGACCGCGTCGATCGCGGCCGAGCCGGTGTCGCCGCTGGTCGCGCCGACGATCGTCAGGCGCTTGTCCGTGCCGGCGAGGAAGCGCTCGAAGAAGAGGCCAAGCAGCTGGAGCGCGACGTCCTTGAACGCGAGCGTCGGGCCGTGGAAGAGTTCGAGCAGCCACTGGTCGTGGTCGAGTTGCAACAGCGGGGTCACGGCTGCGTGCGAGAAGCGACCGTATGCCTGTTCGCAGAGCGACTTCAGCTCTTCGCGGGACATCGCGTCGCCGACGAATGGCGCCATTACGACAACCGCGGTGTCGACATACGACAGCCCGGCGAGCGCGGCGATCTCGTCTCGCGTCAGCGTCGGCCACGCGTCGGGGAGGTAGAGGCCGCCATCGGAGGCGAGGCCGGCGAGCGTCGCCGCTTCGAAATCGAGGACGGGCGCCGAGCCGCGGGTGCTGATGTAACGCATGGTCACGCGGTTAGCGGGCTGAGCGGAAGGGAACAAGCTGCACGCTTTCCGTTTTCCTGCGAACGCAGGAATCCAGGGTTACGCAGGGATGCGCGCGGTACCCTGGGCTCCTGCGTCCGTAGGAGAACGGCCTATTACAATCCTCCCCCGCCAGGGGGAGGTGGCGCCGAAGGCGACGGAGGGGAGGACACGGAACGCCGGTCATCGCTTACCGCCCCCTCCGTCTGGCAAGCGCCAGCCACCTCCCCCTTGCGGGGGAGGATCGAGTCAGCGCGGTTCCATTTCCGTCCGTGGCCGGCGGCGGAGCGCGAGCGTGTAGATAATCGCGGCGATGGCGGCGAAGAAGAACCATTGGCCGGCGTAGGCTAGGTGGTTGTTGGGGACCGAGTCGAGGTCGGGCTTGCCGTTGGGGCTGAGCCCAGCCCCCGTAACATTAGATGGCGGGGTATCGGCGACCAGCATCAGGCGCTGCGGGGTGTGATTGAACAGCGATCCGATCAGCGAACGGCCATCGGGTGCGTGGCTGATGAAGCCCGAGACTTCGCCACCGGTCCAGGCGATCTTGGCCATCGGATCGCGCGTGGTGCCGAGCTGGGCGATCATGCCGGGGCCCTCCGCGCCGGTCTTGCATTCGGCGATCGCGCGGAAGCCGGACTTGCCGGCGCCGGCGAGTTTGATGTCGGTCGGCTGTAGGCAGAGGCCGGAGGCGCGGCGGAACAGCAGCGTCTCGTCGGGGAACCGCGGGAAGGCCATCGGCGGCTTGGCGGGATTGGCGGCGAGCTGCGCGAGGAACGCTTCCTTTCTCGGGAGGCGGTCGAGGAGTTGCCACAGGCCTAGCGCGATCATCGCGGCGATTGCGAGCGTGACGAGGATGGTAGGGATGATCGGGATGCGTCGTGCGGTGTGGGTCACGGGTCGATTCGGCCTTCGCGGGCTGCGTTGCGGTATTCGGCGGACATGAGCGCGCCCTTTGCTGCTCGGAGCGAGAGGACCACCCCGCCGGCGGTGAAGGGGATCCAGATCAGCATGTGGAGCCAGAGTGGCGGATGGACTTTGAGTTCGAGCGTGATCGCTAGGATGACGACAAGCGCGCCGAGGATCAACGTGAGGAAGGCGGCAGGGCCGTCGCCGACGTTGAACTTGCTGAAGTCTAGCCCGCAGTTCGGGCAACGATCAGCGAAGTTGGACCATTTCGCGAAGAGCGTGGGCTTGCCGCAGCGCGGGCACAGACCTTTGAGCGCGACCTGTGCGATCGTGGGGGCGTTGCCGAGCGGGTAGGGGTCTTCGGTCATGCGGTCAGCTTTCCCGTCCGTAAAACCCGGGTACGCCAGAAGCTTGTTTCCCCGCGAAGGCGGGGACCCAGACTGGGCTCCCGCCTTCGCGGGAGAACAAGTTTAGCGCGGAAGCTTGAGTGAACGTCCTGCTATTCGCCACCACCCCGACGAAGGCCGGGGCCCAGTTCGGGGACGTTGCTGACGGAGGACGGCGCTTCGCTACTGCGACCTTGCCAACTGGGCCCCGACATTCGCCGGGGTGGTGCCTGCCGGGGTGGTGGCTCACCCCAAAACTAGCAAAGCTCAACCGCCGTGGACGGGGGCGCCCCAGCCGCCCCAGACGTAGACGGTGACGAACAGGAACAGCCACACGACGTCGACGAAATGCCAGTACCACGCCGCCGCCTCGAACCCGAAATGCTGGCGCGGGGTGAAGTCGCCCTTGTAGGCACGGACCAGGCAGACGATCAGGAAGATCGTGCCGATCAGCACGTGGAAGCCGTGGAAGCCGGTCGCCATGAAGAACGATGCGCCGTAGTTGATGCCCTTGAACGGGAACGGCGCGTGGACGTATTCATACGCCTGGATCGAGCTGAACAGCGCGCCGAGGATGACGGTCAGCCACAGGCCCTTGAGCACACCGTCGCGGTTGCCGACGCCGATCATCCCCCAGAGCCCGGTCTTCTCGCCGCCGCGCTGGTTGTGGATCAGTGCGTGGTGCGCCCAGGTCACCGTGGTGCCCGAGGTGAGCAGGATCAGCGTGTTGAGCAGCGGCAGTTCGAACGGGTTGATGACCGTCAGGCCCTTGGGCGGCCATTGCGCGACGATCGCCGCGCCGCCTTCGACCGCCCGCGTGACCGTGCCGTCGGCGAAGGTCATCGCGGTGGGGAACAGCGAGAAGTCGAAGAACGCCCAGAACCAGCCGACGAAGAACATCACTTCGGAAGCGATGAACAGGATCATGCCGTAGCGGAAATGGAGCTGCACGACCGGCGTGTGATCGCCGTCGTGCGCTTCCTTGATGACCTGTGCCCACCAGCTGTAGAAGGTGAAGAGCAGCCCGGTCAGGCCGATGAAGAAGATCCAGCCGCCGCCATTGGGCTTGTCGATATGGCCGCCGTGCATCCACATGATGCCGCCCACCGCCATGATCAGCGCCGAGAACGATCCGACCAACGGCCAGATGCTCGGCGGCAGGATATGGTAATCATGGTTCTTGGCGCCAGCCATTGGTACTCCCCTAGTCGTTTTGCCGCACCCTAGCTTGCGATTTTCGCGGAATCCACCGGGTAAAACGTATAGCTGAGCGTGATCGTCTGGATATCGGCGGCGTCGGGATCGGTGAGGATCTTCGGATCGACGAAGAAGATCACCGGCATCCGCGCGGTCTCGCCAGGCTTGAGCGTCTGCTGCGTGAAGCAGAAGCACTGGATCTTGGTGAAATACTTGCCGGCCTGCGCGGGCTGGACGTTGAACGTCGCGGTACCGGTGAGCGGCTTGTTCGACGTGTTCGTGGCGGTGAAGAACGCCATGTCGCGCGCGCCGATATCGACCGTGTCCGAGCGATTCTCGGGTGTGAACTTCCACGGCAGCTTGGGGCTGACGTTGGTGTCGAAGTCGATCTGGATCTTGTGGTCGACCGCGCCGGGGGCGGCCAGCCCGCGGTTGGTGGTGCCGTTAAGTCCGGTCGCGGCGCAGAACAGCCGGTAGAGCGGCACACTGGCCCAAGCGAGCCCGGTCATGAAACAGATGAAGAGAACCGCGAGCGCCGCGGTGCGGTTGGTGCGCGACATCGTGCGCCAAGTAGCCATCAGTGTGGCATCCCCGCGCGGATCTTGGCGATCGAGACCGCGAAGATCAGGATGACGAATGCACCCAGCAGCAGCGCCATGACTCGCGCACGGCCACGCTGGCGGCTGCGGATCAGGTCTTCCTCGCGGATAGGATCGGGAATGCTCATGCGAACCACCGGTCGACGACCAGCGCGCCGAACATCACGAACAGATACAGGATCGAGTATTTGAACAAGGCCTTCTCCGGTTTCATCGCATCGTCGGCATGCGTGGTGCGCTTGGCCACGCGGATGGCGAGCAGCGCGAACCAGCCGGTGAGCAGGATGGCCGCGATGCCGTAGATCGGCCCCGTCAGCCCAAGCGGCCAGGGCAGGATCGCAACCGCCGCCATCGGGATCGTGTAGAGCCCGATCTGCGTCCGCGTGGTCCGCTCCCCCGAGACGACGGGGAGCATCGGTACGCCCGCGGCGGCGTAATCGCTCTTCATGAACAGCGCGAGCGCCCAGAAATGCGGCGGCGTCCACAGGAACACGAACAGGAACAGCAGCACGGGCAACAGAGCGATGTCACCGGTCGCCGCGGCCCAGCCGATCAGCGGCGGGAATGCGCCGGCAGCACCACCGATGACGATGTTCTGCGGCGTGCGACGCTTCAGCCAGACGGTATAGACCAGCACGTAGAACAGGATCGAGACGGTAAGGATCGCCGCGGCGACGAGATTGACCGCGACGCCCATGAACAGCACCGAGAACGCGCCGAGCCCTACGCCGAAATGGAGCGCGGCCTGGCGGTCCATCCGGCCATCGGGAAGCGGGCGCTTCTGCGTGCGGCGCATGACCGCGTCGATGTCCGACTCGTACCATTGGTTAAGCGCACCCGCGGCACCCGCACCGAGCGCGATGCAGAGGATCGCGGTGAAGCCGATTACCGGGTGCACGCCGACCGGGGCCGCAAGCATGCCGCAAAGTCCGGTGAAGACGACGAGCGTCATCACGCGCGGCTTGGTCAGCGCCAGGAAATCGCGCCAATGCGCCGGTGGCAGGAGGGGGGTGGCGGGAGTCATGGTTCGGCTACGCTATACGCGTTGGAAAGGCCGGAGGAAAGCGGTGTGGCTTGGTGCGTGCTCGCGGTCAGGCGGTTACGACACGATGGGTCCTGCCGCCGTCACCCCAGCGAAGGCTGGGGTCTCTCGCGTTGCGCACAACGGGAGTCTCAGAGTGATACCGCGGCTTTTGCTGGGGCGACGGGTTCGCGCTGGGGTGACGGGATCAGGTTGGGGTAACGGGATTGAGGCTGGGCTGCTGGCTTTCTCGCGCATCAGCTCGTGGGTTTGCTCGCGGCTGTTTGCCCCGGTAGCCCACTAGCCGGCCCACTGCCAGATTGGCGAGCCGTCGACTCATCCACACCGTCATCCTGACGAAAGTCAGGACCCAGAGCCATGGGGATGACGCTTTTGACCCTGGGGCCTGACTTTCGTCAGGATGACGGGGGCTGACGTAAGGTGAGGCCTTCTGCTTCCCTGTTCTACCGCGAAGGCGGGAGCCCAGACTCGGTCCCCGCCTTCGCGGGGAAACACGAAGTGGGGCTTAGAACTGCTATTCAAGCAAAAACGCCCCGGGTTTCCCCGAGGCGTCTTTGTTTCTGGCTGACCCCGACACGGGAGCAAGTCCCGTGTCGTCGGACGCGGCCTCGCCGCGCCGGCCGGGCGGGGGCCTGATGGCCCTGATACGCCTCAGTCGATCCGCGGCAGCGTCTCGAACTGATGGTACGGCGGTGGCGAGGAGATCGTCCACTCCAGCGTCGTCGCACCGTCGCCCCAGGGGTTGTCGCCTGCCGGCTTGCCCGCAACCAGCGACCAGATCAGATTGACGAAGAACACCACCATGCCCGCGGCCATGATCATGTAGCCGACCGAGGCGACCGTGTTCCAATGCTCGTACTGCGGCGTGTAGTCCGGGATACGGCGCGGCATGCCCTGCAAGCCCAGGAAGTGCATCGGGAAGAACATCACGTTCACGCCGACGAAGAACACCCAGAAGTGCAGCTGGCCGAGGAACTCGTTGTACATTTTCCCCGTCATCTTCGGGAACCAGTAGTAGAACCCGGCGAACAGCGAGAAGACCGCACCCAGCGACAGCACGTAGTGGAAATGCGCCACCACGTAATAGGTGTCCTGCATGTAATCGTCGATGCCGCCATTGGCGAGCACCACGCCGGTCACGCCGCCGACGGTGAACATGAAGATGAAGCCGATCGACCACACCATCGGCGTCTTGAAGGTGAGCGAACCACCCCACATCGTCGCGATCCACGAGAAGATCTTGATGCCGGTCGGCACCGCGATGACCATCGTCGCCGCGGTGAAGTACATCTTGGTGTTCACGCTGAGGCCGGTGGTGAACATGTGGTGCGCCCACACGACGAACCCGACCACGCCGATCGCGACCATCGCATACGCCATGCCGAGATAGCCGAAGACGGGCTTGCGGCTGAACGTCGAGATGATCTGGCTGACGATGCCGAAGCCCGGCAGGATCATGATGTAGACTTCGGGATGGCCGAAGAACCAGAACAGATGCTGGTACAGGACGGGGTCGCCGCCGCCGGCCGGATCGAAGAAGGTCGTGCCGAAGTTGCGATCGGTCAGCAGCATCGTGATTGCGGCGGCGAGCACCGGCAGCGCGAGCAGCAGCAGGAACGCGGTGACGAGCATCGACCACACGAACAGCGGCATCTTGTGCAGCGTCATGCCCGGCGCACGCATGTTGAAGATCGTCGTGATGAAGTTGATCGCGCCGAGGATCGACGATGCGCCCGCGAGATGGAGCGCGAGGATCGCCATGTCGGTCGACGGTCCGGGCTCGCCGTACGTCGAGAGCGGCGCGTAGAGCGTCCAGCCATTACCCGCGCCACCGAAGAACGGCGAGGCGAGCAGCAGCGTGAAGGCGGGGATCAGCAGCCAGAACGACACGTTGTTCATGCGCGGGAACGCCATGTCCGGCGCGCCGATCATGATCGGCACGAACCAGTTGCCGAAGCCGCCGACCATCGCCGGCATGACCATGAAGAACACCATGATCAGGCCGTGTGCGGTGATCAGTACGTTCCAGAGATGGAGCGATTCGTCGAGGCTGGCGGGGCCGCCGTGGAGCATGCTCGCCCAGCCCTGCAGATACTGGATGCCGGGATGCGCGAGCTCGGCCCGCATGAGCCCCGAGACCGAGCCGCCGATGATCCCCGCGACGATCGCGAAGATAAGGTACAGCGTGCCGATGTCCTTGTGGTTGGTCGACATGAACCAACGCGCGAAGAAGCCCGGCTTGTGATCGGTATCGTGATGATGGTCGTGCGCTTCGTGGGACACGAAGGCCGACGGGGTGAGAGCGGTGTCGGTCATCTTACTGTCCCGCGTTGCCGGCGCCGGCCGGGTTTGAGGTCGCGCCCTGCGTCGTCGCGGGGGCTGTAGTGGTCACGTTCTCGACCGGGCCGGTGGCGTTGGCGGTTTCTGCCGCTTCCTCGACCTTCGCCGCGGAGCCGTCGGCGCCGGGCTGCGGGATGACCTTGTCGGACGCCTTGCCCGGGGTCGGCATCGTGCCGCCCTTGGCCTTGACCCACGCCGCGTATTCGGCGGGCGGAACCGCTTCGACCGCGATCGGCATATAGCCGTGGCGCGCGCCGCAGAGCTCCGAGCACTGGCCGAAATACAGGCCGGGCTTTTCGATCGTGAAGCTGGTCTCGTTCAGGCGGCCGGGGATCGCGTCGAGCTTGATCCAGAACGCCGGGACCGCCCAGCTGTGGATCACGTCGTTCGAGGTGGTGATCAGGCGGATCGGCACACCGACGGGGAGGACGATGCGGTTGTCGGTGGCGAGCAGCTTCGGGCCGTCGGCATCGGTGCGGCCACGCTCGCCGGCGGCGACGTCAGCCTTTTCCTTCAGCATGTTGGCGGTGATCTCGAAGCCGCCATTGTCGGGATACTGGTAGGTCCAATACCATTGGTTGCCGATCGCCTTCAGCGTCACCGCGCCGGAGGGGGCCGGCTTGAACTGCGCTTGCAGCAGACCGATCGAGGGAACCGCGATCAGGACGAGGATCACGACCGGCGCGAGCGTCCAGATGATCTCGATAAAGGTGTTGTGGCTGGTCTTCGACGCGACCGGATTGCGCGCCTTGCGGTAGCGGAACGACACCCAGAACAGCAGCGCGAGGACGAACAGCGAGATCACTGTGATGGTCGGCACCAGGATCGAATTGTGCATCCAGTGCGCGAACTGGCCGTTCTTGGTCACCTGGGGCTGGAGGCCGAACAGGCCGTCCGTGGGCTGGCCGATCATCGGCTTGACCGTCATCGCCGGCGCCCCGTCCATCGCCAGCTCGGGGCTGGACGGGTTGGCCGTCGGTTTCGCAGTGGCGGTGGTGGGTGCGGTGTTCGACACGCCCCCCGGTGCTGCGGCGGCCTGCGGCGCAGGTGCCGCTGCTGGCGTGGTCGCAGGCTGGGCCGCATGCCCGGCGACACCACCGAGACTCGCCAGTGCGAGCCCCGCTGCCATCGCAAATCCTCTCATCCCCATCTTGCGCATCGTTATTCTTGACCCCGGTTTATAGCGAACCCGATTCCGGACGCGCGGATGTCTGCTTATGATTTGGGAAGAGCTATACCCAGCGGGGGGGCTCGCCTCAAGCCTTGTCTCGATTGGGCCTTCAGGCGCCCGCACTAACTGCCCGTCATCCTGACGAAAGTCAGGACCCAGGGTAACGAACGCCTTCCCCTGTGGCTCTGGGGCCCGACTTTCGTCAGGATGACGGGGTGGGTGACGTGTGATGCCTGAAGCACCGGTTCTCGTTGCACGCGGTTTCGCGCGCTCGTATCAGCGCGGACAGACCTTTTGGAGCGATGACCCGCGATGACCGAAGACGACGTGCTCGCCGAATTCCGCGCTGCCGAAGCGTTGCTCGAAGGGCATTTCATCCTGTCCTCGGGGCTGCGCAGTTCGCGCTACCTCCAATGCGCGCGGGTGTTGATGGACCCGGCGCGGGGCGCCCGGTTGTCGGAAGCGCTGGTGGCGTCGATCCCGGCCGAGTTGCGCGCGCAGATCGATATCGTCGTCTCGCCAGCAATGGGCGGCGTGATCGCCGGCCACGAGATGGGCCGCGCGCTGGGTGTCGAGGCGGTGTTCCTCGAGCGACCCGACGGCGTGTTCGAACTGCGCCGCGGGTTCCGGCTCGCGCCGGGCCAGCGCGTGCTGATGATGGAGGACGTCGTCACCACCGGGCTGTCGTCGCGCGAGGCGATCGCGGCGATCGGGCGCGCGGGCGGCGTGACGGTCGCGGCGGCGGCGTTGGTCGATCGGTCGAACGGGACCGCGGATCTGGGCGTACCATTCTTCCCGCTGATCCGGCTCGACGTACCGACCTATCCGGCTGACGCATTGCCGGCTGAACTGGCGGCGATCCCGGCGATCAAGCCCGGGAGCCGGGCTGCGGCATGATCCTAGCGCTGGCTCTTGCTGCTGCGAGCGTCTCGGCCAAGGTCGATGCGGTGGCCGCGCAGGCGAAGCTGGCAGGCGTCGTGCTTGTCGCGAAAGGCGACCGCGTGCTGGTCGAGAAAGGCTATGGCACCGTCGACCCTGCGGGCGGGAAGCGGCATGATCCGCGTGCGCGCTGGCGGCTGGCTTCGATCACGAAGCAGGTGACGGCGGCGATGGTCGTGCGACGGCATCCGGGCGATCTCGACCGACCGCTGGCGACGCAAGGCTTCGCCCCGCTCGGCGACCTGACGCTGCGCCAATTGCTCACGCACCATACCGGGCTGGCCAATCCCGACGACACGCCCCTGCGTGATGGCGTGCCGTCCTTCTATCGCGCGCCTGCGCCCGATGCATCATATTGCTTGAGGACGCCGCCAAAACCCGGCGCGCCGTTCGCCTATAATAATTGCGACTATCTGCTGGCCGTCGTCGGCTTGTACGGATCCGGTGCGCTGGCCTGGCCTGCCGGGATGACGATGGCGCGAACCGGCGAGATGGGAGTTCCCGGTTTTGTCGCCGGCAAGGCCGAACCGCCTTACGAGCTGGCGAGTTTCGGTGCGGCGGGCGGGTTGATCGGGACGGCGCGCGACGTGTTCCGGTTCGATCGATCGCTGATGACCGGCGCGATGCTGACGCCCGCCGCTCGTGCCGAACTGTGGAAGCCCGAGGGCGGACGCAGCTACCAGGCGCTGGGGCAATGGGTGTTCCCCGGCGAGTTAAAGGGCTGTGCGGCGGCCAAGCGGATCGTCCAGCGCGACGGCGAGATCGGGGGCGTGCAGACCCGCAACTATATCCTGCCCGACGACGACATCGCCGTCGTGGTCTTCACCAACCGGAGTTCCGACGATTTCACCTTTGGCGAGATCTGGCAAAACTCCGGTTTCGCCTATGATCTCCTCTCGACGGTAGCATGCCCATGACATCTCGGCCCGGTTCGAATTCCGCCTTGCGGCTCGGCGTCAACATCGACCACGTCGCGACGGTGCGGAATGCGCGGGGGGCGGGGTATCCCGATCCGGTGCGTGCTGCGCTGGTCGCGGCGGCGGCGGGGGCGGACGGAATCACCGCGCATCTGCGCGAGGACCGGCGCCACATTACGGACGACGACATCGCGCGTCTGTCGGCCGAACTGACGATCCCGCTCAACCTGGAGATGGCGGCGACCGACGAGATGCTCGGCATCGCGCTGCGTCACAAGCCGCACGCCGCGTGCATCGTGCCGGAAAAGCGCGAGGAACTGACCACCGAGGGTGGGCTCGACGTCGCCGGGCATTACGACCGGATGGCGAAGCTGGTCGACGCGCTGGCGGGGGCGGGGATCCGTGTGTCGCTGTTCATCGAACCGGATGCGCGGCAGATCGAGGCGGCGGTCCGGCTCAAGGTGCCGGTGATCGAACTCCACACGGGCTTGTATGCGGAACTGTCGGGTGAGGCGCGGACGGTGGAATTGCGGCGGCTGAACGATGCGGCTGCGCTGGCGGCGAAGAACGGCATCGAGGTGCACGCGGGGCACGGGCTGACCTACGACAACGTCGCGCCGATCGCGGCTATCCGTCAGGTGCGCGAGCTGAACATCGGGCATTTCCTGGTCGGGGAGGCGCTGTTTGTCGGGCTTGGCGAGGCGGTGCGACTGATGCGCGAGGCTATGGATGCAGCGCGGTAGCTTTCAGATTTTGTTCACGCAAAGGCGCAAAGGCGCGAAGAGAAAGGAGAGGGGCCCGAGTTCGCTTCCTTTCTTGTTCTCTTCGCGCCTTCGCGCCTTCGCGAGAACAAATCCTGTCTTCCGACCCGAGGCGTCGCGATGATTATCGGGCTCGGGTCCGACCTGTGTAACATCGAGCGAATCGTGGCGTCGGTCGAGCGGTTCGGGGATCGGTTCGAGCAGCGCGTGTTTACCGATGTCGAGCGGGCGAAAGCGGCGCGGCGGCCTTTTACCAAGGCCGGCACGCTGGCGAAGCGGTTTGCGGCCAAGGAGGCGTTTTCCAAGGCGGTCGGGACCGGGTTTCGGGCAGGCGTGTTCATGCGCGACATCGGCGTGGTCAACGCCCCCAGCGGCGCGCCGACGCTGGCGCTGACCGGGGGCGCCAAAGCGAGGCTTGACGCGTTGACCCCCGAAGGCCACGCCGCGCGCGTGCATTTGACGATGACCGATGATCATCCGTGGGCGCAGGCCTTCGTGATCATCGAAGCCATACCTCTGATATCCCCGGACATGCGCCAGGATACGAACCTATGAAGGACGCGGCGTTGGACGGCAACGAGTTCCAGGAAAAGCCCCTCGCGCAGGCCCCCCTAACGCAGACCCCCCTAGCGCAGACCGCGGCCGATACCGCGCCACCGGCCGGCACCGCACAGGAAACGACCCGCCGCCGCGGCACCGACTGGTGGGGCGAGGTGAAGGGCATCTTCTGGCTGATCCTGGTCGTGCTCGGCTTCCACAGCTTCATCGCCAAGCCCTTCTATATCCCCAGCGAATCGATGCTACCGGGCCTGCGCATCGGCGACCGGCTGGTGGTGACCAAGTTCGCCTATGGCTGGTCGTTCGTGTCGCCGACGATCCCGAACCCGGTCGCGATCTTCAAGGGCGTGGTGCTGCGCCAGCAGGAAGACAGCTGGAGCGTGTCGCTGCCGTTCATCCACGGTCGGCTGTTCGGCTCGCTGCCGACGCGCGGCGACGTGGTCATCGTGACGCCGCCGGGCACGCATAACGACTATATCAAGCGCGTCATCGGTCTGCCTGGCGACAAGCTGGCCGTGCGCGGCGGGATCGTGTTCCTCAACGGCGTCGCGGTGAAGCGTGGTCCGCTCCACGACACGCTGATCCCGGTCGATACCAACAGCCCGTGCAGCGAGATCGACTATCCCGGCGCGCGCGAGACGCTGCCCGATGGACGCGAAATGTGTCGCCTGCCGACCTATACCGAGACGCTGCCCAACGGCCGGCGCTACGAGACGATCGATCTGGAGCCGGACAGCCAGGGCGACAACTTCGCGGAGATCACGATCCCCGCGAACCACGTCTTCCTGATGGGCGACAACCGCGATCGCTCGGCCGACAGCCGGTTCGCGCTGAGCCAGCTCGGGCTCGGCGGGCCGGTGCCGTACGAGAATCTCGGCGGGCGCGCGGAGTTCATCACCTTCAGCCTCGACGGCGATGCGACGTTCAATCCGTTGAGCTGGTGGGGTTCGCTGCGCCCGGATCGCGCCGGCACCTCGCTCCACCCAGCCAAGGCGAACTGAGATGGCCGAGACCAAGACTGTCGACGAGTTGAGCCCGATCGAGATGCGCGATCCGTTCCTCCGCAAGGAACTGAAGCGGGCTGCGATCTGGCTCGGGCTCGCCTGCGTGATCGCGCTGCTGATCGTTCTGGTCCAGCCGTTGCTGATCATATTCGCCGGCGTCGTGTTCGCAGCTTTGCTCGATGGCGGCGTGCGGCTGCTGGGGCGGGTGCTGCCGATCGGGCGCGGCTGGCGGTTGTTGATCGTCGTGCTGCTGACGTTCGCGTTCCTCATCGGGACGTTCGTGCTGACCGGGGTGCAGGTGACCGAGCAGGTCACGCAGCTGCGCTCGACGCTCGAATCGCAGGCCAATCGCTTCACCGGCTATCTGACCTCACAGGGGCTGATGCCGGGCGCGTCGGACGTCAACGGGATCGTCAAGCAGGCGCTCGGCTCGGTCGGGCGCGTGACGTCGTGGGTGGGCAGCGCGATCGGCGCGATCACCAGCATGTTCATGATCCTGATCCTCGGGCTGTTCATCGCGATGGACCCGGGGACGTACTCGCGCGGGCTTCAGTGGATGGTGCCACTCGATCTGCGCCCCGAGTTCGCCAGGACTTTGGTCAAGATGGGCGCGACGTTGCGGCGGCTGCTCGCCGGACGCCTGCTCGGGATGGCGGTCGAAGGTGTCGCGAGCGGTATCGCGCTGGCGGTTGGCGGCGTGCCGATGGCGATGCTGCTCGGCATCATCGCGGGTATTCTCGCGTTCATCCCCAACGTCGGCGCGATCGTGACCGGCGTGCTGATGGTCGCAGTCGGGTTCAGCGCGGGCGTCGATACGGGCTATTGGGCGATCGGCACGTACCTCGTGGTGCAGACGATCGACGGCTATGTGATCGTGCCGATGGTCGCCAAGCGTACGGTGGATCTGCCGCCGGCGTTGACGCTGGGTGCGCAGATCCTAGCCAGCGCGTTGTTCGGGATCCTGGGGCTGGCGCTGGCCGATCCGATGACCGCGATGATCAAGACCGCGCTCGAGCGACGGTCTGAACGCGAAGAGGAAAAGGCCGAGTCGGACGGGGAGCCCAGCGCCGCGCGCTGACCTCCCCACGCCGCCTATGCCGCGAGCGCCCGGTCGCTCACGAACATGTTGGTCGCTCGCTCGTGCGCGAACGTGCTGGCAGGACCGTGGCCGGGAATGAAGCTCGTATCGCTGCCGAGCGGCCATAGCTTCTCGACGATCGACTTCACCAGCACCTGGTGGTTCCCGCCCGGCATGTCGGATCGCCCGACCGATCCCTGGAACAGCACGTCGCCGACCTGCGCGAATTTCGACGGCGCGTGGTGGAAGATCACATGGCCCTCGGTGTGTCCCGGCGTCTCGTACACATCGAGCACGAGGTCGCCGACCGAGACGGTATCGCCCTCGACGAGCCAGCGGTCGGGCTCGAAATTCACACCGAGGATCCCGTATTTCGGCCCGTCCTGATCGAGCCGCTGCAACCAGAAGCGATCCGCCTCGTGTGGCCCCTCGATCGGCACGCCGAGATCGTTCGACAGTCGCTTGGCACCACCGGCATGATCGATATGTCCGTGAGTCAGCAGGATCTTCTCGACCGTCACCCCCGCGTGTTCGACGGCCGCCATGATCCGCGGCAGGTCGCCGCCCGGATCGATCACCGCCGCCTTCATCGTCGCGGTGCACCAGATGATGGTGCAGTTCTGCTGGATCGGCGTGACCGGCACGATGGCAGCACGGAGCGGGGGCGCGGCGCGGAGGGGAGGATTTGTCATGGCCTCGAAATAGGATAGCGCGCCGGTTGGAGCAATCGCCGCTTGCGGTTTGCCCCGTGCCCCGTGCAACAGTCGTGGCGATGTGGACCGCGCCCTTCGTTTTGCTCGATGACGCCCGCGAGGGGGGTGCGCCTGCACGATTGTACCGCGACCCCGTCCGGACCCTTCGCGCCGACACGCTCGCCGAGGTCCGCTGTGCGCTCGACGCGTTACGAAACGCCCGCGCGGAGAGCCTGCACGCCGCCGGCTACATCACCTACGAAGCCGGCGCCGCACTCGCGTCGAGGCCGGTCGACGTCCGCACCGAAGGCCCGCTGCTCTGGTTCGGCCTGTTCGCCGACTACCAGACGATAGCGCCCGAAGACGTCGCCGCGTTGCTCCCCGACCCCGCCGGCGCGTGGACCGGTGCGCCGCAGCCGCTGATCGACCGCGAAACCTACGACGCCAGCCTGACGCGCGTGCTCGACCTGATCGCGGCGGGCGACATCTACCAGGCCAACCTCACCTTCGCCGCCACCGTCCCGTTCGTCGGCGACCCGCTCGCGCTCTATGCCCGGCTGCGGCGCCAGGCGAAGGCAGGCTACGGCGCGCTGATCGACACTGGTGAGACGCGCTTCCTGTCGCTCTCCCCCGAACTCTTCTTCGCACTCGACGGCGACACGCTCACCTGCCGCCCGATGAAGGGCACCGCACCGCGAGGCGACACGCCCGACGCCGATCGCGCGCTCGCCGAAACACTCGCGGCCGACCCGAAGCAACGCGCCGAAAACCTCATGATCGTCGACCTGATGCGCAACGACCTGTCGCGCGTCGCCACCCACGTCGCGGTCCCCGACCTGTTCACCGTCGAGACCTATCCGACCGTCCACCAGATGACCTCGACCGTCACCGCGACGCTGAAACCCGATTGCGACGCGGTGGACGTCCTAACCGCGCTATTCCCGTGCGGCTCGATCACCGGCGCGCCCAAGCAACGCGCGATGGAGGTCATCGCCGAAGTCGAGCACGCGCGCACCCGCGGCATCTACACCGGTGCGATCGGGCGGTTCGATCCGAATGGCGATGCGACCTTCAACGTCGCGATCCGCACGTTGGCGATCGAGAATGGCGCAGCGACGATGAGTCTCGGCTCGGGCATCGTCGCCGACAGCGCAGCCGACGCCGAATGGGACGAATGCCATGCCAAGGGCGCGTTCGTCACCGCCGGCCAGCGCCGCTTCGACCTGATCGAAACTATGGCGTTCGATCCCGACGACGGCCTGACCCGCCTCGAAGCGCATCTCGCGCGAATGAAGGCGAGTGCCCAGGCCTTGGGCTTCACCTTCGACCGCCACACCGCGCGCAACGAACTCCAGGCGGCGACCTTCCGGTTGCGCGGGCCCCGCCGCATCCGCCTGTTGCTCAGCGCATCCGGTGCGATCGCGATCGAGGCGGCGCCACTCCCGCACTCGCCTGCGCAAGCAATGGTCGCGATCATCCCGCTGCCCGTCGCCGCGACCGACTTCCGGCTCCGCCACAAGACGAGCGCCCGCGCCTTCTACGACGACGCGCGCAAGGCCGCGGGGTCGTTCGAGGTGGTGTTCGAGGACGCGGAAGGCTTCCTTACCGAAGGCAGTTTCACGTCGCTGTTCGTGCAGCGTGGAGATGCGCTGGTCACGCCGCCGCTACGGCATGGCCTGCTCCCGGGCATTCTCCGCGCCGACCTGCTCGAATCGGGCCGCGCAACCGAAGCCCCGCTAACCCGAGCCGACCTGACCGCCGGATTCTTCATTGGAAATGCGGTCCGCGGGCTCATCCCTGCCATCGTTACGGTTGCGAATTCGACCAAGCGGAGCGTATAGCCCGCGCGAATTCCGCGGCGACGTTCGCGGACAACCGCAAAGGTTTCACCATGCACGCATCCGCCGCGCTCGGCCGCATCAGCCCCTCGCCGACGCTCGCGATCACCTCGCGCGTTCTCGAACTGAAGCGCGCAGGCGTCGACGTGATCGGCCTCGGTGCGGGCGAACCCGATTTCGACACGCCGGACTTCGTCAAAGAGGCTGCGATCCAGGCGATCCGCGACGGCAAGACCAAATACACCAATGTCGACGGCACGATCGAGCTGAAGCAGGCGATCGTCGCGAAGTTCGCACGCGACAACAACCTCACTTACACCACCGACCAGATCAGCGTGAACGTCGGCGGCAAGCACACCCTGTTCAACGCGATGGTCGCGACGATCGATCCGGGCGACGAGGTCGTCATCCCCGCGCCGTACTGGGTCAGCTATCCCGACGTCGTGCAGTTCGCCGGCGGCGTGCCGGTGATCGTCAAGGCGGGCCCCGAGGTCGGCTACAAGCTCGATCCGGCGGCGCTCGATGCGGCGATCACGCCCAAGACCAGGTGGGTGATCCTCAACTCGCCGTCCAACCCGACGGGGGCCGGCTACACGATCGACGAGCTGAAGGCGCTCGGCGTGGTGCTCGCGAAGCATCCGCACGTGTGGATCTTCGCCGACGATATGTACGAGCACATCGTCTATGACGGCTTCAAGTTCGCGACCATCGCGGAAGCCTGCCCCGAGCTGTTCGAGCGCACGTTGACCGTCAACGGCTGCTCGAAGGCCTATGCGATGACCGGCTGGCGAATCGGCTACGGCGCCGGTGCATCGTGGCTGATCAAGGCGATGGCCAAGCTCCAGTCGCAGTCGACCTCGAACCCGTGCTCGATCGCACAGGCCGCGGCGGTGGCTGCGTTAAACGGCGACCAGTCGTTCCTCGCCGAGCGCAACACGGCGTTCCAGGGCCGCCGGGATCTGGTCGTGACGATGCTCAACGAGATCGACGGCATGCACTGCCCGACGCCGGAGGGTGCGTTCTACGTCTACCCTTCGTTCGCGGAACTCATCGGCAAGACGACGCCGAACGGACGCCTGATCGACACCGACGAGGCGATGGTCGGCTACCTCCTCGACGACGCCAAGGTGGCCGTCGTGCAGGGCGCTGCGTTCGGCCTCAGCCCGGCGTTCCGGATCAGCTACGCCACCTCCGACGAGCTGCTTCGCGAGGCCTGCACGCGCATCCAGACGGCGTGCGCCGCGCTGAAGTAAGTTCTGATCCTCCCCCGCCAGGGGGAGGTGGCTGGCGCTTGCCAGACGGAGGGGGAGGAAAGGGTTACGCCTGTTCCGTGCCCTCCCCCTCCGTCACCTTCGGCGACACCTCCCCCTGGCGGGGGAGGATCGCAAGGTTCCGGCAACATTCGAGACACGCGGCGACATCTCCCGGCAACCCTGCCGGGCGATGCCTGCTGCACGATGAACGCATCGGCCACGGCGCGTTAATCGAGAGTTTCTAAAAACGACATTGTGGTTGGCCGGCATCTCTACGACATGCCGGTCCGTAACTGACGCTGACCTATCCGGTCGGCGCCATCACTGGGTTTCATTGGGATCGCATCATGCGCAGCATCGTAAAGTCGAGTTTCTTCTGGCAGTTCAGCGGTGGTTTCGTCCTCGGCGCCATCGGCTTGCTCGCGCTCCAGCCCGCCGAAGCGCGCCAGACCTTCGCCAGCCATTTCGAGCACAGCGTCTCCGCCACCGCGCTATAACTGCGGCGATGGCCTAGCGAAGACGAGCCGCAACCCCATGTATCAAAACATGAAAAAGCCGCTTCTCGCCACGCTCGCCGCCGTCGGTATCGCCGGTGCGTTTATTGCCACCGGCACCGCGCAAGGTGCCCGCGCCGTCGTCATCCCCGCTGCCAAGACCGACCTTCCGGCGACGCCGGGCCTGCAGACGGCGGTGCTCGCGGGCGGCTGCTTCTGGACGATGGAAGCGGTGTTCGAGCATGTGAAGGGCGTTAAGGCGGTCACGACCGGTTACGCCGGCGGTACTAAGGCGACCGCGACCTACGATCAGGTCTCCGCCGAGACGACGAAGCATGCCGAAGCCATCAAAATCGCCTACGACCCCCGCGTGGTCAGCTACGGCACGTTGCTCCGCGTATATTTCTCGATCGCGCATGATCCGACGACGTTGAACCGCCAGGGACCCGACAGCGGGGAAAGCTATCGCTCGGCGATCTTCCCGCAATCGCCGGCGCAGGCGCAGGTGGCGCGCGCCTACATCGCGCAACTCGGCGCTACGCATGCGTTTTCCGGGCCGATCGTGACGAAGCTGGAGACGGGGACGTTCTATCCGGCCGAGGCGTATCACCAGAATTTCTACGACCGGAACCCGACGCATCCGTACGTCGTGATGTGGGACAAGCCGAAGATTGCCGCCTTCCGCGCGGCGTTCCCGACGATTTCGAGCTGAGGCGGCACTTTTACCTGACGTCCACCCCGGCGAAGGCCGGGGCCCAATTGGAAAGGTTGCAGTAACGACGGACGAACCTTCGTTATACGCCGCCCGCAATTGGGCCCCGGCCTTCGCCGGGGTGGTGCTTATTTACTTATCTACCTGACCAGCGACAAACCTCAGGCCGCAACCGGGAACCGCAGCATTCGGTCTGCTACCGGCACCATAGCCTCGGCGCCGAGCCCCACCGCGCGCACGATCTCCGGATGATCCACATCAAGTCCCCCGGTCAGTGACCCGAACGCCGGCAGTATCAGCTTCGTCGCCGTCGCCACGAAACACCGCCGCGCGACGGATTTTCCCCGCACCCTTAGCCGAAGCTTCGGATGAAAATGCCCCGACAGTTCCGGCCGCGTCTCCGCCCTGTCCGCCTCATGCCGCAGTACCAGCCCGTCGACGACCACCTCATCCACCACTTCCCCGCCACACCGATCGAGGATAGCCGGATCGTGATTGCCCGTGATCCACGTCCACCGCGTCCCGTCGGTCATCGCCCGCAGCATGTCCTGCGCACGCTGCGGCAATCGCTCGCAGCCGTCGCTGTCGTGAAAGCTGTCGCCCAGGCACCAGACTTCGCGCGCGCCGGTCGCCGCGACCAGCGCGGTGAGATCGGCCAGCGTCGCGATCGAATCATACGGCGGCAGCATCTGGCCGCGTTTGGCGAACCAGCTGGCCTTCTCGAAATGCAGGTCGGCGACCAGCAGCGCACGCCGCTCCGGCCAAAACAGCGCGCCTTGCGCCAACGCCAGAAGCGCATGCCCGCCGAACGAAAAGGGAACCATTTCCTCGCCATGCCGGTGCACGCCCCGTGAATCAACCCGCCATCGCGCCAAACCAGCAGGACTTGCGCATGCCCCCAATCGGCGTAAAGCGCGCCGTCCCCTCAGGAGGAGCGCTCTTCGCGCCATGACGTCCGTCGCCGGAACACCCCAAACTGCAGTCGTGACCGAACCCACCGCCGAGGAATCGGCAGGGCAGGCGTGCGCGCCGTCGGATCTGTCCGCAGCGCATCTTCACCCGCACCCCGCACTCGCCGCGCTGACCGTCGGCGCGATCGGCGTGGTGTTCGGCGATATCGGCACCAGCCCGCTCTATGCGTTCCGCGAGGCGCTCGGCCAGACGTCCGCGGGCGGCATCGATCCGACCGAAATCCTCGGCGTGCTGAGCCTCGCGCTCTGGTCGCTGTTCCTCGTCGTGACCGTCAAATACGTCATCTTCCTGATGCGCGCCGACAACCAGGGCGAGGGCGGCGTGCTGGCGCTGGCCGCGCTCGCCCGTCGCGCGCTGGGGATGCGGTCGCGGATCGCGATCGTGCTCGGCGCGGCGGGCGCGTCGTTGTTCTACGGCGATGCGATCATCACGCCCGCCTTGTCGGTGCTGTCGGCGATGGAGGGCCTGCGGACGATTCCGAGCGCCGCGCACATCTTCAACGAGGGCGTCGTCCGCGCGCTGACGATCGGTATCCTGATCGCGCTGTTCCTGATCCAGTCGCGCGGCACCGCGCAGGTGTCGAAGCTGTTCGGCCCGGTCTGCATCCTCTGGTTCGTCGCGATCGGTGCGCTCGGCATCTGGCACATCGCCGACGAGCCCTCGATCGTCCGCGTGTTCCTGCCGACCTACGGCATCTCGTTCCTCGCCACGCACGGCGTCACCGGCCTGTTCGTGCTCGGTGCGGTGTTCCTGACCGTCACCGGCGCCGAAGCGCTCACCGCCGACATGGGCCATTTCGGCAAGCTGCCGATCCGCATCGGCTGGTTCTTCCTCGTCTTCCCGGCGCTCGCGCTCAATTACCTGGGGCAGGGCGCATTCGCCTTGTCGCGGCTAGAAGATGCGGCGGCGCGCGGCGTACCCTTCGTCAATCAGGACTGGTTCTTCCTGATGGCGCCCGAATCGCTCCGTCCCGCGCTGATCATCCTCGCCGGCTTCGCGACCGTCATCGCCAGCCAAGCGGTCATCACCGGCGCATTCTCGCTGACGCAGCAGGCGATCCAGCTCGGCCTGCTCCCGCGCCTGCGCATCCGCCAGACCTCGGCGGTGTTCGCCGGCCAGATCTACCTGCCCGCGATCAACTGGCTGTTGCTGATCGGCGTGCTGGTGCTGGTGATCCAGTTCAAGACGTCGTCGGCGATGGCCGCGGCGTACGGCATCGCGGTGACCGGCACGATGGTCGTCACCACCTTGCTGGCGTATATCGTCGTCCGCCACCGCTGGAACTGGTCGCGGCCGCTCGCGCTCGCGGCGATCCTGCCGTTCCTGACGCTCGACCTGATCTTCTTCGGCGCGAACATCCTCCGCGTGATCGAGGGCGGCTGGGTGCCACTCGTCATCGCCGCCGCGATCGGGCTGATCATCTTCACCTGGGTGCGCGGCAAGAAGATCGTCAGCGCGTTCGAAAAGCGCCAGAGCATCCCGCTCAGCGATCTCGCCTCGGCACTGGAGAAGCGTCCGCCCGAGCGCGTGTCGGGGACCGCTGTGTTCCTGACCGGCAACCCGCACGCGACGCCCGGCGCGCTGCTGCATAACCTCAAGCACAACAAGGTGCTCCACGAGCGCAACCTGATCGTCAGCATCCGCACCGCCGACCGGCCGTTCGTCGAGGAGTCTCAGCGCGCCAAGGTAGAACGCGTCGACGACAATTTCTCGATCGTCGTGCTGACCTACGGCTTCATGGAATCTCCCGACGTGCCCCGCGATCTCGGCGTCGGCAACAAGACCGAACAGCTCGGGCTCGACCCGATGCGCACCTCGTTCTTCATCGGCCGCAACACGCTGAAGCCCGACGCGGAAAAGGGCATGCCGCCTTGGCAGGACCGGATCTTCCTGTTCCTCCAGCGCAACGCCAGCGACCCGACCGACTTCCTGAAAATCCCGCCGGGCAAGGTGCTCGAGCTCGGCGAACAGGTCACCGTGTAGGCGCGTCCGTCACGAGGCGGTCGAACAGCGCGAGGTACCGCTCCGCCGAATCTGCACCGGGCGGCGGAACGGGAGCGGGCCGCATGATACCGGGATCGAGCCACGCATTCAGCGCGACGACCAGGCCGGCGGCGTCCTCCCGGTCGACCATCGTGCCGCGGTCGGCACGATCGATGATCTCCTGAACCGCCATGCTCGAGTTGGTGGAAACGACCGGCGTGCCGACCGACAGCGCCTCGCGCAGCACGCCGGGGACGCCTTCGAAATCGGAGGTCAGCGCCAGCACGGTCGCGCCGCGCATCGCCGGCAGCGGATCGGCGGCGTGGCCGGGAAGATGGATGCGGCCGGACAGCCCGAGTGCGCGGACCTGCGCCTCGATCGCGTCGCGTTCGGTGCCTTCGCCGAGGATCACCAGCGCCACCGTGCGGTCTGCCAGCGCCGGTACCGCGGCGATCAGCCGGTCCCAGCGTTTCTGCGGCTCGAGTCGGCCTACTCCGAGGATGAACCGATCGGGCATGGCGAACCCGCCGGGCAGTGCCGCGCTGCCATCGGTGATCGGCGTTGCCGGCGGGTTCGGAATGACGCTGGTCCGCCCGACCATACGGGTCGCGCGCGCGGCCTCATCCGCGGTCGCAGGGGTCATGGCTACAAGATGGTCGAGGAAGCTGCCGTGCCGCGCGAGCCAGAACTGGTGGGCGGCATGCATCAGGCGGCCATGATCGGCGCGCGCGGGAGCGTTGGACATCTTGGCGACGATCGGCGGGCTCGCCTGTCCAAGCCTCAGCCGGGTCCATGCCGCAACGCCGGTATAGAAATTGCCGGGGCAGAAAATCACGTCCGGCGCGAGACGTCGTACGACCGTCGGCAGCGCGAGCAGCCGCGACGGCGCGACGATCTCCAGGCCATCCGGCAATTCCGCCGCCAGCGGCCCGTCGATGTTCTCTATCGCCAGCGTCACCCGTCGCCCTGCCGCGAGCCAGCCGCGCGCGAGGCGCAGTTGCGCGCGCTCGACCCCGCCGCCGCGCAAATCCTCGGCATAGGTCAGGATGTGCTGCGCGATCGGTGGCTCGCTCATGGGTGACATATGGGGGTCATCATAATGCGCGATGGATAAAGCGGAGATAGCGACCGAATGAAACCGACTTTGCGTGCACGTGTATCGATGGCCGGCTATTGGGCCGACCGACGGGCGATGGAACGGCTTGAGAGAGACTGGTTGAGGACAATGCGTTGAGGACCGGCAAGTGAACACGCGTGCGAAGGAGACCGAATCCGACGGCTATGCGGATATCGCGCGCGCCGGGCTCGAGCCGCTGAAGGCGCTCGGCAGCCGCTGGCCCGCGATAATCGGCGCGGCGTTGACGCTGGCGATGATCGTCGGCCTGGGGCGCGAACTGCTGGGGCATGGCCTTGCCGGACTGTCGCGCTCGGTGCCGCAGGACCCGCGCTTCTATCTGTGTTTCGGCTTGCTCTACATGTCGCCGCCGACCGGGGATTACGTCATCTTCCGGCGGCTCTGGGGTATCCCGCTCGGCGGGCTTGTCGCGCTGATCAAGAAGCGGATCGCGAACGAGGTCGTGTTCGGCTATTCCGGCGACGCGTATTTCTACGCGTGGGCGCGGGCGAAGGCGCGGATGGTGGCGTCACCGTTCGGCGCGGTGAAGGATGTGTCGATCCTTTCGGCGATCGCGGGCAATGCGATCACGCTGTTGCTGGTGGCGATAGCGCTGCCGCTCGGCCGGCATCTGCTGACGCATGACCAGTTCCGCACGGTGCTGGCGTCGGCGGGCGTCACGCTGGCGATCTCGGTGCCGTTCCTGGTCTTCTCACGCCGCGTGTTCTCGTTGTCGCGCGTGAAGCTGTGGTGGGTGTTCGGGGTCCATTGCATCCGGCTGCTGTGCGGATCGGTGTTGATCGCATTCGCGTGGCATTTCGCGTTGCCGGGCGTGGCCGTCGGGATGTGGCTGTTCCTCGCCGCGGGGCGCCTGCTGGTGTCGCGCCTGCCGCTGGTGCCAAACAAGGATCTGCTGTTCGCCAACGCCGCGATCCTGTTGATCGGGCAGGACCAGGCCTTGTCCGAGCTGATCGCGTTCACCGCCGCACTGACGTTGCTGGTGCATGTCGCGCTGATCATCCTGTTCGGGGTCCATGCCGGGCTCACACGGTTGCGCGCATGATCCGCGCCTGCGTCGCGCTGGTTGCGATCGCTGCGCTGACAGGGCCGGCCGGGGCGCAGGTGCTCGGCAGCGATGCGGCGGCGTGCCGACCGGGCGAGGGGCCCGCGATCGCGGTCGAGGTCAGCGGGCTGAAGGATCGCACCGGCGAGTTGAAGCTCGAACTCTATCCTGATGACGAAGCGGGCTTTCTCAAGGATGACCACCTCCTGATCGCCGCGGGCAAGACATTCCGGCGGGTGGTAGTGCCGACGCCGTCGAGCGGGGGGCCGCTGCTGTGTATCCAGGCGCCGCGGCCGGGTCGCTATGCGCTGTTGCTGACGCACAATCGCGACGGGAAGAACAAGTTCAGTTTCTGGACCGATGGCGCCGGGTTTCCGAGCAACGTGAAGCTCGGGCGGTCGCGGCCCAAGGTCGAGCAGGCGCTGGTCGAGGTCGGCGCGGGCGTGACGACGGTGCGGATCACCGTGCAGTATCTGCGCGGGCTCGGCGGGTTCGGGCCCGTCACGCCATGAGGGTGGTCGCATGAGGATCGTCGACGTCAACGAGTTCTACTCGCCGACCGGTGGCGGCGTGCGGACCTATGTCGACCGGAAGATGGGGATCATGGCGGATATGGGCCATGAACTGATCGTCGTCGCGCCCGGCAAGGAGGACCGTGTCGAGGAACGGCCGGGCGGCGGGCGAATCATTTATCTGAGGTCGCCGGCGATGCCGTTCGATCGCAACTACGGGCTGTTCTGGGACGAGGGTGCGATTCACCGCGTGCTCGACGATCTCGATCCGGACGTGGTCGAATGCTGCTCGCCGTGGCGACCGGCGTGGTTCGTCGGCGACTGGCAGGGACGCGCGGTAAAATCGTTCTTCATGCACAACGACAACATCGCGGCCTATGCGCAGCGCTGGTTCGCGGGCGTCGCGAGCCATGACCAGATCGAGCGCGGGTTCGGCTGGTACAGCAGGTACATGCGGCGTTTCCTCGAGAAATACGACGTCGTCGTGACCAACGGCCCTGCGCTGGAGAAACGGTTGCGCGCGCGCGGGCTGCGGATCGACGCGGCGATGCCGCTGGGGATCGAGCGTGGGCATTTCTCGCCGGACCTGCGCGATACGCGGTTGCGCGCGGCGCTATTGCGGCAGTGCGGATTGCCCGAGGACGGCATGCTGCTGCTCGGGCTCGGGCGGCATCACGGCGAGAAGCGCTGGCCGCTGGTGGTCGATGCGGTGGCGCGGGCGGGGGCGACTCTGCCAGTGGGGCTGGTCCTGATCGGTGCGGGCGCGCAGACCAAGGCGATCCAGCGGCGGATCGGTGGCTCGCCGCACATCCGGATGTTCGCGCCCGTGTATGACCGCGAGCGACTCGCGCGGATCATGGCGAGCTGCGATGCGCTGATCCACGGGTCGGAGGCGGAGCCGTTCGGGCTGGTCGCGTCGGAGGCGATGGCGTCGGGCCTGCCGCTGATCGTACCGGATACGGGCGGATGCGCGGAGGTCGCGGACCCTTACGCGAGCGAGCTTTACGCGGCGCGCGATGCGGAGAGCGCGGCGGCGGCGATCGGGCGGTTGTTCGCGCGCGATCCGGCGTTGTTGCGGCGGGCGGCGGCGGTGGCGGCGCGGCACGTCCGCAGCGACCGTGAGCATGCGGTGGAGCTCATGGACTATTACGCGGGGCTGGTCGCGGCGAAGCACGGCGTGCGACGTACAGGGTGAAGCGCGTGCCGGGGACGGGGACGGCGCGATAGCCTTGGCGGATCGCGTAGGTAGCGAGCGCTGCGTCGATCCGGTCGTCGCCGCTGCTCCACGCGCCTTCACCGCCGGTGAGGATCGCGGGCGGTTGGCCGAGCAGGGCGATCCGCGCGTGCGAGACCAAGCGGAAATGGCGTTCCTGGCCTGCGTTCAAGAGCGCGGTGCTGCGGAAATAGAAGGGGCCGGCGGCGAAACGCGGGTCGATCGCGCGGCCGGGGAGGAATTGCGGGGAAAGCGTCGCGACCGGGCCGGCGACGTGTTCGCGGTCCAGCGCCTGGCGAACGGCTGAGGCGTCGCGCATCGCGTCGTGCATAGGAATGCCGCCGCTTGCGACCGCTTCGATCGTGGGGGCGAGACCGGCGCAGGCGAAGACGACCGCGGCGATCCGCATAGACTTGCCAGGCGGGTGCGCGTGCCAGAATAACGCGAGCCGTACGAACAGAGCGGGCAGCATCGGCAGGAGGTATTGTCGCCATGTCGGCACCGGCGCGAGCGCGGCGATCAGGCCGGCGAGAATCAGCAGGTCGAGGATCAGGTGCCAGCGATGGCGCCTGCCCGTGGTGGCGACGATCGCGAGCAGGGCTGGGCCAAGTGCTAGGAACTTGAGCGTGTCGATGATCTTGGCCGCGTTCGACAGCTTCCAGGGGCGGGCTTGGTACCATTCGGTGGGCGCCTGTCCGGGAAAGGCCAGCACGCCGAACAGGACGCCTTCCGGCGATGCAGCTAACAGCGCCAGGGTGAAGAGCGCGAACGGCATTGCGCCGAGCAATGTCCACCACGGGCGTCGGTTGCGGCTGAACAGCGTCCAGACGCCGTAGGTGAGCGCGGGAAGGGCGTAGGATATTTTGGCGGTCGCGCTGGCGGCGAGCAGCGCACCGATCAGGATCGCATCGCGGCGGCTTGCCTGGTTGCGCGCGGTTCTGACGATCGCGGGGAGTGCCAGCGCGAGGCAGGCCGCGGGGAGCGCGTCGTTGCGGGCGGTGCCGATGCTGAAGAGGAGGATGTCGCAGGTGGCGAACAACGCGGTTGCGATGGCGGCGGCGCGGGTGTCGGCGCCGCCGACGCGCGCGGCGCGGTGGACGGCTGCGATGGTGGCTACGCCGAGTAGGGCGTTCGCGATGCGGAGCGCTGGCCAAGTCCAGTCGCCGGCTAAGGCGGCGATCGGCGCAAAAAGGTAGGGTTGGAGCGGGGTCTGGAGATAGGCGAAGTCTCTGTAGGGGAGGAGGCCGTGCGCGGTGAGGATGGCGGCGGGGACGTACTGGCTCTCGTCGTGATCCACGGGGCGGAGGAGCGCGAGAGCGATCAGGAAGATCGCAAGCGCTGCAAGCACCAAAAGCATGTTCACCCGCGAAGGCGGGTGCCCAGTCTGGGCACCTGCCTTCGCGGGTGAACAAGGTTGGGGAGCGGTGTGCTCCATCACTCAGCCCCACCCCGCTCGCTACCACCCCGGCGGAGGCCGGGGCCCAATTGGGGGACGGTTATGACCGAGGATGGCGCTCCGTTACCCTGGCTTTCCCAATTTGGCCCCGGCCTCCGCCGGGGTGGTGTAGCCGCGGGCACGAGTCAGGCTTTTACGGCGGTCAGGAAGTAATCGAGACTCGTCGAATCGCTCAGCGCAAACCCAGTGGCTGGCGAAAAGCTCAATCCCCGCGTGTCCGTCACACGCAGCCCCGCATCCTTCAGCAACGCGGTCAGTTCCTCGGGAGTAAGGAACTTGTTCCAGTCGTGCGTGCCCTTGGGAATGACCCCAGCGCCCTCCGCCACGGTAATCATCGCCAGCCGAGACAGCGGCGTACGGTTGGGCGTCGACAGGATCAGCAACCCGCCTTCCGCCAGCGTCCGCGCAAGACCCCGGACAAAGCCGGCGGGATCACTCACATGCTCGATCACCTCGAGGCTGGTGACCAGATCATACTGTCCGACCAGCCCTTCGACTCCCCCCGCACGATAGTCGATTGCCAGCCCGCTCTGTGCCGCGTGTATCTCGGCCACCGCGATATTCTCGGGCGCCGCGTCGATCCCTGTCACCGTCGCACCCAGCCGTGCCAACGGTTCGCATAGCAGCCCCGCGCCGCAGCCGACGTCGAGCGCGGTCTTCCCCGCCAGCGGCGTGAAAGTCGCGCCATCACCACCCCAATGCGCGTCGACCTGCTCACGGATATAGCGCAGCCGCGGCGGATTGAGCTTGTGGAGCGGGGCGGAAGAGCCCTTCGGATCCCACCAGTCCTTCGCCATCGTACCGAAATGCGCGGCCTCGCGCGGATCGATTGTTGCGTTATTGTGCGTGTCGCTTGCCAGTATCATGCGCGCTACCTATCAGGGCCGCCGCTTCGACCCAAAGGGATTTGCGCTGCCAATGGCCCGTATCGTGATGAAATTCGGCGGGACGTCGATGGCTGGGATCGAGCGTATCCGCAACGTCGCCGCGCGCGTGAAGCGCGAAGTCGACGCCGGCAACCAGGTCGCCGTCGTCGTCTCCGCGATGGCGGGCGAGACCGACCGGCTCGTCGGATTCTGCCGCGAGGCGTCGTCGCTGTACGACGCGAAGGAATATGACGTCGTCGTCTCGGCCGGCGAGCAGATCACGAGCGGGCTGCTCGCGATCGCGCTCCAGGCGGCGGGCTGCAAGGCGCGCTCGTGGCTTGGCTGGCAGTTGCCGATCAACACGTCGGACGCGCACGGATCGGCCCGCATCGGCGAGATCGACACGGCCGCGCTCGACGCCAGCCTCGCGGACGGCGTCGTCGCCGTGATCCCCGGTTTCCAGGGCGTCGCGGACGGCCAGCGCGTCACGACGCTCGGTCGCGGCGGCTCGGATACGTCGGCGGTGGCGATGGCGGCGGCGATGAAGGCCGACCGCTGCGACATCTATACCGACGTCGACGGCGTCTACACGACCGACCCCCGGATCGTGCCTCGCGCGCGGAAGCTGAGCAAGGTCACGTACGAAGAGATGCTGGAACTCGCCAGCGTCGGTGCCAAGGTGTTGCAGACGCGCTCTGTCGGCCTGGCGATGAAAGAGAATGTGCGCGTGCGCGTATTGTCCTCGTTCGAGGATGGCGACACCAATGATGGTCACCCCCTAAGCGGACAACGGGGCACGTTGATCGTGGGCGAAGAGGAAATCGACGATATGGAACGCCAGCTCATCACCGGCATCGCGCACGACAAGAACGAGGCGAAGATCACCCTGACTCAGGTCAGCGATCGGCCGGGCTCGGTCGCCGCGATCTTCGCGCCGCTCGCGGATGCGGGGATCAACGTCGACATGATCGTGCAGAACGTCGCGCACTCGACGGGGTCTACGGACGTGACGTTCACGGTGCCGGCGGCGGACCTCGCGCGCTCGCTCGACGTGCTCGACAAGGCGAAGGACGCGATCGGCTATGCGACGATCGTCCACGATACGCGGGTCGCCAAGGTCTCGGTCGTCGGCGTCGGGATGCGCAGCCATGCGGGCGTCGCCTCGACGATGTTCACGACGCTCGGCGAGCGCGGGATCAACATCCAGGCGATCGCGACGTCGGAGATCAAGGTCAGCGTACTGATCGAAGAGGATTATACCGAGCTGGCGGTGCGCGTGCTGCATACGGCATACGGGCTCGATGCCGAGGGTGCGGCTTGAGCCTGATAGATAACGACATGATCCCGGCAGGCGCCGGGACGACGGGGATGGATGCATGACGATCGGTACTGAGCGGCTGCAACGCCGGATGGCGCGCGGCGCCGCGTTCCTCGGGTCGGAGGTCGCCATTCTCGGCGGCGCGATGTCCTGGGTTAGCGAGCGTCACCTCGTGTCGGCGATCTCCAACGCCGGCGGGTTCGGGGTGATCGCGTGCGGGGCGATGACGCCCGCGCTGCTCGATACCGAGATCGCCGCGACCAAGGCGATGACGGACAAGCCGTTCGGCGTGAACCTGATCACGATGCACCCCGATCTGTTCGAGCTGATCGCGGTCTGCGCCAAGCATCAGGTCGGCCACGTCGTCCTCGCCGGTGGCCTGCCGCCCAAGGGCAGCATCGAGGCGATCAAGGACACCGGCGCCAAGCTGATCGCGTTCTCGCCTGCGCTGGCGCTCGCGAAGAAGCTGATCCGCTCGGGTGTCGATGCGCTGGTGATCGAGGGGATGGAGGCCGGCGGGCATATCGGCCCGGTCTCGACCAGCGTGCTCGCGCAGGAGATGCTGCCCGAGATCGCGGAACAAGTGCCGGTGTTCGTCGCGGGCGGGATCGGTCGCGGCGAGGCGATCGCGGGGTATCTCGACATGGGTGCGGCGGGCGTCCAGCTCGGCACGCTGTTCGTGTGCGCGACCGAATCGATCGCGCATGCCAATTTCAAGAAGGCGTTCATCCGCGCGTCGGCACGCGATGCGATCGCCAGCGTGCAGATCGATGCGCGGCTGCCGGTCATTCCGGTGCGTGCGTTGAAGAACGCGTCAAGCGAGTTGTTCACCGCCAAGCAGCGTGAGGTCGCCGGGCATCTGGACGGTGGCCGGGTCGAGATGGCCGAGGCGCAGTTGCAGATCGAGCATTACTGGGCGGGCGCGCTACGCCGTGCGGTGATCGACGGCGATGTCGAGCATGGCTCGGTGATGGCGGGCCAGTCGGTCGGCATGGTCAAGCGCGAGGAGCCGGTCGCGGACATCATCGGCGGGCTGATGGCGCAGGCGGCGGCTGCGCTGGAAGCGCGCGCGGTTTAACGCCTGATCCTCCCCCGCAAGGGGGAGGTGTCAGGCTCTTGCCTGACGGAGGGGGCGGTAAGGAGAACCTCTGTTCCATGTCCTCCCCCTCCGTCGCCCCCGGCGCCACCTCCCCCTGGCGGGGGAGGATCGATAGAGCCGCACCTCATCAGGCTAATCCCTCGGTTTGCATTCAGCACCACCCCGGCGGAGGCCGGGGCCCAATTGGGGGACGTTGCTGATTCACGTGGCGTTCCGTTACTACTACCTTTCCAATTGGGCCCCGGCCTCCGCCGGGGCGGACTAGTCGAGTGGCAACCACCCCCAACCCCGTCCCCTCTCCACTCGCCGCAAAGCGCGTACGGCTTACGTCTCGTTAACCTAATCCATGCATAGAGTGTCCCGTCGGGGGACGTTACGAGGTGGTTGCGATGAGTCGTCGGTTTGCTTTGCTGTCCGTTACCGCGCTGGGCCTGCTGGCCGGCTGCGCGCAGAAGCCACGAACCGTGGCCGCCGTCGCGCCACCCGTGATCATGGTGCCAGTGCCTGCGCCCGTGATGCCGAAGGGCGCGTCGCCCACGATCGTCATCCCGGTCGCGCTCGCCGACGGCACCTATCCTACGCCGAACCGCAACCTGACGACCTCGGCGAAGGTCTGGCACCTCCGCGCCGCGCTCAACGTCGCCGCACTGGCGTGTCGCGGGCCGCAGGAGGTAGTGATCGTCGCGGGCTACAACGCGCTACTCGCGGCGCAGAAGCCGGTGCTCGCCAAGGCCGAGGCCACCTATGCCAGCGAATACAAGTCGGGCGGCGGCGACTGGCAGGATCGCTACGACGATTCGATGACTCGCCTGTACAACTTCTTCTCGCAGTCGCCCGCACGCGACGAGTTCTGCGCCGCGGCGCAGACGGTTCTCGCGCAGAGCGCCGGGCTGACGGCCGACGCCTTGCCCACGTTCGCCGCCCAGAACCTGCCCGTGCTCGAGCGGCCGTTCACCGACTTCTACCGTGCGGTCGACGCATGGCGTGGTCGCACCGTGCGCCCGGTCCAGCCGCAGCTGATGGTCTCGCGCCAGTATGCGTCGAACATGCCGGTGCAGACGATCACGCAGGCGCGTCTCCAGCCCATCTCGCAGCCGGTGCCGCCCGCGCAGCCCCGCCTGAAGCTCGACGCCAGCGTCTTCCAGTAAGCGAATCAGGTCTTGATGGGCGATCCGACCGACCAGCTATGGCCGAACGGATCGCGCACCTGGCCATAGCGATCGCCCCAGAACTGGTCGGCGACGGGCATCGTCAGGACGGCGCCCGCCGCTACCGCGCGATCCACCCAGGCATCGGTGTCGTCGACCGTAAGGTGCAACGTGATGCCGGCCGGTTCGGGTTCGGCATGACCACGCCATTCGGGAAACTCGTCGGACAGCATCAGCCAGGCGTCGTTGATTCGAAGGCTCGCCTGCATCAGCTTGACGCCGTCGTCCGCCAAGTTCGTCTCGACGGTCGTCGCTGCGAACGCCGCTTCGTAGAATGCGAGCGCCTCGCGTCCGCGCTGGCCGCGGATGACGAGGAACGGCGTGATGCCGCCGGTGGGACGATCGGCCATGCGAGTCTCCTGCGTTGTATACCGCCAGGCTAGGCGCATCGCGGAGCGCCGCCCAGCGCGATCTTGCAGGCAAAGCTTGGCTTCCCCGCAAAGACTGGGTTAACAGCCGCGGGAATGGCTGATGTTTCAGATCGTCCGGCGGAAGGCCGCTTCGAAGGGCGCGAGCACCGGTTTCCGGTGCGCGTGTATTTCGAGGACACCGATCTGTCGGGCGCGGTCTATCACGCCAACTACCTGCGCTACATGGAACGCGCACGCTCCGACATGCTGCGGCTCGGCGGGATCGACCAGCGCGCGACGTTCGAGGCCGGCGAAGGCTCCTACGCGATCGCCAACGTGACCATCCGCTACGCAGCACCGGCGCGCCTCGACGATGCGCTCGTCGTCGTCTCGCGGATCACGCAGGTACGTGCCGCCGGTGTCGCCATTCATCAGAGAGTCATGCGCGACGGGCTTGTCTTGGCCGAGGCGGGATTGGTGGCGGCATTGGTCGCTCCCAATGGCCGCCCACGCCGCCAGCCGCGCGCCTGGATCGATATCTACGAACGCCTTGTCTGGCAGGGGGAAGCATGAATCCGGTGTTGACTATGGATAGCGCGACGCTGTCGCCGATCCACTTGTTCCTCCAGGCCGACTGGGTGGTGAAGGGCGTGATGATCGGGCTGCTGCTCGCCAGCATCTGGACCTGGGCGCTGATCGTCGCGTTCTGGCGGCGGATCGGCAAGACGCGCAAGGGCATGACCCGGTTCGAGCGCGACTTCTGGAAGGCCGAGGATATCGACGTCTTCTACAAGGCGGAGGGCGAAAACGACCTCCCGTCGGCACGCGTGTTCGCGGCGGGCGTGACCGAATGGCGGCGCTCGACCGCGGGCGGCACGATCGACAAGAGCGGCACGCGCGAGCGGCTGGCGACGACGATGGGCGCAGCGGTCGCGGGCGAGATCGACAAGCTGTCGGACCGGCTGAACGTGCTGGCCACGGTAGGCTCGGTCGCGCCGTTCGTCGGGCTGTTCGGTACGGTCTGGGGCATCATGCGAAGCTTCACCAGCATCGCGGCGGCGCAGAACACGTCGCTCGCGGTGGTCGCGCCGGGGATCGCGGAGGCCTTGTTCGCAACCGCGATCGGCCTGTTCGCGGCCATCCCCGCGGTGATCGCGTACAACCGGTTCTCGCACGGCATCAACCGGATCGAGGCGAGCCTCAACCGCTTCGCCGACGGCTTCCACACGACCCTGTCCCGCCAGTTGGACGGCTCGCGATGAGTGGGCTGGCAGATCCTCCCCTGCAAGGGGAGGTGGCTGGCGCAGCCAGACGGAGGGGTGACACCTTCTCGATAGCGCGACACCCCTCCGTCAGCCCTGCGGGCTACCACCTCCCCTTGCAGGGGAGGATTTAAGATGGCGATGAATCTTCCCTCCTCCCGCGGGCGTGGCCGCCGCGCGCCGATGGCGGATATCAACGTCACGCCGCTGGTCGACGTGATGCTGGTGCTGCTGATCATCTTCATGGTGACCGCGCCGCTGATGACCGCGGGCGTACCGGTGAACCTCCCCGACGCACGCGCGAAAGCGCTCGATCAGGAGCAGAAGCCCGTCGAGATCTCGATGGACGAGACCGGCGCGCTGTTTATCGACAAGGATCAGGTGACCGACGACGCGTTGCCGATCCGGCTCGCGTCGATCGCCGCCAGCCGCGCGGTCGGCGACGAGCCGCAGGTGCTGCTGCGCGCGGACCGAAAGCTCGATTATGGCCGCGTGATGCGGGTGATGGGCGAACTCAACCGCGCCGGGCTGAACCGCGTCGCGCTGGTGACCGTCGAGGGTAATCAGAACTGATGGCGCTCGGCTGATGGATCGCTCGGAGAAGATCGGCTTAGGCGTTGCCGTCGTCGGGCACGTCCTGCTGTTCGGCGCGCTGTCGCTTGGCTTTCTCAGTGCGCCCGAACTGCCGAAGAAGATCGAGCAGCAGCCGATCGACGTGAGCCTGGTGCCTGACATCGCGCTCGAAGCGACTGCGCCGCAATCGGTGGAGACGCCCGCCGAGTCGGTCGCGCCTGACGAGGGCGCGCCCGAGGATGCCGCGCCGCCGGCTCCGGAAGAAGCCGAGCCCGAGCCGAAGCCCGATCCCGTGCCGCCTGCGCCGAAGCCCAAGCCCGCACCACCGAAATCTGCGCCCAAGCCGCAACCGGCACCCGAGCCGACGCCTCAACCCAAACCCAAGCCCGCGCCGCCGAAACCCGTCGCAAAGCCCGCGCCTGTCCCGAAGCCCGCCGTGAAACCACAGCCCAAGGCCGAGAAGGCGCCCCCCGCCAAGGCCGCGCCCGCGAAGTCCGCGCCGACCAAGGCTGCGGCGAAACCGAGCGCCGCGCCCGCGAAGACGTCGTCCTCCGCGTCGTCGGCGAAGCCCGCCAAGCCGTCCTCGACCAAGGGTAGTGGCTCGACCACCGAGGCGAAGGCGTCACGGCCACGCGGGTCGCGGCTCGGCGACAATTTTCTGAAGGGACTGTCGGCCGATCCGTCGCCGAGCAAGTCGGAGGCGCCCAAGGCCGCCAAGCTCGGCGCGCAGGCGGCAGCGAATATCGGCTCGGCGATTCTGCGGCAGGTACAGCCCTGCGCCAACCGCCAGGTCACGCCGGGGCCCGGCGCCGAGCGAATCCGCGTGACGATCAACCTGCGGCTCAACCGCGACGGCACGCTGAAGTCGCGGCCGACGATCAGCGGCCATGCTGGGGTCGACGACGACAACCGGCGCTATGTCGACCGCGTCGACGATCTCGCGATCGCGACCTTCGTCGGGTGTTCGCCGCTACGCGGTTTGCCCGACGACCTGTATGACGTGCAGAACGGCTGGAGCAATTTCAGCCTGCGCTACAAACTTCCCGGCTGAGGATGTCCGTTATGACTCGATCGATCCTGGGGTTTTTCCCTTCGCGCCAGCTGCTTCCAGTTGTGAAACACCACCCCGGCGAAGGCCGGGGCCCAATTGGGAAGGTCAATGCAACGATGCGCGACGCTCCCTCAGCGGTGTCCCCCATTTGGGCCCCGGCCTTCGCCGGGGTGGAAGCTGTGTTGGGTGGGCGTATTTCTCGATCGATCCTTGCATCGGTTGGGCTGCTCGCTTTCGTCTCGGCTAGTGTCGCCACTGCGCAGGACGCGCCGGCTGCAGCTCCAGCGCCGCAACAAGCCGCCGCCGATCCAGCCGTCCCAGCCCCGGCAGGCGATCAGTCCGGCGGACTCGTGGTCGACGTCACCGGCGGCATCTCAGCGCCAATGCCGATCGCAATTCCCGTCATGCCGACATCCGCCGTCGTCTCGACCCCGGCAGGCTCCACCGACGTGCTCGGCCGCCAGCTCGCTGACATCGTCACCAACGATCTCCGCAACTCTGGCCTGTTCACGCCGCTGTCGGCCGGCCAGCTCCGCCCGATCACCTTCCCCGAAGTCACCGCACCCGGGTTCGACTACTGGGGCAGCACTGGCGCGCAGGCGCTCGTGCAGGGCTTCATCCGCGCCAATGGCGACGGCAATCTGACGGTCGGCTGCTACCTCTACGACGTGTCGTCGAAGGCCGAGCTGACCCGCACCGGGTTCGTCGTGCCGCCGTCGGACTGGCGTCGCGCAGGGCATAAATGCGCCGACATGGTCTACACCCGGCTGACCGGCGAGGGCGCGTACTTCGACAGCCGCGTCGTCTACGTGTCGGAGACCGGACCCAAGGGCCACCGGATCAAGCGGCTCGCGATCATGGATCAGGACGGCGCCAACCACCGCTTCCTGACCAATGGCCAGTCGATCGTCCTGACGCCGCGGTTCGCGCCGAACCAGCAGTCGATCGTCTATATGAGCTATCTCAACAATCGCCCGGCGATTTATGTCTACGACATCGGATCGGGCAAGCAGCGGCTGGTGGTCGCGAACGCGAACCTGACGTTCGCGCCGCGCTTCTCGCCGGACGGTCGCAACATCCTGTTCTCGATGGCGCAGGCCGGCAACACCGACGTGTACCGCGTGTCGAGCCAAGGCGGCACGCCTCAGCGGCTGACGAATTCGCCGGGAATCGATACCGGCGGCAGCTATTCGCCGGACGGCTCGAAGATCGTGTTCGAGAGCGATCGCTCGGGCGGGCAGCAGATCTACGTGATGAACGCGGACGGATCGAACCAGCAGCGGATTAGCTTCGGCGGCGGGCGCTATGCGACGCCGGTGTGGAGCCCGCGCGGCGACCTGATCGCGTTCACGAAGCTCGGTGGCGGCTTCCGGATCGGTATCATGAGCCCGAGCGGCGGCGGCGAGAAACTGCTTACCAACGACTGGCAGGACGAGGGGCCGAGCTGGTCGCCAAACGGTCGCGTGATCAATTTCTATCGCTCGGGACGCGGCAGCGGCGGCAAGGCGGACCTCTGGTCGGTCGACCTGACCGGCGTGAACGAGCGGAAAATCCCGACGCCGCTCGACGGCTCCGATCCGGCATGGGGCCCCCTGCGGCCCTGAACCTGCTATGGGGGCACTAACGGGAAACGTGATTTTCTACGGGAGACTATCTATGTCGAAGCTTTCCAACATCTTGCTGGCGTGTACCGCGCTGATCGCGGTTTCGGGTTGCGCGAAGAAGCGTCCCGCCGTGCTGCCGCCGGCGCCGGTCGACAACAACGCTGCGGTCGATCCCAATGCTGGCATGAACAACGGCAATGTCGGCGGCGCGATCGTGCCCGGGTCGGATGCCGACTTCCAGCGCTCGGTCAGCTCGAACACGGTGAATTTCGGTCTCGACATGTACGACATCGATCCGACCGCCCGCGCGATCCTCGACAGCCAGGCCCAGTGGCTGGCGAAGTTCCCGAACCAGCGTATCACGATCGAGGGCCATGCCGACGAGCGCGGCACGCGCGAGTACAACCTCGCGCTCGGCGATCGTCGCGCGAACGCGACGAAGAACTACCTGGCGGCGAAGGGCGTGTCGTCGTCGCGGATGACGACGATCAGCTACGGCAAGGAGCGCCCGGTCGCGATGGGCTCGGACGACCAGAGCTGGGCGGCGAACCGCCGCGCGGTCACGGTGGTGCTGAACTAACGTCGCTGCGGCAGTCCCTCTCCTCTGCGGGGAGAGGGAAGGAGGAGCCGCTTGGCGACGGGAGGGTGAGGGGCTTTGGGATTGGCGTCCCGAGCCTCAAGCCCCTCACCCTCCCACGTGCAAGAGCCCGTGGGCCCCTCCCTCTCCCCGGAGGGGAGAGGGTAAGCAGGTTAGCCCAAGGCCTTGTCGAGCAGTTTGGCTAGGCGGATACCCCCGCGGCGAACCTCTTCGCGCGAAACCGGGACCATCTTCGCGATCGTCGCGTCGTCCATCTTCACCCGCGCCGGCACCGCGCCGCACGCATCGCCGCCTAGCGCTGCCGCATACGCCTCATGCGAGGCTTCCCAGCTTTCGCGGCTCCATTCGGTAACCGTCCCAGCCCCGATCTTCGCCCGCTCCGCCGCCGGATAGCGCCGCACCAGCGAAGGTGGCGTCGAGATCGCACGCTCCGCCAGCGGCCCGTCCCAGATCGAATGCAGGTTGAACCGCGCCGGGCCGTAGATCCCGTAATCCGCCTTCACGTCGTTGCCGCCCTTGTCGTTACGATCGCCCGCATGAAGCGGCTGGTGGAGGTCGCCGACGAAGTGGATCAGGAACGCCAGCGCCTGAACGCGGTCCTTCGGCGCGGTAGCACGGTCGCGCAGCAACTTCACGTCGCGCTCGATCTGCGCCGAAACGCAATTGCCGTCCTTGCACGCGGGCGTCAGGTCAAACGGCGCGCAGACGTCGGCATCCTGGAAATGCCACGTGTAGGCGAAGCCGAAGCGCGACTTGCCGTCCGTGGTCTTCAGAGGCTTGATGCAGTCCGCCCAGACGCTCGCCTCCTCGATCGTCCCGGCCGGGCATTCGGGCGTTTCCAGCAACGCTTGTTGCGCGAGCAGCTTGCGGATCGCCGCCTTGGTCTTCGGCGCGACGTTGGCATAGGCGATCTGCGCGACGGTCTGGTGGCCGTACTCCCAGAACGCGGTGGCGGGGGAGGCGAGGCCGAGCGTGGCGATCGCGGCGAGGAGAAAGCGCTTCATACCGGCTCGTTAGCGTAGATCGCGACCGTCCGGCTACCCTCGGACGACGCCGTCCCGCGGTACATTCCGACGGTGTTGAAACCCCACGCCATGTCGCCGTCCGGCCCGGCGACGATCACCCCGCCGGTGCCGCCAAGCGCCTTCACTTCGGCAAGGACGGCGTCGGCAGCGACTTGCAACGATTCGCCCGACAGCCGGACGCGCGCAGCGATTTCGTGACCGACGCCAACGCGAAGGAAGAACTCGCCCGAGCCAGTGCACGATACCGCACAGGCGCGATCGTCGGCGAAGGTACCGGCGCCGATCACGGGTGTGTCGCCGATCCGGCCCCAGCGCTTGCCGGTGACGCCACCGGTCGAGGTCGCGGCCGCGACATGGCCGTGCGTGTCGCAGGCGACCGCGCCGACGGTGCCATATTTCATGTCGACGTCGAACCCACCGCCATCGGCCTGGAACTCCGCAAATTGCCGGCGACGTTCGTCGGTCGCGAACCAGTCGGCATCGGCTTGCGGCAGGTCGCGTTCGAGCGAGAACGCATCCGCCCCCTTCCCGGCGAGGAAGACGTGACGCCCGTCGTCTAGGATCGCGCGGGCAAGGCCAACGGGGTTGCGCGTGGCGGTCGCCGCGGCGACGGCACCGGCTGCGCGCGTGCGACCGTCCATGATCGCGGCGTCGAGTTCGAGCGTGCCGTCATGCGTAAACACCGCGCCGCGCCCCGAGTTGAAGTGCGGGTCGTCCTCCAGCACGCGCACTGCCGCCTCGACCGCATCCAGCGCGCTGCCGCCGTCCGCCAGCACTTTCGCGCCAACGTCGAGCGCGTGCGACAGGCCGGCGCGCGCGCCCGCATCCTGCTCGGGCGAGACCATCTCGCTGTCGAGTTTGCCGGCGCCGCCGTGGATGACGAGGGTCCAGGTCATGCTGAATCTTTCGAGGGTAGGGCGCGAAGGCCGATGAGGGGACGGAGCGGCGCGATGCTGCGGCCGATCCAGTAGAAGGCAATGCAGCCGATCGTCGTCGCCACGAGCAGGCAGGCGAACTCCGCCCAGCCCGGCAGGCCGGCGGGGAGCAGCGCGTACATCACGAGGACGATGATCGTCTGGTGGATCAGGTAGAACGGGAACACCGCCTCGGTCAGCGTGCGGCGCCAGCGATGGTCGCGGTTCCAGTGCCGCTCCGCGATCCCGATCAGCGCCACGATCGCACCCCACTGCTCGAGTGCGTGGGCGACGCCGTAACCGGGATAGATCCAGCGCGGCGCGACGATGTCGCCGGGCCATTCAAGCTCGACGCCGATGATCGCGATATAACCGAGCACCGCGGCAACCGCGCCGACCTTCCACCAGCGCGCGATCGCCGCCATTGCGGGCTCGGAGCGGGCGAGGCCGAAGCCGAACAGGAAGGCAGGGAAATAGGTGACGTGCGCGACCCAGTCGCCGAACAGGGCCTGCGATTCCGCGGCCATCTGGAACCACCAGGCGTGGACAAACACGAGCCACGCGACGGGGAGCACGAGTACCGCCCAGCTGCCGAAGACCCAGTCGAACGCGCGTTGCAGCCAGCCGCCGCGAACGACGACCAGCCCAAGCGTTAAGACAGTCGTGTAGACCCAGAGATAGACGACGAACCACAGATGGTTCCAGGTCGGCAACGACAACCCGGCGAGCTTGCCGAACCGAAAATAATCATGGCCCCAAAAGGTCCAGTAGCTGCCGGCATAGGCGTGCTTGGTGACCAGCTCGACCCAGGGTTGCGGCGGCACGATCACCGCCATGCCGAACAGCAGCGGCACGAGCAGGCGGTAGCAGCGATTGGCGAAGAACCCGGCCGTGCCGCTCGACCGGTTGAGCAGCGCGCGGCTGGCATAGCCCGAAACGACGAACAGCAGCGTCAGCCGCCACGCGTTGCTCGCCAGCATCGGCAGCCGCACCCAGTCTTCGACATGAAGCGACTTCACATGGAAGTTCCACGGCACGAAGACCATGCCGATATGGTAGAGGATCAGCAGCGCGAACGCCCCGATCCGCAGCCAGTCCATGCCATAATGCCGCGTCATCGCGCGGCCCTACGGGGCGGGGAGCGGTGCCGCAAGCGCGCTAGGGGTGGTGTGGTGTTCAGGACGGACAGGCATACCTCTGGAATCCTCTCCCGCAAGGGGGAGGTGTCTGGCGCTTGCCAGACGGAGGGGGCGGACACGGAACAGCGGTTACCCTTACCGCCCCCTCCGTCACCTTCGGTGCCACCTCCCCCTGGCGGGGAGGATCGTTTAATCCGGGTACCTGCGTTCCAGTCGGCTTACGCTTTCATGCGCGGCGTGCCCATGAAGTCGCGCTTGCCGATCGGCACGCCTTGCGCGCGCAGAATCGCGTAGGCGGTGCTGGCGTGGAAATAGAAGTTGGGCTGCGAGAACGAGAGCAGGAAGTTCGCGCCGGTAAACGGCATGACGAACGTGCCGAACTCGAACGTCGTGTCATTGTCAGCCAGGGCGTCGAACGTGTCGCGGTCGATCCCCTCCAGCGTGGCGATCGCGTCGCGTATCACGGTGTGGAGACCCGCGAAATCGGTCGGCCAGGCCGATCGATCGGGCGAGAAGGTGCCGCAGCGGACGCCTTCGATCCCGCCGACCGAATGCGCTGCGCACGACTTCACCTGATAGCCGAACGGCAGCATGTCGTCGGCGAGCTTCGCATCGATCAGCGTCGCGGGTTCGATACCCTTCTCGACAGCGAACGCCTCCGCCTTGTCGAGCAGGGCGTCGACTGCACGAAGAATCTGGAGGTTCGAGGGAATCGTCGCATCGTACAGGGACAGGGTCATCGCGTTCGCTCCTAAAGTCGTGCGCCGCTATGGCCGACGATCGCTACTCCGGCCAGCGATGTTCCGTTCCAGCGCGCAAGTCGCTATATAGGCCTCGAACTCCCGAGGAATCCCCATGTCCCTTCGTCCCTGGCGCGATATCACCCGCCGCAAGAGCCGCCAGATCATGGTCGGCAACGTCCCCGTCGGCGGCGATGCGCCGGTCACGGTGCAGACGATGACCAACACGCCGACCGACGACGTGCGCGCGACGGTCGACCAGATCCGGCGCTGCGAAGACGCGGGCGTCGACATCATTCGCGTGAGCTGCCCCGACGTCGAGTCGACCACCGCGCTCAAGCAGATCGTCCGCGCGAGCCGGGTGCCGATCGTCGCGGACATCCATTTCCACTACAAGCGCGCGCTCGAAGCGGCGGACGCCGGCGCGGCGTGCCTGCGGATCAATCCGGGCAATATCGGCTCGGCATCGCGCGTGAAGGAGGTCGTCGACGCGGCGAAGTCCAACGGCTGCGCGATCCGGATCGGCGTCAACGGGGGGTCGCTCGAGCGGCATCTGCTCGAGAAATACGGCGAGCCTTGCCCCGATGCGCTGGTCGAGTCGGCGCTCGATCACATCAAGCTGTTGCAGGACCATGATTTCCACGAGTTCAAGGTCGCGGTGAAGGCGTCCGATCTGTTCCTCGCGGTGGCGGCGTACCAGCAGCTCGCGGAGCAGGTCGATTGCCCGCTGCATCTCGGCATCACCGAGGCGGGCGGGTTCGTCGGCGGCACGGTGAAGTCGGCGATCGGGATGGGGAGTTTGCTCTGGTACGGCATCGGCGACACGATCCGCGTGTCGCTCTCCGCTGAGCCGGAAGAGGAAGTCCGCGTCGGGTTCGAGATCTTGAAGGCGCTCGGCATCCGCAATCGCGGCGTCCGCGTCGTATCGTGCCCGTCGTGTGCGCGGCAGGGTTTCGACGTGATCCGCACGGTGCAGGCGCTCGAGGAACGGTTGCAGCACATCCGCACGCCGATGTCCTTGTCGGTGCTCGGCTGCGTCGTGAACGGGCCCGGTGAAGCGCGCGAGACCGATATCGGCATCACCGGCGGCGGCAACGGCAAGCACATGGTGTATCTGTCGGGCGTCACCGATCACCATGTCCAGGACGCCGATATGGTCGACCACATCGTCCGGCTGGTCGAGGCCAAGGCGGCGGAGATCGACGCGGCGGACGAGGCGATGGCGGCGCTAGTGCCGGTGGCGGCCGAATAGGGGGTGTGGTAGGGTTGCACCTCGCTGGAGGTGATCATGACCTATCACGCTAAAGTCGTCAGTGGGCGGATCGTCCTGCCCCCCGAACTGCGTCGCGATGCAGGGATCGAAGATGGCGACTCGCTGGTCATCGAACTCAACCCGGACGGCGGCCTGACGATGAAGACCTATGCGCAGGTCGTGCGCGAGGTGCAGTCCGAGTTTCGGTCGATGGCCAAGCCTGTCGATCGTAATCTGGTCGATGAACTGTTGGCGGACCGTCGCGCTGATGCGGTCCGCGAGAACGCCGAGATCGAGGACTGGCGGACACGGCATACCGCGTGACCGTCGTTTTCGACGCGTCCACCATATTGGCGATCCTGAAGAACGAGACCGGTGCCGATGTCGTGATCGAGCATGCGCGCGGCGCGATGCTGTCTAGCGTCAATCTGGTCGAGGTCCGCAGCAAATTGTTCGAGATCGTGTCCGACGTCGATGCGGTGATCGCGAACCTCGATCGGCTTGAGATCGTGATCGTGCCCTTCACCGCAACGCAGGCAAAGATCGCCGCAGATCTGTGGCCCGTCGTCAAAGGCAAGAACGTGTCGATTGCCGACCGGGTCTGCCTGGCTTTGGCGATCGATCAGGCTGCGACCTTGTGGACGGGGGACAGGGATTGGGTGACGCTCGGCCTCGATCTGGATATCCGCCTGTTCCGATGACATCTCGCACCGTTTCGCCTGCCCTGGCCTTCGCGATCGCCGCGCTCGGGATCGGCCTGTTCTCCATGATGGATGCGGTGATGAAGTCGCTCGTGCTGGCGATCGGTGTCTATAACGCGTTGCTGTGGCGGCAGATGATCAGCGTTGGGCTGGGCGCGGTCGCGTGGAAGCTGGGGAAGAGCGGGCGGCCGAGCGGGCGGGCGCTCAAGCTGCATCTGGCGCGCGGGCTGGTGACGACAGCGATGGCGGTGCTGTTCTTCTGGGGGCTGGCGCGGGTGCCGATGGCGCAGGCGATTTCGCTGACCTACATCGCGCCGATCCTCGCCTTGCTGCTCGCGGCCGTCACGCTGGGCGAGCGCGTCGGGTGGAAGACGCTCGTCGCGTCGATAGCCGCGCTTGGCGGCGTGCTGGTGGTGATGATCGGGCAGGGGCGCGAGGTGTCGGGGCCCGAGACGTTTCATGGGACGCTCGCGATCCTCGGCTCGGCGGTGCTGTACGCCGTCAACCTCGTGATCGCGCGGCTGCAGAGCCAGGCGGCACGGCCGGGGGAGATCGCGTTCTTCCAGGCGCTCGTCATCACCGCGACGCTGGCATTGGCGGCGCCGTGGCTGGCGGTGGTGCCCGAAGCGGCGCAATGGCCCAAGCTCATACTTGCCGCCGGGCTCGCGACCGCGTCGTTGTGGCTGCTCGGCTGGGCGTATGCGCACGGCGATACCGGGTTCCTCGCGACCACCGAATACACCTCGTTCGTCTATGCCGCCGCTTTGGGTTTCCTGGTGTTCGGCGAGCGGGTATCGGCGTTCACGCTGGCGGGTGCGGCGATCATCGTCGTCGCCTGCCTGTACGCGGCGCGGCGGCGTGACATCGCGCAGACATCGATCGAGGCTAGTGCATGACCGTTATCCGTTCCGCCACCGCTGCCGACGTCGGCACGATCCTGCGCTTCGTCCGCGAGCTCGCCGCGTTCGAGCGCGAACCGGATGCGGTCGAGGCGACTGAAGCGATGCTGGAAGAGGCGTTGTTCGGGGAGCGGCCTGCGGCGGAGGCATTGATCGCGGAGACCGCGGACGGTCCGCTCGGGTTCGCGCTGTTCTTCCACAATTTTTCGACGTGGACGGGCAGGCGCGGTCTGTATCTCGAAGATCTGTACGTGACGCCCGAGGCGCGCGGGCAGGGGGTCGGAGGTGCGCTGCTGTCGCATCTGGCTGGCATTGCGCTCGATCGCGGCTGCGCGCGGTTCGAATGGTCGGTGCTCGACTGGAACGCCGATGCGATCGCATTCTATCGGAAGGTCGGCGCGGTCGGGATGGAGGACTGGACGATCCAGCGTATGTCGGGGGATGCTTTGGTGCGATTGGCGGGGCGGTAGGGCGGCAGACGATCCCTCCCCCGCCAGGGGGAGGTGTCACCGCAGGTGACGGAGGGGGAGGATACGGAACGTCGGTCGGCGCATACCTCCCCCTCCGTCTGGCAAGTGCCAGCCACCTCCCCCTTGCGGGGGAGGATTGTCGGTCACCCCTTCACGTCTATGTTCATTGCGATCGAGATGCGGTCGCCGGTGCCGAGGTGCGGGCGGACGCCGTGGCGGAGCCAGGCGGGAAACAGGATCAGGTCACCCGCTTCGGTCGGCAGGCGGCGCTCGACCGGTTGTGGCTGGCCGTCGATCCCGACGAGCCGAAATCCCGGCAGCCGCATGAACGGCACCGGAAAGCGCGGGTCCTCGAAGAACAGCTCGCCGCCCGGCTCCCCCTCCGCAGGGGCAAAACCCATGTCGACGTAATAGACCGCGGCCCACAGCACCCCGGGATGCGCATGGCTCATGTTGAGCGCGCCGGGCGGCGAGACGTTCGCCCACATCTTGACGGTCCACTCCACCGTCGCCGCATCGCGCCCATCGAAATGCGACGCGCGCTTGGCCATCTTCACCGCGGTATCGGCAAGCGCCGCCGCTGCCGGCCCACCCCAGTCGAGCATGTCGGTGGCCGAATGCCAGCCACCGACATTGGATCTGGCGAGGCTGGGTACCGCGGCGTGGCGATCAAGGATCGTCGTCCGCAACGCCGTGGTCAGCGCCGCGGCATCGGCCAGCGGTCCGTGCAGGATCGGCGTCTCGTACAGTCCGATCTGCGCCGCGCGGACGCGGATGCCGTCGAATGCAGGAGACGCCGTCGTCATACGATCAGCGCCCTGCGGCGTCGTCCGCGTTCATCGGCTCTTGGCCCTTGGCCTTCTCGGCGTTGTAGCGCTCGATCGCCTCGATCGTGACGCGCTTGGCCTCGTCGGCGTCGCCCCACTTGCCGACCCGGACCCACTTCGTCTTCTCCAGATCCTTGTAGTGCGTGAAGAAGTGCTCGATCTGCTCGAACACGATCTCGGGCATGTCGCCGCGCTCGCCGATGTTGGCGTAATACGGGAACACCGCATCGACGGGGACGCAGACCAGCTTCTCGTCGCCGCCGGCTTCGTCCTCGAGGTTCAGCACCGCGATCGGGCGTGCGCGGACGACGCAGCCCGGGATGAACGGCGAGCGCGCGATCACGAGGGCATCCAAAGGATCGCCATCGGGGCTGAGCGTATGCGGTACGAAGCCGTAGTTCGCCGGATAGCGCATCGGCGTGTGCAGGATGCGATCGACGAACAGCGCGCCCGAAGCCTTGTCGAACTCGTACTTTACGGGCTCGCCGCCGGTCGGCACTTCGATGATGACGTTGAGGTCCTCGGGCGGGTTCTTGCCGGTCGGGATGAGATCGATACGCATGGCGGTCCTTTCGAATATGACGGTGCCGGCGCTCCTCGTCAGGGGAGCGGCCGGCACCGGTAAGTCAGTGGCTGGTCAGCGCGGCATCAGCAGCTTGTCCAGCCCGCCGTCACCTGTACCCACCTTCTGGAGCCGCGGATAGCGCGGGCCGTCGTGGTAATCGAGCGAGATGTCACGGAATCGGTCGTTGTTCTTTACAGTGAGCCTGATCGGCAGCTTCGTGCCCTGCGCCGCGACGATCGCCGCCTTCAGCCGATCGGACGAAAACGCCTCGCTGTTGACCGCCTCGATCTCGGTGCCGACGTCGATGCCGGCCTTGAACGCCGGGCTGTCCCAGATCGACGAGGTGACCACGCCCTCCTTGTTGACGACCATGCCGAGCGAATAGCTGACATCGGTGCCGCGCGTCTTCTCCGCCTGCTTCAGATACGGGCTCTGCTCGGGGCCGTAGACCAGCTTGTAGCCGTTCATCGCGAAGCCGTTGATCGGCGCGGGCTTGCCGGTTTCGGTCAGGCGCGTGTTGAGGAACGTCGCCCAATCATAGGGGACGATGCCGTTCAGCGTCTTCGCGACGTCGGCGAACGTGTAGGTCAGCTCACCGTAATCGCCGTCGCGGACGCCGAAGAAGGCCTTGGCGAAATCGTCAATCGACTTGGTCCCGCCGGACTTCTGGCGGAGCATCGCGTCGACTTCCATCCAGACCATCAGGCCTTCGTTGTAATAATCCTCCGAGCGCTGCCAGCTGGTCCAGCCCTTCGGTTTCCGCGCGGAGATCACCGGATCGTTCGTCGTATCGATCAGGTTGCGCCACTGGCGGCCCGGCGCGGTGTCGTAATTGCCGAGGATCGAGGCATAGCCGTCGAGCGTGTCCTGCTTGCTGACCAGACCCGAGCGCGCCTGGAGCACATAGCCCCAGAATTGCGTCTGGCCTTCATACACCCACAACAGCGAATCGCGCATCGGCGTGCGGAAATCGGGCGTCCACAGGTCGGCGCCGCGGCGGAACTTGCCGTCCCAACTATGCGTGTATTCGTGCGGCAGCAGGTTCCGCGCGGCGGCGCCGGTTTCCCATTCGGTGAAATAGCCGGGACGGACGCCGTTCTCGGAGCTGCGATGATGCTCCAGGCCGATCCCGCCGAGCTGATCGGTGATCGACAGCAGGAACTCGTAATGATCGTAATGCTGCGCGCCGAACGTCTTCACCGCCTGGTCGACGAGGCGCTTGTGCGCGTCGATCTGCTCGGGCTTGGCGGCCAGCTGGTCGGGGCTGTCGGCGAAGACGTTGAGATCGACGCGCGGGGAGAGCGGCCAGACCTTGCCGTATTTGCCTGCCAGCGTCGGCGAATCGACAAGGATCTCGTAGTTGGTCGTGTCGTAGCTGTAGGTCGAGCCCGAGACCTTGGCAGGCACAGCGCCGGCGGCGGTCCAGCCGGTCGGATAGGTGACGGTCATCTTGATCGGGATCTGGCGCGTGAAATAGCCCGCGGGGTACAGACTGACGAGGTTCGGCTCGAGGCTCACCATCGTCGGCGTCATCACGATACGGCCCTGGTCGCCCTTGGTCGCGGAGATGAACTGGAATTCGGCCACCACCGACTTTGCGCCGGTCGGCACGTCGATGTGGAACGCGAAGACGTCGACCGGATCACGCGTCCAAGGGACGATCTTGCCATTGGCGCGGATCACGAGGCCGGCGAGCTTCTCGATCTCGCCGCGCGGGGAATGCGCTCCGGGCAGCCACTTCGGATAGAGCAGCGCCATCGGACCCGACTTGGCGACCGGGATCGTCTGCTTGACGCGGAAGATGCCGCGCTCGGTATCGGTCGCGTCGACGTCGAGCAGCAGCGTGCCGGGATAGGGCGTGTCGACCGCGTCGGGGATGGTGTCGACGAACGGCACCGGTTGCGGCGCGGTGTTGCCGGCGGGGACTTGCGCGAATGCAGGTATTGCGGAGGCGAGCAGGGACGCGACGATAAGCTTACGGATCAAGGAAAGGCCTTCCGGCTGAGAGACGATGACCCGAGGTGTAATCGCGATAAAGGGCAGCCGTCCAGTCCTTTACCCGGTATCCTCAGCCAGCACTCCCCAGCACGTTGATCGTGAACGCCAGCACGCCGATGTTGAAGACGAACGCCGCCATGCACTGGCCGAGCGCGGCTTTGCGCACCCGGCGCGAGGTGATCTGCACGTCTGAGGTCTGGAACGTCATCCCCAGCGTGAACGCGAAATAGGCGAAGTCCCAGTAATCGGGCTCGTCGCAGCTCGGAAAGTCGAGCCCCTTGGCATCCTTGCCGTCGGGATCGTCGACATAGAACAGATGCGCGTAATGCAGCGTGTAGATCATGTTCGAGAACAGCCACGCGAGCGCCAGCGTCGTGATCGTCAGCGCGATTCCGACCGCGTCGTTCTTGCCCTGCAATTCCTTCGCCACTGCCACCAGGATGACGAGCATGATCGTCCCGCTGAACCCGAGCAGCACCGCGCGGTTGGCGTCGTTCTCCTCCGCCGCGCGGCGCATCCGCTCGGCGGTTGCGTTGCGGAACAAGGTCGAGACCGCGATCAGGAATACGACCGCGGCGACGTCGAACGCGGCCATCGTGCCGCGCCCGAGCCCGAAGCGCGGGATCAGCGCGGCGAGCCCGATCGCGAAGACTAGCACGAACAGGATGAAGCGCGGCGGGGCGACTCGTTGGCCGAGGCCCCAATATTTGGGTTTGTCGTTCATGCCACAGCGCTAGCGCTTAGCGGGCACGTCGCCTAGATACGCGCGCATCATGGCTAAGACAGAAACCCCGCGCCGCATCCGTGGCACCCAGGACATTTTCGGTGAGGAACAGCGCCGGTTTGCGCACGTCCTCGCCACGTTCGAGCGGGTGCGGGCGCTGTATTGCTTCCAGCGCGTCGATATCCCGGTGTTCGAGTCGACGGCGGTGTTCGCGCGCTCGCTCGGCGAGACGACCGATGTCGTGTCGAAGGAGATGTACACGTTCGAGGATCGCGGCGGGGACTCGCTGACGCTCCGCCCCGAGTTCACCGCAGGCATAGCGCGCGCCTATCTGACAGAAGGCTGGCAGCAGTTCGCGCCGCTGAAGCTGACCACCAGCGGCCCGGTGTTCCGCTACGAACGCCCACAAAAGGGGCGTTTTCGCCAGTTCCACCAGATCGATGCCGAGGTGATCGGTGCGGCCGAGCCGGCAGCGGACGTCGAACTGCTGGTGCTCGCGGATCAGCTGCTGCGTGAACTCGGCATTTCCGAGGGCGTGACGTTGCAGCTCAACACGCTGGGCGACGCGGCGACGCGCGACGCCTGGCGCGAGGCGCTGGTGGCGCATTTCGAGGCGCACCGCGGCGAACTGTCCGAGGACAGCCTGACCCGGCTCGAAAAGAACCCGATGCGGATCCTCGACTCGAAGGACCCGCGCGACCGCCCGATCGCCGACAGCGCGCCGGATATCGACGCGTATCTGACCCCCGAGGCTCGCGCGTTCTTCGAGGCGGTGACCGCCGGGCTCGACGCGGCGGGTGTCGCATGGGAGCGTAACGCGCGGCTGGTCCGCGGCCTCGATTACTACCGCCACACCGCGTTCGAGTTCGTGACCGACCGGCTGGGTGCGCAGGGGACCGTGCTGGCGGGCGGCCGGTATGACGGGTTGATCGGCTCGCTTGGCGGGCCGGAGACGCCTGGCGTTGGCTGGGCCGCGGGTGTCGAGCGATTGGCTATGTTGCTGGAAGAGCCGGTTGAACAGCGTCCTCAGCTCATCGTCGTTGCAGAGGACGATGACTCAAGTCTTGATGCGATCGCCCTGATTTCCGACCTTCGGCGAAATGGAGTGTCCGCTGATCTGGTTGCTTCCGGTTCGCCGAAAAAGCGCTTCGACAAGGCCGTCAAGGCAGCCCCGCAGGCGATCGCGAGCGTTCGTCGCATCGATGGCGAAGTCGTTCGAAAGTTGAAGATGCTCGGGTCGGTAACCGAAGGACTTGAGGCCCAATTGAAGACGCTGCTGTCGTGATGGATCATTCGCAAATCCTCCCCGGCACGGGGAGGTGGCAGTGCGCGGCACTGACGGAGGGGGGCTTCCACGTCGCGCAACACCTGCGGCCCGCCCCCTCCACCCCCCTTCGGGCGGTCCCCCTCCCCGTGCCGGGGCGGATTTCATGACCCAAATCTCCCCTGACCGCATCCGCGCGATCGAGGCGCGGCGTGACGAGCTGCAAGCGCTGATGTCGACCGGCGATCTCCCGTCGGACCGCTTCGTCGCGGTGTCGAAGGAATATGCCGAGCTCGAACCCGTCGCCCAAGCCGCCACAGAGGTGCGCCGGCTGCGGCAGGAGGCCGAAAGCCTCGCGTTCATGGCGGAGGATGCCGACGATGAACTGCGCGCGATGGCGTCGGACGAGCTGCACGAGAACCGCACGCTGCTCGAGACTGCGGACCGCAAACTCGCGCTTGCGCTGTTGCCGCGCGATTCCGCCGACGAGCGCTCGGCGATGCTCGAAGTCCGCGCCGGCACCGGTGGCGACGAGGCGGCGCTGTTCGCGGGCGACCTGTTCCGGATGTACCAACGCTATGCCGAATCGCAGGGCTGGCGGGTCGAGATGATCTCCGGATCGTCGTCCGACGCGGGCGGCTTCAAGGAAGTCGTCGCCAGCGTCACCGGCCAGGGCGTGTTCGCCAAGCTCAAGTTCGAGAGCGGCGTCCACCGCGTCCAGCGCGTACCGACGACCGAGGCTGGCGGCCGAATCCACACTTCGGCGGCGACCGTCGCGGTGCTGCCCGAGGCGGAGGAGGTCGACGTCAAGATCGACGACAAGGACCTTCGCATCGACGTCTATCGCTCGTCGGGCCCCGGCGGCCAGTCGGTCAACACCACGGACTCGGCGGTGCGGATCGTCCATATCCCGACCGGGCTGACGGTGATCCAGCAGGACGAGAAGTCGCAGCACAAGAACAAGGCCAAGGCTTTGCGCGTGCTGCGGACGCGGCTGTACGAGGCGGAGCGCGACCGGCTGCATGCCGAGCGGGCTGGCGCGCGGAAGTCGATGGTCGGCTCGGGCGATCGCTCGGAGCGGATTCGGACGTATAATTTCCCGCAGGGCCGCGTGACCGATCACCGCATCAACCTGACGCTCCACCGCCTGCCCGAGATCGTTGCGGGCGAAATGGACGAACTGATCGGCGCCCTGGTCGCGCAGGACGAAGCGGACCGCCTGGCCCAGCTGGATGGCTGAGCATTCCCCAGCCGCAACGGCATTCCCCTCCCGCTTGCGGGAGGGGTTAGGGGAGGGGCTTCCTGCTATGGGCATCGCTCGGTGACAGCCCCTCCCCCGACCCCTCCCGCAAGCGGGAGGGAAGCAGTGAGTGCAGCGCTTGCCACCGCCGCCGCGCGGTTCGGCTTCTCCGCCACCCCCCGCCTCGACGCGGAAATCTTGATGGCGCACGCCCTCGGCGTCGAGCGCAACGCGATCCTTCTCGACCCGGATCGCTACGCCGTCCCCGCGACCTTCGCCGCGCTCGTCCACCGCCGCCTCAACCACGAGCCGATCGCCTACATCACGGGCACCCGCGGCTTCTGGTCGATCGACCTCGCTATCGGCCCCGGCGCGCTCGTCCCCCGCGCCGACAGCGAAACACTCCTGATCGCCGCCCAAGCGCACTTCGCCGGCCGCTCCCCCGCAACGATACTCGACCTCGGCACCGGCCCCGGCACATTGCTCCTCGCCGCGCTCGACGAATGGCCGGCGCAAGGCCTCGGCGTAGACTATTCCCCCCACGCGCTCGCCTACGCCTGCGCCAACGCAGCAACCCTCGGCGTCACCGACCGAGCCCACTTTATCCAAGGAAGCTGGGCCAGCGCGATCGTCGGCCAGTTCGACCTGATCCTCGCCAACCCCCCCTACATAGCCACCGCCGAGCAGCTCCCGCGCGAAGTCCACGACCACGAACCCCACGCGGCACTGTTCGCCGGGAGCGACGGACTCGACGACTACCGCATCCTCGCCGAACAACTCCCGGCCTTGATCGCCCCCGGCGGCGCGGCGGTGATCGAGATCGGCTCGACCCAGGCTCCCCCCGTCACCGCGCTGCTCCAGGCGCAAGGTCTGCACGTCGCGCTGCACCACGACTATGGCGGCAACGCGCGCGCGATGGTCGCGACCCACGCCCCCGCGACTTGAACAATATGGCGCTAAACCTCACATTTCGCTTGTAGTAGGTCCCTTGCGGACGCTATCACGCGGGCAGGGGCACGCACTCTCGACGATTGGTCGGTTTAGAGCGATGACCCGCATCCTTCGCTTTGAGGTCGCTGCAGTCCGGCGGCCCTGGCAAGTTCGACGCACCGATCTCGTATAGATCGTCGGTGTGCGACGGGGGTTTGCACCGCATTTCGGAGCACGACCAGATTTTGGTTCGACGACTGAGGACACAAGCTTGATCAACAACCGGCAAGCCGGCCGCCGTCGCGGTCGTGGCAACAATAATAGCGGCGGCGGTAGTGGTGGCGGTCAACGCCAGGGTGGCGGCGGAGGCGGCCAGGGCGGTCGCGATACCGGCAACCGCATCGACAGCCGCGCGCGCGGCAACGCGAGCCAGCTGTACGAGAAGTACAAGAACCTCGCACGCGACGCGCAGCAGCAGGGCGACCGCGTCAACATCGAATATTACCTCCAGTTCGCGGATCATTATTTCCGCGTCCTGAGCGAAACCCGCGCCCGCTTCGAAGAGAGCCAGCCGCAAGCGCAGCAGCAGCCACGCCGCCAACAACCGTTCGATCTCGACGGCGACGACGATTACGGCGACGAAGGCGAGCCGATCCGCTCGGGCGAGCAGCAGGGTGCGCCCGAGCAGTCGCGCAGCGAGAACGGTGGCCCGCAGAACGGCCAGTACCAGAACGCGCCCCGCCAGAATCGCGAGGGCCAGACTCGCGACAACCAGAACCGTGAGGACCGCCCTCAGCGTGAAGATCGACCGCAGCGCGAAGAGCGTCCGCGGTACGACAGCAACCGCTACGAGGGCCAGCGTAGTGAGGGTCAGCGTAACGACGGCCCCCGTAACGAAGGCCAGCGCGAGGATCGCGTCCGTGGCGACAATTCGCGCAACCAGCGCAACGCCCAGCCGCGTGATGCTCAGCCTCGCGACGACCGCAACGGCGAAGAGCAGGATCAGGCCCGTGAGGCCCAGTCGCGCGAGACTCAGCAACGCGAGACTCAGCCCCGCGACGAGCAGGTCCGCGAGCCCCGCAGCGATTACCGCGATGCACCGCAGCGCGAGACGATCCGCCGCACGCCCCGCGTGAGCGCACCGGTCGCCAACGCCAACCAGGATTCGGAAGCCGACGCGGTCCGTTCGGTAACCGAAGCCCCCGAGCAGGCGGCCCAGCCGACCGAAGCCGTCGAGACGACGATGCCCGTCGCCGCGACCGAGGAGCAGCCCCGCCGTCGCGGTCGCCTGCGCCGCGATCGCAGCCTCGACGCCCCCGTCGCGCAGGATCAGGGCGCACGGGATCAGGGCGGGCAGGACGAGCACGCACCGACCGCGTTCGATGCGGATCGCCTGCCGCCGTCGCTCGGCATCTCGGCAACGGTCGCCCCGGCACCATCGCCGGCGCCGGCAGCCGAAGCGGCTCCTGCCGCCGCCGCTCCAGCCGACGCCGCGGTCGAGGAAAAGCCCCGCCGCCGCCGCGTTCGCGCGGTACCGGACGAAGTCCAGGCTGGCTGAGCCCCGCGCCGAAATCGGTCCGAGGATTGAAAAGGCCGGTGCCGCTTCGCGCGGTGCCGGCCTTTTTCGTCATCGGGGTTTTCCGGCAGGTGAATGGCTAATCGTCTCCCCCACCCGCTTGCGGGAGGGGGCTGGGGGATGGGCTCGCGCTATCCGCGTCCGCACTGGTCGAGACCGCGCGCCCACCCCCAACCCCTCCCGCTAGCGGAAGGAAAGGAAGACAGTGCGCGATGTGAGCGACGGCCTGCCGCCCTCTCAGTCGATCCGGGTCACGTCCTCGTCGTGCCCACTACCCGAACTGAGAAACGCGAGCCCCATCAGCAGGCCGGCCATCATCACCGATCCGCCGACCCCGCCGATCACCGCCAGCATCGTCACCAGATGCAGCGGCCCCTGGATATGGGCCATCGCCGCGATGATCGCCGCGACACACACTGCGGCGGCCAGCACCATCCACGCCATGATCCCGCGGAACCGCGCCCATGCAAACGCAGCATAATCCGGGTCGTCCAGGCCGGGCGGTAGGTCGCTCATCGCTTCCCATTGCCGTGCAAACATGGTTTCTTCAATCCACGCGCTAGAAAGACGCAAGAGATGGAGAGGCGAACATGACGATCGCGGCAATCCTGAGCGGCAAGGATGCAGGGGACGTCCTCTCGCTGCATCCCGATTCGACGGTGGCGGACGCGGTGGCGTTGCTCGCGGTAAAGCGGATCGGTGCGGCGCCGGTGCTCGAGAACGGCCGGGTGGTCGGCATCTTCTCCGAACGCGATGTGATCCACTCCCTGCACGCCGATGGGACTGCCGCGCTGACGCGTCGGATCGGCGACGTGATGACCACCGCGGTGAAGTCGATCGGCCCCGCCGAGTCGGCGATCGGCGCGCTGTCGCTGATGACGCAGCGTCGGATCCGCCATCTGCCGGTGATCGACGGCGACACGCTGGTCGGGTTCGTCTCGATCGGCGATCTCGTCAAATACCGGATCGACCGGATCGAGGCGGACGCCGCGGCGATGCGCGAGTATATTCAGTCGGCGTAGCGTCGGCGCGCCAGACTAGGCGGGGAGCGGCTGTTTCCGGGCGATCGCGATCACCTCGCGGATCGTCGCCCGCGCGAAGACCAGCATCCAGCTTGCGTATATCGCGGCGCCGATCGGCACGAGGATCGCCAGCCGCCAGTGCGCGTCGAGCGGCGGCAGCGTGCGGTCGACCAGCCCGACCACCAGCGCCATCGCGATGCCCCCGAACGCCGGCGCGGCGACCGCGGCGGCGACGTCTCTTGCGCGCACGCCGATCACCGGCAGGGTCCGCCACGCGCTGATCGACAGATACAGCGGATAGGCCAGGATCCACGCGACGCCCATGCCGGTCGGTCCCCAGTGCACGCCGACCAGGAACGCGCTGGCGAGAATGATCGCGCCGGTCGCGCCGTTCCGCACGCCGATCCCGGGGCGCCCCCGCGCATCGGAGGCCGGCGTGAACAACACCTGCAACGTCATGAACGGCATCGCGAGCGCGAGCAGGTGCACCACCGGGGCGGTCTCCCGCCACTTGTCGCCGAGCATCGTCAGGACGAGCGGTTCGGAGGTCGCCGCCAGCCCCATGTAGAACGGCATCGCGACGATCATCACCATCCGCACGCCGCGCACGAACGCCCGACCGATCGCATCCGGATCATGCTGCATCCGCGCATAGGCGGAGAAGGCGACCTCGTTCAGCGGCGGCACGAATTTCGAGACGAAGATCTGCGTCAGGAACAGGCTGGTCGTATAGATGCCGAGCGTGTGCGGCGAAAAGCTGCGCCCGGCGATGAAGACGTCGGCCTGGCTTTGCAGGAACCAGAACAGCTGGCTCGCCGCCATCACCCCGCCATAGCGTGCGATCGTCCCGGCCCCACGGAAGTCGAAACTCGGCCAGACGAGCGAGCGTGCCGACCATGTCATCATCGCACCGCGGACGCTGAACAGCACGATCGGCGCGATCACCAGCGTCCAGACGCCCAGACCGTATAGCGCACCGCCAAGTGCCGCGCTGGCCGACGCGATCGATGCGGTGATGTTTGCCTTGGCTTGGTGGCGAAAATCCATCGCGCGCGACAGCAGGGCATAGGGAAGGGCAATGAACGGCGTCGTCAGATAGAGCAGCGCCTGGACGCGCAGCATGTCGCCGACGATCGGTTGCCGATAATAGGCGGCGGCGAGTGGCGCGAGCGAGAGCTGGGCGATTGCCAGCGCGACGTTCAGCACGATCAGCATCCCGAACAACTGGCGCACTTCGCGGCGGCTGATCTCCTTCTGCTGGATCAGCCCGCTTGCCAGCCCATAGCCATTGAGCATCGCCATGAAGGTGAGGATGACCTGGCACATCGCGAACAGCCCGTAATCCGCGGGGGCGAGGATCCGGATCACCAGGAAGGTGGCACTCCACTGCACCAGCTGCGCGACGATCTGGCTTCCCGAGCGCCAGATCAATGCGCTGCGGACCTGTCCGGCCAGCGAGGGCTGATCGTCGGCCGGCATCGGGGCAGGAGTCGCGTTATCCATCGTATCGGGCATATAGCGATATCCCCCTTCACAACGGATTAAGGCGAGACCCCGAACCGGTCATCCTATCGGAAATCGGGCAGGTCACCGGTTCGCCGGGCAAAACAACCCCGTATTCAACGGCCTAGCCACGGCGCGCTCTAAGGTCGCGGGCGGCATAAACGCGCCAGCCGGCAAAAATTGCCACAAATGTGAAAGATTATGTTTGACGCGAATCGGAACCCCGCCTAGAGGGGTGTCACCGCAGCGAACGGCCACACGGTCTGGTTGCTGCGGTCGCAAAAAACCAGATGCTCCAAGCTTTCTCGGAAGAGAGGGTTGTGCGAGTGTCGGTATTTTTGTCGGCTCTTTGACATTGTAGGTTAAGATGAAGGGACATGTGGGCGGCGGCTTGCGGTTTCCGGGCTCCTCAAGGGTTCGGGTAATCGTTTAAAGCTAAGTCGTTCTCATATGTCCTTCACATATTCCATATGTAAATGGACGGTCGTTTTGGTGTTCGCACCGAGGCGGTCGTCTGAATGATATTGTGCAGAGCGGCTCCTTGAGATGAGCTGGTTGATCGTGGAATTCCACTGCGATTGGCTGGTGACATAAACTTGAGAGTTTGATCATGGCTCAGAATGAACGCTGGCGGCATGC
>NZ_JAPZPR010000007.1:0-345167 GCF_040407565.1 Sphingomonas faeni
CGCCAGCAGCAGCGACCCCGCCATTGCCAGCCTCCGGTTCCGCTTCGCTCCACCTACGCCCGGCAATGGCGGCGGAGGCGACAATGCACTAACTATCTACCCGGACCACCCGGTGGGGGCTGCTCAGCTTGTCGTGGGTCAGCGACATGAGCGATGCTGGCCCCGGTAAGCGGGACCGGCTTTCGGTTGAACTGGATCCGCTTGGCTGTCAGGCTCAGACTATTCGATCAGGGAGAGGCGCGATGGACACGATACGGCGGATTGGCTGGTTCTATTTCATCGGGTTCATGGCGGTCGTCGCGATCGGGTATGTTCCCGCATTCCACGATGCCGACGGCAATCTGTTCGGGCTGTTCAAGCTCGACCTGTACGACGACAGCCTGCACGCATTTTCGGGACTATGGGCCGGGGTCGCAGCCTGGTGGTCCTATGGCGCGACGCGAACCTATTTCCGGCTGTTCGGTCCGCTCTACTTTGCCGACGGGGTGATGGGGCTGTTCCTGGGCAGCGGCTATCTGGACGGCGGCATCTTCCTGTACGGGCCCATCAAACAGTCGCTTTATGCGCATGTCTTCGCCAATCTGCCCCATTTGCTGATCGGCGGGTATGCGATCTGGGTCGGCTATCGGTTGGCTGCGACGCAACGGACGGCGGTCGCGTGAAGCGACGCTGGCGCCTGCTCGCGGGCCTTGGCGCTATAGCAGCCGCGTTGGTGCTGGTGCCGATCGGCGGGATCGAACTGGGCTGTCCCGCGGTGCCGGGGGGCGCCAAGATGCCGCCGGGCCAAGGCATAGTTCCCGTCGCCGCGCGTCGGCCGGAGGCGCGGACGTGGCTGACCTATCCCGAATGGCACATCGTCTATTCGGCCGAGAGCCTGGGGCGCTATCTCGGCAAGGGCGGGCGGCCTAGCGGGTATGACTATGGTGCGGATGTCGCCGGCTTCTGGCGCAGCTATTGCGCGATCAACCGCATCGCCGGAGCACAACCGGGCGCCGCCGACGCCAAGCAGATGATCTACGTCATCGGCATTAGTTTCACTGTCGAGATGGCAGTCAAGGCGGGCTGGGAGTCGACGATCGGCCGGGTCAGCGAATGGCTGGGTGGCTGGCACAGCCCGGAGGATCGCTACGCTGCCCGCGTTCAGCAACGCTATGGCGCATTCATGCACGAGGTACCGTGGTACGGCTTCGACTTCGTCGGCACGCTCGCCGGTCTGTGGCGTACGCATGGCGCCTGGTCGATCGTACGCCGCCCCGAGCGACGCGTCGCGCTGAGCATGGAATATGGCGTGAAGGCCGTATACGCAACGGGGATCGGCGCGCTCGCGGCGATGCAGCCCGACGCTACGACGCTGGTCATGACCGTGGACGCGACGCCGCCGGCCATCGCGGCCGTTGATAGGCGTCTACATCCGCTGGCGACGAAAGACGGCCGAACGCGCGTGAGCGCGCCGCGTTACGGGCAGTTCACCGACTTGCTGGTCAAGCTGGCGGAACACCGCGTCGTGGTGGAGAGCATTGCCGGCAACCGCACCATCTTCATGACGGTGCTCGCGCCGACCCCAGCGGTGCCCAGCGCGGCGCTGCTCGCGATGCCGCTCGGCGATCGCCCGGGCTGGTCGCGCTACGGCGTGTCCTTACCGGTGACGGAACTGACGGGGCGCATCGCCGCTGTCCGCGCATCGGGGGCGACGATCGAGCACGTCTATGATTACTAGGGTCGCGCGCACGGTGGCGTTGGCCCTGCTGGTGCTCGGGCTTTGGACGCTGGTGATGGTCGCGATGCCGTTCGTCGGCCCTGCGGGGCGACAGGTAGCGGTGATAGGCGACGGCGCCGCTGCGGTGCGGGCGATCGCAGCGGCGGGCGGCAGCGTCGTCGAGGTCCGCCGCGGTGCGACGCTGGCGCGCTCTGCCGATCCCCGCTTCGTGGCAGCGCTTTACGCCGCGGGGGCACCGCTCGTGATCGAGGGGCGGGTAGCCGCCGGATGCTTCGCGAACGCGGGGGCGTAGCGCGCGTACCAGGTGTTGCTGAAGAGCCCGTCGGGATCCCAGGCACGCTTGGCGGCGAAGAATGCGCCGATCTCGGGATAGGCGCGTTCGAGCTGCGCGGGCGAATAGTGAAGCTGATACGGCAGGAAGAACCGCCCGCTTTGCTTCGAGGTCAGGTCGATGAGGTCGCTGGTCAGCCGACGCATCCGCGCAGTCCCTTCCGCGGTGGTCGGCTGATTGAGGTAGAGGACGACCGAAAAGGCGGGGGCAGGGGCATAGGACAGCGCGTTGTCCTCGATCCCGACCGCACGGATCGAGGCGTTGACGACATTGGCGTCCTGCGACCGGAAAATGTCGCGCATGCCATCGATGAACGGCACGATCCGGTCACGCGGCACGAAATACTCGTGGAGGATATCCGTCTCGCCGGGGAGGTCGTTGAACAGATAGGCGACCGAATCGTGCATCGGGTCGTTGCGCGCGACCAGGCAGGCTTCGCCCGCCCCCTGCGCCTGCGCACGCGTCACGGTACAGGTCTCGATCCGGTGCTCGATGTTCTTCTCGCTCCACCATTTCAGCGACTTGAACAGGTCGTTCTTCTTGGCGAGGTTGACCGTCAGCCGCCGAACCTTGGTCGACGCGACCTCGCCCAACGGTTGCCGCAGCAGCGTCTGATCCTCGGGGAAGCGCCGATATTCATACACCAGCGCCTCCTGCAGCAGTGTCTTGGGCGCGGTCGAGAGGTGGACGTAGCTGAGGCCGACACTGGGATCCGCGGCGATCCGCGCGAACGTGTCGGGAAAGGCGCGATAGTCGATCAGCTGGCGTTCGGAGCGGTAGATGTCGTTCGGCACGACATCGAGCACCGCGGACAGGATCACGGCGAACAGCCCATAGCCGCCGACGATGTGGCGGAAGAGATCGGCATTCTCGTCGCGCGAGGCGGTGACGATCCGGCCGTCCGCGAGCATCACGCGCAGGCTGCGCAACGATCCCATCACCGCGCCCGCCTGATGATCCATGCCGTGCGCGTTGACCGAGATCGACCCGCCGACCGAGAAGATGTCGGTCGACTGCATCGCCTTCACCGCGAAGCGGGGATGCACCGCAAGCTGGATCGCATGCCAGGTCGCGCCGCTGCCGACGGTCACTGTCCGCGCGTTCTCATCCAGCCGGATCGTCTGCATTCCCCGCATGTCGAGCACCACGCCGCCCGCGCGGAACGCCTGTCCGCCCATCGAATGCTTCACGCCTGCCGCCGATACCGGCAGGTGGTGTGCTCGTGCATAGGCGAGCGCGGTCGCGACATCGGCCTCGCTGCGCGGGCGGACTACGCCCGCCACGGCGGTACGGCTGAGGCAGCTTGCGTCGTTGACGGTGCCGCCGCGTTGCGACCAGCGCGGCTCGGCGACCGTGGCCGACGCAGTCGATGACGCAATCCCGGGCAGGTGGGGTAGAACGTCGGCGCAGTCCTTGGGCCCGGTCGGATCAGCCGCGAGCGGTGCGACATAAAGCGCCCCGGCGCCGGCGGTCAGCGCCAAGGCGGAGACGCCCACGAGAAGATATCGGCGTCGTGACACGGGACCTCGCCTTCTGCGTCATGATCGCGCCCAAGCCGTTGCCAAGGTCGCGTCAGTGACGTTCGTTGCTAACTCGCTGGAGGCCGCCATGCAAACCCAGTTGGCCACGCAGGGTCGCCTCGCGACCAACACACCCTGTTGGCGCAGCTCCAGCGGAGGCACGTACGCGGGCGATGGGCCCTCACAGAACGAAGCGGCCGAGTTCCGGTGCCGGGAAGGTACGATATCGCCTGAAGTCCCAGGAAACTGCATTTGCCAGGCGATCGACTTCAGCGAAGTCTCCCGCATCAGCCTTCGCCGAGTCTTCTTCGAGCAGCGCCAAGCCAGTGCTGTATGATACAGCCCCGTGGGAAAGAGGCACTACCAGGACGTGTCGGTATCTGGAACCATCGCAACCGCTTACATCGACCTCGTAGAGCGTGTACCGGGACTCCACCTCGGACACGATCTTCGGATCATTGACGAGCCGATACGTGAGGTCTGTTCCGTCCCCCTTCAGGTATCGCTTGAAACGTTTCATCGAATGGCATCCTGACACAACGAACCTAGTCCCCTTGGGCAAGGACCTATCGGCGGACCTTACAAAGCCAGTAGCTAGCGGACGATGGCATTTTCTTGAAACCGAGCCTGCAAGGCTACACGGTCGCAGCGGTTATCGAACGCTTCCTTGGCCGGAGATGCGGTTTGCTCAGCTGCCTTCGGGACCTCACCGTGTGGAGGTGCGGTAAGCTATCGGACGCAGCTACCACCGTCGCGGTATTTGGGGGGGGGCGACGGCGGTGCAGTTCGGTGCGGATCGCGGCCGCACAACGGGGGCGACGTGAATTCGCGCATGCTCCCCAGGAGGCACGGGACGGCGCAAGCCGACACGCTCACCAGCGGCCGGTGGATGTTGAACCCGTTGGGTTCGGGGCTTGGGGAGCTTCAAAGTGCTCACGCTATCGGCGGTCCTTTTGTATTTAGATCTCACAGGGCCTCTGTGTGACCGCTCGGCGGATTTGCACGATCAACAAAAGCGCGGACGCGGGCGAGGATGGCGCGCAGTTCGGGGCGGCGGACCTCGGCGATCACGTCATCGACCGTCGCGGTGTCCAGCTTCCTTCGGCGCGCAAGCTTCTCGGCAACAGCGCGGCCGCACCCGCTCGGCTTGCGGAGCATGCGGCGGACGCACTCGAGCACGGTGGGCGGCTGTAGCAGGATGAAGGCGTTCGAGATTCGCTCGCTCTGTTATTCGTCAGGCAGTGCGTCCTCGATCGGCACGCACCGCCGGATCCAGTCTGGGAAACCGCACGCCTTCAGTCGATCGAACGCCTCACCGACGGCGCTTCACGGTGTATCTTGTCCGCGATCCACCGATAGGTCGGATCGAGCCGGTCGTCCTTGGGGCGACGTGATACGGTTCAACCTCGCACCGCAGCTTGCGTAGCCATGCCTCGGCGGTTGGTTTCTTCCATACCGATCGACAAAGAACTGCGCAGAAGAGCAATTACGGCCCCGCCAACCGTACACCCGCCAACCGTACACGCGACCGCAACCCGGAAGCCCTTGTCGGCAGGTTCGTAGACGGCTCCGCTGTCCCGAGGCGGTAGCAACAATGGTAGAATAACCCCGAGGGGAACGAGCGATTCTAGAATGGACAGAAGCGTCCTGCCCACCTGTGACGACGCCACAAAGAACGATCCGAAGGCAATCCGTCGTAATGTCAGCACCATCTCAGGCACGAACCTCTGCTCCATTGTCAGCAGTGACGAAGGCATCCGCAGAGGGGGGGCTTTGACAAGACGAACTCGAAAGAGCGGCCCTGCCTGAAGGCTGCTGAACCCGGTAAGCGATGACGCCCTCACGAAGGCCGGCGTCATACTCGACGATCTGCTGTCCGAAGGCGAGCGGCCACGCGCGCTGTTCGAAGCTGACACGGCCAAGCGCGACCGACGGATGGACGCACGCGACACGGTCAACGGCAAGTTCGGCACGTGGACGGCGGTGACGGCATCGCTGGGGCTTACGCGCGAGTGGAAAATGCGGCCGGAGATGCGGTCGCCAGCGTGGACGACCAACATTGCACAGGTACTTGTAATCCGGGCAAAACGGTTGAAGAAACACCGTATTGGCCGCGCTTTTCAAGGACATGTGATGCTCGAAGTCGGTCATGTCGACCTGCAGTTTCTCCGTCGGCCCAAGCCGCCGTCCGTCAGGATCGAAGTGCCTGACCGCTCTGCGTCCTACGTTGCATTCGACGCGGACGCCTTCGAGGTCGAGGCTGCGGTTGCCCTGCGGGGCGATGGAACTGGCGCGCGCATCGGTTGGACGCAATTGCAGACGCTCGAGGTCGATCGCGCGGTGTACCGCGGCCTGACGCCAGACGCCGGCAAGGTGCATGTTTTCCGCGACCGCTCAAAACTGGGTGGGGTAGGCCCCTGCCGTGACGTTTCGTTTGCAACTGACGTGTTCACCGCGCCTCCGGGTACGCAGAGAGCGTTGGGATACACGCCATTGCGCCCCTTGAACGTTGCCCTGACGGCCGCGCGTTTGCCCGGGACGGTTCGAGTTTCGCATGGCGACAAGCCCGGGCAGTGGTACGACGCCCTGCGCGACAATGACCGCACGAACAAGCCGAACTACCTGTCATGGGCACTCGTCGAGATGCGCTTCTGCGCTGTGCTTATCCTCCAACACAAAGGTGGCCGGCTAGAGCAACTGAAGCATTTCAAGTGGAGCTTGCGGTGGGAAGACCGCTTCGAACCGGTAAGAGCCAATGGCAAAGTCGCTACCGTCCGCAGGGTCGGCGGGGCGACGGGAAATAGGATCGCGTTCGAGCCTTTCAGGGATGGCCCCGTCACCGATGGGCGCCTCGCCTCTCTTATTGCGGCCAGCACGGCGCAAACGTGCAACAAGCGGGGGGAGTTACGATACAATACCCCTGAAGTGCACAATTATGCCAGTTGGTAACCGCTGATGGCGGTCATGACCGATCGCCGTCGGACGGAAGGCAGGTCGAGCACAATCGCCGCCTCATACGGGCTTGTTGCGCGTAGGAAACACTGGTCCACGCACGGACATGCTGACCGCCGGATATGGCCGCTGCAACGCCAGCACGTCGTCATAGCTACCGGTCAGCCAGCGGTCGTGATCGTCCGGCCGCAGGATCGTGATCATCGCCTTCGGATGGATCGGAGCCACCAGTTCGTTCGCGTCGCAAGTGACCATCGCGAAATAGCGCTGATCGCCAACCTGCCGCCAGAAGCCCGCGACCGCGAATACGGGCTGGTCGGTCACCCCGAACCACATCTCTCCCTTGATCGGCGTCTTGCCATCGCCGAGGTCGGTGGGCTCGCGGGCCCATTCGCAAAACTCCGTTAGTGGGATCAGGCAGCGGTTGGCCGGATCAGTGACGAGCGACCGCCATTGCGGCAGATGAAGCGTGCGCACGTTGGTCTGCGCGACCTTGCGTCCCGCCTGCTTCGCCTGCCCCGCCAGGACGTCCCATTCCATCACGTCGAGCCCGCGGCGGCCGCCTTCGTTCCGCACGACGTACGCCCGGCCGAACGGCCGTAGTTCCTTCGGGTCGAACCGGTTGTCCATCGGCTTATCGGCAAGCCATGCCGCACCGAACCGTTCGGTGATGGTTTCAGGCTCGCCGTCGAACCGGGCACGATTACACATCGATCAGATCCCGAGGCCGCGACGCTTGATCTCGCCAAGCAACGCTTCGGCTACCGGGTGGCCCACTTCGCCACCCGACTGTTCGTAGGCGCTGGTCAGATCCGCGTCCGATGCATCGTTCAACAGGCCTCTGACTTCGGCGCTGAACTCGTCGACTTCCCCGGCCGCGGCATCCGCAGCGTCGTCGCTGGTGATGGCGGGCTCGTCGCCGGGTGCCGGCGCATGCGCCATCATGGCATCCTGCTTGAACAGGTCGAAGGCGTCCGCAGCTTCGTTGCGTTCCTCCAGGGCGATCTCGAGGCGGGTGAACAGGTCGAGCGACGGTGCGGTGTTTTCCATCGCGCGAGCCTAAGCCCGGTTCGTCGTGTCGCGCAATACGGCGCTGAGGCACGTAGATGGGGCGCAGGTCGTTCCGCGCGACGCTTGTCGTCTAATCGGTGAGTCGATCGCTGGTGGGGGGCTGCCGGGAACTAAATGGCGCAGCAGCTATTGGTGAGTTCTGATCAAACAGGGGTAAAAAAATGAAGAAGGCATTCGTTATCGCGGTGGCAGCAGGGCTCGTCTCTCTGTCGGCATGCAATTCCAGCCCACGCGAACAGGCCGCCGACAAAATCGAGTCCAACACGGAAGCCGTCGCAGACAATTTGGAAGACGCCGCGGATAACGTCAGCAACGACGCCGCCGAGGCACGCCTTGAGAACAAGGCGGATGCAGTTCGCGCAACGGGTCAGAATCAGGCTGAAGATATGCGGACGAACGATCCCGACACCAACCTGTCGAACGGTATCTGATTTCACGACACAGAACGAGCCGCTCCCAAGCACAGCTCGAACTGGAGGGGCACCTGAGGACACTCGGGTGCCCTTTTCGTTTAAAGGATTGCCGCAGGAAAGCGTGCCGACGCTGATCGACGCGGAGTTCGCGAACGCGCCGAGGACGAATTGTGCGTGCTCGCCGATCAAAGGACCGGCGCTATCTTTGACACGGGTGGACCAGCCATCGACGCATCGCGGGCTAACCCCCGATGCGCCGAGTCTCGTACAGGTTAGAAACGCACGCCCATTGCGTACACGACCTGCTGTCGCGTCGGCTTCAAGCTTGCGCTAATGACGTCGGTTTCTGCCGACAGCCGGCCGTATTTCGTGTAGACGTATTCCAGACGCCCATAGACGCCGCCGCTCAGTGCGGCTTCGACCCCGGCACCGACGTGAAAGCCGTCAAGATTGCGACCAACATTCTCGTCGGCCAGAATAAGTTCGTAGTCGCGGTAGTCGACAGATACGCGACCATTCGAATAGCCGCCCTTGCCGTAGACCAAGAATGATTCCCCGACGACTGCGCCGACCCGAGCACCAGCCGTAATGTTGCGGCCCGCTCTCACGCAGAGCCGGTCCAGACCGTAGAGTTCACTGCAGGCTTTCGTGGTGGAGCCCTCGACGCCCGCATAGCCGCCGATGACCAGCTTGTTGTCGGGGCTGTAGTCGTAGCCCACCTCGCCACCGTAGGTGAAACCGCTCTTGTCCGCCGACCGGCTGACGCGATTGCGGTTGTCGGACAGTGTCGCACGGATGTCGGGGTTGTCCCATCCCGCACGCAATTCGATACGCGGGCCGTTGAACGTCTGGACGATGTCCTGAGCAAATGCAGACGTGGAAACGAGAGCGGCCAAAGCGGCGGCTCCAAGGGCAACGATCTTCATTAGTACCTCCCGTAGCCAGCTCGATCACTGGCTGCTGCCTTAAAGCCGAATTAGGTTAACTAACTCATCGGTTGGCCTTCGCCGGCGAGCAAGATCACCGTCAAAAAGCATTTCGATGTTACCCCGTCGATGGGGATGATGGGCTTTCCATGGAAAGAGACCGCGCCGTTGGTCCGTATGGCCGCCGCCGGTCAAGTGGGACGATCGGTCGAGCGATATACTGTTCGAAGGGTCGGATCAGGTTGAATCGCTGAGTTGCAGACAAACGCCGAGGCTACGCTTTCGGTGCTGCGGTTCGATCGCGATCGGCGAATATGAAAACTGGGAAATCTGCAATTTCTGTGGTCGGGATGACGATCCTGTCCGAGCGGCTGATCCTGATTTTAAAGGCGGCGCAAACCGTGAAAGCCTCGACGAGTCCCAATCGCGGATAGGGCTTGCTTGCTGGCCGGCTGGCTGGCGTTGCGAAGTGGACAAGCTTACCGCCGTCAACGCGAGCACCGTTACCGGCATAATTATAGAGGGTACGTTCGCGCGATCAGCGATGATGTGATGGCCCGCCGGGGCTGTTACTTCGGCGATCGGATGGTTGATCAATGCGCCAAGCGAATGATCCGGTATCGTCGTCTGTCGAGTGGCTCCCGGCGACGAACGTTGACCCTAAGTCCGCGGTTGTCTGACCAACATCAGTCGCGCAACATTGGTCGCGCACACCGACCTATTCGATCGCGAGGAACGCTGTAACCGTCAAGCGCCCGTTAGCCGGATTGGCGGAGAAAACCGCGCTGGGCGAGATCGCGCCGCTGTGCAGAACATAACTTCGATACAGCAATGCGCGATTATACATCGCGTCGATCAAGGCCGTACGTTCGAACAGGGGCGTATCCCCGGCGATATATCCGCCGGGTGCAGTAGCGTCGACCTGGTTGCCGAGCCGCGCGAAGAATGCAGCGGCTCGCGTTTCGTCGATCGTCTCGAACCCGGTTTCGCGATGCCGGAAGAACGCGGTACCGTCGCGGATCGTTGGTGAGAGATAATGCACCAGCGCGATCCGGTCGCGGCCATAGGCGTCAACGTGCGGCAGGCGTTGCCGGATGTCGAGCGCGTCGGGCGATACAGTGACGATCGCGAATTGGGCGTCGATCACGCGGATGCGGCGACATGGCCCGAAATCACGCCCCAGCGCGCGCGCGATTCGAGGAAGCTGATGGCGAAGGTACGTGTCCGGGAGCGGTGCGCGAATGCCCGGATAATGCTGTCCCGCAGCCTTGAACACGGCTTCCGCTGCCGCCTTGCGCAACGCGTCCGGGTCTGCGGCGAATCCATCGATCATGATCAGCGGCTCCGCTTCGTAGCCGATATGCCGCCTGACGATCCTCGGAATACTCATATATGTTCGTCGCCCTTGATCGCCGATGCCAATACCGGACACCGGACTTCTCGGATCAGCGAGACGACATCGACGATCCGGCAAACTCCAGCAATCCCGCAGAATAAACCGAAACCACTTTTCGTCGCCGCTTCATTCGGAACCTGACCCTTAGGACGAAGCCACTGTGCCGCACGCGAGCGCATCCCATGCAGACGAGTGCCTAGGCATGGCGACTATCCCGAACTTACAGATGCCAACGGCGCGTCGCCTCCAAGGTGATCGGCGCCTCGCAGTGCTGGCCGGAGGTCGGGATGCAGAGAAAATCTGCAGGTCTGCTCGACCTATATCGCCAAAATAGCTGTACTTTTATACAGAGAAAGGGCCTCGCCGGTGGTTTCCCAACCGGTGAAGACCGTGGTGCCCGGAAGAGGACTCGAACCTCCACGACCTTGCGATCGCCAGCACCTGAAGCTGGTGCGTCTACCAATTCCGCCATCCGGGCACGGGGTAGGAGGGCGCCTCTAGGGGAGGGTCGCGATGCTTGTCAACACGCCTCTTGCTGGGGCAAGGGGTTATTCGTGATTGGCAGGCAAAACAAAGTGGACGGACGCGCGATGAACGACAAACTGGTGACGCTGATCGGGGGTGGCGGTTTCGTCGGCCGCTATGTCGCACAGGCGCTGCTGGCGACGGGCGCGCGCGTCCGCATCGCGCAGCGCGATCCGCGGCAGGCGTTCTTCCTGAAGCCGCTCGGCGGGCTGGGCCAGACGCAGTTCGTCGGTGCCGACGTCACCAAGCCCGAGACAATCGCGCATGCGATCCACGGCTCCGACGTGGTGGTGAACCTGGTTGGCGTGCTGGCCGGCGATTTCCAGCGTGTCCAGGCTCTTGGCGCGCAGACGGTGGCACAGGCTGCGGCGAAGGCCGGCGTGGGCGCGCTCGTGCACGTCTCGGCGATCGGCGCGGATCCGGAGTCCGCGTCGGCGTACGGCAAGTCCAAGGGGCAGGGCGAGGCGGCCGTGCTGGAGGCGTTCCCCAACGCGACGATCCTGCGGCCGTCGATCGTGTTCGGCCAGGAAGACCAGTTCGTGAACCGCTTTGCCGGGATGATCGCCAAGGCGCCGGTGGTTCCTGTGCTGCGCGCGGGCGCGAAGTTCCAGCCGGTGTTCGTCGGCAACGTGGCGGACGCCGTGGTGGCGGCGGCGTCCGATCCCGAGGCGTTCGGCGGCCAGACCTTCGAGCTCGGCGGGCCTGACATCATCACGATGGGCAACCTTATCCGCTGGATCGCCAAGACGATCGGCCGCAACCCTTCGATCGTCGAGCTGCCGGACTTTGCCGGGGCGCTGATCGCCAAGGGCGGTTTCCTGCCGGGCGCGCCGATCACCGAGGACCAGTGGACGATGCTGCAGACCGACAATATCGTCACCGGCACCGATGGCCTCGCCGCGTTCGGGATCGAGGCGACGCCGTTGTCGACGGTCGCGCCGGGCTGGCTGGTGCGCTTTCGCAAGGCCGGACGGTTCGGCCGTCGCGCCGAGACGCATGCGGAAGTCCATGTCGCCTGATCCTGTGCGTGCTACCTACCCTTTGAGACTGCCCTGACCTTCCGCGCCGGAGCTCCCGCTTGACCGAACTTCTCACCGTCATCCTCCTCGGCATCGTCGAGGGGATCACCGAATTCCTGCCCGTCTCCTCGACCGGGCATCTGATCCTCGCGACGCGGTTGCTCGGCTATGATGCGGGGCGTTGGGAGGTTTTCAACGTCGTGATTCAGCTCGGCGCGATCCTAGCGATCGTCGTACTGTACTGGCGGACGTTCTGGGCGGTCGGCATGGGGCTCATCAAGCGTGAGCCAAAATCCTGGCTGTTCCTGCGCAACTTGGTGGTCGCGTTCATCCCGGCGGCGGTGATCGGTCTCGCGCTGCACAAGCATATCGAGGCGTTGCTCGGGAATGCGGAGGTCGTCGCGATCGCGCTGATCGTCGGCGGCTTCGCGATCCTCGCGGTCGAGCGGTTCGCGCCGCGCAGCGATATCAGTGGCGTCGCGGATATTCCGTTGAAGACGGTGATCGGCATCGGCTTCCTACAGTGCCTTGCGATGATCCCCGGCGTCAGCCGGTCGGGTGCGACGATCCTCGGTGCGCTGGCACTGGGCGTCGAGCGGCGGACCGCGGCCGAGTTCAGCTTCTTTCTCGCAATCCCGACGATGCTGGGGGCAAGCGCGCTCGAACTGCTGAAGAACCGCGATGCGATCGCCAGCGGCGGCGGTGTCGGGCTTAGCGCGATCGCGATCGGCGCTGCGGTGTCGTTCGTCGTTGCGCTGCTGGTCGTGAAGTGGTTCGTCGGGATCGTCACCAAGCACGGGTTCGTGCCTTTTGCCTGGTACCGGGTAGCTGCCGGCTCGGCCGCGCTGGTCTGGTTGCTCAGCAAGTAGGCCCAATTCGGTATCAATAAGCCTTGTTGAGGATTGTTCCTAGACAACTTAGCTAATTTGACGAGTTAATGAGACAGCTTTGCTGACATGCTGGTCGATTTCACCGTGACAAGCTTCCGATGGCGCAATAACGCGGCTGTCGGAGGCATGTATGGCGAACGATTCGATGCTAAAGTTTGTCGGGCGGGAGCAATCCTATCCGGCAAAGCGCACCGCGGATGAGCGGCAGGAGGATTTCCGCGAGATCGCGCAGCGATACGCGGTCCAGCCCGCCGAAGAGCAGGCCGGGCGCTGCTCGCAGTGCGGCGTGCCCTATTGCTCGGTCCATTGCCCGCTGCACAACCATATCCCCGATTGGCTCCGGCTGACCGCGGAAGGTCGGCTGCGCGAGGCGTACGAGCTCAGCAACGCGACCTCGACCATGCCCGAGATTTGCGGTCGGATCTGCCCGCAGGACCGGCTGTGCGAAGGCAATTGCGTCATCGAGTTCACCGGGCACGGCGCGGTCACGATCGGCTCGGTCGAGAAGTTCATCACCGACACCGCCTGGGAGAATGGCTGGGTCGAACCGCTGGTCCCCGGCAAGTCGCGCGGCCAGTCGGTCGGCGTGATCGGTGCGGGACCCGCAGGTCTAACCGCGGCGGAATATCTGCGCGGGCACGGCTATGACGTGCACGTCTATGACCGCTACGACCGCGCGGGCGGGTTGCTCACTTACGGCATCCCCGGCTTCAAGCTCGAAAAGCCGATCGTCATGCGCCGTGTAGAGCGCCTCAAGGCCGCCGGCATCGTCTTCCACGAAGGCTTCGCGGTCGGCGACGATACGAGCCTCGATGATCTGCGCCAGCGCCACGATGCGATCCTGATCGCGACTGGCGTCTATAAGGCACGCGCGATGGATCTTCCCGGCGGCGGATCGAACGGCGTGGTCGCCGCACTCGACTTCCTCGTCGCCTCGAACCGCAAGGGCTTCGGCGACGCCGTCCCCGCGTTCGACGACGGCAGCCTCAATGCGGAGGGCAAGGACGTCGTCGTGATCGGCGGCGGCGACACCGCGATGGACTGCGTCCGCACCGCGATCCGCCAGGGCGCCAAGTCGGTGAAGTGCCTCTACCGCCGCGACCGCGCCAACATGCCTGGCTCGCAGCGCGAAGTCGCCAACGCCGAGGAGGAGGGCGTCGAGTTCGTCTGGCTGTCGGGCCCGCAAAGTTTCGACGGCGGCGATACCGTGTCGAGCGTCAAGGTGCGGAAGATGCGTCTCGGCGCACCCGATGCGAGCGGCCGCCGCGCGCCCGAACCCGATCCCGCTGGCGACTATTCGGTGAACGCCGATCTCGTCATCAAGGCGCTCGGCTTCGATGCCGAGGATCTGCCGACGCTGTTCGCAACGCCGGAACTGGGCGTGAGCCGCTGGGGCACCGTACTGGTCGACGGCAAGACGCTGATGACCTCGCTCGACGGCGTGTTCGCGGCGGGCGACATCGTCCGCGGTGCAAGCCTCGTCGTCTGGGCGATCCGCGACGGCCGCGACGTCGCCGCAACGATGCACAAATGGCTGAAGACCAAGGCAGCTAACGCGAAGGTCGCGGCATGAGGCTGAAACCCGAAGAGGTTGCGGCGATCAAGGAGGCCGCTGCGGAGACGTTCGGCGAAACTGCGGTCGTGCGCCTGTTCGGCAGCCGGGTCCACGATAGCGAGCGCGGCGGCGATATCGATCTCCATATTGAGGTCGATGACGTTGCAGACGAAGGGCGTGCCCGCGGGAAATTCGAGGACAGGCTATTTCAACGGATCGACCCGCAAAAGGTCGACGTGGTGCTTACGATCCGTGGCGGTACGCCGCGTGGGTTCGAGCGCATCGCCTATCGCGATGGGATCGTGCTGTGACGGAACCCGAGGAGGACATCCTCGAAATCATCTGCGACCGGGTGCGGTCGCTTACCATCGCTCTCGACGAGGATATGCGGTTGCTCGGTACCGTGCCGACCGATCTGACGGCGTTCGAGGCGATGACGGAACACGGCCGCGTCGGGTCGCGCGCGCTGCTGAAAACGGTCGAGCAGTTGGAAGACCAGTTGATGCGGCTGTTCCGTACCATCCTCCAGGCACGCGCCGTGGATACGAAGGACCTGTACGCCCGCGACGTTGCCAACCGGATGGAGTCGCTGCGGATCATCGATAGCGCCGACGGCTGGATGGAAGTCGTCAAGCTGCGCAATCGTCTGGTCCACGACTATCCGCTGACCAGCGAGGCGCGGTTCGCCAAGCTGGTCGAGGCGGTCCGGGCCACTGATATTCTCCGCGCCGCCACCCAGCGCGCGCTCACCTACGTCGACAAGAAGGAATGGTTGGCATGACCAACGAAACCGAACGCGCCCGTCTCGCCGAGCACGGTATGTACCGCCCCGAATTCGAGGGCGATGCGTGCGGTGTCGGCCTCGTCGCCGCCACCGACGGTCGCGCGTCGCGCCGCGTCGTGCAGTCGGCGGTCGATGCGCTGAAGGCCGTGTGGCACCGCGGCGCAGTCGACGCCGACGGCAAGACCGGTGACGGCGCAGGTCTGCATATCGACCTGCCGTTGCGCTTTTTCGACGATGCGGTCGCCGCGTCGGGGCACAAGGTGCGCCCGAACCGTCTCGCCGTCGGCATGATCTTCCTGCCGCGCACCGATCTCGGCGCGCAGGAGGATTGCCGGACGATCGTCGAGAGCGCGATCATCGAGGCGGGGTACACCATCTATGGCTGGCGGCAGGTGCCGGTCGACGTGTCGGTGATCGGCCAGAAGGCGCAGACCACGCGTCCCGAGATCGAGCAGATCATGATCGCCGGGCCGCTGCCCGAGGAGCAGGACGCCGCCGAGTTCGAGAAGACACTGTACCTCGTCCGCCGCCGGATCGAGAAGCGCGTCATCGCGGCGCAGATCCAGGGCTTCTACATCTGCTCGCTGTCGTGCCGATCGATCATCTACAAGGGGCTGTTCCTCGCCGAATCGCTGTCGGTCTTCTACCCTGATCTGTGCGACCAGCGGTTCGAGAGCCGCGTCGCGATCTTCCATCAGCGCTATTCGACCAACACCTTCCCGCAATGGTGGCTGGCGCAACCGTTCCGCTGCCTCGCGCATAACGGCGAGATCAACACGATCCGCGGCAACAAGAACTGGATGTTGTCACACGAGATCCGCATGGCAAGCCTCGCGTTCGGCGACAATTCGGAGGACATCAAGCCAGTGATTCCCGCCGGCGCGTCCGACACCGCCGCATTGGACGCCGTGTTCGAGGCGATCTGCCGCTCGGGCCGCGATGCGCCGACCGCCAAGCTGATGCTGGTCCCCGAGGCCGCCAGCCCGGACATGCCTCCTGAGCATACCGCGATGTACCAGTATCTCGCGTCGGTGATGGAGCCGTGGGACGGCCCCGCCGCGCTGGCGATGACCGATGGCCGCTGGGCAGTTGCGGGCATGGATCGCAACGCGCTGCGTCCGCTCCGCTATACGCTGACCTCGGACGGCCTGCTGATCGTCGGCTCCGAGAGCGGCATGGTCGTCGTTCCCGAATCGACGATCGTCGCCAAGGGCCGCCTCGGGCCCGGCGAGATGATCGCGGTCGACCTCGATGAAGGGCGCCTGCTCCAGGATCGCGAAGTGAAGGATCGCATTTCCGGCGAGGCGGACTACGCCGCGATGATCGGCGAATTCCACACGCTCGCCGACCTGCCCTCGGTCGAGGACGCCGTGGTGCGCTACGACCGCGCGGAGCTCGCACGTCGCCAGGTTGCGGCGGGGCAGACGATGGAGGACATGGAGCTGATCCTGTCGCCGATGGTCGAATCCGCCAAGGAAGCGATCGGATCGATGGGCGACGACACGCCGCTCGCCGTCATCTCGGACAAGCCGCGCCTCATCAGCCAGTTCTTCCGCCAGAACTTCTCGCAGGTGACCAACCCACCGATCGATCCATTGCGTGAGCGCCACGTGATGTCCCTGAAAACGCGGTTCGGCAATCTCGCCAACATCCTCGACGTGCGCGACCAGCGCGAGCGCGTGCTGGTGCTCGATTCGCCGGTGCTGACGGGCGAACATTGGTCGCGGCTGAAGGCGCATTTCGGTAACGCGGTCGCCGAGATCGACTGCACCTTCGACGTCGGCGGTGGCCCCGAAAAGCTCCGCGCGGCGATCCAGCGGATCCGCAACGAAGCGGAACAGGCCGTCCGCCAGGGCAAGAGTGAAATCTTCCTCACCGACGAGGCGATCAGCGAAGACCGCGTCGGCATCGCCGGCGTGCTCGCCGTCGCCGCGGTGCACACGCATCTCGTCCGCCGCGGCCTGCGCTCCTATGCGTCGATCAACGTCCGCTCGGCCGAATGCCTCGACACGCATTATTATGCCGTGCTGATCGGCGTCGGAGCGACGACCGTGAACGCGTATCTCGCCGAGGCCGCGATCGTCGATCGCCAGTCGCGCGGGTTGTTCGGCGATCTCGACCTCGCCGAATGCCTCCGTCGCCACCGCGTCGCGGTTGAGGAGGGGCTGCTCAAGATCATGTCGAAGATGGGCATCGCGGTCATCTCGTCGTACCGCGGCGGCTATAATTTCGAGGCGGTCGGCCTCTCGCGCAGCCTGGTCAACGACCTGTTCCCCGGCATGCCCGCCAAGATCAGCGGCGAGGGCTACGCCTCGCTCCACGTCAACGCGACCGATCGCCACGAAGCCGCGTTCGACCCGGCGGTGGCGACGCTGCCGATCGGTGGCTTCTATCGCCAGCGCCATACCGGCGAGACGCACGCCTATTCCGCGCAGCTGATGCACCTGCTCCAGACCGCGGTCGCGACCGACAGTTATACGAGCTACCTGCAATTCTCGCGCGGCGTGTCCGATCTGCCGCCGGTTTATCTGCGCGACCTGCTCCAGTTCAACTTTCCCGCGGAGGGCGTTCCGGTCGACCAGGTCGAGGCGATCACCGAGATCCGCAAGCGCTTCGTCACCCCCGGCATGTCGCTCGGCGCGCTGTCGCCGGAAGCGCATGAGACGCTCGCGATCGCGATGAACCGGATCGGCGCGAAGGCCGTCTCGGGCGAGGGCGGCGAGGACAAGTCGCGCTTCGTGCCGTACGCGAACGGCGACAACGCCAACTCGTCGATCAAGCAGGTCGCGTCCGGCCGGTTCGGCGTGACGGCGGAATATCTCAACGCGTGCGAGGAGATCGAGGTCAAGGTCGCGCAGGGCGCCAAGCCCGGCGAGGGCGGCCAGCTGCCCGGCTTCAAGGTCACCGAGTTCATCGCCAAGCTGCGCCATGCGACGCCCGGCGTGACGCTGATCTCGCCGCCGCCGCATCACGACATCTACTCGATCGAGGATCTTGCGCAGCTCATCTACGACCTGAAGCAGATCAATCCGCGCGCCCGCGTGTGCGTGAAGCTCGTCAGCTCGGCGGGCATCGGTACGGTCGCGGCGGGCGTGGCGAAGGCGCATGCCGACGTGATTCTGATCGCCGGCCATGTCGGCGGTACCGGCGCGTCGCCCCAGACCTCGATCAAATATGCCGGCACGCCGTGGGAGATGGGCCTGTCGGAGGTCAACCAGGTGCTGACGCTCAACGGCCTGCGCGGTCGCGTGCGGTTGCGCACCGATGGCGGGCTGAAGACCGGTCGCGACATCGTCATCGCCGCGATCCTGGGCGCGGAAGAGTTCGGAATCGGCACGCTGTCGCTGGTGGCGATGGGCTGCATCATGGTGCGACAATGCCATTCGAACACCTGCCCGGTCGGCATCTGCACGCAGAACGACGCGCTTCGCCAGAAGTTCGTCGGCACGCCCGAGAAGGTGATCAACCTGATGACCTTCATCGCCGAGGAAGTCCGCGACATCCTCGCGCGGCTCGGCGTGAAGAGCCTCGACGACGTGATCGGCCGCACCGAGCTACTGCGGCAGGTGAGCCGCGGGGCGGAGCATCTCGACGATCTCGATCTCAATCCGATCCTGGCCAAGGTCGACGCCGACGATTCGCAGCGCCGGTTCTCGCTCTCGACCTTCCGCAACGAGGTCCCGGACAGCCTCGACGCGCAGATCATCAAGGACGCGTCCGCAGTGTTTTCGCGCGGCGAGAAGATGCAGCTGACCTATTCGGTGCGCAACACGCATCGCGCGGTCGGCACGCGGCTGTCGTCGGAAATCACCCGGAAGTTCGGGATGTCGACGCTGGCGGACAACCACGTGACGATCCGTCTGCGTGGGTCGGCGGGCCAGTCGCTCGGTGCGTTCCTGTGCAAGGGCATTACTTTGGAGGTGTTCGGGGATTCGAACGATTACGTCGGCAAGGGCCTCTCGGGCGGCACGATCATCGTCCGGCCGGCGGTGAGTTCGCCTTTGGCGTCGCAGGACAACACGATCATCGGCAACACCGTGCTCTATGGCGCGACCTCGGGCCGGCTGTTCGCGGCAGGGCAGGCGGGCGAACGCTTCGCGGTCCGCAACTCGGGTGCGATCGTGGTCGTCGAAGGCTGCGGTGCGAACGGGTGCGAGTACATGACCAACGGCATCGCCGTGGTGCTGGGCGCGGTCGGCGCGAACTTCGGTGCGGGGATGACCGGCGGGATGGCGTTCGTCTACGATCCCGACGGTGTGTTCGCGAAGCGGGCCAACCCCGAGAATATCACCTGGGACCGCGTGAAGTCGCTCCACTGGGCTGACGTGCTGCTCGACCTGGTCCGTGATCATGCGGACCATACCGACAGCAAATGGTCGAAGGGGTTGCTGGAAGATTGGGACCGCGTGGCGCCGCATTTCTGGCAGATCGTCCCGAAGGAAATGCTGACCCGCTTGTCGCACCCATTGGACGACAGCGCGGAACTGGTCGCGGCGGAATAAGCCCAAGCCCTCACACCACCCCGGCGCCCGCCCGGGGTGGTGCAAGTTAGAGGGTTTCACGCGGAGACGCGGAGACGCGGAGCTAAAGTCCCTCTGCATCTCTCTTATTGCGATCGATGGTGAAGGAGCTTCGCTCGCAGCGAACGCAACACCTCCGCGTCTCCGCGTCTCCGCGTGAACCAAATCTTCTTGCTCCGCGCCAACCCGCGCTAGTGACACAGCCGCCCCCTACCGCCTAAACGGATGGCATGTGGCAGCTTTATCAATTCCCCCTGTGTCCCTTCTCGCGAAAGGTGCGCCTGCTGCTGGGCGAGAAGGGGGTCGGCTACGAACTGGTCCGCGAATCGCCCTGGGATCGCCGCGACGAGTTCATGGACATGAACCCCGCCGGCCAGACCCCGGTGATGGTCGACGCGTCGCGCGGCGTCGCCCCGCTGATCGATTCGATGGCGATCTGCGAATTCTTCGAGGAAACCGTCGAGAAGGCGGCGATGATCAACGGCACCGCGACCAACCGCGCCGAGATCCGCCGGCTGGTCACGTGGTTCGACACGCATTTCTACCGCGACGTCACCGGACCGCTGCTCCACGAACGCATGGTCAAGCGCCTCGCCCACCGCACCGCGCCCGACGCGAAGGGCCTGCGCGAGGCGATGAAAGCCGCGGTCGGGCATCTCGACTATATGGATTACTTGCTCGATCACCGGAACTGGCTCGGCGGCGCGACCATGAGCCTCGCCGATCTGGCAGCGGCCGCGCAGATCTCTGTGACCGATTACCTTGGCGGGATCGACTGGAAGGGCCACGACCAGACCGCGCGATGGTATCGCGGCTTCAAGAGTCGCCCGAGCTTCCGCCCGCTGCTGTCCGAACGGATGGAGCTGATCTCACCCCCGGCGCACTACGACAATGTCGATTTCTGAGGTGATCGCGTATCCGGACTTCGAGAAGGTCGACATCCGCGTCGGCACGATCGTCGAGGCGGAACCCTTCCCCGAAGCGCGCAAGCCCGCAATCAAGCTGCGGATCGATTTTGGTGCGGAGATCGGCGTGAAGCGCTCGTCCGCGCAGATCACCGAGCATTATACGCCTGAGACGTTGGTCGGGCGTCAGGTCGCGGCGGTCGTCAACTTCCCGCCGCGCCAGATCGGCCCGATCATGTCCGAAGTCCTGACGCTCGGCTTTCCCGATGCGGATGGGAAGGTCGTGCTGATTTCGCCGACCGGACCAGTCCCGAACGGCGGGCGGCTGTTCTAGAGTTTAATCCTCCCCCGCCAGGGGGAGGTGGCTGGCCCTTGCCAGACGGAGGGGGAGGACAGGGCAACGTTCGTTGCGTGTTCCTCCCCCTCCGTCACCTTCGGTGCCGCCTTCCCCTTGCGGGGGAGGATCCGCAGAACGCCAGCGCTTACTGGCGCAGGTCGTTCTGCGTGATCGGCACGATCTTCACCTCGACGCGACGGTTCGCCGCCCGCCCGGCATCGGTATCGTTCGAAGCGATCGGCTGCGTTTCGCCGTAGCCGCGCGTGCCGATACGCGCAGTCTGCACGCCGTGACCCGCCAGATAATCCGCGACCGACCGCGCGCGGCGCTCCGACAGCGTCTGGTTGTACGCGTCGCTACCGGTCGAATCGGTATGCCCGTACACGTCGATATACGTCTGGTTGTACTGCGACAGCGTATCCGCGACCTGGTCCAGCGTCCGCTGGAACTGCGGCTGCACGTTGGCGCTGTCATACGCGAAAGTGATGCCCGACGGGATGTTGAGCACCAGGTCGTCGCCCTGGCGGATCACCTGCACGTCGGTGCCGGCAGTGCGCGCGCGCAGGTCGCGCTCCTGCTTGTCCATGTATGCGCCGATGCCCGCACCCGCGAGACCACCGATGCCCGCGCCGAGCAGCTTCTCGGTCCGGTCATGTCGTCCACCGACCACGTCGCCGAGCAGATAGCCGCCCAGCGCGCCGCCGATACCGCCCAGCGCGGTCTTCGAGATCGTCTGGCGACCCGTCTCGGGATCGGTCGTGCAGCCGCTGGTGGCGATCAGTGCAGCAATCGCAGCACCTGCGAACATCTTGGTTTTCATAGATAATCTCCCTGGGACGTGATGGATGACGGCATTTCGCCCGATACCGCCGATAACCCGGTGTCACGACGATTGTTCCGCCTGCGCACTGAACCGAGCCTGACCATCTTCGCGTTCCGATGTCGAGTATGCACAAGCCAGTACGTATGGACGGTTGTGCGACGGACCGTTGTCCTGCAAAGAGCGCCTGAGCCAATGGCACCGCTTCCCCCCTTCCCCTGGATCGACGTCGCGATCATCCTCGCGCTCGTCGCATTGAACGGCGTGTTCGCGATGAGCGAGCTCGCGATCGTTTCCGCACGCAAAGCGCGGCTCGAGGCGATGGCGCGCTCGGGCAAGAAGGGCGCACGCGCCGCGCTCGTGCTGGCCGCCGACCCCGGCAAGTTCCTCTCGACCGTCCAGATCGGCATCACGCTGATCGGCATCCTCGCGGGTGCCTATTCGGGCTCGAGCCTCGGCATGCCGACCGCCGCGCGGTTGCAGGCCTGGGGCCTGTCCGCCTCGACCGCGGAGACCGCCGGCTTCGCGATCGTCATCGGCCTGACGACCTACGCGTCGCTGATCATCGGCGAGCTCGTGCCGAAACAGTTCGCGTTGCGCGCGCCCGAAGCGATCGCCTCGTTCATGGCGCCCGTCATGCGCTGGCTCGCGATCGGCACCGCGCCGATCGTGTGGGTGCTCGATTCGACCAGCGCACTGATCTTCCGCGCGCTCCGCCTCAATCGCGAATCGGAAGAGCACGTCACCGCCGAAGAACTCCACATGATCGTCGCCGAGGCGTCGAAGTCGGGGATCATCGAGGAGCATGAGCGCTCGATCATCTCGGGCGTCGTCCGCCTCGCCGACCGTCCGGTGCGCGAAGTGATGACGCCGCGCACCGAGATCGACTGGCTCGACTGCGACTGGGGTCCCGACGAGATCCGCGAGACGCTGCTCGCCTCACAGCACACCCGCCTGCCAGTCGGCGAAGGCTCGATCGACGCGGTCAAGGGCGTCGTCCAGGCGCGCGACATCGCCGCCGCGCTGTTCCGCGGCGAGCCGATCGACCTGCGCGCGTTGATGCGCAAGGCGCCCGTCGTGATCGACCAGATCGACGCGATGGATGCGTTGCTGGCGTTGCGCGAGGCCGAAGTGCCGATGGCACTGATCCACGACGAATACGGCCATTTCGAAGGCATCGTCACGCCGGCCGATCTGCTCGCGGCGATCGCCGGCGAGTTCAAGTCGGACTCGGATCCGGACGATGCGCCTTCGGTCGTGGTGCGCGACGACGGCTCGCTGCTCGTGGCGGGCACGATGGCGGCGGATTCGCTCGCCGATCGCCTTGGCATCGACCTGCCCGAGGACCGCGACTACGCCACCGTCGCCGGGCTCGCGCTGTCGGTGTTCCGCCACCTGCCGGGCGAGGGCGAGAGCTTCGTCGAGCAGGGCTGGAAATTCGAGATCGTCGATCTGGATGGGCGGCGGATCGACAAGTTGCTGGTGAGCGAAGTCTGAGGACTGGCGCGGCGCGGGTAAGGTCGAACACGGCGTCTCCGTATTGTGCCACCCCGTGGAGGCCGGGGCCCAGTTGGCGAGGTCGCGGTAACGGAGCGCTGCCTTGAGTCATCAACGTCCCCCAACTGGGCCCCGGCCTCCGCCGGGGTGGTGATTTGGGTGGGTTGAGTGCGGTATTCGCTCCTCACGCAGGGTTTCTTCCTCTCACGCGGAGGACGCGCTGCCCCCCAACCTTCCGTTCGTCCCGAGTAGCTGCTGAGCTTGTCGAAGCGGCGTATCGAAGGACAGGTTAGCGCGCGGAACCCATGCTTCGATACGAGCCCTCGATACGCTTCTGCGAAGCTACTCGGTCTCTACTCAGCACGAACGGAAAGGGCAGGGGGAGGGAAGAAGAGACAAGCCCGTTCGGCTCCGCCCCTTTTTACTGACCGGTTTCGCCAGCCGGCTTCGCATCAACCGCCGGCGTCTCGACCACCGAAGCCTTCTCAGGCACCTCCGAAACCGGCTTGGCCCCAGGCTCCAGATCGCTCGGCACGAACGGCACGACGCTCGGCGGCGGCCCGGACATCCCCGCCGGATCGCCTTCGACGCGCCCATGAAGATGGTCGATCTCCGCCTGCCGCCGGTTGAGATAGAACGATCGCGTCGCCGCATACGGATCGGGCGAATTGTCGTGCAGGTCCTTCAAGGTCTGGTCGAACTCCGAGCGGTGGTCGAGCGCGCCCAGGATCCCCGCCGGCACCGTGTACGAGGTGCTGGTGAACGGATGGCCGACGCCGACCGGCAGGATCAGCCGATCGATCGCACCGCCGAACAGGTCGCGGATCGTGGTCGGCCCGACGATCGGCAGGAACAGGAACGGGCCGTTCTTAACGCCGTAATAGCCGAGTGTGTTGGCGAACCCGTTCGACCGCCGCGGCAGGTGGAACGGCTTTTTCTTGGCGACATCGAGCACGCCGGCGACGCCGATCGTCGTGTTGATCGCGAACCGCCCGACCGTCTCCGCCGCCTTGCCCGGCTTGAACTGGAGCAGGAAGTTCAGGAAGACGATCGGCTCGCGCAGATTGTAGAGGAAATTGTGGATGCCGCGCCGAATGGGGCTCGGCACGGTCTTCTTGTAGGTTCGCGCGACCGGACCGATCACCGCGTCGTCGACCTTCTGCGTTACCGCGAACGATTCCGCGTTGACCGCGCGCAGCGGATCGCCCGCGGTTTCCTTTCGGCCAGTCACGATGATGTCGTTGGGCGTCCGTTGGGCAGGCGGGGTCCCCAACGGAGCGGGACCGACTGGCGGAATGTCCTGCGTCGACAGCCCCTGGGCGAAAATCTCGATCGCCGGAAGCGACGCGGTCAGGGCTAGCGGCGAAACCGCCATCGCCGCGACAGGCTGGAAGTCACCCGCGAACGGCGACATTACCGCGCCGGGCAACGCGACGCTCGCACCGACGCCGGGCAACGCTATCGGCGCGGCCATCACGTGAACGGGGGCAGCCGTTAACAGCATTGCGCTCATCGTTACCAGCATGTGCACTCATCGCCCTGTTATCGGCCGCTCTCCTACATCGAGATGCGACGCGCCCGACATGCCCGTCGGCGCGCGTGGAGCATAGAGCCAATCGTCATCCGAGACGCAGGATCGCGGTTAACCGATCGCGTCGCGATTCCGTCCTGAGCCGCGCGCGGACGGGTAGCCTAGAGCTTGCCGAACACCGCCTCGAAGCCGGTCTTGTCGCCCGCCGCGAGCAGCCGCGCCTGCTCGATCCAGCGATCGCGCCCCATCCGCCCGGTAAAATTGCCGAGCTGCGCGTCGATGCTCTGCGCCTCGCTCTCCGACAGCGCGGCCATCTGGCCGACCGTCGCGACGCCGAGCACGCCAAGCTGCGCCGCAACCTTGGGTCCGAGGCCCTTCAACTGCGTGACAGGGCCGTCCGCGTAGGACTGCACGGGTGCGGGCGCTTCGGCCCGCTGCTCCTCGGCCGGCGCTGCGGCGGCGGGAGCGACCGTTTCGGTTGCCGGGCTGGCCTCCATTGGCGACGCGGCCGCGATCGGCTCATCGGCCAGACGGTCGCGCGTCTCCGGTATGTCGTCATCGCGCGATACCGGCGTCGGCTCGGGTGCGCTGCGGACCGGCTGCACCGGCTCGGAGCGAGGGGGGCGCGGCGCGACGGGCGCGGGAGCAGGCGGGCTTTGCGTCTGCGTCTGGGATTGCTCGACCTTGCGCTCTTCGACCACAGGTTTCGCCGAGATCGGCTCGGGGGGAACGCCGGCTTCCTTGGCATTGGCGATCACATCGTGCGCGGCCTTCACGCGGCTGCGCTTGGCGCGGATGCCCCAGATCAGGCCGATCACGACAAGGATCGCCACCACGGCGATGATCGTGAAGTGGATCGCCGTCAGCGTGGCGATGCCGTCGGGCAACAGGCTGAGGCCCGAGGCGGAGGTCGCGGAAGTTTCGTTCATTCCCATACCGTAGCGCTGCGAGCGAAGGGGGGCGAGACCTAATCCGCGCTGCGCTGCGGGAGCCTAATCGTTCGGCACCCGACGATTGCCGTCACGCGCGGCCAGATCGGTCAGCTGCAGGAATTCCTGCCGCCAATAGCCGTCCGCGCGCCCCGCGAGTGCGCGCATGTTGGCGTAGCGATATTGGCTCAGATACGGATCGCCGCGGAGCTTCTGCCCGAACGCCGCCACCGCCGTCGCGAACGCGAAGTCGCCGGTGGGTGCGGCGGCAGTGCGGACGAGTGCCGCGGGGACGGGCCGCACGATCTCTTGCGAAGTCGTCCCGTCGGGCAGCTTGTAGCGCAGCTTGACCACCGCCAGTTCGGTCCCGGCCGATGGCGTGGCCGTGGTCCGGTTCGCGGGATAGCGCCGCGTCGGCACCCAGCCCTTGGCGCCGACCGGCACGATCTCGTACAGGGCGGTCACCTGATGCCCCGCGCCGATATCACCGGCATCGACCGCGTCGTTGGTGAAGTCCTCTTCCTTCAAAGCGCGGTTTTCATAGCCGATCAGCCGGTATTCGCTGGCCATTGCGGGATTGAACTCGACCTGCACCTTAACGTCCTTGGCGATCGTGACGAGGGTTGCGGACAGTTCGTCCTCAAGCACCTTCTTCGCCTCCAGCGCGCTGTCGATATAGGCGTAGTTGCCGTTGCCGACGTCGGCGATCCGCTCCATCATCGCCTCGTTGTAATTGCCCGTGCCGAAACCGAGCGTGGTTAGCGTGATGCCATCGTCGCGGTTTGTCTTGACCAGTGCCTCCAGCGCCTTCGTTTCGCTGACACCGACGTTGAAATCGCCGTCGGTCGCCAGGAATATCCGGTTGACGCCACCTTTGCGGAAATTCGCGCGCGCCGTCGCATAGGCTAGCGCGATACCTTCCCCTCCAGCGGTCGAACCACCTGCACTGAGGCAGTCGAGCGCGGCCTTGACGTACCGCTTGTTGGCGGTCGGTTCGAGGACGATGCCGCTGTTACCCGCATAGACCACGATCGACACCCGGTCGGCCGGTTCGAGGCGGTCGGCGAGGCCCATCAGCGCAGCTTTGACCAGCGGCAGCTTGTCGGGTTCGTTCATCGATCCGGACACGTCGACCAGGAAGACGAGGTTTGCGGGCGGGCGCGTCGCCCCGCTCACGTCATACCCGCGCAAGCCGATCCGGAGCAGCCGCGTCTCCGCATTCCACGGCGTTCGCGCGACATCGGTGGTCACGCTGAACGGCACCGCGCGATCGGTCGGGCGCGGATAATCGTAGCGGAAATAGTTGATCATCTCCTCGGTCCGCACCGCTTCGGCGGGCGGCGCGTCCCCCTTGGTCAGGAAGCGACGGACATTGGCGTAGGAGCCGGTATCGACATCGACCGAGAAGGTGGAGACCGGGTTCGTCGCGACCTGCTGGACTGCGGCCACCGCGCGGCCATCATAGCGTTCGGTGTTCTCGGGCGATCCGAACGGCGCGGACCGCTGCAAGGCGAAGCTCTGGGTCAGCGGTGCCATCGGTGCACTGGGCGCCGAAGGCGCCATCACCGGCATGACCGCGAGCGGAGGCGGGGCCGGCGGCGGCGGTGGCGGGGGCGGGGGTGGTGCGGGGGGAGCGGGCGCGACTCTCGATCCCGTGACGACGATGTTGCCGCCTCTTCGACCGGGCCCGCGCATCTCGGGATCAGTCACCCGGCATCGAACCGGGGAGTCATTGCCGATGGGAGATGGCCCGGCGATCCGAACGGGCGGCGGCGGCGCTGCCGACGTCAGGATCAGCGCGACGATGGCAAGCGACGGTACGGACAAGATGCGCATCGCGACCACTCTCCCGGATAATGATCCAGGAGAGTGTCACGTCGCCCAACCGCATTCAAGCAGCCCCGTTCAAGCCCCTCTCGCTCGGGCGCTCTCGGTCAGGCCCCTCGCGCGATCTCACGCCAGCCGATGTCGCGGCGGTAGAAGCCTTCCGCGAAGTCGATCGCCTCGACCGCGCGGTAGGCGTTCGCCTGCGCCGTCGCAACGTCGTCGCCGGTCGCCGTCACGGCCAGTACGCGCCCACCCGATGCGACCAGCCCGCCATCTTCCAGTCGCGTGCCTGCATGGAACACCGTGCCGCCCGCAGCCCGCGCGGAATCCAGCCCGACGATCGCGCCACCGGCCTTGGGCGTGCCCGGATACCCCTCTGCCGCCATTACCACCGTCAGCGCGGTCTCGTCGCTGAACTGCGCCGCGGGCATGTCGCCGAGCCGGCCTTCCGCCGTCGCCAGCATCGTCGCGAGCAGGTCGCCCTGGAACCGCATCATCAGAACCTGCGTCTCGGGATCCCCGAACCGGGCGTTGTACTCGATCAGCTTGGGCCCCTGCGGCGTCAGCATCAACCCTGCGTACAGGACGCCGGAGAACGGCATGCCCTCCGCCGCCATCGTAGCGACGGTCGGCGCGACGATCTCGTCGATCGCGCGCCTCTCCAGCGCGGGCGTCAGCACGAGCGCAGGGCTGTATGCGCCCATACCGCCGGTGTTCGGACCGGTATCGCCTTCGCCGACGCGCTTGTGATCCTGCGCGGAGCCGAACGGCATCAGCGCCACGCCGTCGGTCAGCACGAAGAGGCTCGCCTCTTCGCCCTCCAGAAATTCCTCGATCACCGCCTCGGCTTCCCCGTCGGCGAACAGCGCGTCGAGCGCGGCATCGGCTTCGGCCGCGCTGAACGCGATGACCACGCCCTTGCCCGCAGCCAAGCCGTCCGCCTTGATGACCACAGGTAGCGAGAAGGTGCGGGCGAGCGCGATATCCGCCTCTTCGCGGCTCTTCACGCGGACATAGCCCGCGGTCGGAATGCCAGCGCGCAGGCACAGGTCCTTGGTGAAGCCCTTCGACCCCTCCAACTGCGCCGCCGCCTTCGACGGCCCGAACACCGGAACGTCCGCTGCGCGCAGCGAGTCCGCCAGCCCGTCGACCAGCGGCGCCTCGGGTCCGATCACGACCAGACCGACCTCATGCTCGCGGACGAACGCAACCACCGCGCTATGATCCGTCGCATCCAGCGGCACAAGCGTCGCAACGCGCGCGATCCCGGGGTTGCCCGGCGCGGCATACAGCGTATCGAGACCGCGAGATTGCACCAGCTTCCACGCGAGCGCATGTTCGCGCCCCCCCGAGCCCAGCAGCAGGACGTTCATGCCCGATCCCTTTTCCGATGAATTGTCCAGCGACATGGGCCGGCTGGTAGCCGAGCAAGTCCCCGGCGACAACGCACTCGCCATGTCGGTCGGCGAACTGGCGTTCAAGCTGAAGCGGATGGTCGAGGGCGAATTCGGCCATGTCCGCCTGCGCGGTGAGATCTCGGGCTGGAAGCGCGTCGCCTCCGGGCATTGCTACATGTCGCTCAAGGACGACCAGGCGGTGATCGACGGCGTCATCTGGAAGGGCAATGCGTCTAGCCTCGCCTTCGTGCCGCAGGACGGCATCGAAGTGATCGCCACCGGCAAGCTCACCACCTATCCCGGCCGCTCGAAATACCAGATCGTCATCGAGCGCATGGAGCTGGCGGGCGCCGGCGCGCTGATGGCGCTGCTCGAGAAGCTGAAGGCGAAGCTCGCGAGCGAGGGGCTGTTCGACGGTACGCGGAAAAAACGCCTGCCGTTCATGCCGAAAGTGATCGGCGTCGTCACCTCGGGCACCGGCGCAGTGATCCGCGACATCCTCCACCGCCTTGAGGATCGCTGCCCGACGCACGTCATCGTCTGGCCGGTCAAGGTGCAGGGCGAGGGTTCCGCCGCGGAGATCGCCGCTGCGGTGCGCGGGTTCGACGCGATTGCGCCCGGCGGTCCGGTGCCGCGCCCCGACCTCGTCATCGTCGCGCGCGGCGGCGGTTCGGTCGAGGATCTCTGGTCGTTCAACGAGGAGGTCGTCGTCCGCGCGGTCGCCGCCTGCACGATCCCGATCATCTCCGCTGTCGGGCACGAGACCGACACCACCTTGTGCGATTTCGCCGCCGACCTGCGCGCGCCGACGCCGACCGCGGCGGCCGAGATCGCAGTGCCGGTGCTCGCCGATCTGCGCCTGACGATCGACAGCCACCGCAACCGTACCGAGCGGTGTGCGCGGCGCCATGTCGAGCGCGGGCGCGAACGCCTCGATGCACTGGCGCGGTTGCTGCCGAAGCGCGACCAGTTGCTCGGGCCGCAACGCCAGCGCGCGGACGATTTCGGCCAGCGGTTGGATCGCGGGCTGGAGCGTAGGCTTACCCTCGCACGCGGTAGCCTGGACCGCTCGGGAGCGGCGCTCCGTCCCGCCACGTTGGAGCGTAAACTCGAAGCGAAACGCGCGCAGCTCGATGCCACGTGGCGCTTGGTCCAGTCGCTCAACCCCGACGCAATCCTCGACCGCGGCTATGCCCGCGTCACCGCACGGCCCGGCGGCGAGACGCTCGCCTCCGCCACATCGGCGCGTGACGCGGGGGCCCTGACGCTCCACTTCCGCGACGGCGTGGTCGACGCGGTGACGGACACCGGCCTTGAGCGCCCCGCCGCCAAAACCTATGCTGCCCCCAAGGCAAAGCCCGCGCCCGACGCGGCGCCGCGCCAGCCGACCCTGCTGTAAAGAAGACCCGCAATGCTGATGTCCAACTCCGACCGCGCCGCGCGGCTGCACTATATGGCCAATGGTTTCCGCGTGCTCAGCCCGGGCGACCACGTCGCCTGCGCCGCGACCGGCCACCGCATCGCGCTCGAAGACCTGCGCTACTGGAGCGTCGCGCGCCAGGAAGCCTACGCCACCGCCGCCGCCGCCAGCGAAGCGATGGCCCCACGATGAGACTCGGAGGCGCCGTGCTGAAGCGGGCTGCGGCGCTCCTCCTGCTGGCCGCCACCAGCGCCACGGCGCAGGTGCCGCCGCCGACCACCGCGACCCAGTCCACGTTCCGCTGGACCGGTACGCTCAGCCAAGGCGGTCTGATCGTCGGTACTGCCCCGTCCGGAACGCGCACGCTCACGCTGGACGGCAAGCCGATCGCGCTTGCCCCGGACGGCCGCTTTCTCGCCGGCTTCGACCGCGATGCCGGTCCGCAGGCGATGCTCGCGGCGACGCTCGCCGGCGGCCTCGTGCTCCGGCAATCGCTGACGATCACGCCGCGAAGCTGGGACATCTCGCGCCTGTCTACCCTACCCAAATACCCCGTTCCGGAAGCGGAATTCACGCGGATCCGCCCCGGCGAACTCGCCCAGATCAAGGCCGCGCGAGAAATCTCTGCAGCGTCGGACGGCTGGCAACAGGCGTTCGCCTGGCCAGTGACGGGGCGTATCTCGACGCTATTCGGCTCGCAGCGCATCTACCGCAACGGCGAGGCGGGATCCTATCATTCGGGCGTCGACGTAGCGCGTGAGATCGGCGCGGTCGTCCGCGCCCCCGCCGACGGCGTCGTGATCCTTGCCGCGGATCACCCTTTCACGCTGGAGGGCAACCTTCTGATGATCAACCACGGTATGGGTCTCAACAGCGCATTCCTGCATCTGTCGCGGATCGACGTGAAGGTCGGCGACCGCGTCATCAAGGGGCAACCTGTCGGCGCCGTCGGCATGTCCGGCCGTGCCACTGGCCCTCATCTCCATTGGTCGCTGCGCTGGAACGCTGCGAAGCTCGACCCGGTGCTGGTCGCGGGGGAAATGCGGTAATCAGTCTGTCTAATAAATGTGCGGTGCTCTGGCGTTTGCCCACAAACTAGGCTGTTGATTTCAAAACAAGGGCAGCAAGTGTGCCATTTGTGCTACAGGTCTGATCAAAGCGTCATGTTGTTACAAAACCGCCCTTTACAATAATATGACGTATTGTTCATCTTCCGCTCATGTCTCTCGGGGGTCGCGAACAGCGCGGCCGAAAGAGGACGGCAAACGCCTTGGGCGCAGACGGTAGAGCCGCTGCGACCAAGTTCAGCGAGGGGTGTACGAGTGATCAAGTCATCGAACTATCTACGCGGGGGGGCTGCATTGCAGGCCTTGGCTCTCATGGGCGCCGGTCTCGTCGGGGCGACGACCCTGTCCGCCCCGGCAGCAGCGCAGGATTTCACGAACGGCGCGATGGTCGGCGTGGTCGTTACGCCCGAAGGCACCCGCGTTTCGGGCGGCACCGTTACCGTTGTGTCGAACGCGCAGGGCTTCACGCGCACCACGCAGATTGCCGCCGACGGCGGTTTCCGTGTCCCGGCGCTGCCGGTGGGCTCGTATTCGGTAACCGTCGCGTCGCCGGGCTACCAGTCGGTGAATGATCGAAACGTCTCGGTGGTCGCAGGCTCAAGTGCGACCTACACCTTCACCGTGGCCGCGGTCGCCGCTGGCGCACCCGCCGATGGCGCTGAGATCGTGGTTACGGGTCGCGCCGTGCGCGGCAACGACTTCAGCACCAACACCGGCGGTCTTGCGATTGGCAACGTCAGCGACCTGCTGAACAGCACGCCGATCGCGCGCAACCAGACCGCGCTGACCTTGCTCGCGCCGGGTGCGACCGCAGGCGACACGACCTTCGGCAATCTTCCCTCGCTAAGCGGCGCGACGATCGCCGAGAACCAATATTATGTGAACGGCCTGAACGTTACCAATTTCCGCAACTTCGTCGGCAGTCAGAACCCGCCCATCGAATTCTACCAGAGCTTCGATACGAAGACGTTTGGCCTGTCTGCGGAATATGGGCGTGCTCTCGGCGGCTTCACGACCACCGTCACCAAGTCGGGTTCGAACACGTTCAAGGCGGGCGCGATCGTCGCATTCTCGCCGGATGGTCTGCGCGATGACTCGCCCAACACCTACGCCGCATACAACCAGACCGACTATATCGATAACGTCGAGGCCAATTTCTACCTGAGCGGGCCAATCATCAAGGACCGCCTGTTCTTTTACGGTCTTTATAACCCCAACTACAGCAAGACGCAGAATAGCAGCATCACGCTGGGCCAGCGCCTGACGGAAACAAACAGTTCGCCGTTCTTCGGCGGCAAGATCGATGCGATCATCGCCGATGGGCATCGTCTCGAAGGAACGTATTTCCGCAACGCGCAGACCGTCCGGACGCGATACGACGCGTTCAACGGCACGACCGGCGCGATCGGCGCGCCGATCGGCGAAATCAGCGAGAAGTCGGGCGGCGACAATTTCGTCGGCAGCTATACGGGGCAGTTCAGCAAGTGGCTGACGCTGTCGGCCGCCTATGGTGAAAATCACGATAATCGATCGTTCGCGCCTTCGCCGGTCCAGTCGCTCATCCAGAGCACGCTGACCGGTACGACCACGACCGCTCGGGGCTTCGACAGCGGACTCAGCACCGACGAAGACGTCCGCAAGTTCATGCGTGCGGATGGCGATATCTACGTCAAACTGCTCGGCTCGCATCATTTCCGGTTCGGGTATGAACAGGAAAAGCTGACCTCGACGACCGACACTCGGTACGCCGGGACGTACCGCTACCTGCTCGCGCCAACCTACGTCTATCGGTACAACTACGTGAACGAGGGCACGTGGAAATCGAAGAACGAGTCGTATTACATTCAGGACAATTGGTCGCTGATCAACGATCGACTGACGTTGCAGCTTGGTCTGCGCAACGATCGCTTCAGCAACGATACGCTGGAGGGAACGACCTTCAACAAGTCTGGCAATCAATGGGGGCCGCGCCTGGGCGCCGCGTTCGACGTGTTCGGCGACAAGCGTACGACGATCCGCGGATCGTGGAGCCGCTACTTTCTGCCGGTGGCGACCAACACCAATATCCGCCTTGGCGGTGCCGAACTTTACTATCGCCAGCGCTTTGCGTATCCGACCGGCGTCAACCCCGCGGTCTTCGACGCAAACGGCCTGCCTGCCGGGCTCACCTATGATGCCTTGGGCAACATCCAGGGTCTGAATGTCCGTACCGGCGGCGTATCGGGCGCTTGCCCTTCGGTCGGCCCGGATGCAGGACAAAGCTGCAGCAGCGTCACGTCCGATGGCGTCCTTGGCGCGACCGACACGCTCGTCTCTTCGTCGCTCAAGCCGAGTTACACCGATGAATGGACGATCGGCGCGCAACAGCGGCTCGGCGACTGGACGTTTGGCCTGACGTATATCAACCGCCGGCTGGGCCGGACGCTGGACGACGTCGCGATCGATGCGGCGGTACTGTCCTATTGCGATCAGAACGGCATCAACGGTTGCGGCGATGTGTTCACCGGCTTCCATCAGTATGTGCTCGCCAACCCGGGCCAGGACATCAAGGTGCGGCTTGACGGCGATTGCGCTGCGGATTCGCGCCAATGCGAAGTCGCCACGTTGTCTGCCGCGAACCTGGGCTACCCGAAGGCCGTCCGCAAATATGACAGCGTTCAGTTCGAGTTCGAAAAGGCACCGTCCAACGGCTGGTATGTACGTGGCTCGTACACCTACACCAAGCTCCGCGGTAACTATGAGGGCGCGGTCAAGTCTGACAACGGCCAGGACGATGCCGGCCTGACGCAGGACTTCGATCAGCCAGGCCTGCTTGATGGTGCGTATGGTACGCTTGCCAACGGACGTGCGCATTCGTTCAAACTGTTCGGCAGCTACCGCGTGACAAAGGACATCAGCATCGGTGCCAACATGCTGTTCGAATCGCCGCGCAAATTCTCGTGCATCGGCCAGCATTACGACTCGAACAATTTCGCGTTCCAGTATGACAATGCTAGCTATTATTGCACGCAGCCGCAGTTCGCGGACCGTCCGAGCTTTGTCGATCCTACGGATCCCACGCGGACCTCGTATCTTGTCGACCGGAGCACGGCGTTCAAGAGCCAGTGGCGCAAGCAGATCGATATCAACGTGCAATATGATATCGCGGCATTGCCGGGCAGCTTCATGAGCGTCGACGTGTTCAACGTGTTCAACTTCAAGTCGAAGCTGGATTACAATGAGTTCGGCAACAACGCCGGTGGTTCGCTGAACTCGCAATATGCGCAGGTGACGGGCTATCAGGCGCCACGCTCGGCTCGCCTGACGCTCGGTCTTCGCTTTGGTGAACCAGCACGCGGCGAGTAACGCTTCGGCCTGACCTACCTTTGGGGCGGCACACATGGTGTCGCCCCTTCTTGTTTGCGTCGGCGACTGCCGCCTTTGACACTGCCCGTCGCGAATGGTGGAAACCTCCATGACCTCCGCTCCCCTCGCCGATCTTCAAGCCCTGCTTGCTGCCCGTGATCGCCGCGGGATCAACACGCTGCTCGCCGACTGGCTCGACCGCGATCTCGTGGTGGGAGATCGCTGGGGCGCTTTCGCCGATATCCTGGCGCAGCACGGCGAATGGACGCTCGCCCTACGCGCGGTCCGCCGTCATCGTGCCGCTGCCCCGGAAGATCGGACGCAATGGTTCGCGGAAGCGGTGATGCTTGCCCGCGCCGGTCGCAACGCCGATGCGCGCGCCTGTATCGCGCCACTGCTGGAGAAGTTGCCCGGGGACGTCCGGCTGGCGCATTTCATGGGGGCGCTTTCGTCCGAGGCGGGGTTGTTCGACGATGCCCGCCGATATTTCGGCCTGGTACTCGACGCCGATCCGCAGTCCGGGCAGACGTGGCTCGAGATGTCCGCGATCCATCGTTTTACGCAGGGCGATCCGTTGCTGGACCGGCTGCGTCGGACCGTATCCAATGACGCGCCGAACGGGTCGCGTGCGGCATCGTTATATGCGCTGGGTAAGGCGTTGGACGACATCGGCGACAGCGACGCTGCGTTTTCGGCATTTGCGCGAGGAGCTTCGCTGGTGGCAGCGGAGCGTCGATACGACGCGGCGGCCGATCGTGCTCAGGCGGACGCAGTACTCGCGGCATGGGACGGCGTCGTGTTTCCCGATTTCGATGGCGCGGCCGGGTCTAAGCGTCTGTTCGTGACTGGTCTCCCCAGGTCGGGCACGACGCTCGTCGAGCAGTGTCTCGCGAGCCATCCCGCGGTGGCGGGGGGCGGAGAATTAAACCTGATGTCGATGGCCGCGCGGGAGTCAGGCGGGCTTGGTCCCGCCGCCCTCGCCGCGTTCACGTGCACGGGGCGGGGCCGGGGCACATTGGCCGGGTTGTACGATCATCTCGTGGGCGAGCGCTTCGCGCCAGGCATGCGCGTGGTCGACAAGACGCTTGATGCGAGCCGCCTGCTTGGCGTGATCGCGACAGTAATGCCCGATGCGCCAATCATCTGGATGCGGCGCGATGCGCTTGATACGGCATGGTCGTGTTACCGCACCTATTTCGCCCGCGGCGTGCCGTGGAGCTGGTCGCAGGATGCGATCGCCACACATTTTGCGCTGGAGGACCGACTGTTCGCGTTCTGGCAGGCGCGACTCGGGACTCGGTTGCTCTGTGTCGACTATGAAGCGCTGGTCACGGATCCCGGGACATGGATTCCCCGCATCGTGGCGCATGCCGGGCTTCCCGACGATCCGCGGACGCTGTCGCCGCACGAGACAGAGCGTGCGGTGCTGACCTCAAGCGTTGCGCAGGTTCGTCAACCGATCAACCGCAGTGCGATTGGGTCAGGTGATCGCTACCGCCGCCACCTGACCCAATTTCTCGACGCCTATGCCCGTCAGGCGACCTGAAGCACCAGCTTGCCGTCGCCCTCGTCGATCTTGACGGTGGAGCCGTCCTTGACCTCGCCGCGCAAAATCATGTCGGCGAGCGGGTCCTGCAGATACCGCTGGACCGCGCGCTTCAACGGCCGCGCTCCGTACACCGGGTCGTAGCCCACCCGTCCGAGCCACGCTCTCGCGGCGTCGGTCAGGTCGAGGACGATCTTGCGATCGGCGAGCAGCTTGTCGACGCGCGACACCTGGATGTCGACGATCGGCGCCATGTGCGACTGGCCGAGGCGGTGGAACAGGACCACTTCGTCGAGCCGGTTGAGGAACTCCGGACGGAAGTGCGAGCGGACGATCTCCATCACCTGCGGCTCGACCGACGAGACGTCGTCGCCCTCCGCCATGTTCGCCAGATACTGGCTGCCCAGGTTCGACGTCAGGATGATCAGCGTGTTGCTGAAATCCACCGTGCGCCCCTGGCCATCGGTCAGCCGCCCGTCGTCGAGCACCTGCAACAGCACGTTGAACACGTCGCCATGCGCCTTCTCGACCTCGTCGAACAGGATGACCTGGTACGGTCGCCTGCGCACCGCCTCGGTCAGCACGCCGCCTTCCTCGTAACCGACATAGCCCGGAGGCGCGCCGATCAGCCGCGCGACCGCGTGCTTCTCCATAAACTCGCTCATGTCGATGCGGACCATCGCCGACGGATCGTCGAACAGGAACTCGGCCAGCGCCTTGGTCAGCTCGGTCTTGCCGACGCCGGTCGGTCCGAGGAACAGGAACGAGCCGAGCGGCCGGTTGGGATCCTGCAACCCCGCGCGCGCACGGCGGACCGCGGTCGAGACGGCCTTCACCGCGTGCGCCTGGCCGATCACGCGCTTGCCGATCGTCGCTTCCATCGCCAGCAGCTTGTCGCGCTCGCCTTGCAGCATCCGCTCGACCGGGATGCCGGTCCAGCGGCTGACCACGCCGGCGATGTCGTCGGCAGTCACTTCCTCGCGCAACATCGCGCCCTTGGTCGCGCCCGCCGCCTCGTCGAGCTGGCGCTGCAACCCCGGAATCGTTCCGTAGGAAAGCTCGCCTGCTTTCGCCAAGTCACCTGAGCGCTGCGCCTGCTCCAGCTCGAGCCGTGCGGCATCGAGCTGTTCCTTGACCCGCGCCTCGGCGTTGATCTTGTCCTTCTCGCCCTTCCAGCGTGTCGTCAGTTCTGCGGATTGCTCCTCCAGGTTGACGAGCTCGCCCTCCAGCGTGTCGAGACGGTCGACCGACGCGTCGTCGGTCTCGCGCTTCAACGCTTCGCGTTCGATCTTGAGCTGGATGATCCGACGGTCGAGATTTTCGATCGCCTCGGGCTTCGACTCGACCTCCATGCGGATTCGCGACGCGGCCTCGTCCATCAGGTCGATCGCCTTGTCGGGCAGGAAGCGGTCGGTGATGTAGCGATTCGACAATGTAGACGCGGCGACGATCGCGCCGTCGGTGATCCGCACGCCGTGATGGAGTTCGTACTTCTCCTTCAGCCCGCGCAGGATCGAGATCGTGTCCTCGACGGTCGGTTCGCCGACCATGACGGGCTGGAATCGCCGCTGCAAAGCCGGGTCCTTCTCGACATATTTGCGGTATTCGTCGAGCGTGGTCGCGCCGACGCAGTGGAGTTCGCCGCGCGCGAGGGCGGGCTTGAGCAGATTGCCCGCATCCATCGCGCCCTCGGATTTGCCCGCGCCGATCAACTGGTGCATCTCGTCGATGAACAGGATGATGTCACCCTCGGCGGCCTTCACCTCGTCGAGCACGCCTTTCAGCCGCTCCTCGAACTCGCCGCGGTATTTCGCGCCCGCGATCAGCGAGCCGAGATCGAGCGACATCAGCCGGCGATCCTTGAGCGTATCGGGGACGTCGCCATTGGCGATCCGCAGCGCGAGTCCCTCGGCGATCGCAGTCTTGCCGACGCCGGGTTCGCCGATCAGCGCGGGGTTGTTCTTGGTCCGGCGCGCGAGAATCTGGATCGTGCGGCGGATTTCCTCGTCGCGACCGATGACGGGGTCGAGCTTGCCGTCCCGCGCCGCCTGGGTGAGGTCGCGCGCGAATTTCTTCAGCGCGTCGTAACGATCCTCGGCGCCTGCTGTGTCGGCGGTGCGGCCTTGACGCAGGCCGTTGATCGCGGTGTTCAGTCCCTCGGGCGTCACGCCGCCGGCCTTCAACGCCTTGCCCGCTGCTGTGTTGAGCGATAGCGCAAGCGCGACCAGCAGCCGCTCGACGGTGACGAAGCTGTCGCCTGCCTTGCTCGCGATCTGCTCGGCTTGATCGAGTACCCGCACCGCGTCGTTGTCGATTCCCGGCGTGGTCTGCGCGCCCGACCCCGACACGACCGGGATCTTGGCGAGCGCGAGATCGGTCTCCGAGGCCGCGCGCTTGGCGTCGCCGCCCGCGGCCGCGATCAGCCCGGCGGCCATGCCTTGCTCGTCTTCCAGAAGTGCCTTCAACAGATGCTCGGGGGCGATCCGCTGGTGGTTCATGCGGATCGCGACGGTCTGCGCGGATTGCAGGAAGCCCTTCGCGCGGTCGGTGAATTTGTCGATGTTCATGACGAATTCCTGTGGGAGTGTTTCGGTATTGGCCGAAAGATGGTGTTGTATTATGGCAACACAAGAGGCGGGTGCAGGCAGGATGCTAGGGCCCGCGCGGCAGGTCTGGAATAGCGTTTATTGTCGGTATCGAAGCGCCGCCGTCATCGCTATGTTCAGGTTCGCATGCTATATGCAGCGCGTGTCCACAGCGCTCCCCCATACCTACGCCATCGGCATCGAGCCGGCCGACATCGACTTCATGGGTCACGTCAACAACGCGAACTATCTGAAGTGGGTACAGGCCGCGGTGATCGACCATTGGCAGCGCCTCGCGCCGGCCGAGGCGGTCGCCGGGCACCTCTGGGTCGCGCTGAAGCACGAGATCACCTATCGCAAGCCGGCCTTTCTCGACGACGACGTCATCGCGACGGTGCTGCTCGAGAAGGTCCAGGGTGCGCGTGCGTTCTACGAGACGATCATCAAGCGCGGCGAGGACGTGCTCGCCGAGGTGAAGTCGAGCTGGTGCTGCCTGGACGCGGAAACGCTGCGGCCGTCGCGGCTGGCGAACAGTGTGGTCGAGCATTTCTTTCCGAAAGATGGTGCAACGGCGGCCTGATTGAGCCCCTCCCGGGTGGACTTACCACCCCGGCGAAGGCCGGGGCCCAATTGGAATGTCGGAAGTAACGGCTCTCGGTCCTTCGTTATCGCTGTCCCCCAATTGGGCCCCGGCCTTCGCCGGGGGGGTGCATTGGGTCTAGCGAGTCACACTACCTCGTACGGCACCGCCCCGCGCCGGTCGGGATCGACCCGTATTCCACTCGCTGCCGGCGGGAACGCGCGTTGGTCGCAATCCGTCCGCAGGCAGACGCGGCACGAAGATCCGATCGGTGTGGCGATCCCGCCCGTCCCCAGCGCATCCGCATAGATGAACTCCGACGCGTTCGCCTCCTCGCACCCCAGCGCCACGGCATAGCGCCGCGCCGGCCGTGTGTACGTCTCGGACGGCTTCACCAGCCCCTTCGCCATCGAGACGTAGCGGATGCCGTCGGTCGTCTCGATCAGCTGTGTCAGGATCCGGTCGGGGATCGCGACGGCCTCGTGGACGATCCACAACGGGCAAGCTCCCCCGAACCGCGCGAACTGCAACCGCGTTGCGGAGTGCCGCTTGGTGATGTTCCCCGCCATGTCGACGCGGCAGAAGAAGAATGGGATGCCCAGCGCGCCCGGTCGCTGCAACGTCGAGAGCCGGTGACACGTCTGCTCGAAACTCGTCCCGAAGATCCGCCGCAACCGGTCGATGTCGTGACGGACACTCCGAGCCTCCGTCCGGAAGCGGGTGTAGGGCATGACGATCGCCCCGGCCGCGTAGTTGGTCAGCCCCGCGGTCAGCAGCGCACGCGCGGTTTCCGACGCCATTTCCGACGCCGCGACGATCCCGCCGATGACATCGCCGAACTCATGCCGTGCGACCTGGTGCGCTAGCGAGAACAGGGTCGTCTCGCCTGGCTGCGACCCGTCGAGCCGCAAGGTCGCGCCGTCGTAATCGCGCAGCGGTGCCGCAAGCGCTCCCGAGATTGCGACCGACACGCCGCGCTCCGCAAGCCGAGCCTCCAGCGACGCGATCCGATCCGCCCCCAGCGTCTCGCCAATCTCCTCCGCCCGCCGATCGAGCGCATCGACATAATTGCCCGCCGCATGAAACCAGTCGCGCACGTCCTCCCATGGCAGCAACCCCGGCGCGCCCGATCCCGCCACCAACCGATCGTCGAGCGCACGCAACTGCTCCTGCGCGCGGCGATACGCATCGTGCATCGCGACCAACCGCTGCGCCAGTAACGGCTGGTGCTTCACCGCGCGCCGCACCGCGGTCTCGTCGAGCGCGGGCGCCTCGACGCTCGTATCCGACACCGCCTCCAGCGTCGCGATCAGCAACGCGGTATCGTCCGCCGCGTCGATGCTCCCCCAATCCGCCGGAAACTCGCGCGCCAGCGTGATCAGCACGCCCTCCGTCACCGGCCGATCGCCATTCTCGATCTGCGAGAGATAGCTCACCGACAGCCCGATCCGCGCGGCCATCGCCGCCTGGCTGATTCCCAGAACGCGGCGCAGGTCGCGTAGTCGGTGTCCGACGAAGAGGCGACGAGCGGGCAAAGTCATATCCCCGCCTAGTTTGCAAACATGCCTCGAACAAGTTTGCAACATTGCATTTGCGCATCGCGTCCCGCTCTGTGAAGGCAGTCAGCAGGACGGAGAGACGATGTCATCCACGATCGAAGAGCTTGAACGCCGCCGCGAAGCCGCCAGAGTCGGCGGGGGCCTCAAGCGGATCGCAGCGCAGCACGCCAAGGGAAAGCTCACCGCGAGGGAGCGCCTTGACGTGCTGCTGGACGAGGGATCGTTCGAGGAACTCGACATGTATGTCGAGCATAATTGCGTCGATTTCGGCATGCAGGATCAGGTGATCCCCGGCGACGGCGTGGTTACCGGCTCGGGCACGATCAACGGCCGCCTCGTCTTCGTCTTCAGCCAGGATTTCACCGTGTTCGGCGGCAGCTTGAGCGAACGTCACGCGCAGAAGATCTGCAAGGTGATGGACAGCGCGATGAAGGTCGGCGCGCCGATCATTGGCCTCAACGACAGCGGCGGCGCGCGCATTCAGGAAGGCGTCGCCTCGCTCGGCGGCTATGCCGAGGTGTTCCAGCGCAACGTGCTGGCCAGCGGTGTTGTGCCACAGCTTTCGCTGATCATGGGGCCCTGCGCCGGCGGTGCGGTCTACAGCCCCGCGATGACCGACTTCATCTTCATGGTGAAGGATTCGAGCTACATGTTCGTCACCGGCCCCGACGTCGTGAAAACCGTCACCAACGAGGTCGTCACGCAGGAGGCGCTCGGCGGTGCGGTGACTCACACGACCAAGACGTCGGTCGCCGACAACGCATTCGAGAACGACATCGAGGCCTTGTTGGCCGCGCGCGATTTCTTCGACTTCCTGCCCGCATCCAATCGTGAGGGCGTGCCCGAGCGGCCGACCGCGGACGAATGGGACCGGATCGAGGAGAGCCTCGACACGCTGATCCCGGCGTCCGCGAACCAGCCCTACGACATGCACGAGCTGATCCGGAAGACCGTCGACGAAGGCGATTTCTTCGAAACGCAGCCGGCGCATGCCGCCAACATCATCACCGGTTTCGGCCGGATCGAGGGCCGCACGGTCGGCTTCGTCGCGAACCAGCCGATGGTGCTGGCGGGCGTGCTCGACATCAATTCGTCGAAGAAGGCGGCGCGGTTCGTCCGCTTCTGCGACGCGTTCGAGATCCCGATCGTGACCTTCGTCGACGTCCCCGGCTTCCTGCCCGGCACCGCGCAGGAGCATAACGGCATCATCAAGCACGGCGCGAAACTGCTGTTCGCCTATGCCGAGGCGACCGTGCCGAAGATCACCGTCATCACGCGGAAGGCGTATGGCGGCGCGTACGACGTGATGGCGTCAAAGCACCTGCGCGGCGACTTGAATTATGCGTGGCCGACCGCCGAGATTGCAGTGATGGGCGCGAAGGGCGCGGTCGAGATCATCTTCCGCGGCAAGACGCGCGAAGAGATCGCCGAACGCACTGCGGAATACGAGGCGCGGTTCGCCAACCCGTTCGTCGCCGCGTCGAAGGGCTTCATCGACGAAGTGATCCAACCGCACTCGACCCGCCGCCGCATCGCGCTCGGCCTACGGAAACTCCGCGGCAAGTCGCTCGAGAATCCGTGGAAGAAGCATGATAACATCCCGTTGTGACGATCCAGTCGCTCGGGAGGCGATCTTGAAGAAACTGCCACTGTCGAAACAGTTTATATTCGTCGGCATCGTTGTCGGCGTGGCGATGCTCACGTCGTTCGTGCTGGCCTTTTTCGCGGCCGCCGCGGCAGGGCGAAGCGGTCAGCCGCTGCCGTCGCCGATCATCGGCCTTTCTTTGGGAGTCGTGGCAGGCGCGATCTATCTCGGGCTCGCCGGCAACAAGCGGGTCGCGCTTGCGAGCGGCGATGCCCGGCAGGCGGCGTTGGCCCCGGTGGTCGACGGCACCGCGCGACTGATCGTCTTTCGTCGGGGTTTCGTCGGCAAGCTGGCAGGGGTTGACGTGTATCTCGATGGCGAGGTGCGGACGCAGCTGAAGAGCCCGCGCTTCGCGGCGCTGACGGTGGAGCCGGGAACTCATACGCTCGAAACCAAGGTGCAGAACAAGTCATCCAAGCCTTTTGCCGTCGAAGCGGTCGCCAACACGACCGCCATCGTCGAGATCGAAGTCGGGTTGAAGCAGCAGGTGCTCGTCCAGCGGGCCGATGATGCCAATCTTCGAACGGTGCTCGCCGGTACGCCGATGGTGATCGCGTGATGCTCGGTCTGCTCCTTCTCCAGGCCGTCGCCACAGCTACGCCCGCCCCCGCCTGGAAGCTTGCCGATCGCACCAACCCGGCGGGCGTGCGCAGTATCTCCGCGTCGGTCACCGGCAATGACGGGCTCTCGCGGTTCGTCGTGAAGTGCGATGTCGCCTCCGAGCCGATCGTGTCGATCCAGTTCATCCAGCCGCAACCCCTCGGGTCTGGCGCGGACAAGCCTGTCGCGGTGCGTTTCGATGGCGGGCCGGCGTTCACGTACAACTGGCAATTTCCGGGCACCGGCACGTACATTACCGATCCCGAGGCCATCACCAGGCTGACCACGTTCCTCGTCAAGTCGAAGATGGTCCGAGTCGAGACAACCAACGGCGCTAACTTCGCAGTACAGGCGAACTTCGTCGCGCCTACCAGCGATGCGATGGTCCGCCAGGTGCTCGGCGTCTGCGGCTACACGCTCGGCGTCGTCCCGCCGCTCCCGGCCAAGCCAGCCGCCGAGCCCGCGGAATGACGCGTTGTATCCGCGTCACCCGCACATTATCATGTCATGATAAGGAGTCATGACATGCAGACCGAACGCGTGACGTTTCTGACCTCGCCGGATCACAAGGCGGCGCTCGATGCCTTTGCCGCGAGTAACGGCAAATCGGTCGGCCACGTCCTCCGCGCCGCCTCGACGCGCTATCTCGTCGAAGGTGAGGCGGACGAGGAGGCTGCACTGGCATTGCTCGTCCGCGAAGTCGAGGCGGCCGTTCCCTTGATGCGCGCCGATATCCGCGACACGATCGCCTCCATCCAGCGTGCCAACGATGCCGTGGACGCGGTCCTCGCCGGTGAGAGACCTAGCGCATGAGCGTTGTCGGCGATGCATTGAAGGCGATGCGGACCGTCCTGCTGATGCAGGAGGATCTGCGCGTGATGAAGGACGCCGCGCACGCGCAGGGCGACCGGCTCGCACGTCTTGCTGAGGCGCATGGCGCATTGCGCGACCGCGTCAGCCGGCTCGAAGGAATCATCGAGGGCGCCGCGATGGCGCGCCGCATGCCCGACCAGCCGAGGATCGAAGGATGACCGCCACTCTAGGCCGCCTCAACCACGTCGGAGTCGCGACGCCGTCGATCGCGAAGTCGGTCGAGACGTATCGCCTGCTGCTGGGCGCGACCGCGATCGGCGAGCCGTTTGACCTGCCCGCGCAGGGGGTGAAGGTGTGCTTCATCGATGCGCCAAATACGCAGATCGAGCTGATCGAGCCGTATGACGAGAGTTCGCCGATTGCGGGCTTCCTGCGCAAGAACCCGGCGGGCGGGCAGCATCATGTCTGTTTCGAGGTTGCCGATATCTCCGCGGCGGTCGCCGACCTGAAGGCGAAGGGCGCGACCGTGCTCGGCGAACCGCGGATCGGCGCGCATGGCACGCCGATCGTGTTCGTGCACCCGAAGGATTTCGGCGGCATGCTGGTCGAGTTGATGGAGACGCCGGGCGATACCGGCGCGCACTAGGAGAGATCTGATGGCCGCGTACGAGCATATCCTGAGCGAACGGCGCGGCGACGTGCTGGTGTTGACGCTGAACCGGCCCGACCGGCTGAACGCCGCACCGCCGGCGATGTTCGAGGAATTGCGCGCGGCGCTGGGCGATCTGGATGGCGCGCGGGCGGTGCTGATTGCCGGCGCGGGGCGCGCGTTCTGTTCGGGGGCGGATGTCGGCGGGGGCGCGCTCAGCTCGGACAATCCGGGCGAGGCGACGTTCGCGGCGCTGACCGGAAGCTACAATCCGACGATGACGGCGATCGCGGAGCTCACGGTGCCGGTGGTAAGCGCAGCGCGCGGGCCGGCGGCGGGGATCGGGTGCAGCCTCGCGCTCGCCGCCGATTTCTGCGTCGCGAGTGAGACCGCGTATTTCCTCCAGGCGTTCGTGAACATCGGGCTGGTGCCGGACGGCGGCGCGTCATGGATGCTGCCGCGGTTGATCGGCAAGGCGCGGGCGACGGAAATGATGATGCTTGGCGAGCGGGTGCTGGCGGCGAAGGCGCTCGACTGGGGCATGGTGCACAAGGTTGTAGCGGACGACGCGCTGGATGCCGAGGCGTTCGCGCTGGCGGAGCGGCTGGCGGCGATGCCGACGGTGGCGCTCGGGTTGATGCGCCGGGCGATTACGGCGGCGTACGAGACGGATTACGCGACCGCGATGCAGGCCGAGGCGGCGAACCAGCGCGATGCGCGCGGGTCTGCGGACTCGATGGAAGGCGGTATCGCGTTCCTGACGAAGCGTAAGCCGGTGTTCACGGGGAAATGATCTCCACCTCCACCACCACCCCGGCGAAGGCCGGGGCCCAATTGGGCAACGGCTCTTTGGCCGATGCTACTCTCCGTTACAGCAACCTTTACAATTGGGCCCCGGCCTTCGCCGGGGTGGTGTTCTCCGCATGACTGACAAACCGAACCCAACCCTCGCAGACTGGCAGGCCGCCGCTACTAAGGAAGTCAAAGGCGCCGACCTCACCTGGCCGACCCCCGAAGGCATCGACGTCAAGCCGCTCTACACCGCGGAAGACGTCACCACCGACCCCGGCCTCCCCGGTTTCGCCCCCTTCACCCGCGGCGTTCGCGCGTCGATGTACGCCGGTCGCCCCTGGACGATCCGCCAATACGCCGGCTTCTCCACCGCCGAAGCCTCGAACGCATTCTACCGCCGCAACCTCGCTGCCGGCCAGAAAGGCCTGTCGGTAGCGTTCGATCTCGCCACGCACCGCGGCTACGACTCCGACCACCCGCGCGTCACCGGCGACGTCGGCAAGGCCGGCGTCGCGATCGATTCGGTCGAGGACATGAAGATCCTCTTCGACGGCATCCCGCTCGACAAGATGTCCGTCTCGATGACGATGAACGGCGCGGTGATCCCGATCCTCGCCTTCTTCATCGTCGCCGGCGAAGAGCAGGGCGTCGACCGGAAACTCCTCGACGGGACCATCCAGAACGACATCCTCAAGGAGTTCATGGTCCGCAACACCTACATCTACCCGCCCGAGCCGAGCATGCGGATCATCTCGGACATCTTCGGCTACACGAGTCGCGAGATGCCCAAGTTCAACAGCATCTCGATCAGCGGCTATCACATGCAGGAGGCGGGGGCGACGCAGCTCCACGAGCTCGCCTTCACGATCGCCGACGGCATGGAATATGTGAAATACGGCGTCGCGTCGGGCCTCGACATCGACAAGTTCGCCGGGCGGCTGAGCTTCTTCTTCGCGATCGGCATGAACTTCTTCATGGAGATCGCCAAGCTCCGCGCCGCCCGCGTCCTCTGGCACCGCGCGATGACGCAGCTAGGCGCGCAGGACGAGCGGTCGAAGATGCTCCGCACGCATTGTCAGACCAGCGGCGTCTCGCTCACCGAGCAGGACCCATACAACAACGTCATGCGCACCACGATCGAGGCGATGGCGGCGATGCTGGGCGGCACGCAGTCGCTCCACACCAACGCGCTCGACGAGGCGATCGCGCTGCCGACCGACTTCTCGGCACGGATCGCGCGCAACACCCAGATCGTGATCCAGGAAGAGACGGGGATGACCAAGGTCGTCGATCCGCTCGGCGGCAGCTATTATATCGAGAGCCTGACGCAGTCGCTGGTCGATGGCGCGTGGAGCCTGATCGAGCGCATCCAGTCCGAGGGCGGCATGGCGAAGGCGGTCGCGGCAGGCTGGCCCAAGGCGATGATCGAGGAAGCCGCGGCTGGGCGGCAGGCGCGCGTCGATCGCGGCGAGGACGTCATCGTCGGCGTCAACAAGTACAAGCTCGCCGAACAGGACGCGATCGAGATCCTCGACGTGGACAACGTCGCGGTGCGCGCAGGCCAGATCGAACGAATCAACCGCGTAAAGGCAACGCGCGACGAGACGGCGTGCCGCGCCTCGCTCGATGCGCTGCGTGAGGGGGCTAAGGGCTCGGACAACCTCCTCGCGCTCGCCGTCGAATGCGCCCGCGCCCGCGCCACGCTCGGTGAAATCTCGTCGGCGATGGAGGACGTGTTCGGCCGCTACGGCACGCAGCCGACCCCCGTCTCCGGCATCTACGGCGGCGCGTACGAGGACGACGCGCGCTGGACCCGCCTCACCGACGGCGTCGAGGCGACCGAGCGCCGCATGGGTCGCAAGCCGCGCATGCTGGTCGCCAAGATGGGCCAGGACGGTCACGACCGAGGCGCCAACCTCGTCTCGTCGATGTTCGGCGACCTGGGCTTCGAGATCGTTCCCGGCCCGCTGTTCCAGACCCCCGCCGAGGCCGCCGCGCTCGCGCTCGAGAAGGACGTCGACATCGTCGGTGCCTCGTCGCTCGCAGCGGGCCACAAGACGCTGATCCCCGAGCTGATCGGCTACCTCCGCGAGGCGGGCCGCGCGGATATCAAGGTGATCGCGGGTGGCGTTATCCCCGCACAGGACTATCAGGCGCTGCGCGATGCGGGGGTCCAGGCGATCTTCGGCCCCGGCACCAACCTGATCCAGGCCGCCGAGGACGTGTTGAAACTCCTCGGCCACAACATGGCCCCGCAAGAGGAAGCCGCCGAATGACAACCACTACGCTGATGTCCCCCTCCCGCTCGCGGGAGGGGCTAGGGGATGGCAGTGCCGCAAACACTACCGCCGCCGCTTCTGGACAGCCCCTCCCCCGACCCCTCCCGCAGGCGGAAGGGGAGTCTAGGACCGACTGGACCCGTCCCGAGATCGCCGCGCTGTTCGACCTTCCGTTCGACGAACTCATGTTCCGCGCGCAGACCGTCCACCGCGCGCACCACGCGATCGGCGAGGTGCAGCTCTGCACGCTGCTCTCGATCAAGACGGGCGGCTGCCCCGAGGATTGCGGCTATTGCTCGCAGTCCGCCTCCTCCGACTCCGGTCTCAAGGCGGAAAAGCTGATGGACGTCGACGCCGTCCTCGCCGACGCCGCGCAGGCCAAGGCCGCAGGATCGCAGCGTTTCTGCATGGGTGCCGCGTGGCGCAACCCGAAGCCGCGCGACATGCCGAAGGTCGTCGCGATGGTCGAAGGCGTCCGCGCGATGGGCTTGGAAACGTGCATGACTCTCGGCATGCTCGACGCCGATCAGGCCAGGCAGCTCGCCGACGCCGGCCTCGATTACTATAATCACAACATCGACACCTCGCCCGAGAATTACGGCAACGTCATCACCACGCGCACCTTCGGCGATCGACTGGAGACGCTGGCGAACGTCCGTGACGCGGGCATCTCGGTCTGCTGCGGCGGGATCGTCGGGATGGGCGAGACGCGCAGCGACCGCGTCGGCTTCGTCCACGCGCTGGCGACCTTGCCGCGCCACCCCGAGAGCGTCCCCGTCAACGCGTTGGTCCCGGTCAAGGGCACGCCGCTCGGCGACATGCTCGCGGGCACGCCGATGGCGCAGATCGACGACATCGAGTTCGTCCGGACCGTCGCGGTCGCGCGGATCACGATGCCGCTGAGCATGGTCCGCCTGTCGGCCGGGCGCGAGAGCATGTCCGAGGCGACGCAGGCGCTCTGCTTCATGGCGGGTGCGAACTCGATCTTCACCGGCGACAAGCTGCTCACCACCGGCAACGCCGGCGACAGCGCCGATGCGACGCTGCTGGGGAAGCTGGGGATGAAACCGATGGTCGGCGCCGAGCCGATGAGAGAGGCCAAGACATGCTGTTGATCGCACTTTTGATGACTGCGGCTGCACCAATGCAGTCGCAGGCGACGATGAACGCATCCGCCGGTACGAGTTATGCCCGGGCGGATGCGGCGATGGCCGCGCAGTGGAAGCGGACCTACGCGTATATGAAGGGTCGCGATGCGCAGGACGGGTCGCGCGGCGGCGGGTTCGGCTATGCCGCGGCACTGTTGGAGAGCCAGCGCGCTTGGCTCAAGTTCCGCGATACGCAGTGCGTGATCGAAGGCGGCCAATATGCCGGCGGTTCGGCGCAGGGCATGACGACCGCCGGGTGTCGGACCGAGCTGACGCAGGCCCGCACGAAGCAGCTCAAGACGATGATCTGGTACCAATAACCAGTCCGCACCCGGACCGCGTCCGGCAAGACGGCACAGAGTAGGGCGAGTGATGTTCAAGAAAATCCTGGTCGCCAATCGGGGCGAGATCGCATGCCGCGTCATGCGGACCGCCAAGGCGATGGGCATCAAGACCGTCGCGGTCTATTCCGACGCCGACGCGCGCGCGCCGCATGTGCTGATGGCCGACGAGTCCGTCCGGCTCGGGCCGGCACCCGCCGCCGAAAGCTATCTCAAGGCCGAGCTGATCCTGCTCGCGGCCAAGGAAACCGGCGCGGACTGCATCCACCCGGGCTACGGCTTCCTCTCCGAACGCGAGAGTTTTGCGCTGGCGTGTGCCGAGGCCGGGATCGCCTTCGTCGGGCCTCCCCCGAAAGCGATCGCCGCGATGGGCGACAAGATTGAATCGAAGAAGCTCGCCAAGGCCGCGGGCGTTAACGTCGTGCCGGGCTATCTCGGCGAGATCGACAGCACCGACCACGCGGTCGAGATCGCCGGCGGCATCGGCTATCCGGTGATGATGAAGGCGTCCGCCGGCGGCGGCGGCAAGGGCATGCGCCTCGCCTACAGCGAACAGGACGTCCGCGAAGGCTTCGAGGCGACCAAGCGGGAAGGCCTCGCCAGCTTCGGCGATGACCGCGTGTTCATCGAGAAGTTCATCGAGTCGCCGCGTCACATCGAGATCCAGCTGATCGGCGATCAGCACGGTAACATCGTCTATCTCAACGAGCGCGAATGCTCGATCCAGCGCCGCCACCAGAAGGTCGTCGAGGAGGCGCCGTCGCCATTCGTCACGCCTGCCATGCGGAAAGCGATGGGCGAGCAGGCGGTCGCGCTGGCGCAGGCGGTCGGCTATTATTCGGCGGGCACGGTCGAGCTGATCGTCTCGGGCGCGGATACGACGGGGGAGGGGTTCTACTTCCTCGAGATGAACACCCGGCTTCAGGTCGAGCATCCGGTAACGGAGGAGATCACCGGGCTGGATCTGGTCGAACTGATGATCCGGGTGGCGGCCGGTGAACCGCTCGGGTTCTCGCAGGACGAGGTGAAGCTGAACGGCTGGTCGATCGAGAACCGCGTGTATGCCGAGGACCCGTATCGCGGGTTCCTGCCGAGCATCGGTCGCTTGGTCCGCTATAATCCGCCGCATCCGTCCCCCTCCCGCTCGCGGGAGGGGCTAGGGGAGGGCGTGACATACACCCCGGCCACGACGCCGCTGGGTGAGCCCCTCCCCCAACCCCTCCCGCAAGCGGAAGGGGAGCCAAGGGTCCGTGTCGACGATGGTGTCCGCGAGGGCGGCGAGGTCAGCATGTTCTACGATCCGATGATCGCCAAGCTCATCACCTGGGCACCCGCCCGCGACGGAGCGATCGCCGCGCAGATCGCCGCGCTCGACGCGTTCGAGCTGGAAGGCCCCGGCAACAACATCGATTTCCTCTCGGCGATCATGCAGCATCCGCGCTTCCAGTCGGGTGCGCTCACCACTGGCTTCATCGCCGAGGAATATCCTGACGGCTTCCACGGCGCACCCGCGGACGCCGAACTGCTGAAGACGCTCGCCGCCGTTGCCGCGTTCGCCGCGACGGCCGAAGCCGACCGAGCGCGCCGGATCGACGGGCAACTCGGCAAAAGGCTCCGCCCGCCCGCTGATTGGGTGGTGTCGATCGACAAGACCAATCACGCCGTCACGATCTCGACCGATGGCATCACGGTCGATGGCGAAGAGCTCGACCTGGCGCTCGAATACACCCCCGGCGACCGGATGGTGGTCGCGGACGGCCACGGCGTGGATGGCGACGAACACCTGACGATCCGTATCGCCAAGGCCCGCGCCGGCTTCAAGCTGACGACGCGCGGCGCGATCCACGTCGTCCGCGTGCTGCCCGCTCGTGTCGCGCCCTACACCGCGCACCTTATCGAGAAGGTTGCGCCGGATCTGTCGAAGTTCCTGATCTGCCCGATGCCGGGTCTGCTGGTGCGGCTGGACGTCGCGGCGGGGGACAAGGTCGAGGCGGGGCAGGCGCTGGCGGTGGTCGAGGCGATGAAGATGGAGAACATCCTGCGCGCCGAGAAGACGGGGACGGTGAAGTCGGTGGCGGCGAAGACTGGTGATAGTTTGGCGGTGGATCAGGTGATCCTGGAGCTCGACTAGATCCGTTCATCCACGTCATGTCGGACCCTTCGGCTACGCTCAGGAGAGCCTCGTTCCGGCATCCACCGTTCCGCATGATCGAGAGATCCGAATGTGCGGAACGGTGGGCCCCGCCTTCGCCGAGATGACGGAATTGGGGAGCGTCTACGTCAGTCGTCGAGTGATCGGCGGAAGGTTTCGGGGAGCAGGAACAGCCCGATGGCCACCGTCGCTGCCGCGGCTACGACGGGGTACCAGAGCCCGTAATAGATGTTGCCGGTTGCCGCGACCATCGCGAACGCGGTCGTGGGCAGGAAGCCGCCGAACCAGCCATTGCCGATGTGATAGGGCAGCGACATCGAGGTGTAGCGGATTCGCGTCGGGAACAGCTCGACGAGCAGCGCCGCGATCGGTCCATAGACCATCGTCACGTACAGCACGAGGATCGTCAGCCACAGCACCACCAGCGGCTTGTCGATCCGCGCGGGGTCTGCCTTGTCGGGATAGCCGACCGCGGCCAGCGCCGTCTTGGCTCGCCCGCCGAACGCCTTGATCGCGTCCGCGCGCGCCGGGCCGCTCACTATCTGTGGATCGACCGTCTCCACCACGGTATTCCCGATCCGGATCGTTGCGATCGTGGCTGCCGGGGCGACGACGTTCTCATACGAGACGCCGGCCTTCGCGAGATAGGATTTGGCGATGTCGCACGAGGTCGAATCGAACCTGTTCTTGCCGATCGGATCGAACTGCACCGAGCATTCCGCCGGGTTCGCGACGACGCTGACGGGCGCGCTCTGCTGGGCGGCATACAGTGCGGGGTTGGCGGCGCGCGACAGTGCGTGGAACAGCGGGAAGTAGGTGATCGCGGCGAGCAGGCAGCCGGTGAGGATGATCGGCTTGCGCCCGATCCGGTCGGACAGCCAGCCGAAGAACACGAAGGCGGGCGTCGCGATCAACAGCGCGATCGCTATAAGGATGTTGGTCGTCGCGCCGTCCACGCGCAGAGTCTTCTCGAGGAAGAACAGCGCATAGAACTGCCCGGTGTACCAGACCACGCCCTGGCCCATCACCGCCCCGAACAGCGCGATCAGCACGACCTTGCCGTTCTTCCACTGCCCGAAAGCCTCGGTCAGCGGGGCCTTCGACGTCTTGCCCTCGTCCTTCATCTTCTGGAAGACCGGGCTCTCGTTCAGCTGCATGCGGATCCACAGCGACACGCCGAGCAACGCGATCGAGGCGATGAACGGGATACGCCAGCCCCATGCCGCGAACGCCGTCTCGCCGACCAGTGTCCGCACGCCGATCACCATCAGCAGCGCGGCGAACAGCCCAAGTGTGGCGGTCGTCTGGATGAAGCTGGTGTGTAGGCCTCGCTTTCCCGGCGGCGCATGCTCGGCGACATAGGTCGCCGCCCCGCCATATTCGCCGCCGAGCGCGAGGCCCTGCAACAGTCGCAGCAGGACGAGCAGCAGCGGCGCGGCGACCCCGATCGACGCGTAACTGGGGAGCAGCCCGACGACGAAGGTCGAGACGCCCATGATCCCCATCGTGACGAGGAACGTGTTCTTGCGCCCGACCATGTCGCCGATCCGCCCGAATACCAGTGCGCCGAACGGCCGCACCGCAAAGCCGGCCGCGAATGCCGCGAGCGCGAATATGAAGCCGGTGGTCTCGTTGACGCCCGAGAAGAACTGCGCGGTGATGATCGTGGCCAGCAGGCCGTAGAGATAGAAGTCGTACCATTCGAACACCGTGCCCAGCGACGAGGCCAGGATGATCAGCTTCTCGCTCTGCGGCGCTTGCTGCGCAGCCGCTCCACCTTGTATCGACGCCATTCCTGCGACCCTCTCCCGGTTTCAGGCGCCCTTTGTCGGGGGCGTCGTCGGCGAACACAAGCGCCATCGGGAAGGGCCTTCGCGAAAGGTCTGGAATGCCCCGTCTGTCGAACCGTCTGCTCAAATACCTGTCGATCCTGCTTTTCGCGGTTACCGCGATTTCGGCCCCGGTATCGTCATCGGCACAGGACGAACCCAAGGTCGCGACCGTCGCGGCCGGTTTGACCAAGGCTTCGGCCGAGCTCCAGTCGATCGACGACGGCACCCCCTCGGCGCGCGACGACAAGGCGCGGCAGGCGTTGCGGGACCGTGCGCAGGCGGTGCAGACGATCGCTGCCGACGCGGTTCGCACGCTGACGCCCGAGATGGCTCTGGTCCAGGCACGCGTAGCCGAGCTCGGCGCCGCCACCCCCGGCGTGGTCGAGGCCCCCGAGATTCGCCAGCAGCGCCGGCTCCTCGCGCAAAGCCAGTCGGCGATCGATTCCGCGATCAAACGCGCCAAGCTGATCGGGATCGAGGCTAAGCAACAGATCGACGATATCGGCGCGGCGGAAGCGGAGGAACTCGGCCAGCAATTGTCCGAAAACACGGGATCGCCACTGTCGCCGCTTTTGTGGGCGGCGATCGTCGATCATCTGCCGCGCGACACCGCGCGAATGATGCGGTTCGCCAATGTCGAGATCCGCCAGTTCGGTGCGCGGTTCGACATGCGCGCCGGCACCGGTCTGCTGATCGGCATCCTCACCGCGCTGGTACTGATTGTGCCGTTGCGGCGCTGGCTGCACGGCGTTGGTCGGCGCTACGCCACCAATCACGCGCCGGGTGGCCGCCTGCGTCGCTCGGCCTACGCACTCTGGCTGGTGGTGATCGGCACCGCGCTGCCGGGCCTAGCTGCCTGGGCGATCGTCGCGTCGCTACGCTGGGCCGGGCTGGTGTCGCCCGCCTGGAGCCAGTTTGGTGCGACCTTCGTCGGGATTTCGTGGTTTTGCGCGTTCGTGTCATCGCTCGGCGGTGCGCTCTTGCTGCGCGGCCAGTCGACGTGGCGCCTGCTGCCGATCGGCGACCAGGCGTCGCAGGCGTTGCGGCCGTACACCTGGATGGCCGCCGGGCTGATCTTTTTCGGCCAGGTGCTGATCGCCACCAACACGTTGATCGGCATCAGCGCACCGGCGTCAAGCGCCGCCAACGCCGTCGTTGCGCTGCTCCACATCGTCCTGCTCGGGGCGATCCTGGTGACGCTCGGCCGGTTGCGCGCCGCCGCGCTGCCCGACCCGACCAAGCCCGCGCGCAATACCTTGCTCGCGATCGTCGCCACGCTCGTCTGGCTGGTCCTGCTCGTGACGCTGATCGCCGGACTGATCGGCTATGTGAATTTCGCGCTGAAGGTCGCGACGTGGTTGCTGTGGGGCGCGATCGTCGGCGCGACCTTGTACCTGATGATGACTTTCACGGACGATGCGTGCCGGACGTTGTTGTCGAGCGGCAACCGTCTGGGCCGTTCGGCGAACAGCGGCTTCGGGGTCGACAACAAAACCGTCGACCAGATCGGCGTGCTGCTGTCGGCGGTGCTGCGGCTGCTGCTGATCCTGCTCGCGGTCGGCGCGGTGATGGCGCCGTTCGGGGCAGGGGTCGGCTCCGCATTCGAGCTGTTCGGCACTGTTGCGAACGGCGTGACGGTCGGCCAGGTCACAATTTCGCCAGGGGCGGTGTTGCGCTCGCTCGCGGTATTGTTCGTCGCGCTGGCGATCATGCGCGGGCTTCAGCATTGGCTGGTCAACAGCTATCTGCCGACCACCGCGATGGACGCCGGCGCGCAGAATTCGGTCACGATGGTCGCACGCTATGCCGGGATCATAGCCGCAGTGCTGTGGTCGCTTGGTGCGCTCGGCATCGGGATGGAAAAGCTCGCGGTAGTGCTCGGCGCGCTGTCGGTCGGAATCGGTTTCGGCCTGCAGGCGATCACGCAGAACTTCGTTTCCGGGCTGATCCTGCTCGCCGAGCGCCCGGTGAAGATCGGCGATCTCGTCCGGATCGGCAACATGGAAGGCGACGTGAAGCGGATCAACGTCCGCTCGACCGAGATCGAGGTCGCGGACCGCTCGACGCTGATCGTGCCGAATTCGGAACTGATCACCAAGACCATCCAGAACATGACGCTGGCCGCGCCGATCGGCCGTGTACAGCTGCAGTTCTCGGTTCCGCTCGAAGAGGATCTGGATGCTGTGCGGACCATGTTGTTTGCGGCATTCGCCGAAAAGCACGAGGTGCTCGATGATCCCGGATCCAAGGTGTTCATCGATTCGATCGACGCCGGCCGTGCCAAGTTCAACTGCTTCGCTTATGTCGCCAGTCCGCGCGATGCGTATCCGGTGCGCAGCGAATTACTATTCACGCTGCTCCGCCAGTTCCGCGAGGCGGGGATCGAAGTCGGCACGACCGCGACCAAGATGGAGCTGGTCGGATCGTTACCGCCGGTCGTCGGGTCCGACCCCTCGGCGCAGGATCTGGGAGATGGCGGCGATCAGAACAGAACGTAAGGCAACGACACGCTGAAGCTTGATCCCGCCGCCATCGTTCCGCGAGGACGCACGCGGACAGTCGTGACCGCTTTCGGTGCGGCGGTCGGATCATAGGTCCAGCTGGTGCCGCCGTTCGCTGAGAAATCGACGTCATCGGTGGTGCTTGCCGGTGTGGTGTAGGTTACGGCGAGCGATGAGGCGGGAGACCCTTCCGCGGTGGTTACATACGCAGTCGATGCGGTGCCATCGCCGTCGAGGGCCACCGCGCCGCGATTGGGTGTGGGCAGGATGACCTTGAGCGAGTCGGCATCGACCGCCACGATATCGGTATTGGTCAGCGTGATCGTGGTCCGCTGTTTGCTGCCGGGGATCGAGCGCGGGTTGTTGGTGGCGGACAACGGATCATACGTTGTGCGCGTGGTGATGACGACGGCAACCGGCCGCAACGTCACCACCATCGACACCGCGACGGTCGCTGTGACTGGGACCGTGCTCTGCGTGTATCCGGTACACACGACCGCGGACAGCGACCTACACAGCTTCCATTCCCAGGCAAGACTGAACGATCCCGTATAGGTTCCCGGGGTCAAGGCGGCGGCCCCCAAGGGTTTTACGTAGATCTGCACATTCCGCGTACTGTTGCCGAGCAGTCCGGCAAGGTTGATCAGGCTGCCGTTGAGATAGTGGAACTTGGTGCCCGCCGGTATCGGGGTGGCGCCGTTGGCATCGGCAGCCAGCACATAGTCGGCGGTATCAGTGCCGCCGGCGAGTTTGAGCTTGAAGTTCGTCGTACTGGTCGCGGTGACGGCGAGGGTGTTGTTGCTCAGCAGGGACAGCAGCGCATCCGCGCAGTCGAATCCGCCCGCGACTTTCGCATAGGGCGCCGCGCCTTTTTGCAACGCGGCCGACGAATAGGTCCCGAGCGCCGTGTCGGAGGTATTGCTGACGGTACAGGCCGCCCAGGCCGAGCCCGGCATCGCGAACACCAAGGCGATGATCAGCTTCGTGAATCCAGTCCGCAACGCTTCGCCCCTTTTCGTCTGTTATCGACCGGGCTAGCCCTGCAATCCTTAATGTGATTTCAAAGACCTGAAACGGGTGTTTTCGCCTTCCGAAACGAAAGGCGTTGGCCTTGCGGCGGGCGTCGAACTGTTCGAAACAGGAGCATGATGAACGTTTCCACCGTACCCTGCCGCGCATGAGTGTTCATGCAGCCCCGCTTCGACCGCATACCGTGCTGATCGCAAGCGTCGCCACGGCGGCACTAGCGGGACTGTTGTTCGGGTTCGACACCGCGGTTATCGCCGGCGTCACAGGAGCGTTGAAGGCGAAGTTCGCGCTCGGCGATGCGGGGCTCGGCTTCACCGTGTCGTCAGCGCTGTGGGGAACACTGATCGGCGCATTGTTCGTGGGCACGCTCGGCGATCAGTATGGCAGTCGGAACGTGCTGCGGATGCTCGCATTCCTGTATGTCGTGACCGCGATTGGCTGCGCGCTTGCGTGGAGTTGGTACAGCTTCATCGGCTTCCGCTTCGTCATCGGTATCGCGATCGGCGGCTCGTCGGTACTGGCGCCGGCCTATATCGCCGAACTCGCGCCGCCTGCGACGCGTGGGAGGATGGTCGGCGGGTTCCAGTTCGCGATCATCCTTGGGATCCTGCTCGCCTATGTGTCGAACGCCGTCATCGGCTCGCTTGGCCTGGGCGACAGCGAATGGCGGTGGAAGCTCGGCATCGTCGCGCTACCGTCGCTGGCGTTCTTCGCGTTGCTGTTCCGCATTCCGAACTCGCCGCGTTGGCTGCTTACCAAGGGGCGCGATGCGGAGGCGAGCGATGTGCTGGCGCTGGTCGGGATGAGCCCGGACATGGCGAGGGCGGATCTCGATGCGCCTAAGGGCGACGCCAGCCTGTCGTGGACGCGGCACCGCAAGCCGATCACGCTCGCCTTCCTGGTCGCGATGTTCAACCAGTTCAGCGGCATCAACGCGTTCCTCTATTACCTCAACGACATCTTCAAGGCATCCGGCGGCAGCCTTTCGCCCGATCTGCAGGCAGTGATGATCGGCGTCGCCAACATGGTCTTCACGCTGCTCGGGATGCTGCTGATCGACCGGATCGGTCGGCGCACCCTCTTGCTTTGGGGCTCGGCCGGTATGACCGGCGCGCTCACCGTTGGCGGTCTCGCGCTGCTCGGCGTACTGCCGCACGGGCTGCTGCTGCCGTCGCTTATAGTGTTCATCATGTTCTTCGCGCCTGGGTCGGGTGCGGTGATCTGGGTGTATATCTCCGAAGTGTTCCCGCAGAACGTCCGCGCGCGCGGATCAAGCATCGGCTCGTCGAGTCACTGGGGATGGAACGCGGTGATCGCGCAACTCTTCCCGATCGCCGCGGCGTGGTCGGCAGGGCTGCCATTCCTGTTTTTCGCCGGCATGATGGCGGTGCAGTTCGTAACGGTGTTCCTCTATTTCCCCGAGACCAAGGGCGTACCCTTGGAAGAGATGGACGCCCTAATGACGCGGTAAACGGGCGACCGGCGTGACCGATGTCGGGATGAGCGCCCGCTTGCGACGAAATCGTCGATGAACGGGCACAATCCTGCGACAATTGACGGCTAGTTCGGCCCCCTGATCGACGGTCGATCATCGGGGTGGAATGGTATGCGTACTCTAGGTTTGGTTCTGGCGATGAGCGCGCCCGCGGGGGCGATTGCGCAACAGGCGCCAGCGACGCCTGCCAGCGGGGCGGTGCCACAGACAGCCGAGCAGGACGAGGCAGCGGATGCCGAAGAGATCGTCGTCACCGGATCGCGCAAACTGCCGGGGTCGGTGGTCGGCGATATTCCGCCCGACCAGACGCTGGGCCAGGCCGAGATACGCTCCTATGGAGTCAGCTCGGTCTCGGACCTGCTCAACGAACTGAGCCCCCAGACCACCAGCGGTCGCGGCAGCGGCGGTGCGCCGGTGGTGCTGCTCAACGGCCGCCGCATCTCCAGCTTCAGCGAGATACGCGACATCCCGACCGAGGCGATCCAGCGCGTCGAGATACTGCCCGAAGAGGTCGCGCTCAAATACGGCTACCGCGCCGACCAGAAGGTCGTGAACTTCGTCCTGCGCCGCCGTTTCCGCGCGGTGACCGCGGAGGCGACCGACAAGCTTCCGACCGAGGGCGGCAGCAACACGCCGCAGGGCGAGCTCGACCTGTTGACCATCGCCCGCGACCGTCGCGTGAACCTGCACGCCGAATACACGTCCACTTCGCTGCTGACCGAAGCCGAACGCGACATCACTCCGATCGGTACCGGTGCGGTCGGCGCCAACGGCGCGGCCATCGATCCCACGCCGTTCCGCAGCCTCCAGGCCGAGAGCAGGACGTTCACCGCGAACAGCGTGTATGCGCGCAACATTTTCGGCAACATTGGCGCGACGATCAACGGGCGGCTCGAATCGACCGACAGTCGCAGCCTCAACGGGCTGCCCGTCGCCGCCTTGACGCTCGCCGACGGTACCACAGTGATCAACCGAGCGCTCGACGACGACGGCTTCCTGCCGCTGACGCAGCGCACCTCGTCGATTGCGGCGCACCTCGGCGCCACGCTCAACGGCGACATCGGCACGTGGCGCTGGAACGTCACAGGCAATTACGATCGCAGCGACACGCAGACCTTCACCGAAACGGGCGTCGATGCGACCGCGTTCAACGCGCGGCTGAGAGCCGGCGATCCGACCGCGAACCCGTTCGGGCGGCTGACCGCCGGCGATATCGGGCCTGCTCCAGGCAACCGCGCCTATGCGAGCCAGAGCACTGGTGGTGTCGATGCGGTGATCAACGGCACCGTCTTCAGCCTGCCTGCGGGCGCGGTATCGACGACGATCAAGCTGGGCGCGGAAACCGCCGATTTCGACAGTCGCTCGTTCCGCTACGACCCGCGGCAGAGCGCGCTGGTGGTAGGGCGCGGCCAGGTGTCGCGCGATACCGTCAACGGGCAGGTCAATGTCGACGTGCCGATCTCCAGCCGGTCGAAGGACGTGCTGCCGTTCCTCGGCACGCTGTCCGCGAACTTCAACCTCGCCGAGGACCATCTCTCTGATTTCGGCACGCTGACGACGCTGGGCTATGGCGCGAACTGGTCGCCGATCGACGGCGTGCGGGTGATCGCGTCGGTCACCGATACCGACGAGGCGCCGACCGCGCAGCAACTCGGCAACCCGTCGATCACCACGCCCAATGTGCGGATCTTCGATTATGTGCGCGGGACGACCGCGACGGTGACCACGATCAGTGGCGGCAATCCGGGCCTCATCGCGGACAACAACCGGGTCCGGAAGATCGGGCTGACGCTGAAGCCGTGGACCGCCAAGGACCTGTCGATCACCGCCAACTATGTCGAGAGCCGGGTCGACAACCCGATCGCGGCGTTCCCGTCGGCGACCGCGGCGATCGAAGCGGCGTTTCCTGGTCGCTTCGTCCGCGACGGCACCAACACCCTCACCCAGGTCGACCGCCGACCGATCAATTTCGCGCGCAGCGATCGCTCCGAGCTGCGCTGGGGGATCAATTTCTCGGCGCCGCTCAAGTCAAAGGTCCAGAAGGAGCTCGAAGCCTATCGGGCGGGCACCGGGCCCAATCCGTTCGAGGGGATGCAGCCGCCCGGCGGGCTCCGCCGCCGTGAGGGTGGTGGGGGCGACGGTCCGCGGGGGGCAGGCGGTGGTCCAGGCGGAGGCGGCGCGCGTGGCGGGTTCGGCGGCCGGGGCGGGCAGGCTGGCGGTCGCATCCAGTTCGCGGTCTATCACACCTGGCATTTCACCGACCGGGTGCTCGTCGCACAGGGCGGCCCGAGCCTGAACCTGCTCGACGGCGACGCGATCGGCAACAATGGCGGACAGGCGCGCCACGAACTCCAGGCGCAGGCTGGCTATACCAACAACGGCCTCGGTGCGCGCCTGTCCGCCAATTACGCAACCGGCACGCGGGTCAATGGCGGGACGCTGGCGGCGCCCGAAATCCTCAATTTCGGTGGGCTGGCGACCGCGGACGTGCGGCTGTTCGCCGATCTCGGCCAGCGGCTCGAATGGGTGAAGGCGCATCCGTGGCTGCGCGGCATGCGCGTGAGCCTGTCGGTCGACAATGTGCTCAACACCCGCCAGCGGGTGACCGACGCGACCGGTGCGACGCCGAACAACTACCAGCCGAATTACCTCGATCCGCTGGGTCGCACGGTCAGGCTAAGCATCCGCAAGCTGTTCTTTTGAGGCGAGGCCTTCTCCCGCGGGGAAAGGGAGGGTAAGGGGAGTTAGGCTCGGATCATCCGCGACAACAGCCCCTTACCCTACCGTCGCCAAGCGGCTCTTCCTTCCCTCTCCCCGCAGGGGCGCGGGAGATTAAAGCCCGATCTTCGCTGCCAGCCATCGCGCAGCGGCTTCCGGCGTCTGCTTGTCGGTATCGCGGTCGACCTGATAATTCGCGGTGCGCATCGCCTCGACCGGGATCTTCCCGACCAACGGCTTCAGCGCCGCCACGAACTTCGCATCGCCGGTCCGCTTCGGCGCGACCATGAGGATCGCGTCGTATCCGGGGATCGCGCGGCGCGGATCGCTCAGCACGGTCAGCTTGTCCGCCGCGATCCGCCCGTCCGACGAGAAGGCCGAGATCACGTCGACATTTCCGCTTTCGAGTGCACGGTACATGAACGTCGGGCTGTACGGCGTCGTCCTGGCGAACCGCAGCGGATAGGCGCGCTTCACCGCCGCCCATTCCGGCCGCTCGAGAAACTCCAGGTCGCTGCCGAGAGTCATGCTCGATGATGCCCTCGCCAGATCGTCGAGGCTGGCGATCCCCTTCGCCTTCGCCGCGTCCGACTGCATCGCGAACGCATAGGCATTCTCGAAGCCGAGCGACCCGATCAGCCCGACGCCGTGCTCGCGCTTCGCCCAGGCGCCGATCGCCGCGACCATTGGTGTGCGCTCCGGCACGTCGTGGCGCTTCATCTCGTTCGCCCAGATCGTCCCGGCATAATCGACATACACGTCGATATCGCCAGTCGAGAGCGCCCCGAACACCACCGCCGAGCCCAAGCCGTCGCGGTACTGGACGGTGTAGCCGGCGCGTTCCAGCCGATCGCCGATCAGCCGCGCGAGAATATATTGCTCCGAGAAGTTCTTCGCGCCGACCACCACCGTCCGATCGCCGCCGCCCCTCGGCCACAGCGGCGCGGTCGCCACCGCGGTTCCTGCCACCAGCACCGCGGTGCAAGCGATCCACAGCCAGCGCCGCCGCGCGCGGATGCCGTATTCGATCCCGCCGATCAGTGCGTCGACCGCCAGTGCCAGCGCCGCGGCGGACATGCAGCCGGCCAGCACCAGCGCCCAGTTCTGCGTCTGCAGGCCCGCGAAGATCATATCGCCAAGGCTTGGCTGACCGACCGTCGTCGACAACGTCGCTGCGCCGATCGTCCACACCGCCGCGGTCCGAATGCCGGCAACCAGCACCGGCGCGACCAGTGGCGCCTCGACCAGCCGAAGTTTCTGCGCAGGCGTCATGCCGACCGCATCCGCGGCCTGGATCACCGCCGGGTCGATGCCGTGCAGGCCCGCCACGGCGTTCCGGATGATCGGCAGCAGCGCATACAGTGTCAGCGCGATCAGCGAGGGTAGGAACCCAAGTGCGGGAATGCCGCCGCCGACCAGCGCGGACAGGCTGAGCAACACGGGGTAGAACAGCGCAAGCAGCGCGAGGCTCGGAATCGTCTGCACTAGGCTCGCAAACCCGAGCGAGACGCGCGCGACGGCGGCGTTGCGTGCCGACCAGATCCCCAGCGGCAGGCTGATCGCGATCCCCAGCAGCAGCGCCGACGCCGACAGGAGCACGTGCGCGGCGAGCAGCGGCGGCACGCGGTCGAGCACATCGAGAAACGCGCTCACGACACCAGCGCCTGCAGGCGTTCGGCCTGTGCGCGCGGCACCTGCACCAGTGCCTGCGCATCGTCGCCGCCTTTGCCCGCGACCAGTTCGGTTGGCGTCGCATCGGCAACGATCCGGCCCGCCTTCATCACCAGCACGCGGTCCGCCAGAAGCAGCGCCTCCGCCATGTCGTGCGTGACCAGGATCGTCGTCAGCGCGAGCCGGTCGTGCAACTCGCGGATCCGCGTGCCGAGCGCATCGCGCGTCACCGGATCTAGCGCGCCGAACGCCTCGTCGAGCAGCAGCAGTTTCGCTCCCGGCGCGAGCGCTCGCGCGATCCCGACGCGTTGTCGCTGGCCGCCCGACAACGCAGCGGGCATCCGCTCGGCGATATCGCGCGGCAGGTCGACCAGGTCGAGCAGTTCGCCGACCTTGGCCTCATCGCGTCGTCCCGCGATCCGCAATCCGATTGCGATATTCTCGCCGATCGTCATGTGCGGGAACAGCCCGATATTCTGGAAGACGTAGCCGATCCGGCGGCGCAGTCCGGGCGCTGGCTCGGCGGCGACGTCGGCACCGTCGATCGTCACGCGGCCTTCGCTGGGCTCGACCAGGCGGTTGATCGTCTTAAGCAAGGTCGACTTGCCCGACCCCGACGTCCCGACCAGCGCGACGAACGCTCCGCGCGCGATCTCAAGCGAGACGTTGTCGACCGCGATTGTCGACCCGTATCGCTTGGTGACCCGTTCGAAAGCGAGCGCTGGTGAATTGTCTGGCATCTGTGCGCAGGATGCGGGAAACATACCGGAAAATCAAATGACTAGAAACGATCAGGGGAGGCCATTTGTGAGCCAGCAGAGCATTTTCATCACCGGTGGTGGATCGGGCATCGGCCGCGCCACCGCGATACTGTTCGCACGGAAAGGCTGGCGGGTCGGGCTTGCCGACGTCAACGTCGCCGGGCTTGTCGAAACCGCTGCGCTGTTGCCCGCCGGAATGGCGACCACCTACCAGATGGACGTGCGCGACCGCGACGCGTGGGTCGCCTGCCTAGACGCGTTCGTCGCCACCACCGGCGGCCGGCTCGACGTGCTGTTCAACAATGCCGGGATCGGCTCGGGTGGCGCGCTGGCGGACACCGACTTCGCCGAGATCGACCGCGTGATCGCGATCAACCTGGTCGGCGCGCTGAATGGCGCGCGGATCGGTCATGCGTATCTCAAGCGCACGCCCGGCTCTTGCCTGCTCAACACCGCGTCCGCGTCGGCAATCTACGGTTCGTCCGGCCTCGCACCCTATTCGGCGACCAAGTTCGGCATCCGCGCGATCACCGAGGCGCTCGACGGGGAATGGGCGGCGGACGGAATCAAGGTGCGCTCGATCGTGCCGAGCTTCATCGATACGCCGCTGCTGGACTCGGCCGCAGGCGGCAGTAACCGCTCGATCCGCGACACCGTGACGAGCGCGGGAATGGAACTGACCGGTGTCGACAAGGTCGCCGATGCGGCGTGGGCTGCGGTCCATGGCGACAAGGTCCACACCTATGTGGGTAAGACCGCCCACCGCATGGCGTTCGCTGCACGGTGGATGCCGGGGAGCCTCCGCAAGCGGATGCGCGCCGATCGGCATACGGAGGGGTAGGCCTTGTTGGTTGCGCCGAGGCTGACGGTCGCCCCGTCCGTGACAGGGGGGCAGGGGAGGGGCGGTCCGTTGTCTGACGATGTCATCGCCAAGCGGCCGACCAACCCCAACCCCTCCCTTTCAGGGGGGAAGAATGGAGACGCGGCTTGGTTTAGGACCATCCCGGCGGAGACCAGGGCCCAATGGGAAAGGCCGCAGTAACTGCGTGCTGCCTTAAGTCAGCAACGTTCCCCAACTCGGCCCCGGCCTCTGCCGGGGAGGTGCGTCAGGGGCGGGCGCATCTTGGGGCGACCGACCTGACTTTAACGCTTTCCTCAAGCATCGCCGACGATCGCGTCGATCGCCTCCGCCATCTCGATGTCTCGCGGGCTGAGGCCGCCTGCGTCATGCGTCGTCAGCAGGATTTCCACCCGGTTCCAGACGTTCTTCCATTCAGGGTGATGGTTCGCACGCTCGGCGATCAGCGCGACCTGCGTCATGAACCCGAACGCCTCGACGAAATCGGCGAATACGATCGTGCGGGTGATCGCGTCGCGCGCATCGTCGTAATCCCACTCGTCCAGGCCATCGAGCGCCTCGGCTCGCTCGGTTTCGTTCAGCGCTTCGATCATCCGCATGTCCCTTGCCGCTATCCTCCGCCACCGCGTATGGCTGCGCGCATGAGCGGGCAAGCGACATTCTACGGCGAAGCACCCGATGCCGACGCGATCGAGGCGATCGGCCGCGCGACGATCGCCCGACTGCCGGTGCAGTTCGCGGAACATCTCAGCGACATCGTGTTCGCGGTTGAGGAATTCGCCGACGACCAGACGCTCGCCGAACTCGGTCTGGAGCACCCGCTCGATCTGTCCGGCCTCTACCATGGCCGGCCGCTCGGCGAGAAATCGTCGATGGACTCCGGCGCGATGCCCGACCGCATCGTCCTTTATCGTCGCGCCATCCTCGAAGAGTGGATCGAGACCGGCGTCCGCCTAGACGACCTCGTCGCGCACGTGACGATCCACGAAATCGGCCATCATTTCGGTCTCAGCGACGACGACATGCACGCCCTTGAAGAATCCGCCGGAGACGCGGCGCCGTGAGCCTTCGCTTCGAGGACGTGGCATGCATGCGCAGCGGAAGATTGCTCTTCTCGAAACTATCGTTCGATCTCGCACCCGGCGACGCTGCCATCGTCACCGGCGCCAACGGCATCGGCAAGTCGAGCCTGATCCGTCTCGCCGGCGGCCTGCTCGTACCGTTCGAGGGATCCGTGACCTGCGCCACGGACAAGGCACTGCTCACCGAAGCCAGCTCGCTCGACATCGACCGAACGCTCGCCGCCGCGCTTCGCTTCTGGGCCAGTCTCGACCGCGCGCCTGATCCCGAGGCCCGTGTTGCCCGCGCCTTGACCGCGCTCGATCTCGACGCTTTGGCCGATATCCCCGTCCGCCTCCTCTCCACCGGCCAGCGCCGCCGCGCCTCGATCGCGCGCGTTGCCTCCAGCGAAGCGCCGGTCTGGTTGCTCGACGAACCCGCCAACGGGCTGGACGCGGTGTCGGTCACGCGCTTGGCGACCCTGATCGCGCACCACCGGGCCGGCGGCGGTATCGCCCTCGTCGCCACGCACCTGCCGCTGGCAATGCTCGATGCGCAGGAGATCGCCCTGTGATCGCGATCATCCGCCGCGACCTTCGCCGCAGCGTGGCGAGCGGCGGTGCCACTTTGGTCGTCGCATTCTTCCTGCTGGTCGCCGTGCTGTTTCCGTTCGCGATCGGCCCCGACGCGGCGTTGCTCGCACGGATCGGTGGCGGGGTGATCTGGACCGCGGCGTTGCTCGCGGCGCTGCTCCCGGTCGAACGCCTGATCGGACCGGACCTGGAGACGGGGATCTTCGACCAATTCGCCGTCCGCGGACTGTCGATGACCTCGGTCGCGTTGGCCAAGACGATCGCGCACTGGCTGAGCTTCGGCCCCCCGCTGATGCTCGCCGCGGTGATCGCCGCCGGTTTGCTCAATCTGTCCGCCGAAACGCTGTTGCGGGTCGAGCTCGGCCTGTTGATCGGCACGCCAGGTCTTGCGGCGCTGGCCGTCGTCACCAGCGCGCTCGTCGCGGGCGTTCGCGGCGGCGGTGCAGTCACCGGACTGGTGATGCTCCCGCTTGCGGTGCCGCTACTGATCTTCGGAGCGGGCGCGCTCGATGTGGCAAGCGGCGCCGGTGCGTTGAAACTGCTCGCATCGGTCAGCCTGGTGCTGGTCGCAGGCGCCCCGTTTATTGCCGCCGCAGCGATTCGCGCAAGCTTCGACTGACACGACGACGAACATAATCCCCGCGAAGACGAAAGCCCTGACCGGGCTGCCGTCTTCGCGCGAGAATAAGGATCATCCGCTACACATCGGTCCGATCGTTACGATCGGCCCATGCCCGCTTGCCTCAGTTGAGCGTCGTCATATCCACGGGCTTGCCCTTGCTGGTCGGGTTCGACGCATTTGCCTTGGGCGCCTTTTCGGCCTTGGGCTTGCGGACTTCCTTGTTCGTCTTTTTCTGGCTCTTGGCCATGTCGTCACCTCGCGAGGCGGGAAGCCTCGGGAGCTTGATATACCGTTGTTGGCGCGTACGCCCGTCTTATCGCAGCAAGCGTATCGTCGCCTGGTCCGCAACCCCGTCGAAGAACCGATCAAGTGCCGCGTTGAACGGCGTCGGGTCATCCGCCACCGCGGCGAACAGCGTCATCGACGATCGCAGTTTCACCGCATCGATGCCGCCCATGATGACGTCGGCCGGACCTTGCGCGGCGATGATTGCGTTCGTCGCTTCGATCAGCCGCGGCCCGAGCACCGGATGCGCGAGATAGGCCTGTACCTCGTCCGTGTCGCGGATCGCATAGGTCCGTGCCATCTCGCTGTGACCGAGACCGGCGATCTGCGGAAACACGAACCACATCCAGTGGCTGCGTTTCGAACCGGCGCGCAGTTCGGCGAGCGCCTGTGGATATACGCCGGCCTGCGCAACGACGAAGCGGTCGAGATCATGCATCATCGTCACCAGATGGTCGCGGCCTGCCGGGCTCGCAACCGCGCTACGCGCAACCGGGGCGGGGGGCGGTGCGTTGCACCCGTAACGACCGAGGAGACTGGACGATGAAGACGATGATCGCGGTCGCGCTGCTGGCGACATCGCTGAGTCTGGGAGCGTGCAGCCGCAACGACGATCCGACCAACACTGCGTCGCCGGACGGCTTCAAGCCGCCCGAGACGCGCGCGCCGACCCCGATACCGGGGCAGGCCCAGACCACGCCGATCACCGCCTATGTCGGCAAATATCCGCATGATGCGTTGGCGGGCGTGGACTTCTACGACCGCACCGACGTCGCCACCGGCTTGGTGAACGCCGTCGGCGATGCCAAGTTGCGCGAGACGATCCGCGGACGGTCTGGACCGGAAACACCGATCTTCAGGCTTGGGGAACGGGTCGTCGCCTGGGGCTGCGAGGAGCATAACTGCGGCGATCACAACTGGGCTGTGCTTGTCGATCCCAAGCGTGGCAAGACCCAGGTCTGCTACCATGACGCAGCCAAGATGGGTCCGCAGAGCGACTGGTATGATGGCGCGGCTCCTGCGCGTCGTGCCGAAACCTGCCCGTCGGAAGGATAAGTCATGCTCGAACATATTCCCGCTTGGCTCGGCCAAGCGATGAGCGGCCTGCGCGCTGGGATGGACAAGCTTGCGATCGTCCAGTTGGGCGAAAACTTCGAGACGTTGACCCTGACCAGTCCAGCGTTCGCGCACGAAGCACGCATGCCGCCGCGCTTCACTGCGGACGGGGAGGGCGTGTCGCCACCGCTCGTTTGGAGCGAACCGCCGGCAGGGACTGAGCGCATGGTACTGATCGTCGAGGATGCCGATGCTCCGGCGCCGCAACCCTTGGTCCACGCGATCATTTGGGGACTCGAAGCAGATGCGGGGCAGCTAGCCGAAGGCGCGATCGCTGCGGACGGTGGGGGCGACGCGAAAGGTCGCGATGTCGGTCGCAATTCCTATCTGCGCGAAGGCTGGCTGCCGCCCGATCCGCCCAGCGGACACGGCGAGCATCGCTATGCGTTCCAGGTCTTCGCGATCGGCGCGGGGGCAGGGGATGTCGGCGCGACGCCCGGCCGCTCGGCGGTGATCGAGGCCATCACCGGGCATGTGCTGGCAGCGGGGCTGTTGATCGGGACCTATTCTCGCGAAGAAAAGGCCCCCGTAGGGCCGGCGGGACTGGCTTCGCCCGCCTGACCGTGAAGCTCGGCAGGCGCCTCGTCGTTCAGGCGAGTGCGCCGCCGGTCTGTGTTGCGATCAGCAGGATCGTGGTGGAAAAGGCAATGAGGCCGATAAGGATGCTGCGGTTCATGATGATGGGTGTCTTGCTCAGGCGATGGGGATGATCGGGACGGCGGTGCCGACTGCGATGGCTGCGAAGAACAGTGCTCCGACGAGCGAGAAGGCAATGCGCTGGGCGGTTTCGAAACGGATCGACATGGGATAGTCCTTCGATGGTCGGGCGCCGGACCATCCGGCTGCCGATATCGAATGAATTGCATGGCGCGTGCCAGTTTCGTACATTGTTGAAAACGCTGGCTAATCTTGATCCCGGGCGATGGAGTTGGGAAAACTCACCATGGCGCGGTCGCAAATTACGCCAATTGCCGGGATCAGCCCGTACAAACCCGATCGCGGCCATTCGACTTGGCGGTATAGAGCAGACGATCGGCACGTTGGAATGCAGTGTCGACCGTTTCGTCTGCATGCACGGCAGTGACGCCGGCCGACACGGTGATGACGCCAAGCGCGGTGTCGGTCTCGCGATTGCGAAAGCGCTTGGCAGCAACGGTCGCGCGAGCCGAGTCGAGCACCGCCGCGGCGTCGACCAGGTCGACGCCGCGTAGCAGCATCGCGAACTCCTCGCCGCCGTGTCGCACGACGAGGTGCGGCGCACAGGCATCGGCCATCGCCTGGCCGATCGCGACGAGCACGCGATCGCCGACCGCGTGGCCATGCACATCGTTGACGCGCTTGAACCGGTCGACGTCGCACAACGCAATGCAATAGGGTCCGGCATCCTGATCGCGCGCCGCGAAAGCCTCCTCGAACGCGCGTCGATTGGGCAGGCCGGTCAATACGTCGCGCCGTGCCGTGTCACGCGCCTCGGCCAATTTCGACCGCAGCAAATCCGTTTCCGCCGTTGCCGCCGCCAAGCGGACTTCGCTGTCATGGATGCGCTGGATCATCGCGCTCGTGATCTCGGCAACGCCGTCGATTTCGGCCAATTGGGTGATCGCTGCCGCGCTGTCGGCCAGGTCGCGCCCGAAACCGTACGTCTCTTCGCGTATCGTTCGGACGATCTGCGCGAAGCCGTCGACCTGCTGTTGCGTCTCGATCACCAACGCTACGGCGGTGTCCGGCAACGTATCCGCCCCGGCCCGCTTCTTATCGCCCGCGCGATGTGGCAGTGCGAGTGGAGGGCCATCTACGACCGTTCCGCCAAGTTGCTCGATATCCGACCGGGTCATCCGGACGCCGTTGCTCGTTATCCGTTCGACAGCCTCTGCGAGGACACCGTTGGGGGTCGATAGCACGGCGAACGCGAACGCGTAATGAGCGGGGTCCGGACTGAGCTTCTGCTCGTGCAGGAACAGTCCAATTTGCTCGAAAAGCGCGCCGTTCGGTTCCGCGTTCGACAACGAGCCTGCTATTTTAACACCGCGCATCTCATCCCCCGCGTCCTCGCCGAAGCGATAGACCCGAAAGCGTTAGCATAAGGTCACCGGACCGGCAGGTATTTGCCGGTCCGGTTTCGATCGATTACTTACCCGTCAGCTTCTGGACCGCAGCAAGCGTCGTCGAAACATGCGCCTCCGGGTTCATCTCGTCATGCACGAACGCGATGCGGCCGTTCTTGGCGATGACGTAGCTGGTGCGCTTGGTGATATCGCGCCCCGCCATCTGCTTGCCGAGCGCGACGTCGTAGCCCTTGACGACATTAGGTCCGGCGCTGGCGACCGCGAACTTGCCCGCGCACTTCTCGGCGGAGAACTTGCTGAGCGTCTCGACATTGTCGGCCGACATGCCGATCACGGTCGCGCCCGCCTTGGTGAACGCCGGGATTGCTTCCGCAAACGCATGCGCCTCGGCATTGCAGCCGCCGGTGTAGGCCGCCGGGAAGAAGTAGAGCACGACCGGGCCTTTCTTGAGCTGCTCGGCGAGGTGGACGGTGAACACCTTGCCGGCGATGGCCCCTCGCGTCGTAAAGTCGGGCGCCTTCGCACCGGGCGCGAGCGCCGCAAAGGCCGGCGTGGCGGCGAGCAGGGCAGCGGCGGCAAAAGTCGAGACGAGGCGCATGGATGATACTCCGGTTGGATTGCAATGACCTACGCTGGCACGAACGATCCGTCCATTGCCCGTGACGCTCGCGCTCGATAGGCTGGAAATATGCCAGTAACCCAAGCCGATATCGATCTCGCGCACCGCCTCGCGGATGCCGCAAGCCACGTCATCCGACCGTATTTTCGCCACGAGCACGGCGTCGAGATCAAGGACGACCAATCTCCCGTCACCCGCGCCGACCGCGAGGCCGAATCGGCGATGCGCCGGCTGCTCGACGCCGAGCGCTCGGGCGACGGCATCGTCGGCGAGGAGTTTGGCGAGAAGGCGGGCGTCACCAACCGCAAATGGGTGCTCGATCCGATCGACGGCACGCGCAGCTTCACGGTGGGACGCGCGATCTTCGGCACGTTGATCGCGCTGGTCGAGGATGGCTGGCCGGTGCTCGGGATCATCGACCAGCCGATCCAGCGCGAGCGCTGGGTCGGTGTAGCGGGGCGTCCGACCACTTTGAACGGCGTTCCCGTTCGCACGCGTACCTGCCGCGAACTCGCCGGATCAACGATCGCCACCACCAGCCCGCACCTCTTCGACGACGTCGATGTGCCGCACTATTTGGCTCTCGTTGCGGCGATCTCGGGCGGCAACCCGCGGCAAGGTCCCGTATATGGCGGCGACTGCTATAACTACGGATTGCTCGCGAGCGGCCATCTCGACGTGGTCTGCGAGTCAGGCCTGAAGCTTTACGACTTTGCGGCTTTGGTGCCGGTAGTCGAAGGCGCGGGCGGCCGGATGTGCGACTGGAACGGCGACCCGCTGACCGCGGACAGCGAGGGCCATGTGCTCGCGATCGGCGACCCCGCGCGCATGGACGACGTGCTCGAGGCGATGCACCGGTTGCAGGATGACGGGCACGATCACGACGGTCACGACGATCACGGCGGTCACACCCACGGGTAAAATTTCCCCTCCCGCCTGCGGGAGGGGCTAGGGGAGGGCACGACGTACGTACTGGCGTCCGGTACGCGATCATTTCTCCCCAAACCCGTAAGCGGGAGGGGGCACAAAAGCTGTATCGCAAACCGCAAAGCCCCACATCACTACCCCCATCCGTCATCCCGGCGGACGCCGGGATCCGCGGACGCGGAGCGCTAGCCGTCAGAGGGGACCCAACCATGGGCCCCGGCGTCCGCCGGGGTGACGGGTTTGGTGTGGTAAGGAGTAAATGCTTAGCGACGGCAGCGTCGTGGCCAAGCCGCGATGCAAATCGAACGCCGCGATCCAGTCCTAACAGTGCATGTACTTCGCACCGACTTGCGACAACCGGCCACGGGCAACAACCAACCCGCACGTCCACCATCAAGTCTCGCTCACACCCGATCCTTCATCCCGGCGGACGCCGGGACCTATGGACGCAGAACGCTAGCCATATACGCGCCCAACCATTCGCAACGGTAACCGGTTGACGCCAGGATGAGCGAACTAGGGAGGCGACCGTACAGTTCGCCTCATTCTCTCAGAAGATCCCTAGAAACTTCTTCTTCTGTCCCTTCTTCTCCGCAGCATTCGTCTTCCCGTCCTCGGCCTTGGCGGTCGTCCCATGCCCCACGTCGTCCCGCGGCTGGCCCTTGGTGGTCCGTTGCGCCGCCGCCGTAGCCCCGGAGAGCACCGGCCCGCACGCGGTAGACTTCGCATCGCCGACATCGACGAACGCGAGAATTCCCGCGACCGGCGTCGCCACCAACGCCAGCCCGAGTCCGCTACCGACCCGCGCGAGCAGATCCTTCGAGATCACGTTCAGCTTAGGCGCCGCGAACATCCCGCCGACCCCGACCGGCGATTGCCCTGCGAACAGGCTGAACTTCTTCGAATCGGCGCGGAAGGCCAAGTCGAGCGCTTCATTGCGGAAGCTGAACCCGCCGCGGCCGACGATAACGTTCTTGCGCGTGTCGATCAGGATCGGGTCCGCCGCCGCGACGCCGCCGCGCACGGTGAAGCCGATGAGCCCGCAATTCATCTGCACCGGCTCGTCCAGCTTCCCCTGGAACATCCGCTGCGCGAACGTGCCGATATCGAGTTCGGCGAGCTGCACGTTGCGGACCGACAGTGCGCCCGACGGCAGCACGAACGCGATCCGCCCGCGCGAGGAGGCGAGCGAGTCGTGGATCGAGTCGCCTCGGCCATCAAGCTTGATGCGACCCTTGACGGTTCCAGTCGTTCCAGCCTCGGTCAGCCCATAGCCCTTGAGAAGCCGCCCCAGCGGCGTCGGCGCGAGGCGGATGTCGTACGAGACCGCGCTCGGCCGTGCGCGCGTATCGAAGATCACGTCCGAAGCCACGTTGCCGCGCGCCATCGAGAAGGTCAGCGGCGACAGCGCGAGCCGCCCGCGTTCCAGGTCGAGTGTCAGGTCGACGTTGGAGATCGGCAGGTTGCGCGACTTCACCACGCCGATCGTCCATTTGAGGTCGGCATCGAAGATCTGCATCGTCGCGACCGGCAGGTTTCCGTCCGGCAACAGGCGTTGCGGTGCTGCGCCCGTCGCGGCGGCCGCCGCTACCGCACCCTTCGACTCGACGATGTCGGGATTGAAGCCGATGAACGGGGCAGCATCGATGATGTCCAGACTCTTGGTCGTGAGCACCGAATCGAGATGGATGCGCGCGCCGTTGACGATCGTTAGTTTCCCCGCGAGATCGGTCCGGCCCGCAAAGCCGCGCAGGTGCGTGAAGGCGTATTCGTCGCCCTGCTTGATGAGCTGCGCACGCAGTTTGTAGGTCCGCGTGTTCGGGATCGCGACGTCGATCACGCCCAGCAGCGTCGACAGATTGGCGCCGCGAGCAGTAACCGCGAGCGGCACGTTCTCGACATCGGCGATGCTCGGCAGTGTCCCTGCGACGTCGATGACGTTCCCCGCCGCCCGCGCCCGCGCGACCAGCTTGTTCTGCCCGCGATTGGCGGTCGCATCCGGTGACAGCAACTGCGCGGTCACGGTGAACGGCGTCTCGCGCAACCGCCCCTTGCCGGTCAGCCCCACCGCGCGGCCGATCGTCGCGTCGACCGAGCGGATGTCGGCGACCTTGAGGTCCGCCAGCACGCGCATCCGCGGATCGAGATAGCGCACCGTCGTACCTGTCACCGTCGCCACGTCGATCCGCGGGAACTCGAGCGGCTTGCCACCCTTCTTGTTCGAGAACGTCCAGGTGTTGGCCGAGTGCGCCGCGTTCCACTCGAGATCGACCGCGCCGTTGACGAGATCGAGCCAGTAAAGCCGCCGCTTGCCGAAGATCAGCGACAGCGGCGCGATCCGCGTGTCGAGCTTGTCCGCTTGGAACAGGTTCGGCTTGCTCGCCCAATCGGGGTTCGAGAGCGTGAAGTTTTCCGCGTACAGCTTGATGCGGAACGGCGCGAAATAGAGCTGGAAATCGCCGCGCACGGTCAGCGTCCGGTGCGTGAGCGACCCGACGACGCGCTCGAACGGATGCTTCAGGAAGCGCCCCTTGGTGATATACAGCACCAGCCAGATAGCGACGATGACCGCGACGATCCCGAGCAGGATGTTGCGCAGTATCCGCCGCTTGCGACGTTTTTGCGCCTCGACCGGCGCAGGGGCCGGGGGAGGGGTCTCGATCGGCTGCGTCGGGCTGTCGTCCATGCTTGGCCTATCGCACGACAGCCGCGTCAGTTCCACAGCGGTTGATATGCCGCATTAATGCGTCTATGCGGCCCGCTTCCTCGAAGGGAACGCGTTCGACGAATCGCCCGGCCAGTGTGGGCTGCCGCGGCGATTTCAGCGTCCTCCTTCGTAACCGAAAGGATAAAAATGCCCAAGCTGAAGACCAAGAGCGGCGTCAAGAAACGCTTCAAGCTCACCGCCACCGGCCTGCTCAAGCACGGCGTCGCCGGCAAGCGTCACCGTCTGGCGCATCACAACGGCAAGTACATCCGTCAGAACCGCGGCACCAAGCTGCTGTCGAAGGCCGATACCGCAGCAGTGAAGGCCTGGGCGCCTTACGGCCTGCGTTGAGCTGAGAAGGAATTAGACAATGGCACGCGTAAAACGGGGTGTTACCACCCGCGCCAAGCACAAGCGTATTTTGGTTCAGGCGAAGGGCTATTATGGCCGTCGCAAGAACACCATCCGCATCGCCCGTCAGGCCGTCGAGAAGGCCGGACAGTACGCTTACCGCGACCGCAAGGTTAAGAAGCGCACGTTCCGTGGCCTGTGGATCCAGCGCATCAACGCCGGCGTCCGCGCTGAGGGTTTGACGTATTCGCAGTTCATGCACGGCGTAAAGCTTGCGGGGATTCAGCTCGACCGGAAGGTTTTGGCCGACATCGCCATGCACGAGGGCGCTGCGTTCAGCGCGATCGTCGCCCAGGTGAAGGCGGCTTTGCCACAGGCCGCGTAATTTCGCGGTTGAGGTGAGTTTCGGGAGGGCGTCGGTGGGAGACCACCGGCGCCCTCTTTGCGTTTTGGGCGGAGTGAACACTCGATCGCTAAAAGCCTCACAAGCGTTAGAAGCTTATCGAACTACCTAAGTCCCCCCAACCTCCGTAGTCCCCAACCCCCTATCCGTCATCCCGGCGAACGCCGGGACCCATGGTTACGGCGGACCCGGCGATAACGTGCTACTATCACCCGGCCCGCGACCGTGGGTCCCGGCGTCCGCCGGGATGACGGGAGTGTTGATGATGGATCAAAAAGATCCGGCACGCGGGCAAAAGGGGAGCACGAAATGCGCGAAACCTTCCAGCCGTGCGTCTACATCTTCCACTCCCGCCGCCACGGCACGCTCTACATCGGCGTCACCTCGAACTTGCTCGCAAGGCTGGTTCAGCACCGAGAGGGGTTGATCCCCGGCTTCACTCGCCGGTACGGCATCAAGCGTCTCGCCTGTTACGAGATGTTCGACACGATGGAGGCCGCGATCGTTCGCGAGAAGCGGCTGAAGGACTGGCGAAGGGCGTGGAAGATCGACCTGATCGAAGCGCGCAACGAAAATTGGGACGATCTGGGTATCGGCCTCGGGCTGCCCCGCCTAAGCGAACCCGCCCTGGGAGTATGACGTGACCGAAGACCTGAACCAGATGCGCGATCACATGCTGACGGCGATCGCCGCCGCATCCGGGCTCGACGCGCTCGATGCGTGCCGGGTCGAGGCGCTCGGCAAGCAGGGCACGATCACCGCGCTGTTGAAGACGCTCGGCAAGATGACCCCGGACGAGCGCCTCGTGCAGGGCCCGCTGATCCAGGGCCTCCGCGAAGCCGTCGCCAACGGCATCGCCGAGCGCAAGGCCACGCTCGAACGCGCCGCACTCGACGCGCGTCTCGCCAGCGAAACGCTCGACATGACGCTCCCCGCGGACGCGACGCCCTCCGGCACGATCCACCCGGTCAGCCAGGTCATGGACGAACTCGCTGAGATCTTCGCCGACTTGGGCTTCGCGGTCGCGACCGGTCCCGAGATCGAGACCGACTGGCACAATTTCACCGCGCTCAACATCCCCGAGACGCACCCTGCGCGGGCGATGCACGACACTTTCTATCTCCAGCAGGGGATCGACGCGAAGGCCGCCGGCACCGCCGACGAGAAGACGACCTTCTCGCTGCTCCGCACGCATACCTCGCCGGTCCAGATCCGCACGATGTTGAGCCAGAAGCCGCCGATCCGCATCATCGCCCCCGGCCGCACCTACCGCTCGGACTCCGACGCGACGCACACGCCGATGTTCCACCAGGTCGAGGGCCTCGTGATCGACAAGGGCATCACGCTCGGCCACCTGAAGTGGACGCTCGAGACGTTCGTGAAGGCGTTCTTCGAGCGCGACGACATCGTGCTCCGCCTGCGCCCCAGCTACTTCCCCTTCACCGAGCCGTCGGTCGAGATCGACGTCGGCTACACGCTGGTGAAGGGCAAGCGCGTCGTCGGTGGCGCCGAACCCGACGGCTGGCTCGAGATTCTCGGCTCTGGCATGGTCCATCGGAAAGTGATCGAAGCGTGCGGGCTCGACCCCGACGAATGGCAGGGCTTCGCGTTCGGCTGCGGGATCGACCGCCTTGCCATGCTCAAATACGGCATGGACGACCTCCGCCCGTTCTTCGACGGCGATATCCGCTGGCTCAAGCATTACGGTTTTTCGAGCCTCGACGTCCCCACCTTGTCCGGCGGAGTCGGCGCATGAAGTTCACCCTCAGCTGGCTCAAGCAGCACCTCGAAACCACCGCCACGCTCGACCAGATCGTCGAAGCGCTGACCCGCATCGGCCTCGAGGTCGAAGGCGTCGAGAACCCCGGCGAGAAGCTCGCCGCGTTCAAGATCGCAAAGGTCCTCAGCGCCGAACGCCATCCGCAAGCCGACAAGCTCCAGATCCTGTCGGTCGATGCCGGTAACGGTCCGCTCCAGGTCGTCTGCGGCGCCCCCAACGCGCGCGCCGGGCTGGTCGGCGTGTTCGGCGCACCCGGTGCCTACGTCCCCGGCCTCGACGTCACGCTCAAGCTCGCGAGCATTCGCGGAGTCGAATCCAACGGCATGATGTGCTCGACGCGCGAACTGGAACTCGGCGAAGATCACGACGGCATCATCGAACTGCCCGCGGATGCCCCGATCGGCACCGCGTACCCCGACTATGCCGGCCTTACCGACCCGGTCATCGACGTCGCGATCACGCCCAACCGCCAGGACTGCATGGGCGTCCGCGGCATCGCGCGAGACCTCGCCGCCGCCGGCCTCGGCACGCTCACGCCGCTGACCATCCCCACCCCCCCCGTCATCCCGGCGGACGCCGGGACCCAAGGTGCGGCAGGGGCAAACGGCGAACTCGATCCCCGCCGTAGCGACAATGACGGAACAGGGACTGGACACGGACCCGATGTCGCGACGCTAGACCCCGAAGGCTGCCCCGCCTTCTTCGCCCAGACCGTCACCGGTGTGACTAACGGCGACTCCCCCGAGTGGATGCGCCGCAGCCTGCTCGCGATCGGCCAGAAGCCGATCTCCGCGCTCGTCGATATCACCAACTATCTGATGATCGACCTCGGCCGCCCCTTGCACGTCTACGACCGCGCCAAACTCTCCGGCGGCCTCGTCGCGCGGAAGGCCAAGGACGGCGAGCAGGTCGTCGCGCTCAACGGCAAGACCTACACGCTCGACGCGACCATGACCGTCATCGCCGACGACGCGGCCGTGCACGACATCGGCGGCATCATGGGCGGCGAGCATTCGGGCGTCTCGGCGGACACCACCGACGTGCTGGTCGAATGCGCGTATTTCGATCCCGACCACATCGCGCGGACCGGCCAGAAGCTCACGCTCACCTCCGACGCGCGCAGCCGCTTCGAACGCGGCGTCGATCCGGCGTTCCTCGACGACGGCCTCGCGATCGCCACCGCGCTCGTGCTCCACATCTGCGGCGGCACGGCCAGCGACGTCACGCGCTCGGGCGAACCCCCGCTAGACCCCCGCGTGATCCACTACGATCCGCGCTTGAGCGCAGACCTCGGTGGCCTCCACGTCGCCCCCGAACGCCAGGCGCGGACATTGTTGTCGCTCGGCTTCACGATCGGCGCGATCACGTCCGCCGATGCGTTCAGCGATGCGCTGTTCTCGACGATCGAGGGCAAATGGCCGGTCACGGTCCCGACCTGGCGGCGCGACGTCGACGGTCCCGCCGACCTCGTCGAGGAAGTCGTCCGCATCGAGGGCATCGACACTATCCCCTCGACGCCGCTCCCCCGCATGCCCGGCGTCGCCAAGCCGACCGCGACCCCGGAGCAAAAGCTCGAACGCCGCGCGCGCCGCGCCGCCGCTGCCCGAGGGCTCGACGAAGCGGTAACGTGGAGCTTCCTTTCCGACGCTGAAGCCGCGCCTTTCGGTGGCGGCGCGTGGACGCTCGCCAACCCGATCAGCGAAGACCTGAAAGTCATGCGCCCGTCGCTGCTTCCCGGCCTGCTCGCAGCGACCGGCCGCAACCTCAAGCGTGGCCAGCAGAGCGTCCGCCTGTTCGAGATCGGCCGCCGCTATCTGGCGGACGCCGAACGCGCGACACTCGGCGTAGTCCTCGCCGGCGACCGCCGCCCCCGCGGCTGGCGCGATGGGAAAGCGGCGACCTTCGACGCGTATGACGCGAAGGCCGAAGCCTTGGCCCTTCTCGCGGCCTCGGGTGCGCCGGTCGATAATTTGCAGGTGATGGGCGAGGCCGGCGACGCATGGCACCCTGGGCAGTCGGGCATGCTTCGCCTCGGGCCGAAGACGGTGCTGGCGAGCTTCGGCATGCTTCATCCGTCTGTGCTAAAGGCGTTCGATCTCGACGGTGCGGTCGCCGCGGTAGAAGTCTACCTCGACGCGATCCCGCCCAAGCGTGCGTCTGGCTTCGCGCGTCCGGCCTACACGCCGCCGGCGCTGCAAGCCGTCCGCCGCGACTTCGCGTTCCTCGTGCCGGCGGCGCTCGCCACCGACACGCTGGTCCGCGCGGTCAAGGGCGCCGACAAGGTCGCGATCGTCTCGGCCCGCGTATTCGACGTGTTCACCGGGGCAGGGGTCGAGGACGGCCACAAGTCGGTCGCGGTCGAGATCGTCCTGCAACCGACCGCCAAGAGCTTCACCGACGAAGAGATCAAGGCGATCGCCGACAAGGTGGTCGCGGCGGCGGCCAAGCAGGGCGCGAGCCTGCGCGTTTAAACGTACCCTCACCCTTCCCACGGCCAAGCGGCCGCGGGCCCCTTCCCTCTCCCCCGAGGGGAGAGGGAGAGACGCCGAAGGCGGCGAGGGTGAGGGCACGCGCGGGCGGCCTTCTCAAAGAATCACCCTTCTTTCGTCATCCCCGCGGAGGCGGGGATCCAGACGGGCTAACCAAGCGATTCCATCGACAGCGTCGCCACTCTGGATCCCCGCCTCCGCGGGGATGACATGAAGGGCATAGACCGTTCGACCGTCACGGAGACAGAGATGACCGACCTGATCACGATCGCCAACGACCATCTCACCGCGCAGATCAACCCGCACGGTGCCGAGCTCACCCACCTCCACGACGCCGACGGCCGCGAACTGATGACCAACGCCGACCCGGCCTTCTGGACCGGTCACGCCCCGATCCTCTTCCCCGTCGTCGGCGTCGTCAACGAAGGCGTCATCCGCCTCGACGGCCAAGCCTACCCGATGCAGAAGCACGGCTTCGCGCGCCATTCGACGTTCGACGTCGTCGCGCAGTCGGAAAGCTCCGCCACCTTCCGCCTCACCGACAGCGAGGAAACCCGGAAGGCCTACCCGTTCGCGTTCGCGCTCGATATCGTCTTCACGTTAGACGGCGCGACGCTGACGCTCGAGGCGCACATCCACAACCGCACCGACGCCGCGATGCCGGCTAGCTTCGGGTTCCACCCCGCCTTCGCCTGGCCGCTGCCGTACGGCGAGCCCCGCGCGGACCACCGCATCACGTTCGACGCCGACGAGCCCGGCAAGCTCAAGGCAATCAGCGCGGACGGCCAGATCGCGGTCGACGAGCGCCCCTCGCCGGTCGAGGACCGCGTGATCGCCCTGCGCGACGAGCTGTTCGCCAAGGACGCGCTGGTCTGGGACCCGATCCACTCCGACGCCGTCACCTATGGCGCCGAGACCGGCCCGCAGTTGAAGATCGCCTTCCCCGACACGCCGAAGCTCGGCATCTGGACCAAGCCCGGTGCGGCCTATGTCTGCGTCGAACCCTGGCACGGCATCGCCGACCCCGAAGGCTATACCGGCGACTACCGCGACAAACCCGGCGTGTTCGAGATCGCTGCGGGCGGCACGAAGCGCATCGAAATGAGCGTGACGCTGGTGACTACCACCATTTGAACCAAACGCATCGGACCCTCCGCGATCCTCCCCCGCTAGGGGGAGGTGGCTGGCTCTTGCCAGACGGAGGGGGAGGTAAGGAGCAACCTCCGTTCCGTATCCTCCCCCTCCGACGCTTCGCGCCACCTCCCCCTGGCGGGGGAGGATCGAACATCGGTCCCAACCGGAGAGGATGACTAATGTCTCCCCTCTGTCCTCGACGCGCTGCATCTGCCAAGAGCAGCGGCATGACCGCCGGTATTCCGGCTCACCCTATCTACCGAGCCCAGACTCGGCGCACCGGACCTTATCATGACCCAATTCCCCCGCCGCACCTTCGCGATCATCTCGCATCCCGACGCCGGCAAGACCACGCTGACCGAGAAGCTTCTCTATTTCGGCGGCGCAATCCATCTCGCCGGCGAGGTGAAGGCGCGCGGCCAGACCCGCCGCGCCCGCTCCGACTGGATGAAGATCGAGCAGCAGCGCGGCATCTCGGTCACCTCGTCGGTGATGACCTTCGAGCGCCAGGGCATCACCTTCAACCTGCTCGACACGCCGGGCCACGAAGACTTCTCCGAAGACACGTATCGCACGCTGACCGCGGTCGACTCGGCGGTCATGGTGATCGACGCCGCCAAGGGCATCGAGCCGCAGACGCGAAAACTGTTCGAGGTCTGCCGCCTGCGCAACGTGCCGATCATCACCTTCGTCAACAAGGTCGACCGCGAGGGCCGCGATCCGTTCTCGCTGCTCGACGAGGTGGCCGAGATGCTCCAGCTCGACGTGTGTCCGATGAGCTGGCCGGTCGGCATGGGCGGCGAGTTCGAGGGCGTCTACGATCTCTACGCCAACACGCTGAGCCGCCCCGAGGGCGACAGCCGCGAATTCATAGGCAAGGCGATCCCGTTCACCGGCATCGACGATCCCGAACTCGCGAAGATCCTCAGCCCCGAAGCGATGATCCGCCTGAACGACGAAGCCGAACTCGCACAGGGCGGCTATTCGAGCTTCGACCCCGAGGCGTATCGCGCGGGCAATCTGACCCCCGTCTATTTCGGGTCGGCCCTCAAGGACTTTGGCGTCGCCGAACTGATCGCCGCGCTCGCCGATTACGCCCCGCCACCGCGCGCGCAACCGGCCGAGCCCGCGCCTGTGTCCCCGGATGAGCCCGAAGTCACCGGCTTCGTGTTCAAGGTGCAGGCGAACATGGACCCCAACCACCGCGACCGGATCGCGTTCATGCGGCTGTGCTCGGGCGTGTTCAAGCGCGGCATGAAGCTTACGCCCACCGGGCACGGCAAGCCGATCGCCGTCCACTCCCCGATCCTGTTCTTCGCGCAGAACCGCGAGCTAGCGGACGAGGCATTCCCCGGCGACATCATCGGCATCCCCAACCACGGCACGCTCCGGGTCGGCGACACGCTCAGCGAAAAGGCGGCGATCCGCTTCACCGGCCTGCCGAACTTCGCGCCCGAAATCCTGCGCCGCGTCGTGCTGAAGGACTTCACCAAGACCAAGCAGTTGCGCAAAGCCTTGGACGACATGGCCGAGGAGGGGGTCACGCAGGTGTTCTACCCCGACATCGGCTCGAACTGGATCATCGGCGTCGTCGGGCAGCTCCAGCTCGAAGTGCTGCTCTCGCGCCTCGACGCCGAGTACAAGGTCGCGGCGGGGCTCGAGCCTGCCCCCTACGAGACCGCCCGCTGGATCACGGCGGAAGACCCGCTCGAACTGAAGACCTTCGCCGAGATCAATCGCGGCGCGATGGCCAAGGACCGCGACGGCAACCCCGTCTTCCTCGCCAAGAGCGCGTGGGAAGTGAACTACATCGCCGAGCGCTACGCCAAGATCCGCTTCGCCGCGACGCGCGAGCGCTAGGGGCGGGGATCAGTCCGCGGCGAGCGCTTCGGCGAGCATGGCGCGGATCGCGCGCAGGGCGGTCATCGGCGACTCGGCCTGCGCGACGATCTCGGCGGGGCCGGGGATCGCGGGCGCGCCCTTCTCCGCCGCCAGCAGTTGCTGGACGCCGCGGACGGTATAGCCCTCGCGGTTGAGATACTGGTCAATCCGGCGGACCAGCGCGATGTCTTCGGCGCGGTAATAGCGGCGGTTGCCGGCGCGCTGCAGCGGCTTCAGCTGGGGAAAGCGCGTTTCCCAATAGCGCAGGATGTGCTGGGGCAGGCCGGTGTCGCGCGACAGTTCGCCGATCGTCCGAAACGCCGCACTGGCCTTTTGCCCCCCGGCATCCGGCAGTGCGTCGTCGGTATCGGGCATGGCGAGCGTCAGTCCGCCTCGACGATGCGTTCCCGCATCATCTGGCTCGCGCGGAACGTCAGGACGCGGCGCGGTGCGATCGGCACCTCGATGCCGGTCTTGGGGTTGCGGCCGACGCGCTCGCCCTTGTCGCGGAGCACGAACGTACCGAACCCCGAAATCTTCACGTTCTCGCCCTCGGACAGCGCCCCGCACATCTCGGCGAGGATCTGCTCGACGATCTTGGAGGAGTCCGAGCGCGACAGCCCGACCTCCTTGTGGAGCGATTCAGCCAGGTCGGCCCGCGTCAAAGTACCCGTCGTCATGATCTTCAAGCTCCCACACTCGGCGAACTACCTACACAAGCGGACAGGCGACCGGAAGAACTTTTGTTCTGGGCGCCAACCGATCGATTAGGCAGGCTTTAGAAGCGGATAACCGCCGCTCCCCAGGTGAAGCCGCCACCCATCGCCTCGAGCACGACGATCTGACCCTGCTGGATGCGCCCGTCACGCACCGCGACGTCCAGGGCGAGCGGCACCGAGGCGGCCGAGGTGTTGGCATGCTGGTCGACGGTGACGACGACTTTCCCCGGCGCGAGGCCCAGTTTCCGCGCAGTCGCATCGAGAATGCGAGCGTTCGCCTGGTGCGGCACGACCCAGTCGACCTGGTCCGACGACAGCCCGGCCATCGCCAGCGATTCGGTCATCACCGACGCCAGGTTGGTCACCGCATGCCGAAACACCTCGCGGCCCTTCATGCGGAGCTTGCCGACGGTGCCGGTCGTCGAGACGCCGCCATCGACATAGAGAAGTTCGTTGTGGCGGCCATCGGCGTGCAGCTTGGTCGTCAGGATGCCGCGACCGCCTTCGTCCGCGGTGTCCTGTGCCTCCAGCACGATCGCGCCGGCGCCGTCGCCGAACAGCACGCAGGTCGTCCGGTCTTCCCAGTCGAGGATGCGGCTGAACGTCTCCGCGCCGATCACCAGCGCGCGCTTGGCGACGCCGCTGCGGATCATGCTGTCGACCACCTGCACCGCGTACAGGAAGCCCGAGCAGACCGCCGCGACGTCGAACGCGACGCAATCGTTGATGCCAAGCATCGCCTGCACCTTGGTGGCGCTGGCGGGGAAGGTCTGGTCGGGTGTTGCGGTGGCGAGCACGATCAGGTCGATGCTGTCGGCTTCGATCCCAGCCGCGGTCAAAGCCGCGCGGCACGCGTCGGCGGCGAGCGTCGCGGTCGTCTCGCCTTCGCCGGCAATGTGGCGGAAGCGAATGCCGGTGCGTTCGACGATCCACTCGTCGCTGGTGTCGACCTGTTCTGCGAGTTCTGCGTTGGAGACGCGACGCGCAGGCAGGGCGGAGCCGGTGCCGATGACGACCGAACGGATCATGCCGCCTTCTCCACGCTGCCAAGATCATCGGCGATGCGCCGAACCAGGTCGTTGCGGACCATCTTCGCGGCATTGCCGATCGCGGTCGCGACGCCGCGCTCGGTGGCGCCGCCGTGGCTCTTCACCACGATGCCGTTGAGGCCGAGAAACACCGCGCCGTTATGATTGTTCGGATCGAGATGATCGCGCAGCAATTCGGTCGCCGGGCGAGAGATCAGGAAGCCGAGCTTCGACCGCACCGAACTGCGGAACGCGCGCTTGAGCAGGTCGGCGACGAATCGCGCGGTGCCCTCGGCGGTCTTCAGCGCGATGTTGCCGGAGAACCCGTCGCATACGACCACGTCGACCTCGCCGCGCGACAGGCGGTCGCCTTCGATGAAGCCGTTGAACTGCATGTCCACGGCCGGCGTCGCGCGCAGTTGGGCCGCTGCGTCGCGGATCTCGTCCGTGCCCTTCATGTCCTCGCTGCCGATATTCAGCAGCGCGACGCGTGGATGCGGGATGTCGAGCGCGGTGCGTGCATAGGCGGCGCCCATGATCGCGAACTGGACGAGGTTGCGCGCGTCGCACTCGGTGTTCGCGCCGAGGTCGAGCATCACCATGTCGGTATCGCCGAGCGTCGGCAGACGCGCGGCGAGCGCCGGCCGGTCGATCCCGGGCAGCATCCGCAACGACAGCTTCGCCATCGCCATCAGCGCGCCGGTATTGCCCGACGACACCGCGGCGGCGGCGCGACCCTGTTTCACCAGGTCGATCGCGATGCCCATCGAGGTCTTCTTGGCGCGACGAATCGCCTGGGTCGGCTTGTCGCTCGACCCGACGACTTCCGGCGCGTGGACGATCTCCGAATGCTGCGACAGGTTCGGATGAGCCTTCAGCCCCTCGCGAATCGCAGCTTCGTCGCCGACCAGCAGGAAGCGCATGCCCTCGAATTGATGACGCGCGCGGGCGACACCGGCGAGCATCACTGCCAGCCCGTCATCGCCACCCATCGCATCGACCGCGATCCAGCCGCTGTCGGGCATCGCTTATCCTTCGTTCAAGTTAGAGGTTCCGGACGGAAGCCTCAGCCCTCGATCGAGAGGATTTCACGACCGTTATAATGACCGCACGAACCGCACAGGTTGTGCGGACGCTTCAGCTCGCCACAGTTCGGGCATTCCTGGAACGACGCGATCGTGAGCGAGTCGTGACCACGGCGCATGCCGCGCTTGGAGGGCGAGGTTTTTCTTTTGGGGACGGCCATTTCGGCACCTTGTTCAATCTAAAGGTCGGGGCTCCGAGTACGTCCGGACACGGGACACAGGCAACCGACAAGAATGCCGGCCGCCTGAAGCAACCCATGCGGCCTGACGCTCGCGAAGCGTGGCGCTATAGCGAATTCACCCCGCGTTGCAAGCTTCCGCCCGGAGTGGCAGGGCATGCATCGGACAAAAGACCTGATATTCGAGGGGCAACGCCGTGATATTACCCGTAACGCTGACGATCGCCGCGGCTGCCGCCGTCGTCAACCTGTGGCTCGCCTACCGAATCGTGCCGATGCGACTGAAGGAAAGCGTGCTGATCGGCGACGACGGCAACCAGCGCCTGCAGGCGCGGATGCGCGCGCACGCCAACTTCACCGAATACGCGCCGTTCATCCTGATCCTGATGGGACTGATCGAGCTCGCGGGTGGATCGACGCTGTGGCTGTGGATCGCCGGTGCAGTCTTCGTGATCGCGCGAGTCGCGCACGCGTTCGGGATGGACCGGACGACGTCGAGCGCACCGCGGGCGGGGGGTGCACTGGCGACGTGGGCGCTGATGGCGGTGCTGGCCGGGTGGGCGCTGACGATCGCGTATCAGGCGAACGCGGTACCCGCCACCAAGACCTTCCAGGTCGTGCCGTCGGGTGGCCGGGCATGAGCGCGCTTCGTCTATTGGGTGCCGCCACCCTGTTGGCCGCATCGCCCGCCGCCGCGCAGGTCTCGCCCGAGCGACTGTCCGCCGACGTGAAGACGCTCGCCTCCGACTCGTTCGAGGGCCGTTCGCCTGGAACGCCGGGTGAGACCAAGACGATCGCGTGGCTGATCGCGCAGTTCAAGGCGATGAAGGCGCAACCCGGCGGCCCGAACGGCAGCTGGACGCAGCCGGTGCCGCTCGTCCACACCCGGATGGGCTCGGGCACCGTCCGCGCCGGCGATACCGCGCTGGTGCAGGGGCGTGATGTCTATCTGAGCACGGTCCGCGGCGTCGACCGTGTCGCCATCGCCAACGCGCCGATGGTGTTCGTCGGCTACGGCGTGACCGCGCCGGAACGCGGCTGGGATGACTTCAAGGGTCTCGATCTCAAGGGCAAGGTGGCCGTGTTCCTCGTCAACGATCCCGATTTCGAGGCGGCTGCAGGTGACGATGCGAAGGGCAAGTTCGGCGATCGTCGGATGACCTATTACGGCCGCTGGACGTACAAATACGAAGAAGCCGCGCGACGTGGTGCGGTCGGCGCGCTGATCGTCCACGACACGGCGGGCGCCGGGTATGGCTGGAACACCGTCACCGCCCCCGCCGGCGAGAATTACGACATCGTCCGGAAAGATCCGGAATCACGGGTGATGTTGCAAGGCTGGCTGGAAGGCGGCGCGGCGACCCGGTTGTTTGCGGCCTCGGGCCTCGACCTGGCGGCGTTACGGAAAGCGGCGCGGCGGAGCGACTTCCGCCCGGTCGCGCTGAAGCAGGCGTTCACCACCGACCTGCCGGTCAAGCATGACACCGCCGTAAGCCAGAACGTGCTCGCCAAGCTGCCGGGCACGAAGCACGCGGACGAAATCGTGATGTTCGGCGCGCATTGGGACGCCTACGGCATCGGCGCGCCCGATGCGCAGGGGCGCACGATCCGGCCCGGCGCCAACGACGACGGCCTAGGCGTGGCGGGCGTCCTCGAACTCGCGCGCAATTTCGCCAAGGCGCCACGGACCGACCGCAGCCTCGTCTTCGCGCTGTGGAGCGGCGAGGAGCGCGGGTTGCTCGGTTCGGAGACCTATGCGGTGAACCCGGTCTATCCGGCCGCCAAGACGGTTGCCAACCTGACGCTCGACATCCTCCAGACGGCGGGGCCGGCGAAGGACGTCATGCTGGTCGGCGCCGGACAGAACAGCCTCGAGGACATGCTCGGCGATGCCGCCAAGGCGCAAGGCCGCGTCGTGACGCCGGAAGCGCTCCCCGAACGCGGGTTGTTCTACCGCGCCGACCATTTCTCGGTCGCGCGGCGCGGCGTGCCGACGCTGCTGCTGATGGCGATCAGCGGGGCGCCCGACCTGGTCAAAGGTGGCCGGACCGCGGGGCAGGCTTGGCTCGACGGCTATATGAAATGCTATCACCAGACGTGCGATGCGTGGGGGCCGGACTGGGACCTGCGCGGCGCGGCGCAGGACGTGGACCTGTTCAGGACGATCGGCACGACGCTGGCGAACAGTCGCACGTGGCCGGAGTGGCGTGCCGGGTCCGAGTTCAAGTCGGTGAGGGCGGAGACGGCGGGGGAGCGGAACTAGGCCTGTCCGCCGAGCACCACATCGCCTTGCACCATTCCGGTGGAGGCCGGGGCCCAACCGGGGGACGGCGCTGGCTGACGGGGCGTCCCGTTACTGCAGCGTTCCCGATTGGGTCCCGGCCTCCGCCGGGGTGGGTGCTGGCGTAGGATAGGTGTTGGAGCGAGGTCGTCATTCCCGAGGCGGCGGGAACTCCTATCGGGATGACGTCGCGCCAAGATCCCAGGATCTTTGAGGATATGGATCCCCGCCTGCGCGGGAATGACGAAGTTCGGGCGGGATAGATTCCTCCCCCGCCAGGGGGAGGTGGCGCCGAAGGTGACGGAGGGGGCGGACACGCAACCGCCGTTTCGCTTTCCTCCCCCTCCGTCTGGCAAACGCCAGCCACCTCCCCCTGGCGGGGGAGAATTTCACCGACAACGATGACCTGTGTTTACCCTGCGAACGCCTTGACGAGGTCGAACAGGTAATCGCGGCCGTCGTAGAGCGAGGTGATGCGGATGCGTTCGTTGAGGCCGTGGATGCCGCCCATGTCCTTGTCGATGAACACGCCCGGCGCGCCGTAGACCGGGATGCCTATCGCCTCGAAGAAGATGCCGTCGGTCGCGCCGGTCGACATCAGCGGCAGGATCGGGATGCCGGGGAAATGCTTCGCCGCGACCTTGGTCACCGGACCCATGATCCTGGGGTCGAGCGTCGGCGGGATCGCGGTCGGGCGGACCGGCTGGTTGGCGCTGACCGTCACCTTGGCGCCGGCAAGTTCCTTCAGCTTGGCGAGCGTGCCGTCGACCGTCTCGCCGGGGAAGATCCGGCAGTTGATGTTCGCGGTCGCGCGCTGCGGCAGCGCGTTCTCGGCATGCCCCGCGCTCAGCAGCGTCGCCACGCAGGTCGTCCTGAGCGTCGAGTGCATCGCCTTGTCGCGGCTGACGATCGCATCCGCGGCCTTGTCCTCGGGGTTCGCGAGCAGCTTGGTGATCGCATCCCCCATCTCGCCCGGCATCGCCTTGGCGCTGGCCGCGAAGAACGCCTTGGTGGTGTCGGTGAACTTCACCGGGAACTCGTACCCCTGCACCGCCTTCACCGCATCGGCGAGCGCGTAGATCGCGTTCTCGGGGGTCGGCTGCGAGCTGTGCCCGCCCGGGTTGGTGGCGAGGAACGTGTAGTTCTGCGCGGCCTTCTCGCCGACCTGGATCGCGAGCAGCTGGCGCTTGCCGTTATCGTCGGTGCGGCCGCCGCCGCCCTCGTTCAGCGCGAATTCGGCGGCGATCAGGTCTGGCTTCGACTTTGCGAGATACTGCGCGCCGTTCCATGCGAACGTGGTCTCCTCGCCGCAGGTGAGCGCGAGCTTGATCGTCCGCTTGGGCTTGTAGCCGGACGTCTTGAAGCGGATCATCGCGTCGGACCAGATCGCCGCCTGCGCCTTGTCGTCGACGGTGCCGCGCGCGTAATAATAGCCGCCCTCCTCGATCAGCGTGAACGGATCGCGCACCCAATCCTCGCGCTTGGCCTCGACCACGTCGAGATGCGCGAGCAGCAGCATCGGCTTGATCGACGCGTCGGAGCCCTTCAGCACCGCGACCAGCCCGCCATCCTTGGGATGCTCGGGCACCGAGAAATAGGTGATGTCGGCATCGGCATAGCCCGCCGTCTTGAGCCGCGCACCGATCTGCGCTGCCGCCTGCGTGCAGCTGCCGGCGGACAGCGTCGTGTTGGTCTCGACCAGTTCCTTGTAGAGTCCGAAGAACGCCTTCTGGTCGGGCCGGGACTGCGCCTGTGCCGCAACCGGTGTCGTCAGTATCGCCGCCGTGAGCAGCCAGCCGGTCGCGCGCATGTTCATCCCCTTGATCGTTTATGCCCAGAGAGTTGCAGCGATCACGCGGTTACGCAACCGCGCGATCGAAGACCTGCGCTTCAGTGGCGGAGCTTGCGGGGGAGGGCGAGGCGCACTTCGCGGTTGGCGAAGTCGATATCGACGTGGCGGAACAGTTGCAGCGCGTCCATCCCGAGCAGCATCGCCGGCTTGTTCTCCAGCCCGAACTGGCGGAACGGCGGCGCGTCCTCGAGCGTGAAGGCGACCGGCAGATCGCCGATCGTCAGGCTGCCGATCGTCACCCGGTCGATCGTGGTATAGTCGGCGCCGACGGTCTGGCCGGTCACGCCGGTCAGCGAGATGCGCTGCGTCCGAGTCGACTTGCGCATCACCTTGCGGCGCAGGGCGGCGTTGCCCATGCTGACCGACGATCCGGTATCGAGGATCACGCGGACGCGGATGCCGTTGCAATAGGCGTCGGTGACGACCAGCTGGCCGAACAGGCTGCGCGCGCGGACGACGATCTCGTCGCGGTCGGCGCTGTCGCGCAGGCGGCGCTTGCGCGACGGGGTGACGGTCATCGTCCGGGTATCGAAATCGAGGCCGACCGCATGGCCCTGCAACGTATCGATCCCGAGCAGGCCGGGCGCGCCGAGATAGAGGGCGGCGATCGCCGGTGCCTCGATCGGCAGGCTGCCGATGACGCTGACCTTCAGCGACGGGATCAGCACCGTGGCGATGCTGTCCGACCCGGTCATGCCGGTGACCCGGACGACGCGCCCGGGCGCCAGACGCAGCGTGCTCGCGAGTTCGCGCGAGATGACGGTCCGCTGCGCGCCGGTGTCGACGATGAAGGGGTAGGGGCCGGCGCGGGCGATCGTCACGGGCACCGTCATGCGCGACCCGTCGTCGCCGAACAGCATCGCGGTGGAGTCGCCCTGGGCAGGCGATGCTGCACTGTCCACGGGTGCAGCATTCGGCGGCGCGGGCGCAGTATTCTGCGGATTTGCCGGGGCGGCGGCGACGAGGAGGAACGGGACGAGCCACGTGTGCATGCTGCAAATGCTGCGCTTGATTTCGTGCGTGCGCAACTGTCGTTCCGTCGATCCTCCCGCGCCAGGGGGAGGTGTCATCGCAGGTGACGGAGGGAGGACACGGAACTTCTGTTTCGCCTGCCTCCCCCTCCGTCTGGCAAGTGCCAGCCACCTCCCCCTGGCGGGGGAGGATCTAGAGAGCGTCAATCCGGCCGCATCGCTTCGGCCGCCAGTGCTTCGGCCTCGATCAGCAGTGCGTCGTCGGACGAGTGCGTCGCCACCTTCTCGCGACCGATCAGCGTCAGTACCGGGACCGCGAGCGGCGTCACGCGGTCGAGATCGACGTGCAGCATCGTGTCCGCCGCGCGCTCCAGCAGCGAGGCCAGCCGCCCGACATCGGTCATCCGCGCGCGCGCGTCCGCCCAGGCCGCCTCAAGCAGCAGGTGGGTCGGCTCGTATTTGCGGAGCACGTCATAGATCAGGTCGGTCGAGAAGGTGACCTGCTTGCCGGTCTTGCGCTTGCCCGGATGCTGGCGCTCGACCAGCCCGCCGATCACCGCGACCTCGCGGAACGCACGTTTCAGCAGATGCGATTGCTGCACCCAGTCGACGAACTCGTGTTCGAGGATGTCCGCGGAGAACAGCGAGGCGGGATCGACGATCTTCTCCAGCCCGTACACCGCGATCGCATAATCGTTGGCGACGAAGCCGAGCGGTTTCAGCCCCTGCGTCTCCATCCGCCGGGTGATCAGCATGCCGAGCGACTGGTGCGCGTTCCAGCCCTCGAAGCTGTAGGCGACCATATAGTGGCGGCCCTCGCGTGGGAACGTCTCGACCAGCAGCTGGCCGGGCTCGGGCAGCACCGAGCGGAACCGCTGGAATTCGAGCCATTCGCGGACATCGTCGGGAAAGCGCGCCCACTCGCCGGGATGCGCGAGAAACCCGCGCACGCGGGCCGCGAGGTTGGTCGACAACGGCATGCGGCTGCCGCCATAGGTCGGGATCCGCGCCGGTTTCGCGGTCGCGCGGACGACCAGATCCTCGGTGTCGATCTTCATCACCTCGAGGCTGAGCCCGGCGAAGAAGAAGGTGTCGCCGTGCGACAGGCTGGCGGCGAACCCTTCCTCGACCTTGCCGAGCTGGCGGCCGTTGGCGAACCGCACCGTCAGCATCGTCGCCTCGACGATGATCCCCGCGTTCAGCCGGTGCTGACCGATGAATTTCGGGTGGCTGACGCGCCAGCGGCCGTCCGTATCCTTGGTCAGCCGCTTGAACTTGTCATAGGCTTTCAGCGAATAGCCACCGTCGCTGATGAAGCCGAGCACGCGCGCGAACGTCTCGGTCGGCAGCGCCGAATAGGGCAGCGCGGAGCGCACTTCGTCGAGCAGTTCCGCCTCGTGGAACGGCGCCGCGCACGCACACGCCATGACGTGCTGCGCGAGCACGTCGAGCGCGCCCTCGCGGAAGACGTCGGCATCGAGTTCGCCCGCCTCGACCGCGTCGAGCGCGGCACGCGCCTCGAGATATTCGAACCGGTTGCCGGGAACGACGATCGCCTCCGACGCCTCGTCGAGCCGGTGGTTGGCGCGGCCGATCCGCTGCAGCAGCCGCGACGAGCCCTTCGGCGCGCCCATCTGGATCACGCAGTCGACATCGCCCCAGTCGACCCCGAGATCGAGGCTGGCGGTGGCGACCAGCGCGCGCAGTCGCCCCTCGGCCATCGCGCCCTCGACCTTCTGTCGCGCTTCCCTGGCGAGGCTGCCGTGGTGGACACCGATCGGCAGGTTGTCGGTATTCACCTTCCACAGATCCTGGAAGATCAGCTCGGCGAGACTGCGCGTGTTGCAGAACACGATCGAGGTGCGATGCGCGGTGATCTCCGCCATCACCTGTTCGGCGGCATAGCGCCCCGAATGGCCCGACCACGGCACGCGGCCCTGGGGCAACAGGATCGCGATGTTCGGATCGGCACCGGGTTCGCCCTGGATGCTGGCGACCTGATCGATATCGCCGTCGGGCGCGAGCCAGGCGCGGTAGCCATCGGCGTCCGCCACGGTCGCCGACAGCGCGACGCGGCGCAGGCCGGGCGAGATCCGCTGCAACCGCGCCATGCAGAGCGACAGCAGGTCGCCGCGCTTGCCGGTGGCGAACGCGTGGACCTCGTCGACGACGATCGTCCGGATCCCCTCGAACATCGTGATGCTGTCGGGATAACTGAGCAGCAGCGACAGCGATTCAGGCGTCGTCAGCAGGATCTGCGGCGGCTTGATCCGTTGCCGTGCCTTCTTGTCGCTCGAGGTGTCGCCGGTCCGCGTCTCGACCCGGATGTCGAGCCCCATCTCCTCGATCGGCGTCAGCAGGTTGCGCTGCACGTCGACCGCGAGCGCCTTCAGCGGCGACACGTAGAGCGTGTGCAAGCCCTCTATGGGGTCCTCGACCAGTTCGGCGAGCGTCGGCAGGAATCCGGCGAGCGTCTTCCCCGCGCCGGTCGCCGCAACCAGCAGGGCATGATGCCCGGCGCGGCCTTCCGCCAGCATCTCCAGCTGGTGACGCCGCGGCCGCCAGCCGCGATCCGCGAACCAGGTGGCGATCGCATCCGGCAGGGGCGGCGGCGGGGGCGGGGGGAGGGGGAGGTCGCTCACGGCCTGTTCACGCATCGTCGTCATATGGGGGCAACGCGCCGCACCGCTATGGACCGCGCGGCCGGGTCCGGCGATTTGGCGCACGCTTCCTTTTGCGCCCCCTCGAGAAAGACCGATCGTGTCGTTGTTCCGCTATCTGCTTCCGCTACCGCTGCTCGTGCTGCTGCCGTTCGCCACCGCGACCGCCGCGACCAAATCCTTCATCGGTGCCGGCGGCATGGTGCGGCTGTCGCATCCGTCGAGCGTATCGCCGACCCGCACCTTCGCCGGTCGCGCGCTGATGAACAGCGGCTGGCGGCAGATGTGGGACGGCACGCCGGTCGGCCGCGGCGTCGGTGTCGTCCGCTTCTGGCAGATCGCCCGGCCGCGCGACGGGCAGGGGCAGGTGACCGAGATGCTCCAGGTCGGCTTCAGCCGGAGCGCGGCGGTGGTCGCGACCTGCGGCACCGCGGGCATGACGTCGGGCAATGGCCGCCGCCTGCCGAACCGGATGCTCGGCGGCCACCGCTGGACGGCGTACGCCAATGGCGATGCGGGGATGAGCCAGAGCGTCGCCGCGATCAACCTGCGCACCGTGGTCAACGGCACCTGCTACACGGTCGACCGCATCACCTACGCGGTGAAGGCCGCCGCCCCGCCGAGCCGCAACGCGCCCGACCAGGCCACCGCCGCCGCGACGATGGACGCGATCCTGGCGACGATCCACGTCGGCGGGCGGCGCTGAGACGATTCGCGTCGGGCCGAGGCGGAGGTGGACCGACGACGCCCCGTCGCGCGCGGCGTGCGGCGTGATGAGGAGAAGCCCTGCGTATCGAACGACGGAGCGTGACCGGGTATCGCGCGCCGACGAATCCGCGGCCGATGCGCGCGTCCGTGTCGATGCGGCAGGGGCGGGCATCTTTCGCGGGGGTGTGACGCGTTGTCGGGAAGCCGCGCGGGGATGTTAGCACTCGCTTGCAGGCATCGGTATGATCGTTAACCGTCAGCCAATCGAGGTACGAGGGGAGTTAACGATGCGCTACGAGACGGACCATCGCAGTCGAACGCGCGCTATTGCGGTGTATGGCGCGATTGTTTGCGTTGGGGCGGCGCTGGGCTTTCTGGTAAGGGCGGGCGTCATCACCGAGCACATCCTCTGGTAACAATTGCCAACGATCGCAAGACGACATTGCTCGCCAAAGCAGCCGTTCCGCTAATGCCCAATAGCGGACGCTTGGGTTGCAAATCGGGGCTTCCGAAAGCAGCCATTTGTTAAAGGGCGTTCTTTCCCACTCCGTATCCAAAATACCAAAGTTTTTGCATCGACATCCATGACAAAAAGCAGGTGCACTGCGCTTGACAAGGCCGGTCGAAATGAAGCGTGGGCTGGCTTACAAGGCGGTCGTTCGTCGCCTAGTTTGATCGGGTTCAAGGAACCCGAATGAAGACGGCAACATCACAAGTGCTTCACATGATGCATAAATCTATTACATCGATGGGGACAATGCCTGGCGAAAAAAAATGGCATGTAACCTACGATATCCTTAAACTACGGGTTTCCCGATCGAGCGCCCTCGTCTTCTTGACGCCATTCGCGCTCAAGGATCAGCGTTTCAGCCCGCTCATCTGACGCCAACGATATCCCAGTAAGCTAAGCACGACACTTATTGCCGTCAGCACCCACAGCGTGGTCGATCCCGCAAGCGCGGCGATCAGACCCGAGCCGAGGGGAGCCGCGGCTAAGATGATTGGTAGCAGCCAAAGCGCCCATGACTTCCACTCGGCCGCAAATAAAACCCAAATCACGATTGGCATCATCAATAGCCAGTAGACCGGGTTGCTTCTCTGCTCAATAAAGCCTGGCTCTACGATTCTACTAATTACAGCCGCTGTGAGCATTACACCCGTGCCGAAGCCCGCAAGTACAGCGAGATTAGCCGGTCGGTCCCCGCGCAAGTCAACTGGAAAATTGCTCACGAGCCGCTATGTGCCGTTGGGTAGACGATCCAGACCACCAACTGGTGAAGGGCGCCGTTATAGGTACTGACGCCTGTTCCGTAGGCGGCTCCCAGTGCATCTAGAAGCTTAAACTTTAGAGTGAGGTTGATAGCCGCAGCGGTCGCTCGCTTGTTGCCTGCCAATTCAAGAGACTCAGTCAATCTCCGGCGCTGGGGGCGGCTTAGCTGGCCCAATCCCTCGCGCACAGTAACATTAGCCGTTCGCATCTTCCGTACCATCTTTACGGTTTGTACTGCCGTCGTCGCTGCACCCGCGAGACCAATAATGTCCAAGCTGGTGTTCGCGATACTATACCAGAATTGATTATCCAGCCAGTCAACCGTACGGGCCTTGCCCGCGTAGACCGCGATGATACGGCCGGCCGAATTTAGCACTTGAACTGTCGAGCTCACCGCACCGCCCCACATAAGACCCGTGACAATCAGCGATCCGCCTACCGTCTCGGGTGCCGCCGCCACTGAGCCCGCAACCCCAATCCAAGCAACGGTTGCCCCGGTCAGGTTGAGGCCGAGGCTGATCTACTCGTCTTTCAATGAGACCTTGATGGGCGTCTTGGCAGGCTGCTTATTGGGAACGTCGCGCTGCTGGATCACGACAAATGGCTTCTCGTGACCACTGGGCCGCAAAATCTGTTTGCGTCCGTGGTCCACGAGCAACACACCCATACCCTTGGTCTGCGGCAGGCTATCCACTGCGGCACCAGCCGTCGCTGGTACACGGCGGATGAAACTGGCCGGTTTCCTATAGGGCGCCCCGTTCGGCTAGCTGAAGGCGATGTTGCCTTAGTCGCTGGTTTTGCCATCCCGCGTCCTTGATTGCCTGCGGGAGCTTCATACGCACGGGGACAGCCATGCCACAAGCCAAGCTGACAGCGGTGTTTATATTACGAAGAGATATTCCATTCCGGCCATTCCGCTTCCGCCTAAACATTGCCATTCCACCAGCGAGCTCCGCCACCCGAAACCGGACATTGCGTAACGACGGGATTTGCCCGAACATTGTGCGTGCCAGCGTGACGGAATTGGTAGACGTATCGCTACAGCGATCCCGGCGACGGGTGCGGGTTCGATCCCCTGCCGTTGGAAACTTCGCTCAGTTCCGGTCAGTTGGGCTGCTTGCTTGTCTCGATACGCCGCATGAGCATGCAGATTTAGGCGTCGCCGATCAGTAGTAGTAGAACTTAGTTTTTGCTTTGCCGCCCGCGTCTAGCGAAAGCGTAAAAGAAGTCCATTCCCCTCCCGTATGACATTTCATCAACCCCCGAAGCTTCGTGCAAAGCTCGGCATTGTCGATCGCATATCCAGCCGCAGTATCTGGATATTTCTGCGTCCCATGTTGTATGACTGAAAGCGAACTGCTGACAGTGCTGTAACGTTCTACATATTCGTATTCACACGTTATAAATTCGTAAGGGCCCTCGACCTGATCAAGCATCAGCTGAGCCAGTTCCGTCATTATCTCGGCCTGCTTCTCTATTGGGTTCATTTCCAAGCTCCGCTTTTGCATCATCCGCTACCAAACCGCGTGAACCTTGGTATCCTAGCGATGCAAACCTAACGCATCCCGACCGAATAAGGGGGGTGTTTTTGACGATCCCGAGCCCAGAGCCGCCCGTCCGCTTTCCTTCCCTGAGCGGACCTTGCTGATGATCGCTCGGCGTGGTGTGATCATGGCATGCAGCGCAAGGCAATCATGGTCGATGTGGATGGTGTTCTCATCGCGCACCCGAATGCGCGAGGGTGGAGCGCCAATCTGGAGCGCGACCTGGGTATTGCAGTCCCGGCCCTGCAAAGAGTTTTCTTCGAGCAGCACTGGGATGACGTGGTGCATGGGCGCGCCGCACTGCGAGACCGTCTCGCGCCGGCGCTCGCGGAAGTATCGCCTTCGGTTTCTTGCGACGCCTTCATCGATTACTGGTTTCGCAACGATGCGCACATCGATCACCGCTTGCTTGCTGAACTACAGGCGCTGCGTTGCGAAGGCATCGAAGTCCATCTCGCGACGGTGCAGGAACATGAGCGGGCGGCGTATCTTTGGGACCGGCTCGACCTCCGCAGCAAATTCGATGGCCTGCATTACGCCGCTGCGCTGGGTTGTTCCAAACCAGACCCAGCCTTTTACCGATCCGTGGAAGCCGCCGTCGATCTCAAATCAGAGGCGATCTTCTTTGTCGACGACAAGGTCCTCAACGTCGCTGGAGCGCAAGATTGCGGGTGGACGGCGGCTTTGTGGACTGGCCAACAAACGCTGCGAGAGCTGATGGATCAGCAGCATTGGAGCGGCGGCCGACACCCAGGAATTGGTGTTCGCGATCGACGCACGCCTCTTCTCATACGCATATGACGCGTTTCGAGAAGCTGCCGTTGGTCAATCAATCAAAACCCGTATAGCTTTCGAACCATGTGGACGCGCATAATGGCGCTAGCTCCGAAGATCAGCATGACGATCAGGGCCATGCCGAAACGTCGGCTCGGCTTATCGTCAGAGCTGGAAGCCATTTCTAGAATGCTTGAAACGGCAACAGAAGCACATACGGTTGCCATACCAATGTATCCGAACAGGTATGCAGCCGTACTTTCCGCCTGGTGAGCTCGAACCGGATGATTAACTGCACCGTACAGGTCGACAACATGCGGAACATGCTCATAAACCCAGACAGAATATATCCAAAGCGCGGTGCAGGCCAAGGCGAACGGTGCGGCCACGATCCAGCGCCTATTCGGACTCTGTTCCATCACGATCGTTTAACACTGCTCGAGACCGTGCGCTATCACCAGACCTTCGACCGAAAGCCGCCGGTCCGCTGTCCTCTCCTTCCGGCTATTTCGCTTGCGCCCGGTTGCGGCCGCTCGGGCGGGCAAGCCGAGGCCCGAGATTGGCCATGCGTTCGGCGCTGACATCCCTGCGTCTCGATCGTCGCGTCGCGGCAGTGGGGCGGTGCAATCCGGAGCAGGTGTCGTGACGGCGGAGGACGCCGATCGATCGCCTGGCGGTCACGGCCGAAGTCGGTTGCGTCAGGTCAATCCAGCGATACAACCTGATCGAGCGGCCGAAATCCAAAATGGTTCGGCAGCTGCGGGGGGATGGTAGGATGAAAAGGGGTATTGCGGCGGTCGCTTTGGCGATCTCTGTCGGGGCCAATGCGCAAACGGTTGCGGAAGATGCGCGGGCATTCGGTGCCCGCCCCGCTGTCGAGGACATCAGCCTTTCGCCCGACGGGCAGCGGATCGCGTTCGTCGCACCGGGCAGCGGGCAGTCTTCGACCTTGTATACGGTCGCGGTTGGCGATGGTGCGGAACCGAAGGGGGCGCTGGCGGTGAGTGGCGCGCCCGACAGGCTGTCCGCGTGTCGCTTCGTCGCCAGCGCGCGGCTGGTGTGCACGATCTGGGGAGCGTTCAAGGCGCCGGACTATACCCGGCCGATGCTCTATACACGCGTCGTCGCGACGGATGCGACGGGCAGCAATCAGAAGATGTTGACCGGTCGTCAAGTCAACCAGCGGGACGCGACCTATTATGGCGGGTCGGTGCGCGATTGGTTGCCGGGCGAGGACGGCCAGGTGCTGATGGATCGCGACTATAGTCGCACCGATACGATCGACACCAATATCGGCACGCTCCGCTCGGGTACCGGCGTCGACAGGGTCGATACCCGGACGGGGCAGCACCGCAACGTCGAGCCGCCAAAACCCAACGTCGCCGAGTATATTTCCGACGGACGCGGGACGATCCGCATCGCCGGCTACCAGATGGTGGCGGGCACCGGGCAGTTCGATGGGCGGATCACCTATCGCTATCGCAAGGCTGGGTCGACCGACTGGCTCGATTTCGGCATCTACGACATGATCAAGCGGGAGGGGTTCAACCCGTACGGTATCGATCCGGTCGCCAACGTCGTCTATGGCTTGCGCAAGACAGGGGGACGGCAGGCGCTATTTGCGCGGGCGCTGGATGGCAGCGATGCCGAAACTCTCGTTCTTTCGCGACCCGACGTCGACATCGACGGCCTGATCCGCATCGGCCGTGACGGGCACATCGTCGGCGCCACCTACGCTACCGACAAGCGTACCGCCGTATACTTCGACCCGGCCGTGAAATCCGACATTACGATGCTTCACAAGGCGTTGCCCTTGCTGCCGATCATCGATGTCGTCGATTCGAGCAGCGATGGAAAGCAGCTCCTGGTGCACGCGGCGGCGGACAACGATCCTGGCCGCTATTATCTATTCGACAAGGCTACGAAGAAGCTTCGGATCCTGATGCAGGATCGCCCACAGCTCGACGGGCGCAAACTCGCCAATGTCCAGGCCATCACATACCCGGCGCAGGACGGCACGATGATTCCTGCCTATCTGACGATGCCGCCGACCGGCCCGGCAAAGGGCCTGCACGCGATCGTCATGCCGCACGGCGGCCCGAGCGCGCGTGACGAATGGGGCTTCGACTGGCTGGCGCAGTTCTATGCAGCGCGTGGTTATGCGGTCATCCAACCCAATTATCGCGGCTCGTCGGGATATGGCGACGCCTACCGCATGGAAAATGGTTTTCGGTCCTGGCGCAAAGCGGTGGGTGACACCAGCGATGCAGGTCGCTGGCTGGTAAAGCAGGGCATCGCCGATCCCCGCAAGCTGGCCATCGTTGGCTGGTCCTACGGGGGCTATGCAGCGTTGGAAGCTGGTGTCCTCGACCCTCAGCTATTCAAGGCCATCGTCGCAATTGCACCGGTCACGGATCCCGCTAGCCTGAGCGAACAATTACGCGGCTACCAATACTACCGAATGACCAAAGACTATTTGGGCGCGCTCGAGCCAGAGGCATCGCCTGCCAAAAACGCGCAACGGATAGCTGCGCCCGTGCTGCTGTTTCACGGAAATCTGGATAGCAATGTGTCCTACAGTCAATCCACTCTGATGGAATCCCGGCTGAAGTCCGCGGGCAAGCCGGTCGAGTTGGTGACGTTCGATGGCCTGGACCATCAGATCTACGATTCGACGGCACGCGAACAAATTCTGGAGAAATCCGATGCGTTTCTACGCGCATCGACGGGAGGATGAGGCGATCGGCGTCGGCGCAAAGTCGCGGTCGTGACCCCGCGCAAACGCGACAATAGACGACGGCAGAAGCGTGTGTGTCCCGGCGGCCGCGTCGAGGCCGCGCTGCTTGTCCTGGCGGGGGCAGTGCCCTGTTGGGAACAAACAGCGCGGGCGGGAGGTCGCGGCATCTCCGCGGATACACGCTTGCAACCTATCGACGCTTCCGTCAGTTTCCTCGGTACGATCGGGAGATGTTCGATGCTGAAGATACTTGCTGCGTTCGGTCTCGCCTCTTGTGCGACGGTCGCCCCCGCCCAGTTCATTTTCATCAGCCCGAACGCGAACCCGACGACCGGGTCGACGTTCGGTGCCGCGCTTCCCCGGATCGACCCGATCGGTGGGCAAGTGGGCATTTTCGACAACAGCATAACGCCGACGATGCGCCGCGAGCGGCAGGAGAGGATCGCCAGAACGCTCAGGTTCATCGCATCGGCGCCCGACAAATGGACGTCGAGCAACCCGCGGGAAGCCCGCCGCCTCTACGTAAAGGCCGAGACCGCCGCCAAATGGGCACAGGTCAACGCCGATGGCGGCAGCATGTAGCTGGTGAAGATTGCCCCGTATTCTACCCTATAGAGATCGCAGCGGGCGGTATGTTTCGTGCAACGTCGTGGAGGACGGATATGAAGATCATGATTGCCGCGTTGATCGCGACTGGCGCAACTTCGCCGGCCTTTGCGCAGAGTTCGCCGTACCAGGGCTCGCCGACGCCTACCCTCAGTCCGTCACAACTCCCCTCGCCCGAGGCCGGAACACGCTCTGCCGATTACCTGTCGCGAAGTTCGCTCGAAACGCCGACGATGCGCCGGCAAAAACGCGAGCGAGCAATTGCGCTGCGAGAGGAGGCGTTGCAACTTCAGGCGCAGGATGGCGGGACGCTCTCCAAGAATCATCAGCTGTATATTCAACGCAAGTCCGCTGAAATCCTCGCCTATAGTAATCAGACGCCGCCCGGTTTGCTTCAGCCTGCACGATAGGCCGCGGTAAGGCGCGTTCCGAACGATCGCCATTCCACGTCCGGTGGCGATCGGTTGCCGCTGCCGTTCCGGCATCTCAATGCTTGGCGGCGTAAGAAGACCCGCGAGGAATCCGGCGGGCTGTCCTCCTATCCCGGCCATCAGCCGGTCGCGAGGGCTGCGACCGAGCACGACGCGACCGGTGTGGCATGCACGGCACCGCGGTGGCGGTTCGCGCGTACTAGCGTCATGGCAAAACTCGGCGACTGGCTCGAACCGCATCCGCACGGCATCCTCGTCAAGCCGATCGACGCATGGATAGATCCGTCGGTGCCGAGCGCGAAGGCCCTCGTCACGCACGGTCATGCCGATCACGCGCGCGGCGGGCATGCGGCGGTGTGGGCGACACCCGAGACGCTGGCGATCATGGATGCGCGCTATGGCCCGCAGGCCGGCAACCCGGTGGCGTATGGCGAGACGATCCGGATGGGAGACGGCGACGATGCAGTCGATATCGGCTTCGTCCCGGCCGGTCACGTGCTGGGCTCTGCGCAAATCGTGCTCGACTATCGCGGCGAGCGGATCGTCGTGTCGGGCGACTACAAGCGCCGCTCGGACCCGACCTGCACGCCGTTCGAGCCGGTCAAATGCGATGTGTTCATCACCGAGGCGACGTTCGGCCTGCCGGTGTTTCGCCACCCCGACACCGGCGACGAAATCGACAAGCTGATCGCCGCGCTGCATGCCAACCCCGATCGCTGCGTGGTCGTCGGGGCCTATGCGCTGGGCAAGGCGCAGCGGGTGATCGCCGAACTGCGCGAACGGGGGCATTCGGCGCCGATCTACATCCACGGCGCATTGCAGAAGCTGTGCGACCTGTATGCCGAGCACGGCGTGCGGCTCGGCGAGCTGCTGCCCGTGGCGGACGCGAAGAAGGCGGACATGGCGGGGCATGTCGTGATGTGCCCGCCCGGCGCGCTCAACGATCGCTGGTCGCGGCGGCTACCCGATCCGATCACGGCGATGGCGAGCGGGTGGATGCGGGTGCGGGGGCGCGCGCGCCAGAAGAACGTCGAACTGCCGCTGATCCTGAGCGATCACGCCGATTGGGACGAACTGACCGCGACGCTGACCGAGATCGCACCGAAGGAGGTGTGGGTGACGCATGGGCGCGAGGACGCGCTGGTCCATTGGTGCATGACGCGGCAGATCAAGGCGCGCGCGCTGGCGTTGGTGGGGTTCGAGGACGAGGACGACTGAACCCCTGATCCTGTCCCGCCCGGGGGGAGGTGGCCGGCGCTTGCCGATCGGAGGGGGAAGAAAGGGAAAACCTCCGTTCCGTGTCCTCCCCCTCCGTCGCCTCGCGCCACCTCCCCCCGGCGGGGGAGGATTGCGGATACCGAGGCTTGCGCTTTGTGGAAGTCCCGGCAGGATAGGGCATCGCTTCTGTCGCAAGGATATTCCGTGGCCCGTTCGACCAAGTTCGCCGCTCTGTTGCTGCTATCGCTTTCCACGACCGCCATCGCGCAGGATGCGCCGAAGAAGGAAAAGTCGGAGTCCAACGCGGACCGGATGAAGGCCGAGGCGGAGGCGGATTACGCGAACGCGCCCGTCGCCGAGCAGGAGGTCAAGTCGAAGGGTCGCGTCACCGTCGGCGGCCGGTCGCTCGGCTATACCGCGACCGTCGGCACGCTGACGCTGCGCGATACCGAGGGCAAGCCGACCGCGAGCATGTTCTACACCGGCTACACGCTCGACGGCGTGAAGCCGGGTACCAAGCGCCCGGTGACCTTCTTCTACAATGGTGGCCCGGGGTCCCCCAGTTTCTGGCTGCACATGGGCTCGTTCGCGCCGGTCCGGCTGCGCACCGCCAATCCCGAATACATCAAGCCCGCGCCGTACGACTTCGGGCCCAACCCCGACACGCTGCTCGACAAGACCGACATGGTGTTCATCGACGCGGTCGGCACGGGCTATTCGCGACCGCTCGGCGATACCAAGCCGTCCGCCTTCTACGGCGTCGACGAGGATGCCGACGCGTTCGCCAAGGGCATCTTGCGCTACGCCACCAAATATGGCCGCTGGAACAGCCCGAAGTTCCTGTTCGGCGAGAGCTACGGCACCACCCGGTCGGGCGCGCTCGCCTATCAGTTGCAGGATCGCGGGATGGCGCTGAACGGCGTCGTGCTGCTGTCGTCGATCATGAACTACGGGTACCGCCAGCCGGGGCTCGACGAGATCTACCTCAACTACCTGCCGAGCTATGCGGCGAGCGCCTGGTATCACAACCGCCTGCAGAACCGCCCCGCCGACGTCGCGACGATCGTCGCCGAGGCCCGCGCGTTCGCGACCGGTCCGTATGCGGCGGCGCTGTCGAAGGGGCAGACGATCCCGGATGCGGAACGCGATGCGGTCGCCAACCGGATGAGCCAGCTGATCGGGATTTCGCCCGACTTCATCAAGCGCGCCAACCTCCGCATCGATCTCGCGCGCTTCCAGAAGGAGTTGCTGCGCGACCAGCGCCTCACGCTCGGGCGGTTCGATTCGCGCTACACCGGCGTCGACAGCGATGCGGCGGGCGAGCGGCCCGAGACCGACGCGTCGGACACCGCGATCGCCGGCGCGTTCATCGCGACGTTCAACGACTATGTGACGCACACGCTCGGCTACAAGACCGAGATGCCGTACCGCCTGAGCGCGCGCGATGCGCCGGGCTGGACGTGGAACTGGAAGCACGACGCGCCGGGGCGTGGTGGCCAGTCGCAGAACAATCCGAACACCGCGGTCGACCTCGCCGCGGCGATGCGCGAGAATCCGTATCTCAATGTGCTGTCGATGAATGGCTATTACGACATGGCGACGCCGTTCTTCGGGACGGAGAACGACCTCGGGCACATGATGCTTGACCCGTCGCGGCAGCGGAACCTGGCGTACCGCTATTATCCCGCCGGGCACATGACGTATCTCAATCCGGAGGCGCTGCACCAGATGAAGGCGGATTTGTCGCGCTGGTACGACGTTGCCGTCGGCGAGGCGCGGAGTGCGACGCCGCCGGGTGGCGCGAGTGTCTCGGGGGCTGACGGGGCGGGGCGGGTGCCGAACTAAATCCTGACGTCAGACCAGATCATTGCGTGATGCCCATGCGATCCTCCCCTGCCAGGGGGAGGTGGCGCCGAAGGCGACGGAGGGGGAGGACACGGAACAAGCGTTGCTCCTTCCTCCCCCTCCGTCTGGCAAGGGCCAGCCACCTCCCCCTGGCGGGGGAGGATCGCGAGGGAGCGCGCCTACCTTGCTCCCTCCAGCGCCTTCGCCCGGCGGCGTTGTACGGAACTGCCGATCCCGAGCGCCTCGCGGTACTTCGCCACCGTCCTGCGCGCGATGTCGAAGCCCTTGGCGTTGAGCAGGTCGACCAGCGTGTCGTCCGACAGGATTTTGGCGCCCTCGGTGTCGATCAGCGCCTTGATCGCCGATTTCACCGCCTGCGCCGACACCGCCTCGCCGCCGTCCGCGGACTGGATCGCGCTCGTGAAAAAGTATTTCAGCTCGTAGAGCCCGCGCGCGCACGAGACGTATTTGTTGCTCGTCACGCGGCTGACGGTCGATTCGTGCATCTCGATCGCGTCCGCCACCTGGCGCAGCGTCAGCGGGCGGAGATGCGCGACGCCCTTGAGGAAGAACGCCTCCTGCTGCTTCACGATCTCGGTCGCGACCTTGATGATCGTCCGCTGGCGCTGGTCGAGCGCCTTGACCAGCCAGTTCGCGCTGGCGAGGCAGTCCGACAGCCACGCCTTCGATGCCTTGTCCTGCTGCCCGCCCGACAGTTCGGTGTAGTAGCTGCGGTTGACCAGCACGCGCGGCAGGGTGGTGGCGTTGATCTCGATCGCCCACCCGGCCTTGGTGCGCGCGACGAACAGGTCGGGGGTGACCGATTGCGCAGGCTCGCCGCCGAAACGACAGCCGGGCTTCGGATCATAGCCGCGCAGTTCGCGGATCATGTCGGCCATGTCCTCGTCGTCGACGTCGCACATCCGCTTCAGCCGCGTCAGTTCGCCGCGTGCGAGCAGGTCGAGATTGTCGATCAGCCGCGCCATGCACGGATCGTAGCGATCCGCCTCCTTCGCCTGCAGCGTCAGGCACTCGGCGAGATCGCGCGCGCCGACGCCGGTCGGGTCGAAGGTCTGGATCGTCGCCAGCACGCCCTCGACGCGGACCAGCGGCACGCCGAGCCGGTTGGCGATGTCGAGCAACGATACGGTCAGATAGCCCGCCTCGTCGATCTGGTCGATCAGGTGCGCGGCGATGAACGCGTCCTCGTGGGGGATTGCGGGGCCGGCCTGTGCGAGCAGGTGATCGGCGAGGCTGAGGCTGGTATCGGCGAACGCGTCGAGATCGGGGCCGTCCTCGCCGCCGGCACCGCCTGCGCTCGCGCCGGTCATTGACAGCGCACCGTCCATACCGCTGCCGCCGTCGGCGACGCTGTCCTGCTGGTGGCTTTCGGTGGCGTAGTCGACGTCGAGCGTCGGTTCGTCGCCGCTACCCGTGCCCGCGACGAGTTCGTCGGCCGCCACGCGTTCGTCGCGCACTTCGGGGGCGGGCTCGCGGTCGGGGGCGTCGTTGTCCTCGGCGGCCGTCGCTTCGAGGAGAGGGTTGCGCTCGACTTCCTCGGCGATGAACCCCTCGATTTCCAGGTTCGACAGCGCCAGCAGCTTGATCGCCTGCTGGAGCTGCGGGGTCATCACCAACGATTGCGACTGGCGGATGTCCAGGCGAGGGGCGAGGCTCATGACGCGGAGGTGAGTTCCAATCCTCCCCCGCAAGGGGGAGGTGGCAGGCACAGCCTGACGGAGGGGGAGGTAAGAGCCAACCGGTGTTTCATGTCCTCCCCCTCCGACGCCTTTGGCGCCACCTCCCCCTTGCGGGGGAGGATCGTAAGCAATGAATTAAAGCGAGAAGCCTTCGCCGAGATACAGGCGACGCACGTTGGCATCGGCGACCAGTTCTTCCGGCGAGCCGGAGAACAGCACGCGGCCGTCGTAGATGATGTACGCGCGGTCGACGATTTCGAGCGTCTCGCGGACGTTGTGGTCAGTGATCAGCACGCCGATATCGCGGCGCTTGAGATCCTTCACGAGATCGCGGATGTCGGCGATCGAGATCGGATCGATGCCCGCGAACGGCTCGTCGAGCAGCATGATCGACGGATCGGCCGCAAGTGCGCGGGCGATTTCGGCGCGCCGCCGCTCGCCGCCCGACAATGCCATCGCCGGTGCCGCGCGAAGCCGGGTGAGCCCGAACTCCTCGAGCAGCGTATCGAGTTTGCGTTGCCGCGCCGCCTTGTCCGGCTCGGACAGCTCGAGCACGGTCAGGATGTTCTTCTCGATCGTCAGCCCGCGGAAGATCGACGTTTCCTGCGGTAGATAGCCAAGGCCGAGGATCGCGCGCCGGTACATCGGCAGCTTCGTGATGTCCTCGCCGTCGAGCATGATGCGACCCGAATCGGGCTTCACCAGGCCCATCACCGAATAGAAGCACGTCGTCTTGCCGGCGCCGTTGGGACCGAGCAGCCCGACCACCTCGCCGCGCCCGACCGATACCGACACGTCGGTAAGCACGACGCGCTTGTCGTAGGACTTGGCGATCGAGACGACCTGGAGCCCGTCGCTGATCGGCGGCTCGGCAATCGGCTCTACCGCTTCGATCGGGGGCAGCGTGGTGGCGTCCATGGGATCATGCCTCGCAGGAATAGAGTGCCGAACGCTTTACGCGGGGCCGGATTGGCAGGAAACATGCATGGAAGGAAACATGCATGAGGTTGCGCGCGGTGGAAAGCCCCGGCGTGATGGACTGGATCAGTTGCGCTTGGGAACCGAGAAGGTGCCGGTCACGCGACCGCCCGACTGTGTCACCGTACCGCCACTGCTGGTCGCGCCGCTGCTGCCGCCGACCGACGAGCCGTCGATCACCGCGCGGCCGGTGTCGAGGTTCATCGTCAGCCGCCCGCCATTCACGGTATTGCCCTGCTGCGTCAGCGTGACCGCGCCGAGCATCGTGATGACGCGCTTGTTGAGATCGTAGATCGCGTACTGGCTCTTCGCGGTCTGATCGGGGCGCCTCACCGTCACGCCGCCCGACGCATCGAGCCGCGAGACCTGCGGATTGCCGCCGATCACCTCGCCGGTGTACGCGACCGTCATCCGCGCCGAGTTCAGCGTCATCTCCGCCTGCTTGACGGAGACGTTGCCCGACAGCACCGCGCGGTTCGCCTTGTCCTGCAGTTCGATGTGATCCGCGCCGAAATTGATCGGGGCGTTCGAGTTGTGCGCCTGCTGCGCGACCGCAGCCGTGGACAACGACAGGGCGGCCAGCGAGAGCGTGGACAGCGACAGGGCGGATAGCCCGGCGAGGATGGGGGTGGCGCGCATGGCGGCTATTTCGGCCCTCTGGGCACGATCCGCAAGCGGGCATTGCCGTCGAGCGTCACGGTGCGTGCTTCCAGGTTGGCGCGCAGCTTGTTCGCGCTGAACGTCCCCTGCTGGACCGTGCCGGTCGCAGCCCCGCCGCTCTCGAGCGTCCGCGCCTTCATGTCGATCGTCGCGTTGGTGGTCTTGAGGTCGTAGCCGCCCGCCGCGGTGGCGTTGAGCGGCCCGAACAGCTGCACCTTCTCGGTGTCCATGTCGTAGCGGCCGGTGTTCGCCTTGATGTCGGCGGGGCCATCGGTGAGCTGAATCCGCGCGGCGAGCGTGTTGAGCTGGACGATCGGCTCGGCGGAACTCTTCTGGATCGCCGAGGCGGCGTCGAGCGTAAACGCCTGGCCCTTCGAATCCTCGCCGCGATACTGCGCCGACTGGATCTTCATCCGCTCCTGCGCGACGTCGACCTTGTTCTTGTCGAGCAGGAACGACACGTCGCCGCCCGCGGTCAGCGGCGCCATCACCAGGAACGCCGCGAGCACGCCGATCGCGGTCGGCAGGCCGAGCCGCGCGATCGCCACCAGCCGATCGTGACTGCCACCGGGCGCGGCCCAGTCCTGCCGCGCGGTGCGCACGCGGCGGGCGGTCGGGGAAGGCGGCGGAACGTCGATCATGCGGCGATCATGCGTGCGCGAAAATGTCGATCTCGGGCCAGCCGGCGAGATCGAGGGCGGCGCGGGTCGGCAGGAAGTCGAAGCACGCCTGCGCCAGTTCCATGCGGCCCTCGCGAATCAGCCGCTTGTCGAGCTCGGTGCGCAGCCGGTGGAGGAAGCGGACGTCGGAGGCCGCATAATCCTTCTGCGCCTCCGACAGTTCGGGGCTGCCCCAGTCGGACGATTGCTGCTGCTTCGAGATATCCTGGCCGAGCAGTTCGCGGACTAGCTCCTTCAGGCCGTGGCGATCGGTATAGGTGCGGACCAGCCGTGAGGCGATCTTGGTGCAATAGACCGGCGCCGCGACAATTCCGAGATAATGCTGGACCGCGGCGATATCGAATCGACCGAAATGATAGAGCTTCACGCGGCCCGGATCGCCAAGCAGCGCCTTCAGATTGGGTGCGTCGTAGCCGGCGCCGGCGGCGAAACGGACGAGATGCTCGTCGGGGCCGCCATCCGACAGCTGGACGAGGCACAGCCGGTCGCGCGGGGTGATGAGCCCCATCGTCTCGGTATCGACGGCGATCGCGGCGCCGGCCGCGAACAGATCGGCGGGGATGTCGCCTTCGTGGAGATAAACTGTCATGGCACCGGCCGTAGCGGCCCGCGGCTGAACGCTCAATGGCCGTGTCGCCCGACGCGACCGCGAATCGGGCGAAGTTGTGGCCCGTCATGGCGCAATGCGACGAGTCGTGGCCTGCAAGCGACACCTGCGCCACTTTCGGTCCAAATCGATCGGCTGCGGATCAGAATCTATTCGCGACGCCTTGTAATTTGCGCTACGGGTAGTCTCAAGGCGCAAAAGGTTTCGCGCTGGAAAACCCGCGTTCGTCGTCCGGCACAAGGGTTTTGAGAAATTTGCGGGCGAACCGGGAAGACGAACAGAGCTTATGGGTTTCGATAAAGGTGGCCGCGGGAACCGTGGCGGGCGTGGCCGCGACAAGCGCGACAGCTTCGGCGGCGGCGATAACGAGTTCGGCGGCGGCAGCAGCTTCGGCGGCGGTGGCGATCGGTTCGGCGGCGGCGGCAGCAGCTATGGCGGCGGCGGTGGCTCGAGCTACGGCGGCGGTGGCAGCAGCTACGGCGGCGGCAGCAGCTTCGGTGGCGGCAGCGGCGGCGGCGGCGGTGGTTACCGCGGCGGCGGCGGTGGCGGCGGCTTCTCGGGCGGTGGCGGCGGCGGCGGTGGTCGCGGCATGCCTCCCCAGGTCGTCGGCGAAGGCACCGGCGTCGTAAAGTTCTTCAACGCGCAGAAGGGCTTCGGCTTCGTCGTTCGCGATGACGGCGGCGAGGACGTGTTCGTCCACATCAGCGCCGTCGAGCAGGCCGGCATGGTCGCGCTTGCCGAGGGTCAGCCGCTCGGCTTCACGCTCGTCGACCGCGGTGGCCGTATCTCGGCAACCGACCTCAAGATCGACGGCGAGCCGATGGCCGTCACCGATCGCGGCCCGCCGCGTGACCGCGATGCCGGCCCGGGCGCGCCCCGTGGTGGCGATCGTGACGGTGGTGCAGGTGGCGCACAGCGCCAGCTGACCGGCGAGAAGGCGACCGGTACGGTCAAGTTCTTCAACGCGATGAAGGGCTTCGGCTTCATCCAGCGCGACGACGGACAGCCCGACGCATTCGTCCACATCTCGGCCGTAGAGCGCGCCGGCATGGCGACGCTGAACGAGGGCGACAAGCTCGAGTTCGAGCTCGAAGTCGATCGTCGCGGCAAGTATGCAGCGGTGAACCTGAGCGCAGGCGGCTGATCGCTGTCCGACTCAGAACGCTGATCGTACCGTGTTCGGTAGGATAATGATCGCGGCCGGTCTCGCTTTGGCGGGGCCGGCCGTTTTCGTGTCGTCGTCGCAGATGTCGTCGGCGACTCCGGCGCAGGCGCGGGCTACGCGGGTGCCAACTGGCCCGGCACAGGCCAAGGCCGCCACGGCCCCCCCTGCGCCGGAGGCGCGCGTGCCGGTGTTGGCGGCGACGATCGTCGCGCGCTATCCGCACGATCGCACCGCGTTCACCGAAGGGCTGCTGTGGCACGACGGCGCGCTGTACGAGAGCACCGGGCAGGAGCGGCAATCCGATGTCCGCCGGGTGTCGCTCGCCGATGGCAAGATCCTCGCCAGGGTGCGAATCGATCCCGCGCAGTTCGGCGAGGGGCTGGCGCTGTGGAAAGACCAGCTCGTCAGCCTGACCTGGCATGACGGGATCGCGCATCGCTGGGACGTCCGCACGCTGAAGGCGAAGGGCGAGAACCGCTACACCGGGGAGGGCTGGGGCCTGACCAGCGACGGTGTTTCGCTGATCCAGTCCGACGGCAGCCCCGACATTATCTTCCGCGATCCGCTGACGCTGGCCGAGCGCCGCCGGGTGGCGGTGACGTTCGACGGCCGCCCGCTGCGCGACATCAACGAGCTCGAATATGTCGGCGGTTCCGGTGGCGGCGCCTTGCTTGCGAACGTCTGGCACACCGGCTTCCTGGTCCGCATCGATCCGGCGTCGGGCAAGGTGACGGCGGTCGTCGATCTCCGCCCGCTGGTCGCCGAAGTCGGCGCGACCGACCCGGAAGCCGTGCTCAACGGCATCGCCTGGGACGCGAAGGCGGGGCGTTTGTTCGTGACCGGCAAATACTGGCCCACGCTGTTCGAAATCCGGATCGCCGCACCGGCGCGCTGAGCGAACGCCTGCGCGCTGCATCGCCGGCGGAGGGTCGCCAAGCCGTCCCTCGCCGCTCTGGCCATGGCAGGCGATCGCACCGGGCACCGGCGGAACGATTGAAATTGCCCGATAGCGGACGTCACCGGTTTGACATAAGCCGTACGATAGCGATCACAGTCGCGAACGCGATCACGGCCCATCCGCCTCGGCGTTGGAGCTGCCGGCTATCCTTCAGCGCCAGCCAGCGGACCCAAGTGGGTACCGGATCCAGTTGATTTCGGGTCAACGTCGGCGTCGACGCCGCGCGCAAGAGTACCATCGCGCCGAACGCAATCATACACGCCGGAAAGACTAAACCTTCGGACGCGAAGCGCTCAAACCACTGCATGGTTCTGGTTAGCATAACCCAGCTCCCGGCCGCCAACCTTCCCAAAGCGGCCATTCCGATTACCCCCATTTTCGCACGCTACGGGCCTTCCGCCCGCACCCGCACGGAGGCCGGGCGCCAGCCAAGACGAACCGCGCGCCTCAGCCTAAGCCGAGCTCGATGGATCGTGCCGAGCGGGAAGCCACCGAATTATGGCAGAGCATCCGTGCCGCCTGTGATCGTTGAACCAAGCCGGTCGCCTCGCAACGCCCTACCGTGCGGCACCGTCCCCCCGCCGGAACTCGCTCGGCACCCATATTGGGCAAGCAGGCTGTAGCGGTTGCCCGAGACGTGACGGAGGCGCGGTTGCGCGCAATCATGCCCACCGCCGGGGCACGCACAGCCCGTTTCATCGGCCCGCTCAGTCCGGCTATGCGCGCGCATGGCATTGACACCAACGCGCGCCGAGCAGCTGGCCGAGCCTCAAACCGCAGCCGACAGCGCGGGCAGGTTCTGGGCGTCGAACGGCCTGAACGGCGCACCCAAACTGTGTTGGCGCGGGCACAATTCGACGGCATATCTTCCACCGTCAACGGTGGCGATCACGGGAGTGCGGAACGATAGGCAGCATGTCAAAGAGCGTCAGGAGCCTGGCAGCCGGCGGAGGACTGATCGCGCTGGCATCAATCGCGGGATGTGGCTCGTCCAAGGACGCCCGCGCAGGCGACGAAGCGTCCGGCGCCGCGTCGGCGGGAACGGCAACGGTGGCGCCGGTCCCGGTTACAGCCAACGCGGTCGTCGCAGACGACGCCACTTACCCGACGCCGCCCGTCCCCAGCGCTAGCGAGGCCGCGCGCGCGGGCGACACGCTGTGCGAGGCTGGCGAAACGCCCTTATTTTCCTGCGAGATCGGTGCCAAGCGCGTGTCGGTCTGCGGCAGTGGTTCGGGTGCGGTCTATCGCTACGGATCGCCCGGCAAGGTGGAGTTGACCTCGCGCAGCCTGACCTTCGCCAACCGTGGCTATTCGGGAGGATGGGAATCGCAGATCACCGCCAAAAATGGTGATTACACCTACACCGTCTACGATAGTACGGTGCGCACCGCTTTCGGGGACGGCGGCAACGATCCGGCATTCTCCAGCGGACTGGTCGTGTCTCGCGGGGAGCGCACGATCTCGTCCAAGATGTGCAAGGCGGAGTCGTCGATAGACGCGGCTGCGGAACAGTCGCTGCCGGCTGGCCGCTTCGCCGAGCACTAAGCCGGGTGGTCATTGGTCAGCGCGCACAAGACGCTGAGCCGCGACTGCTCTCCTGAAACCAATATTCCGGGAAGAACGCTACGGCCTGACGGGCGTAACCATCGGGCGGCGCTGGACATCGATGCGGTGTCGCGTACGTTGACGTGTGTCGGCGCGTTGCCAACGCGGCATGGACCAGGGGAAAGGCATGAGCGACCAACACTGGCCGGATATGCTGGGGCGAATACATACTGGCAACAGTGCCGGCGTATATTACAATTATTACGCCGATACGGGTGGAGCACATAGAGTCAGCCAGCAAGCGCCTGGGTATAAAGCCAGCCTGAGCATCATGGCTTCGTCGAAGAGAAAAGTCCTCGTCACCCTGAATTTCTTCGCGATATCCGGCTACGGATTCTCCTCGACCGCAGGCGAGATGCAGAGAGCCAAGGATAATCTGGTCGATCAGGTCCGGTCGCTGTGGAACCAGCGCAGGTTGAGAATGATACTGTTCGTGCTGGACGATCGAGGTCGACCCACCGGAGTCTCGCGCAACCTCGATGTCGAGTTTCGGATCAGATGGACTCAATCGATGGCGAGCGCCGATTACGTCTTGTGCGTGTATCCGACACAGAACGATCTTCCCATGGTCCCGGGCAGGACCGACCGGCCGCCGTTCGTCATGTCCGGCGCCTGGACTCAATCGCACAGGATCGAGATGCACATCGCGGCAACCGAACCGGCGTGGACGTTCAGTCACGAATTCGGTCACTGCATCGGACTACCCGACGAATACAGCCACCCCGGTGTCGGCTATTTGAAACCGGAGGGGCGCGAGGGCCTTTTGCTCCAACGACCGGACGCCTTCATCCCCGCCAATCGGCAGGGCGGTGTCGTGGCGGGCCGCCGCAGTCCAGATCTCAGGACGGGGATGAGTACGAACCCCAACAACAACCTCCTGCCACGACATTTGTGGCCGACCGCGATCGAGGTCAGAAGGCTGGTCAATCGATTGTCGAAGAGCACCAAATTTGGTGTCGATGTGAATTTTTCACGATGAAGGACGCACCTGCAATGAAGGTCTTCCTGCTGTGCATGATCGCGCTCACGGCGTGCGGTTCCTCCGCGGATCGATCCGATGGGGACCTGACCAACGCGGCCAGTCGTGATGCGCCGAGTCCACGACCGGGCAAGGGCACGATCCGACCTTCGATGGCGGCCAGCAAGAACCTCCCCGCGCGGTACGTGAAAGCCCTGTCGTGTGACTTCGACGAGAACCCCATCGCTGCCGTGCAGACCTATCACAGTACGGCGGCTGGCCGGGCCGAGCGCGCGCGCGACGTGACGCTGCTCAAGTCGCTAGGCTTCACACGGGAAGGGCGCGATGGCGATCTGGAGAGCGTCGGGGGCAAGATTCGGGCACCCGCCGGCCTGACCGTTCTCGGCTTGCCTGTCCGGTCGGTGGAACTCAACGGCATGATCGGCGACGCGAACGCGATGTATGTCACCGTCTTCGACAACGGCGTGACCGTGGACCAGACCGTCAAGGCCGCCCGTTTGCAGATGGATCCCGAATCCTACAGGAAGTACAGGATTCGGCACTACAGCAGAAGGGTCGCTGGCAACCCCTATACGGAACTCTACCTCGACGACCGAGGTGGCGGTACTGCCACGCTCGTCTGTCAGATCAAGGGTACTCCGGACTGACCCTGCGCGTTGATGGCGCATGGACGACTCGCCTTCGTTCCCGAGCGTGGGCGCGACGACATTTCCGGCGGCGGCGTGAACACCGGCCACGTATCGTGATCGCGGCAGTCGCCCTCGGCGTTCAGCCCAGCCACGCGGCGGAAAATCTTCAGTGCGGGTCAGGCTAGCAGTCCAGACCGTCACGGGTCGCGGCATGGACGGCGTCTATTGCGTGCGGTCAGCCAAGCTCGCGGCGTGAGCTTTCGCGTGTCTGGCAGGTTGACTCCGGTCGACGCGGGGGAGGTCGATCCCGTAGAGGGCACTTGGTCCGCAGTCGCCCATTAACGGACATTCAAGGGCGACAGGTCGAGGTGCATATGCGCTACTTCAACCGTCGCGTCGAACCACTCGGTGGATATTTGGAAACGGCTAGGGGTCAGCCAGTGCAGTCCGATACTGCCGAAGTCGAACGTGCCGTCTAGGTCTCGCGCGACATTCGGCTTGCCGGGTAGCCATTCAACGATTGATGGCTGTTTCAGCACAATGCTACCCTCACGATAGCAATGCGCCTCGCCGGGTAGCGGAGGAGCATAATCGGGGTGATCGGTCGTAAGGGCAAACAGGACCCTTAATCGAAGATCGCCGCCTTCAGCGATTATCCCGAGGAAGTAACTGTCTTCCAAATTGGCGCCGCCGAATTCCGGCATGTATTCATTTTCCATGTTTCCGATCGTAAGCGTGAACCACGCCGAAGCAATGTCCGCTTTCCTCCCATTGCGGCCATTCCGCTTTCGCCCATTTACGGACATCACTTGTTCCGGTTAGGTTGCCGCTGTGGATCAGGCAGTCTCATCTCCGCCAGCGCAGAAGGGCGGCACCGCTCAGTCGGCCTACCTGCATCCCTATGCCTGCTTTTGTTGCCGCAAGAGCTTCAAGCGGGCCAGCCGGATCGAGGCTGTCTTACCGTGCCCCGAGTGCGGCGGTCCGAGCGTCGGGCTGACTCGTAAGTTCAAGCCACCGAAGCGTTCTGACGTGAAGCAGTGGAACAAGGTCGAGGCGTTAGTGAGACACGGCTTTTTGTTTTGGAGTGTCGGCGAACCTTATCCTGACACTCTCCAAGAGGTCGCCTCCTTTGCTGTGCGCCACGCGAACTTCATAGCTGCGGAGCGCGCTCGACGACCGGAAGCCTACCTTCAAATAGAAGCGGCTTTGTCGCGAGTCCGTTAATCGGTCTACGTCCGCTTTCCTTCCCAAAACAGCCCTAATTCGCCCTGAGGTCTTTGCCGCATTTCGAGCAGCACCGGCGCGGCCACGGATGGCTAATTCCGACGAAGCCAAGCCGCGTTGTGAACGGAGATGTGCCGCAATCAGGACAGCGAAAAAGCCATAGGAAGGCTGCGCCGTGGGCTAGCCACGACGCCATTCCCGGCAGGGCTCCAATGAGACCTAAGCGGATGAACGGCCAGAATAGCCAAAGCGGCGAAGTAACGAACACGAGCATCGTCCACCCCGTGAACAGCCATGCTTTGCGGTAGAGCGTCACAAGCACACCGTAGGTGATAGGAGGTTGCCGACCAATGGCTGCTTTCCCTCAATTCTCGCCAAAAGCCGCCCGTCCGCTTTCCTCCCAAAGCGGCCATTCCGCTAACGCCCATTTGCGGTATTTCGAAGATGGCAAAACGCTTGCCCAGAAGCATGCGTTAGTTCAACTTCGGATCCGGTTCTATCTCGGTCGTATCGGCGATTGGCCTTTACGATAAGTTGGGAATTTGTTTTGGTGCACATGCCGTCGATAGCGATCGCAATCGCGTATTTGAGCATTTTCGCCATCCCGGCGGACGTCCATGCGCAGGCCAAGGACATCGTGGTAACAGGGCGACGTCCGCCGAATCATGAAGCGACCCGAACGATGGTGCAGCAAATGATCCGGCCCGTGGACGGCAAGTTTCCGCGTTGGCAGATACCGGTTTGTCCCGTTGCCTCTGGTTTGTCGGAAGAGGCAAACGCGACATTGGTCCTGAGAATGCGACAGGTGGCCAAAAACTCAGGCATCAAGGTAGCCGCGCCGCGCTGTTCCGCTAATTTCATACTGGCGTTTACACCTAACAGCCTCGCTTACATCAAGGCGCTCGTCTCGCGGTTGCCGTCCGCTTATAACGATCCAAAGCAATCTCAAAAAAGAGCATTGCTGGCAAGCAAGGGCCCTGCCCGCGTGTGGGTATCAACCGTGATGCACAGCGAGGATGGCATTGCTGCGATCCCAGACGCAAAATTCAACGGGGCTGCGACGATCAAGGTTCGTCGAGATACCAACATCCCGGTTCAGACCCGTCAGGACATAGAATTCGGCATTGTTGCAATTGATAGTTCGGCCGCAATCGGGAAATCGCTTAATCAACTCGCGGATTATGCAATAATGCGCGGATTGTCGACTATGGCGAGTGCTCAAGGGCCTTATTACGCAAACAGCATCACCACTATATTCGACGAAGGGCGGAATGAAATGCCGCGCGAACTTACCACCTTCGACGTATCGGTATTAAGGACGCTTTACAGGGGTGCGGCTAATACACCGGCAAGTAGTAAGGTGGCGGAACTGGTGCGCGAAGTCGAGAAAGTACCGAACGAATAAGTCGTGAACCGGCCTGCCCTACATTGCAACCGACCAATGCCGCGGACATTCGCGGACTATCAACGCCCCGTGCCGACGATATTCCGAGGGTGCGGCGCGACGCGCTGGTCGGATGCCAGATGTCCTGCGCACTGACACTGTTCGCTAACTAACGCTCCAACTCCCCGTACCGTGTGCCGAGGAAACGGCAGAGGCCTTATCCGCCGCAGACTTTCTCACCCCTTAAAAACTCGGGGTTTGGGGCGGGCATGCCATGATATACGCCAAAATACCCCCGCCAAGCCCTACAACAATGCCATGGATCGTTGCTCGACGCTCGTCCGCTTTCGCCTAAATGCGGACATTGCCAAAGTCGCGTCGAGGGTCAAAGTAATGGCTCTCTTACCGTGCAAGCGATCCTTGATCGGAGTTACGATGCCAAAGCAGCTTGCCGTTGCGCTGATTCTGACATTGGCAGCGTGTAACTCATCAAGTCCGGTCGGCACTCGGAGTAAGACCCGCATAGAACCAGACAGTAGGCGAGCGTCCCACTGCTATGCCGCCCATGATTTTGGGGCGGAACAAGGAATAAGGCAGAATCCACCCCCCGGCTTCACCAACCGCCGTGACCCCAAACACTTTGACAACAGCGTCAGGGCGTTGTGGCAGTATAACAGGTTCAGAGCGTCTGCTACCCCGCAAGTTGAGGAAGAGCAGGTAATTGCTTTGACAAAACAGATGCTAAGATTTCCGGAAACTGCTGCGGTATTGGTCAGGGAATGCAGCAGACTTGAAGACCGAGACCCCGAATTTCATCGCGCGAAAAAAGATATTATTGAAAAGCTACTGGAGCCTCCATCGACGATCCCGATAACCTTATCGCGCCAATAGGCGTTAGCTTCGATGTCCGCCTTCCTTCCCATCCCGGACATGCCGCGTGAGCCCGCAAGCCGTTGGTGGGGCTTTCGCGCGGTTACCCGTCAGCGGTATTTCGGTCGGTCTCACCGGATATCGTCCGATGCCGGATGCGATGCGTTGTAATACTGAAACCTTGCCAATGCCGGATGCGACCGCGCACAATCCGGCTGCATCGAACAAGGACCCTGCTGATGGCTTTGAGTCTTCAATTGTGGATCAACGCCTTCATCCCGAAGACCGTGCCGGGCTATACCAAGACGCTGACCACCGGCATCCACCGGGGGAAGACCGCAATTCCGATGCCAATGCTGGCGAGGTTCGTCAATTATCAGGCCAGCGATCATCAGGGATATCTGACCGACCAGCGTGGGTTCGACGACAGTCTGAAGGCCAGCGTCAGGATGCGGACGTTGCTGGACGTGCGGATCGACGGCGCGTCCACACTCGTCCTGCCCAGCGCACAGACATCGGGAACCACCGGCGTGGACCTGGTCACCGGCAAGCAGAACGGGCAGGGCGATGCCAACATGAGCAAGTGCAAGGCGACGGTTCGCGGCGCCGTCTCGCAACGAAAGGACATCATCAGCAGGGCGATGCTCGCGCCTACCGCGTCGTCGATCGAAATCGACATCTATGGAGGCGCAGGCGACCCGCTGGTCAACTTCGCGGCCGAGATCAACTACGAAGGCACGTTCCAGATCATCACCGACACGGCGGGCAAGACGCTGAGCGTGCGCTTCGCCGGAAAGCTGGACGAGTTTCCTGCATTCGAGGCTTATGCCCGCTGCAACGGCGTTACGAAGACGCTGTTCCAATCATCGCCACCGAAGAACAACACGGTCATGGACTTGCTTGGCGGCGCGTGGCGGCCTGTGTCGGGCAAGGCGGACTTCAAGCTGGCTTAGCTGGGCGCCACGCCACGCCACGCCACGCCACGTCAACGACATTGCGCTTGCCAAACCCGCGCGTCAGGATCGCTGATTACCGCTGGAATGAGGAGACGCGGGTGCTGACCATCGAGGCCGTCGATCACATCGTCCTGAACGTCGCCGACGTGGAACGCTCCGCAGCGTGGTACGAACGGGTGCTCGGGATGGCGCGTGTCGACCGGCGCGTGGCATCGGGCAAGGTCCGTACGAGCATGATGTTCGGCGACTCCAAGATCAATCTACGCCCGGTCGCGGCCTCGCAGGACAGCTGGTTCACGGCACGAGCGCCCAGTGTCGGCAGCGACGACCTCTGTTTCCTGACGACGGCCGAGCCGGACGCCGTGGTCCGGCATTTCACGGCATGCGGCGTTCCGATCGTGACCGGACCGGTGACGAAGGCCGGGGCGCGCGGGCCGATCGAGTCGGTCTACATCCGCGACCCGGACGGTAGCCTCATCGAAGTCTCGTCGTACCGCTGACGCCCTGTGGCGATCGTCACTGCTGCAGCGCGATTTCGAGTAAATTAACCGCGACCGGCTACGCGTCTCATGGTGAACGAAGCCGCAACCAGACCTGGGGATCATGGCCTCGCGACGACGCATGCCGGTGACCCGAGCGGTCAGCGCCTGGTGCAGCTGGACGGCTTGCGCGGCATCGCGGCGATCGCGGTGATGGTCTACCACATCCACAACATATTCGGGCTGACGCTTGGCTTCGAGCGCGCCTATCTGTTCGTGGACGTCTTCTTCATGCTGAGCGGATTCGTCCTGCAGCTGGCATGGTCGTCGACTTCGACCCACGCTTTCGATGCGGCTGCGGTGTTGAAGGCGCGCGTTCGCCGATTATGGCCGACGATCGCCGCAGCCGCGATACTCGGTGCGATCATCCACGCATTCCTGGGCGACGTGGCCCATCCCACGACGTTCCTGCTGCTGGCGCTCCTGATCGTGCCCGCGATCTGGAACGACGGCGCGATCTTCCCGCTGAACGGTCCGCAATGGTCGCTGTTCTGGGAAGGGGTCGCCAACCTCGTCCACGTGCTCTGGCTGCGCCGGCTGACGGAACGCGAGCTGGTTCTCGTCAGCCTGGTCATGGGGCTGTCCGTCATCACGGCGATCGAACTCTGGGGTGCCGCGATGTTCGGGCCGACGTCCAACGGCTGGTGGCTCGCGCTGGCGCGGGTCGGCTGGTCGTACACGGCCGGGATGCTGATCGGTCGTCGATATCAGGCGACGCATTGGCGACCGGTCCTGTCCTGGTGGCAGGCACTGGCGCTGCCCATGCTCGTGGTGCTGGCGCTGCCGTTCGTCCCGCTGCCGACCAAGACGGGCGACGAACTGCTGATCATCGTCGTCTTCCCGCTGCTGTTCTGGCTGCTGGCGACGGCGCGGCCGCCTCGGCGCGCGCGCGAGGCATTGGCGCGGCTGGGGGCGCTGTCGTTCCCGCTCTATGCCGTTCATCTGCCGTTGCTCGACCTGTTCGCCGGCTTCGGTGTTCCGCGCATCGCGGCCGCCGCGTTGGCGACGACGGCGTCGCTGCTGTTCGCCATGGGGTTGAGTGGCGCCGGGGGGCGACGTGGGGAAATGGCGTCGCCGACTGCGGCGGCGGGCAATCTGCCGCGTCGCCAGGCGGTCTGACGCGACAGCCACCGATCCCGCAGAGGCATGCCCGCGAGTCCACCGGGACACGGTCACTCGAAGACCGCTGCTGCCCCGCCTGTCATGGGCGTCGGCGTTGGACCGCGCGGGGCAGGGGCGGGTTCAAGCCCCCCATCGTCGCGAGATCCCGGCCGCTTCGGTAACGGCATACCCAAGCGCTTATGCAGTTCGACGATCAGCGCCTTTTCTTCCGCGGTCGGCAGGGGCGGCCCGATCAGATCCTGGACTGGCATAGCGTGCCTCGCTCATGTGTTGCTGCCCGATCCTACCATAGTCCGTGCGCGCGGTTGATACCCCGTCGGTTGCGCGATCGCGCCGCAGGGCTGCCGGGTTGCCGGCCGGGGGTGGAGCTTCGGGCGGTCAGGCGCTCCAGCCGCCGTCGATGTCGTAGGTGGAGCCGGTGACGAAGCCGGCGTCGGCCGAGGCGAGATAGGCCACGAGGCTGGCGACCTCGTCGGTCGTGCCGTGGCGGGGGATCGCGAGGGGGCTGCGTTTGCCGGCGGCGTCGGGGCCATCGGCCGGGTTGCGCTCGGTGTCGATCGGACCCGGCTGGACGAGATTGACGGTGATGCCGCGCGGTCCGAGATCGCGCGCGAGCCCGCGGGTCATGCCGCCCAGCGCGGCCTTGCTGGCGGCGTAGAGCGTGGCTCCGGCGCCCGGCATCCGATCGGCGACGATGCTGCCGATGGTGATGATGCGACCGCCTTCGCGCATGATGCGGGCGGCCCTCCTGGCGGCGAGGAACGGCGCCCTGACGTTGAGCGCGAAGATCCGATCGAAGGCGTCGTCCGCATAACCGTCGAGCGGGCCGACGATCGCCATCCCGGCGACGTTCACGAGCACGTCCAGCCGGCCGAAATGCGCCGTGACGGCGTCGATCGCGCGGTCGAGCGCGGCGGGATCGGCGACGTCGGCCTGCGTCAGATGGATGTCGGCACCCCGATCGCGCAGTTCGCCGGCAAAGCGGTCCGCCTCGTCGGCACGGCTCAGATAGACGATCGCCACGGACGCGCCGTCGGCCGCCATCCGCCGACTGATCGCGGCGCCGATCCCGCGCGTACCGCCGATCACGAGAGCGACCTTTCCGTCCAGCGCTTGCATGGCATTTCCTTCGCGTGTGAGTCCGTTGCCGGGCAGCGTAGGTCGGTGGGTGGCAACCGGCCAGCCGAATGCGCCTGACCTAGCGGGCGTTTGGGGGCACGGCGGCGGCCTGTCGGATCGCGGCCAGGACGTGGGCGAGCAGGCCGTCGGCGTCGTGGCGGATGTTGTGGCCGCCGGGCATCGCGACCTTGCGCGCGTTTGGCTGCGTCAGGAGCGGGCAGAGGCTGTCGGTTTCCTCGACACCGAAGATGCACGTGACCGGCGCCCAAGTCAGCCGGTTGCCGGTGGTCGCGCCCATGCTGTCGGGCGTACCATGGTCGTACAGCAGGCTCGAGGGATCGGCGCGGTAGAAGACGGTGTCGCCGGGGAGGATCAGGACGATCGCGGCGACGCGCGTGCGGAGGTCCGATGGCAGCGCGGCGAGGCCGGTCTGGACGATGTCGGCGCCGTAGGACTGGCCCATGACGACGATCCGCCTCGCGCCGGTGCGGGCGAGCGCGGTCCGCACGCCATCGGCGACGATCGCGTCGAGTTCGGTGCGGGTGCGGTGGCGGCCGAACAGCGCGGGCGTGGTGATGCCGACGACCGGGATGCCGTGCTCGGTCAGCCCGCGCGAGGTCGACGCGCCGAGCAGGAAGCGCAGCCCCATGTCACCCGAGAAATTGACGACGGCGACGGGCGGCGCGCCAGCCGAGGAGCTGGTCGACGACGGGGTTCGCAGCGCGGGATAGACGTGGACCGGATCGCGATCGAAATACCCCGCCAGCGCGACGAAGGTGACGATGATCGCGGACAGGATGCCGGTGACCCAGGCGCCGCGTCGCCAGCGGCGTGCGGTCGCGGTGCGGGGATGATTTTTCGTTTTCACCGGAATGTCCTGTGCGCGGGATCAGGCGCGATACCGCACGCCGCGCGCCGCTTCCATGACGCGCGGATTACGTAATCATCCGCTTGAGCGTCTCGATCCGGTCCGCTTCGGCGGCGGGCTTGTCGGTCCTGATCCGGGCGATCCGGGGGAAGCGCATCGCGACCCCCGATTTGTGGCGCTTCGAATCGTGGAGCGAATCGAACGCGATCTCGAGCACCAGCGTCTTCTCCACCTCGCGCACCGGGCCGAAGCGGTTCTGCGTGTGATTGCGGACGAAGCTGTCGAGCATCCTGAGCTCGTCATCGGTAATGCCGGAATAGGCCTTGCCGACCGGGAGCAGCTCGCCCTCCTCGGTCCAGCAGCCGAACGTGTAGTCCGAATAATAGGACGAGCGCCGGCCCGAGCCGCGTTGCGCGTACATCATCACGCAGTCGGCGGTCAGCGGATCGCGCTTCCACTTGTACCACAGGCCGGCGCGGCGGCCGCCGACATAGGGCGAGTCGCGGCGCTTGAGCATGACCCCCTCGATCGCCGCATCGCGCGACGTCGCACGAATGGCCTCCAGCGCGGTGAAATCCTCCGCGTCGATCACCGCGCTCAGATCGAACCGGTCGGGATCGAGTTGCGGCACGAACGCCTCAAGCCGTTTGCGCCGCGCGGTCCAGGGCAGCGCGCGCAGATCCTCGTCGCCGTCGATCAGCAGGTCGTAGAGGCGGACGAAGGCGGGATACTCGGCGAGCATCTTCGCCGACACGGTCTTGCGGCCGAGCCTTTGCTGGAGCGCGTTGAAGCTGGCCGCGCCGCCGCCATCCTCGAGCGTGCCGCCCTGATGCTCGCCCTTGACCAGCAGTTCGCCATCGACCGTGCCGGGCGTGCGGAACGCGGCGGCGATCTCGGGGAAGCTCGCGGTCACGTCGTCGCCGGTGCGGCTGTAGAGCCGGGTTTCGCCGGCGACATGGACGATCTGCACGCGGATCCCGTCCCATTTCCACTCGGCGGCGTAATCGGCGAGATCGACCCGCAGGTCCTCCAGACCATGCGCGAGCATGAACGGGCGGAACACGGGCACGTCGGCGGGGGTCGGCTGTTCGCCGGTGCCCTCGGCCCAGGCGAACAGGCTGGGATAGGGCGCGTCGAGCCCGTGCCAGACCTCCTCGACCGCATCGACGTCGAGCCCGAACGCGTCGGCGAGCGCGGTCTTGGCGAGCCGTGCGGACACGCCGATGCGGAGCGCGCCGGTCGCCATCTTGAGCAGCGCGAACCGCTCCTCGGCATCGGAGCGGTCGAGCATCGCCGCCAGCGCCGCGGGGGCATCGGCGCGCGACAGCGCCGCGAGCTGCTCGACGACATCGGTGATCGACAGGGGGGCGGGATCGACCGGCACGCTCGGCTCGGGCCAGAGCAGCGCGACCGTCTCCGCGGTATCGCCGACATAATCGCGGCTCATCCGGAACAGCACCGGATCGACGCGCGTCTCGATCAGGCCACGGATCACTGCCGACTTGACGCCGCGCAGATCGAGATCGCCGGTCAGCGCCGCCATCGCCCAGCCGCGATCGGGATCGGGCGTCGCGCGCAGATAATCGGCGATCAGCTTCAGCTTGGCGTTGCGCGACCGGGTGTAGGTGAGCGAATCGAGCAGGGCGGCGAAGGCGTGCATGACGGCTCAACGCGCGAGCAGGGATTTAGTCCTGCTGGCTGGATCCATCAGCTCGGGCCATCAGTATCGGTGGGCGCGTGCGCGGCTACTGCGTCAATCGCACGGAGAACCGCAGCGTGCGCGGCGCGCCGGGGAAGACCCAGACCGGGCTGTACGAGCTTTGCGCGTAGCGGGCGTCGAACAGATTGTCCGCCTCGGCCCGGACGGTCACGTGGCGCGAGACCGCATAGTCGACCGCGGCCTTCGCCTTCACATAATCGGGCAGGACCAGACCGCTCGCGTCGATCGCGCCGGCGCGCTTGCCGACATAGCTTGCGCCGGCGCTGATCGAGGGGCCGCGACCGTCCGCGTCGAGGAAGCGGCCGAGCGCGAACAGCGTGGCGGCGTGTTCGGGGACGTTCAGCACGCGGTCGGTCGCGAAGATGCTGTCGTCGGCGCGCGCGCGGGTCCAGGCATAGTTGGCGACGACCTGCCACTGCGCGGCGATCCGCACCGACGCGTCCAATTCGATCCCGCGGCTGGTCAGCCGACCGACCGGGGCGAGGAAATTGGGATCGACCGGATCGTTGGTCAGGATGTCGCGCTTGGCGATGTCGAACCAGGTCAGCGCGATGTCGAGGCCGGGCAGGGCGGCGGTCGCGCCGATCTCGTACCCGTGGCCGCGTTCGGGCGAAAAGCCCGTGCCGTCGCGGCCGATCCCCGAGTTGAGCAGGAAGCTTTCGCCCCAGTTGGCGTGGACCGCGAGCGTGTCGGTCAGCGCATAGCGACCGCCGAGCCGGAACTGGGCGGGCTCGCCGACCGCCTCGCCGACAGCGCCGGTGCGGTTGTTGCGGATCCGCTGGTCATAGGCATCGAGCCGAACGCCGACGGTCAGCGTGAGGCGCGGCGTGACGTCCCACATGTCCTGCGCATACAGCGTGGCGGAACGCCGGGTCTCGTCATTGTCGGTGAACGGCAGCAGCGGCCGCGCCTGGCCGCCATAGACCGGCGCGAAGACGTCGATCGCATGGGGGGTGGCGGCGGTCGGGTTCCGGCGGAGCAACCCTTCATGATAGTCGAGCGTGTAGCCCTTCACGCCGATGCTGGCGCGGTGCGCGCCGAACCGTCCGGTCAGTTCGAGCCGTGCCGACAGATCGTCGACGCTATAGTCGCGCGCGCGGCGCTGTCGCCACAGCGTCCGCCCGTCGACGAGCCGCGACTGATCCGACGACAAGCCGCGTAGCGAGCCGGTCCGCCACGCGATGCCGCCGTTGAGCACGATGCGGTCGTCGAGGTCGACCTGGCCGGTCAGCTGGTGCCGGGTGTTGCGGAAGCGCGTCGTGCCATCGCCGGGTTCGCCGTAGAAGCGCGTGCGGGGCAGCGCGTTGGCGTCGCCGTCGATCGCCGGGATGCCGCGGTCGAACGGCGCGTCGAACTGCGTGAACTCGCCGACATAGGTCAGCCGCAGGCCGTCGCGCGGCGCCCAGGTGAGCGAGGGCGACACCACGCGCCGCCGCAACGGGACGAAATCGCGCCAGCCGTCGCTGTCCTCGCCGGCGACGACGATCCGTGCCGCCAGTGTCGTGGACAGCGGCCCGGTCGCGTCGATCTCGACGCGGCGCGTGTCGAACGATCCATAGGTGAGCGTCGCGGATGCGGCGGGGGTGAAGCGCGGCGTCTTGCTGACGATGTTCACGCGGCCGCCCGGATCGATATCGCCGAACAGCGCGCCCGCCGGGCCCTTGAGCACCTCGATCCGCTCGACCGTCGCCGGATCGCGGGGCGGGCCGAGGCCGCGATTGGCGAGGAACCCGTCGACATAATATTCGGCGCCGCCGTCAGGCGTGCCGAGAAAGCCGCGGATCGCGAAATTGTCGAGGAAGCCGCCGCGATTATTCTGGTTGCTGACGCCGCTGACGAGTTCGAGCGCGTCGGACAGCCGGTACGTTCCCGCCGCGGTCAGCAGATCGCGTTCGAGCGAGCGGCTCGATTGCGACATGCGTTCGGTGGCCAGATCCGACGACAAGGTCCGATCGGCGCGTGCCCCGCGCGTGCCGAGCACGACGATGTCGTCGCGTCGAGGATCGTCGGCGGCCGTATCGTCGTCGCGCCTATCGCGCTCGCCGGCCCGGTCTCGCGGTCCATCCCGTGGATCGTCCTGCGCGTCGGCGGGCAGCGGACATGCGAGGAGAAGGAGCGCGGCGAAGGGACCGGCGGATCGCAGGATGGCGGACAAAAGCGTTTGCCTTGGAAGTGATGATGTAACATTACGAATGACGGAGGTACGTCGATCTTGTCAACCGTTTTGAACCCGATGCCGCATGGCCTGAACGCCCCCGCCGCCATACCGGCGCCCGTATCGGGGCCCGTGTCGACGCCCGTATCGGGGCCCGTATCGTCACCCTTATCGGCGGCCACCGCACCGCCGCAACGGCGGGCCCGCATTCCGTCGATCGACGCGTTGCGCGGCGTCGTCATGCTGCTGATGCTCGTCGATCACACCCGCGAGTTCTTCTACATCCATGCGCAGGTGAGCGATCCGATGACGCTGGCGACGACGCCGCCCGCGCTGGTCTTCACGCGGCTGGCGGCGCATCTGTGCGCACCCGTGTTCGTCCTGCTGACCGGCCTCGCGGCGTGGCTCTACGCGGATTCGCGGCGCGGCGGTGGCGATGACGAGTGGCGCGGACGAGCGGCGGCGTCGGCGTTCCTGCTCAAGCGCGGAGTGTTCCTCGTGGCGCTGGAACTGACCGTCGTCAGTTTCGCGTGGTCGTTCGATCTGACGCCGACGATGGTCTATCTCCAGGTCATCTGGGCGATCGGGCTGTCGATGATCGCACTGGCGGCGCTCGTCCACCTGCCGCACGCGGTCGTACTGGCGGTGGGACTGGCGATCATGCTGGGGCACAACCTGCTCGATCCGATCACGATCGCACCGGGACAGCCCGGCCATGCGCTGTGGGCGGTGCTGCACGATCGCGGCCTGATCGACCTGCCGTTCGGGATGACCGCGCGGACGTCCTATCCGGTGCTGCCGTGGATCGGCGTGATCGCGCTGGGATGGTCGATCGGCCCGTGGTTCGCGCAGGCCATCGCTGCGGATCGACGGCAGCGACGGTTGCTGTTCGCCGGTGCGACCTCGATCGCGCTGTTCGCGGTGCTGCGCGCGATCAACATCTACGGCGACCCGACGCCGTGGCAGCCGGGGGCGAGCATGCTGGCGACGATCATGAGCATCCTCAACGTGACCAAATACCCGCCATCGGCGGACTTCCTGGCGCTGACGCTCGGCATCGGCCTGCTGGCGCTGATCGTGCTGGAGCGCGTGCCGGTGCGGTGGAGCGGCGTGCTGGCGGTGCTCGGAGCGGCGCCGCTGTTCTTCTACATCCTGCATCTCTACGCGCTGCATGCGCTCAACCGCGCGATCGGGATCGCGATCGGTACGCAGGGGGCACCGGTGAGCGTGCCGGGCGTCGCGTGGATCTGGGGAATCGCGGCGATCGTCGCCGTGCCGTGCTGGTTCGCCTGCCGGTGGTTCGGCGCGTTCAAGTGGCGCCATGGCGGCTGGTATTGGCGCTATCTATAGCGCGCACATCGTGCGGGGATCGTGGGGAAGGCCAGGCCTCCCCCACCATCGGACTCAGGCGGACTCAGGCGTCGCTGCCGAGCGTCTTCTTTGCAGCATCGAGTGCGGCCTTGCCGCCCTTGCGCACCGTCTTCACCGCGTCGCCCGCAGTCTTCTCGACGGTCGAACCGGCCTTGCGACCCAGACCGATCGACTTCGCCATCGCGCGACGGGCTTCCGAATAGGTCGCGGCGACCATCGGATAGTCGGCCTTCAGGTTGAAGCGCTCGCGATACTGTTCCGGCGTCAGGCCGTTGGTCGAGAGGTGACGACGCAGCGTCTTGTACTTCTTGCCGTCGAGCATCGAGATGATGTGATCGGGCGAGGCGAGCGACTTGCGGACCGAAACGGCAGGTTCAGCGGTCGGCGCGGTGGTTGCTTCCGGCTCCACGTCGCCATTGCCGGCAAGTTTCGCCACGGCTGCATGCATCGCCACCAGAAATGCCGGCACATCGTCGGCTGCGGTGCGCGTATTGGGGTTGGCGAGCCAGGCTGCGGTCAGTTCTGCGGCCAGTTCTACGGTATTAATTGTATCCGTCACGCTAGTTCCTTGAATTCGTCATGGGTCCCCGGTCCGGGAGCGCCTACAGCTTTTAAACGGTAATGAACACCATCGAAAGTCGCTAAGTCGCGGGCAAGATATCGATTATTCTGATCGACTGGTTTTCAAGGGGGAGCGGCGTCGCCGAACCACGAGATCGTCGTATCTCCGACATCGCGACGCCAGGCCGCGTCTTCGGTGCATTATCGTCAACCAATCGGTATCGCGGAACCGCCGTGCGAGGGCGCCGAAATATCCGCCGCGATGCGGGCTCACCTGGGCTGTTGTCGAAAACTGTCGCGTAGCTATGTTGCGATGTCCAACAGTCCCCACTCTACAGTTCCAACAAGGTAACGATCGCGTATGACCCTGAAATTGACCGCCTGTGCGAGCGTTGCCGTGGCTGCCCTGCTGGGCTCGACCAGCGTCTGGGCGCAATCGGCGGCGACCCCCGCGGCCAAGCCCGCACCGGTCGCCGATCTCGTCAAGTCGGTCGATATTCCGTACCAGCAGTTCACGCTCAAGAACGGGCTGCGCGTGGTCGTGCATACCGATCGCAAGGCGCCGGTGGTGGCGGTGTCCGTATGGTACAATGTCGGGTCGAAGTTCGAGCCCAAGGGCAAGACCGGGTTCGCGCATCTGTTCGAGCATCTGATGTTCAACGGCAGCGAGAACGCACCGGGCGATTTCTTCGAGCCACTAAAGCAGGTCGGCGCGACCGACTTCAACGGCACGACCTATTATGATCGTACCAATTACTTCGAGACGGTGCCGACCGCCGCGCTCGACCGCGCGCTGTTCCTCGAATCCGACCGGATGGGGTATCTGACCGGCGCGATCACGCAAGGGGTGCTCGACGAGCAGCGCGGCGTCGTCCAGAACGAGAAGAGGCAAGGCGACAACCAGCCCTACGGCCTGACCGAATACAAGATCACCGAGGGGCTGTTCCCCGCGACGCATCCGTATGGCCACACCACGATCGGCTCGATGGCGGATCTCGACGCCGCCTCGCTGCAGACGGTGAAGGACTGGTTCAAGGATCACTACGGCCCGAACAACGCGGTGCTGGTGCTTGCCGGCGACGTCGACGCGGCGACCGCCAAGCGCCTCGCCGAGAAGTATTTCGGCGGCATTCCGAAGGGCGCCGAGAGCATCGTTCCGCCCGCGCCGATCCCGACGCTGCCGGCGCCGGTGAGCGAGACGATCAAGGACCGGGTCGCTGCGGTGATGATCAGCCGCAACTGGGTGGTGCCCGGCCTCAACGACAAGGACGGCACCGCGCTCAGCGTCGCCGCGGGCGTGCTCGGTGGGCTCGCGAGCAGCCGGTTCGACACCGCGCTGGTCAAGAAGGAGAAGCTGGTCACGCGCATCTCCGCCTCGAACAACAGCTTCAGCCAGCTCGGCATGTTCCAGATCGAGGCGATCGTCCGCGAGGGCGTCGACCCTGCGCTGGTGTCGAAGCGGATCGACGAGATCCTCGCCGACTTCCTCAAGAACGGCCCGACCGCCGACGAGGTCGGCCGCGTCGCCACGACGACCGCGTCGCGCACGATGGAGGGGCTCGAGTCGGTCGGCGGGTTCGGCGGCAAGGCGGTGACGCTGGCCGAGGGCGCGCTGTATTCGAACGATCCCGGCTATTACAAGAAACAGCTGTTGCAGCTGGCGGCGGAAACGCCGGCGAGCGTGCGCACGGCGGCGGCGAAGTGGCTGTCGCGTCCGGCCTATTCGCTCACCGTCGTGCCGGGCCCGCGCGATGCCTATGCTAACGCGGTCGTGCCGCCCAAGGTCGACGTCGTGCCAGCCCCCGAGGCACCACCGAAGGGAACGCGGGGGCCGTTGCCGGGCGTCGGCACGGTCGCGGGCCTGAGCTTCCCGACCGTCGAGCGCACGCGCCTCGCGAACGGCATCGAGCTGGTCTACGCGCAGCGCACGGCCGTTCCCGTCACGCAGGCGGTGTTGAGCTTCGATGCGGGCGTGGCGGCGGACGTTCCGACCAAGCTCGGGACGCAGCAACTGACGCTGGCGATGATGGACGAGGGCACGCCGACCCGCGATTCGGTTGCGCTGGCCGAAGCCAAGGAGCGTCTCGGCGCGGACATCGGTTCGGGGGCATCGAGCGACCGGACCTTCCTGTCGTTGCAGGTGCCGAGCGCCAATCTCGCGCCCGCGGTCGACCTGTTCGCGGACATCGCGCAGAACCCGGCGTTCGCCGATGCGGAGGTCGCGCGCGTCAAGAACCAGCAGCTCGCACAGATCGCGCAGGAGCTGACGAGCCCGCAGGGGCTGGCGACGCGCGTCCTGCCGAAGCTGCTCGCGCCGACCTCGCCCTATGCCAAGGCGCAGGGCAGCGGCGATCCGAAAGCCGTCGCAGGCCTGACCCGTGCGGACCTGGTCGCGTTCCAGCAGGCGTGGCTGAGGCCCGACAAGGCCAAGATCTTCGTCGTCAGCGATCGTCCGCTCGGCGAGGTGAAGGCGGCGCTCGACGCACGGTTCGGGACGTGGCGCCCGACCGGGGCGCCCGGCGTCAAGGCGTTCCCGGCGACCGTCACGCCGTCCGCACCGAAGATCGTGCTGATCGATCGTCCGGACAGCCCGCAGTCGGTGATCGTCGCGGGCGTGCCGACCGGATTGAAGGGCACGCAGGACCTGTTGCCGATCGTGACCGCGAACGATGCGCTCGGCGGCAGCTTCCTCGGGCGCATCAACATGGACCTGCGCGAGAACAAGCACTGGTCCTACGGTGTGTCGGGGCGGTTCCAGCAGGTCGAGAACGCCGCGCCCTACATCCTGTCGGCACCGGTGCAGGCAGACCAGACGGGTCCGTCGATCGCCGCGCTCAAGGGCGATATCGCCGCGTTCCTCGGCAAGGAGCCGATGACCCAGGTGGAATTCGATCGTGCGATCAACGGCGCGATCCGTTCCCTGTCGGGCAATTTCGAGACGTCGGACGCGGTGCTCGGCGCGATGCAGCAGAACGATCTGTTGAAGCGCCCCGACGATTATTACGCCAGGATCACGCAGCGTTACCAGGGGCTCACCCTGCCACAGCTGAACACCGCGATCCAAAAGGCGATCGATCCGAACAAGACGATCTGGGTGGTGGTAGGCGACGCGAAGACGGTGCGCCCGCAGCTTGACAGCATCGGCTTGCCGGTCGAGGTCGTTCCCGCAGCGTCGGTTGCCGGCGCTCGGTAAGTTTCAGGAGAGAGATGCAATGGCGAACGTCGATGGCAGCTGGGATTGCGTGGTCAAGTCGCCGCTGGGCGACCAGAAGATGACGCTGACCGTCAATAGCGCAGGCTCGACCTTCACCGGTGCGGTGTCGGGCGCGATGGGCGGCATGGACGTGACCGGTGAGGTCGATGGCGACACGATCAGCTGGAAGCAGAGCATGACCGTGCCGATGCCGATGACGCTCGATTGCAAGGCGACCGTCGAAGACGACGTCCTCAAGGGCAGCGTCGCGGCGGGTGCTTTCGGCAGCTTTCCGCTGACGGGAACACGCACCGCCTGACCCGCGTCACACCGCGGACAGATGAGCCCGCCTTTCCAGCAGGAAGGGCGGGCTTTTTTGTTGCGCGGCGCCAGAGAAGGCGCGTCCGCCAGCCGCGCGGTGCAGCTAGAGGACAAAGCATCGGTTGTTGCCGGATCCGCACGGAACCGGATATGCTGTCGGAATCATTGGCTTATCTTGGTGTTTATGTACAATCGGGCGAAGAAACTGCCGACTCGATTGTCGGAACTGTCGGCATGGCAGAGGGTGTAACCTGTTCTTAGGAGGCTTTGCGGCAAGGTCTTGGCGAACATAGCCGGATGCGCCGATGAAACCCCTGCCCCTGATCGCCCCGAACCCGCCCCGCCTGAGCGAGCATCTCGATGCGTTGCGCAGGGTCGAGGCGTCGGGCGTGTTCAGCAACAATGGCCCCGAAGTGCGTGCGTTCGAGCAGGGCGTGACCGATCGGCTGTTCGGCGGGCACGGCGCGAGCCTTGCGGTGTCGAATGCGACGCTGGGGTTGATGATCGCGATCCGGCAGGCGGCGAGCTGGCGGACGGGCGGGCTCAACCCCAAGCCCGGCACGCTGGCGATCATGCCGGCGATGACTTTCGCGGCAACCGCGCAGGCGGCGGCCTGGGCCGGGCTGACCCCGCTGATCTGCGACGTCGACCCGGACGACTGGGGTGCCTGCGCGCGTGAGGAGGAGCGTTTGCTCCAGTATCACGGCGAGCGGGTTGGCATGATCCTGCCCTATGCCACGTTCGGCAACGCGATCGATCTCGAGCGCTATGTCGATTTCCGCGACCGCTACGGCGCCGGCGTGGTCGTCGATGCCGCCTCGTCGCTGGGGACGCTGGACGATGCGGGCGAGGGGTTCGGCGCGCGGGCGCCGTTCGCGGTGGTCCACTCGATGCACGCGACCAAGACGTTCGCGGTTGGCGAAGGCGGGCTGATCCACAGCGGCGACGTCGCGCTGATCGCGACGTTGCGCGCGATGGCCAATTTCGGCTTCGACGGCAGTCGCAGCGCGATGCTGCCGGGGATCAATGCCAAGCTGCCCGAGATCCTGGCGATCATGGCGCAGGCCAAGCTCGCCGAGATCGACACGGTGGCCGGGCACCGCGCCGCGCTGGAGGCGACCTACCGCGAGGCGCTGGCGGCGTTCCAGTTGCAGGCGGTATCCGGCACGCGCCGCGCGACCCAGTTCATGGCGGTGCTGCTGCCCGAGCGGCTCGCGCATCACCGCGACGCGATCGTCGCGAGCGTCGAGGCGCAGGGGGTCGGATGCGGCCGATATTTCAGCCCGCATCTCGGCGAGCAGCCCTGGTTCCAGGCGACCGCGCTGATCGAGCCGACCCCGGTCGCCGACAAGCTTTCCGGTCGGATGCTGTCGCTGCCGATCACCGATGCGATGTCGATGGCGGATGCGCAGCGTGCCGCCGGTGCGCTGACCAAGGCGTGCGCGGCGATCCTGGTACCGCGCGACCGGCGCACGAAGACCGGCGGCGGGGCGGCGCGCACGACGGGGCGCACGACGGGGCAGGGGGGGGCGCGCGCGATCGCGTCGGTGATCGTGATCGGCGGCGGCCCGGCAGGCACGGCGATGCTGACGTCCGCGACCAAGCGCGGCGCGTTGCCCGCGCTGGCCGCCTCCGGGCTGATGGTGGTCGAGCGCGGTGGCGCGATCGGGGGCGGGCGGCTCGGCCGGTATGCGATCACCTCCGATTCGACCGCGCAGACGTTCCTGACCGCGGTGCGCGACAATATTCATCCCGAGCTGGCGCGGCTGGTCGATCATCCCGCCGGACGCGCCGTTGCTGCGCACGAGGGCGCGCTGGGCGTGCCGCTGGTCGAGGTCGGGCCGTTGCTGCGCGCGACCGGCGATCGATTGACCGACATCGTCCGCGAGCATGGCGGCGTGGTGCTGACCGGGCACGAGGCGCTGGGTGCGCGGCGCGTCGGCGACGGCCTGTGGAGCGTGCAGCTCCGCCGGCTGTCCGACGGGCACGTCTTCGAGCAACTCGCGCGCAACGTCGTCGTCGCGACCGGCGGGCATCAGCCGCTCGACCGGCTGGCGGCGCAGCGCGTGGCGGGGGCGAGCCTGGTCGATCTTGCCAGCGGGCGGCTGCTGCAGTCCGACGACGTGCTGACCGTCGGCGGGTTCGAGAAGGTCGCCGACCTGCTGACCGGCAAGCGCAATCCGAAGATCGCGGTGATCGGCGGATCGACCAGCGCGCTGACGACGATCGCGCTGCTGCTCAAGAGCCGTCCGGCGATCCCGCTGGGCGCGGCGGCGGTGACGTTGCTGCATCGCCGGCCGCTGCGGCCGTTCTATCATTCGGTCGAGGCGGCGCACGCCGAAGGGTTCACCGATTTCGGACCCGACGATATCTGTCCGGTGTCGGGCTTCGTCTACCGGCTGGCGGGGTTCCGGCTCGAGGCGCGCGACCTCGTGTTGCGGATGCTCGCGGTCGACGGTCGCACGCCCGATCCGCGCGTCGCGCTGCACCGGATCAGCGGCGACGACGATGCGGCGGCACGCGCGCATATCGAGCAGGCCGACCTGGTGATCGCGGCGCTCGGCTATCGTCCGATCGGGATGCCGATCGCCGATCGCGACGGTGCGCAGATTCCGCTGGCCGCGCATGGCGGGCGGCCGATGGTCGATCGCCACTGCCGGATCGTCGATTCCGAGGGGGTGCCGATCGCGGGACTCTACGGATTGGGACTGGCGGCTGGGTTCGTGCCCTGGGGGGCGCTTGGCGGTGAATCGAGCTTTAGCGGGCAGGCCAATGGATTGTGGCTGTGGCAGAACGACGTCGGGTCGATGATCATCGACCAGGTGATGACACACGAGGTCAAGGCGGTGGCATGACCGGGGATGCCGCCGCCGGACCGGACCCGATGACGACGGACCCCGCGATCAGCGTGATCGTCGCGGCGTATAACGGCGCCACGGTCATAGAGGAGACGCTGGCGAGCCTGACGGCGCAGACGTTCGGCGATTTCGAGGTGATCGTGGTCGACGATTGCTCGACCGATACGACGCGCGACGTGGTCGCGGCGTGGCCCGATCCGCGCGTGCGCCTGGTCGCGCTGGAGAAGAACGGCGGGCCGGTGAAGGCGCGCAACCGGGGCTTCGCGCTGGCCCGCGGGCGCTACGTCGCGGCGCTGGACCAGGACGATCTGTGCCGGCCGGAGCGGTTCGCGCGGCAGGTCGCCTATCTCGATGCGCACCCGGAAACGGTGCTGCTGGGGACCGCGGCCGAACTGCTGTTCGAAGGGACGATCAAGCCGTCGACCTATTCGCCGGCGACCAGCCCGGCGGCGACCGCGTGGCTGACCGCGATCGAGAACCCGCTGGTCTGGTCGTCGGTGATGCTGCGGACCGAGGTGGCGCGGCGGCTCGATCCGTTCACCCGGCCCGAGCTGCTGTATGCCGAGGATTTCGACCTGTACCAGCGGATGCAGGTGCATGGCGGGATCGCGCGGCTCGACGACATGCTGATGCTGTACCGCGTCCATGCGGGCGGCGCGTCGAAACGGTTCGTCGATGTGATGGAGGCGTCCGCGACCCGGGTGCTGACCGAGCGGCACACGCGGTTGTTCGACGACCGGGCGGGCCACGTCGCGCATCTGCTGGTGGCGCACAACATGGGCAAGCGGCCGGTGCCCGACCGCGAGACGCTGGCGGCGCTGGGCAGTGCGCTGAGCGTGATCCAGGCGGATTTCCTGGCGACGCACGCGTGCACCGCGCACGACATCAGGCTGATCCGGTGGGAAACGGCACGGCGCTGGGGCGATATCGGGCGGGCGGGGCTCCGTGCCGGGACGATCCGGCTGGCGGATGTTCTCGCCGTGCGGCCCGACCATCTCGGGCTGGGCTATGCGAGCCTGGAGGCGCTGCTGTGGTCAGGGATGATCGGTGGCGTCCGGCGTGCGCGCCGCCGGATGGAGCAAAGCCGCATGGTGCAGACCGCGACCTGATGCCGTCATTGGCGCCGGCGGTCGGCGCGGCACGATCTGCACAAGAGGGTCAGACCTTGGCGGCGTAGATCATCCGGCCCGGCCCGAGGCGTGCGAACACCTGGTCGAGATCGCGCTCGCCGACCGCGAAGCAACCCTGGCTGCGACCGAGCATGCCGTGGCTCTCAATCATGTCCTTGTTGGCGTACCACGCCGAATGGACGACGATCGCGCGGTCGAGCGCGTTGTCGTTGGTCGGGTCGAGCCCGATCAGGCGCTGCGAGCGGCCATGCTTGCCGACGTAATAGTCGTCGGTGACGAACGCGCCCTCGGACGAGGCGTTCGAGCCGAAGCGGTTCGAGAAGCGCTCGAGATAGCCGGTATGCGCAGGGTCGGAGCCGCTGCCGTGCGCGACCAGCAACGAGGTGCTGCGACCGCTGGCGAGATCGACGAAGTGGAAGCGGGGCTTGCCCGACGGCGCCGCGAAATCGGCGATCGCGATCCGGTCGTGATGCTGGATACGGCTGCCGTGACGGCTGAGCGACGCCATCGCCTGACGCAGCAGGTCGGGGCGAACCACCTTCGGCGAGGTCAGCGCGACCGTGGTGCGCGGCAGCGGCGGCTGCGACATCGGCTTGAGATCGCGCGCGGTCAGCGCACGGCCCAGATGGGGTGTCGCGGAGACGGCGCCCGGTACCACCAGGGCCCCCGCCAATACTAAACCGTTCTTCAGCAGTGCGCGTCGTTCGCGCACATGACCTTGCTCGTCGTGCATCGATTTTCCCGAAATTGCCCCAGTTCCCGTGCACCCCGTATAGCCGATTTTCGGTGAATATTCTGCAACCATTTCCACTGGTTGTGGGTCTGTTCCCTCTGACTACCCCGGCTTGGGGTCGGTTCGTCGACTCGCGTGCCCGACGGCACGATTCGCAGAATCGCGCGTTGAGCGGAGATATCGGGATTCGAGAACGGGCGGAACGATGACCAGGATGATGCGGACTGTTGCGGCAATCGGACTCGCATCCGCGCTGTTCGCAGGGACATCTCCCGCGCAGGCCGCATCGGCCGTTGCCATCGCAGCGATGCCGATCGAGCAGGCCGCGACCGAACTCTCGCCCAACCAGTTCGTCTGGAAGGACAACGGCTCGAGCGAGCCAGTCAGCATCGTCGTCAGCCTGCTGGAACAGCGCGCGTTCGTCTATCGCGGGTCGGTGATGATCGCGGCGACCACAATCTCGTCGGGCAAGGATGGCAAGGACACGCCGCTCGGGACCTATCCGATCCTCCAGAAGAACGCGGTCCACAAGTCGAGCCTGTACGACGATGCGTCGATGCCGTTCATGCAGCGACTGACCTGGGATGGCATTGCGATCCATGCCGGGCGGAACCCGGGTTTCCCCGCGTCGCATGGCTGCATCCGCGTACCGCTCGGTTTTGCGAAGCAGTTGTTCGGGGTGACGACGCTGGGGACGACCGTGACGGTGACGGACGATTTCGAGGGCGGGATGGCCCCGGAAGCACCGGTTGCGGATCAGGAGACTGCGGTGGCGAACTTGCGGCAGTCGGTCTCGCTGGAGCAGTAAGCGACGCCACCCCGTCATTCTGACGAAAGTCAGAATCCAGAGTAACGAACTTCGACGCTAGTGGCTCTGGATCCTGACTTTCGTCAGGATGACGGGTGTTGGGCGATCGGGAGCCCCAGCTCGACGAGCCGCGCGCGAAAATCGGCGGCATTTGTGAACAGCACCGATTCGATTCCCAATGCCTGCGCGCCCGCGACGTTCGCGGCGTTGTCGTCGACGAACACCACGTCTTCCGCCGCCACGCCGAATCGGTCGAGCGCAAGCCGGTAGATCGCCGCATCCGGCTTCACCAGCTTCTCCTCGCCCGACACCACCACATCGCGGAACCGGTCGAACAGCGCGGCTTCACGCGCGCGGAAGGGTGGCCAGAACTCGTGGCTGAAGTTGGTGATCGCGAACAGCGGCACGCCCGCCGAATCGAGCTCTTCGACGATCTCGCGCATGCCGGCGATGCCCGCACCGATGCTCTCGATGAAGCGCGGGCCCCATAAGGCGATCAGCGCGGCGTGCTGAGGATGCAGCGCGGCAAGCTCCGCCGAGGTATCGGCGAAGTTGCGCCCAGCATCGTGCTGGAAGTGCCAGTCGATCGTCACGACGTCACGCAGGAACGCGTCGAGCACCCGATCGTCGTCGATCAGGCGCTCGTACAGGATCCGGGGATCCCAGTCGTAAAGAACACGACCGACGTCGAAAATGACGGCGGTCTTCAGGGGTTTAGCCCTGGCGTGCCTTGAAGCGACGGTTGGTCTTGTTGATGACGTAGGTACGGCCACGACGACGGATCACGCGGTTGTCCCGGTGGCGATCCTTGAGCGACTTCAGGGAATTGCGGATCTTCATGATCGATTCGCTTCTTTTCAATTCTAGGTGTGCGGAAAGACGGGATCGCCTAATGGCGGGGTGTGTCCAAGTCAAGCAACGGACGCGCGTCCCAACCGTGCTCCCATCCGGGAACCTACACGGCTGGTCCGAGCGTTACCCTAGCGCAACATACTGAGGAAGTCCCGATGGCGGTTCGTTCGATCCTGGTTCTCGCGCTGGCCGGCGCATCCCTGACTGCGTGCGCGACGGGCCCGTCGCTGCCGCCCACCGAGGTGCTGCGCTATCATCTCGGCGAGCCGATCGACCGCGGCACCATCGCGGTCCAGCCGCTCACCGGCGGCGGTCCCGCCAGCCTCGAGTTCAAGACCTATGCCGCCGCGGTGCAGGGTGAGCTGCTCAAGGCTGGCTACAGCGTGCCGACGCCGGGCGCGAAGCCTTTGCTGGTCGCGACCGTCGCCTTCACGCGGACGACGCAGGCAGGGCCGCCCAAGCCGGCGCCGTTCAGCATCGGCCTCGGTGGCGGCGGCTTCAGCGGCGGTCGTGGTGGTGGCGGCGTCGGGCTCGGCGGCGGCGTCGGCTTCCCGATCGGTGGCGGTGGGCGCACCGCGATCCTGGTGTCCGAACTGTCGGTGACGATCAAGCGCAGCGCCGACCAGTCGCCGGTCTGGGAAGGCCGCGCGCAGACCTTCGCCGATGCTAGCAAGGCCGACGCGACGACCGATATCCAGGCCGGGAAGCTGGCGCGGGCGCTGTTCATGGGGTTCCCCGGTGAGTCCGGTCGCACTATCCAGGTGAAATGAACGTCCCAAGAGAAACGAACGCAAACACCATGAGCCCCGTCGCCATCAACGCAGCCTTCGATGGCGGCAACATCCGTGTTGTCGCCGTCGAGGGAGACCGAATCGACCTGGAGATCGTCACCGATTTCCAGTCCGATTTCTTCCAGTGGTTTTACTTCCGCGTGGCGGGGGCGGCTGGCCGCACGCTGACCTACCGCATCCTGAACGCGGGCAAGTCGGCCTATCCGTTCGGCTGGCCGGGCTACAAGACGCGCGCCAGCACCGATCGGCAGGCGTGGCGCATGATTGAGACGCGCTATGAGGGTGGCGTGCTCGAGTTCGACTTTACCGCCGATACCGATCTCGCCTGGTTCGCCTATTTCGCGCCCTACACGATGGAAATGCACGAGGCTCTGGTGGCGCGCACCGCGCTGTTGCCGGGCGTCACGCACCGCGAACTCGGCCAGTCGCTTGACGGGCAGGCAATCGATTGCTTCACGATCGGCTCGGGGCCCAAGCAGGTCTGGATCTACGGTCGCCAGCACCCCGGCGAAGCGATGACCGAATGGTGGATGGAAGGCGCGCTGGAGCGGCTGACCGATCCGGCCGACCTGATCACGGCGGACCTGCTGGCGAAGGCGACCTTCAACGTCGTCCCCAACATGAATCCGGACGGGACGCGTCGCGGTCATCTGCGCACCAATGCGGTCGGCGTGAACCTCAATCGCGAATGGCACACGCCGACGCCGGAGAAGAGCCCGGAAGTCCTGTGCGTCCGCAATGCGATGGATCTGACCGGCGTCGACGTCGCGATGGACATCCACGGCGACGAGGCGATCCCTGCGAACTTCATCGCCGGCTTCGAAGGCATCCCATCCTGGACCGACGCGCACGGTGAGAAATTCTACGAATACGGCCGGCGGCTCGCGGCGCACACGCCTGATTTCCAGACCGAGAAGGGCTATCCCAAGTCCGCACCGGGCTCGGCGAACCTGTCGATGTCGACCAACCAGCTCGCCGAGCGTTTCGGCGCGGTGTCGATGACGCTGGAGATGCCGTTCAAGGATCACGACGCCAACGCCGATCTTGAGTTCGGCTGGTCGCCGGAGCGCTCGAAACAGCTCGCGCATGCGATGCTGGAGACGCTCGCCGGCATGATCGACGACATCTGAACTCATCTCGTCATCCTGACGAAAGTCAGGACCCAGGATAACAGGACGCCGTCGTTCTTGGCTCTGGGTCCTGACTTTCGTCAGGATGACGGATAGTTGTTGATACCAACCCGCGCCACCCCAGGAGCCCGAATGCCGACCCTAGTCCTGATCCGCCACGGCCAGTCCACCTGGAACCTCGAGAACCGCTTCACCGGCTGGTGGGACGTCGACATGACCGCCAAGGGCGAGGCCGAGGCCAAGGCGGCGGGCGAGCTGATGGCGGCCAAGGGCCTCGACTTTGACCAGACCTTCGTCAGCCTCCAGACGCGGGCGATCAAGACGCTCAACATCGCGCTGGAGGCGATGGGGCGGCTGTGGCTTCCGGTCGAGAAGGAATGGCGTCTCAACGAGCGGCATTATGGCGGGCTTACTGGGCTCGACAAGGCCGAGACCGCGGCGAAGCACGGCGATGCGCAGGTCCATATCTGGCGCCGTAGCTTCGACGTCCCGCCGCCCGTGCTCGACGACGGCAGCGAATTCGACCTGTCGAAGGACCGGCGTTACGACGGCATCGCGATCCCCAGGACCGAGAGCCTCAAGGACACCATCGCTCGCGTCCTCCCGTACTGGGACGAGCGGATCGCCCCCGCGCTCAAGGACGGTCAGCGCGTGCTGATTTCTGCGCATGGCAACTCGCTCCGTGCGCTGGTGAAGCATCTGTCGAACATCCCCGACGACGAGATCACCGGGCTGGAGATCCCGACCGGCCAGCCGATCGTGTATGAGCTGGATGCGGAGCTGAACGCGACGGACCGGTATTATCTGAGCGAGCGCTGACGCCGTCCCTTGCTCCCCCCTCCCTGGAAGGGAGGGGCCGGGGGTGGGTCGGCCAATTGGCGAGCGCTCCGGATCCCAATTAGCCAACCCACCCCCAACCCCTCCCTTCCCGGGAGGGGAGCAGTGCACCAACAACATTGCCCAATTCCCCCCACGTCGCTAGGCACGGCGCTCCTTGAATCAGGGGGCGATCGTGGCTCTAGTCGGCATCATCATGGGCAGCACTTCCGATTGGGAGACGATGCGCCACGCCGCGGAGACGCTCGATACGCTCGGCGTCGCCTATGATACGAAGGTCGTCTCCGCGCACCGCACCCCGCAGCGCCTCTACGACTATGCGACCAGCGCCGCCGATCGCGGGCTGAAGGTCATCATCGCCGGTGCGGGCGGCGCAGCGCATCTGCCCGGCATGGCGGCGTCGATGACGCATCTCCCGGTACTCGGCGTGCCCGTCGAATCGAAGGCGCTCAAGGGCATGGATAGCCTGCTCTCGATCGTCCAGATGCCCGGCGGCATCCCGGTCGGCACGCTGGCGATCGGCAAGCCGGGCGCGATCAACGCCGGCCTGCTCGCCGCGGCGATCCTCGCGACGTCGGACGATGCGCTCGCCGAGCGCCTGAAGGCCTGGCGCGCGGCGCAGACCGACGGCGTCGCCACCGACCCTATCTGAAAGACGACGGCATGACCCCGCTTCCCCCCGGATCGACCATCGGCATCCTCGGCGGCGGCCAGCTCGGCCGCATGCTCGCGACCGCCGCGGCACAGCTCGGCTATCACACGCACGTGCTCGCGCCCGACCAGGAGAGCGTGGCGGCGCAGTCCGCCTCGACGATGACGCGCGCCGACTATCACAACCGCATCGTCCTCGCCGACTTCGCCGACGCCTGCGACGTGATCACCTACGAGTTCGAGAACATCGCCGCACAACCCGTCGAATGGCTCGCCGAACGGGTGCCCGTCCACCCGAGCCCGCGTGCGTTGCGGGTGGCGCAGGAGCGGATCGGCGAGAAGCGTTTCGTGGAAAGCGTCGGCGGGCGGCCGGCGGCGTGGGCGGCGGTCGACAGCCTCGACAGCCTGATGGCCGGGCTGGCGACGGTCGGCACCCCCGCCGTGCTCAAGACCGCGCGGTTCGGCTATGACGGCAAGGGGCAGGTCAAGATCGACACGCCCGCCGGCGCGCAGGCCGCGTGGGAGACGATCGGCGGGCCGGCGGTTCTCGAAGCGTTCGTGCCCTTCGAGCACGAGTTCTCGATCCTGATCGCGCGCGGCCATGACGGGGGCATCGCGCGCTACGATCCGCCGCTCAACGTCCACCGCGACGCGATCCTGCGCCATTCCACCGTCCCCGCACCCGCCGCCGTATTGGCCCAGGCGGACGAAGCCGCCGCGCTGGCCGAGCGGATCGCGGCCGAGCTCGACTATGTCGGCGTGCTGGCCTGCGAGTTCTTCGTCGGCGCGGACGGCCCGGTGTTCAACGAGATGGCGCCGCGCGTGCACAATTCGGGGCATTGGACGATCGAAGGCGCCGAATGCTCGCAGTTCGAAAACCACATCCGCGCGATCTGCGGCCTGCCGCTCGGCGCGACGACGCTGACCGGGCGCGAGGCGGCGATGGAGAATCTGATCGGTGACGACGCCGATCGGTGGCCCGAACTGCTCGCCGAGCCCGGCGCGCATCTGCATCTCTACGGCAAGGGCACCGCGCGACCGGGGCGGAAAATGGGCCACGTCACCCGGATCGTCCGCTAGGGACGACGGCAACGGCAGTGTGTCGCCGGCCCCAACCCGCGAGGCTGGCGCACTGATCGACCCGTCTGATGCTGGACGGCGGAAGGCGGCATCCGCCGTGCGGGCTGTACTGCTAAGGGCCTGGGCAACCGGACGTCGATCCGCCTCCGACGCGGCGTGCCGAAGGAGGATCGGCGCGGTCGCCATGGGGGGCTGCCCTTTCGGCGTTCCGGCATCGGCGTCGGCATCGGGGTCGGGGGCGGGTGAGGTCGAGAGGCTCAACCTGGAACAGAATGCCCGGATGCTGGACCCGGTAGGCGAAGCAGGTTGCGCGGGCAGGGACGAACCGCCAGACGCGGGCACCCGTCCTCCGTTCAGGCCTTGCGATCGTGCCGCTGTTCAAACCCATCCTGGCTGGCGCGACGCTCGCGGAGCGGCTCGTCGCCTGTATCGGCGCGGCGATCGCCATCGCGGCGACGATCATCCTGTGCGCGATGGTGCCGCTCGGCGCGACCGATCTGCCGATCATCGTCGCGCCGCTGGGAGCATCGGCGGTGCTGGTGTTCGCGGTGCCGTCGAGCCCGCTGGCGCAACCCTGGCCGGTGATCGGCGGCAACATCCTGTCGACGCTGGTCGGGGTGACGGCGTCCATTCTGATCCCGAACACGGCGATCGCCGCCGGGATCGCGGTCGGCGGTGCGATCCTGCTGATGTCGGTGCTGCGCTGCCTGCATCCGCCGGGCGGGGCGGCCGCACTGACCGCGGTGATCGGCGGGCCGGCGATCCATGCGGCGGGCTATGGCTTCGCGTTCGTCCCGGTCGGGCTCAACTCGGTGGTGCTGGTGGCAATCGCGGTGCTGATTCACCGCTCGACCCGCCGACGCTATCCGCACGTTCCCGGTATCGCGGTCGGGACGCCGGCGGCGGACGCCGTCACGCCGGGCGCCACGCTGGACACCAAATTGGGCGACACACCCGCTCGGATGGGGCTGCACGAGACCGATATCGATGCGGCGCTGGCGGACATGCACGAGAGCTTCGACATCAGCCGGGAAGACCTCGACGCGCTGCTTGCAGGGGCCGAGCGCCATGCAGCGCTGCGGGTGGAGCGCGAGGCCAGGCCACGGGCAGCAACCGCCTCATAGCGAACCAGATCGGTTAAACTGCTTGACATCGTCACGCTCGTTTGGTACATAACAGGAACGCTGCAGAATTGCGGGTCGGGTTGGTAGGCCCGAGGGGAAGGCCGGGACGATCGGGTTCGAAACCCGGGCGTTGCCGGCCTTTTGGCGTTCTGGCGGGATGGCCGGGGACGATATGGGACCGATCGGGAAAGGGGGCACGATGGCGCAGTCGCAGTCTGGCAAGACACGCGGGACGACCATTGCCGGGAGCAGCAACCGCCCGCTCCAGGTCCGCATCGCGCGGGCTCGGACGTGGGACGACAAGACGCAGGCGCGGTTTCTCGGCGAACTGGCGATGACCGGCAACGTGACGTCGTCGGCCGCGGTGGTCGGGATGTCGGTGGGCGGCGCGTATAACCGGCGGGCGCACGACCCGGCGTTCGCCGCGCGGTGGCAGGCGGCGCTGGTCCAGGGCTATGAGCGGCTCGAGCAGCTGCTGCTGGCGACCGCGCTGGCGTCGATCGGTGGCGAGCCGGTCGGCGAGGGCGACGCGGTGCCGGTGCATATCGCAGACGTCCAGCCGGTTGCCGAAAACGGCGGAGATCCGGGCGTAACACCGGACGGGCGGGGGCAGGCGGTGCCGGGTGCGGGGCTGGTCCAGCTGTCGAGCGTGACGGCGATCCAGTTCGCGCTGGCGATGCTCAACCAGCATCGTGCGGACCAGGCGCGCGGTCGCAAGAAGAACCAGGTCCACCGCGCGCCGTCCACGGAGACCGATGCCGTCCTGGCCAAGCTGCTCGATTCGCTCGCGCAGCGTAGGGCCCGGTCATGACGCGCGCCGGAAAGGCCGCTGCGCCCGTTCGCGATGTGGTCGCGGAACTCGCGTCGCTGCCGGTCGCGCACCGGGGCAACCTCGTCCGGAAGCTGACGATCGGCCAGCGCAACGAGCTGCGCGATCGGTGGCGGCACTGGGCGCATGAGGGGCAATATCCCCCCGAGGGCGACTGGCGGATCTGGCTGATCCGGGCGGGGCGCGGCTTCGGCAAGACGCGGGCGGGAGCCGAATGGGTGTGCCAGATCGCGCGGGCGGATCCGAACGCGCGGATCGCACTGGTCGGGGCGACGCTCGACGACGTGCGGCGGGTGATGATCGAGGGCGAAAGCGGGCTGATGACGGTGGCGCGCGACGACGAGAACACGGTGTGGCGCGGCGCGGTGGGCGAGTTGCATTTCGCGAGCGGGGCGAAGGCCTATGCGTATTCGGCGGAGGCGCCCGAATCGCTGCGCGGGCCCGAGCATGGCTGGGCGTGGTGCGACGAACTGGCGAAGTGGCGCTACGGCGACGCGACCTGGGACAATCTGATGATGGGATTGCGGCTCGGCGAGACGCCGCGCGTGCTGGTGACGACGACGCCGCGGCCGATCGCGCTGATGCGCCGGGTGATGGCGCTGCCGGACCTGGTCGAGACGCACGGGCGGACGTGCGACAATCCGCATCTTCCGGCGAGCTTCGTGGCGGCGATGACGGCCAGTTACGCGGGGACGCGACTGGGGCGGCAGGAGCTGGACGGCGAGATGATCGAGGATGTCGCCGGCGCCTTGTGGACACGCGTGCTGATGGAATCGCGGCGGGTTGCCTTCGCGCCGGCGTTGACGCGGGTCGTCGTCGGCGTGGATCCGCCCGCCGGGAGCGTGTCGGGGGGGCCGGGGGATGCCTGCGGGATCGTCGCGGTGGCGCTAGGGATCGACGGGTTCGGGTATGTGCTGGAAGATGCGAGCGTATCCGGGGCCAGTCCCGAGGGGTGGGCGCGGGCGGTGGCTGAGTGCACGGCGCGGCATGGCGCGGACCGGGTGATCGCGGAGGCCAACCAGGGGGGGAAGATGGTCGAGAGCGTGCTGTTGGGCGCGGATCGGGCGATGCCGGTCCGGCTGGTGCATGCGTCGAAGGGCAAGGTGGCGCGGGCCGAGCCGGTGGCGGCGTTGTACGAACGCGGGGGTGCCTGGCATGTCGGCGCGTTTCCGGACCTGGAAGACGAGCTTTGCGGGCTGATCGCGGGTGGCGGGTATGAGGGGCCGGGGCGATCGCCGGATCGCGCGGATGCCCTTGTGTGGGCGATGACCGAGTTGCTGCTGGGGCCGGTGCGGCGGGTTTCGGTGCGGGTGCTCTAGGCGTCTTCTTGATCCTCCCCCGTAAGGGGGAGGTGGCTGGCACTTGCCAGACGGAGGGGGCGGCACGCGCTAACCTCCGTTCCGTATCCTCCCCATCCGTCGCCTTCGGCGCCACCCCCCCCTGGCGGGGGAGGATCGTGTTCGGCGTCGGAAAACAGGGTGGAATTTCAGGAGAACATCATGAAATTGTTCGGGTGGAAATCCGGGCGCGAGGAATCGCGGCCGGTGTTGTCGCGTGCGCTCAGCACGCCGGGGTTTCAGGGCGCTTTCGGGGACGCGCCGCAGTCGTACGAGGCGCAGGTGCGCGATGGGTATCTGCGCAATCCGATCGTCCAGCGGGCGGTGAAGCTGGTCGTCGAGGGGGTGGGCTCGGCGCCGTTGATCGCGTCGGACCCTGCGTTGCTCGCGCTGGTGACGGCGCGGTCCGGGGGGCAGTCGCTGATCGAGACGGTGGCTGCGCAGATGCTGTTGCACGGCAATGCGTATGTGCAGGTGCTGCGCGATGTCGATGGCGGCGCGGCGGAGCTGTTCGCGCTGCGGCCCGAGCGGGTCGCGGTCGAGGCGGATGCGAGCGGGTGGCCGGCGGCCTACCGCTACCGGGTCGGCGAGCGGTTGACGCGGCTGCAGGCGGATCCGGTGCGGCCCGAGGTGATCCACCTGAAGAGCTTCAACCCGGTCGACGACCATTATGGGCTGGGGTGTCTTGGCGCGGCGTCCGGGGCCGTGGCGATCCACAATGCGGCGGCGCGGTGGAACAAGGCTTTGCTGGACAATGCGGCGCGGCCTTCGGGGGCTCTCGTGTTCGATCCCGGGGACGGCACGGCGTTGTCGGGGGAGCAGTTCGCGCGGTTGAAGGGGGAGCTGGAGGAGTCGTTCTCCGGCGCCGGGAATGCGGGGCGGCCGATGCTGCTCGAGGGCGGGCTCAGGTGGCAGGCGTTGAGTCTGTCGCCCGCCGACATGGATTTCGTCGGGACGAAGGCGGCGGCGGCGCGCGAGATCGCGCTGGCGTTCGGGGTGCCGCCGATGCTGCTCGGGCTGCCGGGGGATAATAGCTACGCCAATTACCGCGAGGCGAACCGCGCTTTGTGGCGGGTCGGGGTGCTGCCGATCGCGTCGGCGGTGCTGACGGGCATCGCGCAGGGGTTGACCGGGTGGTTCGCGGGGGCGGCGATTTCGATCGATCTCGACCGGGTGCCGGCGCTGGTCGAGGACCGCGAGCGGCTTTGGGGGATGGTGAGCGGGGCTTCGTTTCTCAGCGATGCGGAGAAGCGGGCGATGTTGCAGATTCAGGAGGTGGCGTGATGGACGGGGCGGTGTTGGCGCAGTTGATGCGGCAGGGGGCTGAACGCGGTGTCGACCTGGTGACGTTGCGGGCGATCGTGGAGGAGGCGGGGGAGCTGGGGGCGGCTCGGGCTTTGGCGCGGGTGGCGTTGAGTGATGAGCGGGCTCGGGAGGATGTGGCGGAGTTGCGCGAGCTGCTGGCGGCCTGGCGGGATGCGAAACGGTCGGTTTGGAAGGCGGTGGTGGGGTGGATCGCTCGGCTGGCGATGGCGCTGATGTTGGCGGGGCTGGCGGTTAAGCTGGGGTTTGCCGCGTGGTTGAAGTGAGCCCGGTGGCGTTCGCGGGGTATGCGGCGGTGTTCGATGTTGTCGATCGGGCGGGGGATGTGATGCGGCGGGGGGCTTTTTCCGAAGCTCGCGTGGTGCCCTTGTTGTGGCAGCATCGGGGTGTGGCGGTTGGGTTCTTGTCCGTCGTTGCGGAGGATGCTCGGGGGTTGCGGGTCGAGGGGGTGGTTGCGGATCCGGCGCTGGCTCGGTTGGTGCGGGCTGGGGCGGTGGCCGGGTTGTCGGTGGGGTATCGGGCGACGTCCGTGCGGCAGGGGGGGCGGCGGGAGTTGCTGTCCGTCGATCTGGTGGAGGTTAGTCTGGTGGCGGTGCCGATGCAGGCTTTGGCGCGGGTCGAGGTGGTCGACACGGTCTAGGTCGGATGCGCTGTTTCATCCTCCCCCACCAGGGGGAGGTGGCGCCGGAGGCGACGGAGGGGGAGGACACGGAACAGACGTTTCGCGTGCCTCCCCCTCCGTCTGGCAAGCGCCAGCCACCTCCCCCTGGCGGGGGAGGATCGAAGACTTTTTCATGAGGCGTCCTGCGGGGCGCCTTTTTTCGTTTCATGCGAGGAGATGGACATGAGTGTTGTTGACCGGCCGGTTTTGGCGGGGGCTTCCCCCTTGGCGCAGAATGCGGCGTTTGCGGGGTTCGTTCGGACTGGCGCTACGCTGGAGATGAAGGCTTTTACCGGGGTTACGGGGGATGCCGGCGGGTTTGCGGTGCCGCGGGAGATCGATGCCCAGATCGATACTTTGCTGAAGGGGATTTCGCCGATCCGGGCGATCGCCAATGTGGTGAAGGTGGGGTCGGCTGGGTATCGCAAGTTGGTTACGACCGGGGGTACGCCTTCGGGGTGGGCGGCGGAGAATGCGGCTCGGCCGGAGACGGCTTCGCCGGTTTTCGTGGAGATCGCGCCGCCTACGGGGGAGCTGTATGCCAATCCTTCGGCTAGCCAGGCGATGCTCGATGACGCCGCTTTCGATGTCGAGGAGTGGCTGGCGGGCGAGATCGCGATGGAGTTTGCGAAGGCCGAGGGGGCGGCTTTCGTGTCTGGCTCGGGCGTGTCGCGGCCTAAGGGGTTCCTGACCTCAGCGACGGCGGCGACGGCGGATGGGGTTCGGGCTTTCGGGACCTTGCAGTATCTGGCGAGCGGGACGGCGGGCGACTTTTCGGCGAATCCGCAGGAGCGGTTGATCGATCTGGTTCAGTCTTTGCGGGGGCCTTATCGGCAGGGGGCTAGCTTCGTGATGAATGCGGCGACTCTGGCGCGAATCCGGAAGTTCAAGACGACGGATGGGGCGTTCGTCTGGGCGCCGAGCCTGGCGGCTGGGGTGCCGGCTACGCTGCTGGGGTATCCGGTGGTGGAGGCCGAGGACATGCCGGATATCGCGGCCAATGCTCTGGCGATCGCGTTCGGGAATTTCCGGGCTGGGTACATCATTGCCGAGCGGACGGAGACTGGGATCCTGCGCGATCCGTATTCGAACAAGCCTTTCGTCAATTTCTACGCGACCAAGCGGGTCGGTGGGTGCGTGACGAATTCCGAGGCTATCAAGCTGATGAAGTTCTCGGTGGCTTGAGCTGTCCCTCTCCTCGTCGGGGAGAGGGAAGGAGCACTTGCGACGGGGGGGTGAGGGGCGGTTGGGATTCACGTCCTTAGCCTCACTCCCCTCTCCCTCCCACGCGCAAAGGGCGCGCGGGCCCCTCCCTCTCCCCGGAGGGGCGAGGGAAGTTTTGGAGACATCGTTATGACGGGGTCGGCGATTTCTGCCGGGGTGATCGCTGAGGTGGTCGTCGCGGCTAGGGCTTTGTTGCGGGTGGAGACGGGGGAGGATTTGGTGCTCTCGCGGTTGGCGTCGACGGCGTTGCTGCTGGGGGAGGCTTTCCTGGGGGCGGCGGTGATCGTGCGGCCGTTCGAGGATGTGGTGACCAGTGCGGCGGGGTGGCGGCGGTTGTTGGTCGCGCCCGTCACCGTGATCTCAGGGTTGACCGGGTTGCCTGGCGAGGGGGCGCCGTTCATGTTGGCGGTCGGGGCGTATGCGGTCGATATCGATGCGGATGGGGTCGGGTGGGTTCGGGTTCTCGCCCCGGCGTCTGCTGGCCGTGTGGCGGTGGCGTATTCGGCTGGGCTCGCGCTGAGCTTCGAGGCGGTGCCGGCGCCGATCGCGCAGGGGGTGGCGATGCTGGTCGCGCATCTGTTCGATCACCGGGAGAGCGATGTGGCGCCGCCGGCGGCGGTGGCGGCTTTGTGGCGGCCTTATCGGCGGATGCGGCTTGGCCCCGTGGTGCATTCGTGAGTGCGCGGGTGGTTTTGCAAGCTGCCGTCGTCGCTCGGCTGAATGCGGTGCTGGACGTTAGCGTGTTCGATGCGCCGCCGGTGCGCGGGGGGCTGCCCTATGCGGTGGTCGATGGGCCGGTGCTGTCGGACTGGAGCACGAAGACCTGGGTCGGGCGCGAGGGGCGCGTTCTGCTGACGCTGTTCGATGGGGGGGAGCGGCCGGTTCGGGCGCGGGCTCTGCTGGCGGCGGCGGAGGAGGGGTTGGAGGCGCTGCCGCCTGATCTGGGTGAGGGGTGGCGGGTGGTTCGGCTGGCGCTGGTGCGGTCTCGGGTGCTGCGGGTCGGGGATAGGTGGCGGGGGACGTCGGAGTTTCTGGTGCGGATGTACCGCGAGAGCTGAGTGGCACGGTTTTGGGGGAGATCGACATGGCGGTGGAGAAGGGAAGTGCGTTCCTGCTGAAGGTGGGGAACGGGGCGGTGCCGGTGGTCTACGCGACGGTGGCGGGGCTGCGGACGACGCAGATGTCGGTGATTGGGGAGGCTATCGTTGTTACCACGAAGGACTCTGGCGGGTGGCGGCAGTTGCTGTCGGGGGCTGGGGTTCGGAGTGTTTCGGTTTCGGGGGCTGGGGTTTTTACCGGGTCTGTCGCCGAGTTGCGGGTGAAGGCTAGCGCGCTGACCGGCGTGCTCGATGATTATCGGCTGGCGTTCGAAGGCGGGGATACGATGACGGGGAAGTTCCTGGTGTCTCGGCTGGACTATGCCGGGGATTTCAATGGGGAGCGGTCTTATACGCTTAGCCTTGAGAGTTCCGGGGCTGTTGTTGTGGGGTGAAACTGCTGTCCCTCTCCACTTTGGGGAGAGGGAAGGAGGAGCCGTAGGCGACGGGAGGGTGAGGGGCGGTTGGGATTTGGGTCCTTAGCCTCACTCCCCTCTCCCTCCCACGCGCAAGGGCGCGCGGGCCCCTCCCTCTCCCCGGAGGGGCGAGGGTTCTCTTTTCGGAGACTTATCATGGGTGATTTGGCGAATCCGGTTCGGGGGGAGGGGGCTCTTCGGGTTGGGGGGGAGGTGCTTGTGCTTCGGCCTAGCTTTGCTGCGCTTGTGGCCGCCGAAAGCGAGTTGGGGCCTTTGTTCGCGCTGGTGGAGCGCGCGGCGGAGGGCAAGCTCGGGATCGGGGAGATGGTGGGGCTGTTCTGGCATTGCCTGCGCGAGTGTCCCGAGGGGGTTACGCGGGAGCGGTTGGGGGAGGCTGTCGTCGAGGCGGGGCTGGCGGCGGTGACGCCGGTTTTGCGGGGGCTGTTGCGGCAGATCCTGGCGGGGAAGTGACGTTCTCCGATAGCGCGGCGCGGTTGGCTGGCTTTGCTGGCGCGGTGTTGGGTTGGGCGCCGGAGGTGTTCTGGCGGGCTACGCCGGCGGAGTTGGCGGGGGTTGTCGGGGCTTTGGTGGGCGATGTGCAAACGCCGCCGGATGCTTCGACGATCGCGCGGTTGAGGGGGGCTTTTCCTGATGGATGACGATCTGGAGCCGGCGCTGCTGAGCGTGCGGGTGGGGACGACCGGGTTTGCGCGCGATGTCGCGGCGATGCGGGACGAGTTGGAAAGCGTGCTGGGGAGCGGCGCCGAGCGGGCTTCGCTGCGGGTCGAGGCAGGGCTGTTGCGCGCGGTTCGGTCGGGGAAATTGGGGTTCGAGGAGCTGAAGGGGGTCGCGCTGTCGGCGCTGGATGCGATCGCCTCGGCGGCTTTGAAGGCTGGGGTGCAGTCGGTGTTGAGTGGTGGGGGTTTGAGTGGGGCGCTGGCGGGGCTGGTTGGCGGGTTGCCTGGGCGGGCGACTGGCGGGCCGGTTTCTCCGGGGCGCGCTTATGTGGTTGGCGAGCGGGGGGCGGAGGTGTTCGTGCCCACGACCAGCGGGCGGGTCGAGGTTGGTTCTGGTGGTGGCGTGCGTGAGGTGCGGGTGGCTATCACGGTGAATGCTGCCGGGGGGAGTGCGCCTGGGGTGTTGGCGCAGTCGAGCCGGCAGGTGGCTCGGGCGGTGAAGGCGGCCTTGGCGTTGGAATAGAGCCGCGGCCTCGTCATGCCGGGCTTGTTCCGGCATCCACCGTTGGGCTTGATCATCGGCCGTTGTTTCGCGGCGCCGTGGACCCCGGAACAAGCCCTGGGTGACGGAGTGGGTGGGAGGGAGAGGCGCGTGCCTAACGCCCCTCACCCTCCCACGCGCAAGGGCGCGCGGGCCCCTCCCTCTCCCCGTAGGGGCGAGGGGAACTTGGAGGAATTTATGGCGCATTGGCTTTGCTCGGGGCGGACTGTGCAGGTCGAGGGGCTCGTTTCTCGGTTCGATCCTCGGTTCTGGACGGTGGATTTTCCGCGGCCGATGATGGCGTCCGTTGTGACCACCGCGCCCGATGCGCTGCGGGTGGATGCGGTGTTCTATAAGGCGGATGACCTGGCGGGGGTGATCTGGGAGGCGGTGGATCGGTTCGATCATCCTTTGCTGAAATACGAGACGTCGCGGGATTTTCGGGACTGTCGGCTGCGGTTTCGGTGGCGGTCTTCGGGGGTGATGGCGTTGGACGCCATCAATGGGCCCACTCTCACGATCGAGGGACGGGATGCCGCTGGGGCGGCTCGGTCCTGGTATGTGCGACTGTGGAATTATGCGGTGGGGACGCCGGAGGATGCGGTCGTCGCGCTCGACTTCGGCGCGATGGTTGGTGGGTATGAGCTGCCCGAGGATGCGGATCCCGTTTGGGCAGGGGATATCGACCGGATGTTCGTGTCGGTGGTGCCGCCGGACTATACCGAGGTCGACGTGCCGCTGGCGGTGCCGCGCGAGGGGTGGGTCGAGTGGACCGATCTGGTCTGCGAGGGGCCGAGGTCGGTGCTGGCGATCGGCGATGCGGTGGTGCCCGAGCACGGGCTGCGGATCGCGGGCGGGTATGACGACAGCTACAATTTGACGCCAGCGCGGCTGCTGCGCAATGCGCTGCATCTCGGCTATCGGGGGAGCATCGCGCACTATGTCGGGATGAGCCATTATTTCCGGCTCGAGCGGGTTGGCGGCGGGTTCTACGTTTCGGCGGCCGGAGGCGTGCTGAACGCGGCGTGCGCGGCGTGGCATCGGGATTTTGCCGCACGCGCGCGGGCGCTCGGGTTCGATGTGATCTGGTCGCTGAGTTACGAGCTGTTCGACGCGCATTGCTGGAGCGACTGGAAGCAGCGCGCGGCGGACGGCGCGCCGGCGCTGACCGGGTGGGAGCCGCCGTCGACGCTGCTGTCGCCGGCGCATGGCGGGGCGATGGCGTATCTGCAGGCGGTGGCGCGGGCGTTCATGGGCATCGCGGTCGGTGCGGGGTTGGCGGCGAAGTTCCAGGTCGGCGAGCCGTGGTGGTGGGTGATGCCGGATGGGCGGCCGTGCCTGTACGATGCGAGCGCGGTGGCGGCGTTCGCGCCGGTCCAGATCGCCACGATCCGCGGCACCAAGACGACCGCGCAGATCGCGACGCTGGAGGCGGCGGGGGCGTGCCTGGCGGCGTCGACCGCCGCGCTGGTGGCGGCGGCGAAGTCGGAAGCGCCAGGGTGTGTTTCGCACCTGCTGGCCTATCTGCCGACCGTGCTGGATGCGCGGGCGCTTGAGGCGAAGCGCGCGAACATGCCCCTGGGGTGGGCGAGCCCGGCGTTCGACGTGTTGCAGCTCGAGGATTACGACTGGGTGACGGCCGGAGACGCGGCTGCGTCTGCGGAGGGCGTGGCGGTGGCGTTGGCGCGTCTCGGGTATCCGGCGGACCGGCAGCATTACCTGTCGGGGTTCGTGCTGCAGCCCGATCAGGGTCCCGCGCAGGTGGCGGAATGGGGACTGATCGAAGCGGCGGCGGCGGTCGCGCGGGCGCGCGGCGTGGCGGAAACCTTCGTGTGGGCGCTGCCGCAGGTGATGCGGGACGGGTTCGTGCATTTTGACCCGAACGGGGTCGAGACTTCGGGAGACGAGGCCGTGGATGCGTTCGATGACGTGTTGTTTCCGTTGGCGCTGGGCCGCGAGGCCGAGGTGACGCCCGGATTTTCGACCGCGGTGTTGACGAGTGCCGGGGGGCGGGAGGTGCGCAATGCGGCCTGGGCGGAGGCGCGGACGGCGTATGACGTCGGGCCGGGACTGCGGAGCGAGGCGGATATCGGCGTGTTGCTCGCGTTCTTTCGCGCGCGGATGGGGGCGGCGCGCGGGTTTCGGTTGCGCGATCCGTTCGATTTCGATGCGGTCGGTGAGGGGCTTGGCGTTGGCGACGGGGTCGTGCGGCGGTTCGCGCTGGTGAAGTCGTATGGCGCGGCGGTGCGGCGGATCACGCGGCCGGTCTCCGGGAGCGTTTCGGTGGCTGTGGGGGGTGTCTTGACGTCGGCGTTTGCGGTGGAGGCTGGCGGGTGGGTGGTGCTGGACGTGGCGCCCGCGGTCGGCGTGGCGGTGGCCGCCGGGTTCGCGTTCGATGTGCCGGTGCGGTTTGCCGAGGACCGGTTGAGCGTGGCGCGGGCGACGTTTCTCGCGGGGGTGGCGACGAGTGTGCCGCTGGTCGAGGTTCGGGAGGCCTGAATTTGTCCCTCGCCCCGTCGGGGAGAGGGAGGGAGGAGCGCTTGCGACGGGAGGGTGAGGGGTCGTTGGGGTTTCGGTCCTTAGCCTCATGCCCCTCTCCCTCCCACGCGCAAGGGCGCGCGGGCCCCTCCCTCTCCCCGGAGGGGCGAGGGAATCTCTTTTTTAGGAGACGGCGATGTTTCTGGATGCGGAGCTGGCGACGATCGCGCTTTGCTGGCGGATCGAGCGGCGGGATGGGGTGGCGGTCGGGCTCACCGCGCATGATCGGGACCTGGTCATCGACGGGCTGGTGCACCGGGCGGCGCCGGGGATGACGCCGTCGGCGATCCAGCGGTCGGATGGGCTGGAGGCGGATACGATGGATGTCGCGGGCGCTCTGACGTCCGCCGCGATCGGCGAGCGGGACTTGCTGAGCGGGCGCTGGGATGGGGCGCGGGTGGTGCTGTCCGCGGTGGACTGGACCGATCCGGCGTCGCGGGTGTCGCTGGGCGAAGGCGTGATCGGCGCGGTCGAGCTCGGGGAGGCCGGGTTCACCGCCGAGCTGCGCGGCGCGAGTGCGGCGCTGGACCGGCCGGTGGTCGAGGAGACGTCGCCCGAATGTCGTGCGGAGCTGGGCGATCGGCGGTGCCGGGTGGCGATGGCGGGGCGGCGGCGGTTTGCACGGGTCGTCGCGTGCGAGGGGGCGGTGGTGACGCTGGATGTCAGCGCGGAGGGGCTTGGGGGCGGGCTGTTGCGCTGGTTCGGGGGCGCGAATTGCGGGTTGGAGGGTGCGATCGCGCGCGGGATCGGCAATGCAGCCACGTTGCGGGCCGTGCCGGCGTTCGTGGTCGGGGCGGGCGTTCTGGTCGAGGTGGTCGAGGGCTGCGACAAGAGTCTGGCCACCTGCGCGGCGCGGTTCGGCAATGCGGTGAACTTTCGCGGCGAGCCGTATCTGCCAGGGATCGACCTGCTGACCCGGTATCCGGGGGCTTGAGCCGGATCGCGGCGGCAGCGCTGGCGGCGGTGGGCACCAGGTTTCGGTTGCATGGGCGCGGCGCGGACGGGCTCGATTGCGTCGGGCTGGTCGCGTTGGCGCTGCAGGCTGGTGGGTACGACGGCGAGGTGCCGACCGGCTATGCCTTGCGCGGGGGCGACTGGAGCGTGCTCGATCGGCGGCTGGTGCGGGTCGAATGCGTGGAACCGGGCGACGTGCTGTTGATGGCGGTGGGGCCGGGGCAGGTTCATCTCGGGATCGGGACGGCGGCGGGGTTCGTGCATGCGGATGCCGGGTTGCGACGCGTGGTCGAGCGGCCGGGGGCGCCGCCTTGGCCCTTGATCGGTGTCTGGCGGATGGGGGAATGACATGGCGACCTTGATATTGACCGCGGTCGGCTCCGCGGTGGGCGGGCCGATCGGTGGCGCGATCGGTGCGCTGATCGGGCAGGCGGCGGATCACGCGCTGTTCGGGGCGAAGCGGCGCGAGGGGCCGCGGCTGGTCGAGCTGGCGGTGCAGACCTCGTCCTATGGCGCGCAGATTCCCAGGCTGTACGGGACGATCCGGGTGGCTGGGACGGTGATATGGGCGACCGACCTGATCGAGAGCCGGTCCTCCTCGCACAGCGGCAAGGGCCAGCCGGGCGTCTCGACCTATTCCTATGCGGCGTCGTTCGCGGTGCTGTTGTCGGCGCGCGCGATCCGGCGCGTCGGGCGGATCTGGGCGGAAGGGAAACTGCTGCGCGGGGCGGCGGGGGACTTCAAGACGGCGACCGGGTTTCGGTTGCATCTGGGCGGCGAGGACCAGGCGGTCGATCCGTTGATTGCGTCGGCGGAAGGACCGTCGCCTGCGTATCGCGGGGCTGCGTACGCGGTGTTCGAGATGCTGCAGCTGGCCGATTTCGGGAATCGGATCCCTTCGCTGACATTCGAGGTGGTTGCGGACGAGGGGCCGGTGCTGGTGTCGACGATCGCGCGGGCGCTGGCCGGGGAGGTGTCGGGGACCGCGACGCTTGCCGTGGGTGGGTTTGCGGCGTCGGGCGGAAGCGTTCGCGCGGTGCTGGAGATGCTGGGGCAGGCGGGCGGGGCTTGGTTCGCGCCGTCGGGGGCCGGGCTGGTGATGCGCGATGCGGCTGGGGCGACCGTGGCGGTGGCGGACGAGGGGTTTTCCGCGGAGGCCAGGGGCGTGCGGCGGACGCGCGCGGTGGCGGCGATCGAGACCGTGCCGCGGACGGTGACGGTCGGCTATTACGATGCGGCGCGGGATTACCAGGCGGGTTTGCAGCGCGCGCGGCGGCCGGGAGCGGGGGTGCGCGATCTGTCGATCGAGGTGCCGGCGGTGCTGGAGGCAGGCGCGGCGAAGACGGTGGCGGAGACGATGCTGGCGCGCGCCGAGGCCGGGCGGGTGCGGCGGACGGTGGCGGCGGGCTTCGCGGCGATGGCGATCGCGCCCGGGTCTTGCGTGACGGTTCCTGGCGAGGGTGGTGTCTGGCGGGTGGCCGACGTCAGTATCGAGGGGATGGTGACGTCGCTCGGGCTGGTGCCGCTGGTGGCGGCGTCGTTGCCGGCGAGCGCGACCAGCGGGCGGGTTTCCGGTGCCGTGGATGCGCTGGTCGGCGCGACGATCCTGCGCGCGTTCGAGGTGGCGGGGCTGGACGACGTGCCGCTGTCGGCGCCGCGGATGACGGTGGTCGCGGCCGGCATGGGTGCGGCGTGGCGACAGGCGGCGCTGCTCTACAGCGTCGACGACGGGGTGAGCTGGGTTGCGGCGGGGGCGACCGCTGCTCCCGGGGTGATCGGCACGATCGCGGTGGTGGCGCTGGCCGCGCCCTCGACGCTGATCGATCTGCGCGGAGCGTTCGAGGTGGTTCTTGCGCATCCCGACATGGCGCTTGGCGATGCGGATGCGGCAGGGCTCGACCGCGGCGTCAACCTCGCCTTGCTCGGGGACGAACTCGTGCAATTCGGGCGCGCGGAACCGCTTGGCGGTGCGCGGTGGCGCCTCAGCATGCTCTTGCGCGGACGGCGCGGTACCGAGGCGGCAGCCGGCGCGCAGGCGATCGGCGACCGGTTCGTGGCGCTGGAGGAAGAGACCGCGCGGACGTTCGACCTGCCGGTCGCGGTGCTGGGCCGCGATGTTCGCGTGCTGGCGTCGGGCGTGGCCGACACCGCGCCGGTCGAGACGCGGTGCGTGATGCTCGGCGCGTCGGTGGTGCCGCCGGCGCCTGCGCATCTTGCCTACCGACCCGAGGCGGATGGGAGCGCGACGGTGTCATGGGTGCGGCGCAGTCGGGCGGGGTGGCGCTGGATCGACGGGGTCGATGCACCGCTCGCCGAGGAGCGCGAGGCCTACCGCGTGACGGTCTCTGGCGCCGGCGCCGGCGGCGCGCGCACGATCGAGGTGACGGCGCCATCGGTGACGGTGAGCGCCGTGGAACGGATCGGTCCGGTCGTCGTGACGGTCCGGCAACGCGGCGTCTTCGGCGAGTCGCCGCCGGCCACCGTCACGATAGCGCCATGACAGTCATTTTGGGGGAACGATCATGAGCGACGACTCGACACCGCGACTGGCACTGCCGCTGCTGCGGCCCGGACAGGCGCAGAAGGAAATCACGCATAACGAGGCGCTCGCGCTGCTCGACCTGACCGTACAGGCCAACGTGCTGGCGGTCGGCGTTGCGACGCCCCCTGCAGCCCCGGTGCCGGGCGGCGCATGGATCGTCGGTACCGCTCCAACCGGCGACTGGGCCGGGCAGGCGCAGCGGCTTGCCGGGTGGACGACCAGCGGATGGCGGTTCGTCGCGCCATACGAAGGCATGACGGTGTGGAGCATCGCCGACGCGCAGCCCGCGCGGTTCGCCGGGGACGGCTGGACGCTCGGGGTGCTCGCGGGAAGTCGGGTCGCGATCGGCGGGGTGGACGTCGTCGGCGCGCGCCGGGCGGCGATCGCCAACCCGATCGGTGGAACCGTCGTCGACAACCAGGCGCGGGCATCGATCACCGCGATATTGGCGACGCTGCGCGGCCATGGGTTGATCGGAACCTAGGCGCGATGACGTTCGACTCGGCGGGCCTGCCGCGAACACCGCGAAGGCAAGCGGGCACGACGCACGTCGCACGCTCGTAGAACGGCTACCGCCACACCCATTGTTGGTCGGAAATCGCGCTATCCAGACGATAAATTCCTACGAGGGCCAAAACGCCCCGAAAACTGTGTCGTTCCAGCAACAGTCTCAACTTTTGTTAGCTTGCGTGGAAACAAGCCCGAGGATAGGGAGTTTGCGATGTCCGTGTGACACTCATGAAAGGGGATTTATATGCGGAAGCTTGCCGTCGTTCTGGCACTCGCCTCCACCGCTCTTGCCACTCCCGCCCTCGCCCGCGACAAGTCGTGGTACGTTGGCGTCGAAGGCGGTGGGATGATCGTTGAAGATATCGATTATGATATCGGCGCAGCGAACAATGCCGGCTCTGTCGATCATGACTATGGTTATGATGTCGATGGGGTCATGGGTTATGATTTCGGCGGTTTCCGTCTGGAAACCGAAGTCGGCTACCGCAAGGCAACTGTTGACGGCTTCACGTCGACCGTTCCCACGCCTGCAACGCCATCGGCTGGCTTCGTTCCGGCGAACAGCTTCGGCGGCGCTGGTGGTTCGTCGTCGGCGCTCAGCTTCATGCTGAACGGCCTGCTCGACTTCGGTCCCGATGACGGCATCCAGGGCTTTATCGGCGGTGGTGTTGGTGTTGCTCGCGTCAAGGCGCAGTACGCCATCAACCGTCGTGCAGACTTCCTGAACGACTCGGACACCGTGTTCGCGTATCAGGGTCTCGCCGGTATCCGTGCACCGCTGACCGACCACATCGACGCGACGCTGAAGTATCGTTTCTTCAACGCCGAGAACGTCAAGCTGGTCGACACCGCCAACCGCGTGTTCGACGGTCGTTACCGTTCGCACAGCATCCTCGGTGGTGTGACGTACAACTTCGGCGAGCCTGCTGCTCCGCCGCCGCCGCCGCCGCCGCCGGCACCTGAGCCGATGCCGACCCCGCCGCCGCCTGCTCCTGAAGCAGTCGTCTGCTCGCCTGGTCCGTTCATCGTGTTCTTCGAATGGGACAAGTCGGACATCACGCCTGAGGCAGCGTCGATCCTCGACAACGCCGTCACGCAGTACCAGTCGTGCGGCAACGCACAGGTCATGCTGGCAGGTCACGCCGATAAGTCGGGTTCGGCATCGTACAACGTCGGTCTGTCGCAGCGCCGCGCAGATGGCGTGAAGGCATACCTGTCTTCGCATGCCATCCCGGACAGCGTCATCTCGACGGAAGCATTCGGCGAGAGCCGTCCGCGCGTCGAGACCGCCGATGGCGTTCGCGAAGTGCAGAACCGTCGCGTGGAAGTCACCTACGGTCCGGGTTCGGGCCAGTAAGACTTTCGCCAGTCGGTCCTCGGATCGGCTACGGAATGAAGATCGGGGAGGTCGGCGAAAGCCGGCCTCCCTTTTCTTTTGGGCGCTGTCGAAGATCGCAGTGGACGGTTTCAGAGCCAGCGGGTGGAGCTAGCCGATCGTACCGGATCGGTCGGCTTCGGTTGGGCTGGGATTTTGCGGGCGATGGTTGCTCTGGGTCGCGTATGGGGAGCGGGCGTCTCGCCTGGACGGGTGCGGCGCCCCGTCACGGATCGCCCCGGCCGGCCACGCAACCGGATCGCGGTAGCGACGGCGAACCAGGCGCGGTACCTAACCGTCGATCGGCGTGCGGCATCGCGGCCGACAGCTAGGCGGCGGTCGCCGTAGCGCCGAAATCGTAGATACCGCCCGGTATCGCTGCGACGAAGCGGGACGCGGGGATGGCGGCGGCCGACAGTGCCGAGGCGAGCGCGATGCATGGCGCCTCCCGCGCCTCGTCGGTAAGCTGGAAGCTGCCCCAGTGGATACCGAGCGCGCGCCGCGCCTCGACGTCGCACAGGATCCGCACCGCCTCGGCGGGGTCGACATGCTGATCCGCCATGAACCAGCGCGGGGCGTAGGCGCCGATCGGGATCAGCGCGACGTCCGGCGCCCCGAGGCGGGCCCGGACCGCGGGGAAGATCGCGCCGTCGCCATAGCCGGTGTCGCCGACGAACCAGACCGAGCCCGACGGTGTCGCGAGATAATGCCCCGCCCAGAGCGCCATGCGGACGTCGTTTGGCCAGCGGTTCGCCCAATGGTTCGCAGGCGTCAGCGTCGTCGCGAGATCATCGCCGAGCGGCAGCCTCTCCCACCAGTCGCCGACGATGCAACTGGCGTCCGGCACCGCAGCGCGGACGATCGTGTCGTTGCCCAGCGGCATCGCCATGAGCGGCGCATGCACCGCCTGGAGCCGTCGCAGCGTGGCGATGTCGAGATGGTCGTAATGACCATGGCTGAGCAGCACGATATCGATTGGCGGGAGGTCGTCGAAAGCTATGCCGGGAGCAGTCACGCGTTTCGGGCCGGCGAACGAGACGGGGCTGACGCGATCCGACCAGACGGGATCGGTCAGGATGTTGCGCCCAGCCGCCTGGATCAGCAGCGAGGCATGGCCGACCATCGTGATGCGCAGCCCGGCGATGCGCGCCTCAGGCTTGGCGGGCGTCACCGGGACGGACGACGGCCATTTTTCGGTCGCGCCCCCGAACTTCCACCGCAACACATCGCCCAGCCCGCGGGCAGGCGACGGCTGGCCCGGATTGAAGAAGCGAACGCCATCGAAATGATCGCTCGTCGGGCCCTGGTAGTAACGGTTGCGCGGCATGGCGCTATGTAGCGCCGATCGCACGCCGGCGCGATGGGCGCGCGATGGGTGTCTGCTAGCTGATGGGTGGCCTACGCCGCCACGCCCTCCAGAGCCTCGCTAGCCTCCAGCCACTTCGCCTCGCTAGCCTCGAGCTTCGCATGCACCTCGGCGCGACGCTTGCTCAGATCCCCCATCGACATCCGCGAGAACCGCGGCTCCGCGTTCGCCGGATCGACCATCGCGCGGTCCAGAGCATTACGCTCCTTGGTGAACTTCGCGGTCTGCTCCTCGATCTCGCGCAAAGCCTTCCGCAGAGCGGCGTCATTGCTCCTCGCCTCGGCCGCGGCCTTCTTGCCCGCCTTCTTGTCCGCCTTCGACGCCGCATCGCCCTTGCCGCCATCGCCCTTCAGGACGAACGCGATGTAATCGTCGAGGCTGCCGTCGAATTCCTTCGCGGTGCCATCGTCGACCAGCACCAGCCGGTCCGCGGTCAGCTCCAGCATATGCCGGTCATGGCTGACCAGCACCACCGCGCCGGTATACGCGTTGAGCGCCTGCACGAGCGCCTCACGCGCATCGACGTCAAGATGGTTGGTTGGCTCATCGAGGATCAGCAGGTGCGGCGCATCGCGCGTGATCAGCGCCAGCGCTAGGCGCGCCCGCTCGCCACCCGACAGTTTGCCGACCCGAGTCGTCGCCTTGTCGCCCGAGAACCCGAACCGCCCCAGCTGAGCCCGTACCGCAGCCGGAGTCGCGCCCTTCATCAGATGCGACATATGCTCGATCGGCGAATCGGTCGGATCGAGTTCCTCGACCTGATACTGCGTGAAATACCCGACCTTCATCTTGCCCGACGACGACATCTCGCCGTCCATCGGCGTCAGCTGCGCCGCCAACAGCCGCGCGAGCGTCGTCTTGCCGTTGCCGTTGCGCCCGAGCAGCGCGACCCGGTCGTCGGGATCGAGCCGCATGTTGAGCCGCTTCAGGATCGGCACGTCGGCATAGCCCACGGTCGCCATGTCGAGCGTGATCAGAGGCGGACGCAGCTCTGTCGGGTTGGGGAAGCCGAACGACAGCGTCGGATCGTTGTAGCTCTCGGCGATCGGCTGCATCTTCGACAGCATCTTCTGCCGCGACTGCGCCTGCTTCGCGGTCGAGGCGCGAGCCGAATTCTTGGCGATATATTCCTGCAGCTTCTCGCGCTGCACAGCCTGGTTGGCGCGCGCCGCTTCGATCTGCGCGAGCCGCTCGGCACGCTGCCGCTCGAACGCGTCGTAGCCGCCCGGATACAGCGTGATCTTGCCGCCCTGCAGATGCAGGATGTGATCGACCACGTTGTTAAGGAAATCGCGCTCGTGGCTGACCACCACGATCGTCGCCTTATAGCCCTTGAGGAAGTCCTCGAGCCACATCACCGCCTCGAGATCGAGATGGTTCGAAGGCTCGTCGAGCAGCAGCAGGTCCGGCTGCGAGAACAGCAAAGCGGCGAGCGCCACGCGCATCTTCCAGCCACCCGAGAAGCTGTCGAGCGTCCGCGCCTGCATGTCCTCGTCGAAGCCGAGCCCGAGCAGGATCTGCGCGGCGCGGGCGGGCGCGGTATAGGCGTCGATCGCGATCAGCCGCTCGTACACGTCGCCGAGCCGGTCGGGATCCTCGCTCGTCTCGCTCTCGATCATCAGCGCGGCGCGCTCCAGATCGGCTTCGAGCACGGTCTCGAACGGGGTCTTCACACCGTGCGGCGCTTCCTGCGCGAGGTAGCCGATCCGCGCGCCCTTCGGCATGTCGGCGGACCCGTCGTCGGGCTCGAGCTGGCCTGCGATCACGCGCACCATCGTCGACTTGCCCGCGCCGTTGCGCCCGATCAGCCCGACGCGCGAGCCCGGCGGCAACGCGGCCGTGGCGCCATCGAGGATAACGCGTCCGCCCAGGCGCACCGTGATATTGTTCAGGTTCAGCATGCGCGTCCCGTTAGCAGATGCAGCATGGTTTTGCGAGGGTTGGGGTGTCGCCGGCGATCGAGCGGCGAGCGATCCATTGAAAGAAGCTGTTGCCCCGCGAAGGCGGGGGCCCAGGATCACAAACGCCACCGCCTGAGACCCTGGGCCCCCGCCTCCGCGGGGGAACGAGAAAGCCTTTTTGCAACCACGATCACCCCGCCTTACGACCACCCCGGCGAAGGCCGGGGCCCAGTTGGCAAGGTGGTCGTAACGAAGCGCGGTCCGCCGTTAGCAACGTCCCCCAACTGGGCCCCGGCCTTCGCCGGGGTGGTGCAGGTATTGGGATAGGGAGCCTCAAAACTCCCTCCCCTTTAGGGAGGGCTGGACCGTGTCGCTCGGGGCAGTGCCCCACCCCAACCCTCCCCTGAAGGGAAGGGAGCTATCAGGTTTCGTCCGACACTACTGCGTCGGCGGCGTTACCGCCGCCGATCATCGCAGCCGCCCGCCCACCAACGTGAACTCGCACTCCGGAAACCAACCGCGTCTGCACAACCGCCGCACCCGCCATCGTCGAACCAGAACGCAACACCCCCCGGTGCACCGTCACCCCGTGCAGCACATCACCCGGCTCCGCACCCGAGTCCGCAACGTCGTCCCGATTGCCATAATGCACCGAAACCCCAGCAATCTGCGCCGCAACTGCCGCCACGTCATCACCGCTCGCCAAGCCACCACTCCGAACCCCAGGCTCGACCCCGGCATAAGCCTGCCGGAACGTCAGTGCCCGCTCCAGCGCCCCCTGCCAGCGATAGAACACATGCGCCCCGACCGTTGTGATCCGCGCAAGACTTGACGCCCACCACGGCAGAATGCTCGTCGTATGAAACGACGTCGCCGCCCCGACCGGCGCATACACGCTCCCACCAAGCGCCGCCGCCGCCACCGCCCGCGCGCGATCCCAAGCCCCCGGCTCCCGCGCACGGTTCATCGAGCCGTCGCACGTAAAGCTGAACTGGCACCCGGTCCGCCGCTCGGACCCCTGATACACGACCCCACACACGCTGTTCGGAAAGGCCCGGTCGCGAACGCGGTTCAATACAACCTGTGCCACCGCCCGCTGCCCATCCTCCGACTGCGACCGTGCTTCGTAATACACTGCCGCCGTTAGGCAGTCGGCGGCTCGGCTAGCATCATCAACGGAGTTCGAAGTCAGAAACGGCGGAGCAACGAACGGCGCCCCAGCCGCAAACGGCACATCGGGTGCGGCCGTCGCGATCTTCGCCGAGATGTCGTCCGGCACATGCAGCGCCATCCGGCTCAGTAAGGCACGCGAGTTGCGCTCCGGCTGGGCTCGGGCGATCGCCGCAGGTCGGTCCGCCGGCACGCACGACGTCGCCAGCACCAACGCGGGCAGGCTGATCAGCGCATGGGGATAAAGGCCGTAACCCGACGTCTTCATCCCCCCGCTCTAGGCCGCGGGGTTTAGGGACTGGTTAATGGCCACGGGAAACGGGGGAAGCGCCCACTAGGGGAGCGCACCCCCGTCATCCCGACAAAAGTCGGGACCTCGATCGGCAAGGACGGACGTGGAAGGGCGCGCTCCTTAAAGCTTGCCGCAACCACACCCCCTGCGTCCGTCATCCTGACGAACGTCAGGATCCAGGGTAACGAGCGTCCCCCTCAATGGCTCTGGATCCTGACTTTCGTCAGGATGACGGGAAGGGGGCGAGGATAAGGGGAAGGGCCCCTACCTCAGTGAACGAACCGCGCCACCACATCACGATACGACCGGGAAACCTTCACGCTCGCCCCGGAATTCAGCACCAGGAAGCATTCCCCATTGGTATGCGGCTTAACCTGCTTCACCAGATCCAGATTCACGATCGTCGACCGATGCACCCGCTGGAACCGCCGCGGATCGAGCCGCTTCTCCAGATCCTTCATAGTCTCGCGCAGGATCAGCGTATTATCGCCGGTATAAATGCACATGTAATCGCCGGCCGCATCGATACGCTCGATCGTGTCCACATCGACGCGGAAGATCTGCCCGCGATCCTTGATGTTGATGAGCTTCTCGAACCGGTTCGCCGACACGGCGTCCCCATCCGGCATGTCCGCCGCCGCATCCGGCGCGACATCGGCAAGCACTTCGCGTAACCGGTCGACTTCCTCGACGCCGCGCTTCTCCGACAAACGCTGCCGAACCCGCTCGATCGTATCCGCCAGCCGCGATTCCTCGACCGGCTTCATCAGATAATCGACCGCCTGCGCCTCGAACGCCCGCAACGCGTGGTCCGAATACGCGGTGACGAACACGAACAGCGGCGGTTCGACCTCCATCAGCCCCTGTACGACGGAGAACCCGTCGAACCCCGGCATCTGGATATCGAGGAAGACCAGGTCGGGCTTGTGCGTCTTGATCGCGCGAATCGCCTCGCGGCCGTTCGAGCATTTTTCGATGATCTCGACGTCTTCATGGGCCTGGAGTCGGAGTTCCAGCCCCTGGATCGCCAGCGGCTCGTCGTCGACGAGAATGGTACGGATGGTCATGCGGCCTCTCTGTTCACGTCTTCAAGCTGATACGGAATCTCGATCTCGACCGAGAAGCCGCCAGCGGGCGTGGAGCGGGTTTCGAAACGGTGGTCGGGCCCATATGCCTGAGCCAACCTGTCTCTAATATTAGCGAGCCCCACGCCTGTGGATTGGCTTGAACCGATCCGGCCCTCGATCAAGCCCGGACCGGTATCGGATACGGCGATCTGCACGCGTTCCCCGGCGAGCCGCACTTCGACGCAGATTTCGGCGCCTTCCTCCTGCGGCGTGACGGCATATTTGATCGCGTTTTCGACGAGCGGTTGCAGCAGCAGCGACGGCAGTCGCGCGCGTTCGGCGCGCGGATCGATGTCGAACTTCGGCCGCATCCGATCCTCGAAGCGCATCTTCTCGATCTCCAGATACAGCTTCAGCTGGTCGACCTCCTGCGCGACGGTGACGTGCGCGGTCGGCTCGTTCGCCAGCGTATAGCGCAGGAACGACGACAGCCGGCTGAGCATCGCATTCGCCCGCTCGGTCTGTTTGAGCAGCACTAAGGTCGAGATCGAGTTCAGCGTGTTGAACAGAAAATGCGGGTTGAGCTGATAGCGCAGCATCGCCAGCTGCGCCGACGACGCCTGGTTCTCGAGATGCTCCATCTGGTCGATCTGCTGCTCGACGATCAGGTAGAAGTTGATCCCGAAATACAGCGCCGACCACCCGAACAGCACCGTGAAGGTGACATACACCGACCCCAGCAGCCGCGTGAGGGTCACCCCCGGCGTCGCGGTCGCGATGAACGAGAAGGTGAACGCGTCGAGCACCGCATACAGGAACGTCGCCGCGGCGAGCGTCGCGATCGTCAGGAATATCCCGACCAGCCGGTTCATCTGCCGATACTGGCCGTACATCGTCGAGAGCAGCAGCGTGATGCAATAGCCGACGATCGCCTCGACGATCACCGGGATCACCCCGTCGAGCGACAGCCCGTTCGAGATCGAGACGACGCCGCGCAGCAGCAGATACCCGCTCCACCCGACTGCCTGAAGGATCCAGAACGCGCGCGCCTTGTTCTCGAAGAACGGCCGCGCGGTGAAGGGCAGGCGCCGGGCAGACGTCAGGGCGGACGAGCCGGGGGACGGGCCGGAGGACGGGGCGGGAGGGGTAGCCATTGGTGCGCGGTCTTACACGCGCCGGCCAGCGCACGCAAAGCCGTGCGATCCCGGGGCCTTGCCGGGCCTCCCCAAGGGCATCGTCGCAAGCATCCAGCTGCAAACGAAAAAGACCGCCGTTTCCCGAAGGAAACGGCGGTCCAATCGAACCAGAGGTCGGGCGCGGATCAGAAGGTGAAGCGCGCGCCGATGCGGATCAGGTACAGCGAGCCGTTGAACACCGGCGATACGGCCGTGGCCGGCTCGCGGAACGACGAGTAGCGATACTGGACGCACGGCTGGTTCGCCGCGTTGCTGGTGACTGCGGCCGACGGGGTGCCGGTCGGCGTTGCCGTCGTGAGGCACTGGACCTGCACGACCGATGCGGTCGACGGGAAGGCGAGCTGGCGCAGGCCGCCCCACTTGCTGTTGAGCAGGTTCGGCAGGTTCTCGATATCGGCAAACAGCGTCACGCGCGAATTGCCGACGAAGGTCGGGACCTGCTGCTCGAGATGGAGATCGATCCGCGTGAAGGCACGGCTGCGGGCGATGTTGCGACCGGCGATCCTGCCGCGATAGTTCTTCAGTTCGGTGTTGTTGATCAGGCCTTCGACCTGCCCCTGCGTGATTGCGCTGTCATAGCTGACAAGCGGATCGTTCGTGCCGGTCGGCACGTACATCAGGTAGCGGTTGTTGTTCGACAATGTACCGAACACCGGGCTGCGGTTGGGGTTGCCCTGCTGATCGATCATCGTGAAGCTGTAGTTGCGGCCTGCGCGGGTCTCGCCGAACAGCTGGATCGCCGTGCGGTAATCGCCGAAGAAGGCGTGATCGAACCCGATGTTATACTTGAACGCCCAACGGGTCTCGTCGTTCGAACGGCCATAGGCGGCGAAGTTCGGATCGACCATCGCGCCATTGCCGTAGTTCGACAATGCCGTCGACGACGTCGCCGGCGTCGCATCCTTCACGTCCTGCCAGGTGTAGCTGCCGCCGAGCGACAGGCCCCAGTCGAACGTCTTTGCAGCGCGCACGTCGAACACGTGGCCGCGACCCTTGCTGGTGTTGCCGAGCACGATATCCGTGTTCGTATCGGTGACGCTGATCCCGCCGGCATTGGTCCGTGCGCCATAGCGCGGACGACCATCGGGCAGGCGCCCGATCACCACCGAGCGGGCGTCGCTGAACTGGACCTGCTGGATGACGTTCGAATAGATGTAGTCGGCGCCGAACTGGATGCCGAACAGATCGTAATCCGCCGAGAACGTCGCCTTCAGCGTCGACGGCAGATCGAAGCTCGGGTCAATCGCGTTGACTGGCGCGGTGCTGAGCGATCCCGTGTTGGTCGACAGGAAGCTTGCCAGCGCCGCAGGGATCGTGGCCCCGTTGACGTTGTTGAGCGCTGCATCACCGACCGCGACCGGCTGGTTGTAGACCGAGGCGCCGCTCGTCGTGCGCGTCAGGTTGACCTGGTTGCTGACGACGCCCGTGTTCGAGAAGCTGTTCGACAGATAGACGTCGGGTGCACCACCGGCGAACACGCCGGCACCGCCGCGCAGCTTCAGACCCGAAACCGGTGTCTTGAAGTCGAAGCCGATGCGCGGCTGCAGCGCGCCCAGTCCCTTGAACGTCTTGGTGTTGGCGAACCCGACGCGGCTCTGGAAGTTGGCGTTGTAGGGTACGCGGCTCTGCATGTCGTACAGGTCGTAGCGCGCACCATAGGTGACGTTCAGCGTATCGCTGACGCGCCAGCTGTCCTGTGCACCGAAGGTGTACTGCTGATAGCCGAAGTTCGCGGCGGCATCGGCGGTGTTGAGCGAAACGGCGTCCTGATAGGTAACCGAGTTTGCCCGACGCGCCTGGAAATCAGCGAGCGAGTCGAAATAATAGGCGCCGGCCGTGTTCTGCAGGAACAGGTTGTTGATCGTCACATGCGAGAATTCGCCGAGCAGACGAACGCTGTGATCGCCGATCGTGACGTTGGCGAGCGCCGATCCGCCAAAGCTCTCGGTTGCAAAGGTGTTGGACTGGCTGGCGCTGTCCGGGCCGAAGGCGATCACCGGCGTGCCGGTGCTGCACGTCAGCTGCGCGCCACCGGTGCCGAGCGAGGTCGGATCGAGGCAGACACGGAACTGGCCGAAGTCGTTGCCGCGCAACGGATCGCGCGTGCGGGTGTACTTCTTGTAGGTGCCGCGAATTTCGGTCGAGAAGGTGTCGCTCCAGTCCGAGTTCAACTGGGCGATACCGGCGCGGAGCAATTCGCCGAGCTTGTAGCCGTTCGAGTCGAGCGAGAAGCCGGGCGTCGCATTGTTGGTCGAGTTGGAGCCGCTGACGACGAACGAGTCGTATGCGTTGACGTAGGACAGGGCGAGCTTCTGGCCGTCGGTGATGTTCCAGTCGAGCTTGCCGACGATCTTCTCGTCCTTCTGCTGCGCGATCGTCAGGATCTGGCCGGCGTCATAGCCGTAGACCGACTGTGCGATGGTGGCGACGTTGGTCACCTGTGCAGCGGTCAGGAAGCCCGTGCCGAACGGGACCTGCGATGGCGAGGACACCGTCAGCGGACGTGCTTCGGTGTTGCGCTCGGCCGAGACCATGAAGAACAGCTTGTCCTTGATGATCGGGCCCGACAGCGTCGCGCCATAGGTCTCGGACTTGAAGTTGGTCGCGGGGCGCGTGAACGAGCCGATCTTCTCGCCGTACAGGCCATCGGTGTTCTGCGAATAGAAGCCGGTGCCGTGGAAGTCGTTGGTGCCCGATGCGAGCGTCGCGTCGATCGCGCCGCCCTGGAAATTGCCCTGGCGGAAATCATACGGTGCGATCGAGACCGAAACCTGCGCGATCGCGTCGTAGGGGATCGGGCCGCGTGCGGTCGGGCTGGCGTCGACGTTCAGGCCGAAATTGTCGCTGACCGACACGCCGTTGATCGAGAAGCGGTTGAAGCGCGGGTTGCTGCCCGCGAACGACACGGCGCGGTTGTTCGACAGATCGAGCGTGGCGAACGGATCGCGGCGCTGGATGTCGCGGATGTCGCGGTTGACCGAGGCGACCTTGCTGATGTCGCGCGCGCTGAGCACGGTCTGCGGACCATCCGACGAGGTGCCGGCGCCGCGGATCGACGATGCGGTGACGACGATCTCGTCGCTCGTGGCGCTGCCGCCGGCGGCGATGTCGATCGGCAGGTCGAACGGCTGGCCGATGATCGTGTAGACGTCGGTGACGCTGGTGCTGCCCTGCGCCGACGTGACGTCGACGGTGAACGGGCCGCCGGCGCGCAGGCCGGTGATGGTGAACGTACCCGACGAGTCGGTCGTCGCGGTCGATCGCGTGCCCGAGGGGACGTTGGTCACGACGATCGTGGCGTCGCTGACGGGTACGCCGGCCGACTGCACCGATCCGCGGATCGTCGCCGTCGTGTCCTGCGCCATGGCGGCGGCAGGTGCGACGAGCGCAACGACTGCCACACCCAGGAATAGGTTGTTCCGCATCAGTAATTACCCCTTTTGAGCAAGCCGCTCTGGATTTCGCGACTTCATGTCGCGTTAATCCGGCCCTGCACTTTGGATATTTCGGATATGTGACAATGGCGAGTCGCGAATTGTCACAGACGCACTCGGTCATGCCGCGTTGCAAAAAAGCCACGGAATTGAACCTAATCGGGTGCGTTGGAACCGGCCTTGGAAATGGACACCAGCCAGCCTAGCTGGCGGCGACGATCTCCGCCCATTCCGCCTCGGTGATGACGCGGATGCCGAGTTCGGTAGCTTTCTTCAGCTTCGAGCCCGCCCCCGGCCCGGCGATCACGAGGCCGGTCTTGCTCGACACCGACGCCGCCACGCGGGCGCCGAGCGCTTCCGCCTGCGCCTTCGCCTCGTCGCGGCTCAGCGTTTCGAGGCTGCCGGTGAAGACAAGGATCTGGCCGGTTACCGGCGATTCGCGTATCTCGTGGAAGACGTCCGCGGGTTTCACTTCGCGCAACAGGTCGAACACGACGCGGCGGTTGTGCGGCTCGGCGCAGAAGCCGACGAGCGCGCTGGCGACCTCGGGGCCGATCCCGGCCGTCTCGATTGCGCCGACCAGCAGCTTGTCGCGCCGGAGGACGAATTTGCGCTCGGGTTCGCCGATCACCGGTTCGATCTGGCTGCGGAGGAACACCGCGTGGCGGAGCACCGTGCCGAGCGCGCGCGCAGACACATAGCGTCGCGCGAGGTCGCGCGCGGTGATCTCGCCGACGTGGCGGATGCCGAGCGAGAACAGGAAGCGATCGAGCGGGATCGTCCGCTTGGTCTCGATCGCCGCGATCACCTTGGCCGCCCAGACGCGCCCGTCCTTCTTGCGCGCGGCGAGCTGCTCCTCGGTCAGGCGGAAGATGTCGGCGGGCGACTCGATCAGGCCGTCGCGGAAGAATGCCTCGATCAGCGTCTGGCCGAGCCCGCCGATGTCGAACGCGTGGCGCGAGGCGAAGTGGATCAGGCGCTCGACTCGCTGCGCTGGGCAGATCAGCCCGCCGGTGCAGCGATAGACGACCTCGCCCTCCTCGCGCTCGGCGGCGGACCCGCACTCGGGGCAGGTGTGCGGAAAGAGATACGCCTCGCGCTCGGCGTCCGGGGTCAGGTTCTCGACGATCTGCGGGATCACGTCGCCGGCGCGCTGGACGAGCACGCGGTCGCCCGGCCGTACGCCGAGTCGCTCGATCTCGTCGGCATTGTGCAGCGTCGCGTTGGTCACGACGACGCCGCCGACGGTGACCGGCGAGAGGCGCGCGACCGGAGTCATCGCGCCGGTGCGCCCGACCTGGATGTCGATCTTCTCAAGCAATGTCTGCGCACGCTCGGCAGGGAATTTGTGCGCGATCGCCCAGCGTGGCGCCTTGGCGACCTGACCCAGTCGGGCCTGCCAGTCGAGCCGGTCGACCTTGTAGACCACGCCGTCGATGTCGAACGGCAGGTCGGCGCGCTCGGCCTCGATCTTGCGATAAACGTCGAGCGCCGCGGCCGTTTCTTCGACCCGCGCGAACCCTTCGGCGATCGGGAAGCCCCAGCCGCGCAACGTGTCGACGACCTCGGCCTGCGTTTCGCCGGGCACGACGCTCGCTTCGCCCCAGCCATGCGCGAGGAACCGGAGCGTCCGGCTCGCAGTCACGCTCGCGTCCTTCTGGCGCAGCGATCCGGCGGCGGCGTTGCGCGGATTGGCGAACTGCCGCGCGTCCTTGCCGGTTTCCTCGGCCTCGGCAAGCAGGCGCGCGTTGAGCGCGGCGAAGTCGTCCTTCGCCATATACACCTCGCCGCGCACCTCGAAGATCGCCGGCGCTTCGCCGATTAGCTGTTGAGGGATGTCGCTGATGGTCCGCACGTTAGCCGTGACGTCCTCACCGACCTGGCCGTCGCCGCGCGTCAGCGCCTGCACGAGCCGCCCGTCCTCATAGCGCAGAGAACACGACAGCCCGTCGATCTTCGGCTCGGCGGTCAGCGCCACCGGCGCGTCGTCCGCCAGCTTCAGGAACCGGCGCACGCGCGCGACGAACTCCTCGACCTCGTCGTCCGCGAATGCGTTGTCGAGGCTCATCATCGCCTTCGCATGCGCGACCTTCGCGAGATGCCCCGCGGGCGCCGCGCCCACCGTCCGGCTCGGCGAATCGCTCCGCACCGCAGCCGGATACGCCGCTTCGAGTGCCGCGTTGCGCCGCACCAGCGCGTCATAGTCGGCGTCGCTGATCTCGGGCGCATCGTCGGTGTGATAGCGCGCGTTATGATACGCGATCTGCGCGGCGAGCGTCTCCAACTCGGCGGCGGCTTGGGTCTCGGTCGCGGGAAGGTCGGGCATCGTGCCGGGTTAGGGGAGGGGGCCACCTTTCGACAAGACCTCGATCAACATGGCGTGAACATTCGCCCGACTTGCGCGCTGACATCCCAAGACAATTTTTCGCAGGACACGCCACCATGACCGACACCAGCCGCCGAGACCTGTTCAAGGGCGCCGCCGTCACCGGGCTCGCCGCCGCCGCCGCACCCGCCTTTGCGCAAGGCGCCGCGCCGCTGGCCGATCCGAAGACCAAATATCCTTCGCAACCCTTCCCCGAACAGCGCCAGAAATGGCCCGCACTTCAGCGCAACATGCACCCCGTTCCGGATTGCGGTGAAGCGAGCTACCGCGGCTCGGGCCGCCTAGCGGGCCGCAAGGCACTCGTCACCGGCGGCGACTCGGGGATCGGTCGTGCCGCCGTCATCGCGTTCTCTCGCGAAGGCGCCGACGTCGCGATCAACTATTACCCGACGGAGGAACCCGATGCGCAGGACGTCGCCAAGCTGCTCCGCGCCGAGGGGCGGAAGGTCGTGCTGATCCCCGGCGACCTGACCGATGCGAAATTTTGCACCGACCTGATCGCGCGCGCCAATCGCGAGCTCGGCGGACTCGACATTCTGGTCAACAACGCCGCCTATCAGCAGTCGAAGGACTCGATCGCGGAGATCAGCTTCGAGCAGTTCGATCGCACCATGAAGACCAACGTCTACGCGATGTTCCACCTTTGCAAGGCGGCGATCCCGTTGATGAAGCCAGGCGCGTCGATCATCAACACCGCGTCGGTCAACTCGGTCAGCCCGGAGAAGGAGCTGCTCGATTATGCCTCGACCAAGGGCGCGATCCTGATCTTCACGAAGGCGCTGGCGAAACAGCTCGCCAAGCAGGGCATCCGCGTCAACGCGGTAGGGCCGGGCCCGATCTGGACGCCGTTGCAGGTCGCGGGCGGGCAATTGCCGGGCAAGATGGGCGAGTTCGGCCAGGATACGCCACTCGGTCGCGCCGGTCAGCCGGCCGAACTGGCGGGTCTTTACGTTGCGCTAGCGGACCCGAGCGACAGCTACACCACCGGCAGCTTCTTCGGCGCGAACGGCGGCACCGGCGCGTCCTGAATTGCCCATCATCCCGGCGAAGGCCGGGGGCCAGTTGGCAAGATCGTTGTAAGGGAGCACCGTGCTCACCAATTAACCTTTCCCAACTGGGCCCCGGCCCTCGCCGGGGTGGAATCGGGGGTGCGATGAAAATAGCAGTTACGATCGTCGCCTTGGTGTTAGCCGCCCCCGCCGCCGCCCAGCAGACTCACGTCTCTCCTAAGCCGGCCCCGGCGATCGGCTACGACTGGAACGACGATTCGTCCGCGGACGACCGCGTCCAGCAATCGCTTTGGCCGCGATCGGACGCCAGTGCCGCCGGGCTCGACGACATGATCCACGCCGAACAGGCGCCGGTCCGTGCGGTGATCCACGAAGACGGCGACTTCGGCAGCCGGGCGCTGCACGGGCTGCGCAAAGTCGGCGGCGATTACATCGTCGTGCCGGTGCTGAAGATCCATTTGGGTCACCCGCGGCAGGCGATGCCCTAATATCCGGAAACGCCCCCTAGGTCCGTCATGCTGCGCTTGTTCCGCCATCCACGGGTCCACATGATCGGAACCATCGACCGCGGGAAACGGTGGACCCCGGACCGGGGCCGGGGTGATGCACCGCGCCCGCCGACCGCTTTGGCGGGTCGCTTTGCGCCAACGCCGGAAACGCGGTCTTGATTCGCCGCGTCGCGCCGCACCAGCGCGTCATACTCGGCATCACCGATCTCGGGCGCGTCGTCGGTCCGATAGCGCGCATCGTGGCAGGCGGTATGCGTGGCGAGCGCATTGCGTTAGTTGGTTCGGCGAGCGTAGCGGGCGGCTTGGTCATACTTCACGGGCAGGAAGGGCTGCTGCCCGCGGCATCCCCGCCTGCCTATCCAGGATCGATGTGGATCGGTCATCTCCCTTGCGATCATTTGTTGAAGGGTGCCTTCAGGCGATGATGGCGGCGGTTGCGACTAGTTGCTGGTCGTCGATCGTTTTTATCGAATCGTCGATCTGTTTCAGCGCCTCGCCGCGCTCGCTTTCGATGCGCTGACGTTCCGAAACGAGGTTCAGCACGCCGGTATCGGTCTGCATCGCCGTTGGATCCACACCGGCTGCCCTGATCGAGACGATCGCGCCGTCGAGTTGCGTCAAGGCACCGTCGAATTGCGCTGCGACCTGCTGTCGCTTGTCGCTCAGATCGGTCCGATAGCAGGCATAGACGCCAGCGCTTGCCTCAGCAGCCTTCGTCTTGATCGTACCCGTCAGCGCATCGGCACTCTCGCCGAGCTTCTTGCCACGGTCCTGCAACGTCCGGGCTTCAGCCTTGACGTCGTGAAGCGTGAATTCGGGGATGTTGATCTTCCATTCCTGCCTCTTCATCTGGAACTCGGGAATCTTGGTCGACAGATCCGTTCGATCCATCCTGAATTCGGGAATGTTCATCGAGATGGATTGCCGTCGCATTTCGGTATGCGGGAGGTTCGTGATGATGTCCTTCCACTCTACCGTGCATCTAAACCCGTGGCACTTGAACCGGGGGTATTGGCCGGTCTTGGTCGGTCGCATGACGATCGTCGGATTGTCCCAGATTATCGCGCGTGTCGTCATCGTCGTTTGCGGCAGGTCGAGCGACATGGCGTGGATCTTCATGGTCATGCTCGGCAGATGGAAGACCCAGCGTTGCTCCTTCATCTTCATTTCGACGGTGCCGCTGATCGACAGGTTGCCACCCGCCTTCTCGATCGCTTCACCTTCGGTCTGAAGCGCGGCCTGCTCATCCTTGTAGCCGGTTTCCAAAGCCGCCATCGCCGCCACCTTGTCATCGCAGATCGTCTGCGCCGACCCTGACGTCGGTATGAAGGTCATCGTGGTTGCCGCCAGCAAAGCGGCTTTTGGATATCGTGTCATCCTGCGATCCCCCGGGTGCGCCTCTTGATCGAGACGGACACAGGCTAGGGCGTCCAACGCCAGCATCGAGAGGGGACGCCACCGCAATGGTGGTTTCTGCGGCAAGGGCAGGCGATGCCAATCCATGCCGGACCAGTCTTCAGGTACGAATCAGGCTGCTTCCAGCAGCCGCTCCGCCTGCGCCCGTGCCTCGTCGGTAATCGTCGCGCCAGACAGCATCCGTGCAATTTCCTCGCGTCGCTCGTCCTCGGACAAGGCGTGCACGCCGGTGCGCGTGACCGTGCCATCGCTGCTCTTGGCGATCAGCAGATGCTTCGCCCCTCGCGCGGCAACCTGGGGGCTGTGCGTCACCACCAGCAGCTGCGTGCTCTGTGCGAGTCGCGCGAGTCGTTCGCCGATCGCGCTCGCCACCGCGCCGCCGACGCCGCGGTCGATCTCGTCGAACACCATCGTCGACGCGCCGCCTTCTTCCGCCAGCGCGACCTTCAACGCGAGGATGAAGCGCGACAATTCGCCGCCCGATGCGATCTTGGTGAGCGCAGCGAACGGTGCGCCCGGATTGGTCGAGATCTCGAACTCGACGCGGTCCTTGCCCGCCGCCGACCAGCCTTCTTCACCCAGCGGCGCGACGACGGTCTGGAACCGCGCGGCGTCAAGCTTCAGCGGTGCCAGCTCGCCCGCCACCGCCACGTCGAGGCGCTTGGCCGCCGCCAGTCGTCGTTTCGTCAACGCATCCGATGCCGCATCGAATGCCTTCCGAGCCGACGCCACGCGTGCCTCGATCTTCGCGATCCCGCCTTCGCCCGCATCGAGCCGCTCCAGCCGCGCGCGCATCTCGTCCGCCAGCGCCGCGAGGTCGTCCGGCTGCACGCGGTGCTTGCGCGCCATCGCGCGAAGCTCGAACAACCGCGCCTCGTCGTCTTCCAGTGCCCGCGGGTCGTATGCCATCTCGGCCCGCGCATCGCGCAGGCTTTCTTCCGCGACCGACGCCTCGATCACCGCGCGGTCGACCGCCGCCAGCGCATTGCCGAGCGCGACATGATCTTCCGCGATCCGCTCGAGCACGCGCGCGGCCTGGCGCAGCTTCGCCATCCCGCCGTCCTTGCCCTCGAGGAAATCGTCGATCGCCGCCAGATCGTCGGCGATCTTTTCCGCGCGCTGCATCGACCGGCGCGTATCCGCCAATGTCTCTTCCTCGCCCGCGACAGGCGCCAGCGCGGTCAGTTCGGCGACGGTATGCTCGAGCCATTCGCGATCCCGTGCCGCCGTCTCGATATCCGCGCGAGCAGCCGCCAGTTCTGCTTCGGCCGCGCGAAACGCCGCATACGCCTTGCCGGTAGCCCCGGGCTCGGTCCGCCCGAAGATATCGAGCAGCGCCCGATGGCCCCGCGCGTTGAGCAACCCGCGCTCGTCATGCTGTCCGTGGATCTCGACCAGATGCGGCGCCATCTCGCGCAGCAGCCCCGCCGACGCCGGCTGGTCGTTGACGAACCCGCGACTGCCGCCATCGGCCTTGACGATCCGCCGCACGATCAGCGGTTCGCCGCGCTCGATCTCCAGCCCGTTCTCGTCGAACAGCAGCGCGAGCGGCGACTCGGGGGTAGGGGCATCGAACGTCGCGGTGACCACGGCCTGCGCAGCACCGTGCCGCACCAGCCCGCTGTCGCCCCGCCCGCCAAGCGCAAGGCCAAGTGCATCGAGCAGGATCGACTTGCCCGCACCGGTCTCGCCGGTCAGCACGCCTAGGCCTTCGCCGAATCCCAGATCCAGCGCTTCGATCAGCACCACGTCGCGAATGGAAAGTTCGGTCAGCATAGGATGTCCGCCATAGACGAACGGGCGCGCAATGCGATCCCCCTATGTTCCAACCCGGCTATCCGCGCCCCTGTCGACCTTGGGTGCGCGTCAGCTTCCGGTGTTGGACGGCTGGCCGGCAGACCGCGGGGCCGGCGCGCGCTCGACTGGACCCGTCGGCGTCGAGCCGGGCTCGTCGAGCTCGACCATGACCGACGGCGTACCCTTGGTGCCCACGGGCACGACCTGCTCGCCGGGCTTCATCGGCGGCACCGCGGGGACCTGGTTCTTCTTCAGCAGGTCGTACGCATGCTGATACCAGTCGGTGCCGGGATAGTTGCGCCCGAGCACCGCGCCGGCCTTCTCGGCCTCAACGGGCACGCCGAGCGCGAGATACGTCTCGGTCAGCCGCATCAGCGCCTCGGGCGTGTGCGTGGTCTGCTGGAACTTGTCGATCACGGTGCGGAACCGGCCGTTCGCCGCGAGCCACTGGCCGCGCGTCTCGTAGAACCGCCCGATCTCCATCTCCTTGCCGGCGAGGTGGTCGTTGACCAGATCGATCTTGAGCCGCGCGTCCGACGCATAGCGCGTGTTCGGGTAGCGGCGCATCAGTTCGCCAAGCGAATCGAGCGCCTGGCGCGTGATCTTCTGGTCGCGCGTGACGTCGGTGATCTGCTCGTAATAGCCGAGCGCGATCAAATAATAGGCGTAGGGCGCGTCGCGGTTGCCCGGATGGACCGCGAGGAAGCGCTGCGCCGAGCTGATCGACGCGGTATAATCCTTGGCGAGATAGTAGCTGAACGCCGACATGATCTGCGCGCGGCGTGCCCAGATCGAATAGGGATGCTGGCGCTCGACCTCGTCGAACAGCTGGGCTGCTTCCTTGTAGCGCGCCTGATCGAGCCGCGCCTTGGCGGTCGAGTACAGCGTACCCACGTCGCGCGCGACATAGGGCAGGTCGTCCTTGGCGGCGCGACCGCTCGCACAACCGGCCATGGGAAGCGCAAGCGCGGCGATGAGCGTGACCGCGAGGGCACGTGACTGGTGGATACGCATTGGCGTCGTCCTTAGCGTAACCGGGGCTTCGCGAACAATCCCTTTCGCCAAACACCCTCAAGGGGCTTTCCGTAGGGCGGATCGCACGGCAAGGGTCATGCGTTGGCGCACCGCCATTCCAGTCGAGGATCCTGTCATGCCGGCCACATTGTTGCATACCCACCGCGTCGAGAAGCCCTGGGGTCGCGACACGCTTTGGCCCGGCTTCGACGATCCCGCGCCCGGCTCGCCGCCGATCGGCGAAGTCTGGTTCCAGGAGCCCGGTAACACCACGCCGGACCTGCTGATCAAATACCTGTTCACCAGCGAGAAGCTGTCGGTGCAAGTCCATCCGAACGACGAGCAGGCGCGCGCGCGCGGCCTGCCGCGCGGCAAGGACGAGTGCTGGACGATCCTCGCCGCCGAGCCCGACTCGACGATCGCGGTCGGTACCAAGCAGCCGATGTCGAAGGACGATCTCCGCCAGTCGGCGGTCGACGGCACGATCGAGGACAAGCTCGACTGGAAGCCGGTCAAGCCAGGCGACTTCATGTACTGCGCATCGGACACGATCCATGCGATCGGCGGCGGGCTGACGGTAATCGAGGTCCAGCAGAATTCCGAGACGACCTATCGTCTGTACGACTACGGCAGCGACCGCGAACTGCACCTGAAGGACGGTATCGAGGTCGCCGATCCGACCCCGTACGTCCCCGTCGCGCCGCCGATCGAAGTCGAGACCGGCCGCACGATCATGGTCGAGGGGCCGAAGTTCGTGCTCGAGCGCTGGAAGGGCGGCGAGCATGTCGTCAACCTGCCCGAAGGCACGACCGGCTGGGTGATCCCGATCACCGGCTCGGGCGATGTCGGGGGTGTGGCGTTCAAGGCCGGCGAGTGCGCGACGATGACGGGGAGCGAGACGGTGTCGACCAGCGCGGATGCGGACGTGTTGTTCGCGTATCCGCTCGCAAAGCGGATCTGAGCGAAGGTCGCGCCGCCGCATTCGTTGTTCCACACTTCCTTGTTCTCCCGCGAAGGCGGGAGCCCAGTCTGCGTCCCCGCCTTCGCGGGGAAACACTGTAATCGAGGGCATACACTCCTCATGACTACCACCCCGGCGATGGCCGGGGCCCAATTGGGGAGCGTCGCTAACGAAGGTCGGCAGGCCGTTATTGCCACCTCTCCAATTGCGCCCCGGCCTCCGCCGGGGTGGTGTCTTCCTCAATAACGCGGCGCATAACCATCGAGCGCCAAACGCACGCCGTTAACCCGGCCGCGCTATACCCCGCCGTTATGCTCCGCGTCCTGACTCTCTCCACCCTGTTCCCCGATTCGACCCGGCCGAATTTCGGCGGCTTCGTCGAACGCCAGACGCTAGGTCTCGCCGCGCATCCCAAGGTGGACCTGAGGGTGGTCGCACCGATCGGCGTGCCGCCGGGACTGCTGCGCCGCCTGCGCCATCATGCGACGCTCGCGACGGTGCCGCACCGCGAGACGTGGAAGGGCGTCGACGTCCGCCGCCCGCGCTTTGCCGCGATCCCGGTCACGCAGGGGCGGTTTCACGTCGGTGCGTTGGTGCGTGCGCTCGGGCCAGTGCTCGATGCGATCCGCGAAGAGTTCGCGTTCGACGTGATCGATGCGTCGTTCTTCTTCCCTGACGGCCCCGCCGCGGTCGCGCTCGGGCGGCGCTATGACGTTCCCGTGTCGATCAAGGCGCGCGGCTCCGACGTTCATCAATGGGGCAGGGCGCCGGCCACCGCAGCACAGATTCGCGAGGCCGGGCAGGGCGCGGCCGGGTTGCTCGCGGTCAGCGCGGCGATGCGCCGCGACATGATCGCGATGGGGATGCCCGGCGACCGTATCCGCGTACACCACACCGGCGTCGACCAGGACCGCTTCCGCCCGGTCGACCGGGTCGCGGCCAAGGCCAGGCTCGGCGTCACCGGGCCGCTGGTGCTCGCGATCGGCGGGCTGCTGCCCCGCAAGGGCCACGACGTGGTGATTCGTGCGGTCGCCGCGCTGCCCGGCGTCACGCTGCTGATCGCCGGCCACGGCCCCGCGCGCGCTGCCCTCGAAGCACTGATCGTGCAGCTCGGCGTGGGCGACCGCGTCCGCCTGCTGGGGGCACTGCCTCATGCCGACTTGCCGGCGCTGATCGCCGCGGCCGATGTCAGCGCGCTCGCGTCGGAGTCCGAAGGCCTCGCCAATGTCTGGGTCGAGTCGCTCGCGTGCGGCACGCCGATCGTCATTACCGATGCCGGCGGCGCGCATGAGGTGGTGACCGCGCCGGAGGCGGGCCGGGTGACGATCGGCGATCCGTTGGCGTTCGCCGCTGCGATCGGCGCGGTGCTGGCCGATCCGCCCCAGCAGAGCGCGACGCGCGCGATGGCGGCCGGCTTCACCTGGGAAAAGAACACCGCCACGCTGTACGCGCACCTCGCGGCGCTGGTCGGGGATCGATGAGCGATCCTCCCCCGCAAGGGGGAGGTGGCACCGTAGGTGACGGAGGGGGAGGACACGCAACGCCTGACGTCGCTTACCGCCCCCTCCGTCTGGCAAGCGCCAGCCACCTCCCCCTGGCGGGGGAGGATTGAAGTTCGGATCAGCCTTCGAGCGGGTACAGCGCGGCGACGATCCAGCGGCCCTCGCCGCGCAGCACGGCCCAGGCACGGGCGGCGGCGCGGCTGTCCATCGCCTCGATCCCGAACCCGCGCGCCTCGACCGCGCGCTTAAACGCGAGTGGGGGTTGGCGGAGCGCATTGCCCGTCCCGAGGAGCAGGAATTCGGGCGCCGGATCAAGCGCCAGCAGTGCTGCGACGTCCGCCTCGCTCAGCGCCTCGAACGCCGGCGGCTCCCAGCCATCCGCGCGTTCCGGACTGATCGACAACGCGGTATAATAGCCGTCGTCGACCTTGAACCCGGCCCGACCGATTGCCGAGATCATCGGCCCATCGGTCTTCTCGCGGTCCATCCTCATGTCGTGATCAACGTTCGACCTTCGGACCAACCCGCTCGGCGCCGTCCTGCACGCCGCCCTTTCGCGGTGCAGGGTCGGCCCGCAGCCCCAGCGTGATCAGCAGCGACGACGACACGTAGATCGACGAATACGTCCCGACCACGATGCCCAGGATCATGGCGGCGGTGAACCCGCGCAGCACGTGGCCGCCCAGCACCAGCATCGCGACCAGCGCGAGCAGGATCGTCACCGAGGTCATCACGGTACGCGGCAGCGTCTCGTTCACCGACAGGTCGATGATCTCGCGCATGTCCATCTTCCGGTACCGGCGCATGTTCTCGCGGATACGGTCGTCGATCACGATCTTGTCGTTGATCGAGTATGAGATGATCGTCAGCACCGCCGCGACGATGTTCAGGTCGAACTCGAACTGCGTCAGCGCGAAGAAGCCGAGCGTCATCAACAGATCGTGGACGATCGCGACGACGGTCGACACGCCGAACTGCCACTCGAATCGCACCACCGCGAACAGCGCGATGCCGAGGATCGCGAGGCCGACCGCGAGCAGACCCTTGCTGATCAGCTCGTCCGAGACCTTGCCCGAGATCGTGTCGTACTTCGAGAAGGTCGCCCCGGGGAACTTCACGGCGAGGTCGTCCGACACTTTCTTGACGAGGCGGTTGGTCGCGCCTTCGTCGCCGGCGGGCACGGGCAGGCGGATCGACAGCGTCTTGGGGTCGCTGAACGACTGGATCGAGGCTTCGCCGACGCCGAGCCGGTCGACTTCGGTGCGGACCGCGTCGATCGATGGCGGGGTCGCGAACTTTTCCTCGATCAGGACGCCGCCGACGAAGTCGACGCCCATGTTGAGGCCCTTCGTCACGACCAGCCCGACCGCGAGCAGGGACAGTAGCAGGGTCAGCCCGAACGCCCATTTACGGAGCGAGACGAACTTGAGGTTCGTGTTGTCGGGAACGAGTTTCAGCAGGCGCATGGTTATCTCCCGCCTCAAATATTGATCGTGGTGGGGCGGTTCTTCCGCAGCCACAGCGCGACCATCATCCGCGTGAACGTGACGGCGGTGAATACCGACGTGCAGATCCCGATCAGCAGCACGACCGCGAAGCCTTTCACCGGACCCGAGCCGAGCAGCAGCATGATCACGCCCGTGATGGCGTGCGTCACGTTGGCCTCGAAGATCGTCCGCGATGCTTCCTTGTAGCCGAGCTCGACCGACTGGACGACGCTACGCCCGCGTCGCCGCTCCTCGCGAATACGCTCGTTGATCAGCACGTTGGCATCCACCGCGGTACCGATCGTCAGCACGAACCCGGCGATACCGGGCAACGTCAGCGTCGCGTTCAGCATCGCCATGACTGCGACGATGACCAGGATGTTGATGACCACCGCGAGGTTCGCATACAGCCCGAACCGGCCGTAGGTGACGAACATGAACACGATCACGAGCAGCGCGGCGACGATCGACGCGAGCACGCCGGCGCGGATCGAATCCTTGCCGAGATCGGGGCTGACGGTGCTCTCCGCGATCGTCTTCAAATTGACCGGCAGCTTGCCCGACCGCAGCGAGATCGCCAGCGCGTTGGCCGACTCGACGGTGAAGTTGCCCGAGATCGACGCACGACCGCCGAGGATCGGCTCGTTGATGTTCGGCGCAGAGATCACCGAATTGTCGAGGATGATCGCGAACGGCTTGTTGGTGTTCTCGGTCGTCACCTTGGCGAAGCGTCGGCCACCGACCGCGTCGAACGTGATCGCCACCTGCGGCGCGTTGGTCTGCGGCTCGAACTCCTGGCGCGCATCGGCGAGCTGGTCGCCCGAGATGATCACCGATCGCTTGACCGCGATGAACGGCACGCCGCGCGGATTGCCCGGATACGGCAGCACCTGGCTGCCGACCGGGGCGATCCCCTTGACCAGATCGGCCGGGTTCGCAGTCTCGTCGACCAGCTTGAACTCGAGCTTGGCCGTCTTGCCGATCAGCTCCTTCAGCGCTTGCGGGTTCTTCAGGCCCGGCACTTGCACCACGATCCGCGTCGCGCCCTGGCGAACGATCGTCGGCTCCTTGGTGCCGAGCGCGTCGATACGACGACGGACGACTTCGGTCGCGTCCTTCATCGCGGTGTCGACCGCCTGGGTCAGGCCGGCCTGGGTCGGCTTGAGCACGAACCGGCTCGTGTCGACGACGTTGATGTCCCACTCGCGCTGGCCGCTCATCCCGGCGCCACCGCCGGTGATCGCCAGCAGGCGCTCGCGGGCCGCGTCGACCTGACTCGGATCACGCAGCAGGAAGGTCAGCTGCCCACCCCGCGTCGAAATGTCGCCGATCTCGATCCGCGGCGTTCCGTTGCGCATCGTCCCCGCGACGCTGTCGCGCATCGCCTCGATCCGCGTCGCGGCGAGGTCGGCGGTATCCGCCTCGAGCAGCAGGTAACTGCCGCCGGCGAGATCGAGCCCGAGGTTGATGTGCGGATGCGGAATCCGCCCCCATTGGCTCGTGGTGCTCTCGGGGAGGAAGCTCGGGATCGCCAGCAGGCACAATGCCGCCAGCAACCCGATGATCGACCCGATTTTCCAGCGCGGGAAGTCGAGCATCAGTCGTTCGCCGGCTTCGTGTTCGGGCTGGTGATGTCGGTCAGCGTCGCCTTGACGACGCGCACGCGGACATTCGGCGCGATCTCGACCTCGACGACGTTATCCTCGACCTTGGTCACCTTGCCCAGGATCCCGCCCGAGGTGACGACGCTGTCGTTCTTCTTTACCGCGGCGACCGACGCCTGCAGCGCCTTCATCCGCTTTTGCTGCGGACGGATCATCAGGAAATAGAACACGACGAACACGAGGAAGAGCGGCGCGAGGCTCAGGAACGAGGCGATCCCGCCTCCCGCCGTCGTGGCGGCGCCGTCTGCGGCCTGGGCGTATGCTGGTGAGATGAACATGGAGTTCCGTATCTGTGAAGGGTGGCTCGGTTCGCGCGCCGCGCGGCCGGTCGCATTGGTCCGCCCGCTATCATCGCTTGGGGTCCCGTGCAACCGATCGCCACAGGATGGGACGGGGCGCACGGGCGACCGGCGGCGTCACGAACCTCGCGGGCGAAGAGCCGGTGTTCGCGCTTGCATCCCGCCGCGAGCCCGCGTAGTGCGCCCCCCTCGGGTCGCTCTGCGGCCCGTTCGGTCGGAGCGTAGCGCAGCCTGGTAGCGCACCACACTGGGGGTGTGGGGGTCGCAGGTTCGAATCCTGTCGCTCCGACCATTTTCTTATAGCGATGAAGAGACGCGGCGCTGCTCAGGTAGCGGCGACGCTGCTCACTTGCGTGCTACGCTCACCCCGCCGCGCAACGCGCTCCCCTCCCTGAAGGGGAGGGGCTGGGGGTGGGGGTGGGTAGGCCGGTTCGAGTCCCACCGGTTCGTATGTGCGGAAGCCGACCCACCCCCAACCCCTCCCTGCCAGGGAGGGGGCAGAAGGAGAAGGTTTACGCCGTCTCGCTCACCGTGGCCGCGTGGCCTACCGCGATCGCGCTCAGATTGACGATCCCGCGCGCGGTCACGCTCGGCACCAGCATCTGCAGCGGCTTGGCGAGACCCAGCAGCATCGGCCCGAGCGGCGCCGACTCGGTCGATGCCGACAGCAGCGACACCGCGATGTTGGCCGCGTCGATGTTCGGCATGACCAGCAGGTTCGCCGACCCGGTCAGCGGACTGTCGTTCACCAGTCGCCGCCGCAGCGCTTCCGACAGCGCCGCATCGCCGTGCATCTCGCCGTCGAACTCGAACTCGGGCGCGATATCCTTGAGTAGCGCATGCCCCGCGCGCATCTTCTGCGCAGACGGCGACCGCGACGCACCGAAGCTCGAATGCGACAGCAACGCCGCCTTCGGCTCGATCGCGAACGCGCGCACAGCCTCGGCTGCGAGCAGCGTCATCTCGGCGATCTGCTCGGCGGTCGGATCGACGGTCACGTGCGTGTCGCAGAAGAACAGGCTGCCGGTCCGCAGGATCACCGCCGACATCGCATACAGCCGCGACACGCCCGGCATCCGCGGGATCAGCGGCATGACGTAGGTCATCTGCGTCCACCAGTCGCCGATCCCGCCACACAAGGCTGCATCGACACGCCCCTCGCGCAGCAGCATCGCCGCCGCCACGCTGGGGCGGGTCCGCAGCGCCCGCTCGGCGCTGTCGGGCGGCGTGCCCCGGCGGCCGACCAGCGCGCTGTAGCTGGCCAGCAGCGGCTCGAACACGTCGCGATCGGTGGCCGGATCGAGCACCTCGACATCGCTGCCGATCGTCATGCGCAGGCCGCTCGCCTCGATCCGCTGGCCGATCACCTCGCGTCGCCCGATCAGCACCGGACGGCCGAGGCCCTCGTCGATCACCGTCTGCACCGCGCGCAGCGTGCGGTCGTCCTCGCCCTCGCCATACGCGATCGAGCGCCCCGCCTGCTTGGCGCGCGCGAAGATCGGCCGCATCAACTGACCCGAGCGGTACACGAACACTTCGAGGTCGCGCAGATACGCGTCGAAATCCTCGATCGGCCGCGTTGCCACGCCCGACTCCATCGCTGCCTTCGCCACCGCGGGCGCAACATGCAGGATAAGCCGCGGATCGAACGGCTTGGGGATGATGTAGGTCGGTCCGAACACCGGCGTCGCGCCGCCATAGGCCGACACGACCACGTCCGACGCGGTCGCGCGCGCGAGCGCTGCGATCGCATCGACCGCCGCGACTTTCATCGCCTCGTTGATCTCGGTCGCGCCGACGTCGAGCGCGCCGCGGAAGATGAACGGGAAGCACAGCACGTTGTTGACCTGGTTCGGAAAATCCGAGCGCCCCGTGGCGATGATCGCATCGGGCCGGGTCGCATGGACCAGCGCCGGCTGGATCTCGGGCTCCGGATTCGCCAGAGCGAGGATCAGCGGATCGGGCGCGAGCAGGTGCAGCCATTCCTGCTTCAGCACGCGCGGCGCCGACAGGCCGAGGAAGATGTCCGCCCCCTCCAGCACGTCCGGCAAGGTCCTCGCGTTGGTCGTCCGTGCATAGCGCGCCATGTTCGGCGGCATGTTCTCGTCACGCCCGGCATGGACGACGCCCTTGATATCGGTCAGCGTCACGTTCTCGGGGTTGAGCCCCATCGACACGAGCAAATCCACCGTCGCGAGCGCCGCCGCGCCTGCGCCCGACGTCACCAGCTTCATCTGGTCGAGCCGCTTGCCGCGCAGTTCGAGCACGTTGCGGACCGCGGCGGCACAGACGATCGCGGTGCCGTGCTGGTCGTCATGGAACACCGGGATGTTCATCAGCTCGCGCAGCTTCGTCTCGATCTCGAAGCACTCGGGTGCCTTGATGTCCTCGAGATTGATCCCGCCGAACGTCGGCTCGAGCACGCGGACCGCCTCGATGAACGCCTGCGGATCGAGCTGGTCGATCTCGATATCGAAACAGTCGATGCCCGCGAATTTCTTGAAGAGCACCGCCTTGCCCTCCATCACCGGCTTCGACGCGAGCGCACCGATCGCCCCGAGCCCGAGCACCGCGGTGCCGTTGGTGATGACCGCAACGAGATTTCCGCGAGCCGTGTAATCCCGAGCCTTGTCGGGATCGGCGGCGATTTCCTCGCACGCAGCAGCGACGCCTGGCGAGTAGGCGAGCGCGAGATCGCGCTGCGTCGCCATCCGCTTGGTCGCCTCGACCGAGAGCTTACCCGGCTTGGGATAGCGGTGATAATCGAGCGCGGCTTTGCGGAAATCGTCTTCCATGGTCTTCCTAACCTGTCGGCCGCGGCGGCGACCGGGTTGAGCGCGCAGACAGAGCCCGCGGCGAATGTTCAAGGGAGCGCATAGCCTTAGGGGCACCAATCCGCCAACCCCGCGCGGACGTAGCGTCGGTTTGGGGGGGGAGGGCGACTGCGACCCGGTACCCCACACCACAGCACCACCCCGGCGAAGGCTGGGGCCCAATTGGAACGTCGGAGGTAACGAAGCGCGATCCTCCGTCAGCACCGTCCCCCAATTGGACCCCGGCCTCCGCCGGGGTGGTGCGCAACCCAGCAATCCTCCCCCGCAAGGGGGAGGTGGCACCGAAGGTGACGGAGGGGGAGGCAAGCGGTCACCTGCGTTGCGTGTCCTCCCCCTCCGTCTGGCAAGCGCCAGCCACCTCCCCCTTGCGGGGAGGATTAGGGATCAACAATTCCCCTGTCCTACAACGAACCAATATGGTTCGCTCGCCTTCAATAAAACCGGGAGCCAGCCATGACCATCGACCACCTCATCGACGCCGTCATCGACCGCGAAGGCGGCTACTCCAACCACCCGGCAGACCGAGGCAGCCCCACCAGATACGGCATCACGGAAAGCGTAGCCCGCAGCAACGGCTACCCCGGAGACATGCGCAATTTCCCCCGCGACCAGGCGAAAACCATCTACCGCCGCCTCTACTGGACCCGTCCCGCCTTTGACCAGATCGCCACGCGAGCCCCGAAAATCGCCGAAGAACTCTTCGACACCGGCGTCAACATGGGCCCCGCAGTCGCCGCCACCTTACTCCAACGCGCCCTCAACGCGCTCAACCGAGGCGCAACGGACTATCCCGACATGCTGCTGGACGGCCGCATTGGCCCCGCGACCCTAACCGCGCTCGACACCTTCCTCGCCCGCCGCAAACCCGCAGGCGAAACCGTGCTCCTGAAAGCGATCGAGGCGCTCCAGGGCGAACGCTACGTAGCTCTAGCCGAGACCCGTCCCGCCAACGAAGCCTTCCTCTACGGCTGGCTCGCGAACCGCGTCTAAGCCCCCTGCGAGAACGCTCCCAGCGTGTGAACTTTGTGCACTTCCAGATTCCCGGAGACCGCCAATGACCCCGCAACCCCTTGATCCAGCACCAGACCCCTGGATTACCCGAGCCCGCCCGACTTTCCTCTACGTGATGTACACATTGCTGCTCGGCGCGATCCCCGCAGGCCTGATCGCCGCCGTCCGCCCGCAGATGGCGCAAGCGATCGCGGCCGGCATGGCGGCGTATCTCAACGCCATCCCCGAACCGCTCTACGCGCTCTTCGGCACCGGCTATCTCGGCTACACGGTGGCGCGGGAATGGGGGAAGGGGCGGTAACCACCCGAGCCTCCTTCGTCATTCCCGCGGAGGCGGGAACCCATACTGGCAAACCTGAGTGATGAACGGGTGAGGTCCGAGGGTCTGGATCCCCGCCTGCGCGGGGATGACGGATGATGGGAGAGGGGGATGGGAGGCGGCAGAGGCGTTGCACCCCCAAAACCAAACCCTACATCGCGCCTATGAGCAACGACCCCCACGCCATGCCGACATGGCACGGCACCACGATTCTCTCGGTCCGCCGCGGCGGCAAGGTCGTCGTGATCGGCGACGGCCAGGTCTCGATGGGCCAGACCGTCATGAAACCCAACGCCCGCAAGGTCCGCCGCCTCGGTGACGGCAGCGTCATCGGCGGATTCGCCGGCGCGACCGCCGACGCCTTCACCTTGTTCGAGCGCCTCGAACGCAAGCTCGAGGCGCATCAGGGCCAGCTGCTGCGCGCCGCGGTCGAGCTCGCCAAGGACTGGCGCACGGACAAGTTCCTCCGCAACCTCGAAGCGATGATGATCGTCGCCGACAAGGACGTGACGCTGATCCTCACCGGCAACGGCGACGTCCTCGAACCCGAGAACGGCGTCGCCGCGATCGGCTCCGGCGGCAACTACGCGCTCGCCGCCGCCCGAGCACTGGTCGAATACGAGACCGACGCCGAAGTCCTGTGCCGCAAGGCAATGGGCATAGCGTCCGAGCTCTGCGTCTACACCAACGACCGCCTCACGGTCGAAACGATGGACTCGACTAGCTAATCCCCCTCCCGCTTGCGGGAGGGGTCAGGGGAGGGGGTGAAATACACCCCACCCACGCCTTCCGCTGCGGCCACGCCCTCCCCCGACCCCTCCCGCAAGCGGGAGGGGAGAAGGTAACAAAATGAACGACCAGCTCACTCCCAAGGCCGCCCTGACGCCTAAACAAATCGTCGCCGCGCTCGACGCCCACATCATCGGCCAGGCCGCCGCGAAACGCGCGGTCGCGGTCGCGATGCGCAATCGCTGGCGCCGCCAGCAACTCAGCGAAGACCTCCGCGACGAGGTCACGCCCAAGAACATCCTGATGATCGGACCGACCGGCTGCGGCAAGACCGAGATCAGCCGCCGCCTCGCGAAGCTCGCCGACGCGCCGTTCGTGAAGGTCGAGGCGACCAAGTTCACCGAGGTCGGCTATGTCGGCCGCGATGTCGAACAGATCGCCCGCGACCTCGTCGAGGAAGCCATTCGCCTCGAAAAGGAACGCCGCCGCGTCGCCGTCAAGGACAAGGCCGAAGAGGCGGCGATGGGTCGCCTGCTCGACGCGCTCACCGGCAAGAACGCGAGTGAAGCGACGCGCGAGAGCTTCAAGCAGCGCTTCCTCGACGGCCATCTCAACAACGCCGAAGTCGAGATCGAGATCGAGCAGGCGCCCGCCATGCCGTTCGACATCCCCGGCGGCGCCCCGCAGATGATCAATCTCGGCGAGATGATGAAGTCGTTCGGCGGCGGCCAGCAGCTCAAGCGGCGGAAACTGACGGTCCACGCGGCATGGGACAAGCTCGTCGAGGAAGAGGCCGACAAGCGCCTCGACCAGGACGAGGTCAGCCGCGCGGCGCTGGCCGATGCGGAAGCCAACGGCATCGTCTTCCTCGACGAAATCGACAAGATCGCAGTGGCGGATGGCCGCGGCGGCTCGATCAGCCGTGAAGGCGTCCAGCGCGACCTGCTCCCGCTGATCGAGGGCACCACCGTCGCGACGAAATACGGCCCGATGAAGACCGACCACATCCTCTTCATTGCGTCGGGCGCGTTCCACGTCGCCAAGCCGAGCGACCTGCTCCCCGAATTGCAGGGCCGCCTGCCGATCCGCGTCGAGTTGAAGGGCCTCACCGAAGCCGATTTCGTCGCGATCCTGTCGGACACCAAGGCGTCGCTGCCGTTGCAATACAAGGCACTGATCGCGACCGAAGGCGTCGGCATCGAGTTCACCGAAGACGGCATTGCCGCGATCGCGCGCATCGCCGCAGAGGTGAACTCCGAGATCGAGAATATCGGCGCACGGCGCTTGCAGACGGTGATGGAAAAGCTGCTCGAGGAGGTAAGCTACAACACCGAGGACCGCGGCGGCTCGAACCTCGTCATCGACGGCGCCTACGTCGACAGCCAGTTGAAGGAAATCGCCCGCAACACCGACCTGAGCCGCTTCGTGCTGTAAGTGGCAAGCCTACCGTTTTCCTGCGAACGCAGGAATCCAGGGTAACGTGGCGAAACGCTCGTAACCCTGGACTCCTGCGTTCGCAGGAGAACAGAATTGGAGAGGAGAAACCATGGACGTGACCGAAGCGATAGACGCTCGCCGCTCCGTACGCGGGTTCCTAGGCACCCCGGTCGATCCCGCACTCCTCCGCAACCTCGCGATAAAAGCGTCCCGAGCAGCAACCGGCGGAAACCTCCAACCTTGGCACATCGCCATCGTCCAAGGCGAACCCCTCGCCCGCCTCAAGGCGACGATGGCCGAAAAGATCGCTGCCGGCGCCACCGAAACCCCAGCCTACGACATCTACCCGAAAGACCTCACCGCCCCCTACCGAGACCGCCGCTACGCCGTCGGCGAAGCGATGTACGCGCACCTGGGCATCCCTCGCGATGACAAGCCCGCGCGGCAAAAATGGTTCGCCCGCAATTTCGAATTCTTCGGTGCACCCGCCGCGTATTTCTGCACGGTCGACAGGCGGATGGGCCCGCCGCAATGGTCGGACCTTGGCATGTACCTGCAAAATCTGATGCTGCTCGCGGTCGACGCCGGCCTGGCCACCTGCCCGCAGGAATGCTGGGCGATGTATCCGGAAACGGTCGGGAGGGTCTTGGATATGCCCGAAGACCGCATGCTCTTCTGCGGCATGGCGATCGGCTATGAGGACAAGACTGCCCCGGCCAACGCCCTGCGCACCGAGCGCGCAGACGAAGCGGAATGGCTGGTGACGATCAAACCGTCATCCTGACGAAAGTCAGGATCTAGGGCCACAGGAGACCGCCCTTAGTTACCCTGGATCCTGACTTTCGTCAGGATGACGGAACTAGAGGACCACCGTCACCGGCTTGGCACCCTTGATCCCCGCAAGGATCATCGCTTCCCAGACCGCAGGATCGCCCGCCGCGGCCATCGCCTTGTCCGGCTCGCGCAGGGTCTTCAGCACTGCCAGCGCATCGGGCAGATAATCCGCCCACGCCGCGTCGATCAACCGCGACGCCGACTCGGCATCGCCGCCGGCATTCGCGCTGATCCGCTGTCCCGCCAGCACGCGTGCGACGCGTTCGGCAACAGGTGTAGTGGAAACGTCCATGAGCATTCTCCTCGCGGGACCGGTCTACACCATACCCGCGAGGCGAACGAATGCTCCTTAGCGTGCCGAGCTCGGACCCGCGCCGCGGCTCGGACCACGACCACCGCCGCCGGCCGGACGGCCACCGCCGCCCTGGCCGCCGGGACGACCACCGCCCTGGGGACGACCGCCGCCGCCGCCCTGACCGCCGCCACCCTGGCCGCCACGGCTGGCACCCGCATAGTTGCGACCGGTCGTACCGGTCGCCCTCGGCGAATGCGTCGCGCGCGGCCGTGCCGGATCGCGCGGACGATCGATCCGGACCTCGGGATCCGCCCCCATCGTCTTCACGCGCGTCTGCTTGATCTGGTTCGACAGGTTGACGAAATCGTCCGGCAGCGACCGGACCTGGACCTTCTGGCGGGTGATCCGCTCGATGTCGCGCAGGTAGGCCTTCTCGTCATCCGCGCAGAACGCGACGGCGATGCCGCTGGCGCCCGCACGCGCGGTGCGGCCGATGCGGTGGACATACTGCTCGGCGACGTTGGGCAGCTCGAAGTTGATGACGTGCGAAACGCCCGAGACGTCGATGCCGCGCGCGGCGATGTCGGTCGCGATCAGGACCTTGACCTTGCCCTGCTTGAACTCGCCGAGAGCCCGCTCGCGCTGGCCCTGGCTCTTGTTGCCGTGGATCGCGTTCGAGGCGATGCCGTTGCCCGCGAGCAGCTTCACGACGCGGTCGGCGCCATGCTTGGTGCGCGTGAACACGAGCGCGCGGTCGATCGCCGGATCGGCCAGCGTGATCGTCAGCAGCGCCTGCTTTTCCGACTGGTTGCAGAAGGTGACATACTGGTCGACACGCTCGGCGGTCGTCGCGGCGGGCTTCACCGACACGGTCTTAGGGTCGAGCAGGAACTGGCTGGCCAGCTCGCGGATCGCGAACGGCATCGTCGCCGAGAAGAACAAAGTCTGGCGCTTCTTCGGCAGCATGCGGACGATCTTCTTCAGCGCGTGGATGAAGCCCAGGTCCATCATCTGGTCGGCTTCGTCGAGCACGAGGATCTCGATCATCGACAGGTTGCAGAAGCCCTGCTCGATCAGGTCGATCAGGCGGCCCGGCGTGGCGACGAGGATGTCGACGCCGCGGCTCAGGTCCTGGCGGTTCTTGTTGATGCTGGTGCCGCCGAACACGGTGGTCACCGACATCTTGCTGAACTGGCCGTAGGCGCGCGCGCTGTCGGCGATCTGGCTGGCGAGTTCGCGCGTCGGCGCGAGCACCAGCATGCGGCAATGCGTCGGCAGGACGCGCTTCTGGGTTTCGGTCAGGCGCTGGATCGACGGCAGCACGAACGCCGCGGTCTTGCCGGTGCCGGTCTGCGCGATGCCGAGCAGATCGCCGCCTTCGAGCAGGATCGGGATCGACTGGGCCTGGATCGGCGTCGGCTCGGTATAGCCCTTGGCTTCGAGCGCACGGACGAGCGGCTCGGCAAGGCCGAGGTTTGCAAATGACATGAATAGTCTCTCAAATAGATGCCGGGCTCGCGAATCCACACAAGGACGCGCGAGGGGCGGTGGTGTTTTGACACCCCGCGTGAAAAGGGAAGCCCGTTGGAAACGACCGAGGCGGAGCTAAGACCGTAAAGGTCCAATCACGCTGCATTACGCCTCGATGAGCGCCATCTGGCGTATCATCGTCGAAAAGTCAACCTGCGGTGCCGTCGGGTACCCTTGGCGGGATCAGCTTCGGTTCTGGGCGAGGTGCAGATATCGCTCGTTGAACTCCGCCGCATCGCGCAGCCGGGGCCAGTCGATCACGCTGACCTGGCGCTTCTTGCGCGCGATCAGCCCATCGGTTTCGAGCGACTTCAGCACGCGGTTGACGTGCACCGGGGTCAGCCCGAGCGCGTCGCCGAGCTGTTCCTGCGTCATCGGTAGTTCATACGCCATGTCGGCGCCCGCGGACGTCCTGAACCGTACCGAGAACTCGCACAGCAGATGCGCCAGGCGGGAGCGGGCATTGCGCCGGCCGATATTGAGCAGCCATTCGCGGTGGATCGACGATTCGATCAGCGCATCGATCCACAACGCTTCGCCGGCCGCGCGGCAGGACGTGACCAGCTCGCGCAGCGCGGAGATCGGGATATCGGCCAGCGTCAGCCGGGTCAGCGCCTGGATGTCGTGATCCGATTCCTCGAGGAACAGGTTCTGCAGATCGGCGAATTCGCCCGGCATGATGATCGACACGATCTCCCGCTCGCCGTCAGGCGTGAGCTTCTGGCGATAGGCCAGGCCCTCGATGATGAACGCGCACCGGGTGGGATGCTGGCCTTCGCGGAGCATGTAGGTCGACGGCTCGATCGTCCGCACCTTGAACGGCAGGGCCGCGACGAGTGCGCGATCGGCAGCACTCATCGTCACTCGCGACGCAAGTTTTCGAATCAATTGATCAGTCACGATGGAGATATCCACGTGTACGCTCCGCATCCAGGGCAGGAGCATTTCCCTCGCTGTCACCATTGTCGGGATAGCGCGTCGTGAAAGAGGCGACCTTATCCCAGGATTGAGCTCTCCGACAAAACCCATGTTATCGAGCCAACCCGGAAGCCGACGTTCCAGGACCGTCGCAGGCGACGCCGCGATTGCCCGTCACGACGTTGCCGGGATCGGTTTGGCGGCGCGGTCAGGATCCGTCGTCGGCCGGGTCGGTCGCAGTCACCAGCACGCTCAACAGGACGGTGTCGGCTTCATCCCGAACCACGACGGCGAACCGACTGCCGTCCCATACGATGTCGGGATGATCGCGGAGATAGTCGCCGGCGAAGATCACCGCCTGGACTCGCGCATCGTCATCGCTCTCGAGGTCCGTGCCCACCTCGTCGACATCATGCCGGTGATTGTCGATGTCGAAGAAGTATCTCGGCATGCTGGATTTCCTCGACGACGTGCCTGAGCACCCTACTGCGATGCCGGAGCCGCCGCTTTCACTAAAATCAGGTTTTGCCAGACGCATGCGACGCTGGCCTCGGCGCTCGACTTGGGTCGGTGCAAAGGCGTAGGACTCGGAAAACACGCAGAGGATCCGCCCCATGAAACTGGCCAGCCTGAAGAATCCCGACACCAAACGCGGACGAGACGGCACGCTCGTCGTCGTCTCCAACGACCTCGCCTGGTACGCCGATGCCAGCCACATCGCGCCGACGCTGCAGGCCGCGCTCGACGATTGGGACCGGCTGTCCATCGACCTCAAGAACCTTTCGACCGATCTCGAGCACGAGATGATTCCGATGCGTCGCTTCCACGAACATGACGCCGAGTCGCCACTGCCGCGCGCGTATCAATGGGCCGACGGCTCGGCGTACGTGAATCATGTTGCGCTCGTGCGACAGGCGCGCGCGGCCGAGATGCCCGACAGTTTCTGGCACGATCCGCTGATGTATCAGGGCGGCTCGGATGGGTTCCTTGGTCCGCGCGATCCGATCCCGCTCGGCGACGAAGCCTGGGGTTGCGACATGGAGGCCGAGGTCGTCGTCGTTACCGGCGACGTCCCGCTCGGCGCGAGTCGCGAGGAGGCGTTGGCCGCGATCCTGCTGGTCGGACTCACCAACGACGTGAGCTTGCGCAACCTGATCCCCGGCGAACTCGGCAAGGGCTTCGGCTTCTTCCAGTCGAAGCCGGCCAGCGCGTTCTCGCCGGTCTTCGTCACCCCCGACTCGCTCGGCGACTGGTGGAAGGACGGCAAGCTGCACCGGAAACTGATGGTCGACCTCAACGGCCAGCCGCTCGGTCGCGCCGAGGCCGGCGAGGACATGACGTTCGATTTCGGCACGCTGGTCGCGCACGCTGCGAAGACCCGAAAGCTCGGCGCGGGAACGATCGTCGGCTCCGGCACCGTCTCGAACCGCGGCCCCGATGGCGGCCCCGGCAAGTCGGTAGCCGAGGGCGGCGTCGGCTATTCCTGCCTCGCCGAAGTGCGGACGATCGAGACGATTCAGGGCGGCAAGCCCGTCACGCCGTTCCTCAAGCAGGGCGACGTCGTCCGCATCTGGGCGGAAGACGACAAGCGCCATCCGATCTTCGGCGTGATCGAGCAGACCGTCGGCGGCTGAATTCTGCGGAGGGGGAGAAAAAATCCGCGCGGCACATCGTGAATGCGCAACTCCCCCTCGCAATCTGCGTTGAAATTTAATAACAAGCCTCGGTAAGAGTGTTCCGCGGTCACAGCGGCCTCATGGAGATGGAATGACGATGGCAAGCGAGCATCCGCGCGCCAATTTGCAGCCACTTACGCTGCATATCCCCGAGCCGAAGTTCCGCCCCGGCGACGCGGTGGACTTCGCCGAAGTCGACGTGCCGCCCGCCGGCGAAGCGCGCCGCCCCGACACCGCGGACAAGGCGTCCGACTTCATCGATCTCGCCTATACGCTGGTCCGCGTGCTCGACGACGACGGCAATGCGGTCGGGCCTTGGGATCCGAAGCTTTCGCCCGACGTGATGCGCCGCATGCTGCGCAGCATGGCGCTGCTCCGCGCGTTCGACGAGCGCATGTTCCGCGCGCAGCGGCAGGGCAAGACCAGCTTCTACATGAAGGCGCTCGGCGAGGAGGCGGTCGCGGTCGCGGCGGCCTATGCGCTCGATTACGAGGACATGTGCTTTCCCTCGTATCGCCAGCAGGGGCTGTTGATCGCACGGGGCTGGAGCCTCGTCGACATGATGAACCAGATCTATTCGAACACCGCGGATCGGCTCGGCGGCAAGCAGTTGCCGATCATGTATTCGGTCAAGGAAGCCGGGTTCTTCTCGATCTCGGGCAACCTCACGACGCAATATCCGCAAGCCGTCGGCTGGGCGATGGCGTCCGCCGCGAAGGGCGACACGCGGATCGCCGCGACTTGGTGCGGTGAAGGCTCGACTGCCGAGGGCGACTTCCACTCGGCGTGCACGTTCGCCGCGGTGTACCGCGCGCCGGTGATCTTCAACGTCGTCAACAACCAGTGGGCGATTTCCAGCTTCTCCGGGTTCGCCGGCGCCGAGGCGACGACCTTCGCGGCGCGCGCGGTCGGCTACGGCATCGCGGGCTTGCGCGTCGACGGCAACGACGCGCTGGCAGTCTACGCCGCGACCGAATGGGCCGCCGAGCGCGCGCGGACCAACCAGGGCCCGACACTGATCGAGCACTTCACCTACCGCGCGGAAGGTCATTCGACCTCCGACGATCCGGGCCAGTATCGCAGCGAGGGCGAACCCAACGCCTGGCCGCTTGGCGACCCGATCAAGCGCCTGAAGGACCACCTCATCGCGATCGGCGAATGGGACGAGGAGCGCCACGCGGCACAGGACAAGGAGCTCGCCGAGCAGGTCAAGGCCGCGCAGAAGGAAGCCGAGAAGAACGGTATCCTCGGCCACGGCCTGCACCAGCCGCTCGAGTCGCTGTTCGACGGCGTGTTCGAGGAACTGCCCTGGCATCTGAAGGAGCAACGCCAGCAGATGCTCGACGAGGAAACGGCCAGCGGCCGTCCATGGGATCGCAAGGCATGAGCGACATGACGCAAGCACCCGAGTCCGGAGCAGCGGACGCCGAGCCCACCACCCGCATGAACATGATCCAGGCGATCAACTCCGCCATGGACATCATGATGGAGCGCGACCCCGACGTGATCGTCATGGGCGAGGATGTCGGCTATTTCGGCGGCGTCTTCCGCGCGACCGCCGGGCTCCAGGCCAAGCACGGCAAGACCCGCGTGTTCGACACCCCGATCACCGAATGCGGCATTATCGGCGTCGCGGTCGGGATGGGGGCGTACGGCCTGCGTCCCGTCCCCGAAATCCAGTTCGCGGACTATATCTACCCCGCGCTCGACCAGCTCGTCTCCGAAGCCGCGCGACTTCGGTACCGCTCCGCCGGCGAGTTCACCTCGCCGATCACGGTGCGCTCGCCGTTCGGCGGCGGCATCTTCGGCGGCCAGACGCACAGCCAGTCGCCGGAAGGGCTCTTCACGCATATGTCGGGCATCAAGACGGTGATCCCTTCGACGCCGTATGACGCCAAGGGCCTGCTGATCGCCGCAATCGAGGACAATGATCCGACGCTCTTCTTCGAGCCCAAGCGCATCTACAACGGCCCGTTCGACGGCTATTGGGATCGCCCGTCGCAGAACTGGTCGAAGCATCCGGCCGGCGAAGTCCCGACCGGCTATTACAAGATCGAACTCGGCAAGGCGAAGATCGTCCGCGCGGGCGAGGCGCTCACCATCCTGGCCTATGGCACGATGGTCCATGTCTGCGCAGCCGTCGTCGCCGAGGCCGGGATCGACGCCGAGATCGTCGACCTGCGCACGCTCGTGCCGCTCGACATCGAGACGATCGAGGCGTCGGTGAAGAAGACCGGCCGCTGCATGATCGTCCACGAGGCGACTCGCACCAGCGGGTTCGGCGCGGAGCTGTCGGCGATCGTCCAGGAACGCTGTTTCTACCATCTCGAGGCGCCGATCGAGCGCGTGACCGGGTTCGACACGCCGTACCCGCACAGCCTCGAATGGGCGTATTTCCCGGGGCCGGTCCGCATTGGCGAAGCCCTGAAAAAGATCATGAAGGACGCATAATGGCCCGCTTCACCTTCAAGCTGCCGGACATCGGCGAAGGCATCTCCGAGGCCGAGATCGTCGCGTGGCACGTCGCCATCGGCGACCGCGTCGAGGAAGATTCGCCGATCGCCGACATGATGACCGACAAGGCCACCGTCGAGATGGAGTCGCCGGTGACCGGCGTCGTCGTCGAACTCGCGGGCGAAGTCGGCGACCAGGTCTCGATCGGCGCCGCACTGGTGGTGATCGAAACGGACGCGGTGGATGCCGCGGACGAAGTCGTTGCCGCGCCGCTTACGTTGGCGCAGGCGGAAACAGCCGAACAATACGAAGCCGAGAACCCGGGCGTCGAAGAAGTGGTCGAGACACCTCCCTCTCCCCTCCGGGGAGAGGGTCGGGGTGAGGGGCAGCCCCAGGCGGAAACGCCGGCAACTGCCCCAACCCCTCACCCCGGCCCTCTCCCTGCCGGGGAGAGGGAGCAGAAGGCGCAAGCCGTTCCTGCGGCTGAGGCGGAGCAAAAGTCCCACGCGCTCGCATCCCCCGCAGTCCGCGCCCGCGCGCGCGACCTCGGCATCGACCTCGCCTCGGTAAAGACCGACTCAGACCGAGTCCGCCACGCCGACCTCGACGCCTATCTCCGCTACGGCTCGGGCGAAGGCTACCACCCCCCGCACCCATCACGCGCCCGCGAAGACCAGCCCATCAAGGTCATCGGTATGCGCCGCCGCATCGCCGAGAACATGGCCGCATCGAAGCGCGCCATCCCGCACTTCACCTATGTCGACGAGATCGACGTCACCGCCCTCGAAGCGATGCGCGCCGACCTCAACGCCAACCGCGGCGGCCGCCCCAAGCTGACGATGCTGCCGCTGATGATCGTCGCGATCTGCAAGACGATCCCCGACTTCCCGATGCTTAACGCGCGCTACGACGATGAGGCCGGCGTGGTCACGCGCCACGGCGCCATCCACCTCGGCATGGCCGCGCAGACCGACGCCGGGCTCACCGTCCCCGTGATCCGCGACGCGCAGGACCGCAACGTCTGGCAACTCGCGACCGAGATCACGCGCCTCGCCGAAGCCGCCCGCGCCGGCAAGCTCGCCCCCAACGAAATGGGCGGCGGCACGATCACGGTAACCTCGCTCGGCCCGCTCGGCGGCATCGCCACGACCCCCGTCATCAACCGCCCCGAAGTCGCGATCATCGGCCCCAACAAGATCGTCGAACGCCCGGTCTTCCGTTCTGATGGAAGAGGGGGCGACGAGGTCGTCCGTGCGAAACTGATGAACCTGTCGATCAGCTGCGACCACCGCGTCGTCGACGGCTGGGACGCGGCAAGCTTCGTCCAGGGTCTCAAGAAGTACCTCGAAACCCCCGTCCTGCTCTTCGCCGACTGAGCGAGCATGAAGGGCATGCACCGCGGAGACCTGACGATCGAGGGTAAATTCGAGGGCATGCTCGACGGCACCGCGATCGTCCCGGCCGGCGCCACCGCCGAGATCGCCGGGATGATCGATGGCACCCTGATCGTCGAACCCGGCGCAACGGTGCTCATCAGCGGCATGGTCGACGGTGAGATCATCGATCGCGGCGGGCAGATCACCATAACCGGCATGGTCAGCCGCTAACCGCCACGCCCCTACGCAGCGGAAGCGAAGAACCCAGACAATCCTCCCCCGCCAGGGGGAGGTGGCAGGCAAAGCCTGACGGAGGGGGCGGCAAGCGGAGCAGCTGTTTAGGTTACGCCTTACCCGCGAGCCTTCTGCAACGACCCCGCGATACGTCGCGCAAGACTCCGCGGCGTAAACCGTATCCCCTCGGCCATCGCGAAGTTCAGCGCACCCGACACCTTCACCGCCCGGTTTGCGGCCAGCGCCGCCAACCCGTCGCGCACCACCGCCGCCGGATCGCTCGCCAGTCGCTCGAACAGCGCGGTGTCGCCAAGCCCCGCCACATCGGCGAACTCGGTCCGCGTCGGCCCGGGGCACAGCGCCGCAACACGCACGCCCTTGCCCTTCACCTCCTCATGCAGCGCCTCGGAAAAGCTCAGCACGAACGCCTTGCTCGCATAATAGACCGCCATCCACGGCCCCGGCTGGAACGAGGCGACCGAGGCGAGGTTGAGGATCCCGCCAGACCCGCGCGCGATCATCTGCGGCAGTACGGCATGCGTCAGCGCCACCAATGCACGGCAATTGAGGTCGATCATGCCCAGTTGCAGCGCGCTATCGAGCTCCGCGAAATCGCCCCGTGCACCGAACCCCGCGTTGTTGACGAGTATGTCGATCGGCAACGCGGCGGCTGCGATGGCAGCAATGAGCGTGTCCGGACCAGCCTGATCCGCAAGGTCGGCAGCAAACACATGCACCGTGACGCCGTGCGCCGCACGCAGTTCGGCCGCCAGCGCTTCCAACCGATCGACCCGACGCGCCGTCAGGATCAGGGCATTGCCCTCGGCCGCAAGCGCCCGCGCAAAACCTTCGCCCAACCCCGCCGATGCGCCGGTGATCAAAGCCGTCGTCATAGCCCCGCACTCCTATCCTAGGAGCTGTGAACCTGCGCCGCCGCCAATGTCTTGGCAACTACACCCTCTCCCATCGGGGAGAAGGAAGGGGCTCGCGGCGTCTTCGCCGTGGGAAGGGTGAGGGCACGCCACGTCGGTGCGCGCGTCAAACGATCTCGAACAACCCCGCCGCGCCCATGCCCCCCGCGGTGCACATCGACACCACGACATAGCGCACCCCGCGCTTGCGCCCCTCGATCAGCGCATGCCCGACCAGCCGCGACCCCGTCATCCCGAACGGATGCCCCACCGCGATCGCGCCGCCGTTGACGTTGTACTTCTCCGGATCGATCCCGAGGAAATCGCGACAATACAGGCACTGCGATGCGAACGCCTCGTTCAACTCCCAAAGCCCGATGTCACCAACCGCCAATCCCGCCCGCTCGAGCAGTTTCGGAATCGCGAAGATCGGCCCGATACCCATTTCCGCCGGGCTGCAACCCGCCGCCTGGAACCCCCGATAGATGCCCAGGATATCCTTGCCCTCGGCCTCGGCCGTCTTGCGATCCATCAGCAGTTGCGCCGACGCGCCGTCGGACAGCTGGCTCGCATTGCCCGCGGTCACGCTCGACCCCGGCCCGGAGAACTCGCCGCCCGGCCACACCGTCTTGAGCCCGCGCAGGCCCTCCAGCGTCGTGCCGGCGCGAATGCCTTCGTCCTGCGATAATGTGACGCTTTCGATCCCGGCATGCGCGCCCTGCTTGTCGTAGAGCGCCTTCTCGACGGTGATCGGCACGATCTCCTCGGCGAACGCACCATTGGCGACGCCCGCGGCAGCACGCTGCTGGCTCATCGCGGCGTATTCGTCCTGCGCCTCGCGACTGATCCCATATTTATCCGCGACGATCTCCGCGGTCTCGATCATCGGGATATACGCCGCCGGCTCCTTCGCGACGACGCTCGCATTGACGAAGCGCGGCGCGTCCTTCGTCACGGTATAGCTGATCGACTCCATGCCGCCGGCGAGCGCGACATCCGCCTCGTCGCAGATGATCGTCCGCGCCGCGAGCGCCACCGCGGTCAGTCCCGACCCGCACTTCCGATCGAGCGTGAACGCCGGCACCGACTCCGGCAGCCCACCCGCAAAGATCGCCATCCGCCCGGCATTGCCGCCCTGCGTACCCCATTGGTTGCCGACGCCCCAGAAGACCTCGTCGATCCGCGCCGGATCGATCCCCGCGCGCTCGACGACGGCGTTCATCACGTGCCCCGCCAGCACCGGCGCCTCGGTCGCGTTGAACGCACCACGATACGCCTTGCCGATAGCGGTACGGGCAGTCGAGACGATGGCGGCTTCACGCATGCTGGAACCTTTCGAGGATCGGGTATGCCGCTGCTCTAAGCGGTACCGAGCGTTCGCGAAAGCCCTGTTAGGGAACGCGTGCCAGCCACCCGCCGGTAAAGCCGGCACGGTCCAGACCGCGGCGGATGTGCGGGTTCTTGCGCATCGTGTTCCACACCATGCCGGTGCGCCAGTTCTCGATCATCGCGACGATCGGCCCCTGGTCGATACCCAGATAATCGACGTCGACCCAGCCGACCCCTGGGACGATCCGGCCGTGCTTCAGCGGTTCCCCCATCTCCGTCAGCGTCGGGTTGAACGCGTCGAAGAACCCGTATTTGCCGAAGATGCCCTTGCCGTAGCGATCGTGCATCGCAGTGATCGCGGGGATGACGATATCGGGTGCGAACACGATCGAGCCGGCGGCGGCGGTCGGCGCGAGCGTGCCGTCGTCGCGCGCGCCGGGGCCCCGTTCCGAATAGCTGAAGAACTCGCGCGGGCGACCGGCGAGCGTCGCCTTGAAGTCACCCGGCCCATCGCACGCGGTCAGACCCCAGACGTCCGGGCCATAGCCTGCAAAGCCGCCGGCATTGGCGATCGCATAGTCGCGCTGGGCGACCGTCGCGCGCTTGCTGTTCTCGAAATAATCGATGTCCTTGGTCGCGATATACGGATCGCGGATGCCGCGGAAATCTACCCAGACATGGCTGTACTGGTGGACGAACATCGGCGGATAATGGAGATGATCGCCGCGCCACGACGGCTCGAACTTCTCGGTCAGCGCACCCCAGGTCGACGGCGGCAGCGGATGCGTCGGCGAGCCCAGCGCGAGCAGATACATCAGCATCCCCTCGTTGTAGATGTTCCAGTCGCTCGGGATGAACCCGCTCTCGGGGTGCCAGCCCATCGACAGGAACGGCGCGCGCGGCGTGATCCAAGCCCAGTCGACCGCACCGTAGATCTGGTCCGCCAGCGCGCGGATCCGCTGTTCCCCGGGGTGATCCGCATCGAACCAGCTCTGCGCGAATAGCATGCCGGCGAGCATCAATGCGGTATCGATCGTCGACAGTTCCGCGCGCGCGAACCGCTGCCCCTTGGTGACGCCGAGGAAGTGGTAGAAGAATCCCTTATACCCGCTGTTGCCGGTCGGCTCGGGCCCCATCGGTGCGGCGGCGAAGAACTCCAGCGTGGCCAGCGTCCGCGCCCGCGCCTGTTCGCGCGTGATCCAGCCGTTGACGACGCCGATCGGGTAGGCGGTCAGCGCGAACCCGACCGCGGCGATCGACGAGAAGGACGGCGTCGGCCAGCGATCGAGCGCAAGCCCGCGGACCGGATCGGTCGTGTCCCAGAAATACAGGAAGGTCCGCTCCTGCAGATTGTCGAGGAGCGGGTTGGCGGACGGTGCCGGGGAGGGGGTGATACCCGCAACGTCTTGAAACGCTTTGACGATCGGTCGCCCGACCGATGTACACCCTGCCGTCAGTCCGCCAAGTGATAGTGCGCCGGTGCCCAGAAACTGCCGTCTGTCGAGCATGGATACTCCTGATCGGGGACCGCCGATGGCGGCAGGCGACCGACATGGCCGCCCGCCGATGAACGCATCAGAAACGATATCCGACCCGGAACTGGAAGCGGCGGGGCAGGGTCAGGAGGTTCGCCGGTATGTTGGACGCAGGGTCGAACGTATAGCTCTGACCGACGCCCAGATAGCTCGCATAGCCGTCGTAGTTCTTGTTGTTGAACGCGTTCAGCAGGTCGACGGCGACGTTGATGTTGTGCGTATTGAACACCTTGATGTTGTTCTGGAGCGTCAGATTGACCTCGCAGAACGCGAACACGCTGCCGAGGCAGTTCTTCGGACGGTACAACGACCGCGTAACCTGCTGGTTGACGCTGGTGCCGGCCGACTGGTCGAACAGCTGGAAGGCGGTGCCGCTGCCCAGCGTCGTCAGCGTCGAGAACTGGAAGCCGAGCGGCAGATCGGCGATGCCCGAGATCACGAACCGGTGACGCTCGTCCTGGCCCGCGATCGGGCGCCAGCCATAGGCGCGCGGCGTCACCTCGTCGAGGCTGAACAGATCGCCGCCGTCCTGCTCCGCCTTCGACAGCGTATAGGCCAGGTTGAAGCCCCAGCCCGACGACACGGTGTAGTCCTTGTCGATCGTCACCAGCAGCGCCTTGTAGCGCGTCCGCAGGCCGTCATAGCCGATCAACACGTTGCCGAACCCGTTCGCGCGCGGGATCGTCGTATCGCAGCACGATCCGTCCGCATTACGCGTCGCGAACAGGTGCGTGTAGCCGTTCTGCCCGCGAACGTACGATCCCGTGACCGATGCGCGGAAAATGCCGAACTTCTGGCGCAGGCCAAGGCTGAACTGATCGGTCGACGGTGCCTTCGCATCGTTCTTCACGGCGAAGAGTTCGGGCAGGCCGGTCTGCGCGGTCTGGCGCAGCGCCAGCAAGCCGTCGCGCGTCAGATAGCTGTTGTTCCAGACCACCGTCGGGTTGCCGTCGCGCGGCTGGCCATCGCGGGAGAAGTAGAAGACGCCGGTCTGGTATTGCAGGCGGAATTGCTCGTCGAGCGTGTTGTTGAACACGTTGCGATCGAAATATTTGCCGTAGCCGCCGAACAGCACGGTCCGCTGATCGTCGTTGAAATCATAACTGAAGCCGATCCGCGGCTGGAACATGTCTTTCCGCGTCGGACGATCCGTGCCGTCGGTGATATAGTCTGCGGGATCGAAATAGTCGGTCCTGGGCAATGCGTTCAACGTCGCGACCGCCGCCGCCGGGGTGCGGTATTTGTTGTTGAACAGGTTGCTCTCGTAATCCCAGCGCAGGCCGAGGTTCAGCTGCAACTTGTCGGTGACGTCCCAGTCATCCTGCAGATACAGGCCGAGCTGCGAGTTCGAGGCGATGATCCGCGGGTTGCCGACGCCGATCTGCGCGGTCGCCGGGAAGCTGAAGTCGAGCCCCTTGGTCGCATCGGTCTGGAAGAAGTAGCGCGGCTGGACGAAGAAGTTCTTGGTGAAGTCGTAATCCTGGAACGCGAACCGGATACCGCCCTTGATGACGTGGTTGTCGAGGCCGTTATACGTGAAATCGTCGCGCAGCGTGTAGCTCTGCTGGCTGATCCGCTGCGTCGAATCCTTGCCGCCGAAGGTGATCACGCCCTGATATTCGAAGCTCGAATCGTCGGGGTTGAGCGACGACGGATTATAGACTGTGTCGAGGTAGGTGAGGTTGGCCTCGTTGACGAAGCTGTCGCCGGTGTAGGTCCATTTGTACGTATAGGTGTCGGTCTTGTTGATCTTGTTGACCGCCGCCGAATACGCGATGTTGGGCGAGCCGAAATTGGCGCCGAACCCGGTGACGTCGGTTTCCTCGCGGCGGCTGAACGACAGGTCGAACACCTGGCGCTCGTCGGGCGTGAAGGTCAGCTTGCCGAAGTAGAAATCGCCGCGATACGGGCTGACGTACGTGCCTTCATACTGGCCGAACCGGGCGAGGTTTTCCGGGGTGCGATTGCCGACGGTCACGCTCGAGGCGCGATCCTGGTCGTTGCCTTCGTACGCGCCGAAGAAGAACAGCTTGTCCTTGATGATCGGGCCGCCGAGCGACACGCCGTATTGCTTGCGCTCGAACTTGGGTTTGCCGCGGCCGGCGCGCTGGTCGATGATGCTGGCGGCGGTCAGGCTGCGATCGGTATATTGGCCGAACGCCTCGCCGTGGAAATCGTTGGTGCCCGACTTGGTGATCGCGGTGATGATCGCCGACCCGGCCTGTTCGTATTCCGCCTTGTAGTTCTGCGTCAGCACGCGGAATTCGCCGACCGCGAGCTGCCCGAACGGGTTGCCGCGGCTGTCGGTCTGGCCGGCGATGCCGCCGAGCGTCTGGCTCTTCAGGCTGGTGCCGTCGATGAAGACGTTGACCTGGCTCGCGGGCGAGGCGCCGGCGGTGATGCCCTTGTTGGTCTCGCTGTCGTTGTAGCGGACGCCCGGCGCGAGCGCGGCGAAGGTCAGGAAGTTGCGATCGCCCTGCGGCAGGATGCGGATCTGGTTCTGGCTGACGTTGGTCGCGACTTCGGAGGTCTTGGTCTCGACAAGCTTGCCCGCGGTGACGACGATCTCGCCGCCTTCGCTTGCGCCACCGGTGGTCGTGCCGCCCTCGGCGGTCGCGCCGACAGCAGGGGCCGTGGCGGTCGGCGCGGCGAGGACGGCGTCGAGTGTCGCGGACTGGCCGACGCCGACCGAGATACGCTGTGCCGAAATCTTGCCGTCGGGACCGGTGAACGTGATCGTGTAGGTGGCGGGGCGCAGGCCGTTGAGCACATAGCTGCCAGTCGCGCTCGTCGTCGCGCGGAACGTCTGGTTGGTCCCGTCATTGACCGCGACCACGGTTGCGCCCGCGACCGTCGCTCCGGCCGCGTCGCGCACCTGTCCACGGATCGCGGCGGTCGTCGTCTGCGCAGTCGCGGACGTGCTCAGCGCTACCGATCCAAGGATCGTCGTCGTCACCAGCGCAGCGCGCAGCGCCGCGACCATCATGGTCTTCATCTCGAATATTCCCCTGCGTTGGATTGCAGAGCGGCATAAGGCATGGGTGCATCGCTGGCGGCTGTCCGGGCACGTCGTGCCTGCCCCCCTGATGCTGCTCGCGACGGTCGCGACCCCATGGTCTAGGTCCTCTCCACGGGCCGCTCCCAATGGATACGGCTCCGGCAGCACGCATGTTTGCATGGCGGCCGGTACGAAGTCCCTACGCCCGGTCCTCCGGCTCTGCCAATGGCCTGAGGATCTGGCCGGGGATTTCGACGACGGCCCGTGTCATAATCGCCACAATCTTCGTTAGGGATGTGATGTTTGACAAGGATGAGACTGCAATGACCATGGATGCGCTGACACTGTCCGGCGTGAATGTTGCCCGCGACGGCCATGTCGCGATCGTCACGTTCGCGCGCGCGCCGCACAACTTCGCCGATCTCGCGCTGATCGAGGCGATCGGTGCCGCCTTCGCCGCAGCGGATGCGGACCGCGAAGTGCGCGCGATCGTGCTCCAGTCGGCGGGCAAGGTGTTCTGCGCCGGCGCCGACCTCGTCAATGCCAACCCGGTCGCGGGGGAACGCACCGAGGGCGAACGCAACCCGTTCTACGTCGCCGCCGCCAAGCTGTTCGCGGTCGAGACACCGGTGGTCGCGGCGATCCAGGGTGCAGCAGTCGGGGCAGGGCTCGGCCTCGCGCTCGTCGCCGATTTCCGCGTGGCCTCGCCCGAGGCGAAGTTTGTCGCCAACTTCGTCCAGATCGGCTTTCACCCGGGGTTCGGCATTTCCGCGGTACTGGAGCGCGTGATCGGTCGCCAGCGCGCGTTGTTGATGGCGCTGACCGCGCGCCGCATCCGGGCGGAGCAGGCTGAGGCCTGGGGTTTGGTGGACGCAGTCGTTCCGGCGGACCGGTTGCGCGGGGAGGCGTTGTCGCTCGCAAGGGAAATCGCGGCGGGTGCGCCGCTCGCGGTCGGCTCGACGCGAAAGACGATGCGCGGAGACCTGTTCGCTTTGGTCCAGTCGCAGACCGATCACGAACTCGCCGAACAGGCCTGGTTGCAGAAAACCAACGACTTCGCCGAGGGTGTACGCGCCGTCAGCGAGCGCCGTCCCGGCAATTTCACCGCCACCTGATTGTTCCCCCGCGAAGGCGGGGGCCCAGTCTGGGCTGCCGCCTTCGCGGTAGAACAATCTTCAAGCGCGGCCGCCCCTCACTTCATCAAAACGAGCTCTTCCGCCATCGTCGGATGCAGCGCGACGGTCGCGTCGAAATCGGCCTTGGTCAGCCCGGCCTTCACCGCGACCGCGGCGGACTGCAGGATCTCGGGGCAGTCCGGCCCGATCATATGGATGCCGACGACGCGGTCGGTCTCGCCGTCGCAGATCATCTTATACAGCGAGCGCTCGTTGCGGCCCGCCAGCACGTTCTTCATCGGCCGGAAGTCCGAGGTGTAGACCTTCACCGAGCCGAGCGCCTGCTTGGCCTGCGACTCGGTCATGCCGACGCCGGCCATTGGCGGGTGGCTGAACACCGCGGCGGGGACGTTGGCGTAATCGACCCGCGTCGGCTTGTTGCCATAGAAGGTGTCGGCGAACGCCTGCCCTTCGCGGATCGCGACCGGGGTCAGCTGGATGCGGTTGGTGACGTCACCGACCGCGAAGATCGAAGCGCAGCTCGACTTGTTGTCCTCATCGACGATCACCGCACCGGCAGCATCCATCTCGACGCCGGCGGTTTCGAGCCCGAGGCCCTTGGTGTTGGGCAGGCGACCCGTGGCGAACATCACGAGATCGACGGTGATCGGCTCATGCCCGCTCATGTGGACGGTGAGGCACCCGTTCGAATCCTTCTCGATGCGCTCGAACGCGGCGTTGAAGCGGAAATCGATGCCCTTGCTCATCGAGATCTGGAGCAGGCGGTCTCGGATCGATTCGTCATAGCCGCGCAGGATGACGTCGGTACGGTTGACCAGCGTCACGTGCGATCCGAACTGGTGGAAGATCCCGGCGAACTCGTTGGCGATATAGCCGGCGCCCGCGATCAGCACGCGCTTCGGCACGTCGTCGAGATGGAAGACCTCGTTCGAGGTGATGCCGTGCTCGGCACCGGGGAACTCGGGCACCAGCGGATGCGCGCCGACCGCGATCAGGATCTTCGCGGCGGTCTTCGTGGTGCCGTCGGCGAGCGTGACTTCGTTCGGCCCGGAGACGACCGCGCGCTGGTGGATGATGTCGACATGGTTGTTCTGCAGCGTGGTCGTATAGGCGCCGTTGATCCGGTCGACCTCCTCCATCACGTTGTCGCGCAACGTCGGCCAGCTGAACGCGCAATCGTCGGGCACCTGCCAGCCGAACCGCTTCGCGTCCTTCAGATCCTCGGCGAAGTGTGCGCCGTAGATCAGCAGCTTCTTCGGCACGCAGCCTCGGATCACGCAGGTGCCGCCGACCCGGTACTCCTCGGCGACCGCGACGCGCGCACCGTGTGCGGCGGCAACGCGGGATGCACGCGTCCCGCCCGAGCCTGCGCCGATGACGAAGAGGTCATAGTCGAATTGGGTATCGGTCACGGATTTGGTGTCGGTCACGGGCAGTCCTCGTACGTCGCGTGCCGCTGGGGAGCGGCTTTGCATGCCATCTGGGGCAGGGGGCGCGAGGCGGCAACCCCGGCGCGGCGATCACGCTGATCGGTTGGGTCTATCGCTGGCCGGCTTTGCGCATCGGCATCGCGTCGATCGTTTGCTCCAGAGCGGCGGCGGGGAAGGGCTTGGCGCTGCGCAGTTTCTCGCCGCCGTCCTTGCCTATGAGGATTGCGGTGAAGGTGGCGGGGAGGTGGTATTTGCGGCGGAGCACTGAGGCTGGATCGCCCGCGCCACGGACCGTGTCCCCAACGATTTCGACAACGGTGAGATCGCGGGCGGCGGCGTGGGTCTTCCAAGCGGCCAGGATACGACGTTGCTCGGCGAGCGCGGGCTCTTCAGCGGTCGAGGCGGAGACGATCAACACACGCCGCTCCCACTTCATCTGAGCGATGGTGGGAGAGGCGGCAAGCGCGACGGCAAGAAATAGAGGCATGAGGGTGTAACGCCTCAGCCCCTGGAGTTCTCCCGCGCCCTCTAGTTCTCCCGCGAAGGCGGGAGCCCAGGGTCACAAGCGCTGTGGGTGGTATCCTGGGCCCCCGCCTCCGCGGGGGAACAAGAAAGAGGTTTCCTCTCGGAATTACCCAAACGCGCGCTTGATCAGATCATCCGTCGACGGATCGAACGTCTGCCCGCCCTTCTCAGCGGCCTTCGCCATTTCCTTCCCCAGCTCGACCCCGAACTGGTCGAACGAGTTGATCCCCAACAGCACCCCGTTCACGAACACCCGGTGCTCATAAAACGCGATCAGCGCGCCCAAAGTCCGGGGATCCAGATCGTCCAGCAGCAACGTCGACGAAGGCCGATCGCCCGAATAGCTCCGCGCCGGGTCCTCGACCTGCTTGCCCGCCATCAACGCAGCACCCTGCGCGAACGCGTTCAGCAACAGCGCTCGGTGATGCTCCTCAGGCAGCGTATCGCCGGGCTCAATGACCGCGATGAACTCGACCGGCACGAGATGCGTGCCCTGGTGGAGCAGCTGGAACACCGCATGCTGCGCCTCGGTGCCCACCCCACCCCAGGTGATCGCAGCCGAAGGACGCCCGAGCGGCTGCCCGTCGACCGTCACCGACTTGCCGTTCGACTCCATCTCGAGTTGCTGCAGATAGCTCGGCAACAACCGCAACCGCTCGTCATACGCGAACGGCGCGCGCGTCTCGGCGTGGCGGATCTGCGTGTAATACAGGTCCGCGAACGCCGCGAGCGCAGGCGCGTTCTCATGCAGCGCCGACAGCCGGAAATGGCGATCCATCTCGGCCGCACCCTCGAGCAGCTCCTCGAACCGGTCCCACCCCAGCGCGATCGCCGCCGGAAACCCGATCGTCGACCACAGCGAATAGCGCCCACCGACGCTCTCCGCGAACGGCAGGATACGCGTCTCGTCGACGCCCCATTCCATCGCCTTCTCAGGGGACGCGGTCAGCGCGATCACGCGGCCATAGGGGTCCTCGACATTATGCTCGGTCATCCACTGCAGCACGCTTTCGGCGTTCATCAGCGTTTCGGTCGTCGTGAAGGTCTTCGACGCGACCACCAGCAACGTCGCCGCCGGATCGAACTTCGCGAACACGTCCTCCAGCGCCACGCCGTCGACATTGGCGACGATCGCCACGTCGTAGCGCTTGTCGTCACGCCCCAGCGCATCGACCAGCAACTGCGGCCCCAGCGCCGACCCACCGATCCCGACATGCAGGATATGCCGGACCGGACCCAGCGCCTCCGCCTCGATCGCATCGATCAGCGTCCGCATGCGCTGGTGGCTCGCCTGCGCGATCGCGACGCTCTCGGGCTTGCCCTCGCCGCGCTCGGCAGTGTGCTCGACCGCGCGGCCCTCGGTGACGTTGACGACCTCGCCCGAGAACAGCGCTTGGCGCTTGCCCGACAGGTCCTGCGCCTTCGCCATCTCCTCGAACGCGGTGACCATGTCGGTCGTCAGGTGAGTCTTGGACCAGTCGAAGTGGATCCCCGCGACGTCGAGGCTCAGCTTCGAAAGGCGCTCCGAGTCCGCTGCGAACAGGTCGGTCAGCTTGGTGGCGGGCAGGGCTTCGATCTTGGACCAGTCGGCGGTCATGCTGCTTCTCCGAATAGACGTGTGCGCCGGTCATGCTGCAAGCGCGAGACCGCGACAACGCTCTTTCGGTGACACGTATCCCGCACACGCTTGACGATAGGCGCGGTCTGCGCAAACCCGCGCACATGGCAAATGACGTGAAGACGAAACCCAAGCGGTCCGAAACAAGCGAAACGTTCCGCTTCCTGCTGAAGCTGGCCGTGGTCGTGCTGATCCTGCGCAGCTTCATCTTCGCGCCGTTCAGCATCCCGTCCGAATCGATGCTCCCCAGGCTGCTGATCGGCGACTATCTCTTCGTGTCGAAGTGGAACTACGGCTATTCGCGCTGGTCGCTCCCCGCCGGCGCGCCGCTGATCCCCGGCCGCATCTTCGGCAGCACGCCGACCCGCGGCGACGTCGTCGTCTTCCGCGCGCCCGAAGTGCTCGACCACGACGTCATCAAGCGCGTCATCGGCCTGCCCGGCGAGACGATCCAGATGCGCCAGGGCACCGTCTACCTCAACGGCAAGGCGATCCCGAAGCTCCGCATCGCCGACTTCACGATCCCGCTGACCGCCAATTTCAACGCCGAGAAATGCGGCGCGCCGTTCGTTGATGTGGTGAACAACGTGCAAATCTGCCGCTACCCCCGCTTCCGCGAAACGCTCCCGGGCGGCCGCAGCTACGAAGTCCTCGACCAGGCCGAACTCCCCGACCGCGACGACACCGGGCTCTACACGATCCCCGCCGGCCACATCTTCGTGATGGGCGACAACCGCGACGACAGCGGCGACAGCCGCTTCCCCGCGCCGCAGGGCATGGGCTACGTCCCGCTCGAGAACGTCGAGGGCAAGGCGGTCGTCAATTTCTTCTCGACCGACGGCGATGCCGAATGGTTGAAGCCCTGGACGTGGGTCAGTGCCGCGCGCTGGAGCCGTATCGGGGAAGGCTTTTGAGCGACCTCGCCGGCTGGCTGAAGACGCTCTTCGGCCGCGCACCGACCAACCTCGCCCCCTATGAGCGCGCGCTGACGCACGGGAGCCAGGCCGCCGCGAACTACGAGCGACTCGAATTTCTAGGCGACCGCGTCCTCGGCCTGATCATCGCCGAGTGGCTCTACGAACTGTTCGCGACCGACCCCGAGGGCTCGCTGTCGAAACGCCTCAACGCGCTCGTGACCGGCCCCGTCTGCGCCGACGTCGCCCGCGAGCTCGGCGTCCGCGCGCACCTCAAACTCGGCAAGCAGGCCCGCGACGACGGCGCCAGCGACAGCGACAACGTGCTCGGCGACGTGATGGAAGCGCTGATCGGCGCCTGGTATCAGGAAGCCGGCCTAGACGCCGCGCGCGCCTTCGTCCGCGGCGCATGGGGAGATCGCGTTCAAGCCGGCGCAAAGGCCCCCCAACACCCCAAGTCCGCGCTCCAGGAATGGGCCGCCGCGCACAACCGCAAGCCCCCAGAATACACCATCGTCGAACGCACCGGCCCCGGCCACGCCCCGAAATTCACGATGCTGGTGTCAGTCGGCAAACTCGCCGAAGCGACCGCGACGGGCTCCAGCAAGCAGGAAGCGGAGACCGCCGCGGCCAAGGCGCTGCTAGAGAAGCTCGGCTGAGAAGGCAGTTTTGTTCGCGCAAAGGCGCAAAGGCGCGGAGGGGTTTCGAGCGGTGATCAGGTCTCGCCCCAAACGGCTCCGAGATATTCGGCGGCGCATGATTACGGCGTGCACGAGCCCCACCCACACCACCTCCGCGCCTTTGCGCCTTTGCGCGAACAAAACTGCCTTCTTCGACCTTCTCGCGACGCGATGACGGACGGCCATTTTCCCTGTACAGCCGAACGCAACACCAGTTCGAAAAGAGCATATGTGACTGAAACGAATACCAAGCCCGATACCAAGCATTGCGGCCTAGTTGCCATCGTCGGCGCGCCGAACGCGGGCAAGTCGACGCTCGTCAACGCGCTCGTCGGCCAGAAGGTCGCGATCGTCAGCCCCAAGGCGCAGACGACGCGCGCAAAACTGATGGGCGTCGCGATCGAGGGCGACACGCAGATCCTGCTCGTCGACACCCCCGGCATCTTCGAGCCCAAGCGCCGCTTCGACCGCGCGATGGTCGCCGCCGCCTGGGGTGGCGCGGAGGGCTCCGACATCATCGCGCTGGTGGTCGACGCGAAGGGCGGGATCGGCGGCAAGGTCACCACGATCGTCGAGTCGCTGGTCGGCCGTACCGAGCCGATCTGGCTGATCCTCAACAAGGTCGACCTCGCCGACAAGACCAAGCTGCTGATCCACGCCGAGAAACTGAACGCGCTGCTGCCGTTCGCCGAGACGTTCTTCATCAGCGCCGGCACCGGCGACGGCCTCGCCCACTTCAAGACGCAGCTCGCCAAGGCGATGCCCGAAGGTCCGTGGCACTACCCCGAGGATCAGGTATCCGACTCGACCGAGCGCGCGCTGGCGTCCGAAGTCACGCGCGAGCAGCTCTATCTCCAGCTCCACGCCGAACTCCCCTATGCGAGCACGATCGAGACCGAGCAGTATATCGAACGCCAGGACGGCAGCCTCGAAATCCACCAGCAGATCCTCGTCGAACGCCCGACGCAGCGCGCGATCGTGCTCGGCAAGGGCGGTGTCCGCATCAAGGAAATCGGCGCCCGCTCCCGCATCGAACTTGCCTCGATCACCGGCAAGCCCGTCCACCTGTACCTGCACGTAAAGGTCAAACCCGGCTGGGATGAAGACCGCGAAATCTACCGCGACATGGGCCTCGACTGGGTGGATTAGGGTTCAACAGAACCCAATCAAAAAGCCCCCCCCGGCGAAGGCCGGGGCCCAATTGAGGGACGTTTGTAACTGCGGACAGCATTCCGTTACTTCGACCTTTCCAATTGGGCCCCGGCCTTCACCGGGGTGGCGTAGAGTTCGCAAAATAATGTTCCGCCGTGAAGGCGGGGGTCCAGTCTGGGCCCCCGCCTTCACGGGGGAACAATCTCGGATCAGTATTTCGCTATCCGATCCCGCAATAGTAAAACCGTTGCGCGACCGCCCGGTCGAAACTGCGCCGCCATCTTACCCGGGCATGCTATCGTCCCCACGCCCGCTCAGCCGGACGAGGACCACACGATGCCGACCATGATCGGTGCGACCTCCGCGATCCGCTACGACCAGCTTCCTCTTTCCCCGGTCGCGTGGGATTTCGGCCTGTTCCAGCTCAGATGGTACGCGCTCAGCTACATTGCGATGATCGCCCTGGGCTGGTGGTATCTGCGGAAAATGTTGAGGAGATCCGGCGCGCCGATGGCCGAACGCCATGTCGACGACCTCGTCTTCTACCTGACGGTTGGGATCATACTCGACGGTCGCCTCGGCTATTGCCTGTTCTACCGGCCCGAAATCTGGCGCGATCCGCTGGACGTGCTGAAACTCTGGCAGGGCGGCATGTCGCTGCATGGTGGATTCCTCGGCGTGATCGTAAGCCTGATCGTGTTCACCCGACGCCATCGCCTCTCGCTGCTCCGCGTCTGCGACTATGTCGCGTGCGCGACGCCGTTCGGCCTCGTGCTGGTGCGGATCGCCAATTTCGTGAACGGTGAGTTGTGGGGCCGGCCGAGTTCGCTGCCCTGGGCGGTGATCTTCCCCGGCACGCAGGACGGCATCCCCCGCCACCCCAGCCAGCTATAAGAAGCCGCGCTCGAGGGCGGCGTCACCATGATCGTGCTCGCATATCTGTTCTGGCGCACCGACGTGCGTCTCCGCCCGGGGCGGCTGCTCGGCACCGGACTGATCCTCTACGGCACCGCGCGCTTCCTGCTCGAATTCGTCCGCCAGCCCGACGCCGGGCTCGATCACCTGTGGTGGGGGCTGACGATGGGGCAGACGCTGAGCGTGCCGATGATCGTGGCGGGTATCTGGTTCTGGACGCGGTCCTATACGCGATCTTCGGTCACACCAGTGTCTGCCTGACTATCGGCCCAGCACCTCGTCTACCCAAGCCGGCACCAGTACGCCCGCCGCGCCGATACGCGTCTGCTCGAAGAACACGCTCCCCATCGACGGATCCAGGTTCAGCTCCAGCGTTTGCGCGCCGTGATACGCCGCGGTCTGGACGAACCCAGCCGCCGGATACACCGCGCCCGAAGTACCGATCGACACGAACAGATCCGCCTTCGCCAACGCGGTCTCGATGCGCTGCATCTGGTACGGCATCTCGCCGAAGAAGACGATGTCCGGCCGCAGCGCCGGCGACCCGCACGCGCCGCACACCGACCCCTCAGGCAACGCCCCCGTCCAAGGCTCGCGCGCGCCGCAAACGGCACACAGCGCCGACAACAGCTCGCCATGCATGTGCAGCATCCGCGTCGCGCCCGCGCGTTCGTGCAGGTCGTCGACATTCTGCGTGACGATCAGCAGCTCGCCCTCCCAAGCCGCATCCAGCCGCGCCAGCGCATGGTGCGCCGCGTTGGGTTCGACCGTCGCCAGAGCCGCGCGCCGCAGATCGTAGAACCGATGCACCAGTTCGGGATCCGCCCCGAGCGCCTCGGGCGTGCAGACGTCTTCGACACGGTGGCCTTCCCACAAGCCGCCCGGCCCGCGGAACGTCGCGATACCGCTTTCCGCCGAGATGCCCGCGCCCGTCAGGACGACGATGTTTCTGATATCCTGCATCGCCGAGATCTAGGCCGTGCGTCGTGGCCCGGATAGTGGCTGTCACGTCGACATCGCGGCCATCTGCGTGCCGGATAGCGCTTTGCGCCCGGTTGTCGTCTTGCAGCGTTGAGCAACACCGACCAAGCCACCTTGGCCGCTCCAACCTGATCGCCGAGGCCATCGCGGCGTCGCGCGCTCCGATACTCGAAGGATTCGATGCGATGTTGACGAAAAAGCTGATGCTGCTGGGCGGCGTGATCGCGGTCCTCGGCGGCTGTGGTCAGACGACTTCTACGGACTCGAACACCACGACCGCAAACATCGCCATGGGCAACACCAGCGCCGCGGCGAGCGCGACCCCGGCGGTCAACCGCGTCCGCGGCGTCATCACCGCGATCGGCACCGACGCGCTGACCGTCCAGACCTATGACGGCAAGTCAGCTACCGTGCCGCTCGATGCCAACACCAAGTTCGCCTGGGTGGTGAAGTCGGACCTGTCGACGCTCAAGGACGGCGATTTCATCGGCACCGCGACGACCGGCCCCGACGACGCCCTGCGCGCGGTTGAACTGGTCATCTTCCCCGAGGCGATGCGCGGCACCGGCGAGGGCCATTATCCCTGGGACGTCCCTGGCGCAGTCGCGGCTGCGGGCGGCGGCTCGAACGGGTCCAGCGCGATGACCAACGGCACCGTCGACGGGCAGAGCGCGATGACCAACGGCACGGTCGATGGCCAGAGTGCGATGACCAACAGCACGGTCGCGCAGCAGAGCGGTATGACGAATGGCACGGTCACAGGTGGCGCGGGCAAGCCCGGCGAGACCAAGCTGAGCATCTCGTACAAGGGTGGCAAGGCCCAGGTTGTTGTCCCCGTCGGCACGCCGATCGTCCGGTTCGAGCCGGCCGGGCGCACGGTCCTCGCCAAGGGCCAGAAGCTGTTCGCCATCGTCTCGACCGATTCCGCAGGCGCCAAGTCGGTCGCAGTCGGCAAGGACGGCTTGACCCCGCCGATGTAATCGCGCCGATGCACTATGTGCCCCGCCAGTGATGCAGGGGCGCTGGCAATGAAGGCGGGCTGGAATGATCGCAGGGTCAGTCCAGCCCGCTCTCGTTTCATACGGTAAGTCTGTTGTCCGCGTATGCGTGGTGGCAGCGCGCACGTCGGGTCATGACCTGATCCAGACGTTGTCAGCTTACCGTGCGCGACCGACGACCAAAAAAAACGGCCCGGCGGGAGATCCGCCGAGCCGCCGAGGGTCCGTCCAGGGAGCTTCACTTCGCCTCGACGTTACGGCGGTGTAATCCATATCAGTGCGATAGGAATAGGCGACCTATCGATCGGCGACGAAACGCCTTGAAAACAAGACGAGATCTCGAGCAGTCAAGTACAGAAAAAATATCTCGCTGCCCCTGTTCGTACAACGACTAAAAACTCCCCCGGGACAGGGGAGTAGTATTGTCAAACTTCCCAAAAAAGTCAGCAATCGCCTTGATGCGCTCGCTGTCCCAGGCAGTTATTGGGCGTTCGTCGTACCATTCGACAGCTCGGCATTGCCGATGTCGGTATCGTTGGCTGTATCGATGCCATCGACCGCGGAGAAGTTCGCATCCGAATCTTCGACCACCGTGTTCGTCTCGAGCGAGCTCGTGTTGGCCGTATCGGCAGTCTTGTCGCAGGCAGCGAGGCCAAGGCCGAGGACTGCAAGTATCGGAACGAATGCGATCTTCTTCATGGATAATCTCCGTGTTGATCCAGGCCGAGCGTCGTGTTGCTGTGCACAACAAAGTGTTTCGGTAGCAAAGGCTACAAGGGACTGACATCACGCGCAATACCCTATCGGCGGGATGGGATATCGACGAAGCCGCGCGCTTCCTCCGCGTCGCGAACGCCGTTAAGATGCGCGCACATCCGTATCTCAAAGGCGCTGCATGACCGTCATCACCGAAGCCGACCTGATCGAAAGCGTCGCCGACGCGCTCCAGTTCATCAGCTACTACCACCCGATGGACTATATCCGCGCGCTGGGCGTCGCGTACGAGGCCGAGCAGAGCCCCGCCGCCAAGGATGCGATCGCGCAGATCCTCACGAACAGCCGGATGTGCGCGGAGGGCCACCGCCCGATCTGCCAGGACACCGGGATCGTCACGATTTTCGTCAAATGGGGCCAGGATTGCCGGTTGGAGTCGACCCGCTCCTTGCAGGAGGTCGTCGATGAGGGCGTGCGGAAAGCCTATCTCAATCCCGAGAACAAGCTGCGTGCGTCGATCCTCGCCGACCCCGCCTTCACGCGTCGCAACACCAAGGACAACACGCCGAGCGTGATGCATGTCGAGATGGTGCCCGGCAACACCGTCTCGATCGACGTCGCGGCGAAGGGCGGCGGCAGCGAGAACAAGTCGAAGTTCAAGATGATGAACCCGTCCGACTCGATCGTCGACTGGGTGCTCGAGATGATCCCGCAGATGGGCGCCGGCTGGTGCCCGCCGGGCATGCTCGGGATCGGCATCGGCGGCACTGCCGAGAAGTCGATGATCCTCGCCAAGCAGTCGCTGATGGGGTCGATCGACATGGCACAGCTGAAGGCGCGCGGCCCCAGGAACGACATCGAGGCGCTGCGGATCGAGATCTACGACAAGGTCAACGCGCTCGGCATCGGCGCGCAGGGGCTGGGCGGACTGTCCACCATCCTCGACGTGAAGATCTTCGACTGGCCGACGCATGCCGCGTCGAAGCCGGTGGCGATGATCCCGAACTGCGCCGCCACCCGCCACGCGCATTTCGTGCTCGACGGCTCGGGCCCGGTGTATCTGGAGGCGCCGAAGCTGGAGGAATGGCCCGACGTCAACTGGACGCCCGACAAGGCCGCGATCCGCGTCGATCTCGACACGCTGACGCCCGACGTCGTGCAGACGTGGAAGCATGGCGATCGCCTGCTGCTCAACGGCAAGATGCTGACCGGGCGCGACGCGGCGCACAAGCGGATCAAGGACATGCTCGATGCGGGCGAGCCGCTGCCGGTCGATTTCAAGGGTCGCGTGATCTATTATGTCGGCCCGGTCGATCCGGTCGGCGAGGAAGTCGTCGGACCTGCGGGGCCGACGACGGCGACGCGGATGGACAAGTTCACGCGGATGATGCTCGACCAGGGCCTGCTGGCGATGGTCGGCAAGGCGGAGCGCGGCGGCGATGCGACCAAGGCGATCGCCGAGGCCAAGTCGGCGTATCTGATGGCGGTCGGCGGGGCGGCGTACCTGGTCGCGCGCGCAATCAAGGGATCGAAGGTCGTCGGTTTCGCGGATCTCGGGATGGAAGCCATCTACGAGTTCGAGGTCAGCGACTTCCCGGTGACCGTCGCGGTCGATTCCGCGGGCGAGAACGTCCACCAGCTTGCGCCTTTGGTGTGGCGCGAGAAGATCGCGCGCGAGGGGTTGCTGACGCCGGCGTGACGATGCGAGCACGCAGAAGGGGGCAACGGCCCGTGCGGTGGGACGTGGCCATCCTCCTTCTGCTTGCCGTCACGGTCGTCCACGCGGCGCAGTTGCTAGCGGCTCCGTTCGAGCAGCGCATCGGCACCGTCACGGTCTATGCCGATCAACGGATCGATCAACGGATTGCCAGCGAGCGCATGCACGCCGACGGTTTGCGGCGTGTCAGTCCGATCTACACCGGTGCGCTCGATCGATTGTTGTTCCTGACGGACGTGGAAGCGACCGCGCCGGCGCTGGTATATTACGATGCTCGCCGACGGGTGGCGGCGGACTTGGGCGCCAAGGGGCGATCGGTCGACGCGTTCTTTGCGGGCGGTTGAATGACGCCGAGCTCGGAACGCACCCCGGCCAGCCCTGTTGGTAATACGACCTTTTCGGAGCACGCTCATAATGCCCAAGACCGCAATCACCCTCGTCGCAGCGTTCGCTCTCGCGACCTCCGCATCGGCCCAGACCAGCGCACGGGAATCGGCGTCGACGCAAAATGGTCTTGGCGGCCTGGGTGGACTTGGTGGGCTTGGCGGCCTGCTGGGTGGCGCATTGCCGAGCGTCGGATCGATCGGCGCCGGTAACGCCGCCGGCCTGCTCGGCTATTGCCTGAAGAACAATCTGCTCGGGCAGGGTGGTGCGCTTGGCGCGCTGACCGGTGGGCGGAACGCGCTGCGAGCGGGCAGCACCACGAGAGCTCCGGCGACTGGCGCGCAATCGATTCTCCAGCGTCTGACCGGACGTCAGGGTGTGCAGACGTCGCCGGGCTATGCCGCGGGACAGGAAGGCGAAGTGCAGGCGCCGAACGGGCAGGCGTTTTCGCTCGACGATCTCGGCGGGCAGGTGAAGACGCGGATGTGCAGCATCGTCCTCAATCGGGCGAAGTCGTTCCTGTAGGGGCAGTTACGGACCAAGGGCGGGGGGCGGCAACACGCGTAGCAGGTCGAGCTGCCTGCATCAGCAGCCCACTCGGTCCCGCTGACGTCCCGTCATCCTGACGAAAGTCAGGATCCAGAGTAACCGAATGCAGCCCTTTGCGACCCTGGATCCTGACTTTCGTCAGGATGACGGCGCAGGCGGGGTGCGCACTTGTGACGCTTCGGCTGCTTCAGCGTTGGCCCTATGCACGTTTGATTGCCTCGTCCTCGACCGTAAAGCGAAACACAGGAAATGACCGGTGGGGAGGGAAAGCGAGCACCCGCTCGCCCGTGCCTGCCAATATCGTCAGCTAGGCGCAGCGAGGGGGCTTTGACGACGCTGGTCATCATTAGCTCGCGCAAGGTCTTAAACGGCCCCTGGGTCGACCACCACCTCCAACCCCACACCGCACAAACGAAAAGAGGCTGCCGGGTCGTCTCCCGACGAACCGACAGCCTCCTGACATGGTCAGCGGCCGGAGAGCTCCAGCCCGGAGGACCATGCGTACCGCCTATCCTATGACACACGCGTTGACTGGGAGAGGATACTCCCCACGCATGTCGGCGGCGTTAGCGGTGCGTCCCCCGAACGAACCGAACCGAACTCACTGCTGAACCATGAGACATCGGATCACCTCCTTTCGCTTGTTGAAACAACGCGGCCAAGCCTGACCGCAACGCCAATGTGTGCCGACCGCGGCTGCGATACAAGCCTTGTTTTACGGAAGTTTTCGGTCAATCCTGTGCGACTGTCGGTTCGTCGAAATCAGCCGCGGCAATCCTCGGTGACGCGCTCGATCTCGGCCCAGGCGGGCACCACCAGTGGCGGCAGTCCGGCTTGCTGGACGACGAACCGCCCACGACTGAACCCCATCGCCTCCAGCAACGAATCGTTCGGCATCAGCGCAGCCGCGACATAGGGCGGCGTGCCTCCGGTCGGTTGTACGGACACGGCGCGCGTCACGCTCGACGTGCGGATCGTCAGCGGCGTCGGCGTACTGCCTGCGCGCGACAGATAGACCTGGCGCGCCGCGGTGTCGCAGCGCACCGTCAGCGAGGCGTCGGCATTGGCTGGCCCGAACAAGGCGATCGAGCCGCGCGCATCGCGGCGATAGACCCAAGTCCCCGGCGAATACGGCCAGTCGCGCCAGTCGGCAGCAATCGGTGCCGGACGCGGCTCCGGGGCGGGGGCCGGGGCAACGGTGCGCGGCGGGGGTGGCGCTTCGGCCCGCGGTGGCGGCACGCAGCCCGCGATCGACGCGAGCGTCGCCAGACCGGCAAGCCGCGTGAGGACGAGAGGGCGGGCAAGCGATCGCAAGCCGACGAGGTGAGGGGACGGAGTGCGCATCGCATCGCTATGCGGCACGCCCGGCGGTCGCTCAAGTACGACGAAGCGCACCGGCCGGGAACCGCCGCACGGTGATACCGGTTCAACGACGGAAGAAATCAGGAGAACGTCCATGTCCGATACCGCCGCCCAGACGCCCACCCAGCTGCTCGTCCAGTCGAACATCTCCGGCACGATGAAGGTCGAGAGCCGCGACGGCGACAATGTCGGTTCGGTCCACGCGTTCATGGTCCACAAGGGCACCGGCCGCGTCACCCACGCCGTCCTCAGCCTCGGCGGCTTCCTCGGCATGGGCAAGAGCTTCTACCCGCTGCCGTTCGCGCTCCTCCAGTTCGACGCGGTCCGCGATCTCTACGTCGTCACGATCGACAAGCGCGTCCTCGAAGGCGGCCCGAGCTGGGCGAACAACGCGCCGGTGTTCGACCAGGCCTATGCCGACCGTGTCGCAAGCTATTACGGGTCGACCAGCGAAGACCTCGTCGTCGGCTAAGCCGCGCGGGCGATGGCGTAAGGGTCGGGACGATATGCGGGGACTGGTATTTCAAGACCATTATCCCGCGCCGTCTCGATCCATCCAGCCATCGCCATCCGGACCTCGGCAACCGCCTCCTCGGGCGTATCGCCGAAGGCCGAACATGCCTTCAGATCCGGTATGTCGGCGACCCAGCACTCGTCGTTCGGGTACCAAAAGACATTAATGTGATAATGGGGCTGCATCATCGGTCCAGACTCAGCTGATATTTCGCACATATAGCGACAAACTGGCTGATCTGGTAGCTCTTCGCGTCCTTGCCGCGTGGTTGCACGCTGACAGGAAAAGGCACGGCCTCGTGCTTATACAGATGATGGCTCCCCGTGGTCCGATCGAGAACAAAGCCAAAAGCCTCGATCAACCGTTGAAAATCACGAAAAGAAATCGAAGCGCGAGGGTTTGCAAGTATCCAGGCGTAAAGCTTGGCGATCTGGGTCATCTGTCTCTCCATCTCGGCAAAGCCATGGAGCAACCTAGACGAGGCATTGAGCGCCGTACGTTAAATTGTCGTACTTCGATTTACCGCGACCGCGAGCCCCCCATCCGCATCTTCTGGCTCTTGCCGTAGCGTGTCTTTCGCGTGCCGGGCTTGCCCTCGTTCGAGCGTCCCATGACCGGCGCCTTCTGCTGATCCACCGGCAGCCCCAACTCCTCGTTCTCCAACTGACGGATCTCGTCGCGCAATCGCCCGGCGGTCTCGAACTCGAGATCGCTCGCGGCCTTGCGCATCTGCTTCTCGAGATCCTCGATATACGCGCGCAGGTTGTGGCCGACCATGTGCGGGCGGTCTTCGTCGATCGGGATCGTCACCTGATCCTGGCTCGCGACGTGTGCGATGATGTCGCCGATGTTGCGGCGGATCGTCGTCGGGGTGATGCCGTGTTCGGTATTGTACGCGACCTGTTTCTCGCGACGGCGCGACGTCTCGTTCATCGCGCGCTCCATCGATCCGGTGACGCGGTCGGCGTACAGGATCACGCGGCCGTCGACGTTGCGCGCGGCGCGACCGATCGTCTGGATCAGCGACGTTTCCGAGCGCAGGAAGCCCTCCTTGTCCGCGTCGAGGATCGCGACCAGCCCGCATTCGGGTATATCGAGCCCCTCACGCAGCAGGTTGATGCCGATCAGGACGTCGTACACGCCCAGACGGAGATCTCTGATAAGTTCGATGCGTTCCAGCGTCTCGACGTCGCTGTGCATGTAGCGGACTTTGATGCCCGCCTCGTGCATATATTCGGTCAGATCCTCCGCCATCCGCTTGGTCAGCGTGGTGACCAGCGTGCGATAGCCAAGCGCCGTGGTCTTGCCGACCTCAACGATCAGGTCCTGGACCTGCTCCTCGACCGGCTTGATCTCGACCGGTGGATCGATCAGCCCGGTCGGGCGGATGACCTGTTCGGCGAACACGCCGCCGGTCTGCTCCATCTCCCAACTGCCGGGGGTCGCCGAGACATAGGTCGTCGGCGGGCGCATCGCATCCCATTCGTTGAAACGCAGCGGCCGGTTGTCGATCGCGCTCGGCAGGCGGAAGCCGTACTCCGCGAGCGTCAGTTTGCGACGATGATCGCCGCGCGACATACCGTTGATCTGACCGATCGTGACGTGGCTCTCATCGACGAACAGTAAAGCGTTGTCGGGGAGATATTCGAACAGCGTGGGCGGCGGCTCGCCCGGCATGCGGCCGGTGAGGAAGCGGCTGTAATTCTCGATCCCGGCGCAGGAGCCAGTCGCGGCGATCATCTCGAGATCGAAGTTCGTCCGCTGTTCAAGCCGCTGCGCCTCCAGTAGCTTGCCCTCCAGCACCAGCTCCTTCAGCCGCTCGGCCAGCTCGTGCTTGATCGCCTCGCCCGCCTGTTTGAGCGTCGGGCCGGGCGTCACGTAATGCGAGTTCGCGTACACGCGCACCGAGTTCAGCGACGCGACCTTCTTGCCAGTCAGCGGATCGAACTCGATGATCTCCTCGATATCGTCGCCGAAGAACGAGATGCGCCACGCGCTGTCCTCGTAATGCGACGGGAAGATCTCGAGCGTATCGCCCTTCACGCGGAAATTGCCGCGCTGGAACGCCGCGTCGTTGCGCTTGTACTGGAGCGCGACGAGTTTGCGCACGATCTCGCGCTGGTCGACCGTCGTGCCCTTCTTCAGGTCGAAGATCATCGCCGAATAGGTCTCGACCGAGCCGATGCCGTACAGGCACGACACCGACGCGACGATGATCACGTCGTCGCGTTCGAGCAGCGCGCGCGTCGCCGAATGCCGCATCCGATCGATCGACTCGTTGGTCGACGATTCCTTCTCGATGTACGTGTCGGAGCGCGCGACATACGCCTCGGGCTGGTAATAATCGTAATAGCTGACGAAATATTCGACCGCATTGTCGGGGAAGAACGATTTCATCTCGCCATACAGCTGCGCGGCCAGGATCTTGTTTGGCGCAAGGATCAGCGCGGGCCGCTGGACGCGGTTGATGACGCTGGCCATCGTGAAGGTCTTGCCCGAGCCGGTGACGCCGAGTAGCACCTGATCCTTCTCGCCGTCGCCGATCGCGGAGACGAGTTCGGCGATCGCGGTGGGCTGGTCGCCCGCGGGTTCGTACTCGCTGACGAGGTTGAACCGCTTGCCGCCCTCGACCTTGTCGGGGCGCGCGGTCGGGCGGTGCGGGACGAAGCTTTCGCCGGTTTCGGGCTCGGCGAGGCTGGTGCGGATCTGAATGGCCATCGAGGGGGAATATGGGGAACATGGCCTGAGTCGGCAACGGCCAGTGATCACCGTAATAGCCATCTCCGTTCTCCTGCGAACGCAGGAGCCTAGGGTTACTGAGGGACGCCGCGCGTTACCCTGGGCTCCTGCGTTCGCAGGAGAACGGGGAGATGCGAGGCGGTGGTTTGTGGCAGGCCAAGTTTAGCTGTTGTTGACCCGTCCGGCTCACGCCCATAATGCGACCGTTTCGCAAGCCATCGATCCGCCAGCGCCCGCGCGCAGGCCAAGGAATAGACGCATGACCGCCCCGACCGTCGAAGCAACCCGCGCGCCCGCGCTGATCCCCGAGACCCCCGCGTTCCTCAACGCCAAGGTGCTGTGGGTGCGTCACTGGAACGAACATCTGTTCAGCTTCGCGATCGAGCGCCCGTCGACCTTCCGCTTCCGCTCGGGCGAGTTCGTGATGATCGGTCTTCCGCAGGAAGGCGGCAAGCCGATCATGCGCGCCTATTCGATCGCGTCCCCGCATTATTCGGAGGAGCTGGAGTTCCTGTCGATCAAGGTCGAGGACGGCCCGCTGACCTCGAAGCTCCAGCTGATCCAGCCCGGCGACGAGGTGTATCTCGGCAAGAAGCCGACGGGCACTTTGGTGCTCGACGCGCTGCTGCCGGGGAAGCGCCTGTTCATGTTCTCGACCGGTACCGGCCTCGCGCCGTTCCTCAGCCTGATGCGCGATCCCGACGTCTATGCGGCGTATGAGCAGGTGATCGTCGTGCACAGCGTGCGGCGCGTGAGCGATCTCGCCTATCACGATGAGATGGTCGGGCTGCTGGCAGAGGATCCGCTGATCGCCGACGAAGCGCAGACGCAGTTCCACTACATCCCGACCGTGACGCGCGAGCCGTTCCGCACCACGCGACGGATCGGCGCGCTGATCGAGGACGCGTCGCTGTTCGGCCATCCGGTCCGCGGCGAGCAGAAGCTCAACCCCGAAACCGATCGCGCGATGCTGTGCGGCTCGACCGAGATGATCAAGGAGTTCGCGGTGATGCTCGAGGCGCAGGGCTTCGAGGAGGGCGCGAATTCGAAGCCGGGTACGTTCGTGATCGAGCGCGCTTTCGTCGGTTAATCCACGATCGCAACGCTAGCTGTTCCCCCGCGCACGCGGGGGCCCAGGGACTCGTCTGCGCCGAACTCCGGGAGGGTGCGGGCCTGGACCCCCGCGTTCGCGGGGGAACGGTAAAGGCGGATTGTCTCCGCCGCCGAACCCGTTGATAGGCCTCTCCACCAAACAGGAGAGACCCATGATCGGTTACGCGACGCTCGGCACCAACGACATCGACGCCGCACTGGCGTTCTACGATGCGCTGTTCGCGACGGTTGGCGGCAAGCGCCTTATGCAGATGCCCGACGCACGCCAACTGACCTTCTACGGCGCGGGCCCCGACAAGCCGATGCTCGTGATCGGCAAGCCCTATGACGGTGCGGCCGCAACCGCGGGCAACGGTACGATGGTCGCGCTGGCGGCTGATTCGCGCGAGCAGGTCGACCAAGTCTACGCCAAGGCGATCGAACTGGGTGCAGCGGACGAAGGCGCTGCCGGCACGCGTGGACCCGAAGAAATGGGCTTCTACGGCGCCTATTTCCGCGATCCGGACGGCAACAAGCTCTGTGTCTTCAAGATGGGGTGAGGTGCGGGCGCGAGTGAGCATCACCGCGCCGGCAACTGCGGCGGTATCGTATCATCTCAGGCACTACCGACTTAAATACCACCCCGGCGAAGGCCGGGGCCCAATTGGAAAGGTGGCAGTAACGAGGCGCTGTCTACCCTTAGCAGCCTTCCCCAATTGGGCCCCGGCCTTCGCCGGGGTGGTCGGATGGGGGGCCGGCGTTTCTTCTTTCTCTCCTTGTTCTCCCGCGAAGGCGGGAGCCCAGTCTGGGTCCCCGCCTTCGCGGGCAAACAGGTTTACTCGGTCGAAGGGGATAGCCACCGAACTTCTCCGGGGTGCCGAACAATTTAGCGCAACGCGCGAACCTGCCGCGTATCGAGACACTTGAGCAACGCCGCCCGAGCCATCGGCGTTACCGTCACCGGCTTTACATACCGCGCAACCTCCACCGGCCGCCCGATCGCAACCGGCTCGAATCCCGTCTGCCCCGTGCACCGCATCGCCGCCGCCAGCAGCTTTGGCGGCGTATCATACCCCTCGAAGGACAGCCGGAACGTCCCCCAGTGGATCGGGATCGCGTGCGCTGCGCCCAGCCGGCGATAGACCTCGACCGCATCGACCGGCCCGATATGGCTCCCCGATTCCATCTGCCCGTCGACGAACCGGAACGCGCCGATCGGGATCAGCGCCAGCCGGATCGGCCCCAGCGCCGCCGCCTCGACCGGCCACTGGCCGTCGCCCATCCCGGTATCGCCCGCAAAGAACACGTTCCCGCCCGGCAGCGTCACGACGAAGCTCGACCACAGCGCGCGATTGCGATCGGTGAACCAGCGGCTGCCCCAATGATGGTTGCGCGTCACGACGACATCGACGCCCGGCTTGATCGCCACCCGCTGCCCCCAGTCGAGCGCAGTCGCCTGCGCCCCGGTCTGGCCTATCACGCTGTCGTTGCCCAAGCTCGTGACGATGCGCGGCCGATCGCGATCCCACAGCCGCTTCAGCGTCGCCTTGTCGAGATGGTCGTAGTGATTGTGGCTGACCAGTACGAGGTCGATCCTGGGAAGCGCATCGAACGCGATCCCCGGCTCGGCGACACGACTAGGGCCCGTGCCGAGCGGCCCCGCCTTCTCCGCCCAGACCGGGTCGGTGAGGATGTTGAGCCCCTGCGTCTGAATCAGCACGCTGGCATGACCGACCCAGGTCACGACCATCCGCTCGCCCTCGACGCGGGCGGGTGGTGCGACCCGGTTCACCGCGACCGACTTGGGCCACGCAGGCCGCCCATCGCTGCCGGTGAAATAGTGCCAGAAGAAACTCGCGCGACCACCGCTGGCCGGCTGGATCTGCTGCGTGTCGGCGTCGTTGTCGGGATTGGCGAAGTGCGCACCATCGAAATGGCCGCTCGCCGGTCCGCGGTAGTAGATGCGGTCGAGGAAGCGCGGGACGATCGTCACCGCTAGCGCGACGACCACGACCGCCAGCAGCACGACGCCCCCGACGATCTTCAACACGAGACGCACGCCATTCCCCTATCCGTTGCCGATCCGTAACGCATCGTGTCGAGCATCGTTCAGACCGCTTGGCGCAGGCCCGCAACCCCGATAGCCTCGCGCCAAAGGGGATTCGCAAAATGCGTAAGGTTATCATCGGGCTATTGCTCGCAACCGCCGTTCCAGCCGTCGCCAGCGCAAAGACGGTTGCGGTCGAGGAACAGTCGATCGATCAGCTCCAGGCGGCGATGACGTCCGGCAAGGCGAGCAGCGTCGACCTCGTCCGCGCCTATCTCGCGCGGATCGCCGCGATGGACCGCAAGGGGCCGACTTTACGCGCCGTCATCGCGCTCAACCCCGACGCGCTGGCGCAGGCCAAGGCGCTCGACGCCGAGCGCAAGGCCGGGCGCATTCGTGGTCCGCTCCACGGCGTGCCGGTGCTGATCAAGGACAATGTCGAGACCGCCGACGCGATGCCGACCACTGCGGGCAGCCTCGCGCTGAAGGACAATCTCACGCGTCGCGACGCACCCGTGGTCGCGCAACTCCGCGCGGCGGGGGCGGTGATCCTCGGGAAGACCAACCTCAGCGAATGGGCGAACATCCGCTCGACTCGGTCGATGAGCGGGTGGAGTGCGGTCGGCGGCTTGGTCAAGAATCCCTACGCGCTCGACCGGACCGCGTGCGGATCGTCGAGCGGCTCGGGCGCGGCGATCGCGGCGAGCTTCGCGGCGGCGGCGATCGGCACGGAAACCGATGGCTCGGTGGTGTGTCCGTCGTCGCTTAACGGGCTGGTCGGGTTGAAGCCGACGTTGGGCCTCGTGAGCCGCACGCATGTCGTGCCGATCAGCCACAGCCAGGATACGCCGGGGCCGATGGCGCGCAGCGTCCGCGATGTCGCGACGCTGTTCTCGGCGATGATCGCGGCCGATCCTGCTGATGCCGCGACCGCGGGGGCAGGGGCTTACAAGCGCGACTATGCGGCGGGGCTGTCGACCAGCGCGCTGTCGGGTCTGCGCATCGGCGTGATCCGGCCTGAGATGACCGCGGACCTTGCAGCGAAATACCAGGCCTCGCTTGATGTGCTGAAGGCTGCGGGCGCGGTGCTGGTCGAGGTGAAGCAGCCCAAGCTGGACGGGCTCGGCGAGGCGGAACTGCTCGTGCTCCAGACCGAGCTGAAGGCCGATCTCGACACGTATCTGGCGACGACGCCGGGCGCGGTTCGCACGCGGACGCTCGATCAGGTGATCGCGTTCAACACGGCCAACGCAGGCACGGAAATGCCGTTCTTCGCGCAGGAGACGTTCGAGGCTGCGGCGAAGACTAAGGGGTTGAACGATCCGGCGTACAAGGCAGCGCGCGCCAAATCGCTGCGGCTGGCGGGCGCGGAGGGGATCGACGCAATGCTCAAGGCGGCGGGCGCGACAGTGCTGGTCGAGCCGACCTATGGTCCGGCGTGGCTCAGCGAACCGGTGTACGGCGATCAATACGGTGGCCCGAGTTCGAGCGAACTGCCGGCGGTGGCGGGCTATCCGAACCTGACCGTGCCGATGGGGCTGGTTCGTGGCCTGCCGGTCGGGCTGTCGTTCATCGCGACGAAGTATGCAGACGCGGCGGTCCTGAGCGCGGGCTATGCGTATGAGCAGCGGGCGAAGGCGCGGGTCGCGCCGCGGTATCTTCCAACTGCAGAGGTTGGTCCTGGCCTAGAAGGAGCCCGCTAACCGAACGATCCTCCCCCGCAAGGGGGAGGTGGCGCCGAAGGCGACGGAGGGGGAGGACACGGAACGGCGGTTTCCCTTTCCTCCCCCTCCGTCTGGCAAGTGCCAGCCACCTCCCCCTGGCGGGGGAGGATTGTGGGTTCAGAGCGCCCGCTTCGCGAAATTCCACTGCCAGAGCATCAGCAGCGGCACGACCACCGTCTCCATGACCAGTCCCAGCACGTGGCCCTGCGACGGCACGCCCACCGCCAGTAACGAAATCCCGCGCGACACTCCCCCGACGAAGATCAGCCCGCCGAGCAGCCGGAACCGCGGTCCCTTGCGCTCGATAGCCGGAATGCAGCTCACGAAGCCCAACCCGGTCGCGAAGAAGATCCCCGAGATATACCGGAAATGGCTGTCCAGATCGCGCGGCACCTCGGCGAGATGACCGAACGGTGCGGGGCCGTGCAGCACGCCCTGGCCGCCGACGATCAGCGGCAACAGGCACGCGACCGCGACCACCGCCTGCAGTACGCGTTTCTCGATCATGGCAGGTCCCTCAGCAATTCCGGCCGGATCCGGAAGGCCCGCAACGACATCCGGACCTCGAAAATGAACGACACCAGCGCGGCGATCAGCAGGATCATCGCGAGAATGAAGCAGAGCGCGACCGCCGTGCCGAAATGCAGCTTGGCGAGTTCGGCGATGAACAGCAGCGCGATCAGCACGCAGGTCATGATCGCGCTCGACACCGCCAGGAACAGCGCCGCGTTGATGATCGTCATTCGCCGGTCGAGCAACCGCAGCTCCCAGCCGTAGCGGGTCCGATCGGCGGCCGAGAAATTGGGGTGCAACTGCTCCAGTTTGCGCGCGCGGTCGATCACCCGCGACAGCCGCCCGGCCAGCACGTTGAGCAACTGGCCGATGCCCGCGAGCATGAACACGGGCGCAAGCGAGAGCTGTATCGTCTGAGCGATCGTCGAAATGGCGGGAATCGTCGGCATCGGGTCACCATGGTGCGAAACGACGACGATAACCAGATGACGGCGCGGGATCATTGCGCCCTATCGCGATGCTGCGGAATGGTCCGATTGTCGTGTCGTTTCATCGAAACAACACGCGCTGGTAACGATCGGCTTGCTATCGGGGCGTATGTCGAAGCCGATGCTCCTGGCCGATTTCATCCGCTTGCCACCAGCCGTGCGCGGCGACGTGGTCGAGGGGCTCGCCGCGGTGATCGATACCGTCGCCGACCAGGGACCGCCGGGGCATCGCTTTCTGCGTTTCGGCTGGTACGCGGCAGCGCTCGCGGCATATGGCGGCGATGCGCGGACGCTGGTCGTCGTCGAGGACGAGGCGCCGATGCTGACCTTACCCTTCGTTCGGTTCGGGCCGTCGGTGTTCGGCATGGCGCAGATCCCGGGCTGCTACTGGCCGTTCCGCAGCTTCGGCCTTGCGCTGGGGGCGAGCGATGCGACGATGAAGATCGCGCTGGCGACGCTCGCCAGCCACGTGAACGGGCTTCGCATCGGTCCGGTCCACGACGGCGATCCCGCCGCCAGGGCCCTGATCGCCGCAGCGCGGGCGCAGGGCTGGGTCGCGATCGACCGGCTGGTCGGCGAAAACTGGGCGCTCGACATGCCGCCAGTCGATGCCGGGCGCGCGGGCGCGGGCGGCGAGCCGTGGCCGCGCCCGTCGACGTTGCGCAAGAACCGCTTCCACGAAAAGCATCTGGCCGAACATGGCGCGCTCGAGTGGCGGTTCCTGGCGCGCGACGACTGGCCCGCGGCGTTCGCCGATCTCGGTGCGATCGAGCAATCGAGCTGGATCGCACACGCCACGAACCGCACCGACATGAAGTTCACGACCGACGGTCACCTCGCCTTCTGGCAAGCCGCGGTCGCGGATCCCGTGCTGGCGGACATGTTCCGCGGCGCGCTGCTCCGCGTCGACGGCGCGCCCGCCGCCTTCTCGTTCGACATCGATACCGGCGACCTGCGCTACGCGATCGCCAACAGTTATGATCCGCGCTTCGCCAAGCACTCGCCCGGCAAGCTGCTCTACTGGCGCAATCTGGTCGCGGCCGTCGCGCAGGGCGTGCGCCGCGTCGATTGGGGGGCTGGGGATAGCGGCTACAAACAGGTGATCGGCGCGCATGTCGATGCGCCGATCCGGGACTGGCTGGTGTTTCGCCCCGGCCTGCCGGCGCTGGCCGGACGCGCATTCGGCTGGGTTTGGCGCCGTAGCGGTCGGTGATCCGACCGGCCCGGTCGACCATCTCGATGCCGACCTTGCGACCTGACGGCGCAGGCCGCCAAGACCACGATGGCGGCGAGGCATCCGGCCCGCTATCGACAGCAAGCGTTCAGATCGTCCCGCTATCAGGCCGGTTTGGATCGCGGGGATTGCGTCGGACATGTCGAGGACCTGGGTTCGGTTGGTGATGGGGGCGGGGCTGGCCCTGTCTGGGGGGCATGCGGCGGCACAGGTTGCGCCGAATGCCGCGGTGCCGGCGGCCCTCGACGTCGAGCATGTGCAATTGCCGGTCGATGCGCTGATGCAGGACGCCGCGGAATATGCCCGCCGGTTCGGCGTCCCCTTCGACGAGGCGTTGCGCCGCCTGCGCGCGCAGGGCGAGAGCGTGGTGACGACCGATGCGTTGCGCGAAACCTTCAAGGATCGCTGGGCGGGGATCGCGGCCGAGCACCAGCCGGCCTACCGCATCGTCGTGCTGCTGACCGGCAGCGACCCGGTGCCCGATCGGACGATCGTGGCGGGTGGCATGATCGTGCCGATCGTCTTTCGCACCGGCGCCACGGCGACGCGCGAGGCGATCCTGGCGCAGATCGCGGCCCATCAGGCGACGATCCGCGCATCCTTGCCGCATCCACCGGGAATGGGGCTGGACCAGCGCACCGGCGAACTGGTCGTCGTGATCGCCAACGCCGATTCGTCGCTCGACCGGGACGGCGCGTTGCACGACCGGATCGCCGCGATGACCGGGGTCCCCGTACGGATCGATCTGGTCGATCGTCCTTCGGGCGACATGGCGCAGGTCGACGCTGGCGCCGCCGTTCGGAGCGGGCCGATCGAGGGCGGGCCTGTCGAGAACGGCCTTGTCGAGAACGGCCTTGTCGAAACCGGACTTGTCGAGAATGGGGTTATTAAGGGTGGCGGCCGTGTCGTCGGAACGGTCGACGGCAGGCGCTATGCCTGCACGACGGGGTTCGTGGTGTCGGACGGGATGCGCACCGGGATCGCCACCGCGGCGCACTGCCCCGACAGCTTGTCCTATGTCGACCGGGCGTATGTCGATCCGCTCCATGCCGATCGGAAGGGTCGCGACGTGCCGATCGATTTCGTCGGCCAATGGGGCTGGGGCTATCAGGACGTCCAGGTCAATCTAACGCCGGACCAGGGCCGCATGCCGCTGGCGCCGTTGTTCTACGCGGATACCGCCAAGACGCTCGTCCGCCCGGTCGTCACCTGGCGCTATCGGACGAGTACCCGCGCAGGCGACTTCGTATGCCACCGGGGCGAACGGACCGGCTATAGTTGCGCCGTCGTGGCGATGGTCGATTTCGCGCCTGCCGGCGATCTGTGCGGCGGTGCCTGCCTGGCGACCTGGGTCGCGGTGGAGGGGCCGACCTGCAAGTCCGGCGACAGCGGCGCGCCGGTGTTCGAGGGCACGACTGCGCTCGGCATTGTCAAGGGTGGCACCTATCGCAGCGACGGGACGTGCCTGTTCTACTATTACATGTCGACGGACTACCTGCCGCCGGGATGGACCCTGCTGCACCAGTGAAGCCGGGCGCCGTGTGGAGCCCGGCCAGCCGAGAAGCTGGCGGGTCGATTGTGTCTTTTCGCCAAGCGCTGTACGCCCCGCCCGGATCACGGTGCCGACGCGCGCCGACTAGCGGCCTATTCGACACGGGCATATCATGGACTCCTCGGGCCTAGAGGCCGTTTTCCTCGCGAACCGCGATACGCTGCTGCGGTTCCTCCGCTCGCTCGGCGCGGGTGATGCGGCGGAGGATCTGGTGCAGGAACTCTGGGTGCGGATCCAGTCGGCCCCGACCGGACCGATCGCGTCGCCCTTGTCGTATCTGTACCGGATGGCGAACAATTTGATGCTCGATCGGCACCGCGCGGTGCGCCAGGCGGACAAGCGCGACCGGGAGTGGACGCAGGCGACGGGAGCAGCATCGCCGGAGCAATCCGAGGCGCCGTCCGCCGAACGCGTCGTGATCGCGCGCCAGCAGGCGGCGCTGGCCGAGGCGGCGCTGCAGGCGGTCGGCGAGCGGGCGGCGCGGATCTTTCGCCGGCACCGGATCGACGGGATCGAGCAGCGCGCGATCGCCGCGGAATTTGGGATCGGCCTGAGCACGGTCGAGGGCGACCTGCGCAAGGCGTATCGGGCGATGATCGACGCGAAGCGGCAGTTCGATGCGGGATAAGGCGATAAGGGCGCACCGCATCGTCTCCGTCATCGCGTATAGGAGGCCATGATGGCGGAGCATGACGAGATCGACGCGCCTGCGCTGAACGGGGCCGCGCTGGACTGGGTTGTCCGGACCGGCAGCGATGCGTTCGACGACTGGCCGGCGTTCCACGCCTGGCTGGAGGCGGACCCGCGCCACGCGGCGGCGTATCATGCGACAGCGGCGGATATCGACGCGATGGCGGCGATCGTGCCTCCCGAGCCTGTTACGCCGGTTGTCGTCGCGATACCCGCACGGCGGCGCTGGCCGGTCTGGGCTGGTGGGGCGATCGCGGCGTCGCTGGCACTTTTCCTCGGCTATGGCGCGATCGAGACGGGCGCGCACCCCTATGCGATCGAGACGGCGGCCGGGGCCATCCGGACCGTACAACTCGCCGATGGCAGTTCGATCGCGATCGGTGGCGCGACCCGGCTGATACTCGATCGCGACGACCCGCGGGTCGCGACGCTGGAGCACGGCGAGGCGATGTTCGTCGTGCGCCACGACGACCGCGATCCGTTCGAGGTGAGCGTCGGTGGCGCGCGGCTGATCGACGTCGGTACCGCGTTCGACGTGAAGCGGGTACGCGGCGAAACGCGCGTGGCGGTGTCCGAGGGCGCGGTGGATTATAATCCGGGACGCGACGGCATCCGGCTCGCCAAGGGCCAGGGGCTGCACGTGCGCGATGGCAAGGCCACCGTGAGCGCGGTCGACGTGGCCAGCGTCGGATCGTGGCGCGACAGCGTGCTGGCTTATGAGAATGTGCCGCTGGCGGAAGTGGCGGACGATCTGTCGCGTGCGCTCGGCGTCGATCTGCGCGCCGACCCGTCGGTCGCGACGCGCGCGTTCAGCGGCAGCATCGCGACGGCCAAGCTCGCCGGCGACCCGCGACTCGCGGCTCCGCTGCTCGGCGTGGCGATCCGCGAGCGTGGCGGCCACTGGGTGATGTCCGCGCGTTCGTGAGCATGCGCGGATGTCTGGTCGTCGGGGCGCTCGCACTCGCCGCATCCGCACTCGGGGCACCCGCGCTGGCGAAGCAGGGGGCGGGGCAGGGGGCGGGCCAGGGCGCCGTCGACTTGCCGGCCGGACGGCTGGGCGACGCGGTGCTGGCGTTGGGGCGGCAGTCCGGCACGAGCATCGTCGTCACCGATCCTCTATTGTGGGGCCGCCGGGTCCCGGCGGTTCGAGGGCGGATGACTGCGCGGCAGGCGCTCGAGCGGTTGGCGATCGCGGTGCAGGCGGACGTCGTCGCGGCGGGATCGGTCGGTTGGCGGCTCGCGCCGCGCAAACCGGTTCGCCGCGAGGTCGTTCGGGTCGCGCGCGCGAAGCCTTCCGCGATCGTAGCTGCACCGGCTGCGGACGGCGCCGATATCGTCGTGACCGGCAGCAAGCGCGAGGTGCGCCTGCGCGATTTTGCCGGGCAGGTGGCGTTGCTCGACGGCGTCGACCTGGCGCTCGGCGGGGCGGGCGGGACCGATGCGATCCTAGCGCGGCTGGCGAGCGTGTCGTCGACGCATCTCGGCGCCGGGCGCAACAAGCTGTTCATCCGCGGCATCGCCGATTCGAGCTTTACCGGACCGACGCAGACCACGGTCGGCCAGTATCTCGGCGATCTGCGGCTCAGCTACAATGCGCCCGATCCCGATCTGCGGCTGTACGACATCGCCTCGGTCGAGGTGCTCGAAGGGCCGCAGGGGACGCTGTACGGCGCAGGATCGCTCGGCGGGATCATCCGCACCGTGCCCAACGCGCCGGAACTGGGTGCGGTATCGGCGTCGATCGCGGGCGGCCTCGCGGCGACGTGGCACGGCGATCCCGGTGGCGACCTGGGCGCGACGCTGAACGTGCCGCTCGGGGAGCGCACCGCGTTGCGTGTCGTCGGCTACGGGGTCAGCGAGGGCGGGTATATCGATAATCCGGTGCTCGACCGGCGCGACGTCAACCGCACGCGGATCGTCGGCGGCCGGGCGACGCTGCGGCTGGATGCGGGGAATGGCTGGAGCGTCGATCTGGGTGGGATAGGCCAATCGACCAAGGGTGACGACAGCCAGTACGCGGATCGCGACGCGCGCAGGCTCACGCGTTCCAGCGCAATCGTGCAGGGGTTCGACGCGGACTATGCGATGGGACAGGTCGTCGTTTCGGGCGAGATCGGCGCGTTGAAGGTTCGATCCTCGACCGGGATCGTCGGCCAGACGCTGACCGAACGCTATGATGCGACCGTGCCGACGCTCGATCCGACGCTGCCGGAGTCCGACTCGCCAGCCGTCGGCAGCCCTGTGACCATAGGAACGGGTAGCCCACGCGTGTTCGCGCAACGCAATGCGACGACGCTGATCGCGAACGAGACGCGGGTGTGGCGGCCTATGCGAAACGGGTTCGGCTGGGTGGTCGGCGGCAGTTTCACGCATAACCGGACCCGGCTGTCGCGCTCGCTCGGGCCGGTCGATGCGCCGGCCCCGGTGACCGGCGTGACGAACAGCATCGATGAGGCGACGCTGTACGGCGAAGGCAGCGTCCAGCTGTTCCGCGGGCTGACCGCGACCGCCGGCGCGCGCGTGACCCGCGCGTCGCTGGACGGAACCGGTGACGACGTCGTCCCGGCACGACTGGAAGCGGTCGCGCTGGCCCGCGCGCGCATCACCGCAGACCGGATCGAGACGAGCGTGCTGCCGTCCGCCTCGGTCATCGCGGCGGTACTGCCCAAGGTGTCGGTGTACGGGCGCTACCAGCAGGGCTTCAGGCCGGGGGGGCTGGCGATCGAGAGCGATTTCGTCCGGCGGTTCGAGAACGACCGGGTGCGGACGCTGGAGAGCGGCGTGCGCTACGGGCTCGCCGGGGTCGATCGCGCCTATCTGACGGCGAGCGTGTCGCATACGATCTGGCAGGACATCCAGGCCGACTTCATCGATGCGACCGGCCTGCCGAGCACGGCCAATATCGGCGACGGGCGGATCTGGACGTTCAGCGCCACCGCCGGGTGGAAGCCGGTCGCGGGGCTGACGCTGGATGCCGGCGTCACCTACAATGACAGCCGCGTGACCGAGCCGAGCGCGGCGTTGTACGTGGCGCTCGTCCGGATGAGCCAGGTGCCCAACATCGCGCGCTACGCCGGGCGGCTGGGCGCGGACTATCGGCGCGATCTCGGCGGCGACCTGGAGCTGCGGGTATATGGCTGGGCGCGCTATGTCGGGCGGTCGCGACTGGGCGTCGGACCGGTGCTGGGCGAGGAGCAGGGCGATTATCTGGATACGGCGTTGACCGCGCGGGTCGGGAGGCCGTCGCTCGGGCTGACGATCGGCGTGACCAATCTGACGGACAGCGTGGGGAACCGCTTCGCGCTCGGCACACCGTTCCAGGTGGGCAGCGGGCAGATCACGCCGCAACGACCGCGGACGCTACGGATCGGACTGGATGCCGCGTTCTGACCTTTGCCTTTCGATCCTCCCCCGCAAGGGGGAGGTAAATCGCGTAGCTAGACGAAGGGGGAGGACACGGAACCAAGGTTTCGTTTGCCTCCCCCTCCGTCTGGCGAGGGCCAGCCACCTCCCCCTGGCGGGGGAGGATTTAGCAGTCAGGCCTTCGCCAGCGCGCGCTGGTCCGCGGGCAGCAGCGCCAGTGCGGTCTTGTAGCAGTCGTCGACGTGCGAATTGCCGACCAGCTTCATCGCACCGAAGCTGATCGTCGCCGCCAGCGCCGAGCCGGCGAAGGGCACGAACTTGGCCATCGATCCCACCGCGACGCGCGCACCGACGCGGCGGAGCAGCGCGACGACGATGCGCTTGGTGACCATCCGCCCGATCATCGTGTTGCCGAGGCTCGACGCCATCACGAGCGCCTGTTGCGCGATCTGCGGCTCGAGCTTCTGGACCTGGTCGTGATCGAGCCCGAAGCGCTTGCTGATCTCGGGCAGCAACTTGGTCAGCAGGCCGATGTCCGCGACGATATCGGCACCGGGGATCGGCACGACCGCCGCGCCTGCCGACATCATCGAGCGGGTGGTGACGAGACGCTTGCTGTCGTCGCGGATGCGGTCGAGTTCGGCGATGGTGGTGATCATGCTGGCGTGTTCCTGACGATATCGGTTCTGGAGATGCTGGGCCGACAACGCGCCGCCGCGACACTGGTGCCGCGGGATAATGCGGCGGGATAATCGGCGGGATTCAAGGCTGATCCCCCGCGCCTCCGTCCTCTTTTCGAAAACACATCGAAAAGGGTTCCCATGCGTCGTCTTCTGCTGACCAGCACCTGCCTCCTTGCCGTGACCACCGGTGTCCAGGCGCAGACCGTGATCGATACCAAGCGGACCGACGCGGTGCGCACCTCGACGATCAAGGCCGGCGCTCGCGACGCTATCCGGATCGCCGCGGCGGGTTCGGTCACGCCGGCGACCGGCACCGCGGTGACGGTCGACAGCGTCAACGCGGTCGCCAACGAAGGTACGATCCAGGTCACCAACGCCGACAACGCGACCGGCATCCTCGCCAGTGCCGGCACCGGCGGCGGGATCAGCAACGCGGCGACCGGCAAGATCATCATCGACGAAAGCTATGTCGCGACGGATACCGACAAGGACGGCGATCTTGACGGACCGTTCGCTGCAGGGACCGGTCGCACCGGCATCCGCACCGCGGGCAGCTATGCGGGCGCGATCGTCAACAGCGGCGCGATCACGGTGAAGGGGAACACCTCCGCGGGCATCTGGCTTGGCGGGCCGCTGACCGGCGCCTTTACCCATGACGGCCAGACCACGGTCACCGGCACCGCGTCGACCGGCGTGCGGATCGCCGACGTGACCGGCAACGTCCGGCTGGCGGGCACGATCGCGGCGATCGGCCAGGGCGCTGTGGCGGCGCGCGTCGATGGCGACATCACCGGCGCGCTGGTGGTGCAGGGCGCATTGGGTGCAACCGGCTATCGCTATGCGACCGCGCCGGCCGACGTATCGAAACTGGATGCCGACGACCTGTTGCAGGGTGGTTCCGCGCTGGTCGTCTCGGGCAACGTCTCGGGCGGGATCGTCTTCGCGGTGCCGCCGAAGGACGCCAGCACCACCGACACCGACGAGGACAAGGATGGCCTCCCCGACGCGACCGAGGGCTCGGCGGCGATCACCGCGTTCGGCGCGGCGCCGGCGGTGCAGATCGGATCAGCCACGCGCGCCGTCGCGATCGGTGCCGTGGCGGGGACCGGAACCGGCTTCGGGCTGATCGTCGACGGCGGGATCGCCGGCAGCGGCGTCTATGGCGGCATCGAAGGCAATGGCCTCGTGATCGGCGGGCTCGGCGGCGTGGTGACGATCACGGGCGGGATCGGCGTCAACGGCACCGTGGCCGCGACCGCGAACGGCGCAAGCGCCACCGCGCTGAAGCTGGGCGGCGGTACCTCGACCCCCGAGATCCGCAACGCGGGGACGATTTCGGCCGCGGGCGGCGGGACGACGGCATCGCGGTCCACGGCGGTGCTGGTGGATACCGGCGCATCGGTCGGCACGATCCGCAACAGCGGCACGATCAAGGCGACCGCGCAGGCCGCGGACGGCACCGCGATCGCCATTCTCGATCGTTCGGGCAGCGTGACGCTGGTCGAGAACAGCGGCGGCATCGGCGCGTCGGGGGCGCTCGCCACCTCGGAGCGCAACGTCGCGATCGATCTCTCGGCGAACACCAGCGGCGTCATCGTCCGGCAAACCGCGGTCGCGGCGGGCATCGCCGCGCCCGCGATCGTCGGCGACGTTCGGTTCGGCACCGGCAACGACCTGCTCGACGTCGCGGACGGCAGCGTCGCCGGCGCCGCGCGGTTCGGCGCGGGCAACAATCGGCTGGCGTTGTCGGGCGATGCGACGTTCACCGGCGGTGCGGTGTTCGGTGCGGGCAACGACGCGCTCGCTCTCGCCGGGACGTCGGTGTTCAGTGGTTCAGCGGACTTCGGCGGCGGCAGCGATACGTTGACGCTTGGCGGCACCGCGCGGTTCTCGGGTACGCTCGCCAATTCGGCGGGCCTCGCGATCGCGGTCACCGGGGGCACGCTCGACGTCACCAAGGCCGCGTCGATCGCGTCGCTGACGATCGGCGGTGGCGGCGTGCTCGCGGTGACGCTCGACAAGACCGGCGGCACCGGCACCATGATTCAGGTCGCGGGCACGGCGGCGTTCGACAAGGATTCGAAGCTGGCGTTGAGGCTGACCAGCGTCACCGATGCGGAGGGACGCTATGTCGTGCTGCGCGCGGGCACGTTGACCGGTGCGGCGAACCTCGGCGCGACGACGACGGCGCTGCCGTTCCTCTACAAGGGCAGCATCGCGACCGGCACGGGCAACGACCTGGCCGTCGACATCGCGCGCAAATCGTCGACCGAGCTCGGGCTGAACCGCTCGCAGGCATCCGCCTATGACGCGATCTACAAGGCGCTCGGCAGTGACGCGAAGATCGGCGGCGCATTCCTGAACATCACCGACGGCGACACGTTCCGCGGCTCCGTCCGCCAGATGCTGCCCGATCATGCCGGTGGCACGTTCGAGGCGGTGACGATGGGATCGCGCGCGACCGCCCGCGTGCTCGCCGATCCGCACGGTCCGTTCAAGGACGAGGGCAAATGGGGCTATTGGGTGACGCAGGTCGCCTGGGGCACGTCGAAGACCGTGACCGATACGGCGGGCTACGACATCGCCGGCTGGGGTGCTTCGGCTGGTGCGGAATACAAGACCGGGGTCGGCAATTTCGGCACCTCGATCGCGTATCTGCACGGCCAGGACGCCGACGACGGCACGTCGAACGAAGTGAATTCGGACCAGTATGAACTGGCCGGCTACTGGCGCGGGCGTTGGCACGGTCTGCAGGCCAATGCCCGCGTTTCGGGCGCGAAGGTGAAGTTCGACGGCATCCGCCAGTTCACCGGCGCGATCGGCAGCGAGAAGGTCGAGCGCACCGCGCGCGGCGACTGGGACGGCACGCTGTATTCGGCCTCGGGCGGCGTCTCCTACGAGGCCGGAAAGGGCATGTTCGTATTCCGGCCGATGCTCGCAATCGACTATTACGCGCTCAAGGAGGACGGCTACAGCGAGACCGGCGGTGGCAAGGCGATCGACCTCGTCGTCCGCGCCCGGACCAGCGACGAACTGGCGGTGACCGGCGGCACCGCGATCGGACTCGATTTCGGCAGCCCCCGGTTCGAGGACGGCTGGTTCCGGATCGAAGCCGAGGGTGGCCGGCGCCAGCTCGTCGGCGGCGGGCTCGGCGCGACCACCGCGGCGTTCGCGGGCGGCCAGGCGTTCACGCTGACGCCCGAAAAGCGCACCAGCGGCTGGGTCGGCAAGCTGCGCGGCACGGGCGGCAACGGCATCTTCCGGATGGGCGGCGAGTTCAACGCCGAGCAACAGCAGGGTCGCGTCGCCCTGTCGCTGCGTGCAAACCTGCAGATCGGGCTCTAGCGCTACCCGATTCGCCGGATTCGGGCGCGATGGCGGCTCGAATCCGGCGCTGGTCGGTTGTCTCCCCTGTAACGAAGGAGCGACGACGCATGGCCGAAGACAGGTTGGATATCGATACCGGCACGATCGAGGTTGATGACGACCTTCGCCGGATCGAGTTCGAGGCGGAGATCAGCAGCGAGCGCTATCGGTTCGCGGTCCATTACGATGTGCTGGAGGCGCTGAGCGCGATGGCGCCCGATGCCGAGGCGGCGACGATCTTCAGGCAGCATGCCGACGAGATCGCCAGGCTGGGGGCAAAGGCGCTCGCACGCGATCCGGATCAGGAGATCATCGTGATCAGCGAGAACGATCTGGACTAGCGACGTTATCCGGACGATCCTGCGCGCTTATCCGGCAGTGTCGTCCGGACTGGTGGGAGACGGATGATGAAGCCACTCTGGATGGGTGCCGCGTTGGCCATGACGATCGTCGGCGGGGCCATGCCGGCCGCTGCGCAGAACACGGGTGCACAAAAGACGCCGGCGACGATCGCAAAGGCGCTCGCCGATCCCGCCCGCACCGATCAGCAGGGTGACGATGCGCGGCGCAAGGCAGCGGAGGTGCTGACGTTCTCCGGCGTGAAACCGGGCAACGTCGTCGTCGATTACCTGCCGGGTTCAGGCTATTGGACGCGGATCTTCACGGGCATCGTCGGGCCCAAGGGGCATGTCTATGCGGTCTGGCCCGCGGCAGGCGCCAAATATGCCGAGAAATCGCTTCCCGCCTTGCAGGCGCGGAACCTGGCCAACGTGACGGCGCAAGTGCAGGCGACGAACCTGCCGACGTCGCCGGTGCCGGTCGACCTGTTCTGGACCGTCCAGAACTATCACGACATCCCGAACAACGGTGCGGGCGAACCGGCGTTGCGCGCGTTCGACGCAGCCGTGTTCCGGATGCTCAAGCGCGGCGGAACGTACGTCGTGATCGATCATGCGGATGCGGCGGGCACGGGCATGCGCGGCACCGAGACCCTGCATCGGATCGATCCGGCCGCGGTCAAGGCGCAGGTGCAGGCGGCAGGGTTCAAGTTCGTCGGAGAATCGACCGTGCTCCGCAACCCGGCCGACGACCACAGCAAGCCGGTGTTCGACCCGGCGATCCGAGGTACGACCGACCAGTTCGTCTACAAGTTCCGGAAGCCGTAACCCGCCAGGTTCGCACCGGTCGATGCCGCTTGTGCGTCGACCGGCGCGTCTGGATGGAAAAGGCCTCAATCCAGGCCGGTGGCCGCGTCAGACCCGCAGGTACCTGAAATACCAGACCTCGTGGCCCTGCCGGCGTGCCTTGCGCTCGTACCGCGTCTCTGGCCAGTCGTCGGGGCGAGTCAGGAAATCGTGCGGAGTCTTCGCCTGCCATTCGAAATCGCGACGCGCGTTCATGATCATCATCGACCACCGGCAATAGGTCGGGTCGTCGGTACCGAGCCGGAATTCCGCGCCGGGCTTCAGCTTGGCGGCGATCGTGTCGAGCGGGCCGTGGTTGACCATGCGGCGCTTGGCATGGCGCGCCTTCCGCCAGGGATCGGGATGCAGCAGGTACAGCCGGTCGAGGCTCGCGTCGGGCAGGCGTTCGATGACCTCCAGCGCATCGCCCATGTGCAGCCGGACGTTGGTCAGCTCGCCGTCGCGGATGTGCGCAAGTGCACCGACGACACCGTTGAGGAACGGTTCGCAGCCGATGAAGCCGACGTCGGGGTTCATCGCGGCCTGTCCGGCCAGATGCTCGCCTGCGCCGAAGCCGATCTCGACATGGAGGGGGCGGTCCTCGCCGAACAACGTCATCGCATCGATCGGCCCTTCCTCGGGCACCGACAGGTCGGCGAGCGTTTCCTCGACGAGCGCGGCTTGGCCCAGGCGCAGCTTGTGGCCCTGGCGACGGCCATAGAGGCGGCGGATAACAGAAGGATCGTTCATCGCCGCGCGCTCTAGCGGGCGATTGCGCCGGAGCAAAGCGCGACGCGGACCGTTGCACTCTCGTAATGGTCGATAACGCTTCCAATCCGCCCGGCGAAGACGTCGAGGATCTCAAGGCCGCCGATGCGCAGGATCTGCACAAGGCGGTTCGCGAGGAAGGCGAGGACGAACTCGATCGTCCGGTATCGTCGCTGTTCTTCTCCGGGCTCGCCGCGGGGATGGCGATCGCCAGTTCGCTGATCGCGGAAGGCGCGCTGCACCACGCGCTGCCCGATACGCCGTGGCGGACGATCATCGTCTCGCTTGGCTATCCGATCGGGTTCCTGGTCGTGATCCTCGGGCGGATGCAATTGTTCACCGAGAGCACGATTACCGCGATGTTGCCGCTGGTGACCAAACCATCGGGCTGGGCATTGCGGCGCACGTTGCGGCTCTGGAGTGTCGTGCTGGGCGCCAACCTCATCGGGACGGCGCTGGCCGGCGGGATGATCGCGGCGGGCCTGCTCGGCGGTAGCGAGCTTCGTACCGCGATGATCGAGGTTTCGATGGCGATCACCGAACTCTCGCCGGGCGCGACGTTCGTCAACGCGATCCCGGCCGGATTCATGATCGCGATCCTCGCCTGGTCGCTGCCGAATGCGCGCGAACAGTCGTTCCTCGTGATCGTCGCGATCACGTATGTCGTCGCGATCGCCGCGTTCAGCCATTCGATCGTCGGATCGGTGGAGGCCTGGCTGCTGCTGTTTTCGGGTAAGGTTGGCGTCGCCGAGGCGCTCGGTGGCCTGATGGTGCCGGCGATCCTCGGCAACTTGCTGGGCGGTGCGGGGTTGTTCGCCTTGCTCGCGCATGCACAGGTGCGCGGTGAAATGGACGGACAGGGCGAAAACTGATGGGCAAGACCAAGGACGCCGCAAAGGCCGTCGAGAAGGCGGACCGCAAGGCGACGCACAAGGCGGCCGAGCACCGCGATCAGCCGCTGGTCAAGGCGACCGGGTTCCTCGCCGAGATCGGCGACCAGCCGCAGCTTGTGGCGACGTCGATCGGCACGGTCGTGATCGGCCTGATCGCGCGCAGGCCGGACGTGATCCGTGGCGGCGTGCGGATGCTGACGGCACATGCGGCGGCGACCTTCGTCAAGTCCGCGATCAAAGCGTCGGTCGACCGCACCCGCCCCGAAAAGGCGATCGAGGACGGCAAGGCGCGGTTCGAGCCCGGCAAGAGCGACGATCACGACCAGACGTCGTTTCCGTCGGGACACACCGCGGGCGCGGTTGCGGTCGCGCGTGCAGCGTCGCGTGATATCGGCGGGGCGGGTGCGCCGGCGGCGCTGATCACGGGTGTCGTTGCGGCCGCGCAACCGATCAACGGCAAGCATTATCTATCCGACCTCGTCGTCGGCGCGGCGGTCGGCTGGATTACCGAAGCGCTGGTCAGTGCGATATTCGATCGGATCGCGCCGACCGTCGAAGCGACGATCGCCGACCACGCGCCCTTGCTGCTCGAACATGGCGCTACAGCCGCCTAAGTTGCCCGTCTGCGACGATAAATTGCACCGTCGCGGAACCGTTTCGCGACCGTGACGGTTTGCGACCTCGATAACAGAGGGAAATACGACATGAAGAAGCTCGCCATCGCCACGATGATCGCCGCCATTGCACTCCCGCTCGCAGCGTGCGGCGGCAAGGGTGACGACAAGCTCGGCAGCCAGGTCGAAAAGGCCGCGGACAACCGCGCCGACGCGCTCGAGGCGACCGCCGACAATCTCGAGGACCAGGCCAAGGCCGTGCGCAAGGACGGCGATCGCCAGTCGGACGCGATCGACGACGCCGACGTGAACGCGCAGGCGATGCCACAGGCGCAGAAGGATGCCCTGATCAACGGCAGCGAGAAGCTGCGCTGATCGCGATTGGCGCCTGACCGCGCCGAAGTCTGGGCCGCTCCCCGGTGAAGGCCGGGGGGCGGCTTTTCAGTATGCGGCGGTCTCCGTTATGGAGCCTCCGCATAGCGCAGCGTGGCAGGAAAAGGCCGGCGCGCAAACGCCAGTACGGAAAAAAGGGCAAGACATGATCGACCGGCGTCGACTGGAAACGGGGGGCTTCATCGTCTTCCTGGTGGCGATCACGGTGGCGATGTGCGTCGTCGTCTCGACGTTCGCGGTGGCGTTGTTGTGGAGCGGGCTGGCGGCGATCCTGTTCCAGTCGCTGTACCAGTGGCTGCTGATGCGCTGGCCGGGCCGGCGTAACCTCGCCGCGGCGATGACGCTGCTGATCATCTTCGTCGCGGTGATCGTGCCGACGCTGATCATCGGCAGCCTGATGATCGACCAGTCGGCCTCGGTCTACGCGCGGCTGCAAAGCGGGCAGATCAATTTCGGCGCCTATTTCCAGCAGATCCACGACGCGCTGCCGAACCGAATCCAAGGTGCGCTCGACAAGGCCGGGCTCAACAGCTTCGAGCAGGCGCAGTCGCGCGTGTCGACCATCCTCGGCAACAGCGTCCGGTCTATCGCCGGGCAGGCCTTGTCGATCGGCCGCAACGCGGCGGCGTTCGTGCTGTCGTTCGGGATCGGGCTGTACGTGACGTTCTTCCTGCTGCGCGACGGCGACAAGGTGGGGCCGGCGATCCGTCGCGCGTTGCCGCTGGAGCATTCGGTCGCCAAGACGCTGGTCGACAAGTTCGTCGCGGTGGTCCGTGCGACGATCAAGGGATCCGTCATCGTCGGGCTCGCGCAGGGTGCGCTCGGCGCGGTGACGTTCTGGATCGTCGGGTTGCCGGCCGCCTTGCTCTGGGGACTGTTGATGGCGCTGACGTCGTTGCTGCCCGCGTTGGGGCCGGCGCTCGTCTGGGTCCCGGTTGCGGTGTACCTGCTGGCGACCGGTGCGATCTGGCAGGGCGTGGTCGTGATCGTTTCGGGCGTCGTGGTGATCGGTCTAGCGGACAACATCCTGCGCCCGATCCTGGTCGGTCGCGATACCGGGATCCCGGATTATATCGTTCTGGTATCGACGCTCGGCGGGATCGAGGCGGTCGGGATCAGCGGGATCGTCGTCGGGCCGGTGGTCGCGGCGCTGTTCCTGACTGCGTGGCAGGTGCTGACCGAGCAGCGGCATGCGCAGGTTACCGACCCCGTTCGTCCTGAGTAGCGGTTGAGCTTGTCGAACCAGCGTATGGAAGGATGGGCGGGCGCGGGGGAACCTGCTTCGATACGAGCTTCCCCCTCGTTTTCCCTCTCCCCTAGGGGAGAGGGAGCGACCCGCACGGCGAAGCCGGGTGGGAGGGTGAGGGGAGTGAGGCTCGGACCCTCTCCCCAACGCCCCTCTCCCTTCCGTCGCCAAGCGGCTCCTCCCTCCCTCTCCCCGGAGGGGCGAGGGAAAGAAAAAGCCTCCCGCGGACTGGTCCGCGGGAGGCTTTTTCACATCACCAAAGGCGTCGCTATCAGGCGACGGCGGCCTTCAGTGCGTCGACCAGATCGGTCTTTTCCCAGGTGAACGTGTCGCCCACGGGCTCGCGACCGAAGTGGCCGTACGCCGCGGTCTTCTTGTAGATCGGTGCGTTGAGCTTGAGGTGCTCGCGGATGCCCTTCGGCGTCAGGCGCACGAGCTGCGGCAGGACCGCCTCCAGCCTGGCCTCGTCGACCGTGCCGGTGCCGTGCAGGTCGACATACACCGACAGCGGTTCGGCGATGCCGATCGCGTAGCTAAGCTGGATCGTGCAACGGCGCGCGAGGCCGGCCGCGACGACGTTCTTCGCCAGATAGCGCGAGACGTACGCAGCCGAACGATCGACCTTGGTCGGATCCTTGCCGCTGAACGCGCCGCCGCCATGCGGTGCCGCGCCGCCGTAGGTGTCGACGATGATCTTGCGGCCCGTGACGCCGGCGTCGCCGTCGGGGCCACCGATCTCGAACGCGCCGGTCGGGTTGATGTAGATCTTGGTGGCGGCGGAGATGAAGCCGTCGGGCAGCACGTCCTTGAACACGCCCATCACATAGTCACGCAGTTCGGCGTACTTGGCGGGATCGGGGTTCGTGCCCTTCTCCGAATAGCCCGGCGCATGCTGCGTCGAGACGACGAGCGCGGTCGCGGCGACCGGCACTTCATTCTCGTACGACAGCGTGACCTGGCTCTTGGCGTCGGGCTGCAGGAACGGCGCGGCGCCCGAGTGGCGGTCGGCGGCCATCCGCTCGAGGATCTTGTGGCTGTAGTACAGCGTCGCTGGCATCAGGCCGGGGGTCTCGTCGGTGGCGTAACCGAACATGATGCCCTGGTCGCCGGCGCCCTCGTCCTTGTTGCCGCTCTCGTCGACGCCCATCGCGATTTCCGCGGACTGCGCGTGGAGGTTGTTCTCGAAGCGGAAGGTCTGCCAGTGGAAGCCGGTCTGCTCGTAGCCGATTTCCTTGACGGTGTTGCGCACCGCGGCCTCGATCTCCTCGAGCACGCCGGGTGCCCACTCGCCATTCTCGTAGATGCCCTTGCCGCGGATTTCACCGGCGAGGACGACGAGCTGCGTGGTCGTCAGCGTCTCGCACGCGATCCGCGCCTGTGGGTCCTTGGCGAGGAACAGGTCGACGACGGTATCGCTGATCTGGTCGGCAACCTTGTCGGGATGGCCTTCGGAGACCGATTCGGAGGTGAAGAGGAAGGATTTGCGCATGCGGGCCTCTTTGCCATGCTCTGGAACGAGCGTCATATAAGGAAAGCTTTATATGACCCTAGCTGGCGCGACGGCGCAGGGCAACCGCAGTCGCGAGCATCAGTGCGGCAACGATCGCCGCCATCGCATTGCCGACGCGTGAGAAGAGGGTGGGCGGCAGCGCGGACGGCATCGGCTGCTCAATGGCGCCGGCGGTCTCGTGCGGGACGGTCGCGACGAGGCGACCATCGGCGGCGATGATCGCCGAAATGCCGGTGGGGGTCGCGCGGACGATCGGCAATCCCTCCTCGATCGCGCGCATCCGCGCCTGGGCGAGATGCTGCGGCGGGCCCCATTTGCCGAACCACGCGTCGCTCGACGGATTGAAGATCAGGCGCGGGCGATGCGCGGGATCGACCACCTCGCCGGAGAACACGATCTCGTAGCAGATCTGCATGCCGATCGCGCCGAAGCCGGGGAAGGTCAGGTTCGCCGGTCCCTTGCCGGACGTGAAGTCGATATCGCCGGGCACGAGCCGCGCGAGACCGAGCGGCCTCAACAACCACGGCATCGGCAGATATTCGCCGTACGGCACGAGATGCGCCTTGTCGTACCGCCCCCGCAGCCGCGCCTGCGAGTCGAGCGCGAACACCGAGTTGGCCGCGCCGGAGATCTGGTCGCGGGCGTTGAACGCGAGCGCGGTACCGCCGGTCAGCAGGATGTCCCCGGGCCCGAGCAGTCGCGCGATGCGCCGGCGGAGGTAGAGCGGGCTCGACCAGCCATAGGCATAGAACGGATAACCATCCTCGAGATAATCGCGGACGACGCCTTCGGGCCAGACGACGAGGCGCGGGGTGGCGACTGGCTTGCCCGACAGCTTCTCCAGCGCCGAGAGCACGCGTTCGCCGTCGGTTTCGCTGCGGTCCTCCTGGCCGATGTCGGGCTGGACCACGCGCACCAGCGGCGTGCCGGGGGCGGGGGGCGGCGCGTTGGTCCAGAGCGCGGACAGCGCCGCGACTCCGAGCGCCGGCATCGCGATCGCAGGCAGCGTCCAGCGGCGCAGCGCCAGCAGGAGCAGCGCACCGGACGCGAGAATGGTCACGCCCGACAGTGCATAGGTCCCGATCCAGACCGACAATCGCGCCACGCCGATCGCCGGTAGCCAGACGACGCCGAGCGGGTCCCAGGCGTAACCGGTGAACAGCGTGGCGCGCAGCCACTCGGTCGCGATCCACGCCGCGCCGAAGACCAGTACGAACGTCGCGTCGGGGGCGTCGGACCGCCGTGCGATCCGCCACGCCAGTCCTCCCGCCAGCATCGGGTATACCGCAAGGTACAGCGCGAGGCCAACCGCGGCGAAATAGCCGAGCACCGGCGGCATGGCGTCCTGGAAGTCGAACGCGTGCTGGAACCAGTTGTTGTTGACGGTGAAATGCCCGACCCCGAATACCCAGCCGCGCCAGAGCGCGGCGCGCAGCGTCGGGGCATCGTGGACAATCTTCATCCACAGCGCGAACGCGACGAGCGTCAGCGGCCACAGATCGAGCGGCGCGAAGCCGGTGGCGGCGATCGCGCCGAGGATCAGGCAGGCGAGGGCGGGGAAACGGGTCACGCTGGCGCTATGGCGTGGTGGACGGGGTGGGGCAATGTCTTAGCCCGAGGGTGACGCCGGCTCGTGGGATGGATCACTTTGGAAATCCCCCGCTACACCACCCCGGCGAAGGCCGGGGCCCAGTTGGGAGACGTTGCAGACAACGGACAGCGCTTCGCCACTACCACCTTTCCAACTGGGCCCCGGCCTTCGCCGGGGTAGCGCGATAGGGAACGGTACACCTTCACCAGAGACTGTCCTCCCGCGAAGGCGGGCGCCCAATTGGAAAGGTCGCAGCAACGAAGCGCAGTTTTCTTTTAGCTAGGTCCCCCAATTGGGCCCCGGCCTTCGCCGGGGTGGGGTAATGGGGAATGGTACACCCTCACCAAAGATTGTTCTCCCGCGAAGGCGGGAGCCCAGACTGGGCTCCCGCCTTCGCGGGAGAACAAGGGGCGCAGGCACACATCCGCGCGGAAAACGTCAAGCAATCCGCCGGGTCGACGAACCGGATTCCACGACCTATTCTCCTCCGCATGACCCTGCGCCCCTTCCACCTCGCCTTCCCGGTCCACGACCTCGCCGCAGCCCGCAGCTTCTACGGCGCCACGCTCGGTTGCCCGGAAGGCCGATCGAGCGAGCATTGGATCGACTTCGACCTGTTCGGTCACCAGATCGTCGCGCACCTCGATCCTGCCGCCAAACCCGTCGCGGTCGCCAATGCCGTCGATGGCCACGCGGTCCCGGTGCCGCATTTCGGCGTCGTCCTGACGATGGACGACTGGACCGCGCTGTCCGAGCGCGTCACCGCCGCCAGCGTCACGTTCGGGATCGCGCCGTACGTGCGCTTCGAGGGGCAGCCCGGCGAACAGGCGACGATGTTCTTTTACGATCCCAGCGGCAACGCTCTCGAGTTCAAGGCGTTCGCCAACGACGACATGATTTTCGCCACGTAAGGCCAATACTCGATACAAGGATCACCCATGGCCACTCCCGTTACCGTCGACATCCCGCACACGCTCGGCAAGGCTGCGGTCCGTGCCCGTCTCGACGGCGGGATCGACAAGATCAGCGCGAGCATTCCCGGGGGCTCGGTGACCGATCACCGCTGGGAGGGCGACACGCTGCACTTCACCGCCAAGGCGATGGGCCAGACGATCGCCAGCGCGGTCACGGTCTACGAAACCAACGTCCATGCGGTGGTCGACCTGCCGGGCATCCTCGGGCTCTTCGCCAGCAAGATCCAGGACTATATCGGCAAGGAAGCGCCCAAGCTTTTGCGCTGATCACGGGCGCCCAAGTGAGGCACCCAATCAGGCGGCGGGCGCGCTCCGGTACAGCGCGAACGCCGCCTTGGCGCCGACGATAGCGTCCTCGATCCAGGCTTCGTCGGCGGGCTCGCGATCGATCGCAGCGAGTAAGGCGCGCCACTCGCCCGACAGATGTTTCGCGCCGAGATACGCCGTCGGCATGTCGGCCGGCACCGATCGCGACAGCATGATGCCGCCGAGTCGCGATCCTTCGACGACGTACATCGCGCCCCATCCGGCCGCTGCACTCGGCGCGACATCGAACGTCATCGGCGCTGGCAAAGCCTCCCCCAGTGCGGCGAGATCGGCGGCGAGCGCATCGCCGCGGGATCGGAACGCCGCCAGCCCGGGAATGGCCGACAGCCACGCCTCGACCGCGGGCAGCGCCCTGGCATGCGCGATCAGGAACGCGCGGTAATCGTCCGCGTCGGTCAGGTCATACCGCCCGAACCCCGCATCCACCGCATCGTGATCGCCCGCCGTCGCGTCCCGGAGCCGAGCGACGGTCGAAACGGTCCGGGTCAACAGCAGCGTCCCCCGCCCTTGCTCCCGTACCGCGCCTCCTGCCGATCGCGGAAGAACGTGCGTTCGTCCATCGGCGCGTGGTCGGGATGCCGCTCGGCCATGTGCTGGCAATAGGCCGCGTAGGACGGCACGCCGACCATCAGCAACGCGGTCTCGCGTGCCTTCGCGTATAGTGCGCGGATCATTCTGCGGCCACCAGCTGCGGCGGGACTTCGGTCACCGTCGGCCGGTCGATCTTCAGTGCCGCCAGACACGTGCGGATGCCGAAGAACACGATCGACAGCACCACCGCGAGAAACAGCGCGCACAGCCCGGCGTCGATCCGGTCGTTGAGCACGATCCGCTGCATCTCCGCCATCGTCTTGGCCGGCGCGAGCAGCTCGCCCCGCGCCGCCGCGTCAGCGAACTTCGAGGCATGCGCGAGGAAGCCGACCTTGGGATCGCTTGCGAACAGCTTCATCAGCCCGGCGGTGATCGTGCACAGGCACAGCCACGCGGCCGGCAGGATCGTCACCCACGCGTAGCGCTGGCGTTTCATCCGGAACAGCACCACCGTTGCCAGCACCAGCGCGACCGCGGCGAGCATCTGGTTCGAGATGCCGAACAGCGGCCACAGCGTGTTCACGCCGCCCAAGGGATCGGTGACGCCCTGATACAGGAAGAAGCCCCACGCGATCACGCACAGCGCGGTCGCGATCAGCCCCGGTACGATCGCCGACGCATTACGGAACGACGGCACCGCGAGCCCGATCAAATCCTGCAGCATGAACCGCCCGGCGCGCGTGCCCGCATCGACTGCGGTCAGGATGAACAGCGCCTCGAACAGGATCGCGAAATGATACCAGAACGCCTTCATCGCCGGCCCGCCGACCAGGTGGCTGAAGATCTCCGACATCGCCACCGCCAGCGTCGGCGCGCCGCCGGTGCGCGACACGATCGTGGTCTCGCCGACGTCCTTCGCGGTCTGCGCGAGCAGTTCGGGCGTGATCGGGAAGCCCATCGCGGTGACCGCCGTCGCCGCGGAGGCGAAGTCGGTACCGACCACCGCCGCCGGGCTGTTCATCGCGAAATACACGCCCGGATCGAGGATCGACGCGCCGACCAGCGCCATGATCGCGACGAAGCTCTCCATCAGCATCGCGCCATAGCCGATGAACTGCGCATCGCCTTCGCTGGCGATCAGCTTGGGCGTGGTGCCGCTGGCGATCAGCGCGTGGAAGCCCGACACCGCCCCGCACGCGATCGTGATGAACAGGAATGGGAAGAGCCCGCCCGACCAGACCGGGCCGCTGCCGTCGATGAACGGGGTCAGCGCGGGCATCTTAAGCGGCGGCGCGACGACCGCGATGCCGATCGCCAGCGCGACGATCGCGCCGATCTTGAGGAAGGTCGACAGGTAATCGCGCGGCGCGAGCAGCAGCCACACCGGGAGAACGGACGCTACCGCGCCGTATCCCACCATCAGCACGCAGAGCTGCACCGGGGTCAGCGTGAACAGCGGCGCGAGCGTCGGCGAGGCAGCAACCGTGCCGCCATAGACGATCGCAGCGAGCAGCCCGATGACGCCGAGCACGGAGACTTCGCCGACCTTTCCGGGGCGGATCCAGCGCGTGTAGATGCCCATCAGGAAAGCCAGCGGGATGGTCGCGGCGACGGTGAACAGCCCCCACGGGCTGCCCGCGAGCGCGCGCACCACGATCAGCGCGAGCACGGCGAGGATGATGACCATGATCGCGAACGCGCCGATCAGCGCGATCACGCCGGGGATCGCGCCCATCTCCATCCGGATCAGCTCGCCGAGCGACCGTCCGTCGCGGCGCATCGAGATGAACAGGATCATGAAGTCCTGCACCGCACCCGCGAGCACGACGCCGGCAAGGATCCACAGCGTGCCGGGGAGATACCCCATCTGCGCGGCGAGCACCGGGCCGACGAGTGGTCCTGCACCGGCGATGGCGGCGAAATGGTGGCCGAACAGGACGTTGCGATCGGTCGTGACATAATCGAGGCCGTCGGCGCGGCGCAGCGCCGGGGTCGGTCGCGCCGGATCTAGCTGCATCACATGCCGCGCGATGTAGCGCGCATAGAACCGGTACGCGATCAGCTGGACGGAGACGGCCGCCGTGACGATCCACAACGCGTTGACGTGCTCGCCGCGCTCGAACGCGACGACCGCCAGCGCGCAGGCCGCGAGCAAGGCGAGGGCGCCCCAACCGATCTTCTCGCGTAATGTCATCCGTGCGCCCTCCCGTGCTTCGTCTCAGGCGACATCGCGTATTCGAGCCGGGAGCGCCAGCCCCCTGCCGGCGTGCCTCGCCTTTGCCTCCGCCCGGGGCTTGGGTGGAGGCGCGGGGGAGGCGCTATGGGTGCGCTCGATGACTCCCTTACAACCGAAGCCGGAAGCGTGGAAAATACAGCGAGCTCTTCCTCGGCGGAGAGTTCTATTAACCAGTTCGGGGCTATACGAGACTTGCCCGTCACGCAGAGGATGACCCGTGCGCATTACCGAACTTCATCCGACACCCACCGGCGCCGAACCGCTCGATATCCCGGCAGAACTGCTCGACAGCGTCCGGCGCCACCAGAGCCATCTGGCGAGTCTCGTCGCGAGTTTGCGCGCCGCTGGCCTGTCGGAGGAAATGGTCGAGTCGAGCGTCCGCACGCTCGTCGACAGCTATGCCGAAGAATTGACGGTCGCGATCCGCGGGCTGATGAAGGCGCCGTCGCATGGATGACGCCCGGCTATACGACGACGACGCGCGGATCGCGGCGCTGCACCGTCTCAACGTACTCGATACCGCCGCGGAAAAGCCGTTCGAGAAGATCGTGACGCTCGTGCGGACCGTGCTGGCGGTGCCGATCTCCACGGTGTCTCTGGTCGATCGCGATCGGCAATGGTTCAAGGCGCAACGTGGGTTGGAGACGCAGGAAACGCCGCGCGCGATCTCGTTCTGCACGCACACCATCCAGCAGCGCGAACCGCTGATCATCGAAGACGCGCTTCTCGATCCGCGCTTTGCCACCAGCCCGATGGTCGTCGGCCCGCCGCATATCCGCAGCTATGCCGGCATCCCGTTGCGCACGCCCGAAGGCTATAACGTCGGCTCGCTCTGCGCGATGGACACACGCGCCCGGCGGTTCAGCCCCGCCGATATCGCTATCCTCTCGAATTTCGCCAACATCGTCTGCGACGAGCTCGAATTGCGGTTGATCGCGCAGGTCGATCATCTGACCGGCGCGCTCACCCGGCGCGGTTTCGTCGAACAGGCCGAACGCGAGATGGTGCGGTCGCGTCGCTACGAGCGGCCGAGCACGCTGGTGATGCTCGACGTCGATCACTTCAAGGCGGTCAACGACACCTATGGTCACACGACTGGCGACCAGGTTCTGCACCAGCTCGCCAAGCTGGCCGAGGCGACGCTGCGGCCGATCGACGTGTTCGGCCGGCTGGGCGGCGAGGAGTTCGGCATCCTGTTGCCGGAAACCGGTGGCGACGAGGCGATGATCGTCGCCGAGCGTCTGCGCGAGGCGATCGCCGGGTTCCCGATGCAATTGTCGAACGGCGCTACGCTCAAGGTGACCGCCAGCTTCGGCATCGCCGTCCTCACGCCGACCCTGACTTCGGTCGCGAGCTGGATCGAGCAAGCCGACACGATGCTCTACGCGGCGAAGGCGAACGGTCGAAACTGCACGAAGCTGGAACTGGTCGACTAGGCATCGTCGTCGCCGACAGAAGAATACCGGCGACGTCGATGATATCAGCGCTTCAGCGCTGCGAGTGGTGACCCTTGAGTTCGTCCCCGACGATCCGCACCACGTGCAGCACGTTGGTCGACCCCGGCGTCCGGAACGGCACGCCCGCCAACACGATCACGCGATCGCCGGCCTTCGCCATGCCATGACGAAGCGCCATCCGCTTCGACTTCGCGACCATGTCCTCGAACGATTCGACATCGCGCGTGTGGACGGCATGCGTCCCCCACAGCAGGCCGAGACGGCGTGCGGTATCCTGGTTCGGGGTCAGCACCAGCAGCGGCACCGAAGGCCGCTCGCGCGCGATCCGACGTGCGGTCGAGCCCGACGTCGTGAAGCAGATGATCGCCACCGCCGACACGGTCTGGGCGATGTTCTTCGCCGCCTCGGCCAGCGCATCCGCGGTCGTCGGATCGGGCTTCATGACGGTGAAGTGCATGCGGTCGCCATGCTCGGGATCGGCCTCGACCGACACGCCGATCGCATCCATCATCGCTACCGATTCGACCGGCCACGCGCCTGCCGCGCTCTCCGCCGACAACATGATCGCGTCGGCGCCGTCATACACGGCCGTCGCGACGTCGGACACTTCCGCACGCGTCGGGGAGGGCGACGTAATCATCGATTCGAGCATCTGCGTCGCGACTACGACCGGGCGACCCATCCGGCGCGAGACCTCGACGATACGCTTCTGCAACGGCGGCACCGCCTGGGGCGGCATCTCGACGCCGAGATCGCCGCGCGCGACCATCACGCCGTCGCACGCGTCGACGATTTCTTCGAGCCGCTCGATCGCCGCGGGCTTCTCGATCTTGGCGAGCAACGCCGCCTTGCCGCCGATCAGTTTGCGCGCTTCCCAAAGATCCTCGGGGCGCTGGACGAACGACAGCGCGATCCAGTCGACGCCCTGGTCGACCGCGAAGTCGAGATCGCTGCGATCCTTCTCGGTCAGCGCGGCCATTGGCAGCACGACGTCGGGAACGTTCAGCCCCTTGCTGTTCGACAGCGGGCCGCCGACTTCGACACGCGTCGTGATCTGCGTCGGGCCGTGCGAGACGACGCGGAGCACCAGCTTGCCGTCGTCGAGCAACAGGCGGGCACCCGGCTCGATCGCCACGAAGATCTCGTCGTGCGGCAGCTCGACGCGAGTCGCATCGCCCGGCGTCTTGTCGCGGTCGAGCACGAAGGTCGAACCGGTTTCGAGCACGGTGCGCCCGGCCTCGAACTTGCCGACGCGCAGCTTCGGGCCCTGAAGATCGGCCAAAATGGTCGAGGGGCGACCGAATTGCTTTTCGAGCGCGCGAATCGCCTGGATCACGGCGATCTTCGATTGCTGATCGCCGTGGCTCATGTTGATGCGGAACGCGTCGGCGCCGGTACGGAACAGCGTTGCGATCATCTCGGGAGTGCTGCTGGCGGGGCCGAGAGTCGCGAGGATGCGGACCTTCCGCGAACGGGGTGCGATGGCCATGGTCATGCGTGCGTTTCCTTGGGGGAAGGTCTTTGCCGCGACGGGCCTTAGCCCCTATCTGCGCACGATCAACCTTGGAGCGTATAAATGACCCCCGATCGCCTCGATACATTGGACGATGCCGTAGCGGCACAAGCGTTCCGCCGGCTCGTCCGCCATCTTCGCCACCGGGACGATGCGCAGAATGTCGACCTGATGGGGCTCGCGGGTTTCTGTCGCAATTGCCTGTCCGATTGGGTCGAGGAGGCGGGCGACCTGTCGAAGGATGCGGCGCGCGAGACGGTGTACGGGATGCCCTATGCGGAGTGGAAGGCGCATCACCAAGGCGACGCCACGCCCGAGCAGCTCGAGCGGATGAAGGCGAGCGTCGCCAAGAACGCGGTCGACTGATGCGGGAAACGCCGCGCGGGCGGTTGAGCCGAACACGGTAAACGCCTAGACGCGGCCCGCACCCGCAGCGGCATGATTCACCCCCTCTGATTCACGGGGTCGCCTGACGGCGATCATGAGCGCGGGGTATCTCGATTGGGTTTGGGCCGGCGCGTGGCGCTGGCGAGTGGGGAATTTTCGATGTCTGACGAACGGCAACACGGCATGGGCGGCGGCGCGGTCGCAGCGGACGAACTGCGCCTGCTGATCGAGCGCGCCGAGCGCCTCGAGGAAGAGAAGAAGGGGATCAGCGACGACATCAAGGACGTGATGGCCGAAGCCAAGGGCCGGGGTTACGATCCCAAGGCGATCCGGAAAATCCTGTCGATCCGGAAGAAGAAGAAGGAAGAATATCAGGAGGAGGAAGCGATCCTCGAAGTGTATCTCCAGGCGCTGGGGATGATCTGAGGCTTTTCCTGATAACCGAGCGGACCGGTTTGCCGGTGCGCTCGGTTACCCCTTGAGGGGGCGGTACGCCTCGACGTCGATATCGTGACGCTTGAGCTTGTCGTAGAACGTCTTGCGCGGGATGCCGAGCGCCGCCAGCGCGGAGCGGACGTCGCCGCTGACCTGTTGCAGAGTTGTCCGGATCGTCGCCTCCTCGAATTTGTCGACGCGCGCGGGGAGCGGGATGCCGTCTTCGTCTGCGGGGTCTTCGGCTTCGACGCGGAGCACCAGGCGCTTGGCGAGGTTGTCGAGTTCGCGCACGTTGCCGGGCCAGTCGTGCTGGCCGAGATACGCTAGCGTCGCGGTGTCGATCGTTGGCACCTCGCGGCCGAACCGCTCCGCCGCCTGGTGGAGCAGATGGCCGAACAGCAGCGGGATGTCGTCGCGGCGTTCTCTGAGCGGCGGGATGCGCAGGCGGACTGCGTCGAGCCGGAAGAGGAGATCGGCTCGGAACTTCCCTTCCTCGACCGCTTGCTCCAACCCCGGTTTGGCGGCGGCGATCACGCGGAGGTCGAGCGCGCGCGGCAGGTCGCCGCCGACCGGCATCACCTCGCGCTCCTCGAGCACACGGAGTAGTTTCGCCTGGAACGCGGGGAGCGTGCTCTCGATTTCGTCGAGGAACAGCGTGCCGCGGTTCGAGGCCTCGATCCGGCCGGTGCGCGGCAGGCGGGAATCGCCGTCGTGGCCGAACAGCTCGATCTCCGCGACTGCCTCGGGCAGGGCGGCGCAGTTGACCGCGACGAACGGCCGTGACCGCCGGTTGCTCCAGCGGTGGAGCAGGACCGCGACGAGTTCCTTGCCGGTGCCGGTCTCGCCTTCGACCAGCACGTCGATGTCGGCCTGCGCGATCTGGCGCATCGTTTCGCGGAGGCGGACCATCACCGGGGTCTCGCCGATCAGCGGTTCGGCGCCGATCGTTTCCTCGGCGGCGGCGCGGAGACGGCGGTTGTCGAGCACGAGGCGGCGCATTTCGAGCGCCCGGCGCGCGCCGGCGATCAGGTGATCGGTGGCGAAGGGTTTCGGGATGAAGTCGAACGCGCCGTTCTTGAGCGCGGCGACCGCCATCGCGACGTCGCCGTGGCCGGTCATCAGCAGAACCGGGATCTCGTGGTCGATCGCGGCGATCCGGCGGAAGAGTTCGAGGCCGTCCATCTTCGGCATGCGGATGTCGGATACGACCGCGCCGTCGAACCCGGCGGTCACGCGGGCGAGCGCGACGGTCGGGTCGCGCTCGGCGATCACCGCGATGCCGGCGAGTTCGAACGATTGCTCCAACGCGCCGCGGAGGACGTCGTCGTCGTCGACGAGCAACACCGCTTGCTCGCTCATGCCTTCACCAGGATCATACGGAAGATGGCGCCTTCTGGAGCGGGGACGAGGTCGAGCGTGCCGCCGAACTCGGTCATGATGTCGCGCGCGATGCCGAGGCCGAGGCCGAGGCCGTCCTTCTTGCTCGTCGCGAACGGGGTGAAGAGGTGGTCGGCGATGTCGGCTTCGATGCCGGGGCCGTTGTCGGCGACGGTCAGCACGACATCGCGGCCTTTCCGCCCGACGGTGACGCTGACGCGGGCATCGCGGCGGTCGGCGACCGCGTCGAGCGCGTTCTGGAGGAGGTTGACCAGGACCTGCTCCAGGCGGACGCGACCGGCGATTACCGTCAAGCGCGCCTCGGGGCCGGTTGGGAGGTCTAACGTCACACCCTTGGCGCGGAAGCGGTCGCCGATCAGCAGGCGGACGCCGTCGATCGCTTCGTCTAGCGCCACCGGGCCGATCGAGCCTGCACCGCGCCGGGCGTAGCGCCTGAGCCCGGCGGTGATCGTGCCGATCCGGCTGGTGAGGTCGACGATCGACTGGAGATTGGTTGCCGCGCGCGCAGGTTCGCCGCGGTCGAGGAAGGCCGCGGCATTGTCGGCGAAAGTGCGGATTGCGGCGACCGGCTGGTTGATCTCGTGCGCGACGCTGGCGGTGATCGTGCCGATCGAGCCGACGCGGTTGGCGTGCGCGAGTTCCTCGCGCGCCTGGCGGAACCGCTGGTCGGACGCCTCGCGCTGCTCGACCTCGATCTGGAGGCGATCGGCGGTGGCGCGGAGCTCGGCGGTGCGGCGCGCGACCTCCGCTTCCAGTTCCGCGCGCGCGCCGACGTTGCGCTTGCGTCGCTCGTACAGCCACCAAGCACCGAGCATTGTCGCGATCGTAAGCATTGCGGCGATCGCGGTGGCCCATCGCGTGCGCGCGGCGGCCGTCCGCAACGCAGTGTCGAGCGGTTCCATATGCACCAGCCGCCAGCCCGAGATAGGCACCGGCAACGACACCGTGATCGCAGGCGATCCGTCGGGCAGCCGGGACACCCCCTCGGCAAGCGTCAGGGGGGCGGGGGCCAGTGGCGACGACCCGAACTGGCGCGTCTCGACCAGCTCGGCGCGACGCAAAGGCGAGAGCGGGCGGGTGGTGCGAAATTCGAGCTTCGGATCGCTGGAGATCAGGATGACGCCGTCGGGATCGGTGACGAAGGTCGCCATCCGATCCTGGATCCACGCCCGCGCGATCTTCTCGAACTCGACCTTGACCACGACCACGCCGAGCGGTCGGCCGCCGCGGTCGATCCGTCGTGACAGGTATAGGCCCGGCCGCCCGCTGACGCTGCCGAGCGCGAAGAATTCGGTCGCGCCGGAGGCCATCGCCTTGGTGAAATAGTCGCGGAAGCGGTAGTCGTGGCCGAGGAAGCTGTCCGGGCGCCCGGCGTTCGAGGCGGCGATCGTCATGCCCTGCGTATCGAGCGCGTAGATCACGGGGGCGCCGGTGCGCTCGGCCAGCAGCGCGAGCTTGGTGTTGAGCGCGGGGTCGACTTTGCCCGACGCGAGTGCCCCGCGGACGTCGGGATATTCGCCGAGCATGATCGGCAACAGGCGATAGGTCTGCAGTTCGGCTTCGAGCAGGCGGAGATTGCTGCGCGTCTGCTGGACCGCGCGCATCCGCACACCCGCGCGCGCATCTTCGGCGGCGCGCTGGCCGTAGATCGAGGCGACTCCTGCTACGATCACGCCAAGCGCGGCGAACGCCATCAGCACCGTCAACGCGGTGACGAAAAGGGAGGATCGGAGTCGCGTCATTTTGTGCGGATTATCACACACCCGGCGGCTGCGCCATTGATGAAACGCGACAATTCCCACACGTCCGAACAATGGGTATGGCGATAAATGGCTAAAAACCAACGTTTTAGGCGCTGAAACGGCTGCGCTTGTAGTCCTGGGTTCGGCCCGGCATTACCGTCGCACATAACGTCCCGCGTGAGTGGACGAGGATTGCAGGAGGCGATGTTGACCCTACCCACCCAGACATATGGCGTCGCGGAAACGCCCGCGCGGAAGCGCTGGAGCGGCCAGCTTTATATCCAGGTTCTGATCGCGATCGCGCTCGGCGCGGCGCTCGGGCATTTCTATCCGACGTACGGCGCGGCGCTGAAGCCGCTCGGCGATGCGTTCATCAAGTTGGTGAAGATGATCATCGCCCCGGTGATCTTCCTGACGCTCGTCACCGGTATCGCGGGCATGAAGGAGCTCGGCTCGGTCGGCCGCGTCGCGGGCAAGGCGTTCGCCTACTTCCTGTTCTTTTCGACGCTGGCGCTGATCGTCGGCCTGATCGTCGCCAACGTCGTCCAGCCGGGCGCGGGGATGAACATCGACGCCGCCACGCTCGATACCAAGGGCATTGCGGATTATACCGTGAAGGCGCACGAGACGACGATCACCGGGTTCCTGATGAGCATCATCCCGGACACGATGGTCAGCGCGTTCACCGAGGGCAACATCCTCCAGATCCTGCTCGTCGCGATCCTGTTCGGCATCTCGCTGAGCCTCGTCGGCGAGCCTGCCAAGCCGGTGCTGAACTTCCTCGAGCGCCTCAGCCTGATCGTCTTCAAGCTGGTCGGCATCCTGATGCGCGCAGCCCCGCTCGGCGCGTTCGGCGCGATCGCGTTCACGATCGGCAAATACGGGATCGGCAGCCTTGCCAATCTCGGCGCGCTGGTCGCGACCTTCTATCTGACCGCGGCGCTGTTCGTGATCGTCATCCTTGGCACTGTCGCGCGGCTGACCGGCTTCTCCATCTTCAAGCTGATCCGCTATCTCAAGGCCGAGCTGCTGCTGGTCCTCGGCACCTCGTCGTCGGAAGCCGCGCTGCCGAACCTGATCCAGAAGATGGAGGCGGCAGGCTGCGAGAAGTCGGTCGTCGGGCTGGTCGTGCCGACCGGCTATTCGTTCAATCTGGACGGCACCAACATCTACATGACGCTGGCGGCGCTGTTCATCGCGCAGGCGACCAACACGCATCTGACGCTCGGGCAGGAACTGTTGCTGCTGGTTGTCGCGATGATCTCGTCGAAGGGTGCGGCGGGCGTTACCGGCGCGGGCTTCATCACCTTGGCCGCTACGCTGTCGATCGTGCCGACGGTGCCGATCGCGGGCATGGCGCTGATCCTCGGCGTCGACCGCTTCATGAGCGAGTGCCGGAGTCTCACCAACTTCATCGGCAACGCGGTCGCGACGATCGTCGTCGCCCGCTGGGAGGGCGGTCTCGACCGCGACAAGCTCGACGCCGCGCTGTCGGGCAAGCTCCCCGAGTTCGTGCCGGCCGCAATCCCCGCCGCTGCTACTGCCCATTGATGCCGGCGGGGACGGCCAGACCGTCCCCGCCCGCCAGTACCGGAACTTGCTTATGACCTCGATGACGATGCGCCGCTTGCGGCACGCGGCTGGCCTTGCCACGTCTGCGCTCTCGATCTTCGCGTTCGCGAATGTCGCCACCGCGCAGGCAGACGCGCCGCCGTCACGGCAGGCCAATGTCGGCGCCAAGGACGTGTCGAGCACCGCCGAAGCCTCGCCGATTGCGGAGAGCTATCCCAACGCCGCGATCGGCGACGGTACGACGACGGGGGGATACAACCAGTCGCGCTGGGCGGAGGACTGGTCGAAGCTGCGCGATCCGACGAAGCGCAAGGACATCGTCGACCAGCTCAAGTTCATTTCGCTGGCAGGTGATGGCGACGTCTATCTGACGCTGTCGGGCGAGGCGCGGCTGCGCGTCAACGAGACGACCAACCCCAATCTGCGCGATGCCGAGGCACAGCGGCAGGATATCCTCCGCCTGTTCGGTGGCGCCGACCTGCATGTCGGCGAGCATCTTCGCTTCTACGGCGAACTCGCGCACGGCACGCTGGAAGGGCAGAACCTGGGAACGGCGTTGCCGAACCTGCGCAACAAGCTGGCCGTGCAGCAGGCGTTCGTCGATTTGACCGGGACGGTGGCCGATGTCGATGTCGGCGTGCGCTATGGCCGCCAGACGTTCGCGGATGGGCCCAATCTGATGGTGGTGCCGCGCGACAACAACACGCTGTTCTTCGGCTTCAACGGGTTCCGCGCCTGGGCTCGTGCGGCAGGCGTCCGGGCCGACGTGTTCGACTTCAAGCCGACCGCCTATGGCAATGGCGGGACCCAAGACGACAACGCGGAGAGCGACCGGCGGTTCACGGGTATCTCCACCGGGATCGTCGTGCCCGAAACGCTGTTCGGCGGGTCGAAGCTGTACGTCGATCCTTTCCTCTGGCGGCTGCGCGATCGTTCGGCGACGTGGGGCACCGGCACGGCGCGCGAAGTGCGCAACTTCTACGGGTTGCACGTCTGGGGCGATGCGGGGCCGGTCAACCTCGACTGGACGATCAACTACCAGGGCGGTTCGTACGACAACCGCTCGATCAAGGCATGGCTGATACTCCTCGCGCAGACCTACAAGCTGGGCGAGGGCAAGAACGCGCCGCGCGTCGGCGTGCATGCGGATTATGCCAGCGGTGGTGGTGCATATGGCACCGGCACTTTGCGCAACTCGTTGGCCCCGTTCGGCAACAACATCTATTACAGCTATCAGCTGTTCGCGACGCCGACCAACCTGGTCGCGCTGGCGCCGAACGTGACGTTCAGCGTCTTCGACAAGCTCCGGCTGACCGCGGAATATCAGCGTTCGTGGCGCGATACGACGAGCGATGCCGTGTACCGCGCGAACGGCACCGCGTTTGCCGGTACGCAGAACGTGTCGGGGAGCAAGATCGCCGATACGCTGCGGTTCCAGGCGGTGTACCCGTTCACCTCGCGGCTGTCGTTCACCGGGCGCTACGAGCATCTGATCGCGGGGCCTGCGCTGACGAATGCGGGGTATAAGAACTCCGACTTCCTCGCGGGTTGGATCAGCTACCGGTTCTGACGTGCTCCCTTTCTTAAAGGGAAGGGTTGTCTGACATTTTCTCCCCTCCCTGGAAGGGAGGGGCTGGGGGTGGGTCGGCTTCCGCATCGTCGAACGCGCGTGGCTCAAGCTGGCCGACCCACCCCCTACCCCTCCATTCCAGGGAGGGGGGAGCGTCGGCGCTGCGGTTGCGATACCGTCCGGATTAACCTGCGTCGTTCGGCGCCGCGTTTTCTTCGTTTCCGACCATACCGGTCCTTCAATTCCACGATCGACTGTGGCACACAGGCTCCAACATCAGGAGTCACATGGTCATGGATCTCAGCTTCACGCCCGAGGAAGAAGCCTTCCGCGAGGAAGTCCGCGCGTTCTTTCGCGACAAACTCCCAGCGCGTCTTTCTACGCTGGTCCGCGAAGGCAAGCGGCTGCGCAAGTCGGACATGGAGGAATGGCACGCGATCCTCAACGAGCGCGGCTGGCTGGCGAACCATTGGCCCGAGGAGTGGGGCGGTCCCGGGTGGAGCGTGATCCAGCGGTTCATCTTCGACAATGAGTCTGCGCTCGCACACGCGCCCCGCGTGGTGCCGTTCGGCGTCAACATGCTCGGACCGGTGCTGATCAAATACGGTTCCGAAGAGCAGAAGAAGCAGTGGCTGCCGCGGATCCTCGATGGCTCCGACTGGTGGTGCCAGGGGTATTCCGAGCCGGGTGCGGGGTCCGATCTAGCGGGGCTCAAGACGACGGCCGTCAGGAAGGGCGACGTCTATGTCGTCAACGGCCAGAAGACCTGGACGACGCTCGGCCAGCATGCCGACATGATCTTCTGCCTCGTCCGCACCGACGCGACCGCGAAGAAGCAGGAGGGCATCTCGTTCCTGCTGATCGACATGACGTCGCCCGGCATCGAAGTCCGCCCGATCACGCTGATCGACGGCGAGCAGGAGGTGAACGAGGTGTTCTTCACCGATGTCGAGGTGCCCGTCGCCAACCTCGTCGGCGAAGAGAACATGGGCTGGACCTACGCCAAGTACCTGCTGACGTATGAGCGCACCAACATCGCCGGCGTCGGCTTCTCGATCGCGTCGTTCGAGCGGCTGAAGGAAGTCGCGCAGATGCAGAAGAAGGGCGGGCGCTCGCTGGCGGACGATCCGCTGTTCGCGGCAAGGATGGCGCGGGTCGAGATCGACCTGGCCAACATGCAGACGACCAACCTCCGCGTACTCGCGGCGGTCGCGGGCGGCGGTGCACCCGGCGCGGAGAGTTCGATGCTCAAGATCAAGGGCACCGAGATCCGCCAGGAGATCACGTCGCTGACCCGCCGTGCCTACGGGTCTTACGCGGCGCCGTACATACCCGAAGCTCTGGAGGCCGGGTGGAACGGCGAGGATGTCGGCCCTGAGGACGCGGCGATGGCGGCGCCGAGCTATTTCAACAACCGCAAACTGTCGATCTTCGGCGGGTCGAACGAGATCCAGAAGAACATCATCTCCAAAGCCATCCTGGGTCTCTGAGCACATGAACTTCGAACACACCGACGACCGCCGCATGCTCGCCGACACGCTCGTCCGGGCGTTGCGCGACGGGTATCCGATCGAGACGCGCAACGCGGGCGCGTATGGCGAGACGGGGTATGACGCGGGCGTCTGGCAGCAGTTGACCGAACTCGGCATCGTTTCCGCACTGTTCGACGAGGCGACGGGCGGCTTCGGCGGCAGCGGGTTCGACATCATGGTGGTGTTCGAGGCGCTCGGTCGCGCGCTGGTGGTCGAGCCGTTCCTCGGCGCGCTGATGGCGGGGCGTGCGTTGGCCAAGGCTGGCGGGCATGACGAGACGCTCGCCGGGATCGTGTCGGGCGAGACGATCGCCGCGTTCGCGCATGACGACGGCGCGACGCCGGTGACCGCGACGAAGAGCGGCGATGGCTGGACGCTCAGCGGGACCAAGGCGGTCGTGTCGCAGGCGGGTGCGGCGTCGGTGTTCGTCGTTACGGTGGAGCAGGATGGCGATCCGCTCGTGTTGCTCGTGCCGGCGGATACGGCGGGGGTGTCGGTCCGCAGCTTCAACGTCGTCGAGGGCGGTGCCGCCGGGGACGTGACGTTCGAGAACGTGACGCTCGGCGCCGATGCGCGCGTCGGGGGCGAAGGGCAGGGGCAGGCGATCGTCGATGCGGCGGTCGGGGCCGGGTTGCTCGCGCTGTCGGCCGAGGCGGTCGGCGCAATGGAGTTCGTCAAGGAGGCGACGCTCGGCTACCTCCGCGACCGGAAGCAGTTCGGCGTGCCGATCGGCAAGTTCCAGGCGCTCCAGCACCGCATGGCGACGGTGTTGCTCGAGATCGAGCAGGCGCATTCCGCAGTCATCAACGCGGCGTCGGCGTTCGACGGTGACGACACGAAGGCGCGCGAGCGGGCGCTCGCGGCGGCGAAGTACACGATCGGGCGGACTGGGGCATTGGTCGCGGAGGAAACGATCCAGCTTCACGGCGGGATCGGCATGACGTGGGAATATGCGGTGTCGCACTATGCCAAGCGGCTGGTGATGATCGACCACCAGCTCGGCGACGAAGACTATCACCTGCAACGGTATATCGCGCTGGGCTGAGCGCCCGTTACCGTGACGCGCTCCGTCACCCTGACGAAAGTCAGGGCCAGGGCTACGGGCGTCTTCCTTTGTGGCTCTGGGTCCTGACTTTCGTCAGGATGACGAGGTCGGGACGGCGGAGTCGAAGGATGGGAGCTGCTGTGACCTACCGCCCGCGCTTCCCGATCATCGGCCGCAGTCGCACACCGAGACAGATCACCGTCGGCCACAGCAGCGTGTTGACGATATCCAGCGATGTGTCCTCCCACCGCCAGGACCCGAAGTTCAGCCGGTCCATGATCTCGTTGAACGCCTCGCCGGCCGCCACGACGTACCACGGGATGAACGTCCCGAACGAGCGCCGCGTCACCAGTCGCGCCAGCATCAGCAGCGCCATGCCGGCGTGGATGTGGAGGATCGTGTCGGGCAAACCGGTGCCGTCGCCGATCGAGTCGATCATCTGATGGTACAAGGTGGGGATCAACGCGCTACTCCGGACGCACGGGAGGCCGGTGCGCGGCGTCGCTATACGGGCTCGGCTCGGGGGCGGCAATCGGGGCGGTCGGCGTGCCCAGCATCACGGGTTTCAGCTCACCGATCGTAGCGTCCAGCCAGGCGATGAAACGGTCGATCCGCGCGATCCGGCGGACGTCGCGGTGGACGACGAGCCAGAACGAGCGTTGGATGTCGACCGCGTCGGGCAGCACGCGCACGAGCCCCGGCACGCGGTCGCCGATGAAGCACGGCAGGATTCCACACCCCGCTCCCGCCGCGATCAGTTCGGCCTGCGCGACGATGCTCGAACTGCGGATCGAGGCGTCCAGCCGCCCATCGATCTCGGCCAGATAGCGGAGTTCGGGCGCGTAAATCATGTCGGGGACATAGCCGATCAGGCGGTGCCGCATCAGGTCCGCGGTCGTCGCGATCGGTCCCGACCGCGCGAGGTGATCGGGATGCGCGTAGAGGCCTAGATTATAGTCGGTGAGCTTTCGCGCCACCAGCGGGCCGCTCTTCGGTCGCGCGAGCATCACCGCGATATCCGCCTCTCGCCGCGACGGGTTGAGGAACCCGGTCGAGGCGATCAGGTCCACCGCGATCCGCGGATGCTGGTTGGTGAACGATGCGAGGCGCGGCGCGAGGATGCGGCTGCCGAAGCCTTCCGAGACGCTGAGCCGGATCGGTCCCGCGAGCACGCCTGCATCGGTGCCCACCACCTCCTGGATGCCAAGAGCGGACGCCTCCATCGTTTCGGCATGGTCGAGCAATGCCGCGCCGCGTTCGGTCAGCGCGTAGCCGGCGACGGTCTGCTCGAACAACGTCGTCTGGAGTCGCCGCTCAAGCCTTTGCAGCCGTCGCGAGACCGTCGTCGCGTCTTGCCCGAGCAATTTCGCGGCTGGCCCGAGCCTGTGCGTGCGCGCCAGAGCGAGGAAATACCGGACGTCGTCCCAATCCATGAACGCCTGACCCTATGCTGCATATTCGCAGAGCGATTCTGCAAACAACCCCGCTTGGCTGCGAAACGCTTATGCCCGACGGTGCGTGCAACAAGAAGAGGATGCCATGCGGACGATCGAGAATTTCGTGAGCGGTGCGGCCAGCACGGCCGAGCGCTTCGGTGACGTGTTCGACCCGAATTCGGGTGAGGTGCAGGCGCGCGTGCGGCTGTCGGGTGCGACCGATCTGGATGCGGCCGTTGCCGCGGCGCAGAAGGCACAGCCGGGCTGGGCCGCTACCAACCCGCAGCGTCGCGCCCGCGTCATGTTCGAGTTCAAGCGGCTCGTCGAGGCGAACATGGACGAACTCGCGCGGCTGCTGTCGTCCGAGCACGGCAAGGTGATCGCGGATTCGAAGGGCGACATCCAGCGCGGGCTCGAGGTTATCGAGTTCTGTTGCGGCATCCCGCATATCCTCAAGGGCGAATACACGCAGGGCGCCGGGCCGGGGATCGACGTCTATTCGATGCGCCAGCCGCTTGGCATCGGCGCCGGCATCACGCCGTTCAACTTCCCGGCGATGATCCCGCTGTGGATGAGCGGAGTCGCGATCGCCACGGGTAACGCGTTCATCCTCAAGCCGAGCGAGCGCGATCCGTCGGTGCCGGTGCGGCTCGGCGAATTGTTCGTCGAGGCGGGGCTGCCCGAGGGGATCTTCCAGGTCGTCCACGGCGACAAGGAAATGGTCGATGCGATCCTCGACCATCCGGCGATCTCGGCGGTCAGCTTCGTCGGATCGTCCGACATCGCGCATTACGTGTACCGTCGCGGCGTCGAGGCGGGCAAGCGCGTCCAGGCGATGGGCGGCGCCAAGAACCACGGCATCGTCATGCCCGATGCCGACCTCGACCAGGTCGTCGCCGACCTGTCGGGCGCGGCCTTCGGCTCGGCGGGTGAGCGCTGTATGGCGCTGCCGGTGGTGGTGCCGATCGGCGAGAAGACCGCGATCGCGCTGCGCGAGAAGCTGATCCCGGCGATCGCTGCGTTGCGCGTCGGCGTGTCGACCGACAACGACGCGCATTACGGCCCTGTGGTGAACGCGGCGCATCGCACCCGGATCGAGAACTGGATCCAGACCGGCGTCGACGAGGGTGCGGAACTGGTCGTCGATGGCCGCGGGTTCGCGTTGCAGGGGCATGAGAAGGGCTTCTTCATCGGGCCATCGCTGTTCGATCACGTCACCACCGAGATGTCGGCGTACAAGGAGGAGATCTTCGGGCCCGTCCTCCAGATCGTCCGCGCCGCCGATTTCGAGGAGGCCGTGCGCCTGCCGAGCGAGCATCAATACGGCAACGGCGTCGCGATCTTCACGCGCAACGGCCACGCCGCACGCGAGTTCGCGGCGCGGGTGAACGTCGGTATGGTCGGCATCAACGTGCCGATCCCGGTGCCGGTGGCGTATCACACGTTCGGCGGGTGGAAGCGCAGCGCGTTCGGCGACACCAACCAGCACGGGATGGAGGGTGTAAAGTTCTGGACCAAGGTCAAGACTATCACGCAGCGCTGGCCGGATGGGTCTGCACTGCCGGCGATGGCCGAGGATGGCGGGCCTGCGCGGAATAACGATGCGTTTGTTATTCCGACGATGGGGTGATTGGGGTGCGGTCTGCCTCCTCCGTCATCCTGACGAACGTCAGGACCCAGAGCCACGGGCGTAGGGGCTGGTGGCTCTGGGTCCCGGGTCAAGCCCGGGATGACGGCTGGGGGAGCGGATCGAAGCCCCAATCCTCTGCCAGATCGCGCCACGTCGGATTGTCAGCTTCGATCAGTTCGATTTTCCAGGCGCGGTGCCAGTTCTTCAACTGCTTCTCGCGAGCTATGACCCCCTCCATCGTGTCCGCCATCGCGAACCAAACGAGCCGTTTGACGCCGTATATTCGCGTAAAGCCGCCAAAGGATCCGGCACGATGCTGAACGATCCGCGCCATCAGGTTGGACGTGACGCCGATGTACAGCGTCCCGTTGCGCCAGCTGGCCAGGATGTAGACAGCCGGTTGCCGATCCACGTCATTTCCCCCAATCGTCATCCTGACGCACGTCAGGACCCAGAGCCACGAACACCGGCGTCCGTGGCTCTGAGTGCCGGGTCAAGTCCGGCATGACGGAGATAGGACCACGATGAACCAGTTCACCTCAAACCAGTTCGACCTTACCGACGACCAGCGCGAGATCCAGGAGCTGGCGCGCCGCTTCACTGCCGACCGGATCACGCCGCACGCGGCCGAGTGGGACGAGAAGCACATTTTCCCGCGCGATACGATCAAGGCGGCGGCCGAACTCGGCTTCGCGGCGATCTACGTTAGCGAGGAGAGCGGCGGGATCGCGCTCGGGCGGCTTGAGGCGGCGTTGATCATGGAGGCGATGTCGTATGGCTGTCCTTCGACGTCTGCGTTCATCAGCATTCATAACATGGCGGCGTGGATGATCGACCGGTTCGGGTCGGCCGCGGTGAAGGACAAGTATCTGCCCGATCTGGTGACGATGGATCGGCTGGCGAGCTATTGCCTGACCGAGCCGGGCTCTGGGTCCGACGCCGCGGCGTTGAAGACGCGAGCCGTCCGCGACGGCGACGACTGGATCGTGACCGGCTCGAAGCAGTTCATCTCGGGCGCGGGCGAGAACGAGGTGTACGTGACGATGGTCCGCACCGGTGAGGATGGGCCCAAGGGCATCTCGTGCCTCGTGATCGAGAAGGACATGCCGGGCGTCTCGTTCGGCGCGAACGAGAAGAAGCTCGGCTGGCATTCGCAGCCGACGCGGCAGGTGATCTTCGATGGCGTCCGCGTGCCGGGTGCGAACATGGTTGGCGGCGAGGGCGAGGGCTTTCGGATCGCGATGATGGGCTTGGACGGCGGGCGGTTGAACATCGGCGCGTGCTCGCTTGGCGGGGCGCAGCGGTGTCTCGACGAGGCGATCGCGTATACCAAGGATCGGAAACAGTTCGGGAAGGCGATCGCCGACTTCCAGACCACGCAGTTCATGCTGGCGGACATGGCGACCGAATTGGAGGCGGCGCGCGCGCTGCTGTATATGGCGGCGGCGAAGGTAACGGCGAACGCGCCCGACAAGACCAAGTTCGCGGCTATGGCGAAGCGGCTGGCGACGGATACCGGCTCGTCGGTGGTCGACCGTGCGTTGCAGCTGCATGGTGGCTACGGGTATCTGCAGGACTATCCGATCGAACGCTTCTGGCGTGACCTGCGCGTGCATTCGATCCTCGAGGGGACGAACCAGGTGATGCGGATGATCGTCGGTCGCGAACTGACCCGGCAATAGCATGTTCTCCCGCGAAGGCGGGAGTCCAGTCTGGGCTCCCGCCTTCGCGGGAGAACAAGGAAGAGTGAATGACCGAAGACCTGATCACCACTGTTGAGGGCCCGATTGGCCGTATTCGCCTCAATCGGCCTAAGGCGTTGCACGCGTTGAATCTTGCGATGTGCGAAGGCGTGCTCGAGGCGCTGGAAGATTGGCGCGGCGATGCGGCGGTCGAGGCCATCGTGGTCGATCATGCCGAGGGACGTGGGTTCTGCGCTGGCGGTGATATCCGGATGCTCGCCGCGTCGGGCGCTACTGACGGCGTCGAGGCTCGGGCGTTTTTTCATGCCGAGTACCGGATGAACCACAGGCTGTTCACCTATGCCAAGCCGATCGTCGCGTTCATGGACGGGATCACGATGGGCGGCGGCGTCGGGCTGGCGCTGCCTTGCCGGTTCCGGGTGGTGACCGAGAACACCAAGTTCGCGATGCCGGAGACGGGGATCGGATTGTTCCCGGATGTCGGTGGCGGCTGGTATCTGTCGCGGTTGCCGGGGCGGATCGGGCAATATCTTGCGCTGACCGGGCACCGGCTCGACGGCGCGGAGTGTCTCGCGCTGGGGTTGGCGACGCAGTATCTGGCGAGCGATACGCTCGACACTGCCAAGGCGCGGATTGCGGAGACGCCGCAGGATATTGTTGGCGTGCTGGACGCATTGGCGACATCGGCACCCGAAGCGAAGATCCTTGCGCGCAAGAACGACATCGACCGGCTGTTCGCGTCGGACGTGCTGGAGGATATCTATGCCGCGCTCGACGCCGATGGCGGGGAGTGGGCGACGCAGACGCTCGCGACGCTGAAAACCAAGTCGCCGCAGACTATGAAGGTGTCGCTCCGCCTGCTGCACGAGGGTGCGGGGATGGCGAGCTTTGCGGACGAGATGCGGCAGGAATATGCCGTCGGCGCGCATGTCGTGCAGCGGCATGACTTCATCGAGGGCGTGCGGGCGGTGATCGTCGACAAGGACAATGCGCCGCGCTGGGATCCGGCGACGCCCGAGGCTGTGACCGATCATGTGATCGACCAGATCTTCGCGCCGTTGCCGGAGGACGAGGCGTGGACGCCGGGCTGATCCGTCATCCTGACGTAGTCAGGATCCTGCGTTACAGATGCCTACTTGTGGGGCCCTGGATCCTGGATCGAGTCCAGGATGACGTAGTAATTGGAGAACATGATGGCTGACTACGAAACGATCCTGGTCGAGCAGCGCGGTGGCGTAACGCTTGTCACGCTGAACCGGCCCCAGGCGCTGAACGCGCTCAATTCGCAGGTGCTCGCCGACTTGATCGCCGCGTTCGCCGCGTTCGATGCGGATGCGTCGCAGGGGTGTGCGGTGCTGACTGGGAGCGCGAAGGCGTTCGCGGCGGGGGCGGACATCAAGGAGATGCAGTCGCAGGGCTTCGCGGAAATGTACGCGAGCAACTTCTTCGCGGGCTGGGAGCATTTCACGCGGACGCGGAAACCGATCATCGCGGCAGTCGCGGGCTATGCACTTGGCGGCGGGTGCGAGCTGGCGATGATGTGCGACTTCATCCTCGCCGCCGATACCGCCAAGTTCGGGCAGCCGGAGATCAAGCTCGCGGTGTCGCCCGGCATGGGTGGATCGCAGCGGCTGACGCGCGCGGTCGGCAAGGCGAAGGCGATGGAGATGTGCCTGACCGGGCGGATGATGGACGCCGCCGAAGCCGAGCGCGCGGGGCTCGTTTCGCGGATCGTGCCGGCAGGCGAACTGGTCGAGGAGGCGGTGAAGACGGCGACCACGATCGCCGCGATGGCGCCGCTGGCGGTGTTGGCGAACAAGGAAATGGTCGACGCGGCGTTCGAGACCGGGCTCGCGATGGGCGTGCAGTTCGAGCGGCGGCTGTTCCACGGGCTGTTCGGGACTGAGGACCAGAGCGAAGGCATGGCCGCATTCGTCGAGAAGCGCGCCGGGACCTGGACGGGGAAATGATCGTAATTCCCCTCCCGCTTGCGGGAGGGATCAAGGGAGGGGCGTGCCGCGACCACGCGCGACGTGTCTGCGGCGCGGCCCTCCCCCAACCCCTCCCGTGAACGGGAGGGGAGCAAAATTAGGAGAGAGAACATGGCACGGATCGGTTTCATCGGGCTCGGCAACATGGGCGGCGGGATGGCGGCGAACCTCGCCAAGAAGGGCCACGACGTTCGCGCGTTCGACTTGAGCCTGGACGCTTTGGACAAGGCGAAGGCCGCCGGATGCCTGACGGTCGCGTCCGCCGCCGAAGCCGCGGACGGTGCCGAGGCGATCGTGACGATGCTCCCCGCCGGCAAGCATGTCGCCGAGGTCTATGATGCGCTGTTCGGCGTCGCGTCGCCCTCCGCGATCCTGATCGACTGCTCGACGATCGACGTCGCCACCGCCAAGCAGGTCGCCGCCGCGGCGCAGGCCAAGGGCCTTGTCGCGGTCGACGCGCCTGTCTCGGGCGGGATCGGCGCGGCGAATGCGGGGACGCTGACCTTCATGGTCGGTGGGTCCGTGGAGGCCTTCGACCGGGCACAAGCGATCCTTGCGGACATGGGCAAGGCGGTCATCCACGCGGGTGCGAACGGCGCGGGCCAGGCTGCGAAGATCTGCAACAACATGATCCTCGGCGCGACGATGATCGCGACCTGCGAGGCGTTCGTGCTCGCGGAGAAGCTCGGGCTCGATGCGCAGGCGTTCTACGACATCGCTAGCGTGTCGTCGGGCCAGAGCTGGTCGATGACGACCTATGCGCCGCTGCCCGGCATCGGTCCTGATACACCCGCAGACCACGACTATCAGGGCGGCTTCGCAGCGGCGCTGATGCTCAAGGACCTACGGCTTGCGATGGCCGCGGCCAAGGATACCGGCGCGGATACGCCGATGGGCGCGAAGGCGGCCGAGCGTTACGAGGCGTTCGCCGAGGCCGGGCAGGGTGGGCTCGACTTCTCGGCGATCATCCGCACGCTGCGAGACTAAACCCTAGAGAAAGCGGATCAGCATCAGCAGCAACCCGAGGATCGACGCCGTCCAGCACAGGCTGCGGACATATTTGATGCCGAACAGATAGAGCGGGATGTAGGCGATCCGCGCGCCGAACCAGAGCCATGCGCCGATCGCACCGATACCGCCGGTGCGATCGGTCACCGCCAGCCCGAGCGCGAGTGCGACGAAGACCGGGTAGGTTTCCTGGAAATTCTTCAGCGCGCGTTCGGCACGGCCGGCCGTCTCGCCGAGCGGCTTCTGCTCGCCGTCACGCGGCCCGGCGTTCCAGTCGAGCCCACGGTCGCGCGTCGCGGTCTGCCCCTGGATCATGACGTACGCGAACAGCAGGACCGTCGACCAGCCGAGCAGCAGCAATTCCGTAGGCAAATGCGTCATCATCGATCTCCGCGGGGTAGCGGGTCTCGAACGCCGCTATGCCCGCGAGGTTGCGCCGTGCTGCACGGGAATGGCCAACTGCTGAGCATCGCGGGCTCGATGGAACTCCCGGTCTGCATCGTCGATCGCGCCTAGCAACGCGCCGAAGCACGGCATCTCGTCGATCGGATAGACGCGGGACAAGTCATGGCCGAGCGCGAAGACGTCGCGTTGCGTGAGCAAACCGATCGCAACGATGCGGTCTTGATCAGGCATATATCAGGCTCCGGTTGTGTAACACACGTTAACACATCAGAGCGGTTATGTATCATTCTTGTCGGACAAAGCGATCAAGCGAGCCTTAGCCGAGGTCAAGCCGTTCGCGTGCCCGCCAACGGGCGATCATCAGAACCGATACGACCGCCAGTCCGGTCGCAAGCCCGGTCCAGATGCCGACCCCACCCCAGCCACGGCCGAACGCTAGCCATGCGCCGACGCCGATGCCGATCCCCCAATAGCCGATCGCGGCGAAGATCATTGGCACTTTGGTATCCCCCAATCCGCGCAACATGCCCGCGCCGATCACCTGCGCGCCGTCGACCACCTGGAACACCGCGGCGACCGCGAGCAGCGAGATCGCCAGCGCGACGACCGGTGCGTTGGCCGGCGCGTCGACGTCGAGGATGATGCCGATCAGCATTTGTGGCGCGACGATCAGCAACGCGGCGGTCAGAACCATGAAGCTCTCGCCGATCGCGAACGCCGCCCAGCCGGCGCGCCCGATCCCTGCGCGGTCGCCGCGACCCGAGGCGAGACCGACGCGAACGGTGGCGGCCTGCGCGATGCCGAGCGGGACCATGAAGGTGACGCTGGCGATCTGGATCGCGATCGCGTGCGCGGCGAGCGGCACGGTGCCGAGCAGCCCCATCAGGAACACCGCGGCGATGAACACGGTGGACTCGAACCCGAGCGTGATCGCGATCGGCAGGCCGAGCGTCCAGACCGCGCGGTAGCGTGGCCAGTCGGCGCGCCAGAACCGGCCGAGCAGGCGGTAGCGGCGGAACGGCCTTGCGTAGACGATGACCGCCGCCATCGCGACGAAGCTCAGGCCATTGGCGATGCTGCTCGCCATTCCCGAGCCGAGCAGGCCGAGCGCGGGAAAACCGGCATGGCCGAAGATCAGCAGCCAGTTGAGCCCGGCGTTGACGACCAGCAGCCCGACCATCACTACCAGCGACCAGGCGGGTTTCTCAAGTGCGGCGACGAACGCGCGGAGCACGAGGAAGCAGAGGCTCGGGAGCATTCCCCACATTACCGCGCGCACGAACCTTGCGGCTTCGTGCGCGAGGAGCGGATCCTGGTCGAGCAGGTGGACTAGGATCGGCTCCGCATTCCACAACACGATCCAGGACGGGAAGCAGAGCGTGGCGGCGACCCAGATCGTCTGGCGCACCGTACGCCGGATATCGCGCACCGCGTGTGGCCGGGCACCTCGCTCGCGTGCGATCATCGGGACGGCGGCGGTGGTGAGGCCCATGCCGAAGATCAGGAAGACGAGGTAGAGGTTGAGACCCAGCGTCGCCGCCGCCAGCGTGTCTGATCCGAGTCGCCCCAGCATCGCGACGTCGGTCGCGCCGACCAGCGCCTGGGCGAGGTTGGTCGCGACCAGTGGCCAGGCGAGTTTCAGCGTGGCGGCGAACTCGGTGCGCCAGGGGCGGGGCGGGGTGGACGTCATGCGCTGGCTTTAGCCGGGTTGGGCGGCTTGTCGATTACTCGCGTTGATTCCCCCCCTGGTTAGGGAGGCGCCGTAGGTGACGGAGGGGGAAGACACGCAACTATGGTTGTCCATGCCGCCCCCTCCGTCAGGCGAAGTGCCTGCCACCTCCCCCTGGCGGGGGAGGATCGATAGGGCGCGATGCGGTGTGAAAGATGCTGGGGCGACCGCGTGACCCTTGCCAACCACTCCGTCATCCTGACGAAAGTCAGGATCCAGGGTCACGGATGGTGTCCTGTCTGGCTCTGGGTCCTGACTTTCGTCAGGATGACGGTTGGGGTTTGGTCGGCGCGTCAACATAAGCGCTAGCCAATAGTGGCTTTTACCGCATCAACCCGGCTGCGCGGAGGGCATTCTCGATCGTCGCTTGGATACCGGCGGGCGCCTCGGCGCGTGGCTTCGCCGCAGGCTTCGGCGGGACGGGAATCGCGATCTTGGCGACGCGTTCGACCGAGGCCGGCTTGGTCGCGGTCTCCGCCTTTGCCGCCGCCAGCAGGCCCCAGGACTTCGCGATCACCGCGGTGCTAGAAATCCCAACGTCGAGCATGAACGGTCCCGCAGCACCAAGTCGTTCCCCGCGCAATGGATCGATCGGCGTGCCGTGGCCCATGCCCGGTACGGTCCAATCCTCGACGACATCGCGCCCTTCCGCGTCCGACCAGATCCGATGGACGGCGGTGCCTACCCGCTCCGTGCGCATCGCCTTGGCGTCGACGCCGTGGACGCCGCGCCACTGTCGCGCGATCGTGTCCGCGTTCGCCACGCTCACCGTCGCGTCCGCGCCGCCGTGCCAGATCGCGAGCGTCGGCCAGCGTCCGTCGTGGCCACGAGCGCCGCTGCGAACCATGTCGACCAGTGCGGTGTCGCTCGTATCGCCATGCCCGCGCATTCGGTCGAGCGCCTGCGACACGCCGGTCGCGGTACCGTAGGCGAGCCCGCCGATCACCGCGCCACCCGCGAACAGGTCCGGGCGCGTGACCAGCATCGCCATCGTCATCGCGCCGCCCGCCGACAGCCCGGTGACGTATATGCGGCTGCTATCTAGATCGTGGCGCGCGATCATCGTCTCCGTCATCTGCGCGATCGATTCCGCCTCGCCGCCGGCTTGTGCGGTGTCCTCCGATGCGAACCAGTTGAAGCAGAGATTGGGATTGTTCGCGCGCGTCTGCTCGGGGAAGACCAGCGCGAAGCCCGCGCGATCGGCGAGCTTCGACCAGCCTGAACCGTGGTCGTAGCCCGCTGCGGTCTGCGTACAGCCGTGGAGGACGACGACCAGTGGCGCGCCCGGTGGCAGGTCGGCGGGAACGTAGCCGAAGCCGAGCAATGCCCCCGGATTGGTCCCGAACTCGGTCAGCGGCGTCAGGCGGCTGGGCGCGGTGTCGCGCGGGGCCGGTGCTCCGGCGCGCGCCATGCGGGCGAGGGTATCGGCGATGTTTCTCACGGTAATCGAGCCTTTCGTCGCCAGCGTACTCGGCCGCGATCTTATCTCAACGTCGCACGTACATCATTTGTTGCTGCGGTGCAGCAAGAACGTAAGCATCAATGTCCGATCGCGTCGCATGCTTCGGCGATCGCCGCGTAGATCCGGTCGAGATCGGGATCGTCGATGCAATAAGGCGGCATGACGTAGACGGTGTTGCCGAGCGGCCGGAGCAGCAGATCGCGCTCCCCGAAGAACGCGAGCAGGCGCGGGCCTATCTGCGAGAGATAGCCGTCCTCGCCGCGTAACTCGACCGCAGTGATCGTGCCGATCTGGCGGGCGTTGGCAATGCGAGGGTGTTCGGACAGCGCGGCCAGCCGCGAAGCTTGGCGTGCAGCGAGGTCGGCGATTCGCTTGAGCACCGGCTCGTCGCGCCAGATCGCGAGGTTCGCATTGGCGGCGGCACAGGCGATCGGGTTGGCGGTGTAGCTCGACGAGTGGAAGAACATCCGCGCGCGGTCGGTGCCGTAATGCGCCTGGTAGATCGCCTCGGTCGCCATCGTCACCGCGAGCGGGATCGCGCCGCCGGTCAGGCCCTTCGACAAGCAGAGGATATCGGGCACCACGCCCGCCTGTTCGCACGCGAGCAACGTGCCGGTGCGACCCCAGCCGGTCATCACCTCGTCGGCAATGAACAGGACGTCGTGGCGCGCGCAGATCCGCCGCATCTCGGCGAGGATGTGCGGCGCGTAGATGTGCATACCGCCCGCGCCGAGCAGCAGCGGCTCGACGATGAACGCGGCGGGATGCTCGGCGCAGGCGGCTTCCAGCGCGTCGAGCGCCGTCTGTTCGTGCCCGGCGGCGGGGAAGGGAATCGTCCCGACGTCGAACAGCAAAGGCGCGTACGCCCGGTTGTAGACACCGCGCGCGCCGACCGACATCGCGCCGATCGTATCGCCGTGATAGCCGTGTTCGAGCACAAGGATGCGGTGGCGATCTTCGCCGCGGTCGAGCCAATAGCCGAGCGCCATCTTCAGCGCGCACTCGACGCTGGTCGAGCCTGAGTCCGACAAGAAGACTCGCGTAAGGTCCGGCGGCATGATCGCGGTCAGGCCACGCGCGAGGTCTTCGGCTGGCTGATGCGTCCAGCCGGCGAAGATGATCTGGTCGAGCTTGCCCGCCTGTTCGGCAATCGCGGCCATAATCCTAGGGTTGGCGTGGCCATGCGTGGTGACCCACCAGGACGAGATCGCATCGACGATCCGCCGGCCGTCCGACGTGTAGAGCGCGGCGCCCTCGGCATGCGTGACGAGCGGGATCGGCTCGCGCAGACCGTGTTGCGTGAACGGGTGCCAGACGGGGGAGTCGCTCATCGGAACGCCTCCAGGTCGAAGTTTGCGGCGAACGCCTCGGCCAGGGTCGTGGCATTCAGCGGATCGAGGCGGGGTAGGCGGCCGAGCCGGCGGACGTTGCCGAGTGCGGCGATGGTAGCCTCGCTATCCTCGACCGGGTCGCCGACGAAGGCGATGCCGAGGATCGGAACACTGCGGCTCCGCAGTGCCTCGATCGAGAGCAGGCTGTGGTTGATCGTGCCGAGACCGGTGCGTGCAACCAAAACGACGGGCTTGTCCCAGCGCGCGAACAGGTCCGCGAAGATCAGGTCGCGAGTGACGGGGACCATCACGCCGCCTGCACCTTCGACGACCAGCGAGCCGTCGCTATCGGGTAGCGCGAGGCGGTCGGGATCGATCGTCACGCGGTCGATCTCGGCAGCTAAATGCGGCGAGCATGGGGTCGTCAGCCGGTATGCTTCGGGCAGGACCCGGTTCGCGGGTACGCCGAGTGTCACGACCGACGCTGCGTCGCTGCCGTCCGCCAGCCCGGCCTGCACTGGCTTCCAGTAGCGCGCGCCGAGTGCTGCGGTAAGCCCGGCGGCGAACACGGTCTTGCCGATATCAGTGTCCGTTCCGGTAACGACGATCGTCATCGCAATGCCTCTCCCATGACTTCGGCTAAAGCTTCGATATCGGCGACCGTCGCGTTGAGCGTCAACGATATCCGCAACCGCGATCCGCCCTTGGGCACGGTCGGTGGGCGGATCCCGCGCACGTCGAACCCGGCGGCCTGGATCGCGCCGGCGATGCGCATCGTCCGCGCCGCATCGCCGAGCACCAGCGGGAGGATCTGCGACCCGGTTGCCGTCACATCATAAGGCGCGAGCACGCGTTCGGCGACCGCGATAAGGGCCCATAGCTTATCTCGCCGCGTCGGTTCGTCGACGATGATCCGCAGCGCCTCGCTCACGGCGAGTGCCATCAGCGGCGACGGCGCGGTCGAGAAGATGAAGCCGCGGCCGCGATTGACGATGAACTCGCGCATGACGGAGGGGCCGCACAACAGAGCGCCTTCGCAGCCGAGTGCCTTGCCGCAGGTCCGCAAGCTGATGACGTTGTCGCGACCGTCGAGCGTGTGGGCGAGGCCGCGTCCGTCCGGGCCGAACACGCCGGTCGCGTGCGCCTCGTCGATCAGCAGGATCGCGTCGTGGCGATCGGCGATCTCGGCCAGCGCGGCGAGCGGAGCCTGGTCGCCGTCCATGCTGTAAAGGCTCTCGACCGCGATCCATACGCGACCAGTGCCACCCCCCGTGCGCCAGCGCGCGATCGCGTCCTCGAACGCGTCAGCATCGTTGTGCGCCGCAGCCACATACGTCGCGCGCGTGAGACGCATCCCCTCATGTGCGCTGGCGTGAATCAGTGCGTCGTGGATGATCAGGTCGCCGCGCTGGGGCAGGGTCGCGAACAGGATTGTGTTGGCCGCATACCCGCTGGCCAAGAACAACGCGGCCTCGGTGCCGAAGAATTGCGCTGCCTCTGCCTCCAGCGCCTCGTGTTCGGGGGCGTTGCCTCGCAAAAGACGCGAGCCGCCCGAGCCGACGGCTACACCGCGCCCGAGCGCATCGACCATCGCGGCGCGCAGTCGGTCCGAGCCTGCCAGCCCCAGATAGTCGTTCGAGGCGAAGTCTATGCCCTGTCGCGGGCGCAGCGATCGGTAGCGGTCGGCGGCGGCAAGGCGGGCGAGGTCTCGATCCTGGTCGGCGAACATCATCGCGCCGCCTTAACCGCATGCGCGTCCGAAGACACGCGGCTAGCGGCGAATTATCCCGCCGCCAGCGTTTCGATGAAGCGGCGCGCGCGGTTGCCGACCTCCGCGGCGGTCATGCCCGGCGCATAGAGTGCCGAGCCGAGGCCGAACCCGGCCGCGCCCGCCTTGCGCCATTCCGCCATGCCTTCCGGGACGATACCGCCAACCGGCAGGACGCGCGTGGCCTTGGGCAGCACGGCGCGCATCGCCTTGAGCACCGTGGGGCTCCCGGCTTCGGCGGGGAACAGCTTCAGCGCCGCTGCGCCCGCTTCGAGCGCGGCGAACGCCTCGGTCGGCGTGGCGATGCCGGGGAGCGCGACATAGCCCTTGTCCGCCGCCGCGGCGATGACGCGCACGTTCGCGTTGGGCGCGATGATGAGCGTGCCGCCCGCCGCGCCGACTGCCTCGACGTCCTTGACCCGCAAGACCGTGCCTGCGCCGACGACCGCGCGGCCTTCCAGCCGGCGTGCCAGTCGGGCGATGCTGTCGAGCGGGTCGGGCGAGTTCATCGGCACTTCGAGGATCGTGAAGCCCGCCTCGACCAGCGCCTCGCCGATTGCCTCGACCTCGTTCGGGGTGACGCCGCGGAGGATGGCTATCAGCGGGCATTTCGCGAAGGCGTCGTCGAAGGCCTGACGGTGAGTGGTCATGCGGCGAGTTCCTGGATGCGGGTGATGCCGGCCATAAACGCGGCCTGGCTGTCTATATGGTGCGAGGTGCCGCCGAGCGCATCGATCGCGCTGGCATAGAGCGCGCCGAGGGCGGGGTCGGCGAGAACGTGGACGGCTTCGCCCGGCATGATCCGGGCTGCGGTATCCGCGCCGATCAGCAGTCCGCTCGCGAACGATGCCGCGTGGACGTCGTCGGCAATCCCGAGCACGCCGCGCGCACGGATCGCGAACAGACTGGCGGCGAGATCACGCTTGGCCCCCTCCGCGACTCCCTCGAGGAACGCCGCGCCTGGTTCGACCGGGTGGCCGAGCTGGCGCGAGAGGACGCCGTGCGCGCGGAGCAGTGCGAAGAGTTCGCCGGTCATCGCCGTCGTAAATGAAAGGATCGCGCCAGCCTGAAGCGTAGCCCATTTGCAGTGCGTGCCGGGCTGGCAGAGCGTCGCGTCGGACGGCACCAGCCCGGCCACCACCGCGCCCAGCAGCTGGACTTCCTCGCCACGCATCACGTCGGCGTGCAACCCGTCGCGGTACGACAGGCCGGGCACGATCGCGGTGCGGTCGTCGATCCGTTCGAGCGCTGCGGCGACGTCGGTCAGACCGGCAGGGGCTGCGACATACGGGACGCTACGCCAGCCGATGTTCGACCCGACCATGCCGGCGAGCAGCATCGGCAGGTCGCCGAGCCGGTTGCGAATGCCCGCGACCTCCGCCTCATAGTCGCCGGCCGCGACATTGGCAGCGCCGCGATCGTCGCGCTCGGTCGCGACGACATTACCGTCCTCGATCCGGAACGCGCGGCGGTTGGTCGTGCCCCAGTCGACGGCAATGAACGGACCCATCTTCACCATCCCAGTCGTCACCACCCCAGTCGTCACCATCCCAGTCGTCACCACCATGTCGCGTACAGTGCGACGAGGATCATCACCACGCCGACCGCTGCGATATTGAACCCGCGTGTCGTCGTATAGTCGACATCGTGCATGACGATCCGGTTCGCCGCGCTCGATTGCGGACGGACCAGCGAGGCGACGACCGCCAGCACCAGTGCGATCACGAACACGATCAGCATCCGGTCCATGAACGGAATCTCCGGCGCGGCGTATTTGAGCAGAAGCGAGATCGCGAACGAGGCGATCGCGGCGATCAGCGCGCCGGCCTCGGTCGCGCGCTTCCAGAACAGTCCGAGGATGAAGATCACGACGATCCCCGGCGTGAAGAAGCCGGTATATTCCTGGATATACTGGAACGCCTGGTCCGATTTGCCGAGCAACGGTCGTGCGGTGATCATCGCCAGCACGATCGCGACCGCCGCGGCGATCCGGCCGACCTTGACCAGCTTACGCTCGACCGCGGGATCGGCGACGATCGTCGAGCCATCCTCCGCGAGCGACGCGACGCCCTTGCGCTTGGCGTAGAGATCGAGCGTGAAGATCGTCGCGATCGAATTGATCTTCGACGCGGTCGAGGCGACGATCGCCGCGATCAACGCGGCGAACACCAGCCCGAGCAGGCCCGGGGGCAGCAGCCGCATCATCGTCGGATAGGCCTGGTCCGGCTTGGCGAGCCCCGGCGCGAGGATCACTGCCGCAATACCCGGCAGGACGATGACGACCGGCATCAGCAGCTTGAGAAACGCCGCGAACACGATTCCCTTCTGCGCTTCGCCGAGCGACTTGGCGGCCAGCGCGCGCTGGATGATATACTGGTTGAAGCCCCAGTAGCTCAGGTTCGCGATCCACATGCCGCCGACCAGCACCGAAATGCCCGGCAGGTCCTTGTAGAACGCGTTATCCTTCGACAGGATCATGTGGAAATGGTCGGGCGCCTGCGTCACCAGCCGGTCGAAACCGCCAAGCATGCCGGCGTCGCCACCAAGTTCGCGGAGCGCGAGACCGGAGACGATCAGGCCGCCGACGACCAGCAGCGTCACCTGGACGATGTCGGTGAGCGCGACCGCCTTCAGTCCGCCCTTCAGCTGATAGAGCAGTGCGAACAGGCCGAGGCCGATCAGCGCGACGTCCTGGTTGATCCCGGCAACTTGGTTGACCGCGATCGAACCGAGCCAGATGATCGATGTGAGGTTCACGAACACGTACAGGCCGAGCCAGAACACCGCCATCAGCGTGCGGATCGACGGGCCGTAGCGCTGTTCGAGGAACTGCGGCATCGTGTAGATCTCGTTGCGCAGGAAGATCGGCAGGAAGAACTTGCCGACGATCAGCAGCGTCAGCGCCGCCATCCATTCGTACGAGGCGATCGCGAGGCCGATCGCATAACCCGATCCGGCCATCCCGACGATCTGTTCGGCGGAGATATTGGCAGCGATCAACGACGCACCGATCGCCCACCACGGCAGCGATTTCGATGCCAGGAAATAATCGGCGCTGTCCTTGGCCGTGCCCTTGTCGCGCGACACCCACTGCGCGAGGCCGAATATACCGACCGCGTAGGCGATGACGACGATCAGATCGATGCCGGACAGGCTCATGGGACGTTCCTCTACCACCCGGTTCCCGGTCCGTACCGAGCCGCTTGCTGTTATTTATACGACAAATAAGGGAAGTCCAGCCTATCACCATGGGTGCGTGACTCCAGGGCGGTGTTGCGCCAAAACTCGCACGGATGGCGATGGATGTGACAGAATTCGAACCACTTGCACCAGGACCGGCGCAGGGCCGCAACCTGACCCACGGCATGCTCGATACGCTGGGCCGCGCGATCGTGACCGGACGCTATGAAACCCGTCCGTTCCCGACCGAAGCGGAGATCGCCAAGACGCACGGAGTCAGCCGGTCGGTCACGCGCGAGGCGGTCAAGATGCTGACCGCCAAGGGGCTGGTCAGCGCGCGTCCGCGTCAGGGCACGGTCGTCCAGCCGGCAAGTGCGTGGAACCTGTTCGACACCGACGTCCTGCGCTGGACGCTGGAGCGCAAGTTCTCCGTCGACCTGTTGCGCCATTTCAACCAGTTGCGCGTGGCGATCGAACCAGAGGCCGCCGCGCTCGCGGCGCGGTTCGGCGACGCGGACGATATCCGCGCGATCCGGCATGGGCTCGAACAGATGGAAGCGGGCGAAGCGGGACTCGCCGATCCGCTCGACGCGGATATCGCCTTCCACGTCGCTATCCTGCGCGCGTCGAAGAATCCCTTCTACGCGCAGTTCCAGTCGGTTGTGTCGACCGCGCTGCGTACCTCGATCCGCTTCACCAACCGGATCAAGGGGCGTTCTGCGAACGTCGCCGATCATGCCGCGGTCGCGGACGCGATCATGGCGCGCGATCCGTCGGCGGCCCGGACCGCGATGACGCGTATCATCGGCGACGTGCTGACGCTGATCGGCGATGGCGAGCCATCGTCGACCGACTGAAGCCGCTCCTGAACGCCGCGATCCGGGCGCGGGAGCAGCGCGGCGGATCGTGGCGAATACGTCCCGACTCGCCGTGCAGGGTATCATCGATCATCTTCCCGCACGTTCCACGTCTACCTGACTGATCCACGATAGGATCGCTGGAACGGGCCCGCTTGCGGCCACGTTGATCTGCAAAACAAGGATGCAGATCGATGCTTCAGGTCCGGCGCGAAATAGAGAATGACACGGTGGCATCGGCAGTGGCGCCGATCGCGGCGGCGTTGGTGTCGCGGCTTCCGCTCGGCAGCATGATCTACGTGGCGGCAGACGACCAGCGGGCGACCGACATCGCAGCGGTCGCGGCGGCGCTGGCACCGGACGCCACCGTCGTGCACCTGCCATCGAGCGATGCGCTGCCCGGCGACGACGCCCCCGCATCGCCCGCCAATGTCGGTCGTCGGGTTGCCGCACTCCGTCATGTCCGGGCTGCGGCCGTGCGTGATGCTGGCCCGATCCTGCTCGTCACGACCGCGGAAGCGACCGCCGTGTGCTACCCCGCGCCGGCGATGTTCGATGCCGCGCCACCGCGGCTGTCGGTCGGTGACACCTTCGATGTCGACGCGTTCGCCGCGACCGCTGCGGAGATCGGCTACATCGTCGACGACCGGATCGACGAACCGGGCGAGATCGCGGTGCGTGGCAACGTGATCGACATCTTCCCGGCCGACCGCGAGGCGCCCGTCCGTATCGAGTTCACGGAGGGGCGCATCACTGCACTGCGCGAATACGACCCGGTTTCGCAACTGGGCTCGGCGGATATCGCGTTCGTCGAGATCGGTCGGGCAACCGAACCGGCCGCAGACGAGGGCGACTCGATCCTAACGCATCTCCCTGGCGCAGCGGTCGCGTTCGATCCCGAGGCTGATCGTCGCCGTACCAGGTTCCTCGCCATCGCCGCCGATGGCCTGCCGCGGCGCAAGGCTTCGCAGGACCTGATCGCAGCGAAGACGTGGCATGTCGCGCTCGCCAAGCGCGACACTCCGACGATCGAGCCTGCCGACGAGACCGCGCCGCGGTTCATCGAACAGCGCGATCCGATGCGCGGATTTGCGAAGTTCGCGCGCGGCGTGCTGGCGGAGTCCCGGCTGGTGCTGGTTGGGTCGCCGCGCGATCTGCGGTTTCTCCAGCCGCGGCTGGAACGCAGTGCGAAGATCGCGTTCGCCGCCGTCGACAGCTGGTCTGACGTTCTCGCGGCAAAACCCGGTTCGGCGATGATGCTCGTCGCGCCGATCGATCGCGGTTTCGCCGGCCCTGGCGTCACCGTCGTAGCCGGCGGGGACCTGCTGGGCGGCAGGGCTCGCGGCGACGAGATCGGCAGCGCTGCGGGCGATGCGTTCGCGGGGCTGTTCAGCGAACTGCGCTGTGGCGACGTGGTCGTGCACGAGGATTTCGGGATCGGCGTCGTCCGTGGCCTCGAAGCCTTGCCGGGCGACGACGGCAACGGGGGCGGGGATGCGATCGTGCTCGGCTACGCCAAGGATGGTCGGCGCCTCGTACCCGTCGCGGAAGCCGATCGGATCTGGCGCTACGGCGCCGATGCCGACGCCGTGACGCTCGATGCGCTCGATGGATCGTCGTGGCAGAAACGACGCGGCGCAATCGATGCGGCGATCGCCGAAAGCGCGCGGGAACTCGCGGCGATCGCCGCCGAGCGCGGGGCGCGGAGCACCGACCCGATCGTGCCGGACCGTGCCGCATACGAGCATTTCGCCGCCGGCTTCGCATTCACCGAAACGCCCGATCAGGCGCGTGCGATTGCGACGACGCTGGCCGACCTGGCGAGCGGCAAGCCGATGGACCGGCTCGTGATCGGCGACGTGGGCTACGGCAAGACCGAGATTGCGTTGCGGGCGGCGGCGGCGGTCGCCTTTTCCGGCCGGCAAGTCGCGATCGCGGCGCCTACGACCGTTCTCGTCCGCCAGCATATCGAGACGTTCACGCGGCGGTTCGCCGGTACCGGCATTGTCGTTGCAGGTCTGTCGCGTCTGTCGAGTGCGGCCGAAAAGGCCAGGGTGAAGGCTGGGTTGGCGGACGGCTCGATCGCGATCGTCGTCGGTACCGGCGCCATCGCGGGCAAGGGGGTTGCCTATCACGACCTTGCGCTGGTCGTGATCGACGAAGAGCAGCGCTTCGGCGCCGCGGACAAGGCCAAACTGCACGTGCTCGGTGCGGGACACGTCCTGACCCTCAGCGCGACGCCGATCCCGCGAACGCTGCAATCGGCGATGGTCGGGCTCCAGGGGCTGTCGGTGATCGCGACTCCGCCCGCCCGTCGTCAGCCCATCCGGACGGCGGTCGCGACCTTCGACGACGCGACCGTCCGCGCGGCGTTGCGCCGCGAACGCGCGCGCGGCGGGCAAAGCTTCGTCGTCGTGCCACGGATCGAGGACATCGCGCCGCTTGCCGCGAAACTGGCCAAGCTCGTGCCCGAACTCGGGCTCGTCCAGGCGCACGGAAAGATGCCGGCGGCCGAGATCGACGAAGCGATGGTGGCGTTCGCGGCTGGCGATGGCGACGTATTGCTGGCGACCAACATCATCGAGGCGGGGCTCGACGTGCCGCGCGCGAACACGATGATCGTGCATCATGCCGACCGGTTCGGTCTGTCGCAGCTGCACCAGTTGCGCGGGCGCGTCGGGCGTGGCGGGAGGCGCGGGCAGATCATGCTGCTGACGGACGGCGAGGCGACGATCGCCGAGGCGACGCTGAAGCGGCTGCGGACGTTGCAGGCGTTCGACCGGCTCGGTGCGGGGTTTGCGATCAGCGCGCGCGATCTCGATCTGCGTGGCGCGGGCGATCTCGTCGGCGAGGCGCAGGCCGGGCACATGAAGCTGATCGGGATCGATCTGTACCAGCATCTATTCGGCCGCGCGCTTCGTCTGGCGCGGGGCGAAGAGGTCGACGACTGGGTCCCGGAGCTTCGCCTGGCGATGGGCGGAAGCCTGCCCGAGACGTGGATTCCCGAAGAGGAAATGCGGCTGTCGCTCTACGGTCGGCTCGCTCGGCTGGAGGATGTCGCGGCACTCGACCGGTTCGAGGCGGAACTCGACGACCGGTTCGGTGCGATGCCGGACCCGACGCGTCGCCTGTTGCAAGTGGCGCGCCTGCGGATACTCGCCAGGGCAGCGGGGATCAGGCGGATCGATGCGGGGCCGGCAGCGATCGCACTCACGCCGCATGACCGGCGAACCGCCCCGCCGCGGGGCGATCTGGTCGAAAAAAATGGTCGGTGGATCGCCGCCGGGGCTATTGCCGATCCGGTCGAGCGGGCGGCTCGGATCGAGGAACTGCTCGATGCGCTGATCGACTGACGCGCCGAACCTTCAGTCCGCGCCCATCCTTCACTCCGCGGCGGCTGCGAGCGGTACCGACAGTGCCTCGTCGGCCAGAGCGGCCAGCATCGATCGCAGGAGGTCGACGACCCGTGCGAAGCCGGCGCCGGGCGCATGCAGCTTGCGATCGAGATACAGCGTGCGATCGAATTCGAGCTGGATCGCATGGATTCCGGCGGCCGGGCGGGCGTGGCGCTCTAGGATGTGACCGCCGGCATAAGGCGCGTTGAGCGCGACCGAAAATCCCCGGGCGGCGCATTCTGCCTCCAGCCTGCCGACGAACCGCGGCGCCGCCGCATGGCCGAACCGGTCGCCGAGAACGATCCGGGCACCGCCAGGTCCCAGCGGCGGCATCGAATGCACGTCGAGCAACAGCGCCACGCCGAACCGCGCGCGCGCCGCCTGCAGCGCGGCGGCGACGGCGGCATGATAGGGGCGATGATCGTGCACGATCCGCGCGGTGACCTCGGCATCGGAGAACCGCCGCGCCCAGAGATCGCCAGCGCCCGATGCGCGTCGCGGTACCAGTCCCAGACCGCTGCGCAGCTTGGCGGATTGCTGCGCCAGGGGAATCGTCGTCGCTCCCTCGTCGATCACCGGGTCGCGTTCGTGCTCGCCGCGGTTGAGGTCGATCCAAGCGCGCGCTCGGCTCTGAACGAGCGTCGTCTGGTTCGTGCGCGCCGCCCGCGCGACTGCGTCGACCAGCCGGTCCTCCAGCGGCAGCAGCCCTGCCAGCGGCACGCGCAGCGCGACCTTGAGCGCCAGCGGATAGTCCCGTCCGGCGTGCGGCACGGACAGGATCACCGGGCTCGCCGGCGACAGATCGCCCAGTTGCTGGAACGCGGGGGAATGCATCGCGCCACGCTAGGCCGTGCCGTCCGTCCGGGCAATCGATCTGGAATTCTTAACCGCTTTGCGCGTAGGGCATATCCGTGAATGTATGTGTGAAAACGGGACCTTAGATCGATGTTGCGAATCCTGCTGGCCGAGGACGATCAGGTCATGCGCGAATATCTGACGCGCGCACTCGAGCGTTCGGGCTATGCCGTGACGGCGGTGGACCGCGGTACCGCGGCGATCCCGCTGCTCGAGACCGAGACGTTCGATCTGTTGCTGACCGATATCGTCATGCCCGAGATGGATGGCATCGAGCTCGCGCAGAAGGCCGGCGAGATGTGCGCGGACCTGCGCGTGATGTTCATCACCGGCTTCGCGGCGGTCACGTTGAAGGCCGGGCGCGCGATGCCGCAGGCGCGCGTGCTGTCCAAGCCGTTCCACCTGCGCGACCTGGTCGCCGAGGTCGATCGGCTGTTCGAGATGGATAATGTCACCGGCGTGCATTGAACGCTTGCACGCCGCGAAGAGCGCGGCTAGTGGAGCCCTCCGGCGGGCGTGTAGCTCAGTGGTAGAGCACTGTGTTGACATCGCAGGGGTCGCAAGTTCAATCCTTGCCACGCCCACCATAGAAAGCCCTGGTAGCTCAGTGAGTTACCAGGGTTTTTTTTGGTAAACCCTCGCGTTAGCTCAACCGAGCGCGGTAAAACCGCGGTAACTTCGGGCTCTCGTCAGCTTTCGCGATCGAACTCGATGGGTACATCATGCCCCGTCGGCATCCTGGCGGACGACTAGCCGTGAGGAGAAAACAGGGAAAAAATCGCGAGAGATCGCACCGCTGTTCCCAAGAGCGCGAGTCGCACTCTGCCCGCGCCGTGCGTGGTGCTGGCGGACACCAAGGCTACAACACAGCTCTGCATTGGCTCCCCGCGAGGATACGATCGCTGATCGACTGTGCGATGAACATTAAGGCGCCGTCGCGGGTGGACATCGTGTAGACGATGATCCCCCGACCCCCATCGACGCTGATGTTCGTCACGGGCGATGGAAGACCCCGACGTTGTGTGTTGGGGCCGGCCTCCCAATTCGCGGCAATTCTGCTAACACGTAGAGATGCGGAAAACACGTACCAAGCGACACGCGCGGCGAGCTGCTTACAATGAAGCGAGCATCGCCTCCATCGAAGGCTCTATCGCTGCTTTAGAGAACGAAGACCTACTCGATCTTGCTGACATTTTCAGATTGCAGGCGGAGTCCCCGATCGCGGAGATGGCAGCGGCGGAAATGAAGAAACGCGGCATCACCTTAGCATAGTTAGTCGCCGCCTTAGTCGTCGCGCCATTGGGCGATACGAGGTGTCGGAGTGAAAAGGGTTTTTCTCGCCACGAGACCAGGTGTTGGCCGCACGAAATCGTACGGCAGTTTGCTTTCAAATGGGCCAAGCCTCCAACACGCCGGCGACGGCGCGCATAAGAGCGCCCGCCGCCGCCGAGGCGCCGATCCTTGCCTCGAGCACGCCGACCGCACCGCTCACGTTCGCAACTTGAGAGGCGCTCGGGTAAAGCATCGGTATCGACGCCTGAAGGTTGTCGATCTCCGCCTCCAGCATGAAAACCGGGCGCCTCAGGTCATCGATGTCGTCGCGCAGCCGTTCGGGGTCTTCTCGGGGATCGGCGAACTTAAGTGCGATCGCCCGGATCGCATGCTCAAGTGAGTTCCGCTGGGATCGCCTCGACGCGATCGCCGACTGCCTGCGCAATTCGCCCTCGTCGTCGGCGAGGGCGACCGCCGTGTAGTCGTTGTCGAGAGCGTGTTCGACAACGACGAGGAGCCTCAGGCGGCACTTCGCCATGAGCTCAACCAGTTCGCTTGTTCGATTATCCGTCATTGATCGCTCCTAGTCTTCCGTTTCGACCGGTGCGGGCTTGGCAGTGCCAGTTTCGGTTTTGGCAGCCTCGGCGACGTTCTTGCGCATCTGCTCGGAGACAGCACGACCATAACTGAGAATGAATTCGACCTGATCCGTCCCTGAGCGCTTTGCTGCCAAAGGCTTCAAAGCCGTGATCAGGTCGTCATACGTTTTCGCGTCGAGCGTCACGCCGCTAGCCGGAGATGGCGCCAGCAGTACGCCCGTGGAGACGCTTGCGGGCAACGTCCCAACAGCATTCGACGACGCCTGCTCAAAAAGGCGAAGTGCCGCAACGTCACCCGACGACTTCCAGTCCATGACGTGCCGGCGCGCACGGTACTCGGAAAGCGAGCTGTTCTCATCAAGCGTGGCGATGCTGAGCCGTCGCGACTCGAGTTCGACGTTCTGTCTCGCGGCAAAGGCGGACAACTCGGTCTTTAGGTCCTGCGTCAGTAAGAGCGTGCGAGTCGCAGTCGGCCTGACGGCGTCCGCTGCACATCCGGATAGAAGCATTATCAGCGAGACGCTTGCGAGAATCTTCATCTCACTTCGCCGCAATCGTGGCGGCGATGATCAGAGGTGAGAGCAGGCCGACGAAGTCCTTATCCGTGATCCCGACCTCGCTCGCCAGAGCCATCTGCGAAATCGCCGGTGCGATCAGGCCGCGCCAGTTCTCAGCCGTCTTTTCGGCCATGCTGATCCTGTACCCCCTGTTGAGATAGACGTGACGAAGGCGCGCCAGATTCGCCGGGATGCGTCCTTCACTCCATGCGAGGGAAACGCTGTTGAGTGCCTTAGTGGCGGCATCCCGTTGCGCTGCGTCGCGAACAGCGACGATTCCGTCATCCGTCGTCTCGACCTTCCCAACGAACTGCCTTGCCTCCGCAAGCAGCGCGAGTTCCGTAGCGCCACCAAGGACCTCTGCGTCCGCGATCGCGACCCGGTCCCTGGCCTGGCGAGCGGCCAGCTGCAGCATATCCACCTTCTGCCTCTGGGCAGCGAGGAGGATGAGCAGCGCGCTTACTCTATTATCAGGATTGTTCAGACGAAGTGCGTCCGCGAGGCCGGTGCCTGCCTCCACGACTTGAAGAATGGCCTGGACTCGCTTGGTCGTCACCGTGGCGGGCTCTGGGGCGGCGGCGGCATCGACCATAGTCGCGCCGTTCGCTGGCGGGGCGGCGGCATTCTTGGGCAACCCAGGGGTGGCTGCATTCGCCAACTCTGCCTTGAGCGCCTCATCGAGGAGGCTCGCTACCTTCTCAGAACCCAGCAGGCGCGCCAGTTCCGGCGCGTTCGCCAGCATCCGTCGCACGTCCGCCACGGCTTCCGTGAAGTCCTTCGAGGTGGCGTCCGTCTCTACATCGTCGATTTGCTTCTGCAGGAGGGAAAGCGACGGGGCAATGGATGCCGCCGCCTCCTCCGAGCGGGCGGCCTCAATGCGGACCTCGTTAGTTCGCCGAAGCAGGTCGGCGAGGATCGATCCTTCGGAGGCGGATATCGCTCTTCCGACCGGACCATTAGGGCCGAGGATGGCAAGTTCGGCGATTACGCCGCCTCTGCCGTCCGGCCCAACGCAGGCGTCCACAATCCGCCGATAGGCGTTGATCGGGTAACCCGCCAGACCGGCTACGCTGCGGATCCGTGCCGAAGGCAGGCCCCCGTGTCTGATCGACCCAACTACCTATGATGTCCTGGAAAGGTAGGATAATGATAGGGCCCCGATGGACGCCGATTGGAAACCCTGAGCCTAATAAGTGAGTCACATACTCAATGGTTTAGGTAAAACCTGCCGGGGTCCAACTTTCGGCGCCGGTGGACAGATTGGGCCAGTCTCGATCGAACGCCGGTCAGCTCGCCGCCAGTGGCTTCGCCAATCGGCCAGCCTCGCTTATCTGCACGAAGCTGAACGTCGCCGAGTTGTTGATTTATGATCGCGGCGACGACAGCGCTTACGGATCGCGCTTGCCTTCGGTAGAGGTGACATGAAACTGTCACCATTCTGTCGCTCCAAAGTCGCGGAGCGGTCTTAGGCGAGCCTAAAGTATGGCCTAGGGCGCACCAACATATGATCAGTATTTCGAAGGCTGGCTTGGCGGCCGGCGTCGCGGCAAGCGCGTTCTGCGCGGCGAGCGTGCAAGCGCAGAATGTGCCCGCTGCACCCGCGGACACGACCGCATCCGCGGACATCGTCGTCACCGGCACGCGCGCCGGCGAACGCAAGGCGATCGAGGAGAAGCGCAAGGCCGACAATTTCGTCGAGGCCATATATGCCAACGACGTCGGCAAGCTGCCCGACCAGAACGTCGCCGAGGCCGTACGCCGCATCCCCGGCCTGTCGATCGCCAACGACCAGGGCGAGGGTCGCTACGTTATCATCCGCGGGATCAATCCCGATCTGGTCAACGTGACCCTCAACGGCATGACACTGCCCGCGCCCGAGCCAGAGGGCCGGCAGGTCAAGCTCGACGACATCCCGTCCGCGCTGATCAATGCGGTGGTCGTCACCAAGTCGCTGACCGCGGACCAGGATGCCAACGCAATCGGCGGGTCGGTCGACGTGCGCACGCTGTCGGCGTTCGACCGCAACAAGCCGTATTTCGCCGACGCCCGGCTGGCCTATGGCTGGTCGAAGCTTAACGACGGCCACCCTTACGAGGGCGACATCCAGGTCGGCGGCCTTTTTGGCCCCGAACAGCAATTCGGTGCGGTCCTATCGGTCAACTACTCGAGACGACCGATCGAATCGGAGAACTTCCAGGGCGCGATTAATTATCGCGCGCCGGTCGCCGCAAACGGATCCGTCGTGCCCGACCAATATGGCCTGCGCGACTACAACTTGACACGGACCCGGAAAGGCGCGGTGCTCAACCTTGACTGGCGGCCAAGTGACACGACCAAGTTCTTCCTGCGCGGGACCTACTCGGCGTTCGACGACAACGAGACGCGCGACCAGTTCATCATCGACAACGAGTCCGCTTTTACCAACCAGACCGCCACGACCGGGACCTTTCGCGGTCGCGGCAGCGTGCGCGTGCGACGGCGCGAAGAGTCGGACAACACCAAGTCGGTGCAGGGCGGCGGCGAGTTCGACCTAGGGCCGGGTCATCTCGCAATCACCGGGGGCTATGCGCGCGCGGAGAAGCGCGATCCGCTGCGGTCGGAGTATAATTTCCGGACCGGGGGTACGGCGCTGACGGTGAATTACGACGTGTCCGACACGCCGTATGATTTCGTGCCGACCAACAGCGTGGCGCAGACTGCCTATTCGCTTAACAGCGTGAATTACGATCGTCGCCTCGCGATCGAGCGGCTGGCCCAGGGGCGGCTCGACTACACGATCCCGCTTGGCTTTGGCAGTAGCGGGTCGTCGATCAAGATCGGCGCGAAATATCTCGATCGGCACAAGACTAACAATCGCGACTATGTCACCTATGGCCTGACGTCGGGCCGTACCTTTACGCTGGCCAATGTGTCCTATCTTGGCGATACAAGCTTCTACGGCAGCGACTATACGTTCGGGCCTCGCATCGATTACGATCGCGCACAGGCGTTGCTGGCCGCCAATCCCAGCACGATCACGCTGAATACCGGGGGTTCGATCAACAACAGCCTCGCCAATGACTACGATGTGAAGGAGCGGATCATCGCCGGATACGCAATGGCCACGCTCAAGTTCGAAAAGCTGACGCTGGTTCCCGGCGTCCGCGTCGAACAGACCCGTGATCGAAGCCAGGCCAAATTGATCACCGCGACCTCATCGATCAATTCAGGGTTCAACAGCATCGGGTCGAAGCAGTATACGGACGTCTTCCCCGGGCTCAACGCCCGCTACGACCTGACCGACGAGCTGGTCGTGCGGGCCGCGGCGACGACCTCGATCGGTCGTCCCAATTACGCGCAGCTCGCGCCATTCGTGTCGGTCGACCAGACGACGTCGCCAATTTCGGTTGCGCAGGGCAATCCGAACCTCAAACCCTACAAGGCGCTCAATTTCGACGGCGCGATCGAATATTATCTTCCGGGCGAGGGCCTGTTGTCGCTCGGCGGCTTCTACAAGAAGCTGGACAACCCGATCTATCAACAGGCGATGCTCGGTCAGACCGGCATATTCGCGGGTCAGTCGCTGACCAACGCCACCGTTTCGACCGCGCTCAACATCGACAAGGCGAAGGTCTACGGCGTGGAGGTCAATCTCCAGACGCGGTTCACCTTCCTTCCTTCGCCGCTCGATGGCTTCGGCGTCAGCGCCAATTTCACGCGGATCTGGGGTGACGGGAACGGCACGATCCTCGGCGCGCCATCGCGGGTCGGCGACATCCCGCTGTTCCTGCAATCCAAGCATGTCGGCACCGCGCAGGTCTTCTACGAGAAATACGGTTTCGCGGTCCGCGCCGCCTTTTCCTATCGCTCGGCCTATCTCGATACGTTGGGCGCGACCGCGGCGCTCGATCAATACACCGATAACAATGGCCAGCTCGACGTGAATGCGAGCTATCAGGTGACGCCCGAGCTGACGTTCTTCGCCAGCGCGACCAACCTGACCGATGCGCCCTGGCGTCGCTATATCGGCACCAAGGCGCAGCTGGTCGAGCGCGAGCGGTACGACATGTCGGTGCGCTGGGGCGCACAGCTGCACTTCTAGGAATGGCCATGCGATCGATCCCCCTACTGTCCGTCGCCGTCGCGATCGGTCTGGCTTCCAGCGGAACGGTCGCGCGCGGCCAGTCGCGTATTTCCGCTGGCCTGCGTGTCGACCGGGTCGTGATGCTGATGCGTCACGGCGTCCGCCCACCGACCAAGTCGCCGCCGATGCCCACGGGAACGGCTGCGAACGCATGGCCCGAATGGCCCGTGAAGCCGGGCTATCTGACGCAGCACGGCGCCGACGCGCTGCGCCGCCTGGCCGCTGCCGATCGCGCGGATTTCGTGACGACCGGCGTGATGCCTCGCCAGGGGTGCGCCAGGATCAGGATGGTCGCCGACAGCGATCAACGGACGATCGCGACCGCCGACGTCTGGGGCGCGGCGGTCGCGCCCGGTTGCCCGGTGGACATCACGCACCGGCCGCAGGATGTCGGCGATCCGATCTTCTCGCCGATCGATGAAAAAGCGGTCGCGTTCGACGCCGCCGCTGCCCGCGCCGCGGTGATCGCGGACGCGGGACCCGGTGGCGTGGCTGGCGAAGAGCATCGTCTGCGTCCCGTGCTGGCGCGGCTCGATCGGATCCTGTGCGGGTCGGTGCGCAAGGCGTGCGGTGTCGCTGGCGAGCCCTCTGCGCTCGCGCCGATCAAGCCCGGCAGCCGGCCAAAGCTCAGCGGCGCGCTCGACCGCGCGTCGACCGTGGCGCAGATCCTGCTGCTCGAATATGCCGACGGCAAGCCGATGGCCGAAATTGGCTGGGGACGTGCCACGGCCGCCGACATCGCCCAAGCATCCGAGTTTCACGCGGTCGAGTTCCGCCTGCTCGCACGCCCACGCTACGTCGCGGCCGCCAACATGGCAGGGATCGGGCCGCTGGTGCGCGACGCGCTGGGCGACGCTTCCGTCGATGCGCCCACGATTACGGTGCTCTCCGGCCATGACACCAACGTCGCCAGCCTCGCCGGTCTGCTCGACCTCCATTGGCGCGTGCCGGGGCTCGCCGTCGACGACCCTTCCCCCGGTGGTGCGATCATGTTCGAGCGGCTGATCGACCCCGCCGGGCAGCGCTACGTCCGCGCGGTCTATCGCTCGCAGACGCTCGACCAAATCCGCGGACTAACGACGTTCGGATCCGCCATAAAGCCCTATCGCACCGTTATGCCGATTGCGACCTGTTCTGCGCGTGGCATCCGTGGGCTGTGCACGATGGCGGCGTTCAAAGCCTTGATGACCGCCCGCCTCGTCGGAAAACAGCAATAGCGATCGCGCTCGAGTTCTGCGAATGCCCTTTTGTAAATCCTATCGGCGTCCTTTAGGGTTGCGGCCGGCAAATGCCCTGATCCCCCATCATATCGTTGCAATGTCACGGCCTGTGGATCGGTGCCGAAAGCGGGACCCCGCTCTAGGCAAGGTAACCAGCTGTGATCTTTTGGAAAGTTTGGGTTGTGACGGGGTTCCGATCGGCGCCGATCGGGACCCCGCCTCTGTTAAAATACGACGGCTTTTTTCAAGGTCTTGGTCGAAATTCAACGGTGGCCCACTTTCGGCGCCGATTCACAGGTAGGCGATCAAAGTAGCCAGCGCTGTATCGACTAGGAACGATGGGTGAAACGACATCGGCGTTCGCGATACTCGATCGATTCCGCCTCGGCCGTCTCGCTTGCCGTTCTTTTTCAAGAAAGCAAATCTACAGCACGATCCTTTGCTGATCCGCGCGTGCATATTCGCGGTTCAGAAAATGGACGGCGTTGTCGAGCGCCTCGTCCGCCTCAGCCATTTGCCCGGCAAAGCTGTGCCAGACGTGGAACATGCCAGGCCAGACTTCTAGAGTCACGCGCACCCGCTGCTCGGCCAAGCGCTCAGCCAGCGCGATCCCACCGCTCAACATTACCTCGTTCTCCCCCATTTGAATAAGGATCGGGGAAAGTCCGCGGACATCCGCATGTACAGGAGAGGCATCCGGATGGGTTGCAAGCTCACCGGCAAGAAACAGGCGCGCGAGGCGATCGAGGAACTCGACACTGCACAATGGGTCTAGGCCATCCCGGGTACGTGCGGAAGGACCAGCATGCGCCAGATCCGCCCAAGGCGAGATCGCGACGCCTGCGACGGGCATCGGCACGCCCGCATCACGAGCCTTGCGCATGATCGTCACGACAAGCGCCCCGCCCGCTGAATCACCGGATACTGCGATTTGCGAGGGGTTATGTCCCATCTCGAACAGCGCACGATAGGCGCGAAACGTATCGTCTATGGGCGTCGGGAAGGGAAACTCAGGTGCCTGCCGGTAGTCGGGCACATAAACCTGCGCGCGCAACTTCTTTGCATAGTGGCCGGCCAACCCTCGATAGGCCCGGGGGGCGCCATGCACATAACCCCCTCCATGCATGTAAAAGAGTGCGCGTCCGTCCTCGACCACGTCGGGTGTCACGAGCATCGCTGGGACGCCGTCCATTTCCACCGTCTCGAAGCGCACGCCATCAGGCGAGGGAAGAAGCGCTTCCAGCCCGTTAAAATAGCCGTCGCGAGCTTCCTGCAAACTGAGCGTGCCGTCGCCTTGCACCGCTCTGACAACGTCGGTTGCGGCGTCCTGCCACGATGCAAGGAGCGTAAGTACATTGGACGATAGTGTCATTGCAGTCTCCAGGCTTTCTTTTCTACTTTCCCCCATATAGCTGCGCTATTAGCGAATGTGCTTCCCGTAACTGGTGCTGACGGGGATCGTTAAAGGAACGCTTGTGAAGGAATTAGCCGATATCGGAATTCTGCGGGCGTTCGTCGCCGTCGCTGACACCGCGTCGTTCCATGAGGGTGCAAGACGCATCGGCCTGACCCGTTCGGCTGCCGGCAAATCGATCGCACGGCTTGAGGAGATACTGGGCGCGCGCCTGCTACACCGAACTACGCGTCGCGTCGGGCTGACCGCGGACGGGCAGAGCTTTTACGAAAAGGCCGGACAAATCCTTGCTGATCTCGAAGATGCACAAAACAGCGTTCAGCTAGGCGGTGCTCGCCCGCGTGGTGTGCTGCGCGTGACAGCGACCGAGGCGTTCGGGCGGCAGATCATCCTGCCCATCCTCGGCGCGTATCTTGAGCGATGGCCGGACCTTTCGGCCGAAGCTAGTTTCACCGACCGCGTCGTAGATGTTGTCGAAGACGGATTCGACATCGCCATCCGCTTCGGCACGGCGTCGGTATCTTCCGAACTTATCTCACGCGTCATCGCCCGCTCGTTTGGGCAACTCTGCGCATCGCCCAGCTATCTCGCACGTCATGACAAATGCCTCGTGATCGAGGATCTCGCGGCTCACCGGCAGCTTTTGTCCGGTACACGGGAAAATCCACGTGTTTGGGTCCTACAGGCCGGATACGAACCTATCATCAGAATCCCGGCACGGCCTGTGCTACTTTCGGATAGTGCCGGCGCGCTCCGGGATGCTGCCCTTGCGGGATTAGGTGTTGCCTGCCTGCCACGCTTCTTAATCGAACGTGACATCGAGAACGGCGCACTCGAGCTTCTGCTGCCAGATTATGCCACGCCCGAGATCCCAATTGCAGTCCTATACCCAAGCCGACGGCATTTATCGCCAAAGGTAAGGCTTTTCATCGAGTTGCTTGTTGAACGTCTTGCAAACCCGATGAGTGATGAAGAGGGGCGTATCCGGGCGGTGGACATCTGATTGGGAACGCTGGTGAAGCCATTCCTTTAGCGTGTGAGCATCAGAGGCGGGATAAGATCTTATGTCTCGCAATTACATGCCATAATTGGATCCGTTGAGAGAAGTCGTCTCGCTTGTCCGTCGTCGTGCCCGCATCATCATTGACGCCGGGACCTGGCGGTCGGCTGTACGTGAACGACTGTCCTCACTTCGTTGAGAAGGTCCATTGCTCCCCTGTCACGCAGTTGTTCACGCGGATCGGTAGCGGCAGGCCGCGGTCGATCTCAGGCAACCGCGCACTAAAAACGTGTTGCTCCTCATCGATGAATACGACCAGGTAGTCGCGTCCTTCGCCTACGTATCCAGAATGCTTGGTCTCGTCCAGAAAGGTCGCAGTGATTGCGTAAAGTCTACCTCGACCCCAGTGGGATTTAACGGCCTTTACCGGAAGGGGGAAAAATGATCGTCTTCCCAATTAGCACGGTCGAAGGCCGCGCGAACTTCTGCCTCTGGAACCCCCCAAGCGAACGATCGCTTCCACGTCATCGGGTTCGTAATACCCGGCCGAAAGCGGCATATGGAGAATAATGCTCGTCTGTGTGCGTTATTCCCGCGTTGAACTACCACTCGCTGCGATCTTGTCCATTACATCTGCGTGCAAGCCTTTAGACTTTGCTGTATTGGATGTAGTATAACCTTGGACATTTTCTACTGAGCCGCACGAATCCAATAGCGCGCCGACGCTGTAGCCTGCGAACCAAGCGCGTACTGCTTCGTAATTCTGCATTGGCCAAGGGCAGTCGAACGGCGTGCCATCCAGAGAGCGCCCCGCTCGTATTCCTTGCGCATGAGCAATTGCGACGGGATCGATAAAATATTTCATTCAGTCACGTTTGCAAAAAAGGCCAATGAAATCAACGCTAAGATTAACATCAATGCCAACTGCAGCCTACCTAGATTTCGCAACCGAGAAGTGTCTTGCGGCCAGGGATAAAACGTCTTTCCTCCTGCGGAGACTATCGCTGCATTGAGCAAAACATCGTAACGCTAAAGGCGGCATAGATTTCGAAGTTTCCGCGATGCAGACTCTTCCATCCCGGCCCATGCTAACGATCCCCAGAACGCGATTGCGACTGCAGCGGTGCTCGCACGGTATCAGTTTTGCGGCAAAACCAGATCTCACTCGAAGCTCCCCAACTGTTAACATGACAACCGCGACCACGGCATGCAGAAGCAAACGATATATCACTTCGCAGCGATAATCTGGACCAGCGGTGCGGCGTCCTGCCCGGTCGGCAGCTTGCCCGATGCGGTGAGCCGCCGGGTCTTGTCGTCCCAGCGTAGCACCGCCTTGCGCCCGCCCTTGGTCCGATAGTCGTTGGTCACGCCGTCATCGTCGTACAGCGCGAAGCTTGCGTCGGCGCCGGGAAAGACGCGGATGCTCTCGAGCGCCTGCGCGGTCGCCGTGCTCGGCACCTGGACGCCCATCGGGATGATCGACCCGGCGCGCACGAACAGCGGGATCTTGTCGATCGGAGCACTCGCGGTGACGGTCTGGCCGCCGGCGAAGCGCTGGTTGGTCCAATAGTCATACCAGTCGGCTCCGGCGGGCAGATAGACCGGGCGGCTGGTCTTGCCCTGTTCGGTAACGGGGGCGACCAGGAAGGCGGGGCCGAACATATATTCGTCGCCCATGTCGGCGACGTTGGGGTCGTTCGGGAAATCCATGAACAGCGCGCGCATCATCGGCGCATTGCTCTCATACGTGTGGCGCCCGAGCGAATAGATGTACGGCATGAGCGAGTAGCGCAGCTTCAGGAAGTTCGCGAGGACGGGCTCGGCCGCGGTGCCGTACTGCCAGATCGCGGTGGCCGGGCGCTGGCCGTGGATCCGCAATGTCGGCGTGAACACGCTGTATCCGAACCAGCGCGTGAACAGCTCGGGATAATCCGCGTAGTCGGGCGCCATTGCGGTCGCGCCCGCGGGATCGAGCAGCACCGGACGCGTCGCCTTGGGTCCGTTGGGCCACTGCCACCCGCCGATGTCGCTGCCCCAATAGGCCATGCCGCTGGCGGTGAAGCCGAGCCCGGCGGGGATCTGGCGGTGCAGAGCCTCCCAGGTCGACTTGATGTCCGACGACCAGAACAGCCCGCCGTTGCGCTGCGCACCGAGATAGGCCGCGCGCGACAGGATCAGGTTGCGCATCGTGGGGCGATCCTTCGCCGACCCGTCCGCCACGCTCATCGTGTGGAGCAGCGGGAAGACGTTGTGATAACGGTCCCCCGAACCGATCGAATAGAAGCTGCCGTCGGGCACGAGGTCTGGTTCGGTCTCGTCGAGCCAGAACCAGTCGAAGCCCTGGCTGGCGATGTTGTCGCGGATCCGGTCCCAGAACCAGTGGCGCGCATCGGGGTTGGTGCTGTCGAGCAGAGCGCCCGCGCGGTCGGAGCGGATCGGCAGGCCGTCGACGACGTTGCCGTCCTTGTCCTTGAGCAGCCAGCCCTTGCTCGACAGCAGGTCGAAGTACCGCGATTCCTTCTCGAACCGCGGCCAGACGCTGATGATCGAATGCATCCCCATCGACTTCAGCTTGTCGTTCATGCCCCTGGGATCGGGGAAATAGGTCCGGTCGATGTCGAGCTGGCCCATGCGCGACCAGTAGAACCAGTCGAGCACCATGATGTCGAGCGGCAGGCCGCGGCTGCGATACCCGTTGGCGACGTCGAGCAGTTCCTTCTCGGTCTCGTAGCGCGCCTTGCTCTGGATGAGGCCGAACGCAGCCTTCGGCGGCAACGGCGTGGTGCCGGTCAGCGTGGCGTAGCCGGCATATATCTCGTCGGTAGTGACGCCGGTGATGACGAAGAACGAGACGCGCTCGCCGACTTCCGACTGCCAGTGCGTCGCGCTGTGCAGGCCGGGGGAAACGACGGTCGAGGACGGATTGTCCCAGACGATGCCGTAGCCCTTGTTGGTGACCATGAACGGCACGCAGACCGTCTCGCCCGCCGGCGCATCGTAATTGTGGCGGCAGTCGATCGTGCGACCGCGCAGGTCGAGCTTGCCTTCCTGGTTCTGGCCCAGGCCGTAATAATGCTCGTCGGCAGGCGAGGCGAAGCTCGCGCCGACGCGGAACGTCTTCTCGCCATTGACGGTGTGCGGTGCCATTTCCCAGCCGGTCATCTGCGTTAGCATGGTGCCGTCGGGCTTGCGGATCGTCACCGACACCGGCGGCAGCGACGGCGCGAAATAGCGCTCCATCTGCGTCGGCGCCTTGGGCCAGGGCTTCGCGTCGACCGACAGCGACAGCGCGGACGAGGTGAAGACGTCGGCGCCTGCGTCGTTACGATGCGTCCAGCCGGCAGCATCGGGCTTTGCATTGGGACCATCGCCGGGGGGCGCGTCGACCTGTCCGCGGTCGGTCGCGATCGTCACGCGGATGATGTTGGGGGCATAGGCTTCGACGGAGACGAGGCTGCCGTTGCGATCGACCGTCGCGATCGGTGCGGCAAGGGCGGTGGTGCCGAGCGTCGCTAACGACGCTCCCATCATTAGCGGAACGATCAGACGAAGGGGTGAGCGGGGCAGGGGCCGGCGAAGGGCCTTGGAGGACCGAAAGGGCAGGCGTGCTTTGAAAGTATGCATCGGATGGTGTCCAACTTTGACTTTGCTACGTCAGGGTCCGGCAATCCGATCGTTCATATTACCGTTTTACGGATTGCGTAGCGTGCGGTGCTAGCGCTAGCACAAACGAAGTTCAATAATTGTGTATGGGAGCGGTGCTATGCAGAAAGCCAAGGGTGGAGGAGTGCTATCCATAGCGTTGGCACTTGGTGCTACGTTCTGCGCCATCTCTGCCTTCGCAAACCCCTCCACTAGCCCAATCCCGCACGTCGTAACCAAGAACGGACGCCATGCGCTGCTGGTGGACGGCGCGCCTTTCCTCATGCTCGGAGCGCAGGTAAACAACAGCAGCAACTATGCATCGCAGCTGCCGAAAGTATGGCCGATGCTGGACCGTTTGCACGCGAATACGGTAGAGGTGCCCATCGCTTGGCAGCAGGTAGAACCGATCGAGGGTCGTTTCGATTTCTCGTTCCTGCAGACTTTGCTCGACCAGGCGCGTGCGCATGACAAGCGGGTCGTGTTGCTGTGGTTTGGTACTTGGAAGAACACCGGCCCGGGGTACACTCCCGACTGGTTCAAGCTCGACGATCGGCGGTTCCCCCGTATGAAGACGCGCGACGGTAAGGTCCACGGTGTCCATTCGCCGATGTTCAGCGCTACGATGGAGGCTGACAAGCGGGCGTTTGTCGCGATGATGACGTATCTGAAAAAGCATGACCCTCTGAACACCGTCATTCTAATTCAGCCCGAGAACGAGACAGGCAGCTACGGCTCGCCAAGGGATTTCGGGGCGGAGGCGAACAGACTTTTCAATATGGCCGTCCCCACCGAATTGACACGTGCGTTGCGCAAACCCGCGGGCACATGGTCCGCAGTGTTTGGCACGCAGGCGGACCGTGCGTTCAATACATGGCATACTGCACGCTTCGTTGGAGAGATCGCCGCCGCCGGCAAGGCAGTGAAGCCTCTCCCGATGTACGTGAACGCGAGCTTAGCAGATCCGACCAAGGTACCGGCGGTTAGCGATGTGGCCAGCGGCGGCCCGCAGCAGGACACGCTTGACATTTGGAAGGTTGCCGCGCCCGCGGTCGATTTCGCTGCGCCCGACATCTACGATCGCGACGAGAACCATGTCGCCTTGTATCTCGATGGCTTCGTGCGCCCGGACAACGCGCTTATGGTGCCGGAGATTGGCAACGCCGCAGAATATGCGCGCTTCCTCTATGCCGCACTAGGACGCGGTGCGATCGGCTTCTCGCCTTTCGGTATGGATGACACGGGCTATCTAAATTATCCGCTGGGGGCAAAGCTCTTGGATGCCCCGACGGTTGGTGCGTTCGCCAACAAATACGCGTTGTTCGCGGCCATGGGACGCGACTGGCCACGCATCGCCTTCGAGCGTCCGACTTGGGGCACGGCGAGACCTGACGACGGATCGAGCCGGTCAAAGGTGATGGGTGAATGGTCGGTCACTGCCAGTTACGGCGAATGGCAGATGGGGTTGAAGGAATGGACTTGGATCAAGACCGAGGCGCCGTCCTGGGCGACGCAACCGGTCGGTGGCGCGGTTGTGGCGCAGTTGTCGTCCGACGAGTTTCTGGTAGCCGGCGACCATGTCCGCATGACCTTCTCGCCGCGCGCGGGTGCGGCGGCTGGCGGCATCGTTCTACGCGTCGAAGAAGGGCGCTTCCAGAACGGTGAATGGCTGATGGACCGGGTATGGAATGGCGACCAGACCGATTATGGTCTGAATTTTACGGACAGGCCGGTGTGGCTCAAGGTCAAGATGGGTCGCTATCGCTAAACGTGCGCGGAGGACGTTTCAGCTAGTCAGTCCAACTTTACTCACCCCATTACCGTCGAACGTCAAACCCCCCCTGCTTAAGCGCGTTCAGATCCGACTGCTTGAACAGTGACGCGTCACCTGGCAGCGAGTGCTTCAAACCCGCCAGCGCCAGTCCGGTCTCTGCTGCGCCGCGGGCGTCTTCACCGCCGCGTAGTGCGTGGAGAACACCGGCAGCGAACGCGTCGCCAGTACCGATCCGATCGACGATGCCAGTGATTTGCATTTTGTTTGTCTCCACCTCTTTATCGCGCAGGTCGATCCGTGCGGAAACGCAGTGGTGATTGACATCGATGACTTCGCGCCGCGTGGACGCGAGTAAGGTTAGCTTGGGGAACGCGGCGAACGCTGCCTCTGCTGCGACGCGTTCGGGCATCGATGCGAAGCGTTCGTCGAGCAGGAGGGCGATGTCACGACGGTTGCCGAACACGACATCCGCCAGTGCCACTAGCTCAAGCAACGTCTCACGCGGTCGACTGTCCCAGGTCGCCCACAACCGTTCGCGGTAGTTTCCGTCGAACGAGATGGGAATGCCGCGCGATGTCGCGGCCTCCGCCGTCTGCAGCGCCAGTGCGCGGCCTCCACAGCCTAGAGCGGGGGTAATGCCCGATAGGTGCAATCTGTCAGCGCCCGCGAGCAACGTCTCCCAGTCCCAGCTTTCGGGCGGCGCCTTAACGAACGCCGAGTGTCCGCGGTCGTAAATGACGTCGGTGGCGCGCATTCCTGCGCCGCTTGTCACGAAGTACAACGGCATGCGTCCAGGCCGTCGCTGAATGCCTCGTGTGTCGACGCCATGACCGCGCAGCGTTCGCACCGCTGCATCTCCAAGCGCATCGTCAGGTACAGCGCTCACCATCGAAGTTTCATGGCCGAGCAACGCCAACGCGGTCGCTACATTTGCTTCCGCGCCAGCGACCCATGTCTCGAACCGCGGTGTTTGGAGCAGCAGTTCGCGACCCGGCGGCGACATTCGGAGCATGATCTCTCCGAATGCGACGAAACGTCCCATCAACTCCTACTCCTACCAGCCGATTGGATCCTCAGGCTCAATGTCGTCATGTCAGGATCGTATCTTTAGATCTGGCACGAGCAATTGAATGATCAGCAGCGCGAACAGGTACACGCTGCCGGCGACTAGGAATATCGGCCAATAGCTGTCGAAGCGTTCGAGCACGAATCCGGTGTATTTCGCCATCAGCATGCCGCCGACTGCCCCCGCCGCGCCGCCGATGCCGATCACAGATCCCATCGCGCTCTGCGGAACCATGTCGGACGGCAGCGTGAACAGGTTCGCCGACCACGCCTGATGCGCCGCGGCCGCCAGCCCGATGATCGCGACCGCTGCCCATAGGCTGTCGACATATTGCGCGGCGAACACCGGCATCACTGCGATTGCGCAGATCAGCATCGTGATCTTCCGCGAGCGATTGACGGTAAGGCCCGCGCGCATCATCCGCGATGACAGCCATCCGCCCGCGACGCTGCCCAGATCAGACAGCACATAGATGACGACCAACGGCGGTCCGAAGGTGCGCAGATCTAGCCCGTGGCGGCGGTGCAGAAAATCTGGCAGCCAGAATAGGAAGAGCCACCAGACCGGATCGGTCAGGAACTTCGCGATCGCGAACGCCCAGGTCTCTCGCATGCCCGCGACACGGCGCCAGCCGAGCTTTGCCGGCGGTGCGATCGACACGCTCTGATCGCGCACGACGCGGTGCGGCAGGCGATAGAAGAACAGCCACGCGAACAGCCAGACGAAGCTGACCACGCCGGTGATGATGAACGCCGCGCGCCACCCGAACGCCAGCGTGATCGCCGGCACGACGAGCGGCGTCACGATCGCCCCTATGTTGGAGCCGGCATTGAAGATGCCGGTCGCCAGCGCGCGCTCTTCAGGCGGAAACCATTCCGCGACCGCCTTCAACCCTGCAGGAAAATTTCCGGACTCGCCGATCCCCAGCAGGAACCGGACCATGCCGAACCCCATCACGCCGTGGACGAAGCCGTGAAGGATGTGCGCGATCGTCCATATCGTGAACGCGCAGGCATAGCCGATCCGTGCGCCCAGCCGGTCGATGACCGCGCCGAAGCCGATATAGCCAATCGCATAGGCGGCCTGGAACCAGAACACGATGTCGGCGTAGGAACCCTCGCTCCAACCGAATTCGGTCTGAAGCGTCGGCTTCAACAGCCCGATCATCTGCCGGTCGACATAGTTGATGCCCGTGGCCACGAACAGCAGCCCGCAGATCACCCAGCGATAGCGCGATGCCGCGAGCGGCCGTTTAGCAGTCTCTTCCATCAACCTCTCCCGATACCGCCCGACATTCCGGGTCGACGCTTCGTCCTATAATATCGCGCGCACCGCGCGTTCGTCGTCCATCTTCGCGTGCGCTTGCGCGACCGCGCCGCGAAACACCACGTCGCGGGCCAGCCTATCGGGAAACACGCCGCTGCGTTGGATCAGCGCGTTGACGTCGTCCGCTAGCGGACGAAGGGTCGCGGATAGCGGATCCACCAGAGGCGGAGCCGGCGGGCGCGGCAATGCGAGAAAGCGGCACCACGCTGCGATCGGTATCGCCAGCCTGTCGACTGGCCGATCAGCGGTGCGTGCGTCCGCGATCGTCGCGATCAGGCGGAACGGCAGCTTCTGCGAGCCGTCCCAGGCGATCTGCGACAGAAGATGCCGGACGGCCGAATTGCGGAACCGCGCGAGGATCGCGTCGATGTAGCGCGGAACATCGAGTCCGGCGGTGGGGTTCAGGCTCGGCGCAATATCCTCGCGCATGATCCGTTCGACGAACCCGGCGAGATCCTCGTCCGCCATCGCGTCGGCGACGGTCTCGTGCCCGAGCAGCAAACCGATGTACGCCAAGCTGGAATGCGCGCCGTTCAGCAGCCGCAGCTTCGCATCCTCGAACGCCGCGACCGAGGCGACGATCTGCGCGCCTGCACTGGCGAAGGGCGGCGCTTGACCGTGAAAGTCGTCTTCGATCACCCACTGGGTGAACGTCTCGCGCTGAATCGGCCATGCATCGTCGAGGCCGGTCGCGGCGGCAACGCGCGTGCGCAGCGCGTCGTCGGTCGCGGGCGTGATCGAATCCACCATCGAGGAGGGAAAGCGCACCGTATCGGCGATCCAACGCGCCAGATCGGGCTCCGCGATCGTCGCGAAGTCACCGACCGCGCGTGCCAGCCGCTCGCCGTTTGCCGCCAAATTGTCACACGACAGGATCGTCAGCCCCCCGGCGTTCGCCGCACGTCGCCGCGACAGTCCGTCTACCAGCCGTCCGATAAGGCTCGTTGGTCCAGCCCCTGACAGATCGTTGCGGATCGCCGGGTGGTCTACGTCCAGCCCGCCTTCCGCGGTGAGACAATATCCCTTCTCGGTCACCGTCGCCGTCACCAGGCGTGTGGATGGGGCGGCGAGGCGGTTCGCGATCGCATCGCCGTCGCAGCGTGTCAGGAATTCGGAGATCGCACCGATGACTCGGTACCGTGTGTCTTCGCCGAGCAGCGCCAGCGTGTAGAGCCCGTCCTGCGGCGTCAGTGCGTCGGCGACGTCGGTGGAGTTGAGCGCGACCGCGCTGATCGCCCAACGGGGATCGTCCGCCAGGATCGCATCCACATAGGCGGCCTGATGGGCACGGTGGAACGCGCCGGGACCGAAATGGACGATGCCCGGGACCAGGTCCGTGCGGTCGTAGCTCGGGAGTGCGACATTGGCCGATGCGCGACGTAGCGTTGCGGTCGATAGCCTGGGGCGTTCGCTCACAGCGTCACGCCGCGTTTCCAAAGCGCAATCTCGCGCTCATCATTGGTTTCGTTGCGCGCAGGCTCGCCCGACGCGATCGCGCAGATCCGGTCGAGCAGCGCCTCGGTGGTCGCCTCGATGCCCTGATCGATCACGCTGCCGGCATCGAAATCGATCCAGCCGGGCTTGCGAGTCGCGAGGCCGTGATTCGTCGCAAGTTTCATCGTCGGCACCGGGCTGCCGAGCGGTGTGCCGCGTCCCGTCGAGAACAGGGTGAGGGTCGCACCTGCGGCTGCGAGCGCGGTGGTCGAAACGGCGTCGTTTCCCGGCGCCTCGAGAATGGTCAGTCCGGGACGGCGCACCCGGTCCCCGTACCGCAGTACGTCGGTGACGATCGCCCGGCCGCCCTTCTGCACCGCCCCTAACGACTTCTCCTCCAGCGTGGTGATCCCGCCTTCGACGTTGCCGGGACTCGGATTTTCCGAGATTGGCTCGCCGTGATCGAGGAAGTACCGCTTGAAATCATTTACGACCGTGACGATCCCCTCGAATACGTCGCGGGTCGCCGCGCGCGCCATCAACAGCCGTTCCGCCCCGAACATCTCCGGGATCTCGGTCAGGATCGCGGCGCCGCCTGATGCGGTCACGGCATCCGCGGCACGGCCGATCAGCGGGTTCGCGGTCAGCCCGCTGAAACCGTCCGACCCGCCGCATTTGAGACCGAGGCGCAGCGCATCGAGTCCCACGGTCGTGCGCCGGTCAAGGCGTGCGCGCGCGACGAGCGCGTCGATCGCTTCGCCGGCGGCATTCATTTCGTCGAGGCTCGTCTGCGCGCCGACGGTGCGGATGCGATCATGATAGTGCTCCGGGATGCGCGCCAGCAGTGGCGCAAGCTGGTTCTCCTCGCAGCCTAGGCCCAGCAGCAGCACGCCGCCCGCATTGGGGTGGCTGGCGAGCGATGCGATCACCCGCGCGGTGCCGTCCAGATCGTCGCCCAGTTGAGAGCAGCCGAACGGATGCGCAAAGGCGAATACCCCGTCGACGACGCCGGCGTGGCGAACCGCCGCGCGCTGCGCGGCGCGCTGTGCGGTTCGTCCGACGCAACCGACGGTCGGCAAGACCCAGATCTCGTTGCGCGTGCCAACCGCGCCGTCCGCCCGCACATAGCCTTCAAACGTTCGTTGCGGCGCGCCGGCGATGCGCGCTGAATGGAAGGGCCTATCCGGTGCCGAGGGAGCATAGCGATAGGGTTCCTCGCCCGACAGTTTGGTGACCAGATTCTGGCTGTGGACATGGTACCCCGCCATGATGTCGACGGTGGCCCGCCCGATAGTCCATCCATAGCGGCGGACATCTTCGCCGGCGGCGATCGCGGTCAGCGCGATCTTGTGACCCACGCCGATCGCTTCGGCGACGTACACCGACAGCGCGTCGACCAGAATGGTCTCGCCCACGGAGAACGGCCGCAGCGCGATCGCGACCTGATCGGCGGGATGGACCCGGACCGCGTCGGGCAGAGCCGGATCAGGTCGGAGGTTTGCGGATTTTGCCATGGTCATTGCAACCCGCCTAGCATCTGTGCCATCGCTGGCACAAGCCCGATGTCGCTCCTCATGCGAGACCTCCCGATGACCCCACTCCGCCTCGACCCCAACCGTCTTTTTCCTGTCGATCCGCGCACCCGCGCGCTCACGCGCGAACTCTACGCGGTGGCCGCGCCGCTGCCGATCGTAAGCCCGCACGGCCATACCGATCCCGCGTGGTTCGCCACCGACGCGCCGTGGACCGATGCGACCGAACTGCTGGTTGCACCTGATCATTATCTGTACCGGATGCTCTACAGCCAGGGCGTATCGATGGAGTCCCTGGGCGTGCCCGCGCATGGCCGGCCTGGTACCGCAGACCCACGCGCGGCGTGGTCGGTGTTTGCATCGAACCAGCATCTGTTCCGTGGCACGCCGTCGCGGTTGTGGCTCGATCACGTCTTCGCCGAGGTGTTCGGGTTCGACGTCAGGTTGGATGCGAAAACTGCCGATCTGTATTTCGACCGGATCGGCGAACTGCTCGCGACCCCCGCGTTTCGTCCCCGCGCGCTCTACGATCGGTTCGGCATCGAACTGCTCGCGACGACCGAGGGCGCGGACGACGATCTCGCGCATCACAAGGCGATCCGCGCGTCGGGTTGGCACGGTCGCGTCGTCACGGCCTATCGTCCCGACGCGGTAATCGACGCGGAGCATGAGCAGTTCCGCCCCGCGCTGGCGAAGTTCGCCGCCTTAACCGGCGAAGACGTGGCGACATGGCGGGGATATCTCGCCGCGCATGCGAAACGACGGCAGGACTTCATCGCGATGGGCGCGACCTCGACCGATCACGGTCACCCCACCGCCCTTACCGCGAACCTGTCACCCGCGGAAGCCGAGGCGCTTTTTCAACGTGTCATGGGTACTGGAAGCGCGTCCGCTGCCGATGCGGAGATGTTTCGCGCGCAGATGCTGACCGAGATGGCCCGCATGAGCCTTGCCGACGGTCTGGTGATGCAGATCCATCCCGGTTCGTGCCGCAATCACAATCGCGCGCTGCATCGCGCGTTCGGGCGCGACAAGGGCGCGGACATCCCGACGCGTACCGACTATGTCGGCGCGCTGCGTCCGCTGCTGGATGCGTTCGGCAACGAACCCGGCCTGTCGATCATCCTCTTCACGCTCGATGAGACCAGCTATGCGCGCGAGCTTGCGCCGCTGGCGGGTCACTATCCCTGTCTGACGCTGGGCCCGCCCTGGTGGTTCCATGACAGTCCGGAGGGGATGCGCCGCTTCCGAGCGATGACGACCGAGACCGCGGGCTTCTACAACACGGCGGGCTTCAACGACGACACGCGCGCGTTTCTGTCGATCCCGGCACGGCACGACGTCGCACGAAGGATCGACTGCGGTTATCTGGCGGGTCTCGTCGCCGAAGGGCAGATCGCCGACTGGGAAGCGGCCGAGCTTGCGGTCGACCTCGCCTACAACCTCGCGCGAAAGGCATACAAGCTGGACGTCGAGGATGTCCCGTCGCCGCGCCAGCGGCCGGCTTAAGCGGGTGCGGGTCCGGTCGATTGCCGCTCGATCAGCGAAAGCGCGATGCGGTGGTCCGGAAGACGGGTGATGCTGCGGTCCGCGATCATCCCGATCAGCCGCTCGGTCGCGTCGTGCGCCATCGCCAGCAGCGGGCGGCGGATGGTCGTGAGGGCAGGCGATACCATCGATGCGATGTCGCTGTCGTCGAACCCCGCAATCGACAGGTCGCGAGGCACCGCAAGGCCGCGCTCGTGCGCCGCCTTGATGGCCGAGGCGGCCATGATGTCGTTGCAGGCGAAGATCGCGGTCGGCGGGTCCGCCTGATCGAGCAGCGCCCCCGCCGCGGCATAGCCGCTCGCGAAGCCGTAATCGCCCTCGCGGACATAGCGGTTGGGTAGGGACATGTCGTGTGCTTCCAGGGCGCCCCTAAAACCCTGTTCGCGCTCGTTCGCGGAATGGAAGGCGAGCGGCCCGGTCACGATCGCGATGCGCGTGTGCCCCAGTCCGATGAGATGCTCCGCCAGCACGCCGGCGGCGATCCGTTCCTCGCTGACCAGTGCACCCGGATATCCCGGCACACGGACCGAGGCGATGCCGATCGCGGGCACTCCCCGTTTCGTGAGCGCAAGCGCGATCGAAGATGCTTCCGAGATCGGTGGCAGGACGATCAGCCCGTCGATCCGGGAGCGGCGGGCGAAGTCCTCGATATTGCGGGTCAGGTCCGGATCGCCGAATTTTGCCGGGTGGACGACGAGTTCGTATCCTTGAGCAGCGCACACGTCGACGATCCCGCGCTGAAAGACGCCGATGACATGTGCGTTGGGATCGTCCTGGACGACGCCGATCAGCGACGAGCGCCCCGAGGCGAGCGCGCGCGCGCGGCTGCTGGGACTGAAGCCCATCTCCTCGATCGTCGCTTGGATTTTCTCGCGCGCGGCTGCGCCCACTTTCGGAGAATTGTTGAGGACGCGCGAGACCGTGCGGATCGACACCCCGGCGGCCTGTGCGACATCGGTGATCGTAATCGATCGATAGTCGCTCATGCCTCGTAACTCTCCCTGTCGACCGGATGGCTGCTGATCGCACGACTATAGACAAGATCGCGGTGCGTACCATCCATGCCACCGCTGGCATAAATCATTGACAGTCATCATTCAGCTGGTGAAAGACTTGGCGAAACCAGCGACCGATCGACGCCGTCGGAACGCTCAGAGGAGAGACCCGATGATCGCACGACCGTTTCGAGCAACGATTCTGGCCGGTGCGGCGATCTTCGCCCTTGCGACGATGGCACAGGCGCAACCCGCGGTGAAATCCGACGCCGTCCGGCAGGGGGCTACCGAAACGGATCGGTTGATGCTGTCCGGGCATGGCCCCGACGATGCGGTCTTCTGGGACTTCACCATCGATGGCGACCGACGCGCCGGCGAGAAGGCCAGGATCCCCGTCCCCTCCAACTGGCAGCAGCACGGCTTCGGTGCGTACCAGTACGGCGACGAAAATCCCGGCAGGCGGAAGAACCATGGCTTCTACCGACGGCATTTCACCGTGCCCGCGAACTGGGCCGATCGCCGCGTTCGTCTGGTCTTCGACGGCGTGATGACCGATACGCGCGTCACCGTGAACGGCGTCCAGGCGGGGCCGGTCCATCAGGGCGGTTTCTACCGGTTCTCGTTCGACGTCACGAAGCTCGTCAAGATCGGTGGCGACAACGTCGTTGAGGTAGACGTCGCCGAGGCGTCCGCCAACGTGGACACCAACAAGGCCGAACGCTTCACCGATTACTGGGTGTTCGGCGGCATCTTCCGTCCGGTCTGGCTCGAGGCGACGCCCGCGCAGGCGATCGAGCACAGCGCGATCGATGGCCGCGCGACCGGCGATCTCACGGTCGACGTGACGCTCGCGGCCCCGCGCGAGGTGACCCGCGTGGAAGCGCAGGTGCTGGATTCCGGCGGGCGTCCGGTCGGCATGCCCTTCAGTACGCCGATCCCGCCCGGCGGCGCTGGCCGCGTCCGCCTGGCGACGCGTGTCGCCGGCCCCAAGCTGTGGACCGCCGAGACGCCCAACCTCTACGGCCTCGCGCTGACGCTGTATCAAGGCGATGCAGTCATTCATCGTACACGGGAACGCTTTGGCTTCCGCACGTTCGAGGTGCGGCCCGGCCAGGGGCTCTATCTCAACGGTCAGCGCATCCTGTTGAAGGGCGTCAACCGACACAGTTTTCGCCCCGACACTGCGCGCACTCTGACGCGCAAGGACAATTACGACGACGTCCGCATGATCCAGTCGATGAACATGAATGCGGTCAGGATGTCGCATTACCCGCCCGACGAATCCTTCCTGGAGGCCGCAGACGAACTCGGGCTCTACGTCATCGACGAACTCAGCGGTTGGCAGCACGCGCACGACACCGAGGTGGGGCGCCGGTTGGTACGCGAGATGATCGAACGCGACGTCAACCATCCCAGCATCATCCTGTGGGACAACGGCAACGAAGGTGGTTGGAACCGCGAACTCGACGGCGATTTCGCCCTTTACGATCCGCAGGGGCGCAAGGTCATGCACCCGTGGGAGCTGCACGACGGCGTCGATACGAAGCATTACCCGCTATACGCCGACGTCGTCAGGCGGCTTGCCACGCCCAACCTGCTGATGCCGACCGAATTCATGCACGGTCTGTTCGACGGCGGGGCCGGGTCCGGGCTCGACGACTATTGGCGGGCGATCGCGGGATCGCCCAAGGGAGCGGGCGGCTTCATCTGGGTGTACGCCGACGAAGGCATTGCGCGCACCGACCAGAAGGGACGGATCGACAATTTCGGCACCAACGCGCCCGACGGCATCCTCGGTGCGCGGCACGAGAAGGAACCGAGCTATTACACCGTTCGCGATATCTGGTCGCCGGTGCAGATCGCCGCGCCCAGGCTGGATGCCACGTTCGACGGGCGGCTCAGCGTCACCAACGGATATGACTTCACGCCGCTGAGTGCGGTGCAGTTCCAGTGGAAGCTGATCCGCTTCGCCACACCAGCCGATGCCGCGATCACGCCGCGCGTGCTGCATCAGGGCATGGCGACGGCATCGATCCCGCCGCACGCCACGGGCGAGCTGCCGGTGGCCTTGCCGAGCGACTGGCGTGAGGCCGACGCCTTGTCGATCACCGCACGAAACGGAACCTCCGAGCTCTGGACGTGGGTCTGGCCGATCCAGGGCGGCGCAGCACCGACACCCAAGCTGGCTGCGGGCCGCTCGGCGAGCATGCCGCAAGCGGTCCGCAACGGCGACACGATCGATCTGTCCGCCGGCGATGTCGTCGCGAGGTTCGATACGACGACCGGGCTGCTTCGCGATATTTCCCGTGGCGGGCAACGGCTGGCGCTCGCCAATGGTCCGCGGCTCGTCGCGATCGGCCCAAAGACGAAGGACGAGCCGGTCTGGACGCCGCTTGTCGGCGACGGCACGCTCTATCGCCCGGCAAGACCGACGATGACGAACCTCATCGAGGTGAAACTGCCCGACGGTCGCAGCGACGCCTGGGCTGGCTTCACGCTCGAGGCGTCCGCGGATGGCGTGACGTGGAGGACGATCTACGCGGGCGAGCGCGGGACACGCGACCCCGATCGCTTCGCCTTGCCGCCAGGACCCATCGCGGCGATCCGCATCACCAATGTGCACGGATCGAGCGGCAAGCCGTTTTCGGTCGCTTCCGTGAGGCTCGGCTACGAGGCTTCGCGCTTTGCGCGCGCCGCCGCGCCGTCGCTCGCGCTGACGTCGGGCACCGGCCGCGATGTTGCAACAGGGCAGGCGCAGGCTTGGGTCGAGGCGGACGGGGCGGGCGGTCTCGACCGCGCGCGCTGGACGCTTGCTGCGGACGGCACGCTCGCGCTCGACTATCGCTACACGCTGGCGGGACGCTTCCTCTATCATGGCGTAGGCTTCGACCATCCGCTCGCCGACGTGGCGCGCGTACGCGGGTTGATCGACGGACCGACGCCCGTCTGGCAGAACCGCTTGCGCGGGACGACGCTCGGCGTGCACGATATCGCCGTACGCAATGATCCAATGCTGCCGACGCCCGATCGTGCCGGCTATTTCTCGGGATTGCGCTGGGTGCGCTTCGACACGCCAAGGGGCGAATGGGCGGTGTCCAGTGCGACGCCTGCGTTTCTGCGCGTCGGCATGCGGCGCGACGACTTTCCAAACACGACGGTGGATTTCCCCGCAGGCGACATTTCCGTCCTGAATGCCATTCCCGCGATGGGGTCGAAGTTCATTACGCCCGAGGACTCGGGTCCAAGCGGCGAACCTGCTGTTGCGAGCGGCAGCTATTCGGGGCGACTGACATTCTCATTTGCCCCCGCGAACCGCACTCGCAAATAGCCGCACTTGTAGGACGAAATCATGATCAAGACCCTGAAGCATACGGCTACCCTCGTGTCTCTGCTCGCGTCGGCGAGCGGTGCCGCGGCGCAGGACCAGCTCGTCGATCCCAATACCGTGCGCCCGTCGCGCGAGGCCGGCCGCACCGCGAACGGGCTCGCCATGACGCCGCCGATGGGCTGGAACAGCTGGAACAGATATGGCTGCAAGATCACCGAGCAGACCATTCGCGACGCCACCGACGCGATCGTGAACAGCGGCATGAAGGCGGCAGGCTATCAGTATGTCGTCATCGACGATTGCTGGCACGGCGAGCGGACCGCCGACGGCGTCATCACGGCAGACGCGGCCAAGTTCCCGTCGGGCATCAAGGCGCTCGCCGATTATGTCCATTCAAAGGGGCTAAAGTTCGGCATCTATTCCGACGCCGGACGCAAGACGTGTGGCGGTCGTCCCGGCAGCCAGGGCCACGAATATCAGGATGCGATCACGTATGCGCGGTGGGGCGTGGACTATCTGAAATATGACTGGTGCTCCACCGGCGTCCGCAACGCTGAGGAGGCGTATGCGCTGATGGCGGACGCGCTCCGATCGACCGGCCGGAACATCGTCCTGTCGATGTGCGAATGGGGCAACAACCGTCCATGGGAATGGGGCGGGAAGATCGGCAATCTGTGGCGAACGACGGGAGACATCCGCGACGCCTGGAAGGGACCGGTGACCTATTCGCTCGGCATGATGGACATCGTCGACAAGAACGAGCCGCTCTATCCCTATGCCGGCCCCGGCCATTGGAACGATCCCGACATGCTGGAAGTCGGCAATGGCGGAATGACCGATGTTGAATATCGAACCCATTTCAGTCTGTGGGCGATGATGGCCGCTCCGTTGATCGCGGGGAACGACATTGCCGCGATGACGGCCAGTACGCGGTTAATTCTACTCAACAAGGCGGTCATCGCAGTCGATCAGGACGCGCTGGGTGCGCAAGGACGGCGGGTAAGGGACGACGGCGAAAGCGAAATCTGGGCGCGTCCGCTTGCGAACGGCGATCGGGCCGTGGCGCTCGTGAACCGGAGCGAAGCGCCAGCCCGCATTTCAGTCGCGTGGCCGGAGATCGGCTATCCCGCACGCTTGGCGATGCGGATCGACGACTTGTGGAACGGCACGACCCAGGTTTCGGTCAAGGGCGGCTTTTCGGCCGTGGTCCAGCCCCACGGCGTAACGATGGTCAGGTTGGCGCCCCGCTAGTTACCCTCCGAACGCCGATTCCGGTCGGCAAATGACTGAATGTGCCAGCGCTGGCACAAATCATTTGACTTTGTATGTCGGAAGTTCTTGAAGGCCAGTGCTGATCACATCGCATCGTCATGCTGCGCATTTTGGATCTGCGAGGGCTTTCCTTAGCAAGTTGTCGATTTGCGCGGGGAAGGGAGCAACGACGCAACGGCGGCCAAGCTTCGAACAAGCCAGATCACTGGCACTGAACAGGGAGAGAATGATGAAGTCCCAGATGCGAAAGATGCGGTTGCTCGTCGGCACTGGTTTCGTGGTCGCGACGATGTCGGGTGCTGCGTATGCACAGACTGCCGTGCCCCCAGCGAAGCCGGTTGGCCCCGCGCCCACGACGACGCCTAGTACGCCAAGCGCGAATGCACCTGCCGGTCTGGATCAGACGGCGCCTAACCCCCAAGTCGTCGATGAGACGGGCGACATCGTCGTTACCGGCTTCCGGCAGAGCTTGCAGAACGCCCAGAACACCAAGCGCAATGCCAGCGAGATCGTCGATTCGATCGTTGCCGAGGACATCGGAAAGCTGCCCGACAACAACCTGGCCGAAGCACTTCAACGGGTGCCCGGCGTGCAGATCACGCGCAACCACGGTGAAGGCAGCGGCATCGCGATCCGGGGCCTGACGCAGGTGAGGACGCTGGTGAACGGGCGCGAAGCCTTCAGCGACAACAGCCGCGACCTCAGCCTTGAAAACATACCGGCAGAAGTGCTTGCCGGAATCGACGTCTACAAGAACCCGTCGTCCACGCTGGTCGAGGGCGGCCTCGGTGGCGTCGTCAATCTGAAGACGCGTCGTCCGTTCGACTTCAAGGGTTTCCAGGCCAGCGTAAGCGGCCGCATGAACTACTACGACTTCATTGGCCGAGGAAAGCCCCAGGTCTCGGGACTGATCTCCAACCGCTTCTCGACGGGTATCGGTGAGATTGGGATACTTTTAGGAGCCGCCTATATTCGATCAGCGGGGCGCTTCGACAACCAGGGTGCCGAGCCGTTCAACGACCGCTACAACATCGTCGACTTCAACAAAAACGGCATCTTCGTCGGTCGGACGGGGCCGGCCAACGGCGTCGTCACCCCAGGGCAGGGACCGCTCGATCCCGGCGATCGCGTACTTTCCCCCAACGGCGGCGGCGATACGTTGGAAATCACGGATCGCACTCGCATCGTCTATAACGGCGCGCTGCAATGGAAGGCGAGCGACCGTCTGTCGTTCTTTGTCGAAGGTTTCTACAACAAGTACGACTACACTCAGGACGTGAATCTGGCCTATGCCAACCGAGGGCCGTTGCAGGCGGCTGACGACGCCACGTTCGTCTTCCAAGATGGGACCAACGTGGTGAAGTCTGGATCCTATCGCAACGTCGAGTTCACTTCGAGCGCCAACACCTTCGATCGCAAGTCCTACGTATGGCAGATCGCCGGCGGTGGCTCATGGAATGCCACCGACTTCTTTAAGCTCAGCACGGACATCGCCTATACCAAGGCGCAACGCGTGGACAACAGCAGCGGAACGCGTGCCGGCAACAACGGGAACACCACCGGCACTAGGCTCGACTTTGATACGTCGGGCGATCAGGTCTCGCTCGCGCTATCGGGCTTCGATTTCGGAGATGTCAGCAAGTACCGCTATTTAGAGTCCAGTGCGTCGCGCGAGCAGGCGACGACCGATGGTTTCGCCGGGCGTCTGGACGGCGAATACGAGATTCCTGATTTCTTCGTAAAGTCAATCTCGGTTGGCGGTCGATATACGACGCGCGACGTCGAGCGCATGCAGGGGACGCGCAACCATTTCCCGGTTGCGCCCTCGGGTTCGCCAGCGATCACGTTCCCGGCCACGATATTCCCGCAAGGGCTCGGACCGATCGCCAACTCGAGCGACTTTTTCCGTACCGGCAACGTCCCCAATCCGATCGGCGTCGTCTATGCCGTACCGACGGACATTCAGCGCAATCAGGCGCTGCTCTGCCAAGTGTTCGGTGACACGGTTTGTGCGGTCAGCTACGCGCCGGCGAACACCTACTCTCAGAAGGAGGACACCTACGCAGTCTACGGTCAGATAAATCTGGATCTCGACGTGCTGGGTGTGCCGGTCGACGGGAACATCGGAGCCCGCTATCTGCGGACCAGTTTGTCCACCGTCGGCGTCATTCAACGGCCGAACGGTTCGACGTCGCCGATCGATCAGGACGCCAGCTACAAAAACTTCCTGCCGAGCGCCAACCTGCGGTTCAAGATCACGCCGGAATTATTTCTTCGCTTTGCGGCTGCAAAGCAGCTGACGCGTCCGCAGTTCACGAACCTCAGTCCCACGCTGAACATCTCGTCGTTGGCGGCGAACCAGATCCTTTCGATCAATGCTGGCAATCCGGACCTAAAGCCCCTGAGGTCGACGTCTTATGATGCAAGCCTCGAATATTACTATTCGCGCAGCGGGTACGTCTACCTTTCGGGGTTTTTGAAAAAGGTAAACGGCTTCATCCAGAACACGGTAACGCGTGAGACGGTCAGCCTTCCCGACTTTCCGACCGTGACTCAGGCCGACATCAATCGACCGCAGAACGGCGACAACGGCACAATCAAGGGCTTCGAGGTGGGAACGCAGACTTTCCTGGACTTCCTCCCAACGCCTCTGGATGGATTCGGCATCCAAGCGAACTACACGTTCGTGGACTCCAAGGCACCGAGCCCCATCGCAGGTCAGAGTGTCCCCCTGCAGGGCCTTTCAAAGAACAGCTACAATCTGGTCGGCTTCTACGAAAAGGGTGGGTTCCGCCTGCGTGCGGCCTACACCTGGCGTGACGATTACGTCGAGACGACCACCGGACCCGGCTCCGGCTCCTTACCGATTTACGTCAAGCCCTTCGACCAGCTGGACGCGTCGATCGGTTACAGCATCAATGATCATTTCGACATTTCGTTCGATGCATCGAACATCCTCAATGCTTTGAACCAGACGTACTTCGGCGAAAAGATCAGGCCCCGCTTCAACAACATCTATGACCGCCGCTTCGGTCTGGTTATACGCATCAAGAGTTAAAAGCCCTCCATCCCCTGGAGCCTATGCCCGTGATGGTCCGCCGTCACGGGCACCTTTTTTTAAACAGGGCCCGGGACGAACATGTAAATCTGAAAAAGTTTCTATGCCAAGCGATCCAGACGACATAGATAAGTTCTACAGTTAGATAACGTTTGATTATCATACCCATCTTGTCGGGATCTGAGATGCGCCGATTTGCACCGCTAATATACTGCCTGCTGCCTGTGCTGAGTGGTTGTGGGCAATCAGAGCGTGCGTCTCAGTCGGCGGTGCCGAACACCAAGCCGATCAATTACGGCGCTACCAAGCCAACCCCCGTCAAGCCCTTCTTGACCAAGACGATCGCAACCTTCGATACGCCGTGGGCTATGGCGTTCCTGCCGGATCGCCGGATGCTCGTGACCGAGAAGCCCGGTCATCTGTGGATCGTGACACCCGATGGAGCGAAGAAGGAAGTTGGTGGCGTGCCGGCCGTTCATTACGAAGGGCAGGGTGGCCTGCTTTTCGTCGCGACCTCGCCCACCTTCACACGCGATCAACGCGTGTATCTCACCTATTCGGAGCCCGGCGCCGGCGGTGATGGGCTGGCCTTGGCGATGGCTGCCCTTGGAAGCAAGAACGGCAAACCAGCGTTATTAAATTTGCGCGTTATCTGGCGGCAGCTTCCTCGCGGGGATGGCGGGCAATTTGGTGGGTACATCGCATTCTCGCCCGACGGCCAGCATCTGTTCCTGACCTCCGGCGACCGACAGCGCTTCGATCCCGCGCAGGATCCCAATCAGGCTCTCGGCAAGATTCTTCGGTTGACGCTGGACGGCAAGCCCGCGCCGGGAAACCCTGGAGCGGGAAAGACCGGCACGGCGACCGTGAACGTCATCGACTCCGCCAACGACAGCGATGCGCTTCTCAGATCGTCGGTTCGGCAGGAAAGCGTTCCCATTCCAAACCTTACGCCTGCAGAGACATGGAGCACGGGCCACCGTAATTCGTACGGGCTCGCCTTCGATGACGCGGGGCGTTTGTGGGAAACTGAGATGGGCCCTCGCGGCGGTGATGAGCTGAACCTGATCGAGGCGGGCAGGAACTATGGCTGGCCGATCTCGACCTATGGCCATAACTATGATGGTACACCGATCGCCAAGCCGGGGGCTCATCCCGGACTCACAAGGCCGGTGATGTACTGGGACCCGGTGATCGCACCAGCCGGCTTCGCATTCTACCGAGGGAACATGTTCCCCCAGTGGCGTGGATCCGCGTTCGTGGGCGGTCTCGCCGTGACGTCGCTGATCCGGATCGCGTTCGACGGCATTAGCGCCCGTGAAGCGGAACGTTGGGACATGGGAGCCCGCATCCGATCAGTGATGACAGGCCCAGATGGTGCCCTATGGTTATTGGAAGATGACGGCGATGGAAAACTGGTACGCCTAACGACAAATCGTGCCGGCTGATTACGATGCATAAACTCTTAAGAAAAAGCCGCCCTATCCTTACTTCTTTCGGCGCAAGGCAGGACCGGTTAGTACAAATCACTAATTGTCAATCTTACTTCATGCGGTTCATCATTCTGCGTGAGAGTGTGCTGGCTAAATAAGTTTGCGATCACTACGTGATTTTTGATTTGAAGGTCGCCAGCGGTATCAAGAACGTCGTCGATCGTCTGTACCGCCGTGATGTCAACTGCGGTTTTATATTGGCAAGACTGCGGTAATTACCCTGGTCTTGGTATCGCCGGACGAAAGGCCGTCATCGTTGTACGCCTATAATAACGCAAATTACGGAGTAGTGAATGTCTGAGAAAGGGCAGCAAACCTGGGCGCGAGCGATGGTTACCGAACTCGATGCGATGTTGGTGTTCGCAGATAAGAAATGTGATACGTTACTAGCCGCCAAAGTTGAGGAGGTACGCATTGCCGTGATCGAAAGATACTTGTCTGCAGCCGACTGATTCGCACTAGGAACTCAGGTTCGCGAGTCCAGCATAAGCCTAGGGTCAAGACCCATTGATATGAGCGGCTCGATCTGTTTCAGGCTCCGTGAGGAGACCGAGGATGAGCGATCTGTACTGGCTGACCGACGAGCAGATGGCGCGGCTCGAACCGTATTGTCCCAAGAGCCACGGCAAGACACGGGTTGATGACCGGCGAGTGTTGAGCGGCATCGTTTTCGTCAACCGCAACGGGCTACGATGGTGCGATGCCCCTCGGGAGTATGGCCCACTCAAGCATGTCCTGAGCTTGTCGAAGGGACGCTCTACAACCGGTGGAAGCGATGGGGCGAAAGGGATGTCTTCCTCCGCATAATGGAAGGACTGGCGGCCGCGAGCGCCACGCCGAAGACGATCATGATCGACGCGACCTATCTGAAGGCGCACCGCACGGCGTCCAGCCTGCGGGTTAAAAAGGCGGCCTTGGGCGCCTCATCGGTCGCACCAAAGGCGGTATGAATAAGACGCTGCATGCCGTCACCGATGCAGAAGGCAGACCGCTCAGCTTCTTCATGACCGCGGGCCAGGTCAGCGACTACAGCGGCGCTGCCGCGCTGCTTGATGATCTACCCAAGGCGCAGTGGATGCTGGGCGACCGCGGCTATGACGCAGACTGGTACAGGGACGCCCTTCAGGCAAAGGGCATAACGCCTTGCATCCCGGGGCGAAAATCCCGGATCATCCTGACAAGCGCCGCTACCGAAGCCGGAGCCGTATCGAGATTATGTTCGGTCGTCTGAAGGACTGGCGCCGCGTCGCTACCCGCTACGATCGATGCCCGACCGAATTCTTTTCCGCTATCGCGCTCGCCGCCACCGTCATCTTCTGGCTCTGATCAATGAGTCGTGACCCTAGTCGGGAGGTTGGAGAAGTAACGATCACGCTGCAAGCATTGCACAGCTATTCTTTACCTCCACCGCGTCCGCGCCCAAGCTCTACCTGACAAATCTTTGACGGAACCGCATAGAAGCTGTTGCTGGAATTGTTCGTGGCAGATGCCAAAAGGCAGAGTCTGACTGGCGCCGAGCGGAGCTGCTCCAATATCCCGCCAAGTGTTCTAAACCGTGGCTAACCCACCTCTTCGAATTCGGTGTGGTGGTAGGCGACTGCGATGGTGACCTTACTTTTGATCGCTAGGCACCGTCAAATTGCGCGGACACCAAACAAGTTCTGATGCCTGGCGACAGACGCGTATCTCACCTGGCATCTATGGCGAAGAACGCGGTAGCTTTTTTGTAAGATGTCTCGCTCCTCGGTCACGCGAGCCAACTCACGTCTTAAATGGCGGATCAAAGCGTTCTGGCATCGCCCGACGCCACGTTCGTAAACTACTTCTTGCATGCATACAGCTATTGCGGGCTGCCGCCGGCGCCGCAAAAGCTTGGTTACAGGGTAACCCGATCCGTGATCTGCACCATTGCGCCATGCTTGAACTCATCGCTGTAACGGGCTTTCCCATCGTCGGCTCGTGTCCTTAAAATCAGGACGAAGCCGTGTAGAAATCCCGGGGCTATTTAGCAGTCGCTGAACCTGCATCTAGCGACTGCGCATGGTCCTACATGCGTCCGTGGATCGGTGAAAGCAGCACTGGTGTATAGCGGCACTTGCTGGTCGGCATCCCAGGTGAAGTCGGTCGGAGACCGCCGCTTTGTCATTTTGAAAAGCCAGCATCGCAATAACGTTACATTCCAGTGAAATTTGCGCTTTCAAAGCGGTTACAAAATCAACAAGCACAAAACCCTAGACGTTGGACATGGCCCCTGATAACCCATGAAGAATGGAATTGCGTTCCGCATAATGGTATGATGATTGCTAGTTAGCCGGAAACGAATGTCGCCTCGCAGCCGGCGCATCTCGTAACGGGGGAAGGATCAATGATGAGGTTAATTCTTCCGTGTCGGGCTATATCCAATAATACCGGCCGCGTCTCGTTGCCAGCGACTGAAGAAGTGATCGGCTTGGCTGCGCCCGTATGAACTTGGACGCCCGATCCGCAGACCGCTGTTCCGGCGCAATCGATCGCAGAGCTTGCAAGTGCCAGTTTGGATTAGCTCATCATACCCTGTGCAGTTTACGAGTGCTAATTCGTCACCGCTGGCTACTTCAATCGGGGCCTCGCGCCAGTCGACATGAACGTGGGCGGCCCGGCCCACAACAATATATTCTTGACGGGTGCGACGCGTACGAAATGATTAAATATCCCCGTCGTTTCCCTGCGCGCCGCACCTGCGGCCAGCCATCGCGGTGCGTGGCAATCCGTTTATTCGATCGATCGCGGCATAAGGATCAAGGGCGATGAGCAACCGAGGTGGACCCGATCTCTCCCGGCGGCAGATGCTCGCCACAACTGCGCTAGTCGCGGGGATCCAGGCCGCGGGCGCAACAGCGGCTTTGCCCCTGGCCGAGCCGACGCTCGAGGATGCGTTCCGTTCGCCGCCGCTATCGGCGGGGCCTTGGGTATATTGGATGTGGCTTGACGGCAATGTCACTCCCGAAAGCGTCGCGATCGATCTTCAAGCGATGCATGACGTCGGCATCGCCGGCGCCTATGTACTCGACGTGCTCCAAGGCACGCCGCCGGGGCCGGCGCGCTACATGGACGACAGTTGGCAGGCAGCGTTCCGTGCGGCGGTGCAGACAGCGCGACGGCTGGGGATGCAGATCATCTTTAACCAGGGTGCGGGCTATTACGGCAGCGGCGGGCCGTGGATCACCCCCGAATTATCGATGCAGATCCTAGTGCAGAGCGAGACCCCGGTGATCGGCGGGCGTCAAGTAGTGGTCGCGCTGCCGCGCCCGCCCGTGCCGTCGGACGATGCTCCTGCGTCGCCATGGTACGCCAATGATCCCTTCACCAAGCGCTTTGGCCATCCCGGCGCAGACTATCGCGACATCGCGGTGATCGCGGTGCGCGAGCCGGCCAGCGAACGGGCAACGATGGCCGACGCCACGCCGCAGGTACACGTCGGCGGCAATACCGTCCCGTTGCCAACATCGGAAAAGCCGCTGGTCCTAGCGGACGGCATGACGATGACGATCCGATTCTCCGCACCCTACCGCGCGACCGCGGCGGGCGTGACGATGGCTGATGTGAAAGGTGCGCTGCGCGTCACGATTGCGGTCGAGGTGGAAGGCGCGTGGCATGATCTCGGCACCTTCCCGTTCGCTTCGGAAAACGCGCGTCAGGCAATCGCCTTCGCGCCGATTATAGCTCGGACGTATCGCCTTACCTTCTTGCTCGGTGCGAATGCGTCGGCGGAACTTCACGCCATCGATCTCCACGCGCGCACGCGGGTCGCCGATGCAACGGGGATGAAGCTGCTGACTTGGTACGAATGGAACGGCTATACCGGTGCGGGCAGCGCTCCGCTTGACGCTACTTTGCCCTATGGCGCGCGCGCGATACCTTTGACTGACGTAATCGATCTGACCGCAAAGGCGAAGGACGGAAGTCTGACATGGGACGCACCGGCGGGCGACTGGACGGTATTCCGGATCGGTCATGGCGGCAAGGGTCGGATAATCGGCCCTGTCAGTGAGGATAAGGCGGGACTCGAATCCGACAAGCTCAGCTTGGCGGCGACCGAGCTGCATTTCGACGCCATGGTACGGCCGCTAATGAAGGCGGTCGGTCCCGCCGGGCGTGGCACCGTACGCGGCACGCATATCGACAGCTGGGAAGGTGGCGGCCAGAACTGGACGCCGAAGTTTCGCGAGGAGTTTCGTCGGCGGCGCGGCTATGACCCGGTCGCGTGGCTGCCGATCGTCACCGGGCGGCGTGTGCTCGGCGATCTACACACCACTGAACGCTTCATGTGGGATTTACGCCGCACCGTCTCGGAACTCAGCGTCGAGAATTACTGGGCGCCGATGAAGCGGCTGTCGAACAGTATGGGCCTGGCACTTTCCGCCGAGAGCTATACCTCGATCAGCAATGACATGGATGCAAGCGACTTCGCCGACGAGCCGATGGCAGAGTTCTGGAAGCACACCGGCGAGGGCTTCAACGGCTTTGGCAACACCTGCAAGGCAATGGCATCAGCGGCGCATTTGAACGGCCGCGCGATCGTCGCGGCGGAGGCGTTCACCTCAATCGATACCGAACGCTGGCAGGATCATCCCGGCACACTGAAGGTGATCGGCGATCGCAACCTCGCCAAGGGCATCAACCGCTTCGTCTTCCACCGTTATTCGGCGCAGCGCTTCCCAGGCATCGCGCCGGGGCTGCAGATGGGACCGTGGGGGCTACACTATGAACGCACCCAGACCTGGTGGACTATGAGCCGGCCTTGGCACGTCTACCTCGCGCGCTGCCAGCATCTGTTGCGAAAAGGGCGCAGCGTCGCCGATATCCTACGCCTGCCGTCCGAGGAACCGCTGCTGCGAGTCGAAGACAAGCCCGTCGAAGGATTCGACTACGATCATTGCGGACCGGACATGTTCGCGCAGGCGAAAGTCGAGGACGGTGTGGTCCGGTTTCCTTCCGGTGCCGCGTATAAACTGATCGTTCTGGACCATTTGGGAACGATGACCTTCGCGACGCTGCGCATCATCGCGGCGCTGGTGCGCGGCGGCGCGGCGGTACTTGGTGAGCCGCCGCGCGCGACCCCAGGCCTGACCCAGCGTGAAAAAGCGGACCGGAAACTCGCCGCGCTGGCGCTCGACATGTGGGGCGATGGCAGCACGCTGGACCGCGGCTACGGCAAGGGCAGGGTATTCCGCGGCATGCCCGCGCAGGATGCGCTGGCACGGCTGGGCATCGCGCCCGATTTCGAGAGCGACGTGCCGCTCAACTGGGTGCATCGCCGCGACGGGGATCGCGACGTGTATTTCGTCGCCAGCGAAGCGCCGCAGCCGGTACTCGCCAATTTGACGCTGCGAGCGGCCGGGCGCTGTGCGCTTTGGGATGCCGAAAGCGGCAGGATCACGGCTTGGCCCTATGCCACACCCGGCGTGGACGGACGGACCCGGCTCAGCGTGCCGCTCGCTGCCGAAGGATCGTTGTTCGTGATCGTTCAACCAGGCGAGGGCGAGCGGATCGACGCGGTCGAGTGCGACGGGGCAACGCTGTTCCGCGACGGCGTCGGGCAGGCATCACTCGCGCCGCTGCTCGCGCCCTCGCCAGCGCCGCCCGCCGCCGGCCGCTATGTCGTTCGGCGATCGAACGGGACTACGGCCCGAGCGATCGCTGCACCTGCTACGCCGCAATCGGTGCAGGGACCTTGGGTAGTCAGCTTTCCGTCCAAAACAGGTGCCCCGGCGCGGACAACGATGGCGATGCTGCGGTCGCTGCACGAAGATCGCGATCCCGGTATCGCCCATTTCGCCGGCATCGCCAATTATCGGACTAGCTTTGCGGTGAAACCCGTGATGGCAGGGCAGCGACTGTGGCTCGATCTCGGCCGCGTCGCGGTCGCGGCCCGGGTGCTATTGAACGGGCACGATCTCGGTATCCTGTGGCGAGCGCCCTACGCGATCGACGTCACCGACGCGGTACGCAGCGGCGACAACCAGCTTGAGATTGAGGTTGCGACCTTGTGGATTAACCGACTGATCGGCGACGAAGAACTGCCGTCGGACGCGGAGCGGTGGGAAGCGGGGCCGGGCGTCAACTCCCGTAACATCGGCTCCCTCAAGACCTGGCCGCAGTGGGTGATTGACGGTAAGCCCAGCCCGACCGGGCGTATCGCCTTTTCGACCTGGCGGCTTTACCGCAAGGGCGAGCCGCTGGTTCCGTCAGGGTTGATCGGCCCTGTGCGGATCGTCACCGGGGTCACGCCGCTCGCCTGATCCGGCGGCGGCGCATCACGCGGCGACGCTGTTGCCGTAGCCGATGATCCCCGTGGCCAGTACCAACAGACCGATCCCGCCCCACACCATGGCGCGGATGCGCCTCGTCGCGTCGCGCCATTCGCTAAAGGCAAAGCCCCACAGCGTGCCGAAGATGATGATCGACGCCATGTGCAGCGTCCAGGACGAAAAGCCAAACTGTCCCATCTGGCTCTCACCCATCGTGTAGAAGAAGAACTGGAAATACCAAGCCGTACCCGCCACCGCGCACAAAGCGAAATTGGCAAGCAGCGGTGGTCGGGCTTCTTTCTCTACCCGGCCGAGCCACTGCCCCGCGGATCGGTTGCGTACGATCAAAACGGCGCACCAGATCGCGTTGGTCATCAGCCCGCCGAGCATCACCAAGCACAGCACCGGCAACCCGGTCCACAGCGACCCGGTGCCCGCCGCGGCCGATAGCACCTTGACCGGCTCGCCTGCCGCCAGTCCGAAGGCAAAGCAGGCCGACATGATGCCGGAGAAAATCGCCACAGCGATGCCCTTGCGAAAATTGAACTCGGTGATCGACGCGGCCTTTTGCGCGGGCGACAAGGCCGCATCTTTCTTCGCGCCCGCCACCGCAACGATGACGATCCCCGCTAACGTCACGATCAGCCCGAGCAAAACGATATTGCCGCTCGCAGTGTTAAGGAGCTTGGCGGCGAAATCACCCGCGAAGAGGGGCGGAATCAGCGTCCCGAATACTGTACACAGCCCCAGCACCACTGCCATCCCCAGCGATAGCCCGAGATACCGCATCGTCAGTCCATAGGTTAGCCCGCCCAGCCCCCACAGCATGCCAAAGACAACGCACCAACCGATCGTCTCGTACGGGGTCGCCAACATGACCCCGATTAAATCGTTGGTCTGCACCGACGCGAAGAACCAAGGAGCGATCGCCCAGGAAAAGATTCCGCCGGTTAGCCAGAAGATCTCCCAGGACCAACGACGAACGCCGCGATAGGGGACGTAGAAGCTGGCGGAGGCGAGCCCCCCCAACCAATGATAGGCGACGCCGATCAGAGGATTACTCATTGTCGCGATCCTTGAGTTCTAGACCGAGCCGGTAAATACGATTGGCGTTGCCGCCCCAGAGGGCGCGTCGTTCGCTCTCAGAGAACGGGGCGATGATGGTGGCATAAGCGCCAAGCGTATCGTCGAAGGTTCCAAACAGCCCATCCGTTGGAAAGTCACTCGCGACACACGCTCGGTCGGTACCGAAAATGTCGATGGCCTCTAGGATCCAAGGGCGGGCGACGCTGGCCGTCCATGGCCGCTGCACGAACCCGAAGCCCGATATCTTGATCGCCACGTTGGGCATCTCTGCCAGCCGGCGTAAGCCCGCCGACCAGATCGCGCGGCCATCGGGATCGTCCGGGACAGGCATGCCCAGGTGATTGACGATCACTGAAACGTCGGGATGGCGAGCGATTGTCGACGCAAGTGCGGCGAACTGGTTTGGATATGCCTGCAGATCGAACGAAAGGTCGAACCGGGACAATAGCGCGAAACCGCGTTGCCATGCAGGATCGACGGTTACGTCACGGGGAGTGTAGGTGAGCTTAGGGCTCTCGTGCCAGTTGAGGATATGGCGGATGCCCCGGACATGGCGATGACCAGTGTGTGCAGCCAGGATCGACCCGATATCCGGATCGTCCAGCGCGGCGAAGGCTACGATCCCGTCGGGGCCGTCAGCCAGCCTTTGCAGCCACTCGGTCTCGGCCACGGCGTCGATCGGATCGGCTCCAGCCTCGACATGAACGGTGCCCGCGACGTGCCACCGAGCGGCGTCGCCGCGATAGTTAGCGGGCAAATAAGTCTTTGCGATCCGTTCGACCGAGCCACCAGGGCCGTCTGCCGAAAACGGTTGCGTCAACCAGGGATAGCGATGGCGCGCCAAGTCCCAGAAATGAACATGCGCGTCTACGAAGGGAATGTTATGCATGGGATCTCCTCTCCGGAGCGCCCGGTATGCCGGGTCGCCGCGTTGCTGCGTCGATGGTCAGAAGGTCGTGCGGCCTCCGGACGTGTCGAACGTCGATGCGGTCGTGAAGCTACATTCCTCGCTAGCCATGAAGCATACCATCGCAGCCGATTCATCGATTTCGCCAAGGCGGCCCATCGGGATCTTTGAGCGCATGTAATCAACCTGGCTTTTCGGTAACTGGGCGAGGATGGGACTTTCGAACGTAGCGGGAGTGAGCGCGTTGGCGATGATGCCCTTGTCGGCTAATTCCTTGCCGAGCGACTTGGTCAATCCGATCACCGCCGCTTTTGTCGCCGAATATGCGCTCGCGTTCGGATTGCCTTCCTTGCCCGCAACCGACGACAGATTGACGATGCGGCCATACCCGTTGGCCAGCATCAGCGGCACGACGGCACGGTTGCAGTAGAACAGTCCGTTGAGATTGACGTTGACGACCCGGAGCCAGCTTTCGATCGGGTATTCATGCAGTGGCGCCGTTGCACCGGTGATACCGGCCGAGCAGACAAGGACGTCGATCTGGCCAAGGGCAGCGTGCGTAGAAGCGATCGCGGCCTCCACGGCCTGCAGATCCGATACATCGAGCGCCTCAACATGTACCGCCCCGATCTCGTCACGGACCGCTTCCAAGGCCTCGCTGTTTAGATCCCACAGCGCAACCGTTCCGCCCTCGGCCACGATGCGTGAGGCAACGGCCTTGCCCAAGCCGGAGGCACCGCCTGTGACGATCGCCGCACGACCGGCAAAGCGGCCGGCGAACACTCTCATGCTGGCGCACCGGTGCGGGGATGCCGCCACGCGACGACGGCTTGCGTCTGGACGCCGAGCTTAGCGATTGTGAGATGCATCGTGTCGCCGGGTTTGAGGAACACGGCCTGCGGCTTCTTGCCTTCGCCCACGCCGGGCGGCGTGCCAGTGATCAGCAGGTCGCCGGGCTCAAGCGTCACATATTCGCTTACGTACGCGATAAGTTCGTCTACCGGGAAGATCATCGTCTTCGTGTTGCCGGTCTGCATCCGCTCTCCGTTGACGTCGAGCGTCATGGCAAGGTCCTGCGGGTCACCGACTTCGTCCGGCGTGACGAGCCAGGGGCCGACCGGACAGAAGGTGTCGTGACCCTTGCCTTTGGACCACTGGGTCCCGCGCTGTTTCTGGTTGAACCGCTCCGACACGTCATTGGCGAGCACGTAGCCGGCGATATGGTCCATGGCGTCAACGCGATCGACGTAGCGACACGTCTTGCCGATGATGACGCCCAGCTCTACCTCCCAGTCGCCGTGCGTCGCATCCTTCGGCAGCACGACCGTGTCGTTGGGCCCGGTCATGCTGGACAGCGGTTTCATAAACATCATCGGCTCGGTAGGGATCGGCAGGTTCGATTCGATTGCGTGATCGCGGTAGTTGAGGCCAATCGCGACGATCTTGCCGATCCCGGCAATCGGCACTCCGTAGCGCTGGTCGGCATCGACCAACGCTAAAGTCGCGACGTCCACCGATGTGAGGCCAGCGAGCGCCCCAACGGTGATGTCGGCGACGTGCGCCGAGAGATCGCGGATCCGGCCCTCGGCATCGACGATCCCCGGCTTTTCAGCGCCCGCGGCGCCATAACGGCAGAATTTCATGGGTCTGTGCCTTAGTGCGCGTAGGGGCGATTGAGCGGAATGTCGCGATTGAGCTCGACGCCGAACCCCGGCTTGTCGAGCTGGCTCGCCTTGATGCGGCCGTTGACCGGCACCGGTTCACCGAGCAGTTGCGGCGCGAACATCGGCACCACTTCGGTCGGCCCCGGATGCATCATCAGGAACTCGGCGAACGGCGAATTGTGACGCGTGATTACGAAGTGGTAGCTGTAGACGCTGGAACCGTGCGGTACGACCATCTTGCCCTTGGCGTCCGCTAGCGCGCTGATCTTGAGCAGCTCGGTGATGCCGCCGCACCAGCCGACATCGGGCTGGATAATGTCGCAACAGTCCATTTCGAGAAGCATGCGAAAGCCCCAGCGGGTCGCTTCATGCTCGCCGGTGGTCACCAGCATGCCCTTGGGCACGTTGCGCTTCAGCTCGGCATAGCCCCAATAATCGTCCGGGCTGATCGCTTCCTCGATCCACTTCAGCCCGTGCTCGTGACAGGCGATCGCAAGCCGGGTCGCATAGTCGACGTCGAGCGCCATCCAGCAATCGTACATCAGCCAGAAATCGTCGCCGACCTTGGCGCGCATGTCTGTGAGCATCGCGACGTTTTTATGGAGCCCCGCCAGCCCTTCGGTCGGACCGTGGTGCAGCGGCATCTTGCCACCGATGAAGCCAAGCTCTTTCGCGACGTCCGGACGCGCGCCGGTGGCGTAGAATTGCAGCTCGTCACGAACCGGGCCACCAAGCAACTGGTGGACGGGTTCGCCCCTCAGCTTACCGATCAGGTCCCATAGTGCCAGGTCGATCCCGGAGATGGCGTTCACCACCAGTCCCTTGCGCCCGTAATATTGTGTCGAGAAATACATCTGGTCCCAGATCCTCTCATAGTCTGCCGGGTTGCGGCCTTCGAGGAAGCGGGCAAGGTGTTTTTCGACGATGTAGCAGGCGGGCTCGCCGCCGGTCGTGACTGCAAATCCGATCGTGCCGTCATCCGCCTCAATCTCAACGACCAATGTGCCTAGCACATTGATCCCGAAGCTTCGACGCGACTCCCGATACTCCGGATAGCGGCTCATCGGCGTGGCGATGTGATCGTCGATCCAGTGCGCGTCGGTCTGGTCGTGATAGTCGGCGCCACCGCCGGTCGCGGTGAAGGCTCGCACATTTTTGATCTTCGGTAGCGCCACGGTCCATCCTGCCCTTATCCTGCGATGTTCCAAACCGGAGCACAACAGCTGTTGCCATATTATGGTATAGTATCCTAGGGAATGAACATCATGGCGTCAACAGAACATACCGTAAGCATCGACAAGGAAGCGACCGTCGGAGCTGGCAGTCAGACGCTGATGCGTGGGCTTGACGTGCTCGAGGCCATCGCTCGTGAGACGATGAGCCTTCCTCAACTGGCAGATCATCTCGAGCTGACGAAAAGTACGACACACCGACTTGCAAGCGCTCTGGTCGAGCGCGGGTATTTGGCATTCACGCCCCGTGCCGGATACCGGCTTGGCCCAAAGCTGCTGGAACTTGGGGCGTTGGCGCATATCCAGGCAGACCTCATCCAGATAGCTCGCGAACATCTGGAAGCGCTGTCTGCGTCGACGGAGGATACCGTTCATTTGGGCATCCTTGAAGGCGACTACGCGCTGTATCTCGACAAACGGCCCGGCCGGCGCAGGATTACGATTTCGAGCCAGGTTGGTGACCGGCAGCCGTTAACATCAACCGGGCTGGGTAAGGCCCTCATGCTTGACCATTCACCTGCTTACTGGCGCGAGCGGTTCGAAGCTGATCAGGCAGGTGGGTCTCACCCCGCTGATTGGGACGTGTGGGTGGCCCGGATGCATAGCTATGTGGAAGCAGGGCGTGCGTTTGACCTTGAAGAGAACGAAGACCAGATCCGTTGCGTCGCGGCACCCGTACGAGACGCAAAGAACTCCATCGTCGGTGCGATCAGCGTCTCCTCTGCTGCCCAGTACATGAGTGATGATCGCATGGACGAACTGTCCAACACGGTTCGCGAAGTCGCTAACGCGGTGAGCCGGGATATTGGATGGATCGGCAACCAAATCAAAAAGTAGGAGTGGGGCATGCTGCTGAAGGACAAAAAGGTACTGGTGACCGGGGCGTCGACCGGTATCGGCCGCGCGGCCGCCATCTCGGCGGCCGGCCATGGTGCAGACGTGGCCATCAACTTCCTTGCCGGTGATGACGAGGCAGCGTCCTGCGTCGCCGCGATAGAGGCCCTAGGGCGTAAGGGCGTGGCGATTGCCGGCGATGTCGCCGATCCCGCAACTGCCGGCGACTTTGTTGCAAAGGCCGTTGAGGCAATGGGTCGGGTCGACATATTCGTCAACAACGCCGGCATTTGTCCATTCCACGCGTTTCTCGACATGCCCGTCGCGACGTTCGAGCGGACGATGCGGGTAAACCTGCACGGTGCCTATTTCATGGTCCAGGCTGCCGCCAACCAGATGGTACGACAGGGACAGGGGGGCTCGATCATCGCGGTTTCGTCAATTTCAGCACTAGTCGGTGGGGAGTACCAGACACACTACACCCCCACCAAGGCCGGCGTGCATTCTCTGATGCAGTCGGCAGCAATTGCGCTGGGCAAGCACGGCATTCGCTGCAACTCGGTTCTACCGGGCACGATCCTGACCGACATCAACATGGATGACCTGGCTGATCCGGAAAAGAGAGCGCGAATGGCTACGCGAATTCCATTGGGTAGGCTCGGCGAACCCGACGATGTGGCGGGCCCTATCGTGTTCCTGGCTTCCGACCTCGCGCGCTACGTCACCGGCGCTGCCCTGCTGGTCGACGGCGGCGCATTCGTAAACCTGCAATGATTCACTCACTAATCGCCTGGGTTTACCCGAAACGAGACAGTCGGCGCCTCAAACCAGGCAGAGCGAGGACGGATTCATGAAAGCTGCCTCCGCACTGGATTACCGCGAACTCGCGCGAAAGCGGCTACCGCATTTCCTTTTCGAATATATCGACGGGGGTAGCTATTCCGAGGTCACGCTCAAACGCAACGTAGCCGATCTCGAGGAGATAGCACTGCGCCAGAGAGTGCTAACTGATGTTTCCACTCTAGATCTTTCGACCGAGTTGTTTGGACGAACCCAACTATTGCCAATCGCTTTGGCGCCGATTGGGCTTGCCGGCATGAACGCCCGACGAGGAGAAGTACAGGCTGCTCGCGCGGCGCAGACCGCAGGCATACCTTTCTGCCTGTCAACAGTTTCGGCATGCTCGCTCGATGAGGTCGCGGCTGGAACCTCTCAGCCATTCTGGTTCCAGCTATACATGATCCGCGATCGCGCCTTCATGCGCGATCTCTTGGCAAAAGCCAAGGCGGCGCAGTGTTCTGCCTTGGTTTTCACAGTTGATATGCCCGTACCCGGATCACGCTATCGTGACTATCGATCAGGTCTTGCGGGCGCAACGGGCTTAATGGGAGCAGCCCGCCGGGCAATTCAGGCGGCACTGCGCCCCGCCTGGGCTTACGATGTCGCACTCAGGGGACGCCCTCACCAATTAGGCAATGTCGCGCCGGTCTTAGGCAAGAATACCGGATTAGAAGACTTCTTCGCCTGGATGCGCAACAATTTCGATCCTACCGTATCGTGGAACGACTTGACGTTCATTCGTGAAATCTGGGACGGTCCGTTGATCATCAAGGGGATATTGGACGTTGACGATGCAAAGGCTGCTGCAGATTTAGGTGCAGATGGGATTGTTGTTTCCAATCATGGAGGGCGGCAGCTCGACGGCGTTCCCTCAACGGCGCGGGCACTGCCGCCGATTGCCGACGCGGTACGGGATCGGCTGACCATATTGGCCGACGGTGGTGTGCGCTCCGGCTTGGACGTCGTACGTATGCTCGCCTTGGGCGCTCACGGCGTACTACTGGGCCGGGCTTGGGTCTACGCTTTGGCTGCCGGGGGCGAGAAGGGGGTAGACCATATGCTGCGGTTGATCGAGGCTGAAATACGCGTGGCGATGGCCCTGACGAGCTGCCGCAACATAGCCGAGATCGGCCCCGGCACCTTGGTAGCGCCCGGAAGGCTTGGCTAAGCCTGATTGAGTTTATTACCGCTCGTCTCACCGCAAGCCAGACATGGAAAGAAAGCGACTCATAAAACGCGATGCGCCCGTCAAACTAATTCAACCGGCCGATCTAAATGGCGGCATACCTGAGGTCGATACCGAGGCGTAGCTAGCTGATTCCTATGACAGTAGCCTCGACGAGCATGATGATGCGATGTGGGCTAACTCCCATAATATGAAATTGTAATTTATTATCCGATAAATATTTGTCCTACCATATAGACAAAGAGACATATTGTGATATCTAACTCCATAAGACGGGATTAACTCGACAAAAAGTTTCAGGAGAGATCTATGATCAGCACGGCATTGCGCATTCGATATCTTGTCTCGAGTGCGGCGCTTATGCCGCTGGCCACAGCACTCATGATAGGCGAAGGTAGACCTGCTACTGCGCAGTCGGTGCCATCCAACGCTGGTTTAGTAACTCCTGATGTCGAGGCTGAAGCCGCCCCGAAAGAATTGTCCCAGACCGAACAGGCCATGGAGCCGTCCGCCACAGCTCCCGAAGTCGCCAGTCAGACCGATATCGTAGTGACGGGCACGCTCGTTCGAGGCATCGCACCGGTCGGGACAAACGTTCTCGGTATCACAAGCCGCGACGTTGAGCGGTCGGGAGCTGTCAACGCCCAGCAGTTGCTCGCGCAGGTGCCGCAGATCAGCAACTTTTTCAACGGGACGCCGGCAACCAGCGGTGACGTGACGTTCCCCGTCGCCACGCCGGTCATCCGCAATCTTCCCGGTATCAATTCGACTCTGACGCTGCTCAATGGTCGTCGGTTCGTCAATCTCGGCATCATTCAGGCGGCCGGGGATCCCGGCGCCTTACCCGTCTCCGCAATCGAGCGGGTCGAAGTCGTCCCCGATGGCGGTTCGGCGACATACGGTTCGGACGCGGTTGGCGGTACGATCAATTTCATCCCACGCACGCGTTTCGATGGCGTGCAGCTCGACGGTACGTACGGCGTTGCAGACAATTACCGGCAACGGTACATCAGCGCCCTGGTAGGCAAGGCCTGGACCGGTGGCTCCATCTATGCAGCCTATTCCTTTACGCAGAATGATGCGCTGCTGGGCAAGGATAGGGATTACGTTTCGCAATTCCGGCAGGACAAGGGCGGGGCGGACTATCGCAGTAGCAACTGCGCGGCGCCGAACGTCATTGCTGGCGGTGTTTCCTATGCACTCCCCGGACTGACTCCCGGCACGAACCGCTGCGACACGTCGGATCCGTCGTCAATTTTTCCAGAGCAGCGTCGTCACAACGCTTTCATCTACATGACGCAGCAGCTTTCACCCGGAATCCGTTTCGAGAACCAGGTTTATTATTCGAGCTTGGTCGCTCACAGCTATCGCAGCCAGATCGGCTCTACGGTTGCTATCGATGAACGCAACCCGTTCTTCCGTTCGATCGCAGGGGAGACGACGCAGTCGGTGCAGCTTGCATATGATCCGGTCTGGGGCGCCCAGCGCTCGGCGCGAACCTATACCAGCCAATGGGGCGTCTCGCCAAAGTTCACCGTATCACTGCCGAGCGATTTCCAGCTCGAATTGCGCGGCAATTACGGACGTGGCTTCGTACGGGTGACGGAGCAGACGTTCAACGCGCAACTCGAAAGCGCGGCACTGCTTGGCACGACCACCGCCACGGCGTTGAACCCGTATAATCTGGCCGCGTCCGATTCCGCTCTGCTCGACGCCATTCACGATTACGGCAACTACGCCGCGTCGTCGACGGAGATGCGCGAGGCACGTGCGGTCGTCAACGGCTCCCTCTTGACGCTGCCGGGCGGCGAAGTGCGTGTGGCGCTCGGTGGTGAGCTTCGTCACGAGCGGCAGGCTGTCCGAAATACGCAGGCAACGTTAGATCAGGGCCGGTTCGGGCAGTTGTTCATTGGCAACCGCAGCGTATCCTCGGCGTTCGGCGAGGCGGTGATTCCGGTCTTCGGCGATGGGAATGGCTTCGCGGGGATGCAGCGGCTGACTCTTTCGGCGGCTGTTCGTTACGACAAGTACAGCGATGCCGGAGACGCGTGGAATCCGAAGTTCGGCGCGACTTGGGTGCCCTTCCGTTCGCTGACTATCCGCGGCAACTACGGTACCTCGTTTTCGGCACCGCAGCTGGGCGACACGACCGCGGCCGCCGATACGCGAGCTCAGGTGTTTAACAATAGCTTCAATATCGCGCCTAATGCGGCGGTATCCGAGGCACAGCGGCGTACCATCCTTATCGCAGGGGGTAATCCAGGCCTCAAGCCTCAGACCGCGGACACGTTCTCGGTCGGCGCCGATTTCAAGCCCACCTTTGTACCCGGCCTGACGATCAGCGGAACCTATTATTGGGTCAAGTTCAAGAATTTGATCTCGATCACGCCGGTGTTCGATGGTGCGATCTACACACCTGCATTCGCGCAATATATCACGATCAACCCGACGCTGGACCAGGCGCGGCAGCTGCTTTCCGGCTTCCGATTGGATGGTATCGCCAGTGTCGACGCTCTCTATGCCAACGGTCAGAGCCCCTATGTGATCGCCGACGCGAGGCGCTACAATCTTGGCATCCAGCGTACACAGGGCATCGATTACAACGTGGCGTACGACAAGCCAACGAGCTTTGGTTCCTTGAATGTGTCGGTTGCCGGCTCCTATACGCTCGTGCGCGATAGCCAGCCGTTCGCAGGCGGCGAGACGACCAACGCCTTCGATGTCGGCGCGCCACGTTCGACCTTGGTTGCGACAGCCGGCGCAAAGGCCGGCGGCCTAAGCGGGCAGGTCCAGTATTTCCGGACCAGCGGTTACGACCTCGGCAACAATGTCCGGCAGGACCACGTCGGAGCGTTCACACCCGTCAACCTCTTCGTTTCGTATGATCTCGGCGATGATGGCCCGCTCAAAAATACCCAGGTCAGCGTCACCGCGCAAAATCTTTTTGACCGTGATCCTCCGTTCTTCAACGGCGGCAACGGCTACACGAATGGAAGCACCTATGGGCGCATGATCCTCTTGGGACTCCGCAAGGGGTTTTGACCGAGCTTCCCGTCTTTCTGAGGCCACCGCTCTATTACGGATTTCGTGAATGGCTGAAAAGAGTCTTCCCCGAGACAACCCCGCGCTTTCGATAGGTTGCCGAAAACTTAGCGCAGGCGGGGGCTGGGGCGGGTTTGAGCGCGACGATCGTGTGGCCGAACCGGTCTGGACGAGCGAGACCGCGGGAGCTTGCGCTCGATGTGCCGGTCAATACCAGTCATATCAAACTCGCCTTCGATTTCTTGCTGCGGGCCAAATACCTATTGTCGGGCTATTCCATACGGTACGGTGTCTGCCAAGCGATGGGAGCGCTGGCACAGCAATGTCGGCGGCGTGTCGATGAACCCTGTTAACCATTATGCCTTCGGCGCGCTGTGTGCGGTCCCGTACCTCAGAATTGCCGGGGCCGAGCCGATCGAACCCGGTTTAACACGCTTCCGCGTGGCACCCGTCCTCGATCCTCCATTCGCCTCGGCTCGCGCAATAATGAAGAGCGCTTCAGGGCCTGTCAAAGTGGATTGGCCGCACATGCCTTCATATCGCCCTGAGTGTCACGTTCCTTCGAATACAACGGCAACTATTGATCTATCGGGCCGCAAAATAGTTCGCGGCTCTAGAACAGGCGGAATCAAACTTTTGATTAGGGAATATCGGGTAAAATTATAACTTTATCGATGCTGGCTCGAGTCGCCTGTCGGCAGTAAGGTACAAGTTAAACACCGTAGAGACCGAGTGTATCATGTATAAGAGAATTGATAGGGAATTCTTAAAGATAAGTACGGTGATTAGTCTGGCGGCTACGTTGGCGGTTATGATCGACACCGTTGCTGTAAGTCCCAGTTCTGCGCAGGAGGGCGCGCCCACCGTTCAGCCCTTGCAGATCGATCCGGCCCGCCCCGACTGGGAGAACCCGGCCGTCTTCGCAATCGGGAAGCTGCCCGCCAGCGCGACCGGGTTTCCGTTCGAGAGCCGAGCCAAGGCATTGGCCGGCGTCGAGGCGTCGTCGGACCGGTATTTGACGCTCGATGGTGACTGGAAGTTCGCGCTGTCACCCAGTGCGGATCGTCTGCCGTCGGGGTTCGAGCAACCTGCATACGACGTGTCCGGATGGAAAACGGTCAAGGTGCCTGCTGATTGGCAGGCGCAGGGATACGACCAGCCACGCTACAACAACATCACCTATCCCTTTCCCGCCAATCGTCCGCTGATTCCGCATGCGACCGATCCGGTCGGCTCGTATCGTCGTACCATCGACATGCCTGTGGGATGGAACGGCAGCGACGTAATTCTGCACATCGGCGCGGCGGGATCGGCCTATTATGTCTGGATGAATGGCCAGAAGGTCGGCTATTCCGAGGACTCCAAGCTGCCGAGCGAATTCGATGTCACTCGGTATGTGAAGCCGGGCGGCAACACGGTTGCGATCCAGGTCTTTCGCTGGTCCGACGGAAGCTATCTCGAGGACCAAGATTTCTGGCGTGTTTCGGGCATAGAACGCTCGGTGTACCTGATCGCCGCCCCGAGTATGCGGTTGCGCGACGTGTTCGTGCGCGCCGCGCTCGATGCGTCGTATCGCGATGGTTTGCTTACCGTTGATTTTGCCGTGACGCCCGGCGTCTCGGCCACCGCACGTTTGCTGCTGTACGATGGCGACCGACTGGTCGCGGAGCGCAGTGCCTCGGTTGCGGCGGGCGGGGCCGAGCGCAGCGTCACTTTGGCCGCCACCGTGGCGGGGGTCAGGCCGTGGACCGCTGAAACGCCCGATCTCTACACCTTGGTCACCGAACTAGCGGATGCGCGCGGCAAGACGCTGCAATCGACCGCGCGGAAGATCGGGTTCCGGACGGTTGCCATGCTTGACGGGCGCGTGACGGTGAACGGCAAGCCCATCACGATCCGCGGCGTCAATCGGCACGAGCACGACCCCGAGACATTCCACGTCATCAGTCGCGCGTCGATGGAGCATGACGTCCAGTTGATGAAGCGGGCCAACATCAATGCGATTCGCACATCGCATTACCCGAACGATCCTTATCTCTACGAATTAGCTGATCGCTATGGTCTATACGTCATGGACGAGGCGAACATCGAAAGTCACGCGTACATGGACTACGCGAACAAGCATCCCTTGGACCGCGCGAAATTCCAGATAGGGTTCGACCCTGCTTGGAAAGCGGCACACATCAGCCGCGTCGCGAACATGGTCGAACGCGACAAGAATCATCCGTCGATCATCTTCTGGTCGCTCGGCAATGAGGCGGGGATCGGGCCCAATTTCGAGGCGGCTGCGGCGGTCGCAAAGGCGCGCGATCCGAGCCGGCTGGTGAGCTATCTCGGCTGGGGCACCTGGGACGGCATAGACGATCACCGGCCGAACTGGTACGCCGATATCTACGCGCCAATGTACGACCCTGCGGTGAAATTGGCTGACTATGCGACCAACTGGAATTTCAAGCAGCCGGTGATCCAGACCGAATATGCTCACATGATGGGCAATTCGGGTGGCAATCTAAAAGACTATTGGGACACCATCTACGCACATTCGAACAAGCTACAGGGCGGATTCCTGTGGGATTGGGTCGACCAGTCGATGTACCGCTACACCAAAGACGGCAGGCGCTACTGGGGCGATGGCGGCGAATATGGCCCGAACGTCGGCGGCGAGATAGAGTTCGGCGACGGCCTGCTCCAATCCGATCGTACTCCCAACCCGGCGTTGTACGAGGTTCGAAAGGTCTATGCGCCGATCCAGTTCGAAGGGTTCGACGGGATGCACCTCACGGTCCGCAACCGTCATGATTTCCGCGACTTGTCGGGCTTCGACTTCGATTGGGAGCTTGCCGAGAACGGCGTCGTCGTCACTGGCGGCAGGCTTCCCGGCGTGAACGTCCCCGCACGCGGAGCCGCTGTGATCGCGTTGCCGCTGGCCGGCTATTCACGGCGCGCAGACGCGGAATATTTCGTAACAATACGCGCTCGGGCGAAGGCGGGCGCGATCCCGCAGGTTCCCGCCGATGCCGTCGTCGGCTGGGAGCAATTCGCGCTGGCCACCGCGCCGGTCGAGACGGCTTCGCCAGTCGCTCCAGCTACCGGCGCCGTTACATTGCGACAGTCGGGGAATGCGGTGACTTTGTCGGCAGCGGGAGCCGTGCTGGAAGTCGACCGTCGCACCGGCCTGATCCTCCGTTATGCCGTGAACGGCCGCGACATCGCCTCAGCCGGTGCGCCAAATTTTTGGCGCGCGGTGACCGACAACGACATCGGCATCGGAACCGAAAAGCAGCTCGCGATGTGGAAGGTTATGAGCGATACGAGGGTCGTGCGCGCGGTGCGTGCCGTGGGCTCGACGGTCACGGTCGAGTTCGCGCTGGGCGACGGGGCGGCGAACTTCACAAGTGTCTACGCGATGGCGGGAGACGGATCAGTCGCGGTGTCGGGCACACTCGATCCGATCAAGGCGGACTTGCCACCGCCGTTCCGTGTCGGGCTAGCCTTCGCAATGCCGACCGACGTGACTACGCTCGAATGGTACGGCCGCGGGCCGCACGAAAGCTACGTTGATCGCAAGACATCGGCGCCGATCGGGCTGTGGCGCGGCGCGATCGCGGACCAGAACCATGATTACATCCGCCCGCAGGAAACCGGCAATAAGGTCGACGTTCGCTGGATGGAGGTGTCCGGCGCTGGCCGGGGGCTGCGCGTAGCTGGCGACGTACCGCTGATGATGAACGCGCTCGCCTTCCCCTATGCGGACCTCGACCGGCACTCGCCGGGCAGCTGGAAATCGACCGATGTCGTGCCGCATGGACAGGTCACGTTGCTGATCGATTCCGCTCAATGGGGCGTCGGCGGGGACACCCAATGGAGCGAATTCGGCAAGCCGCTTCCGGAATACCGTACGACGCTCAGGCCAACGCGTGTCGCCTTCCGCCTCACACCGTTCACCGGTGACGGAACAACCCCCGACAAAACGCGCCCGGCGCGCGCTACGGAGACCGAATGATGCGTATTATGTTCAGCGCAATCGCGCTGGTCCTGGCCAGTCCGGCGTTGGCGCAGCAGGCACCCTTGGTCGATGGCCTGTCGGCTACGGTCACAGTCCACGCGGACAAGCCTGCGCCGATATTCGACAAGCGCATCTTCGGGCAGTTCGCCGAGCATCTCGGCACCGGCATCTATGGCGGCATCTGGGTCGGCAGGGGCAGTCCCATTCCCAACGTAAACGGATATCGCACCGATGTTCTCGACGCGCTGAAAGCGATCCGCACGCCGGTGATTCGTTGGCCCGGCGGCTGTTTCGCCGATGAATATCATTGGCGTGAAGGTCTTGGGGCGCCCACCAAGCGCAAGGTGAAGATCAACACGAACTGGGGCGGCGTGACCGAGGACAATGCGGTCGGCACGCACGAGTTCATGAACTTTTCCGAACTGGTCGGGGCCGAGCCGTACGTCTCTGGTAATGTCGGTAACGGCGCAGCTAGCGAAATGGCGGAGTGGGTCGAGTACATGACGTCGCCGACCGGCTCCAGTCTAGCGAAGGAACGCGCGGCAAACGGGCGCAAGACACCGTGGAAATTGCCGATGTTCGGTATTGGGAACGAGCTATGGGGCTGCGGCGGCAACATGCGCCCCGAATATGCCGCCGACCTCACTCGGCGCTATTCGACTTTCATCAAGATGCCCGCGGGGCAGCAGGTGATGAAGATCGCCAGCGGTGCTAACGCCGATGATTATAACTGGACCGAGGTAATGATGCGCGATGCCAGCACCGCGTTCGATGGGATCGGCGTGCATTACTATACCATCCCATACGACTGGAGCAAAAAGGGCGCGGCAACCGGTTTTGACGAAGACCAGTGGGCGCGTACGCTTGCGAAAACCCTCAAGATGGACGACTACATTACCGAGCATGCCAAGCGCATGGACAAATACGACCCCAGCAAGCGCGTCGCGTTGCTCGTCGACGAATGGGGTACCTGGTATGATCAGGAACCGGGCAGTCACCCGGGCTTCCTCTATCAGCAGAACTCGTTGCGCGATGCACTGGTCACTAGCCTGAACTTCGACATATTCGCCCGGCATACCGATCGCCTACGCGGCGCCAACATCGCGCAAATGGTCAATGTGCTGCAGGCGATGATGTTAACCGACGGCAACCGTATGGTGAAGACGCCGACCTATTGGGTCTTCGACATGTACAAGGATTATCAGGACGGCGTAGTCCTGCCGGTCGACGTCAAGTCGAGCTGGTACAACAAGAACGAGTGGACGCTGAAGGCAGTTAGCGCGAGCGCGACACGAGGCGTCGATGGCGCGGTGCACATGGGCCTAACCAACGTGAATCCCAACAAGCCGGCGACAATCTTAGTGAAGCTCGACGGCGTGGTCGCAACGCGCGTCACCGGGCGTATCCTGACCGCTACGGCGATCGATGCGCACAATACATTCGATGCGCCGAACATGGTTATACCAGCCGCCTTCGACGGCGCGACGCTGGCGGCAGGGACGCTGACGGTGACGTTGCCGCCGAAGTCGGTCGTGATGCTTGACATCCGCTAATACACTAAGAAAAGAGAAAAACTAGTTCAGGACCTAACGATTAAAGCGCTTCAACAATATTTGTATCCGATCTGTGAAATACCATACCGGCCGGCAGCTTCTGAATGCCGTTACCGAGGACGTTGAAAAACAGCGAACTGGATCAACAACCCGTGCCGGTACAAACCTCTTGTCTAAATGAGCTGCCCCCTTCTGAGCGGTCCAACGACTATGAGAGTCTGGATCAAGGAAGGGACGACTAATGCCTGCGAAAAAGCATAAGCCGGAAGAGATCATCGGGAAGCTGCGTGAAGTTGAAATCGTCCTGGGCCAGGGCGGGACGACCGCCGAGGCGTGTCGGCGGATCGCGGTCAGCGAGCAAACCTATTACCGCTGGCGCAAGGAATATGGTGGGCTGAAGACGGATCAGGCTCGTCGGATGAAGGATCTGGAGAAGGAGAACCTGCGGCTGCGGCGTGCGATCTCCGACCTGACACTGGACAAGCTGATCCTGCAGGAGGCGGCACGGGGAAACTTCTAAGCCCCGCGCGGCGCCGGCGCTGCATTGACCAAGTGAAAGAGGTGCTGGACGTATCCGAGCGACGGGTGTGTCGCGTGCTCGGGCAGCATCGGTCGACGCAGCGCAAGGTGCCGTGTGGGGCAGATGACGAACAGGCACTGACTG
>NZ_JAPZPR010000008.1:0-249785 GCF_040407565.1 Sphingomonas faeni
CGTGAGCTGGGTTCAGAACGTCGCGAGACAGTTTGGTCCCTATCTGCCGTGGGCGTCGAAATTTGAGAGGAGTTGACCCTAGTACGAGAGGACCGGGTTGAACATACCTCTGGTGTACCAGTCGTTCCGCCAGGAGCGCAGCTGGGTAGCTATGTATGGACGGGATAACCGCTGAAAGCATCTAAGCGGGAAGCCTCCCTCGAGATAAGATTTCATAGAGCCGTCGGAGACCACGACGTTGATAGATCGGATGTAGAAGTGCGGTAACGCATGGAGCTAACCGATACTAATTGCTCTATTCGCGCTTGAGAGTCTCACACCATCAATGACAACACTGGGTCACCAGTAGCGACAAACGATGCGTGCGGATGATTAAGACGACGCCAGATTGCCAATCCCCTCGCCGTCGAGGGATTGGTCACAAAATACCACTAACCTTGCACGGTATCGATTTTAAAACCCCGCCAACGCGAAAGCCGCGGCGGGGACCCAGATATTACGCGCACGCATGTCGCACTGGCTCCATTGCCTGGTGGCTATAGCGTCGGTGTCCCACCCGATCCCATTCCGAACTCGGCCGTGAAACCCGACTGCGCCAATGGTACTATCGCTCAAGCGATGGAAGAGTAGGTCGTCGCCAGGCATTGAAGCCCGTGCAACATGCATCACGCACTATATCACAAACCCATTCACAATTTCTTCTACCCAACGCACGCTAGCCGTGCCGTCGCGGGGTGGAGCAGCCCGGTAGCTCGTCAGGCTCATAACCTGAAGGTCACAGGTTCAAATCCTGTCCCCGCAACCATCTTAATCTGCAACGCCTCCAAGGGAACACCCGCGGAGGCTTTTTGCGTTTCTGATCGGCACAGAGCGACAGCATCGAGGCAAGCTCGCCGTGCAGATCGATAGCGAGATTACCGTCCTCCGGCGTCAGCACCACCGCATCGATGAGCGCCCGCAACCGTTCGAACGCCCGCAACCGTTCGAACGCCCGCGCCTTTAGCGCTTCGTCCTGGGACGGTGCAGTTAGCTGTTCAACCTTCTCCCGATACACGCGGCCCAGGTCCAGAATAAGCAGCCCAGGCTGCGGGAAACCATCTGTGTGACTTACTGTTGGGCGAGCAGGATCTTGCGCCGCTCGGGCCAGATTTTCATTTTCGCCACAAACACTATCCCATCCACGCCTTTGAGGATGGCGTGCCGGTCGCGCGCCAGCAGACGCGCGAGGCCCAGCGCGAGATCGTGGAGCGGGGAGGGCGGATGCGACAGCATCTACGCCACTTGGGCAGCACGGCATCGCCCCGACTCCAACCGTCCCACCTAGTTACGAGAAGGCATCGGCAGGCCACCGTCTGCTGATCTACCGCTGTTCCTACTGGTGGAGAACGAACCGGCTGCTTTCGAGCGACGATCAACGGAGACCAGCCGCTCGTTCATAACCATCCGAACGGTAAAGCCTCTCTGTTCAGGCGATCACGATCATTTGGTTCTTCATGCTATTCAAGGCGCCGATCGACGATCCGTCGCGCCAATCGTTCGTATTGGGCAGCCGAGGCGGGGTTACTCGCTCCGCGGAAGCGGTCGGCCGTGGCACGGGCTGCGGCCTCGGCGTCCTTGAAGACGAGATCATCCTGTTCGGTATGCAGGCAATCCTGCGAGATAGCGTGCAGCGCCGCATCGAAACCCGCGGGGACCATCCTGTTGCCGCTCCGCAGCATCAGTAGCGCATGGGCCGGCATCCTGCGTCGCATCCGCCCGACAAAGAAGAAGTGGGGCTCGCCGGTTCCCGCCCGCAGAACGCCCAAGCCATCCGCCCTCCCGTATCGCACTCGCTGGGCCAGGGCGCGGGTGTGACGTCGACGTCGTTCGGCCACAGCCCGTCCCGCCGCAAGCACCCGTGCCTGCGCATGCCGTGCTGCGAGACACAGTGCTGCAGCGGTCATTCCGAATCCACGTCGGCGCCTCGCTCGCGCATGTCCTATCATGCGGAAATCTCGGGCTGGTTCGGAGAAAATAGCGCGTCGAGGGGCGTCATCTCGGCGAGATCAACCGTTTCGGGACGCAACACCACAGCGATGTGCGGTGGTAGATACCAGAGGAGCATCCTGACCTGCGGCTCGATCTGGGTCGCGTCCGGAAAGTCTTCCCGCCGACGATCGATCATGAGCGAGCGGGGCGCCGCCGCGCTTGGATCGACCAGCAGGGCGATTCGCGGATCCGTGATCCCCCACCCGCGGGTCAGATGATGGTGGAGGGCGCGCGCGGTGTGAGGCGGGAGGATCGCAGCGGTAGGCCTGCCGATCAGCACCTCGTGATCGCGGGTCGCGACCAGTCTGCCCGGGTCGGTGGCATCCTGCACGAACACGGGATCGACGGCGTCCGCCACGTCCTGCCGGTCGAGCGGGTCGCCGTCCCACCCATCAAAGCGCAGCAGCGAGTCGATCACGCCCATCGACAGCACGTATTCCGGCTCGTTCGCGTCCGGCGAGGCGAAGATGGCGGCGCCGAACCCCCGCTCGACCAGCAGCTGCGCTTGGTTGGCGAGCGCGTTGCTGTCGAACGGCGTGCCGGGATGGGGCAACTGGAAGCGGCCGTAGACGAAGCCATCCGGTCCTTCGAAGAAAGGCGGGTCGCCGATCTCCATCGATGCGTTCCAGGCGCTGGCGAAGAATGCGGCGTTCCAGGCCCTGTCGCGGCCGCCGCGGGGAACCTCGAACAGCTGATGCAAGCGGCTGGTCAAGCCGAGATCGAACATCCTGTCGCGATCGACGGCGAACCCGGCGCCCGCTTCTTCAGGTGCGGAAAAGCTCGGCGAAGCGGTTTCACCCGGCCTTTCCATACCGAACAGCTTTCGCCACCCCAAGATCGTACCTCCACCCGTTGCAGCCTATCAATCGCCCTAGGCCGGCGAGGTTCCACCTTCGCCCGACGCCGACACTCCATGTTCCACCATCTCGCGGCATAGTTCATCACCATCGCGCTCGGCGGCGTAACGCACGTGCCGGTCGGTGACGACCGTCGTGGCAACGGCGTCGTCGCCGAAGCGGTTTGAAGGCTTGTCGTATCGATGGCCGGCGTCGCATCGCGGACAGCAGGCGTGCAGGTTCTGGATGATGCGAGCCCGAGGCGTCAAATTTTGCGAACGTTTTAGAAGGGGCGAACTCTGCGAATGCCTCATTCGCGTATGCAGCGAAGAGCGCGTCGGCGCGAACCAACGCCTCCGGCCCAAGCGGGGCGACGCACCAACCGCATGGCCAAGTCGCGACCAAAGCGTGCTTGCGCCGCGCTGTGCGCTTTTCGGCTATCGCCTCGAACGGCAGGAGGAATGGGATCGACAAGATGTACAGCCTACCGCAGCAGCGGCGATCAGCAGCGCTCTGGCGATCTTGGACCGGCTTGTCATCTGGGCGAAACGGGGTGGGCGGGTGGATGTTCCGGCACATGCGGCTTGCAGGTGCCGCGCGATCGGGTAGGCTGATGCTATGGAGGACGCCCGCTCTTTCGCCATCGCCGCTCACGCCGGGCAGCTGTACGGCGGCAAGCCTTACGAGACCCATCTGGCGGCGGTCGTTCAGGTGCTGGACGATTTTGGCTTCGGTGAGGAGTATTGTCAGGCGGGGTGGCTGCACGATGTGGTCGAGGATACGCCGATCGAGCTGGCCGAGATTCGGTCGCTCTTTGGCGATGCGGTGGCGGCGATGGTCGATGCCGTCAGCGGGATCGGACCGACTCGCGAGGTTCGGAACGCGCGGATCTACGGGGGACTGAAGGCCTGCCCGGCAGCCGCGGCGGTGAAGCTGGCGGACCGGATCGCGAACGTGGAGGCGGCACCGGCAGGAAGCGAGCATCGCGCGCGATACCGGCGTGAAGCGGATGAATTCGAAGCGGTGGTCCGGCCGTGCGTGCCGCCTGCTATGTGGTCGAGGCTGGAACGGGCACTTGCGTGACCCCCGACCGAACCGATCGTGGCCGATCGCGGCCCTTTCTCTCGTAGTGTCGGTCCTGGGTTTCTGGTCGGGCTCTGCAATTGCCGGCAATCTGCCGTTTGTCGGCTGCCCCTCCGACGGGCAGCAGGGGCCGCTGCGCTCCCCTAAGTCCCGCCCAACGCCCACCGTATTGGGCAACGATGCCGCAAGGCTGGCCTATTACGCCATGGAGGACGGCACCGGCGTGATCGCACCGCGCGGCTGGCGCTGCTTCGGTCGCTACGGCTCCAACGGATCGACGCTGACGGTGGCGCCTGCTCCGGATGCCTGGGCGGTGCACAGTGGCAAGTCGCACTATGTCGGATTGGCAGTCATCCGATCGACATCGTTCGGGTCGACATCCGGCCGGTTCGAGGTGGCGGCCTTTGCCGCGCGGCTGTTCCCAGTGGCCGCCAAGTTCGTTTCGGAGATCGAGGGTGAGGGAAGCTCTAACTCATTTCCGCGCGGCGTGCCCCCCGCCGATCGCATCGCACGGCGTGGCGATTACGAGGTCCTGTTCACCACCCCGGCAAAGGCGAGCGGCACTGGTACCCGTGGGCATCTTGCACCTGGCGCGCTGCCGATCGACGGCGTCGCAATCCTCGCCGCGGATCAGGACCATGACTTGGACACCATGGACGCGCGCCTGCCAGCCGCGATCAGGCCGCTGGTTGCACACATCATCAAGCAGATGGAACGAGAGGTTGGCGCCGACAATCGCCGTTCCGGTGGGTAGAAAGCTGTCATGCTCGTTCTGAGCTTCATCGCCTACCCGCTGCTGATGGCGGTCCTTGCGCTGCTGGTGCGGACCGTGCGACCGGATTGGCGGACGATGAAGATCGTCGTGCTGACCAACCTGCCGCTTCCAGTCTGCGCAATGGTGATCGCGGGACTCGGTGTTGCCAGCATCGGCCCCGCCCCGCCCGGTGAGATGGATGCGAGCGGCATGGCGGTTGTGGTGTACCTGATGCTCGGCATGTTCGCCGCCTTCTGGATGCTGGTACTCGGCATGCCCGCTAGCTGGGTGGCGCTGCACTGGACGCGGCGCAGAGGCTAGAAGGGGGATCCGCAACTCTCGTTCTGCTAGGGCCGCGCTATCCCTGTAGCAACAGAACGTGCTGCGAAGGATGTTGCAACTGTTGGCAACCATCTACCGAGGATCCTCCAGGCAACCGAAAGGCACATCGCCGTGAATGGACGCGTCATTTCAATGCCGTCACCTCTTTCCGCCGCAAGAAAGAAAATCCAGCCTGCCGCGGCTAGGCCGGTCGGGCGATGGTGACGGCGTCGCCGCCGTGGCGGCGCTTCGACGCGGCGTTTACCGGCCCGCGCCCGGTGCTTCGGCAGGGTGATCCGGGCATCGACGCGGTCTGGCTACGGCGCCGGCGACTGGGCGAGATCGGGGCCGCGCTCTGGTCGGTGATGGTGCCGGTGCTGTTGGGGATGGGCTTTTTTTCAGCGTGGGGGCCGTTCGGCTGGGCGGCGACGTGGCAGCTTGACGTCTTCGGTTTCAACAGTGCGATCTGGTTGACCATACCGTTGTTGCCGCTGGCGTTCCTGCCCGCCTTGGTCGCACGGGTCGTGCGCATTGGCGTCGACACGCCGGTCCTTCTGGGGATACGGCAATCGTTCGATGCGCGATGGGGCCCGCGTATCGAGGAGGAAGGCGGCGTTCGCGCAATCTTCCGCCGGAGGCGGCGGGTCGCAAAATGGCTTACAGTAGTGGGCGCAGCCGCGCTCGTCATCTTTGCTGGGAAGGGGTGGTACGATGCGACGTCGCCGCACGCGCCCTTGACGGAGGTCGGCTATGCCCAGCTGGCGGACACGCCTGGGGCTCTCCCCGCCGCCGTCCGGGTGGCTGGCGCCGTTGCCGACCGCTCACGCGAGTGGACCCATGCCTACACCGTCCGCCGGGTCACGCACCAGGACGTATACTATCCGCTGCTACCGGTAGGGGGGGCGGCATCGGGGCCCGTCGCGATTGTCGAGATGAGCTCGATTTCACCTCAATACGATCGGGCCATCTGGAACATGGTTGACCCACCCGGTCCGCGCGAAGGCATGCCGGTGCCGATCGACGCTTGGACCGCGGGGCGGTTGCGCGCGGCCGGCTTTCAGCTGGCGCCCGGCGCCGTCGTGCTGGAGCGGCGACAGCTGAACGGCCGTGACCCTTACCCTGACCCGATAACCGACATGGTGTTGGCAATCATCGCCGCGTCGGTCACCCTCGTGTCAGCGCTGACGTGGTGGGGAGCGCGGCTGGGCGAACGCAGGCTCGGCACCTAATCTGCGCTGGAGTCACTTCGTATAGAGCTTGCTAAGCCGTGCAGCCGGGGCCTGCAGAACGCAATTCAGGAGAACATGCCGTCTCACGTCTTTCCGCCCTGATATTCGGCAATCCTGGCTTCCCGTGCGCGTTAGGGCTGGTCGTACGACGGAAGGGCAGCAAGTCTTTACATTCGCCGCCGGTCGCATAGGTTTTTACAGGACAGGAGGGTGATACGTGACATCGATGAACGGCGTTGCCACGCCATTAAAGATCGCCTTTGCGGAGGCTCGTGCGGACGGCCGCGATTTGAGCGGAGTGCTGCCGGTCTTAGTTCGCTCGCCGCTGTTCGTGGTGGCGAACGATAACGGTGCCCGGCTCGAGCTCTACATCACGAAGTCGCCGGTTCCCGATCGTATGTGCGTGACGATCAGCGAGAGCAGGGAGGCGATGGCCCAGGTGCCGGCGCATCTCGTTCATCCGGTCACGATCGATCGGTTGCTGGCTGGTATTATCGGCGTCTGGGACATCGTGATCGTCTATCCCGATGGCGGCGACGTACTGCAGGCTGAATACGTGCCCGACCTCCGCGCAATGGTAGATAAAACGTCGTAAGGTACTGACAGGGGCGCTTGCTGCCCGGCTGCTAAGATGAACGCCCTGCGCTGCCTTGTCGGAAGTGCACGGTCAAAGCGGTAGAATCGAACTTGGGTGACGACCGGGCCCCGTAGCTGCACATCGGCAAGGAATGACCGTTTGGGATCGTGGCGGTGTCAGAGCCGATCGGTCTTCACCTTCCTCACCTCCAGGGGGTATATCCTGCTGCCGATTTGGTGGCTCCAGCTGAAGACTTTGCCCTCCGACCAAGCGATTGCCAATGCCCTCGCTGCTGCTAGGCTGGACGCGTGAATGAGCGCCTTTCCACCATCGCAATCTGGCTGCTGACGGTTGCGGCGTACCTTGCACGCCCATGGTCGTGCATGGCTGCGCTGCAGCTTGAGGTTACACCGCCCGGCGATCCCTATCACAGCATAGACCCGCACGGTTTCGGCGTGCTCGGCGCGATGGTTATCGCGCTACTGATGATGGCTCCGGTACTATGGCTGCTGCTACAGCGTCGCCCGCCGGATGTCGCGCCGAGGGTCCGGATGGGACGTACGACCGCAGTGATGCTCGTGATCGCAACTCCGATGGTGCTCCAGATCACGTATCTCAACATGCCTCTCGAATGGTGCTGGCCTGTGATCGCCACGTCGGCCGTCTGGGCGGGGGTCGTGCTGACGCTGTGTCTCCGTACGGCGCCCGGATCGCTGTCGGTGCATGCTGCATTCGACCGTTTCCCGCGAACCGCATGGACGTTTGTGACCATGATCGGCGTTGGCAAAGTCGCAATAATCGCGCTGGCGATCGCCTGATGGTGGTCTTGCGCATGCTCCCGATCGGCTTGGCTTTGGTGGTGGCCGGCTGCTGCGGGGGGAAGCGTTGCCCGCCACGGCCAAGCCGCAGATGCAGGCGTTCGGCAGCGATGTAGAACTACGCGCGTTTTCGGTCCGCCGGGCCGCATACCGGCGCCTGCATCCACGCTCCGAGCCCAAATAGTATAGCCCGATGTCGACGAGGCCACGCCTGTGCCGCCGATGGCGCCCGCACCTGCTGCCGAACGCGCGCAACCCGGCATAGCCAACATCCAGGAAGCGATGTCGACGAGGGCGGGATCGTCAAAGTTCACGGCAACCATTTGATCGTATTGCGGCGCGGACGGCTATTAACCGTTGCGGTCGGCGACCGATCAATGGTGCGAGGCATCTGCCACGGCGCTCTGAAGTTACTTCGCGATGGAGGAACCGCTCGCCGGTCGGCCGCATTGGCGAGCTATGAGCCATGGGCAAGTTGCCAGCGAGGCTCGCGGCACCGGAGTGCCGATCCTGCGTCAGCTTCACCCGCCGGGTCCGGTAGGGATGCGCGACTGCCGTGATCGAGCGCGGCGCGCCACCTGACGCTGGTCGCGCGATGCCAGGATGGCAAAATACCGGACGTCTCGCCTGCGTCCTGATCACCGAACCATGCGGCATTGGCGAGTAAGCCGGGTGACCGAGGGCGCTAGATCGTTACATGACTAAAGGGTCACGGCGAAAACAAAGCTTTGTAGCGCGCCTCCGCTGCAATTGCGTGATCCGGCGTCGATCCGGACGCTCACGGCTGCGGTCGCTGCTGGCCATAGGCCCACATGCTGGTCATGGTCACGTTGCGGCCGAAGTGCCGGCCAACGGTCGTGCTCAGCGTGTCTGGAAGCGATGCCTGTCCCCCCGGGCGCCGCCAATAGAAGGTTCGAAAATTCGGGTTTTCGCTGGACATGAACGGAGGGCCGAAGCGGGAGCGAAGCTGACGGGCGAGCGCGCCGCCGACCGCAAGCAGGGTGGCGGGCGACTCATCCTTCTCCCAGCGATTGCCGAAGTTCACCACCGCCAACCTGCGACCTTCGATGAGGTCGAGGAAGAACAGGCTGATCCGCATCGGCCTGTCGGGCGCTTCGTAACACGGCGGCTCATCGCCGTGGTTGAGCGGATCGACCAGCAGCATGTGCTCGCTCGTACAGGGAACCTGGACATATCCGTGCTGCCGAAGCGCCGCTTCCACCTGCCGCGGCGACATCAGCGGGGCGATGCCGTCGATCGCCGCGCCCGTCCATTCAGGGCGTGTATCGACCGGTGGCGCGGGCTTGCCGTGGCAGCCGGACAATGCCAGCGCGACTGGCAGCAGCCATGGCGATTGCACGCCCCATCCTCTTGCTCCACCGGTGGTCACGGGATCAGCCTCAATCACTAGCAGGGAAGGGAACGCTACCCACCTCAACGAGAATGGCCCACTCGCCTTTGGACGTGCAAGGGACCAACTCATTCCACGCAGTCAGGCGCAGCAGTTTGCCATATCGGATTGCGGGGGCGGCGCGGAGCGACAGGATCCCGTCGCCGGACGCATTCGGTCCGCCCGGTCGGGCCAGAGAGCCGCAAGCGTCCCGGTCGTGGTTGCCGCCGAAACGAACGGTGACCATCTCGGCGCGTGGCAAACTCCACATGGGCATCGCCGGCACCGCGCCCAGCGGGATCAGCTTGGTGCAAGAGGTCATCAGCGGCTCCTCGTTCAGGCACGCCGATCGACCGACGTGCCAGACGCTAGGACTGAGCGGCGTTAAGGCCAATCCGCTGCGTTGGACAGCATGCTCGAAGGCCGCGTTGGCGGTGACGTCGCGGCTAGCGTGCGACCAGCTGCATCGACGAGTCGGTGGTCGAGGCTGGCCGCGCTGCGCGCGGCTTCGCGTCGCCGGATCGCCGTGGTGACACCGTGCGCGCCGTCGTCGCCGCCGTCGATCAGCGCCTGCGTTTCGGTGGCGATGCGGTGGTCGAGTTGCTGTTCGAGCGCTTCGTGCGTCGTTTCATAGCGGATTTAAGTGTTTCTGTATGAGTTGGAGCAGTTGGCGGTCTACGGCAGATCCAGATTGTCACTTTCGCCTTCCGGGGCGGACGTGCTGGGCAAATCAAATCCGACCGCGTTGCCGGCGGCGTTGCGGGCGGCGCCAATCGAGCCGCGAGCTGCATCGGCGTGGACGGCGGTACGTGAATCCTTCATCTCGCCGGTAGACGTCACATCCTCAGCGGCCGGTCATAGCCCGTGAGTTCCAGATACCCCCGGCCGCCGCGGGTGCGTACCGCGCCTTCCCAATAGACCGGCATGCCGCTGCGCCGCGTGTCGAGTTCCTGGGCGGCGAACATCGGTGTCAGGCGCCAGCGTTCGATGCGGCCGTCGATGCGGACGCGAAGTTCCTGCGACACCGGATAGGTCGCGCCGGTCGCCGTGCTCCGCCAGGTCGCGAGCGTGCGGAAAGCGACGTCGTGGGGCGCGAAAACGACCGTCGTGCCGTTCGGTCGGCGGAGCGATCCACCCGCCCACAGCGTACCGCCACCCTTGCGGCGAATGCGGAATGCCATCAGCGCGGATCCGTCGTCGAGGTTCAGCCCGGTCCAGTCCCAGCCCTGCGCATCGGGTGCCAGATAGTCGGACGACCATTCGCGATCGAGCCAAGCTTCGCCGGTGACAGCGATGGTTCGGCCGCCCCGCCGTACCCGACCACCGACCGTGAGATGGGGGAGCGAATAGTAATAGCTTGCCTGGTCCGGACGTGGCCCCTTGCGACTGTAGCCGCCCTGACCCTGGGGTAGCGGCGGTTGCGTCGAACGGAAGTTGAGCGCCAGTGCGAAATCCTGCGTCGTCACCTGCGTCGCCCAGGATCCACCGGGAGACCGCCGCAGTCGCCAGTCTCGGATCGCGACGTCCGCGTCGCCGGTCCGTGCGCCTGCGAGGCCAAAGCCTTGCCGCGCGGCGCGTTCGCCGTGCAGCAGCGTACCCTTGGCGGCATCGGACAGAGCGGCATGTGCGAACAGCACTTGCGTCGCGGTGAAGCGGCTCGGGTTGCGCGCGTCGATCGGCGGGCGGGTGCGGAAGAAGGTGACCTGAAAGCCGAGGTTCTCGCCGGTTGCCGTGCGCAGCCAGCCGGTGACGTACCACCATTCGGTGCGGAACGCCGGATGCGCGCCGTGGTCGACGGGGAAACGAAGCGTCATCCCCGGGTGCACCGCGGGATAGGGGGTCGCGGCGGGCGCGGCGATCGCGATCGTCGCCAGCCAGCCGAGCATCTGTGACCGCCACAGCATCTGTGATCGACGCAGCATCACCAATCCTCCCGTACCGAGCGCACGGCGCTCTTCGCGGTCGCGCGCCGCCCGGCGAGGACTGCGGTAGCGGCGGCTGACGCAGTTAATGCCGCCGCCACGCCGAGCAACGTACCGTACGGGATCCGCGTGCTCATCGTCCAGTTGAACGACTGCGGATTGATGACGTGGATCAGGACCTGCGACAGGACGAGACCGAGCCCGATCCCCGCGAGTGCGCCGGTTAGCCCGATGATCGCGCCCTCGACACCTAGCATCCGCGTCAGTTGCGCGCGCGTCAGGCCAAGATGGCGCAGCATCCCGAATTCACGTTCGCGCGCTATCGTCTGCGCCGACATGGTCGCGGCGACGCCAACAAGCCCGATGACTATGGCCACCGCCTCCAGCAGGTATGTCACCGCGAAGCTGCGGTCGAAGAGCGTGAGCGCGAGCCGACGCAGCGTCGCCGGCTGGCCGATCTCGACCTGATCGCGCAGGTCGACCGGAAGCCGCGCCCGCAACGCCTCGGCAACGCGGGCGGGGTCCTGGCCGTGCACGATCATCGCGGAGACCTCGTTGCGTCCCTCGTCGCCGGTAAGCCGCTGATAATCGCCTTCGTCGATCAGCACCGCGCCGGCCTGCCGCCCGTAGTCGCGCCAAACGCCGGCGATCGTGAAGGCGGTGCGGCCGGCGATGGGCAGCGTGATCGTCTCGCCCGGATCCCAGTCGTAGAGTCGGTGGGCGGGTTCCGATACCCAGACCGGCAGCGTATCCGCCGGCAGCGTCGGTGCGCGGTCGATCAGAACCAGCAGGGGGTCGCGGCCGCCGCGTTCGGGCCGGGCGATCAGGCTGATCGGGGGACGGGCGGCATCGACTGTCAGGGGGATCTGGCGGCTGAACGCGAGGTCGGCGACGCCCGGCGTCGCAGCGAGTCGGGTGCGGGTCGCGGGATCGAAGCTCGCGCCGGCGGTGGTGCGCAGATAGAGGTCCGCGCCCAGCACCTGGCCCAGCCATGTGTCGACCGCGCCGCGAAAGCTGGTGACCATCGTCGCCATCGCGATCATCAGCGCGGTTGAGGCGACGATGCCGCACAATGCCGTCGCGGCTTCGCCCGGGGCGCCGTACAGATGGCGGATCGCAAGTTGGCCGGGCACGCTCCCGCGCGTTCGCCTCGCCAGCGGCTTGAGGAGCGCGCGCGCGAACCAAGGCACGCCAGCGACACCACCCGCAAGCATCAGCGCCATGCCGGCAAAGCCGAACAACGGCAGGCCAGCGATCGGTGGAAGCAGCGAGGCCGCGCCGCCGACGAGCAGTAGGGCGACCGCTGGCCACCATGGCGACGGCTTCCGGGGATCGAGCATGTCGCCAGCGTTCTTGAGCGCCGCGGCGGGGGCCGCGCGCGCGGCCAGCCTTGCGGGCAGCGCGCTCCCGAGCACCGCGGCGAGCAGGCCGAGCGCGAAGAACCCGAACGCGGCGCTGGGCTGGAAAACGACACGTGTGTTTCCGCCGGTAAAATAACCGGCCCCCAGATCGCCGCCGAACCAGTGCAGCGCCGCCCAGGCCAGCGCATAGCCGGCGGCAAGGCCAGCAGCGGCGCCGACCACGCCGATGACCAGCCCTTCGACGACGACCGCCGCGACGACGCCGGTGCGCGGCATGCCGAGCGTCCTGAGCAACGCGAACGCACGCTGCCGTCGCACCACCGAGAGCGACTGTGCGGAATACACCAGGAAACCGCCGGTCAGCAGTGCCACCAGCGCCAGCATGTCGAGGTTCACGCGGTACGCGCGCGACAGGGCATCGCCCTGCGCGTTCTGCGTCTCGGCCGTCGACAGAATCGCGTCGGCTGGGAGCATGGCGCGCAGCGCCGCATCCGCCGTGTCGCGGTCCGACAGCGACAGATCGAGCCGGTCGATGCGGCCCAGCCGTCCGAAGCGCCACTGCGCCGCGGCGATGTCCATGACGCCAACCGCGACGGCATCGTCGATCGCCGGCAGGGTGCCCGCGATTCTGAGGCGTACGGTTCGACCGTTCGCGACGATCGTGCGCTCCGTCCCGAGTTTAGCGCCTGTCTGTGCCAGCGCCGCGCGCGACAGGAACAGCGCGGCCTCGTCGAACACCGCGTCGTTACCCGAGTCGGGGCCGCTAGGCCGGATGCCGATCAGCGACGGCGTCACCGACGCGGCTCGGATCACGTCGATGCCGAGCAACGTCAGCGGGGTCTTGCCGATGCGAGCGTCGAGGCGGACGACCGGGCTGGCGTCGGCGACGCCAGCGGCGCGCACCACGCGCGGATACAGGCGTTCGTCGAAGCCGAGCGGGCTCGCTGCTCGCACCGACAGTTCCGCCGCGCCGCTGACGCCGCGCATTGCGCCATCGAACGACGCGAGCGCCGACCCGTTGACGAGGTGGACCGCGAAGCCGAGCGCCACGCCGACCGCGATCGCGATCGCGGTCGTGGCGAAGCGCGCCGGATGGAACCGCCACTCGCCGCCGATCAGCCACGCTAGTGCCGTCCGTCCGGACCACAGGCCGGGCTCAGCGGTCACGGCGCTCCACCAGCCCGTCGCCCGTCAAGGTCAGGACGCGGTCGGCGATTGCGGCGCTCGCGTCCGAATGCGTGACCATGATGCCCGCCGCACCGTTACCGCGCACGGCGTCTGCAAACAGCGACAGCACGCGGGCGGCGGTGTCGCGATCGAGATTGCCGGTGGGCTCGTCGGCCAGGATCAGCGCGGGACGGTGCACCAGCGCGCGAGCGATCGCAACGCGCTGCAGTTCGCCGCCGGACAAGTCGCGGGCATAGCCATCGCCGCGCCCGGCCAGGCCGACCAGGTCCAACATCGCCTCTGCACGCGCCTCGGCCACGGCGTGGTCCGGCGATACGAGGGCAAGCGGGAGAGCGACGTTCTGGCGCAGCGTCAGATACGGCAGGATGTGGAACGCCTGGAACACGAAGCCGATCCGTTCGCGACGCAGCCGGGTCCGGCCGGTTTCGTCGAGCGTGGCTAGAAGCGTACCGTCGATGCCGACGCTGCCCTCGTCGGCGTCGTCGAGCCCCGCAAGGATGTTGAGCAGCGTCGATTTGCCGACGCCGGATTCTCCCACGATCGCGATCAGTTCCCCGGCGCGGACTTCGAGATCGAGGCCATGGAACAGCCTGCGTGGCCCCGGCACCGATTTGCCAAGCCCGCGGACGACCAGCAGAGGGACGGTCTCACTCATGCTGAACCCGTGCCGGAGGTTGGATGGCGCTGCAAGGCCGTCGTTGGGCGGTCTGTGGATCGTCCGTATCGAGAATGCTGGAACAGCCGGGTGGGGTCGAGTGAATGGGTACGATAACGACGATGCTCGCGCCGGCTCGATCTGCATTTCAAAACGCGGTTCTTCTTGGAAAGCCAGCTAACTGCAGACGTTACCCATGCGTTGCCCGCCGCAGTTGGCGCTGCAGCCAGTCTCCTGTGCGCAGTCTTTGCGATCCTGTAGCGGGTACGACTATGGTGATTATGTCGAAGATTGCGGCAGCGATCATCGTCGCAGCAGATATGCGTCGACAAACGCGCAATCTCGGGCAACGCTGGCCGGACACAGCGCGTTCAGGATGGAACGTCGCGATCGCCACGAAACAGGCGACGATCGGGCATCGAACCCAGAACGCGAACGGGCTGCCGTCAGCGCTTATCCGAACTCCTCCATCGCTTGTTGCCAGCCGCGCCGGTCTTGAGGCAGGCAGCGAACCACCAGCGTCATGACGCGATGCGCCATGCCCGCAGTCATGCGAGCGACAGTCCGGTAGCGGCGCCAAGCGCAGGCGCTAGCAACCGGACTACCGCAACCCCGCCCGTCGTCAGGCGATAGGCGGAGCGTGGCGGGCACCCTTGCTGGGTAGGCTCGCGCCATCAAGGCTCGACCAACCCCCGCTCGGTCATCCGCATGAGCCAGGAATACAGCGCTGCCGGCGAAAGACCCGTGTCGCCATTCCGTTGCGCACCATACGCGACCGATGCGCAAATTCGGATCGAGTCATCGGCGCGGACGCGTGTCGCGTAGGATCCCCGTGCGGTTCACTCCCCCCGATTTCGATCAGGTCGATGTCGGGCCACGAAGAGTTGGAGCCTATACGCGCTTCTTCGAACTGGTGCGGTCGACCGCGGCCTGCCATTCGCCCATTAGAAGCTTGCGCTCGTCGCCCTTCATCGTCGGGCCGAAAATACGGTCCTCTTTCCACGCGGCGGCGATATCTGCAGGGCCATTCCATATCCCAACCGCCATGCCGGCCAGGAACGCTGCCCCCGCCGCGGTCGTCTCGATGTTCGCGGGCCGGACGACGTCGGTGTCGAGCATGTCGGCCAGGAACTGGCAGAACCAGTCGTTCGCCGCCATGCCACCGTCGACGCGGATCTGGCGGGCATCGCGCGCGCCGTCCGCGACCATCGCGTTCATCAGGTCGGCGGTCTGGTAGGCGACCGATTCGAGCGCGGCGCGGGCGATGTGCGATCCGGTCGCGGCAAAGGTGAGCCCGGTGATGCTCGCGCGCGCGTCCGGATCCCAGTGCGGGGCGCCGAGGCCGACGAACGCCGGCACCATGTACACGCCGCCATTGCCGTCGAGCTTGGTCGCCATGTCGTTGGTGTCCGCGGCACGGTTGATCAGCCCAAGCCCATCGCGCAACCACTTCACCGCCGCCCCCGCGACGAAGATCGACCCCTCCAGCGCATAGGTGATCTCGCCGTCGAGCTGATAGGCGATCGTCGTGAGCATGCCGTTCTTGCTCGTCACCGCCTCCTTGCCGGTGTTGAGCAACACGAAGCAGCCGGTGCCGTAGGTCGACTTGGCGTCGCCGCGCTCGAAACAGGCCTGGCCGACCACCGCGGCCTGCTGGTCGCCCGCCATGCCACCGATCGGGACCGCCTTGCCGAGCAGGTCCGCCGTGGTCTCGCCGAAGATCGTGCTGTTGTTCTTCACCTCGGGCAGCAGGCTCTCGGGGATGTCGAGCATCCGCAGCATGTCGGGGTCCCAGGCACCCTTGTGGATGTCGAACAGCAGCGTGCGCGAGGCGTTCGATGCGTCGGTCGCATGCACCTTGCCGCCGGTCAGCCGCCACAACAGGAAGCTGTCGATCGTTCCGAAAGCGAGCTCGCCGCGCTCGGCGCGGGCGCGGACGCCGTCGACGTTGTCGAGGATCCACTTGAGCTTGGTGCCCGAGAAATACGGGTCGAGGATCAACCCGGTCCGCGCGCGCACCAGCGGTTCGTTGCCGTCCGCCTTCAACTCGGCACACAGCTTGGCGGTGCGCCGATCCTGCCAGACGATCGCGTTGTGGACGGGCTTGCCGGTCTTGCGATCCCACACCACCACCGTCTCGCGCTGGTTGGTGATGCCGATCGCGGCGACCTTGCCGCCGTCGGCCTCGGCGGCTTCCTTGAGCGTCGCGACGGCGTCGCGCCAGATATCCTCGGCGTCATGCTCGACCCAGCCCGAGTGCGGATAATGCTGCGCGAACTCGCGGCGCACGGTCTGGCGCGGTACGCCGTCCGTGTCGAACGTCATGCTGCGGGTCGAGGTCGTACCCTGGTCGATCGCCAGGATGATGGTGTCGGTCACGCCTTAACTCTCCTAAATCAATCCGGCACTTTTGCGGGCCATCATTGCGGACCAGCGGCAGGCCTGTCACGCGGCAGGAAGGGGCGGATCAGCAGGTGCTGCGCACCGCCGCCGATCACCGCGCCGATCAGCGGTCCCACGATCGGCGCCCACCAGTAATTGCCGACGCCGGGAAACGCGGATTTGTCCCATCCCATCAGCCACGCGAACGTGCGGGGCCCGAGATCGCGCGCGGGATTGATCGCCCACCCTTCCAGATAGCCCATCGACGCACCGATCACCGCCACCAGCAGGCCGATCACGATCGCGCCGAAATTGGCCTGCGGGGCCATCGTGTTGAACTCGTCGGTGATCGCGAAGATTCCGAAGATCAGGATCGCGGTCAGGATGATCTCGTCGATGAATCCCTTCATCGTCGTCACCGCGAGGCCGGGTGCGGTAAAGAACACGCCGGCCGCGCCGCCATCGGCGCGCGCGACGTTCTGCGCCGCGTTGAAGTGATCGATGACGTTGTAATACAGCGCGTAGACGATCGCCGCGCCAAGGAACGCGCCGACCAGTTGCGCGCCCCAATAGGGCAGGACCTTCTTCCACGGAAACCCGCGATACAATGCGAGCGCCAGCGTCACGCCCGGATTGGCATGCGTGCCGGACACCGCGCCGGTGACGTAGATCGAGATCGACACCGCCATGCCCCACGTCATGCAGACGCCCCAATATGCGGTCTTGTACGGGCTCGGATCGTACAGCGTGTACATCGCCGCCACGGACAACCCGAATGTCATCACGATGAAGATCGCGACCGCCTCGGAGATCAACTCGCCGAGGAAAGCCTTTGCTTGGGAGTCCATGGTGTTTCGTCCCTCAGCAAGCCAATGATCTTCAACCGTCGCGAGAACGGGAGTTCGGCAAGCCGATCCCCCCACGAGCGCTGATGGCCACAGAGTATCGTGCTGGCAGTGCGACGCAAGCCACTATGCCGCTGCGCGCGGTAGACGCGCACCTCGCTCAGCCTGTCGGCGTTGCTACTCCCGCGATCGTGGCGCAGTTTTCGCTGATGGAACAAAGCATTGACGATTCGATACTCGCCTACGGCACGGTTCTGGATCGCCGCGGACTCATGATGGGCAGCCTTCTGACTTTAGCGGTTGGCAGCCCGATCTGCGCCAAGATGGCGGCGGCGGGCTCGCATATCGACGGGCTGATCTCGCGCATGACGGTCGAGGAGAAGGCGGGGCAGCTGTCGTGTTTCAACGACGAGGTCAGACCGGTCGGCGCGGTGTTCAATCCGGTCGTCAATGCACAAGGCGCCGAGGCGCAGCTTGCCGCGATCCGGGCCGGGCGCATCGGCATGCTGTTCAACGGCTACGGCGTCGCCGGTGCGCGTCGCGCGCAGGATGCCGCTCTAGCCAGCCGTTTGAAGATTCCCCTGCTGTTCGCCGCCGACGTGATCCACGGATGTCGGACGATCTTCCCGATCCCGCTCGCCGAAGCGGCTGCGTTCGATCCCGACCTTTCCGAACGGGCGGCGCGGGCGGTTGCGCGCGAGACTGCGGCCGGCGGGCTGCACTGGACGTTCGCGCCGGTCGTCGATGTCGCCCGCGATCAGCGGTGGGGCAGGGTGGCCGAAGGGGCTGGCGAGGATGTTTATCTGAACCGCCTGCTTGCCGCCGCGCGCGTCCGAGGATTCCAGGGGCCGGATCTGAGACTGGCCGATGCGGTGCTGGCGACACCCAAGCATTTCGCGGGGTATTCGGCGGTTCGCGGCGGCATGGAATATGCGGCAGTCGATATGTCCGACGCGGAATTGCGCGAGACGTTCCTGCCGCCGTTCGCCGCCGCTTTCGCCGCAGGTGCAATGGCGACAATGGCCTCGTTCACCGACGTCGGCGGCATCCCGGCCACCGCCAACCGTCATCTGTTGACCGATATCCTGCGCGGGGATCTCGGTTTTTCCGGCGTCTGCGTGTCGGATTACGACGCCGATCGCGAACTGATCGCGCACGGCATCGCGCGCGACGAAGCCGATGCGGCGCGACTGGCGATCCTCGCCGGGATCGACATGTCGATGCAAAGCGGCCTGTTCAACGCTCACCTGCCGGCGCTGGTCGCGGCGGGCGCGGTGCCGATGGCGCGCGTCGACGAAGCCGTGCGGCGCGTGCTCGGGCTCAAGGCAAAACTCGGGCTGTTCGACGACCCGTATCGATCGCTGGACCTTGCGGTCGAGCGCCGCGAGACGCAGAGCATCGCGGTCAGAACCACCGCGAGGGACGTCGCGACCCGCGCCATCGTCCTGCTCAAGAACGCAGCGGATATCCTGCCGCTGCGCCGTGATACGCGGATCGCCCTGATCGGACCGTTCGGGCGGGACACCGCCAATCTCAACGGACCCTGGTCGTTCGCCGGAAAAGCCGACGGGATCGATCTCGCGACGGGCCTTGCGCGGTTTACCGACACCCTGTCGGTCGAGCCAGGTTCTGCGGTCGATGCAGCGATACCCGGCGGCATCGATCGGGCGGTACGCGCGGCACGATCGGCCGACGTCGTCCTGCTGGCGATCGGTGAAGCCGGCGATATGTCGGGCGAGGGCAACAGCCGCGTGGAGATCGTCGTGCCCGCCGCGCAACAGGCGTTGGCGGAAGCCGTCGCCGCCACCGGCAAGCCGATCGTCGTCGTGTTGCGGCACGGTCGGGCATTGGCGCTTCACGGCGCCGTTCGCGATGCCAACGCCATCCTCGCGACATGGTTTCTCGGCGAAGCGACGGGTCACGCCGTCGCCGATATCCTGTTCGGCCGCTGCGAGCCGCGAGGACGTCTGCCCGTCAGTTTCCCGGTCGCTACGGGTCAGCAGCCGTGGAGCTACGACCATCGCCCGACGGGACGGCCTGCGCCCGTCGGCGAGCCGATGAAACCGGGAGCGGCGCATTGGCGCGATGCAGCCGATGCACCGCTCTACGGCTTCGGTCACGGCCTGTCCTACACCCGATTTCTGCTCTCCGATCTCGTGGTCAGGTGGCGCGGGCCGAGCGTGATCGAGCTGACGGTGGTGGTTGCCAACATCGGTGAGCGCGACGGCAGCGCGCTGGTCCAGCTCTACATAAGGGACCGCGTGGCAAGCCGGACCCGTCCGGTGCGGCTGCTCAAGCAATTCCGTTGGGTGGCCGTGGCGAAGCATGAGAAGACGCGCGTAACGCTGTCGCTGTCCCGCGACGAACTGGCGCTTGTCGCGGCGGATGGCACGTGGCGCGTCGAGCCGGGGGACTTCGACCTGTGGGTCGCGCAGTCGAGCGATGACTCCGGTCTGCATGGCGAAATCACGGTCGATAAGTGACGACTGTGGTCATATCGCCACAGTAAGCAATTGTTTCGCTTACCAAATAGCAATCGTTCAATAGATCCAATATGATCCAGGTTAGCGGTAGCCGAGCGGAAATCGACACTGCTGCAGGAGAGGTATGCCATGATCGATTTTCGTTCGTCCTTCCGTGCCGCGCTGTTCGCCAGCGGTGCGATGATCGTCAGCCCCGCGCTGGCGCAACAGGCAGCGCCGCCCGCCGATGCAGCGACGCAGGCGCCCAGCGAGGCCGGCACCCCGGCAAACGATCCGGCCGCAACCGATCCGGCCGCCACTGGGTCCGGCGGCATGCAGGAGATCATCGTCACCGGGAACACGTCGGGCAAGCGCACGCTGTTCGACAGTTCGTCGAACGTGACGCTCGCCGACTCCGCCGATATCGCGCGGAAAGCGCCGCGTTCGACCGCCGAGACGCTTGAACTGGTGCCGGGCGTGTTCGTCGAGGGAACCGCGGGACCGACGTCGAACAACTATTCGGTGCGCGGCCTGCGCGGCGGCGCCCAGACGTTCGTGACGCTCGAAGAAGACGGCATGCCGATCCTGTACGGTGGTGGCGGTGCCGATTTCTATTTCCAGAACGACATCACGATCGCCCGGCTGGAAGCGGTCCAGGGCGGCACGTCGGGCGTCCTCGCCCCCAATGGCGCGGGCGCGACGATCAACTTCATTTCGTTGAAGCCGAGTTACGACAAGGCGACCGCATCGATGCGCTTCACCGGCGCGACCTATGGCGATCTGCGCAGCGACGGGTATTTCTCGGCGCCGATTGCCGAGAATCTGGCGTTCAGCGTCGGTGGCTACGTCACCTCGCAAAAGGGCGTGCGGCGGACGCCGTTCACGTTCGAGGGCTACAACGTCAAGGCGATCCTCGAGAAGCGGTTCGACGATGGCGGCACGGTGCGGTTGACCTACAAGCGGATCGACCAGCGCAATCCCTATTATGCCGACATGCCGTTCCAGGTGAGCGCGTCGGGCAACATCAGCAGCGTCCCCGGCCTCGACCTCAAGAAGGACGATGTCGGCGGCCGGTATTTCACGCAGTTTCTGGTGCCGAACAGCCCCAACACCGGCAACGCGCTGCGAAAGTTCAGTTCGGCGCTGGGCAACCGGGTCAAGGCCAACACCTACCGGATCGACATCGACAAGCCGGTATCCGACGCGTTCAGCCTGTTCGCGCACGTCCGCTATCTCGACGGCAAATACGATTTCAACGGAATCTTCCCGGGATCGGGATCGGGAACGGCCGGGCTGACCTCCGCGGCGAACTATCTCAATCCCGCGGTCTCGCCACTCGCCGGGCTGACGCCGATCCAGGGTGCGAACTTCACCTATTTCCAAGCCGCGCAGTTCGCGTTTCCCGGTACGGCGCAATACGGCCTGCGCGATATCCGCACCGGCGCGGTAATTCCGGCAAGCAACACCGCGGCGCTGTCCGCGCTGAACGGCAATGGCCTGCTCCAGCAGACGGTACTCAATCACCAGACGCTGGCGACCAAGGACTTCGGCAGCGATGTCGGTGCGAAATGGGACTATAAGAGCGGCTCGATCGACAATTCGCTGACCGTTGGCGGAATGTACTACAACGTCCGCCGCAAGAACGACCAGTCGGCCACCGCGACCGTGATCAACGACGTCACCAACGACTCGCACGTCTACGATCTCGTCGCGATCAACGCCGGCGGGCAGGTGCTCGGAACGCTCACCAACAACGGCATGGTGAACTACGGCAACTGGGGGCAGGGGCTGTTCGAGGACGAGGTCAACTCGATCGCCGGCTATTTCAACGACGAACTGCGCATCGGCGAGAACCTCCACATCGATTTCGGCGCGCGGTATGAACATCAGCGCGTCTCGGTCGATATCGGCAACCAGGCGCTGGTCAACGCGGCGGTGCCGGTCGGCACGCCAGGCCTGTACCGGGACGTCGGCGCCACCTTCAACGGGACCTACACGCGCCAGTCGGACAGTTTCGACAAGCTCGCCTATACCGGCGGCATCAACTACACGTTGACGCCCAACATCTCGCTGTATGCGCGTGGTGCCTATGGCTTCCAGACCAATGGCGGCGACACCGGCGGAACGCACAAGCCGACCGGATTGACGCTGTACGAGGGCGGCCTGCGCTTCCAGTGGCCTGGTTTCAACGCGTCGGTGATCGGCTTCCGCACGCAGATCAACGATCTGTCCTACCAGATCATCAACCCAGACAATCAGAGCCAGCAGACCAACGCGCTCGCCGACAGCCGCACCAACGGCGTCCAGATCGACGCCGACATTCGTCCCGTCCGGTTCTTCAGCCTGAACGTGATCGGCGTGTACCAGGATCCGAAGCTGACGAACCTGACGTTCAGCGGGCCGATCGCCGGCAGCTATGACGGCAACACGCCCGAGCGCACGCCGAAGAAGCTGCTGACGGTGACCCCGTCGTTCATCCTGCCGAACGGGCTGGGGGAGATCTATGGTCGCTGGAAATATGTCGGCAAGATCTTCGCGGATGCGGGCAACGGCATCGCCCTGCCGGAGTACAACGTCTTCTCGGCGGGCATCAGCGTCAACGTGACGCCGATGATCAACCTGAATGCCAGCGTCGATAACCTGACCAACGCGAAGGGCTTTACCGAGGGCAACCCGCGGCAGGGCCAGACGCAGACGATCGTCGATGGCTATTTCTACGGCCGCGCGATCTATGGTCGCAACGCGATCTTCAGCGCGACGATCAAGCTGTGATCGATCCGGCGACCGGGCGCTCGCGCCCGGTCGTCTTCTTGCGTATCGGATGACCATGACCCGTACCCTGATTTTCGCCACCGCGATCCTTGCCGCCGCCGTGTCCGGCCTCGGCACAGCGGCTACCGGTCAGGGTGCGCAGCGCGAGGGGCTGAACCTCAACAGCTTCACGCAGAAAGGCCCCGTCGCGGCGCATGTCGTGCTTCGATCGGGTAAGGATCCCCGTGTGCTCGTCGCGTTTCCGGCGGGCAACAGCGGCGTGGGGCTCTGGTTCGATTCTGTCCCCGGCTCGGCGGAGTGGCGGATGCCGGCACCGGCGACTCCGCTTTCGACGACCGATGGCAAGGGGCGTCCGCTGCACGGCGTGACCTTCGCGGCGACCATTCGCGCGCCACGGTTGAGCGTGAAGCGCGCACTGTTGACCAGCGTCCGCGTGCTGCGCGACTATCAGGCGCTGGGTACTGCGCCTGCTGAACTGGACGCACCGGTACGCAGCCGCGATCGAACGCTGACATGGGCACGCGATCGGCTGGACGGCGCGGCAGGCTACCGGCTTTCGGTCCGCGTCGATCATGGGACACTGAACGGGACGACGCTGACGGCGGCAGCCGACGGCACGATCGGCGTGACCGTGACTGCGCTGACCGGGGAAGCGCCGCTGGTGCCGTTCGCACCCGGCAGCTTGCTCAACGCATCGGCGGCGCGCGATCCGCAGGCGCGCGCCGCGCTCCAGTTCCTGAGCTATCACGAGAAATTCCTGGCCGGATCGTGGCGCTTCCTGACCTATTTCGGGCGTGACACGCTGATGTCGGTGCGGCTGCTGATGCCCGCACTTCAGCCCGCCGCGGTCGAGACGGGGCTGCGCTCGGTCCTCGAACGGCTCGCACCGGACGGCAATGTCGCACACGAGGAGGACCTGGGCGAGTTCGCGATCCTCGATCATCGCCGCGACGACAAGACCAGTTCGGCGGCTCCTACCTACAACTACAACATGGTCGACAGCCCGTTCCTGCTCGCGCCGGTCGCGCGGGCGTGGCTGATCGACGACGCACGGGGACAGGCGCGCGCGAAGGCGTTTCTGAACGAACAGGACGGTCGAGCTAAGCTCGGGATGGCGCTGATGACGAATGTCCGGTTCGTCATGGCGAAGGCGGCGCCGTTCGCGCGCGATCCGCGGTGGCGCAATCTCGTCGCGCTGAAACCGGGCATGGACGCGGGCGAATGGCGCGACAGCAACGATGGGCTGGGCGGCGGGCGCTACGCCTATGACATCAATGCCGTCCTCGTTCCCGCCGCGTTGCAATCGATCGACGCGATGAACCGCGCCGGACTGCTGGCGCCGTATGCGACGCGAGAGGATCAGGCGATGCTCGCGAACGTGTCGGCGATGGCGGATATCTGGGCGTCCCGCGCGCCCGGACTGTTCGCGCTGACGGTTTCCCCGGCCACGGCACGGACGTCGATCACCGATTACGCCGCGCGGGTCGGCGTACCGGCCGCACCCGCGCTCGCTGCGATCGCGAACCAGCCGCTCCGCTACAATGCGATCGCGCTCGACGGTGCCGGAAAGCCGGTGCCGATCCTGCATTCGGACGAGGGCTTCGCGCTGTTGTTCGGATGGCCCGATGGGCAAGCGCTCGACGTCGCGACGACGACGATCGCGCGGCCATTTCCGGCTGGCCTGATGACCGGTGTCGGCATGCTGGTCGCCAATCCAGTGTTCGCCGATCGCGCTTGGCAGGCACGACTGGGGCCGGCGGCGTATCACGGCACGGTGATCTGGTCTTGGCAGCAGGCGCTGGTCGCGGCGGGCCTCGCGCGGCAAATCGCGCGGACCGACCTGACGCCGTCCGTCTGTTCCAGCCTCGTCAAGACGCAGACCAGGCTGTGGGACGCGATCGACGCGGGGCGCAGCGTGCAGAGTTCGGAACTCTGGTCGTGGCGCTACACCGGCGGCGGCTACCGGATCGCGGCGTTCGGCGAGAGCGGCGCCGACGCGGACGAATCGAACGCGGCGCAACTCTGGAGCACGGTGTATCTCGCGGTGAAGCGACCGACCTCGCCCCCGGGCTGCGGCGCGCGCTGATCATGGCGGAGCCGGTTCGCCGCGTCGTCATACTGGGGGGCGGCACGGCCGGCTGGATGACCGCCGCCGCGCTGTCCAAGGCGTTGGCGCGCAGCGGTACGGAGATCACGCTCGTCGAATCCGAGGAGATCGGCACGGTCGGCGTAGGCGAGGCGACGATCCCGACGATCCACTGGTTCAACAGCCTGATCGGCCTCGACGAAGCGCAGTTCATGGCGGACACCGGTGCGACCCATAAGCTGGGGATCGAGTTTCGCGGCTGGCAGGGCGACGAGAGTGCCTATTTCCATCCCTTCGGCACCTATGGCGCGCCCGGCGACGCGGCGATGATGGCACACCGGTTGACGCGGGCCCGGCTGGGCGGCGACGCGACCTCGATCGAGGACTATTCGCTGACGACGCAGGCGGCGCGCGCGCGCCGGTTCGCCAAACCCGTCAACGATCCCCGCTCGCTCCTATCGACGCTCGGTTACGCGTTCCATTTCGACGCGGCGCTTTATGCACGACACCTGCGAGGCCTTTCGGAAAGCCGCGGCGTGATCCGCATCGAGGGCAGGGTCGCCCGCGTCGAACGACAGGAAAACGGCGACATTCGCGCGCTGGTCACCGAGACCGGCCAGACCGTGCCGGGCGACCTCTTCATCGACTGTTCGGGGTTTCGCGGGCTGCTGATCGAGCAGGAGATGGCGGCGGGGTATGAGGACTGGTCGCACTGGCTGCCGTGCGACGCCGCCTGGGCCGCACCGTCCGCGCCGGAGATCGAGCGGACCCCCTATACGCAGGCGATCGCGCAGGAGGCGGGGTGGCGCTGGCGGATCCCGCTCCAGCACCGCGTCGGCAACGGCTACGTCTTCGCGACGCGGTTCCAGTCGCCCGATGCCGCGTGTGATACGCTGGTGAAGGCGATGGACGCCGCGCCGACCGCGGAGCCGCGGCTGATCCGCTTCACCCCGGGCCGCCGCCGCAAATCCTGGGTCGGCAACGTCGTCGCGATCGGCCTGGCGAGCGGCTTCATCGAACCGCTCGAATCGACCAGTATCCACCTGATCCAGAGCGGTATCGGCAAGCTGCTGTCGCTGTTCCCGCGCCGGACCGGCAGCGCGCTGCTCGCCGAGCAGTATAATCGGATCGCGGCGCGCGAGATCGAGGAGGTGCGCGATTTCGTCATCCTCCATTACCACTTGACGCGAGGGCGGTCGGAGCCGCTGTGGCGGCAGTGTCAGGCGATGCCGATCCCCGAGACGCTCGCCTACAGAATCGACCAGTTCCGCCATTCGGGTCGCATCATGCTCTCACCCGACGAACTGTTCCGCGACGCGAGCTGGCTCGCCGTGCTGACCGGGCAGGGCGTTCGCGCTGAGGATTACAATCCGTTGCTCGACACGATGAGCGACGCCGACAATGCCGCGCAGCTGGCGTCGGTGCGTCGTGCGATCCGCGACACCGCAGCCAAGCTGCCGGCGATCGGTGCGCTCCGGCCGACGACATGAGGGGTCAGGCGGCAGCGCGTCCGCGGACGAAGAAATTGGCGGTCAGCCGGCCGACGCGCGGGTCGTCGCTGAAGCTTAGTTCGTCGGGGATCGTCCCCGAATGCAACAGGCTTCCCTGATACACGACCACGCGGTCCGGGACGGCATCGACCGCGCCGATCTGCTCGAACGAGCGCGTCGATGCCCCGATATAACCGGTCCAGTCCGCCGCATCGCGTTGCGCGGCGGCGATGAAGCCAGCGCGGTTGGCGTCGGTGACACGCTCGATCCCGGTGGCGCGCTGGCGATAGAAGGCGGTGCCGCTGCCCGCCGTCCCGCCGACATAGTGAAGGATCGCAAGATACAGCGGATCGGTCGAATCGAAATGCGGTGCGCGTTGGATCGGCGCGAGCGTCTCCGGGCGGGCCGTGACCATCGAGAAGCTCGCCGTCAGCAGGTCGAACCCGTCGACCGAAAAGGCCGTGTTGATGGCCGGCGCAAGCCTGCGCAGCAGGAGCCGCGCATACGCCGCCGCGTCCGTGTCGGCCGACCCGATGAACCGGCGCAGCCCGGGATAGGCGTTGCCGCGCGCCGCTGGAAACGGCGCGATCCCCGCGGCGATGTCGACGACGCGGCCCACGTCCGTACCCGCACCGGCAGCCGCATCGTCGATCACGAGCAAGGGGCTATGGTGCTGTCCGATAAACTCGACATGGGAGGGGGGCACGGGCGCTCCTGACTATCCTGTTCGACGTTGAATACGCAGCGTTTTCCACCGCGCGCGTCACGGGTTATACGGACCAACCGCTGTCTGCCAGTTGCAACCTGGTACCGCGTCGCGAATGTCCGACTCTCGATTTCAATCGACGAATGATGTGGAGTGGCCGCCAAGCGATTTCGTACGCCCCGGCAAGTCTGCGTTTGACGCAGACATTCTCATCAAGTAATCATCTATCTCACAAAATGAGACGACGCAAAGCGTCGAGCGTCGCGTGATCGTGCTGCAAACTCGGGTCTAACGGAGCCGGACGATCAGGGCGAGAGTGGTGTTCGATGATGCGTGCGACGCGCTTCCGGTGGGGCGCGAGGGATGAGGAGCGTTGAGCGTGGCGGTTGTGACTTTGCCGAAGATCAAGCATGTCCGGGCGTTTGTCGTCCGTGGTGGTGGTGCCGACTATCATGATCAGGGCGCGGGCCACTGGATCGATGATCACATCGCGACGCCGATGAGCCGCTATCCCGAATACCGCCAGTCGCGCCAGAGCTTCGGGATCAACGTGCTCGGCACGCTGGTCGTCGAGATCGAGGCGGAGGACGGCACGGTCGGCTTCGCGGTCACCACCGGTGGCGAGCCCGCGGCGTTCATCGTCGAAAAGCACCTCGCGCGCTTCCTCGAAGGGCGCTCGCCGACCGAGTACGAGAAGATCTGGGACCAGATGTATTTCTCGACGCAATATTACGGTCGCAAGGGGCTGGTCGTGAACGCGATCTCCGGCGTCGATCTCGCGCTGTGGGACCTGCTCGGCAAGTTGCGGCAGGAGCCGGTCTATCATCTGCTCGGTGGTGCGGTGCGCGACGAACTGCAATTCTACGCGACCGGCGCACGGCCCGACGTGGCGAAGGAGCTCGGCTTCATCGGTGGCAAGATGCCGCTCCACCACGGCCCCGCCGAGGGCGCCGAGGGCATGAAGAAGAACATCGCGATGATCGCCGACATGCGCGAGAAATGCGGTCCCGATTTCTGGCTGATGCTAGACTGCTGGATGGCGCTCGACGTTGATTACGCCACGCGGCTTGCGATCGCCGCGCACGAGCATGGCCTGAAGTGGATCGAGGAGGCGATCAGCCCCGACGATTACTGGGGCTATGCCGAACTGAAGCGCAACGTCCCCAAGGGCATGCTGGTCACCACCGGCGAGCACGAGGCGACGCGCTGGGGCTTCCGGATGCTGCTCGAGATGGACTGTTGCGACATCATCCAGCCGGACGTCGGCTGGTGCGGCGGCGTCACCGAACTGCTCAAGATCAGCGCGCTGGCCGATGCGCACGGCAAGATGGTCGTGCCGCACGGGTCGTCGGTCTACAGCTACCACTTCGTCATCACGCGCCACAATTCGCCGTTCGCGGAGTTCCTGATGATGCATCCCGGACCGACCGAGGTTGTGCCGATGTTCCATCCGCAGCTGCTCGGCGAGCCCGTGCCGCAGAACGGCCGGATGAAGGCGAGTGCGCTCGATGCGCCGGGGTTCGGCGTCACGCTCAACCCCGAGATCGCGATGCACCGCCCCTACACGCATTGATCCAGTCTCTCTTTTCGCCATTCTCTTTTCCGAAAGTCCCTTCATGAAACTCTGCCGCTACGGTCAACCCGGCCAGGAAAAGCCCGGCATCGTCGATGCCGATGGTGCGATCCGCGACCTGTCGGGCGTGATCGACGACCTCAGCGTCGCAACGCTGGCGCAGGCGCTCGCGGCCGATCCCGCGTCGCTGCCGGTCGTCGACGGTACGCCGCGTTACGGCGTTCCGATCAAGGGCATCGGCAAGATCGTCGCGATCGGCCTCAACTACCGCGATCACGCGATCGAGTCCGGCCTGCCGATCCCGACCGAACCGATGATGTTCATGAAGCCGCTGTCCAGTCTCAGCGGTCCGAACGACGACGTCGTCCTGCCGCGCGGTTCGACGCATGGCGACTGGGAGGTCGAGCTAGGCGTGATCATCGGCAAGACCTGCCGCTACGTCTCGGAGGACGAGGCGCTCGACAAGGTCGCCGGCTATGTCCTCGCTAACGACGTGTCGGAGCGCTTCAACCAGAAGCAGCGCGGGTCGCAGTGGAGCAAGGGCAAGGGGCACGACACCTTCTGCCCGGTCGGCCCGTGGCTGGTGACGCCCGACGAGATCGGCGACGCGCAGGACCTCGACATGCACCTCGACGTCAACGGCGCGCGGATGCAGACCGGCAACACGAAGACGATGATCTTCGACCTGAAGCAGCTCATTTCCTACGTCAGCGAATATATCACGCTGTACCCCGGCGACCTCCTGATCACCGGCACGCCGCCGGGCGTCGGCGAGGGCAAGAAGCCCGAATCGATCTTCCTGAAGGCGGGCGACGTGATGGAACTCGGCATTGCCGGGCTCGGCACGCAGCGTCAGTCGGTCGTCGAATGGCGTCATCTGGGTGAAGGTTCGATCGCATGACGATCTATGGGGGGCGGTTTGCCGGTCGCTGCGCGATCGTCACTGGCGGCGCGTCGGGGCTCGGCAAGGATGTCGCCAGGCGGATCGTCGCGGAGGGTGGCAGCGTCGTGCTTTGGGATCTCGACGCCGCCAAGCTCGCGGTGGCGAAGGACGAGGTCGGGGCGGCGCACGTCGTCGCGCTCGACGTGTCCGACGTCGATGCGGTCGTCGCGGCGGCGGACGAGAGCGCGGCCGTGCTCGGCAAGGTCGACATCCTGATCTGCTCGGCGGGGATCACCGGGGCGACCGCGCCGGTCCACGAATACCCGCTCGACAGCTGGAAGCGCGTCGTCGACATCAATTTGAACGGGTTGTTCTATTGCTGCCGGACGGTCGTGCCGTTGATGCTCGCGAACGGTTATGGCCGCATCGTCAACGTGTCGTCGGTGGCGGGCAAGGAAGGCAATCCCAACGCGTCCGCCTATTCGGCGACCAAGGCCGCGGTGATCGGCCTGACCAAGTCGCTCGGCAAGGAACTCGCGGGCAAGGGCATCATCGCCAACGCGCTGACCCCGGCGACGTTCGAGAGTCCGATCCTCGAACAGCTCCCCGCGAGCCAGGTCGAATATATGCGTTCGAAGATCCCGATGGGGCGGCTCGGCGAGATCCCAGAATCGACCGCGATGGTGTGCTTCATGGCGTCCGAGGAATGCAGCTTCACGACGGCGTCGACCTTCGACACGTCGGGGGGACGGACGACGTTCTAGAGGTGAGTTCTGTATCCTCCCCCGCCAGGGGGAGGTGGCTGGCCCTTGCCAGACGGAGGGGGAGGAAAGGGGGAACCGCTGTTCCGCATCCTCCCCCTCCGTCACCTTCGGCGCCACCTCCCCCTGGCGGGGGAGGATTTATCGAGCCGACAGTCTTATCCCTCCGTCATGCCGGGCTCGTTCCGGCATCCACGGTGCCGCAAGATCGATGGGACTTGGTTTGCGGCACGGTGGACCCCGGAACAGGTCCGGGGTGACGGGTGTGACTACAACTCCGCCAAAAACCGCCCGACACGAGGTGGCACGGCGCTTACATCCCAGGAGACGTGCAATGATCCCGTTCGTCGATGCGCATATCCACCTGTGGGACCTGAGCCACATCCGCTATGCGTGGCTGTCGCCGCCGTTCGCCGATGATGGCCCCAATGGCAGCGTCGAGCCGATCGCGCGCGACTTCGGAATCGCCGAGTACCGCGCGGCGCTCGCGCGGTGGAATGTCGTCGGCGCGGTGCATGTCGACGCGGGTGCGGACCCGGTGCAGGCGCTCGACGAGACACGCTGGCTGGACGGGATCGCCGCCGAGCACGGCTTGCCCAACGCGATCGTCGCCTACGCACCGCTGGACGATCCCGACGTCGAGACGCACCTCGCTGCGCAGGCTGCGTTCCCCCGTGTTCGGGGCATTCGCCAGATCGTCAACTGGCACGCCAATCGAGCTCGCAACTACACGGCGCGTGACCTGACGCAGGATACCCGGTGGCAGGCGGGCTACGCGCTGCTGCGTACGCACGCGCTCTCGTTCGATCTGCAATGCTATCCCGCGCAGATGCCGGGCGTCGCGCCGCTGCTCGCGCGTCATCCCGACGTTCCGGTCATCATCAACCACCTCGGCATGCCCGTGCTCACCGATCCCGATGGCATAACGGAATGGCGCGACGGCCTGCGCGCGGTCGCGGCACTGCCGCATGTCGCGATCAAGCTGTCGGGGCTTGGCTTCATCGCGCGCGACTGGACGCCGGAAACCGTGCGGCCCTTCCTGCGCGAAGCGATCGACCTGTTCGGCACCGAACGCTGCCTGTTCGCCAGCGACGCGCCGACCGACACGCTGTTCGCGCCGATCGATCGCTACCTCGAAACCTATCACGCGCTGGTCGCGGACTTCGCCGAAGACGAACGCCGCGCGCTGTTCGGCGGTAACGCGAACCGGATCTACCGGCTGGGTCTCGACCTGTGAACCCGCTGCTCGGGGTCCTGTATCACTGGCTCGGCGGGCTCGCATCGGCCAGCTTCTACGTCCCCTATCGCGGGGTGAAGCGCTGGTCGTGGGAGATCTACTGGCTGACCGGCGGTATCGTGTCGTGGCTGGTCGCGCCGTGGTTCTTCGCCAGCCTTCAGACGCAGGATCTGCTCGGCGTGCTCGGGCGCGCACCGGACGGCGCGTTCTGGTGGCCGGTGATGTTCGGCGTGCTGTGGGGGTTTGGCGGGCTCGGCTACGGGCTCGTCATGCGGTATCTCGGGCTGTCGCTCGGCATGGCGGTCGTGCTTGGCCTTTGTACCGTGTTCGGCACGCTGATCCCGCCGGTGTTCACGGGCGAGTTTCACGAAAAGCTGATCGCGACCACGTCCGGCAACATCGTCCTCGCCGGCATCGGCCTGACGCTCGCCGGTATCGTCGTCGTCGCGATCGCAGGCGCGATGAAGGATGCGCTGCTGACGCCGGAGCAGAAGCTGGCGGTCGTCGCCGAGTTCGATTTCCGCAAGGGCATCGTCGTCGCGATCGGCGCCGGGATCATGTCCGCGTGCTTCGCGTTCGGACTGGCCGCGGGCGAACCGATCAAGGCGCTGTCGGCGACCGCGGGAACCGGGCCGCTCTGGACCGGGCTTCCCGTGTTGTGCCTGATCATGGCTGGTGGGCTCTTCACCAACGGCGCCTGGTGCGCGTGGCTGATCGTCAGGAACCGCAGCGCCGCGCAATGGCTGGGTCAAGGGCAGCAGGGAGAACGCCCGCCGCTCCTGCGCAACTACGCGTTAAGCGCCCTCGCGGGGGTGACGTGGTATTTCCAGTTCTTCTTCTACACGATGGGCGAAAGCCAGATGGGCCGCCTCGGCTTCTCGAGCTGGACGCTGCACATGGCGAGCATCATCATTTTCGGCACGCTGTGGGGCTTTGCGTTCCGCGAGTGGAAAGACGCCGGCGCGCGGATCAAGGCTGTGGTGTGGGCGGGTGTCGCACTGCTGCTGATCGCGACCGTGGTGATCGGCTATGGCAACAGCATAGCGGTGGAGACCGTCGCATGACCCGGATCGCGCACCTGATCGCCGCCAGCCTGCTGGCATTCTCGGGGGCCGCACCCGCGACTCCGCCGCGCGAGCTCGACGCCCCGCTGGTGATGACCGCAATGCACCTCCACGATCCGTGGATCGTCGCGGACAAGGCCAGCCGCACCTACTACCTCTTCACCCGCAACGAGGTCGCGATGACCGGCGACTCGCGTCTGGGCACGATGATGTATGCGAGCCGCGACCTGAAGCACTGGACCAGGCCCAGGCTGGTGTTCGTGTTGCCCGGCGACGTCTGGGCCAAGGCGGGAAGCTGGGCGCCGGAAGTGCACCGCTGGAAGAACCGCTGGTATCTCTTCGCGACGTTCCACGATCCCGCGTCGCCGCTGACGCCCAACGGCAAGCGCGCGACCTATCGCCGCGGCACCGTCCTCGCGGTCGCGGACAAGATCGACGGGCCCTACGCCTTGGTCCGGGGCGGCGAGCCGATCGTGTCGAAGGACCAGATGTCGCTCGACGGCACGCTGTACGTCGATCCGAAGGGCAAGCCGTGGCTCGTCTACGCGCATGAATGGTGGCAGACGACGATCGGCACGATGGAAGCGCTGCCGCTGAACGACGACCTGTCCGCGGCGGGCCCGGCGAAGCGGCTGTTCAGTGCGAACGACGCAGCGTGGGTGGTCGGCCAGAAACAGCCCGATGGCGACACGGTCTATGTCACCGACGGCCCCGAACTCTACCGCAGCAAGACCGGTGCATTGCTGATGCTGTGGTCGAGCTACGGCAAGAAGGGCTATGTCGAGGGGCAGGCGCGCTCGCGATCGGGGGGCGTCGAAGGTCCGTGGGAGCAACTCGGTCCACTCGTCGAACGCGACAGCGGCCACGGCATGCTGTTCCGCGCGTTCGACGGGCGACTGATGATGATCCTCCACCGGCCCTTCAATTTCGCGCTCGGCAAGCTGTACGAGATGCGTGACGAGGGCGACCGGCTGGCGGTGGTGCGCGAGGCGACCGAACTCGACGGCGAGGCGTATCCGACGCATCCCTGCACGCCGGGGCACTCGTCGTTCGACAACGCTAAACCGGGGTGTTCGTGATGCTGGGTGCAGATGATGTGTGGCCGCTGTGGGCGGACGAGCCCGCGGTGACGTTCGAGGATCCCTCGGTCGCGGCCGGGGTTGCGGTCGTCACGGCGGTCGGCCAGCCAATGCTGCTCGGGTTCCGTGCCGCCAACCCCAATGGCCGGGCGATGCTCGTGCTTGGCGGCGGTGGCTACACGCAGTTGATGGCGGGCAGGGAAGGGGTGCAGGTCGCGGCCTGGCTGACCGGGCTCGGCTATCACGCGTTCGTCCTGATCCACCGCTTCCCCAACGCCGCCAACGGCATCGCCGCACCGCTCGACGACGCGCGCGAGGCGATGCGTCGCATCCGCGCGAGCGGTCTGGCGGCGGCAGGGCTCGGCGTGGTCGGACTATCGTCGGGCGGTCATCTGGCGGCCTGCCTCGCCGCGGCGTATCCCGACGAGTGGGCGGCGCCGGCAACGCGTCATCCCGACGCGCCGACGCGGCCAGACGTGATGGTCATGGGCTATGCCCCGATCTCCACCAACGCGGCGGGGCGCACGATCATCGCCGACAAGCCGCCGCTGCCGCCGGTCGAGAAACAGGCGATGTACGATCGGCTGCAACCCGATGCGCAACTTCTGCCGTCGCCGCCGCCTGCGTTCATCGTCTATGCGGGCAACGATCCCGTCGTCCCGGTCGAGAACGCCCGCCGGCTCCACACGGCGTGGCAGGACGCCGGCGGTGCGGCCGAACTCCACGTCTTCGCCGACGCGCCGCACGGTTTCGCGCTCGATACGCAGGGGCTCCCCGTCTCGATCTGGCCGACGCTGTGCGAGGCGTGGCTGCGGCAGGTCGGCTTTCTCGACTAACGGCGCGCGAGCCGGATCTCGGTCGGTGCGTCGCGGTCCACGGTCAGGATACCGCCTGCCTCCTTCAGTTCGGCGATCTGCAGCACGCTGCGGCGGTGCCATTCGGGATCGCGCGCGGACTGTGGTTCGCCGGACTGCTGGACGAAATAGCGCCAGCGCACGCCGTCACGCGAGCGCGCGGTGCCGATCGCGGTACCGTGCACCCAGCGCACGTCTTTCGCGTCGGCCATCGGCAGGTCGGCGCGGCGGTTGTGTAGAACATCACCCATTCGCGGCGGGCGGGGTCGTAGACAGTCGAGGGATCGGCGGCGCCGTCGTGCACCGGATCGCGGAACAGCGGCTTCGGCGCGATCGGCGCGCCGGCAAGCAACGCAGCGGCAAGCAGGATCACCGCGTGCCCGCCGCCGCGACGGGGTTGTTGCCCCACAGCTTGTCATAGGACCAGCCCGACAGGTCCTCGACCACGCGCGCGTTGTCCGGCGTCGATGGAGTCCGCTCGCCGCGCCGCAGATGCTCGATTTCCTCGAGCAGGATCGCATGCGTGGCGGGCGTCAGCCGGAACCGCGTCGACACGAGAACGCCGAACACCAGCATCGCGATCGTCCCCGCGCCCAGCACCGCGACGATCGCGTAGATCGCCTGCGGGCTCTGCGCGGTCGCCTTCGAGACGAAGCCCGATGCCTGCATCACCTGCCCGACGAGGATCACCGCCAGCGCCTGGCTCATTTTCCGCACGAACGTCATCACGCCAGCGAACGCGCCTTCTCGGCGGCGCCCGGTGACGATCTCGTCGACGTCGGCCATATAGTTGTAGGTCGCCCAGGGGATGTAGTTCAGCGCGCCGCGCCCCAACCCGGCGAACACCACCGGCAGCCAGAACAGCGCCGACGTCGCGGTATAGCCCGCCGCGTACATCGCGAGGAAGATCACCACGCCGATCGCGAAGCTCAACGCCGCGAACCGGTATGCGGCGGCGGGCGACAGCCGCAGCGCGAAGTTGATCGCCAGCACCACTGCGACGAGTTGAACGATGTACGTCACGCCGACCAGGTTCGCGACCACCGCGGTCGATCCGGCGAGCGCGAAAATCACGAAATAGGTGAATGCGGCGTTGTAGATGTCCTGGCTGATATAGCCGCCCAGATACATGCCCAGATGCAGGCGGAACGCGCGGATCCGCAACGTCGAGAACAGGTTGCGGTACAGCGCCTTGAACGCCGCGCCGAGCGACGGCTTCTCGACCGCCTGGACCTCGTCGAGCCCCTCGGGCCGCTGCCGTTCCCAGCTGAACGCATACAGCAGACCCGCGGCACCCATGAACAGCACCGAGAAGATCATGCCCATATACAGATACGTGTCGGGCGAATCCGGGCCGAGATACGCGATCAGCCAGCCCGGCAGGAACGCCGCCGCGATCGCCGAGCACTGGCCGCACAGGATGCGCGCGCCCGCGAACTTCGCCTTGGTGCGGTAGTCGGTCGCCATTTCCGACGCGAGTGTCTCGTACGGGATGATCTCCATCGCGTAGACCATCTCGAACAGCACGTACGTCACGAGGTAATACCAGAAGCCTTGCCCTGCGACCCACATGATCGCGAACGACGGCAGCAGCGGGATCGCGGCGAGAATGAAGAACCGCCGCCGCCCGAACTTGCGCCCCAGCCAGCTCCGCCCGAGATTGTCCGACAGGTGGCCGATCGTCGGGCTGGTAAACGCGTCGAGCACGCGCGCGACGCCGAAGATGATCGTCGCCTGCGCCGCGGACAGGCCGCAGAAGCTGGTGTAGAAAATCAGGATCCACGTGCTGATGACCGCCATCGACCCCGCGCCGAGCACGTCGTTCGAACCATAGGCGAGCAAATTGTACCAGCGCACCGGACGGGCAGGCGCGAGCGGCAGGGCCGGACGGGCGGCGATCGGATCAGTGGCCATGCGAAAGTCCTTGGGTACCGGCGTTGGCTGGAGAAGATGTAAGCGGATCGAAGCGCAGCGCGTCGAACAGGATCGCGGGGTCGTCGATGCCGATCGACACGCTATGCCGTCCGGCCGCGAGCGGTGTCGGCAGCGCAAGGTCGAGACGGTTGTCGAGTACCGCGAGCGCCCATGCCCGGTCGCCGGTCTTGCGGGGGACACCGACACGAACGGGTATCCCGCCGTCGATCGCGACCGATACCGCGAGGTCGTCGCCTTCAGTCGTAGGATAGGTCGGCAACATTTCCGCTGCGAGCCGCCAACGACCAGGGGGGAGCGTGACGTTATACGACAGCGTTGCCGCCGCCGCCGCGGCTACCGCCGCACCGTTGCGGCCGAGGCCGTCGACCACGCGCGAGCCATTGCGCAGGCTCTCCGAAGTCTCCGCTTCAACCACGATCGTCGAAGCCGGCAAAACTTCCCGCTTCCCCGGCGAAGGCCGGGGCCCAGTTGGCACGGCCGAGGTAACGGATGACGGCGCGATCTCACCAAGGGCATTCCAATTGGGCCCCTTACTCCGCTGAGGAGCTATAGCTGGGGCGGGCAGGATCGGTGGCGACAAGCGATAGCGACGCCACTGCCCATCGGCAGGTTCGACGGCCATAATGCCACGCCACTTTCCGCCCGCGATCTCGGTATTGTAGCGGCGCGTCAGCGCTGTGATTTCCGCGTCCGCTGCTCGGGATCGCTCACCGGCGACTGTCGCGCTATCCGGATCGATGTCGCGCAAGCGATCATGCGCCCCGGCGTCGAACATGCGCGTGTTCGCGAGCGCAGCCGCGGTTACCGGGTAGTCGACCAGCTCGAAGAACGCGTCGCGACGGTTGGGTGCAACGCGCGGCGCGATCGAGCGGACGCGCGCGCGCAACGTATCGAAGGCGGCAAGGCGGGCTGCGATGTCGGCAGGGGCAAGCGGGCTCGGCTTCGAGAGTTCGCCGGGCAGCCACCATTGCAGATGCTCGGGCCGGCGCTGGAAGTTCAGCCGGTGATGCTCGGCCATGATCGCGGCGATCTCCGACGCGACATCGGCGCCGACCGTGCCGGCCGCCCAGTCCCCGACGACGGTATCGATCGGTTTGCCGCGCGTGCCCGGTACGTCCCACGCAAGCTGCAGGAAATAGTCGGTGGCCAGTTCCGCGGGCTTGAGGTCGCCGACATTGGCCACCCACATCCGCCGCGCACCCGCATCCCAAGCCCGCCCAAGTTCCTCGCGAATCAGCGCGGGCGGGGTGGTCGACAGCCAGAGATACGACAGCGGCGCGCCAAGATAGGACAAGTGATAATAGATGCCCGATCCGCCCGCCCGCGCGCGCTCGGCGGCATCGGGGACGTGACGGATATAGCCGAAATTATCGTCGGGCCACATCAGCGTGACGTCGTCGGGTACCTTGAGCCCGCCGCGATATACGTCGAGGACTTCCTTGTACGGCGTGAAGACCTGAGGAACGCGCGTCAGATCCCGATTCACGCCGCGCGCCAGCATCGCGCGCTGATCGGTCAATATGCGTTCGAGCAAAGACCGGCGTGCATCGTCGCTGGTCGGGCCGACGATCCCGCTGTCGTGGATGCCGCGCATCCCGAGCGTCCAGACGCTCTCGTACTGGCCGTTCGCCCGGACGCGCGCCCTCCAATAGTCCGCGACTCCGGCGGGGTTGGTCAAATAATTGAAATCCGTCGCCGGTGCCGTCCATTCGCCGACATTGTTGCGCAGCATCGGCTCGGCATGGCTCGATCCCATGACGATCGCATAGCGGTCGGCGAGGCGCGCATTCTCGGGGTTCGCGTTGAACGGCGCGGTGACCTTGTGCATCGCCGGCCAGACCATGTTCGCCTTCAGCCGCAGCATGAGCTCGAACAGTTTGGCATAGGTCTTCGGCCCGATCGTGCCGGCCTCGGGCTCGAACGTGCCGGCAGCCCAGGGCTGCAGCCCCCAGTCCTCGTCGTTGAGGAAAACCCCGCGATACCGGACCGATGGCGGCCCGAAGCGGTGGAGACCGGTCGCCGCATAAATCGCGGCGTGATGCTCTGGCGTGACGTCGGCCCACCAATGCCACGGCGACACACCGATCGCGCGCGACAGCTCGTACGCGCCGAACGCGGTTCCGCGACGATCGCTGCCGACGATCACCAGCGCCGCCGGGATACCGGGTGCGGGGTTGGCGACGGTGGCGATCATGAAGCTCTCCCACGCGCCGCGCAGTTTCGAGACGTCGAGCGCGCCCCGCCGGACCAGCCGGTCGATCGCGGGGTTGCGACCGAGCGTGCCGAGCCAGATCTGCGTGCCGTTGGCAGTCGTGGCACCGGTCACCCGCCGGAGGTCGCTCGTCAGGTCGGCGGCGGCGATCCGGACGACCTCGTGGTCGCCCGGCGCCGTCACGACGCGCGCGATGCCTTGCGCGTCCGCCAGTGCGAGACCCGCCCCGGGCTCGAACGACACGAGACGTGCGACCGGCTCGGCCGAGGCTGGCGCCCCGAGCCATAGCGCGGCCGCAAGCAAGGCACGCCGCAGGGTCAGATATAGGTCCGCAGGAACTCGGCGAGCGCGACCATCGCGAGGCTCTGGCCGTACGGCATCGAGGTGAGCGCGATGTCCTTGTAGAATTGCTGCGTGTCGCCCATCGCGGTGCCGAAGCTGACCTGCTTCAACTCGCCGGCCTCGTCGATATTGGCGAGCACCCCCTGCACGGCCTTGATCCCGACCGCCTCGTAGTGGCGCGGCAGATAGCCCTTCCGGACGCCCTTCAGGATGCCGTAGGCGAAGCCCGCGGTCGCCGACGCCTCGAGATAGCTGGCCGGGTCCATCACCAGCGTGTGCCACAGGCCGCTCTCGTCCTGCGTCTCGGCCAGCGTCTTCACCTGCGCTGCGAGCGTATCGATCAGGAAGGTGCGGAACGCGTCGCCCACCGGCAGGTCGAGGATCTCGATGATCTCCGGGATCGCGATCGTCACCCAGCAATTGCCGCGCGCCCAAAGCGCCTCGGCGAAGTTATGCCGCCCGTTGAAGTCCCAGCCGTGGAACCAGAGCCCGGTCTTCTTGTCGAACAGGTATTTGATGTGGACGAGGAACTGCCTTTTGGCCTCCTCGACATAGTGCGGGCGGTTCAGCAACAGCCCGATCTTGGCGAGCGGCAACACGCTCATCATCAGCGTGTCGTCCCACATCTCGCCCGGATTCTCGTCATTGTAGACGATATGCTGGAACCCGCCCTCCTCGGTCTTGGGCAGGCCGTCGGGCGCCATCAGCCACTCGGCCCAGGTATCGAGATAGGGAATATAGCGCGGATCGGGCTCGCGCTCGTAGAGATAGGCGAGCGTGATGAACGGCGCGACGGTGTTGATGTTCTTGGTCGGCGTGCCCTCGGCGAAACGATCCTCGAACCACTGCTTGATGATCGCCAGCGCGCCCGCGTCGCCGGTCTGCTCGTAATAGCGCCACATCCCGAACAGGCCGACCCCGTGGGTCCATTCCCAGCCGGCCCAGCCCTTGGTGTCGATGACCCGGCCGTCTTCGAGGCGCAGCAGGAACTCGCCGGTCTCGTCCTTGATGTTGACGAGGTTGTCCATCAGCTTGGCGATCGCGGCGGTCACGTCCGCGCGCGGTACGTTATGGGTGAGGGCAGCCACTTATAGTCTCCTGTTGGGACGCGCAGGGCTGAGCCCGTAGTCGCGCGCCATCGTCCGATAGAGGGTGAGAAATTCGGGGTCCGCGTCGTAGCGGCCGCCATGACCCGTCGACGGCGTCGTGCCGTTCGGTGGTGTCGGTGCGGTCGGTGTCGCCACGGCGCCGGGTGCTTCGGCGGCGTTGATCCCCTGCGAGAGAAGGTCGGGCTTGGGCCCTTCGCCGGCGGGCGTGCCATTGTGCGTGAAGATTGCTTCCTGGTGCCGCGTCGGCTCCCAGATGAAGCTGCCCCAGCCGTGTGGCTGTGCGTGGACGAGGTCGTTGACGTAGCGTTTGCGCGACGAATATTCGAGCGCGAGAAAGCCGTGGTTGGGATAGGCCTTGGCGAACTCGGTAAAGGTTCGCGCCCAGTCGCCCTGCGCCTGTTGCTGGTAGCAGGAGAAGCCGGTGGCATCGAATTTGACGCCGCGCTGAAGCAGATTGTCCATCCAGTAGCGGACGATCGGCCAGTGCCGCCCGAGGTGATTGTGCACCGCCACCCGTGCCTCGGGCGTCGCTTCGCGCGCGCCGGCAATCCCGGCCTTCAACAGCAGCGCAAACCGGTCGTACCCGCCGGCGCCGGGGACATTCATGTGCACCGCATCGGTCTGCGGATTGCCGGTCGGAATCGTCAGCGGCACGCGTCCGTCGGGCCAGAGCATGCCGAAGGTCGTCTCGTTGCCGATCACGACCAGGTCGGGGGCGGCCCCCGCGCGCTTCATCGCCGACAGCGCGTCGACGGTATGGCGGTGGACCGCCTCGACCAGTTGCGGGAACGTGAGTGCAGCCCAGGCGGCGGGCTTGTCCTGATGCTGCGGGTCGGCCCAGGTGTCCGAATAATGCAGCGTCAGCGACAGGTGGAAAGCCGCGGCCTTGATCCGCTTGGCGAACGCGATGGTGCGCGGCAGGTCGCACCACGGCCCGCCCGACTTGCCGCTCGAATACCCCTTCGCAGGATCGACGAACAGCCGCAGCTTGATCGCGTTGAAGCCTGCATCGCGGAGGATTGCGAGCGGGTCCTTCGCGACGCCGTTCTCGAAATACCTCGCGCCGGCGAACTCGTCCTCCGGGATCCACGAGACGTCCGCGCCGATCAGATAGGGCCACGGCCTTGCGCCGCTTGCAACCTTTGCGGCTGGTGCGATGCTGGCGAGACAGGCCGCCCCAGCGCCCGCGCCAAATGTTCTGCGCGTGATCATTTGGCGGGGCCCAGCCGGTCGTGTGCCGCGACCATCCGCACCGGCACGCCGCCCTTGACGTTGCGCATCGTCATCAGGCGGACCTGCTCGATCGCGTCGCCGGGCGCGCCGTCGGACGTGACCGCGAGCGCGACAGTGTTCGCGCCGTGGTGGTTGAGAATGCCCTCGGGGATCGGGAACACGCGTTGCGGACCGACATTCGCGATGAATTGGCCCATGTTCCAGCCGTTGACGAACAGCAGCGCACGGTAGCGGGCGACCGAGCGCGGCGTCGTCGTGTCGCCGAATGCGAGGGCGATCGTTGTGTCCTGACCCTTCGGCACCGCGAGATCGAAGTGCGTACGATACCAGGTCGTGCCGGGCGTCGCCGTGGTGGCGGGGATCGTCGCTGCGGCCCAGGCCTTGTCGTCGAAGCCGGGCAGGTGCCAGCCGACCCGTTCGCCATATTGGCCGCCGTTGTTGGCGGGGCCGCGGGCCGGATCGGGGAGGTCCTCGCCGCCGAGCTTGCCCTGGATCTTCCACGCGATCGGTACGCCGAAGCTGCGCCCGCCCGGCGCTTCGATCGATGCGGAAACCAGCCCGCGCGCTTCTTTGTGATAATCGTCGGAATCGAGGTCCCAATTGTGACCGTTGTTGCGCACCATGACGCTGACGACGTGCTCGCCGCCCGACTGTGCGGAGGCGGGCAGGTCGAACCGTGCGAGCCCGGTCGTGATCGGCCGCGGCAGGCCGCTCGGCAGCTCATTCTGGCCGACGAACTGGCCATCGACCCAGACCTGTACCATCCCCGAACCGCCCGCGCCGTAGAACAAGGCGATCTGCTTGGCATCGGGCGTGCCGGTGAAGCGGCCGCGATACCAGACGTCGCCGTCGTGGAAGCCGTAGGAGTCCATCGTCAGGTTCGGTTGGCCGTCGGGTTTGGCGGTCGTCGTCGCGCTGCCGCGTCCGTCGATTGCCTGCCAGCTGCTGTCGTCGAACCCGGGCGTGGCTTCGGGGGAGCCTTGGGCCATCCGCCATCCGGTCAATGCTGGGAGCACGACGGGCGCTGGACCGGGCAAGGCCGTCGTCGCGCTTCGGCTACCGATCGCGGTCGTCTTCGTCGCGATCGCCGTCCCGTTCCACCGCGCCGACCGCAGCGCGGCAGGAGCCCAGATTTCGAGCGGCGTCGTCTCGGCAGTATCGCCGGTCAGCACGAGCGTGCCGCCGGTCGCTTTGGTCGAGCGCAGCAACGCGGGCCCCCGCACGAGCACCGCGGCGCTGCCACGCCAATAGCGCACCGCTTCGGCCTCGTCGGCGAGGATCAACGTAAGGGCAGGGCGCCCGCCACCCGTGACCCGCACCACCGCGCGCCCGGCATGCGTATACTCGAGCCTGAGGTCGCCTTTCGCTGCGTCGAACGCGCTGGTGGCGGTGCCTTCGAGCAGTGTCACCGTCGGTGCGGACGAATAACGCAACACCGTCTCGCCGGTCTCTCCCGCACGACCGTACAGCAGCATCACGTCGCCGCGATCGATCGTCAGCGCGGTCTGCAGTTCGGACGTCGAATAGACCAGTCGTTGCCCGCCGACATTCACGCCCGCGACCAGCCATTTCGCGTCGAACCCGTTCAGCCGCATCGGTTCGGCCTGCGGGAAGGTGTAGCGCCCGTCCGGCAGGTCGGCGGTGATCGTGAAGCGGTCGTCGGTCTGGCCGTTGGACGGCTTGTGCGTCACCATCAGGAAGCGCGCATCGCTTTCCGGACTGCGGTTGTGATACGCCTGCACGTTCGGCGACGACACCTGCACCGGCGCGGCCGGGACCATGCCCGCGAGGTCCGGCACGGCGGCGATCAGCCCACCAAGCTGTTTCATCTCCTCCGCCTTGCTCCGCACCTCGCGCGCTTCGGAGATCGCCGAGCCGTAGTCGTAGCTCGTGAACACGACGGGGGCGGGGAGCCAGCCCCAGCTCGTGCCGCCATAGCCCATGTAGAAGCTTTGTATGTCTATGCCGTTCGCCAGATTGGTGCCGTAGAACACGCGCTGGAACCGCTTGCCGCGCTGGATGGCGTTGCATTCGTAGCCGCCGTTCGAGCCCCAGTAATCGAACCAGCCGCCACCGAACTCGGCAAGGAAGGCTGGCGTGTCGGGCGAGGCGGACGCGCCGCCCTTCGCACCGCCGGGGCCGTAGAACCCCCAGTCGGGCGCCGCGACGCCGCGCGTGGGCTTGCCCGCGACGGTGCAGGTGCCGCCGGGATAGCCGTCGAACGCGTACAGGTCGTTCGGCCCCTTCACGACGTTCGCGACGGTCGAGGACTCGGGGACCCAGTATCCGTTGCGGCCCTGGTCGTTGTGGAACAGCGGCACGGTGATGCCGTCGGCGCGCGCCTTGGCGTAGAGATGATCCATGTAGCGACGCTGCGCCGGCGTAGTCAGCGCCAGTTCGTTCTCGATCTGGTGCAGGATGACGCTGCCGCTATGGCCCTTGCCGTCGCCATTGATCTGGTGCCGCGCGATGATCGCGTTGATGCGCGTCAGCCACTCGTCGGACGCCGCGAGATACGCCGGATCGTCGGTCCTGGCGCGGCCCTTCTGGTTGACCAGCCAGCCCGGAAACCCGCCGCGCGAGAGTTCCGCGTTCACGTACGGCCCGGCGCGGGTCATCACGTAGAGGCCTTCCTCCTGCGCCATCGTCAGCACGCGCTCCACGTCGCGGATGCCGGTGAAATCGTACACGCCCTGTTTGGGGCTGTGATATCCCCAGTCGAAATACAGCGCGACGGTGTTGAACCCGCTCGCCTTCATCTTCTGCAGGATGTCGCGCCACAGATCGGGGCTCGGCAGGCGGAACGGATGAAATTCGCTCGACCAGATCACTTGGCGCTTGCCGTCGATCATCAGCGACCGTGCGTCGTACGACACGCGGCCGAACGTCTTGACGGGGGCGGCGAGGTTCTGCGTCGGGCGTGCGACCTGCGCCGTCGCCACGACCGGCGTCAGCGCGGTGGCGAGCGCCAGTGCGATCAGGCGTGAGCGATCAATCATGATGGAAGATCAGCGGCAGCGACCATTCCTTCGGCCGGTTATCGTCCTCGACCTCCATCAGCGGCGCCATGTGATCCCACCAGCGCTTCATCACCGGATGATCGGGGAGGGCGTCGCGAGTATTAGGTTCGGCGAGCTTCAGGACCGCGAACAGCGCCAGCGTCGTCTCGTCGAGGAAGATCGAATAATCATGAATGCCGCTCTCGGTCAGCAAGGCGGAGAGTTCGGGCCAGATCTCGTCGTGCCGCTTGCGGTATTCATCGACCACGCCGGGCTTCAGTTGCATCCTGAACGCATGGATCGACATCGCACCCTCCCAACCCACTATGTGGTATTGCTATGTACGATTTGGTAAAGGTGTTCGGTGCTCAGGTCAAACGCTAACCGCGCCAGAGCGGCGTCCGCGTTATTGAAAGTCCGGTCGCGTCCTCGACTGCGAAGGGCGGGCGCGCATCGGGCGTAGTCGTGGCGAGGTCGAGGCGGTCGATCACGAGGCCCTTGGCATGTCGGACCCACAAACCCCAGGCCGGTAGCACCCCGAACATGCTCGGCTCGGGGTAGGCGCCGGCGAGATCTTCAGGCCTGCGTGCGGCATCCTCGGGCGTGCCGCCGCCACGATAGGACAGATGGATGCGGGATAACGTGACGTCCTCGACCGGATGGCCGGGAAGCCCCGCGATCGCTGCGGCGAAGCGGTGATCGATCCCCGTCGCGTCGATGTCGCTTAGCGTCACCCGCCGGATCGCACCTACCTGCGTTCCGGCTGGACCGCGGCGTCGGTCGCCGATCCGCAGGAACAGCGGCGCGGTCGTCACGTCGCGCATCGTGATGCGGCGCACGACGACATCCTCCATCACACCGCCGTCGACGGTCTCAAGCGCTAATCCACGGCAGTGCGTGAAGCTGCAATTCTCGATCAGGATGCGCCGGTATCCGCCGTTGCTTTCGGTCCCGAGCTTGATCCGCCCGGTGACGCGGTCCCGGTCGGGCGCGAGCAATTGCGTCGTCTGCCGCGTACCATCGAGCATCGTCCCGAGATCATAGCCCGACACGGCGCAGTGGCGGACCGTCACGTCCTCCGAAGCGACCGGCCGACCAAGCGCGAAACTGCTCTTGATGACGATCGCGTCGTCGTTCGGCGTGTTGACGCGGCACCGCTCGACGATCGTGCGCTGGACGCAATCGAGGTCGATCCCGTCGCGGTCGGTGTCGATCGTCAGGTCGTGGATGTGCAGGTCGCGCGTGCCCGTCGCGAGGATGGCGAAATGCCCGCATTTGAGCATCGAGAAACCAGACAGGCGGATATCGCGGCCGTTCCGGAACGCGATCGCCTTGTTGCCGAGACCGTTCATGCGCGCAGCATCGGGTTCGAGCCGCGCGATCTCGGCCGCGCTCATCTGGCGCATCGACAGCGGCCGCTCGCCGGTCTGCGCCTTCCAGCGTGCGCCAGGGCCGTCGCGAGTCAGCCCAAGCCCGTGGATCAGGCCGGGACCGGCGATCGCGACATTCTCGACATCCTCGCCCCAGAACAGGCTGTTGCGCCAATGGCTGTGGCCAAAATCCTGGTACAGTTGCTCGCCATTATCCTCTGGCGGGTCGTAGCGCCCTGCGTGTCGTGCAGGATCAGCCGCCTCGATCACCGCGCCCTTGGCGAACTGAAGGGTGACGTTGCTCTTCAACCGGATCGAGAAGCACAGATAACGCCCCGCCGGGATCAGCACCGTCCCACCGCCGGACCGTGCGGCGGCAACGATCGCGGCGTTGATCGCGGTGCTGTCGATCGCCCGCCCATCGCCACGCGCGCCGTGATCGCGGACGTCGATCATCATCGCAGCGTGGGCGGGGAAGGGGAGCAGCGTAGCGCCAAGCCCCAACCCCAACGCGCGCCGCGTTACCAGCGAGGCGCCGGACGCGCTTATTGCAGGTTCACGTACATGCCGCCGTCGACCAGCAGCGACGCGCCAGTGACGTATTGCGCAAGATCGGAGGCCAGGAACACCGTCGGTCCGACCAGATCGTCGGGCTTGCCCAGCCGGCCTAGCGGAATGCGCTTTTCCATGTACGACCGCTTGGCCTCGTCGGCGAGATCGTCCTTGTTGATGTCCGTCAGGATCGTGCCCGGGAACAGCGAGTTGCAGCGGATCCCGTGCTTGCCGAGCGCGATCGCGACCGACTGCATCAGCGAATGCAGCCCGGCCTTGGTCGGCGTGTAATGCGTCTGGTACTCGCCGCCGACCAGCGCCGAGATCGACGACATCGCGATGATCGACCCGCCGTCGCCCTGCTTGACCATCTGGTTGGCCGCCGCCTGGACCATGTAATACGCGCCATGCAGGTTGACGCGCATGGTCCGCTCGAACGTCTCGACCGGCATGTCGAGGAATGCGTGAAACGGACAAATCCCGGCGTTGTTGACGAACACGTCGACCCGCCCGAGCGCCGCCACCGCCTTGTCGATGAAGTCGCGCGCGGTATCCGGATCGGCGACGTCGCCCTGGATCGCGACGGCCTTGCGTCCGAGCGCCTCGATCTCGGCCACGGCGCTCTCGGCGCCGGTCATGTCGCGCGCGAAATTCAGCGCGATATCGGCGCCGTGTCGCGCACAACCGATCGCGACCGCCCGACCGATCCCTGCTGATGCGCCGGTCACCAGCACGGTCTTGCCTTCGAGCAACATCATCTTCTCCCAATTAATCGGTTGGCGGCTCGAAGCCGAGCTCGCGGCTGATCGCGCCCGCAGTGCCGCGCACCTCGTCGGTCAACGTCGTCATGCGGTCGTCGCTCATATACTGCGCGGCGCTGGACACGCTGATCGCGCCAACGATCTTGCCCGCGGCATCGCGGATCGGCGCGGCGACGCAGCGGATCTGATCCTCGTTCTCCTCCAGATCGAACGCACGGCCGCACGTCGCATAGCCTTGCATCCGCTCGCGCCATACTTTCGCATCGGCCTTGGGCGCACCCGCCGCCTGATCCGCGTCGAAGCGCTCCTGCCAATATTTTGGCGGGGAATCGATCATCAGCGCCTTGCCGAGCCCGGTCGAACTCAGCGGCTGGCGATCGCCGACCCGGCTCGAGATCGTGATCCGGCGCCGCCCCGGCACCTTGTCGAGATACAGCGCGAAGTCGCCGTCGAACACGCCGAGATGCACGGTGTCCTCGGTCGAGGCGGCGAGCTCCTCGAGATAGGGCCGTGCGACCTGCACCAGATCGGCCTGCGCCTGTGCCAGCGTGCCGAGCAGCAGCAGCTTGGGCCCGAGCCGGTATCCGGAGCGCGGCGTGAACGCGAGATAGCCGCGATCGACCAACGCACTCAGCAACCGGTGCGTCGTGCTCTTGGTCAGATCGAGCTTTACCGCGAGTTCGCTCAACGTCAGGACTTCGTGGCTGACCGCCTCGATCAGGTCGAGCCCGCGCATGAGAGTCTGGCTGCCGGCACCGACACCGTTTCCGGCCGACTCCGTCTTGTCGATGTTCGTCGTGGAAGTGTTCATGCCCACTCCATAAGACGGCCTCCTACATGCTGGCAATCGACGAATCCGGCTCGTGCGGATCGCGCTACACGGTTGGGATGCGGCGGGAAAAACGGCCGACCGCCAGCGGGCGATCGGCCGAGGGGGAGGCTGTGCGTCAGAACTTCAACTGGAAGCCGGCAAAGAAGCGCTGGCCGGCGTAGTAATACTCGACCGGCCGAGCCTTATCGATGTAGCTCTTGGACGATTGCTTGTTGATGTTCTGGATTTCCATGAACAGGTTGGTGTGCTGTTCCGGGAACCGGAACGTCACCTTGGCGTCGATGAAACCTTCGGCCTTGCGGTAGATCGGGCTGTTGTCGAAATTGACGTCGGCAACGGTGACGAGCCAGTTCGAGCGATAATTGTAGTTCACGCGAAGGTTGAGCCAGTCCTTGTCGTAGAAGATGCTGGCGTTGGCCGTCCACTTCGACAGGCCGGGATAGTCGTCGAGCGGCAAGCCGGTGGCGACATTGGTCAGGTTGGTGCGGATCGCCCGCGCATAGGTCGCGTTGCCGCTCGCGCCGAGGCCGTCGAAAGGCGCCGGCAGGAAGGTGAAGGCCGTCTGCACGCTGGCCTCGATCCCGTCGAGCAGCGCGCCGAAGCCATTGGCGGGCTGGCGAACGGTGAACAGCGTACCGTCCTTGAACAGATCGACGTTCGTCCGCGTGATGTTCTGGATCACGAAGCTCTTTTCGTACTTCTTGAAATAGCCGATGCTGATCGCGGTATCCTTGTTCGGGAACCAGCCGAGGTTCACCTCCCATTGATCCGCGCGGTACGGCAGCAGGTCCGGATTACCCGAGACGCACGCATCCTGAAGCCCGGTGATGTCGGTCACGTCGTCGACGCAATTGATGTTCGGGACGAGATCGGTCGGCTTGGGTCGCGCGAGGTTGCGCGCCCAGTTTGCACGGAAGGTCAGGTTCGGCGTGATGTCCAGCGCAGCGTTGAACGCGGGCAGCCAGTCGGTGTAGCTATTGTTGATCGACAGCGAGTTGGCGCCCAGGATGACGGTTTCGACCACCGCGGGGATGCCGGGCACGCCGGTCCCCGGACGGACCCGGGTTTGGCGGCTGACGTTGGTGCCCGTACCCTGGTCGATCGTCTTGACGTAGCGAACGCCGGCATTGCCGCTCAGCCGCATGCCGAACACGTCCTGCTCGAAATTGCCCTTGATGTAGGCGGCGGCGACGCGTTCCTTGATGAACACGGCGGGAATCTGGGACAGCCCGTCCGCGCTGCGAACGAGATCCTGGTCGAACCCCGACAGATCGTAGATCTGGCCAAGCCGGCTATAATCGATCACCGGCACCGACAGTTGCGACGGCAGGCCGGCGGGGGCGCCCGAGAGGCCCGAAAACAGCGGCGCGCCGGGCAGTGATCCGGTGTTTGCCGAGACGAACTGCGCGTATTGCGCCTGCGTCATGTAATAGGTGTTCGGCGCGCGTACCGTCGGCGGCGTGTCGGTGACGACCGTGGTGTACGAGACGTTCGCGCTGGTCTGATAGACCGCGGGAACCGCGGCGGTGCCGGTCGACGGATTGGCGGACACCGCGGGCGACAGGATCCGCGTGCCGCCGCCGGCATAATTCTCATATTCCTGCCAGCGGAACTGGCCGCCATATTCGATGCTCTTGAGGAAGGGCAGGTTGGTCTCCCAGTCCGCGTCCAGCTTCAGCTGGTCTTCCTTGTTGTTGTTGTCGGTCGGACGATACTGGACCGTCGGCCCTGCCTGACGGCCTGCCAGGTTGACGCCTCCGGGCCGGACATAGGCACTGTTCGAGGTCGGATCGAAATTCTCCGGGAACACGAACACGGGGATGCCGAGGTCGTTGCGACGATCGATCGTGATGCCGCTGATGCCGGTCGAATAGGCCAGCAGGTTGGTCTCGCCGACGGTTCGGCCGGTCGAATGCGACGCAAGCGCCTTCACCTGGAGATTGTCGAACGTCCAGTCGAACCCGGTCAAATAATAGCGTGTCCGCTGGTCATATTCGAAATCGCGGCGCTGGACGCCCAGGATGTTGCTGGCGCCGTTCCAGATCGGCGCGGCGGCGGTGCCGACATTGACCGAATTGAGCGCCGTCAGCGCGCTGGTGACGACATGGTTCTCGCTGGTCGATGTGCCCGCGGCGATCTGCGGTCGCGACGTGGCACCGTTGAGCCCGACCGGGAGCGCGGCGTCGTAGTTGAAGCGTTCGAAGCGGCCGAGATCGAGCGAGTAGTTGACGTCGTTCAGCTGCTGCTTGCGGTTGGTGATGGTCGCTTCGGCGAACGCGCGGAAATTATGCGCGAACTCATACTGGACCTGGAAATCGCCCGACAGTCGCTTGTCGTCGATCCGGCGCTGGCGAAGCCGCGGCACGGTCGGCACCCAGTCGAAGAACTGCGTCTCGCAGGCCAGGCGACGCGCGGTCGCGGCCGGAGCGTTCGCGCCGCCGACGCCCGCGCAGCTGCCATAGGTATTGAAGTTGGCGTAATCGGGATTGGAGACGGTCTTCTCGTTCGACCGGTCGAAATCGGCGATCCGCTTCCAGTTGGTGTTGCTGATGTAATCCTGGCGCAGCTGCTTGTCGTCATAAGTGACGTTGGCGAGGACACCGAGACCGTCGATCAGGAAATGCGGTGTGCCGATCACCGCGGTCAGGCGCGGCCGCCAGTTCTGGGTCGTTTCGAGATGCTGCGCCGACACGACCAGCGTGCCGAGCGCCTTTTTCAGTTCGAGCGGGCGACGCGTCTCGATGCTGACGGTGCCGCCGAGACCACCTTCGGTCAGGTCGGCGCTATAGCCCTTGTAGACGTCGATCGACTTGACGAGCTCGGTCGCCAGATCGCGGAAATCGCCGGAACGGCTGCCGTCGGCGCTCGCCTGCGTGACGCCGTTGACCTCGACGCGGTTGAGATCCGGCTCGACGCCGCGGATCGAAACCTTAACGCCTTCGCCGAAGTCGCGGTCGAGCTGCACGCCGGTGACGCGGGCCAACGAGTCGCCGACGTTCTTGTCGGGGAAGCTGGCGATATCGTCGGCGACGATCGAGTCGACGACGGTGCCCGCCTTGCGTTTCCGTGCGATCGCCGATTGCAGCGACGCACGCGTGCCGACGACAAGAATATCCTCCGGCGTCGCGCCATCCGGCGATGTCGTTTCTGGAGCCGGCGTCTGCGTCTGAGCCTGCGAGGCCGGCGCGGTGGCCGATGGCACTGGTGGCGTGCTGGTCTGCGCGATCGACGGCGTTGCGCTGCCCAGAATGATCGCGAGTGCGGACGTGGTGATCGCCAGGTTGCGGGCGGTTCCGGTGTGAACTGTCATGATAAATCTCCCCCGAAGACGTTTCGGACGGCCACGCTGCGGCGGCTGGTCCGTCGAAATGTGATGATGCTAGACAGCGGCGCGCAGCGCTCCGGCGTTGCCATGGTCCGTCGCACGACGGGGTAGGCGCTCGGTTCGGTTGCTGGGCCCGGTCATCATCATCCCCTGTCTTGGCGCAGCAATTACCGTCGCCAGCGTCGGAGCCATGCCCGACAAAAAACCACATTGTGAAGCTCTGTCCCGTTATTAGATTGCCATTTGCTGAAGGGCAATCATAATAATTGGGATAAATACGATAAGGGGCGCGGCCCCGCAGGAGATGATGATGAAGCCAAGCCGTCACGCCTTGTTGATGCTGTCGATCGGTGTCTCGGCCCCCAGCCTCGCCGCATCGCAGGCTCGCCCGGTCGAGCGGCTGGACCGCGGCGTCGTCGCCACGCCGGCAAAGGACGGCGGCTGGCTCGTCGGCTGGCGGCTGCTCCGCGACGATCCGCGTGCGATACGGTTCGATGTCTATCGCGACGGTCGCAAGATCACGGTACAGCCTATCGCCGACGCGACGTCGTTCGTCGACCGCGCAGGCGCGGCGAGCGCACGATACACCATCCGCACGGTGGTGGCGGGCAAAGCGAGTGCACCAAGCGGTCCGGCGCTGATGGCGCCGCGCGGCTATCTATCGATCCCGCTCGTCCCCCCGCCCGGTGGGAAGACGCCCGATGGCGAGGCGTTCACCTATACCGCCAACGACGCGAGCGTCGGCGATCTCGACGGTGATGGCCGCTACGAACTGATCCTGAAATGGGATCCGACCAACAGCCACGACAACAGCCAGGCGGGCTATACGGGCAACGTCTTCGTCGACGCCTATACGCTCGACGGCAAGCGGCTCTGGCGGATCGATCTTGGCCGCAATATCCGCGCGGGCGCGCATTACACGCAGTTCCAGGTCGCTGATTACGATGGCGACGGTCGCGCCGAAATCGCGATGAAGACCGCGGACGGTACCGTCGACGGCGCCGGTGTCACGCTCGGCGACGCGAAAGCGGACTGGCGCGGTCGCGACGGCGAAGTGCCGCAGCCCGACAAGACTGGCGCGAAGGTGCTCGCGGACGGGACCAAGGTCGCGCCGCTGGTCGGCCGCATCCTGAAGGGGCCTGAATATCTGACGGTGTTCGACGGCCGCTCCGGCAAGGCGCTCGCCACCGCGCCCTATGATCCGCCGCGCTATCCCGGCGGCAATCCGACCTTCGAACAGATGCGCGACACTTGGGGCGATGGCTATGCCAACCGCGCGGACCGGTTCCTCGCCGGTACCGCGTATCTCGACGGGGTTCACCCGAGCATGATCTTCGGCCGCGGCTATTATGCGCGCACCGCGATCGCCGCGTGGGATTATCGCGGCGGCAAGCTGACGAAGCGCTGGCTGTTCGACAGCGCCGCACCGGGCAATGCGGACTATGCCGATCGCGGCAACCACCAGCTCGGCATCGCCGATGTCGACGGCGATGGCCGAGACGAGGTGATCTACGGCTCGATGGCGGTCGACGACGACGGCAAGGGGCTTTGGAGCGATCCACTGTTCCACGGTGATGCGATGCACGTCGCCGATCTCGATCCGCTGCGTCCGGGGCTCGAGAAATGGGGCGTGCACGAACAGGTTAAGACCAATGGCGGTATCGGTTCGGCGTTGCTCGACGCGCGCACCGGCGCGATCCTGTGGACCAAGCCTGCCGATACCGACACGGGCCGCGGGCTCGCCGCGGATATCGACCCACGTCATGTCGGGGCCGAGCTATGGGGCTCGAACAGCCGAGACCTGTTCGACGTGAAGGGCAACGCGATCGGTCCGGCACCGCGCCAGACCAACTTCGCGCTCTACTGGGACGGCGACCTGCTCCAGGAACTGCTAGACGGCACGACGATCAGCAAATGGAACTGGAAGACGAGCACCGCCGTGCCGTTGCTGCACCCGACCGACGTCGCGTCGAACAACGGCACCAAATCCAACCCCGCGCTACAGGCGGACATTCTCGGCGACTGGCGTGAGGAGGTCGTGTGGCGCTCGGCGGACAACCGCGAACTGCGCATCTACGTGACGCCGTATCCGACCAGGCACCGCCTCGTCACGCTGATGCAGGACCCGGTCTATCGCGCGGGCGTCGCGTGGCAGAACACCGCCTATAACCAGCCGCCGCATCTCGGCTATTTTCCGGGCAGCCTCACCCCGTCGGACGACGCCGACTGAGGCTGCTGCTCTCAGGGCTGGGCCTTGGCGGTCTCCACTGCGTAGATCGCCGCCTTGCCCTCGATGTTCGCGCGGAAAATGAGCCACTTTCCGTCGGGCGAGAAGCGTGCGTTCGGCTCGAGCTTGTAATCCTGCCTGCTCATGTCGACGAGTTTCTCGGTGGCGAACGTGCCGGCTTCGATCAGGGTGTCGGCATTGTCGGCGCGGATCCCGGCGACGTCCGGCACCGGCTTGGGACGGAAGAGATACATCCACTTCCCGTCCGGGGCGTGCGCAACCATCTCGCTGTCGCCGCCGTCGCCCGAGAACAGCTTCTGGTCCGCCGAGACGTTATAGTGGACCGACCATTCGTTGCGCTCGAGATGATACCAGCGGCGCTTGGCGGTCGCGACGTCGTAGCCGGCGAGCCAGAAATCCTCGCCGCGCGGCGTTTGCAGGTCGTACCAGATCGTCTTGCCGTCGGGCGACCAGAATTCGTGGCCGGCGATCTCCATGTTCATCGTCCGCGCGTGGACCTTGGTCATCTGGCTGCCATCGGTGCGGATGGTCCAGATCCGGTCGACGCGGTGCCACGGCCCCTCATGGCAATACATCAGCAGCGTCGGATCGGTCGGCGAGAATTGCAGGTGATTGAGCCAGTCGGTCGCCTTCACCACGCTGCGCCGCTGCCCGGTCGTCACGTCGATGGTGAAGATCTCCATCGGAATCTTGGCGTCGAGCCGCTGGTTCAGCCGGAACTCCTTGGCATCGGCATAGGTCATCGGCCGGCCGTCGGGCCAGTTCGCCGCGTACGCCGTCTGTCCGGTCTTGATATCGACCCCCGCCGCGTTGGGCTGGAGCGGCATGTCGCGCGAGGCGACCTGCCCGGCGAGCAATGTCTCGTCGGCGTTGAGCGTGTCGATCCGGCTGCCCTTCGGCACCACCGCGATCTTGCGGACCTTTGCCGTATCGATGTCGGCGGCATAGATCGTGATCGGCGCGTCGTCGCCACCCTTGGCCTGTTCGGAGAAATACGCGGTGCGCGTCTTGTGCCCGGCGAACAGCAGGTGAGCGCCCGGCCGGTGCAGCAACGACCTGACCGCCCATGTCTTCGTGTCCGCCACCGAGATACCGTCGGCGGTCTGGAAAATCATCAGGTCGCCCTGCGGCGTGTAGGCGTTGTAGTTGAAGTACAGCGCATAATTGCCGGGCGCGTCGGACAGCCGCAGGATCCTGTGACCGGTCTTCGCGTCGATCCATGAGGCCGGTTTCGCCGCGATCGAAGGCGCGGCCACAGCGAGCACGATGCTCAGCCCGAATGCAATGTTTCGCATCGTCAGATCCTTGTCGTCAGGCGGGCCAGCTATGGTCGCGCGACCAGGCCAGGAACAGGTCCATCCATGGTATCGGCGTGCCGTCGCGGTGCGGGGCAGGGGGGCCGTGGCCGCCTTTTTCGAACACCATCAGTTCGGTGGGGATCTTTGCGGCATGCAGGGCTTCGTACAGCAGGATGCTGTTGCGCGCCGGCACTGCGGGATCGTCGGCGTTCGCCATCACGAAGCTCGGCGGCATGTCGGCCGGAAGGTCGAGCTGCGTCGAATAGCGGCGCTGCCATGCCGGATCGGTGGCGTGCGGACCGAGCAGTTCGCGGCGCGATTGCGCATGCACGCCGTCGTCGAGCATCGTCACGACGGGAAAGAACAGCCCGGCGATCACGGGCTTTGCGGACAGGCGGTCGGCCGCGTCGATCGGCGCGTAGGTCGGCGTACCCGACCGGGACGCCAGCCGTGCCGCGAGATGCCCGCCAGCGGAAAAGCCGGTGACGGCAACGCGCGCCGGGTCGACTGTCCAGCGCGTGCCTGCACCCGCGCGGATCACGCGCATCGCCCGCTGCGCATCCTGCAACGGCGCATCTGGGCCTGCCGCCCAGCCATCGTGCGGCAGGCGATAGAGCAGCTCGAACGCAGTGATCCCCCGCGCCGCGAAGTCGCGTGCGATGCCGCCGCCGGTCCGCCCAACCGCTACGCGTGCGTAACCGCCGCCGGGACAGATCAGCACCGCGGCACCGTTGGGCTTGGCCGGCCGCACTACCGTCAGCATCGGCGTCGCGACATGCGGCCAGGCGATGTCGTCCGCCGCGCCAGTCGGCGAACGCTTGACCCACTGGTCGACGATCGCCGGTGTCGGGGCTCCAGGTGCCGCACCAGTCCAGAGCGCGAACCGCTCCACTGCCAGCGTCGTGTCCTGTGCGAAAGCGCGGAGCGGCAGCAGGCTGGTGAGCCCACTGGCAAGACCGCCGGCCAGGATCGTACGTCGCGTGGTCATCTCAGTTTCCGTCCGGTCGGGTGGAATCATGCGCCACGCTCGGCGCAAGCCGGAACGTGGCAGGGTCGGGGGGGTGGCCCGCATCGAACGCTGTCAGATCCGGCTTCAGATGCTCGGCAAGTGGTAGTTTCGCCGTCGTGATCCCCGCCGCTACCATCCGCGCGAGCACCCATGCGCCGTAGTTGTCGTGATGCGTCGCGTCCTTGCCGCCATCGTTGAACGCGAGCGGCGCGCGTGTCGGTCCGAGCGCTTCGTAGAAGCGGATGCTGGCCGCATTCAGGTCGATCACCGGCACGCGCAATTCCGCGCCGACCGCCTTCACCGCCGCGGCATAGTCCGCGAGTGTCGGGCGGATCTTGTCGCCGGTCCACATCCGCCGCTCGGGCGAGGTCACGAGCACAGGCTCGACGCCCCGTCGACGGAACTCCGCGATCCACGCGCGGAGGTAGTCCCGATAGGTCGTCTCGGCCGCGGCGTAGGTCTGCGGCCACTGCGTTTTCTGGTCGTTATGCCCGAACTGGATCAGCGCCCAGTCGCCCGGCTTCGCGGACTCCAGCACCTTGGCGAAGCGCAATTCGGTCATGAACGACTTCATCGTCTCGCCCGATTCCGCGTGATTGGCGACGGCGATGTCCGCACGGAAGAACGCGGGGAGCATCTGCCCCCAGCTCGCGGCAGGCTCGGCAGACTGGTCGGTGACGGTGGAATCGCCGAGCAGGAAGATCGTCGGCACGCTCACCGGCTCGATCGTGATCGCGGTCACGCCGGGCTTCGTGCCGAGCACCTCCAGCGTCAGCCGGTCGTCCCAGCTGAACGAACCGCGCTCGCGTTCCTTGAGCAGCACCGCGGTCCCACCCGGCGCATTCAGCGGCGGCGGGGTAAGCGCGGCGTTACGCACGTTGACGACGAAGCTCCGGGTGATCGACCGCCCCGCCGGCACGACGATCGCATCGAGCATCAGCCGCCGCGACTCCGCCTTTATACTGGTGTCGGTGCGAACCCCGGGCCGGCCCAGCGTCACCGTGACGCGGTAATTGCCCGGCGGCACGGCAACCGAGAACAGCGCTGGATTGCCGCCCTCGAACCCGAACCCGTCGGCATAGGCACGTCCGGCGGCAACTGCGACGGCGCCCCTCGGCGCGGTGCCGCCGCCGAACACGAACCGCTGCGATTGCGCATCGGCCGGCGTGCTCATGACCGCGATCCCGAGTGCCAAACCGCCGATCAGCCGCACGACGGGCCGCCCGCCGGTGTCGCTCTGGTCAGCGCTGGCGTACCCGGCGTCACATAACGCGCGATCGGCAGCTTCAGCCGGTGCAAGTCCGTGGCCACCAGATCTGCAACCCGCCGCGCGCCGATTTCGCTGAAATGCGTGTCGTCGGCCACGCCGGTCGGATATCCGGGCGCCCCCGCCGCGCCGATGTAATGCAGATAATAGCCCTTCGCCGCCTCGGCCCCGGCGGCCTGCACCCACGCCTGCGACGTCTTGCCCAGGTCGATCAGCGGCGTCCGCGTCTCGCGTGCGACCTGGCGCGCCGCGTCGGCATAGGTCGGGAAGCTCGGCTGCTCGACTCCGTCCTTGAAGTCGCGTCGCGCGACCGGAGTCAGGATGACCGCCTTCGCGCCCGCTTTCTTCGCCACGTCGAGAAAGCGGCGGAGGTTCGCGCGGTACTGCTCGATGCTGGTGAAGCGCTCGGGCTTGTCGACGCTCGCATCGTTGTGACCGAACTGGATCAGCAACGTATCGCCTTTGCGCAAGTCCGCGGCGATCTTGTCGAGCCGCCCCTCGCGGATGAAGCTGTTGGTGCTTCGCCCGCCGATCGCGCGGTTCTCGACGCTGACGTTTGGCGTCACCGCGCAGCGCAGCATCGTGCCCCAGCCCGACTGCGGATAACGGTCCGCCTTGTAGTCCTGTGCGGTCGAGTCGCTGGCGATGAAGATCCGCATCGGGGCAGGGGCGGCTGCGCTCAATGCAGGCGCAACCAGAGCGATGGCTATCAACAGGCCGTTCTTCACCCACACTCTCCCGCGTTTCTTTCCCGCATGATGCGATGCCGTTCCGGAAAGAGCAACCGGCATCTCGATGAAATAACCATCATGTGGAATGGCTAACTAATATTCGGCACGAACTTGGCGGCGGTGATTTCGCGGCCTATGCAATGGCGGAGCGCGATGACAGCGCACGGGGAGGGCAGCATGCGCTTGAATGCACGGCTTCACATCGCAGCGGGTATCCTCGCCAGCGTGCCGTCGACGTCGATAGCCCGCCAGCCGCTCGCCGATTGGGTCGTCGAAGCCGAGGACCCCGCGGCGCGGGTCACCGAACGCAGCGGGATCATCGATATCGATACCGCGAAGGGCCTGACGCTCTGGTGGCGCAAGCCGGTCGCGGGACCGGTCGTCATTCGGTTCCAGGCGATGGCTGTATCGCGGGGTGGCGCAAACGACAAAGTCAGCGATCTCAACGCGTTCTGGATGGCTCGCGAGGACGACGGGAGTTCCGTTCTCGCCCACCGCCGGAGCGGCGCCTTCGCGGACTATGACAATTTGCGTACATACTATGTCGGCATCGGCGGCAACCGGAACACGACGACCCGCTTCCGCCGCTATGTCGGGCGCGCCGGCGACCGGCCGCTATTGCCCGAGCACGACAAGCGCGAGGCCGCCGACATGCTCCAGCCCAATCGCTGGACAGAAATCCGCCTGATCGCGGACGGGCGGACAGTCGCGGTCGAGCGCGACGGGCGGCGCGTGTTCACACTCGACGATTCCGCACCCTACACCGCCGGCCAGTTCGGGTTGCGGACCACGTGGAGCCACCTGCGCATCCGGCGCCTGTCGATCACGCGTCGCTGATGGAGACGATCATGACTTCACTGAATCCCACGCGGCGCGATACGCTGAAGATCGCGCTGCTCGGTGGCGCCACCGCGGTGTTGCCGGTCCGGCTCGATGCCGCGCCCGCGGCCGCGTTCCAGCCCGCGCCGATCCGGTGGATCGATGGTGCCGCGCCGGCGCTGCACTTGGGCCAGACGTTCGGCGTGGCGTGGCCGCGCGGTGTGTTGAAGCGCAATACCGCGCTCGCGGTTCGCACCCCTGCTGGCGCCGCCGTGCCGGCACAGACCTGGACGACCGCGACCTGGCCCGACGGATCGATCAAGTGGAGCGCGCACGCCGTCCCCGCCGACGTCGCCGCCGCCGGCCTAATGGTCATGCGCGGGCGCCCCACGGCACCGGCGCACGCGGTGAAGGTTACCGAAACTGCCGACGCCGTGCTCATCGACGTCGGCGACCTGCACTGGGAGATCGGCCGTAGCGGCCCCGCGCTGGTCCGCTCGGCGAGCCAGTCCGGGCGCGCCGTGCTCGGCGCCGTGACGCTGGTCGGCTCGGTCAAGTCGGACCCGCTTCACGGTGAGCCCGTCTCGTTCGCGTGCGAGATCGAGAGGGTCACCGTCGAGCAACGCGGCCCCGTCCGCGCGGTCGTCAAGATCGAGGGGCGGCACGCGATGGCCGATCGTCGCTGGCTCCCCTTTACGGTGCGGCTCTATGCCTATGCCGGATCGGCGGCGTTGCGGGTCGTCCACAGCGTCGTGTTCGACGGCAATCCCGGTCACGATTTCCTCGCGAGCCTCGGCGTACAGGCGTCCGTGCCGATGCGCGGCGCGCTCCACGACCGCCATGTCCGCATCGCCACCGACGGCCAGATGTTCGCCGAGGGCGTGCGACCGCTGACCGGCCTGCGCCGTGATCCGGGTCGTGCCTTCCGCGAGGCGCAGATCGCCGGTCACGCCACACCGCCGATCGCCGACATGGCGCCCGCCGTGCGCGACACGCTGGAGCGGATCCCGGCCTGGGGCGACTTCCGGCTCGAACAGCCCAACGCCAATGGCTGGCAACTGACCAAGCGGACCGCACCGGGGCAGGGCTGGATCGACGCCGACGAGGGCGCGCGGGCGCCGGGTCTCGCCTATGTCGGTGGTCCCGAAGGCGGCGTCGCGCTCGGCCAACGCTATTTCTGGCAGCGTCATCCGACCGCACTGCACGTCGACGGCGCCGACCGCGAAGCCGCGCGGCTGACCGCTTGGCTATGGTCGCCCGAAGCACCGGCGATGGATCTGCGCCCCTATCACGGCGCGATGGGGATGGAGGGATACGCCGCACAGAACGAGGGACTGTCCGTCACCTATGAGGATTATGAGCCCGGCTGGGACGATGCGTCGGGGATCGCGCGCACCAGCGAACTGACGCTCTGGGCGCTCCCTGCGACACCCGACACCGCCACCATCGCCAGGATGGCGCAGGCACAGGCGACACCGCCGCAGTTGATGGCAGCCCCCGAGCATCTCCACGCCGCGCGCGTTTTCGGCGACTGGGGACTGCCCGATCATTCTACGCCCAACCGCACCTCGATCGAGAACCAGCTCGCCAACCTCGTCGATTTCTACGCCGGCGAAGTCGATCGCCGGGCGTGGTACGGGTTCTGGAACCACGGCGACATCATGCACACCTACGACAGCGACCGGCATCGCTGGCGCTACGATATCGGCGGGTTCGCCTGGGACAACAGCGAACTCTCGCCCGACCTGTGGCTCTGGTATTCGGTCCTGCGCACTGGCAACGCGCAGGCGTTCCGCTTCGCCGAGGCGATGACTCGCCACACCGGCGAGGTCGACGTGTATCACGGCGGCCGCTTCGCCGGCATGGGCACGCGCCACGGCGTCCAGCACTGGAGCGACAGCTCGAAACAGCCGCGCGTCAGCAACGCCAGCTATCGCCGCATCTTCTACTATCTGACTGCGGACGAGCGCGTCGGCGACCTGATGCGGGACCTGCTGACCTCGGACCGAACGCTCCAGCAGGTCGAGATCGGGCGGAAGGTGCCGGGTGCGAAGAAACCGGTGCTGCCGGCGGGCACGATCGAGATGACGTTCGGAACGACCTGGTGTCCGCTCGCCGCCGCCTGGCTGACCGAATGGGAGCGTACCGGCGACCCGCGGTGGCGCGACCGCATCGTCGCCGGGCTCGACAGCATCGGGCGGCTGCCGCACGGTTGGATGACCGGCAGCGCCCCGTTCGATCTCGCCTCGGGCCGGTTCGTCGACCAGAACCGGGGCATCCGACTTTCGCACCTGAACGCGGTGTTCGGGGCGGCCGAGGTCAGTTCCGAACTGATCCGCCTGCTCGACGTGCCGCGCTACCGGGCTGCATGGCTCGACTATTGCCGCTGGTACAACGCGCCCCAGGCCGACTATCTGGCCAAATTCGGCGCACCGTTCGGCCCGCGCAACCTCCGCGAGAGCCATGCGCGACTTACCGCCTACGCGGCGCATGCGGAAAACGACGCCGCGCTTGCGGCCCGTGCGGCGTCGGAATTCCTGTCCGGCGATGCGGGTCTGGGCACCTGGCCTGGCGATCCACGTCGGACGTCGGGCGGGGTTCTCGAATGGCCCGGCGTGTCGACCAACGCTGCGGCGCAATGGGGGCTGGCCGCGATCCAGTGCCTGGCGCTGATCCCCGAGGCGCTCGACCACGCGACCATCCAGTCGCCGGATGCGTTGGGCAAGCGGCGGCTGGGAGATGCTGGACGGGACTGAGACCCGGCCCGGTACACTATCCCGTATTGTGGGCCCTTGCGCCAGAATATGCCTACCGGTATCGCAGGACATCACGCGAGCTGCCGTTTCCGGCATCGACACTTCATCGGAGCCTTTTATGTTCGACCGCACCTATTACGCGACGCATCCCGACATGATGGAGTGCGTCTCCAACGACGAACTGCGCGACAGGTATCTGATCCAGGACCTGTTCCGCGACGGCGAATGCGTGCTGAACTACACGCATGCCGAACGCTTCGTGATCGGCGGCGTCGCGGTCGCGAGCGGCAGCGTGAAGCTGCCCGACCAGGCCGAGCCGGCATCGGCGGCGGGGCATCCGTTTCTCGAGCGTCGCGAACTCGCGGTCGTCAACGTCGGCAAGGTCGACGGCACCGTCACGGTCGACGGCGAGACGTTCACGCTCGGCAACAAGGATTGCCTGTACGTGACGATGGGCGCGAAGGACGTGCAGTTCGCGGGTGACGGAGCGCGCTTCTATCTGGCGTCGTGCCCGGCGCACAAGGCGTTCACGACGCGCGTGATCTCGGTCGGCGATGCCACCACGCTGGAGCGCGGCAGCCTCGAAGAATCGAACGAGCGGACGATCTACCAGATGGTCATTCCCGGGATCTGCGACAGCGCACAGCTGGTGATGGGCCTCACGGTGTTGAAGCCGGGCAGCGTCTGGAACACGATGCCGCCGCATATCCACGAGCGTCGCAGCGAGATCTATTTCTACTTCGAGCTCGACGATCTCGAGAAGGATCGCGTGTTCCACTACATGGGCGAGGGCGAGGCGACCCGCCACATCGTCATGGCGAACGAGGAGGCGGTGATCAGCCCGCCCTGGTCGATCCACATGGGTTCGGGCACCAAGGCCTATGCGTTCATCTGGGCGATGGCCGGCGAGAACCAGGATTATACCGACATGAACGTCCTGGATATCTGCCAGCTGGCGTGACCTATTTCCCCCTCCCGCTCACGGGAGGGGTCGGGGGAGGGCGTGTCCACGAGCGTCGGTCCGCATTTCCCCTCCCCTAGCCCCTCCCGCAAACGGGAGGGGAATCAGCGAGGACGTATGACAAATCCCTTCGACCTGACCGGCAAGGTCGCCATCGTCACCGGTGCGAACACCGGCATCGGCCAGGCGATCGCGCTCGCGCTTGCCGCCGCGGGTGCCGACGTCGCGTGCGTCGGTCGCACGCCGGCCGAGGATACCGTCGCGCAGATCCGCGTGCTCGGGCGGAAAGCCGAGATCGTCTCGGCCGACCTGTCGACGATCGAACCCGTACAGCGCGTCGTCGACGAGACGGTGGCCAGGCTTGGCGGGCTCGACATCCTGATCAACAACGCCGGCATCATCCGCCGCGCGGACGCGGTCGACTTTACCGAGGAGGACTGGGACGCGGTCGTCGACACCAACCTCAAGTCGGTGTTCTTCCTGTGCCAGGCGGCGGGGCGGCACATGATCGCAAACGGTGGCGGCAAGATCGTCAACATCGCCTCGATGCTGACCTTCCAGGGCGGCATTCGCGTGCCGAGCTACACCGCGTCGAAATCGGGGATCGGTGGTCTCACCAAGCTGCTGGCGAACGAATGGGCGAGCAAGGGCATCAACGTCAACGCGATCGCGCCGGGCTATATCGCGACCAACAACACCGCCGCGCTGCAGGCCGACGAGACACGCAACCGGTCGATCCTCGACCGGATCCCGGCAGGCAAATGGGGCGATGCGAGCGATCTGGGCGGGGCGGCCGTCTTCCTGTCCTCCGCCGCCGCTACCTATGTCCAGGGCCATATCCTGGCGGTCGATGGCGGCTGGCTCGCGCGCTGACACGGCGCTGGCGACGCCCCTGACCCCGGGGCGTCGCAGGCACCGGGCCCTGTTCGACGTTGCCAACATGGGCTGGTGCCGTGTGCTGGCGTCGGCGTTTGCCTCGCGCGACTATTGCTGACGATATTCGACAGCAGATTGTCTCATGCCCGCGCTCTGGTATGAAAGTGCCGCACGTGATTGGAGACAAGACATGCCGCAAGCTGCCAGGATCGGGGATATGGAGGCATGTCCCAACGGCGGGAACAGTCCGATCATGACCGGTGCTCCGACCGTGTTCATCGAAGGGCGGCCGGCGGCGCGGGTCGGTGACAAGCTGAACTGCGGCGGGGGCCACACGCAGATCGAGTCCGGATCGCCGACCGTGATGATCGAGGATTCGCACGCCGCACGCATCGGCGATACGACTTGCCACAAGGGTGCGCTGACCACCGGCGCGGCAACCGTCTTCATCGGCAACGGCGGTCGGCAGCGCGTGACCACGCTGGATCGTGCGCAGCGCGACGCCGTGCCGTTCGTACGCGGCTGACGCTGCAGACCACGGTGGTTCCGAACGCGCAACTCGCGCTGCATGTGCAGCAAGTCGATCCGGCCTATCTCCGCGAAACGTCGGCGGAGGGGCAGTTGTTCGCCATCGTCGACGGCTGCGCCGCGCCCGATCTTCCGAACCTGGCACGTGCGCTCGGCCCCGAGCGGGCGGTTTGCCTTTACCTGGGCACGGCAGCCGAGAACTACGCCGACAAGGCGCCGTATCTGATACGGGTCGACCCGACGCTGCTTTCGGAATGGCACGAGCGCTTCGGCGCCGACGCGTGGGGATGTCTGTTCACCTCGTCCGAACGCTGGGACACCGTCCGGCGACATTTGCGCAGCCTGCTGACCGTATCCTCGCCGGAGGGCGAGGCGTGGCTATTCCGGTTCTGGGACCCCCGGCTGCTTCCGGCGTTCCTGCGGGCCTCGCAACCGGACGAGCTGAACGCGTTTTTCGGACCCGTCGCCACCTTCGCCGTGATCCAGCCGGACGGCGCCGTCTTCGGGATGTGGCGGCATCTCGCGATCATGGACACGCCTGCGCGTCGGCCGGTGGGCGGCCGCTATCGGATCAGTCCCGCGCAGGTGCGGGCGCTACGCCGCGACGGTGTTGGCGCGCGCCTGGCGGCGACCTTCCCGGCCGGCGGTGCAAGGCTGGCACCGGATGAGGACGCGGTGCTGGTCCGCACCCCGAACAATGGCGCCATGCGCCTTTCGCTCGCGCAGGACGGGTTGGTCGATGGCGTGACGAGCCCGCTGGGGCGTCGCTGGACCATGCGTAATCGCGAAGACGGCAAGCTCGCCGAACTCCGCACCCCCTCCGGATCGACGCTGACGATCGGCTACGACGCTCAGGGTCGGGTCGAGCAGGTCGCGCGCGATGGGCAGCCACGTTTTCAGGCCAGACACGATCGGCTTGGCCGGACCGAGCAGCTGGACTTCCCCGACGGCAGCGCGGCGCACACGCTCTACCATCTTCAGGGCAGTGCGGCGCTGAACGATCCGGATGGCGACCTGATTGCCGCACGGCGTGATCGGCTGGGGCGCGTCGAGCGCTTCGGCTATGACGGCCACCGGCTCACTGCCATCGAGGACGGCGGCGGCAGTGTCACGCACGTCGACTATGATGCGAACGACCGGGTCGCGGCGACGTGTTTCGCCGATGGCGGGCGGGAAGCCTATCGCTACGATCCCGCCGGGCATCTGGCGCGACTTACCCGCACGAACGGATCGGTGCTGGATGTCGAATGTGACGATGCGGGGCGGCCGACGCGGATCGTCGCCGACGACGGTAGCGAAGCCGGCTTCGCGTATGACGAAGCCGGCCGCCTCGTCGCCGCCAACAATTCCGAGACCGCGCTGGCGTGGACCTACGACGCCGCCGGGCGCCTGACCGAGGAGCGTCAGGGTGATACGGTCGTGCTGTACCATCATGACGAGAGCGGGCAGGTCGGCCTGACCTATCCCGATGGGCAGAGGGTCGATTGGCGCCGCGATGTCGACCAGCGGTTGCAGGAACTGACCGACTGGACGGGCGGGCGCTATGCGATCTCCTATGCCGACGCGGACGCCGGCTGGCGCCTGACCGGACCGGACGGCGTCGTGACGACGAACTGGCAGGACACCACCGGCTTCACCGTCGCATCACGCGTCGAGACTCCCGGCGGCGTGCTCTGCGACGTCAGCTACGTCCGCGATGGCGAGGACCGGCTGGAGGAATGTCGGGACAGTCGCATCGGCGACTCCAGCTATGTGCACGACGCCGAAGGACAGATCCTCTCCGTCACGCGCAGTTCGGGCCACAACGAGTGGTTCGGCTATGACGGCGCGGGCAACCGTACCGGCGCATGCGGTGCCGCCGCCCTGTTCGACGCCGGCAACCGCCTGGTGGCCGAGGGCGAACGGCAGTTCCGCCACGACGCGTCGGGCGCGCTGGTCGAACGCTCCGGGCCGGAGGGGACGTGGCGCTTCCGCTACGATGGTTTCGAGCGGCTGATACTCGCCGAGGATCATCAGGGCCGGCGCATCACCTTCGGCTATGATCCGCTGGGCCGCCGCGTCTGGAAGCGCGCGCGCCACGGCGCATGGGACACGCTGACCCGTTTTCACTGGGCCGGCGAGCAGCTGATCCGCGAAGTGGTCGAGACGGTGCAGGTGCCGGGTGACCCGCCGGCGATCTCGACGCGCGACTATTTCTACTGGCCGCAAAGCTACACGCCGTTCCTGTTGCGGCAGGATGGCGCGATCTTCCGCTACCACAATGATACGCTGGGTGCGCCGGTGCGGCTTACCGCACCGGGTGGCCGCATCGTGTGGGAAGCCGAACTGTCTGCATTCGGTCGCGCCCGGCCGTTGGTGGCGGAGATCGCACAACCGTTGCGCCTGCCGGGACAGTATGCTGACGATGAGTTCGGGATCGGGCTGCACTATAACCGGTTCCGCTATTACGATCCGCAGATCGGCCGCTACATCAGCCGCGATCCGATCGGCGTGGCTGGCGGCCTGAACCCATACCTCTACGCAGGCAACAATCCGCTGCACCAAGCCGATCCGCTAGGCCTGTGGTGGAAGACGGCGCTGGCAGTTGTGGCCGGGGTGGCCGTTGCGGCGGTGGTGGTGATCGCCGCGCCGATCGTCCTGCCCGCGCTCGGCATTGCCGCGGGCACCATGCTGGCCGCTGGCATCACCACGGTGGCGGCGGGCGCGGCGGCCGGTGCGGTGAGCATGGGACTGAACGAGGCGCTCAACCAGGAAAGCTTCTGCGCCTCCTGCATCGCGCTCGCGGCGCTCAAGGGCGCGGGGGTCGGCGCCCTGGCCGCGCTGCCGTTCGTGTTCCTGCCAGCGACGGCGGGGGTGGCGGCCTATGCCGCAGTCGGAGCCGGAAGCGGCCTGATCGGCTATGCGGGCGACGTTCTCGCCACCGGTCAGCCGTGGAACTGGAACCATGCCGCCATCGCCATAGCCTTGGGCGCGGGTACGGCAGGCCTGGGGCGCTACGTGGCTGGGAGGCTGTCCGCCCGCACGCCCCCCGCGTCGCGGCCAGCTCCGGCGGCAGCGCCCGCCACGCGCGCATCGATGTCGATGACCGAAGCCGTGGGGCCGAGCAGAGCGAACCAATGGACCACGGCTGGACGAGGCAATGCTGCCGCCAAGGGCGTGGACATCTCGCATCTGAGCGACGATCAGGTCGCGGCTATCCATGGTTACACCACCAACGAAGGCTATACCCAGCTCAATCCGGCCTTGCGTGGACAGACCGCGATGACGCCGGAGACCGAAGCCTTCTCGACGCACCTGACCGAAGGCATGGACCGGCTGCCGCCCTATGACGGGGTCAGCACGCGCGGCAGCACGCCGCCGCAAAGCGTGCTGGACGGCTATAAGCCTGGTTCGATCGTGGCGGACGCGGCGCCCAAGAGCACCGCCGTCGATCCCAACAGGGCTTTCGACGGCAATCTGATCGAGACGGTACAGGGTACAAGCGGCCGGGACATCTCCGCGTTCTCCAATTTTCCCGAGACAGAAGTCCTCTTCAAACCCGGGACGCAATTCGAGGTGCTGGACCGGGTCACCACGCCCAGTGGCCAGACGCTCGTGAACATCAGGGAAATTCCATAGTGATCGATCTGCACGCCGGCGAAGCCGAGCTCATGGACTATGTTCGTGCGCACTATAAGCATCTCTCGCCTCCCTGGTCCGCCGGACTCCGCATGCGCATGGGGATGATCGATGTGACCGAGGCCGAACGGCAGCAGGCGCGGGGCGAGCCGGAGGTGGAGTCGTGGCTCGATACCATGCCCGACCATGTGTCGCTCGACGAAGCGCGCGATCGGGCGCGCGGGGCCATGCTCGGCATGGCGGTCGGCGACGCGATCGGCACGACGCTCGAGTTTCGTGCACGGGATTCGGGGCACGTTACGGACATGGTCGGCGGCGGTCCGTTCGGGCTAGAGCCGGGCCAGTGGACCGACGATACCAGCATGGCGCTGTGCCTGGCCGATGCGCTGAACACCGATAGCGACTTCCAGGCGCGCAGCTTCGCGCGGCTGCTCGTGCGGTGGTATCGCGACGGATACAACAGCGTGCTGGGCCACTGCTTCGACATCGGCAATGCGACGCGGACCGCCATCGAGGGGCAGGAAGCGACGGACGGGCAGTGGCAGGGCAACTTCAAGGCAGACACGGCGGGCAACGGCTCGCTGGTGCGCATTGCCCCGATCGCGATCGCCTATCGCGGCTCCCTCAAGCGAAGCTGGCATCTTGCTGCGGCGCAGAGCCGGGTCACGCATGCGGCGCCCGATGCGCTATCCTGTTGCCAGCTCTTCGCCATGCAGATGCACCATGCGCTCCGCGGTGGGTCTCGCGACACGGTCCTCGCGCCCAAGGTCGCGTCGCTACCGCCTCGCGCGCAGATCATCAACGCCGGCGAATACCGCGAGAAGCACCGCGACCAGATCCGTTCGTCGGGTTACGTCGTCGATACGCTGGAAGCCGCGTTGTGGAGCATCTGGCACACCGACACTTTCGCCGATGCGGTGCTGTTGGCCGCCAATCTAGGCGACGATGCGGACAGCGTCGCCTGCGCTACCGGACAACTGGCGGGCGCCATCTACGGGGCTTCGGCCATTCCCGCGCGCTGGCTCGATACGCTGGCCTGGAGCGACTCGATCGCGGACCGCGCTGATCAACTGTTCGCGTCGGGCATGGCAACGGGCTGATCATGCCGGGCGGATCGCCGCTGGCATAGCCCTGACCATCGAGCCCGCCCAGTCGCCCGAATCGCTGTGCGAAGTACCCAGGTCTCGGACAACCCGAATGAGATCGATCGCCGCGAGTGGCCGGCTTTTCAGGGCCGGCGGCGGGAGCGTGTTGCGAGCATGGCCGGTTGCTTCCGGCGACTGCACCGACACCGGCCGAAGCGAGTGTCGGCGTCAGGGCCTATGAATTCGGGCCGGCACGACTGGCGATACCGTGCTTCCAGACTCGCCATGCCATCGTGGCGAGCAGGGCGGTGGCGACCAGCAGAATGCTCCATAACAGCATTTGACGCCGGAGCGCGTTCGCATCGCTTACCGCTGCGAGCTGCAACGTACCTTGCGGCGCCTGGACGGTGGCTGACGATACCGAACCGTTTGATGCCTGGGTCATCACGGTTTCAGCGGGCAGGTACAAGTCGGTTGCTCCCGCTCGACCACTCGCCAGGATGTACGGGGGCTTGCCGGCAGCAACGAAGAGGATGGCGCGTGGCGAGAACCCCAGGTGAATCAATGGCGGTGAGGTGAAACCGGCCGACCGCGCGTCCGCTTCGATCCGGATCATGCGGTATGGTCCCCCATCCAGCGCGATGCTCCGGGTTGCGGTCGCGCTGGTGATGGCAGCCACGGCCGTGCCGGTACCCAGCAGAGTCCAGGACCGCTCGCGATCGTCACGGCCGAATATGCGGACGGGTATGATCATGTCGGTGCCCGTCGGGACGATCTGAATCGTGTCGAGCGCGCTTGCGGACGGCATCGCGAATTCTGCCGCATGAGCGTCGCCGAGGGGCGGCAGCGACGCGGCGATCGACACCGCGGCAGCCGCGGCGGGACGGGTCAGCAGCACCGCCTTCCGTACCGTCACCGGTGCCAGCAGGCGCGACGCGGCGCGCCAAGTGATGCGGATATACTCGTTTTCGAGCGCGGTATCGCCGAGGTTCAGGCGCGGCGGCGTGTGACCCGGGGTTCGGTATACGACCTGCTCGGCGAGTGGTCGCCAGTCCTTCAAGTCGGCGCTCGCCTCGACGGTGAAGGTCACGGGTTGCGCCTCCGGCATGTCGGCGTCGAGCAGCAGGGCCCTCGCGCTCTGCTTGATTGCGCGCGTATCGAGCAGAACGCCGAGGATTACGGAATCTGTCGGGCGACCGGCAGGGGTGCCGTCGATCTGCGTTGCGCGCGCGTGGCCTTCGCCGTCGAGCCGCAACGATACGCCGGTGATCGTCAACGCGTCGGCGGCGCCGAGGATCGGCAGCGTAACCAAATCGTAGCGTTGCGCCGGGCCGGCGGCGGGGGCGACGCGCGCGATCGGCATCGGCCGGTCGGCGGCATCGAAGACGCGGACGTCGGCCAGGTTCGCGGTTCGTGAAGCGGCGAGCGCCGCCGCCGGGATCGCCAGTCTCTGGACGGTCGATCTGGAACCGACGACGATCGGGATGCGCATTGCATAGGCGTGCGGGTCGTCGCTCTGTGCCGCTGGCGCTGCGGCAACGAGTGCCCCCAGCGCCAGTACCATGCCGGCAAGTCTCAGGCTGCGCATCATGTCGTGAGGCCCTTCTCAACGACCGTCGGCTTGGGCGGCAATGGCGCGAGATAGCCGACCACCAGCATCAACACGCCGACCACGATGAAGGCGACGATCCGAGCACCACCGCCTGCGGCGTTCAGATCGACGAGCAGAAGCTTGGCCACGGTCAGTGCGAGCAGCCCCGCGCCGACCAGCCACAGGCTGCGCTGCGCACGGCGGGACGCGAGGACCATCAACGCCAAGGCGAGCGACGTCCAGAGGATCGCCAGCCCGGTCTGGACGATGACGCTGTCGAGCAGCGCGCCGCCGTTCCACGCGACCCCGAGCATCTGGTGCGCGAACCTGAGCCACACCGTGTTGACGATGACGAAGGCGAGACCCGCCAGCGCGGCAAGCGCCACGGGGTTGCCTAGCGTCGCCGCCCCGGGTGGCATCGGCACCGCCGCGAGCAGGGACCGACGCCACAGTTCCAGCGCGGCGAGCGACAGTCCGAGCGTCAGGTCGACCGGGTTGAGCAGCGGCAGATAGGGCAATGGCGCGGCATTGCCCGACGAGATGAGCGCCGTCACCATCGCACCGAGATAGACCAGCACGGCGATCGGGACTGCGGCATACCAGCCATAGGCCATGGCGTGCCGATCGAGCGGCCACCGCGCGCCGGTCTTCGGTTCCGCCGGCGCTGCCACGTTCCGCATCGCGCGTCCGGCCGACCATGTCAGGGCCACGAGCACCGCGACGGTTGCGAACAGCAGCGTGACCTCCGCCCAGGCGGTGCTCCACAGCCGCGCGCCGTCGATCGCGGTCCACAGGACGTCCGCGAGCATCGCGGTCGCGAACCACACGCCGCCGACATGGATGATGCCCGCCAGGGCATGGTGGTCGGTCGCGGCCGTCTCGCTATCGTTGCGGTACAGCATCCATATGTGCAGCAGGATCGCGACGACCCACAGCGCCCAGTCGGGTGTGTGGAGGACATGGCGCCCGACACCCGCGGTGACCGTGAAGGTCAGCACCAGCGCGATCAGCATCGTGTAGCTGGGCAGGCGCGCGACCGGCCAGCGCCACCGGTGCGCGAGGATCAGCGCGACCCAGGCGCTGCCGCCGAACGCCGTCAGCATCAGCAGCGGTTGCAGCCCGGGATCGAAGACCGGCGCGATCGTCAGGCCGGCGGCACGCGGCGGCGCCATGCGGATGATCTCGGCGAACCATGCCAGGCACCAGAAGGTGAAGCCGACCATGAATGCGGGTGCGCCCAGCATCGCCTCGATCGGGGCATAGGCCTTTGCCCATCGCGATCCGCTATGCTGCGGCGGTTGGCGCAGCCACCATGCCGTTGCCAGCGCCGCCAAGGCTATCAGCATCGCCCCGACAAAGCCCGGATTAGCCAGCGGGATGGCCGAGATGGTGCCGGAAACACCCCCGAGGTAGATCAGCGCGGCGATCATCTGGAGGAGGATCCCGAACATTCGTGGCATCCAGCGCGCCCGTCGCATGCCGACCCAGAACGCGCCCGCGCCTTCGAGCGCCCACGCCGCCGATGTCCAGCGTGCGCCGAGTGCCAGCGGTACCGCGAGCGTGACGAAGCCGATGCCGATCGCCAGCATCGTCTCGTTCATCACCCGGAACGCGTCGCGGCGGTAGCGCATCGTCCAGCCCGCGACCCCGAGGTACAGTGCCGCAAATCCGAGCGCGGCGAACGCACTGCCGAATGGACGATCATGGACCAGGCCGACCTGCAACCCGAAGCCAGCCATCGCCGGTCCGAACAGCAACGTCGTATCGACGACGTTGCTGAACCTTCCCGGCGTTTCGCGGCTATAGAGAATGGCGGTCGCGACGTAGATCAGCACCGAGACGATCAGAAAACCCTGCGCGGCGACGAAGTCGGCCGGCTGGTAGCTGGTCGTCCCCCACAGCGTCGCCACGCCGAACGTGGCGAAGAAACCGAGCAGGTTGAGGATGCGCCATGACTGCTGCTGCGCGACGAACAGGATCGCGAGATTGAGAATGGTGTAATACGCGAACACCACGACGATGTTGCCGCCATCGCCGGCGAGCAACAGCGGCACCGCAAAGCCCCCCGCGAAGGCCGTGACCGCAAGCGCCTGCGATCGCTGCAAGAGCGCCAGCGCGCAGCCGAGCGCGCAGACCACGATCATCAGCACGAACGCCGCGGCGATAGGAAAGAGGGTATAGAGCTTGGCGGCGGCGAACAGCGTGAGATAGATCGTCGCGATACCGCCGCCTTGCAGCGCGAGGCCGAAGCCGGGCCGGCTCTCTCGCGTGCGGAAGCCGACCACGAGCAGCGCGATGCCGACCGCGACGACCAGCGCCAGCCGAAACTCGATCGGGAAAAGACCGGCGGAGGTCGCATAGCTTGCCAGGAACGACAGGCCGACGAACAGGATGATCAGGCCGACGCGAACGATCGTGTTGCCGCCGAACACCCAGTCCTTGGCCGCGGTGACGGCAGCAGTGACGGCCGCCGCGACGATGCCCGGTTCCGCCGGTGCTGCCGGTAGGCGATCGCGTCGGGCGCTCGCGGCGTTCGCCTCGCGTGGCGAGGTGGCCCAGATGCTTGGGGGAGCGGCTTGATCGGGTTCCGCCGCGCCGATGACGGCGGCAGCGCCGGTCGCGGCGCGGGGTGCGGGTGGCGGAGCGACATCGACCGGGGCCTGTATCGGCTCGACCGGTCTTGCAGACTCGGTAGCGCTCCGCGCGATCAGTGCGTCGATCTGGGCCTGGAGCGCACGGGTCGCCTGTGCCACCTCGCTGCGGACGCCGCGCCGCAAGCCCAGGCCGGCGACGAGCCCAATCAGTCCGCCGACGATCATGCCCCACGTCTCGAAATCGGCGAAGATCCAGCCGATCAACGCACCGATCATCCCTGCCCAAACGATCATCTGTACGCGCCCCCCGCCTGGCAGCCACGCCAAGTCGGCGTGTACATGCCGCACCTGCATCAATGGGTCGAGTGCTAGCGTGACGTGCACCTGCCTATCGTCACCGCGCAGATCGCCTCAACACTGTTCTAGTCTTTCGCTTCGAACCCGATTTTCGATGGCGTCGGCATGAGTACAGTCATGGCGCGTTCCAGCTAAGCTTGTGAAAGGCCAGCCGAGTTGCGACGAATTCGAGCGAACCCTTGTTCCGAACGAACGGTGCGCGATGCTGCACGGTCGAGGCTGTGGCAACGTCATTCGGGAAAACCGTTATTCAGTCGGGAGATTGAACCAGACGGATCAATGTTCCGTCTGGATCGATCAGCGCGCCGACGAAGCCGCCCCATGGTTCCGGCTTCGGCTTATGCGCTCGCGGCCAACCGCTGTTTTTCTCTGCGACACCCGCAGCCAGGATCATCGTATAGAACGTACCAACGTCGCCCATCCGGAAACAGCAGCTGAACGAACTGCCGGCGGGATCCAAGTCGGGATACGGAAAAAACTCCAGCGTCATGTCGCCATGTCGCAGGATCATCCAACCGGCATCACGCCATGTTTCGACGAACCCCAGCTTCCCGAAGAACATAGCCGTCGCCTCGAAATCTCGTGACGGCAGGTTAGGCGTGGCGGTGTCAGGCAAGCGTCACGCTCCGTTGACGGCAACGCTCATCGTCATACCACAGGGGCCGAAGCCCGCAATCGCGGACCTGCGGCCCTCGGCTTCGTTGGCGACACGTTGCAGGACAGGCGGATGAAGCAAGCCATATCGGCCGCGGTTCAAGACATCGGCTATAGTGGCCGGTGCGGCGGAGCGCGACGTCGACCGATTGCCGCGATCGATCGCCGCGCGAACTAGTCACCGAGATGAAAGTCCAGACGAGCCTAGCCGTCCAGACCAGATTCCGCGCTCGCTTGCCAAGGCGGTCGGCGTCGATCGGTTACGCCGGATGGCTATGCCACCCGGCAGCGGATCACTTCGAGCGTTCGACCTGCTCGAACTCGAGCTCGACCGGCGTCGCACGCCCGAAGATCGACACCGAAACCTTGACGCGGCTGCGGTCGAAGTCGAGTTCTTCCACAAGCCCGTTGAACGTCGCGAACGGGCCGTCGAGGACCTTGACCTGATCGCCGATCTCGTAGTCGACCTTGACCTTCTGCTTGGGCGCAGCGGCGGCTTCTTCCTTGCTGTTCAGCATCCGCGTGGCTTCCGCCTCGCTGATCGCCTGCGGCTTGCCCATGCTGCCGAGGAAGCCGGTGACCTTCGGCGTGTTCTTCACCAGGTGATACACGTCGTCGTTCATGTTCAGCTTTGCCAGCACGTAGCCCGGCATGAACTTGCGCTCGACCGCGATCTTCTTCCCGCGACGGGCCTCGGTGGTGGTTTCGGTCGGGACTTCGATCTGCTCGACGAGCTGTTCGAGACCCATCCGGGTCGCCTCGGCCATGATCGAGTCGCGGACCTTGCCCTCGAAGCCCGAATAGGCGTGAATGATGTACCAGCGCGCCATGACGGAACCTTGCTTACTGAGCGAGTTTGAGGAGGAGGGAAACGATCGCTTGCAGGATCGAGTCGACGCCGAAGAAGAAGACCGCGAGGATCGTCGTCATGATCACCACCATCACGCCGGTCATGACCGTCTCGCGACGCGTCGGCCACGTGACCTTCGCGGTCTCGTTGCGGACCTGCTGGATGAATTCGAGTGGGGACGTTTTCGCCACGATGTTCTTCGCACCCGCTGATTGAGAAACTTGGGATGCGAGGCATAGACCCACTAGCCGCTCCCTGTGAAGGGCAGCGGCGGCAGGTCCGTCCTCGCTGTCGGAAGCGCGGCAGATAGCTTCCACCCGTCGTGAAAGCAAGTGCGCGGCAGGAGAGGGGTGGGCGTCGTATCGAAAGCGACACAGCGGTAGCCGGGAGAAGTGGCGGGGGAGAGCGCTTGGGTCACTCGATCCCCCGCACGATCGTCTTGCCGGTGCCGGTTTGACCGGCGGCTCCGCTCCCACGGTTTCTATTTATCGTTCGGCTTGACGACGGCACCCGAGGTGTACGCCGAACGCGGACGAAAAAAAAGGCCGGTACAAGACCGGCCGTGAAAGTTTTTAGGAGAGGATGCCTGAAAGGCCTTATCGTTGTGCATCGCAGCACATCATAGATCAATTGCGAAAATTGCATTATGAAATGCAATTTCTGCAATCGTGATGGACGCGCTAAAGCAGCAAGCGCAATCGCCGCGATTTTTGCCAAGGATTTTAAAGGGGGTGGCAGGAGTGCTCGGATTCGAACCGAGGGCCTTCGGTTTTGGAGACCGACGCTCTAACCAACTGAGCTACACTCCTACACGGACGCGCCCCTTACCCAGCGTTTTCGGTAAGGGCAAGCGTCTCGCGTGCAATTCGTCCTGGAAGCGTCCCGCAACTATCGTCGTAAGGATGATGCGTTGCGCGATGTGTGATTTCCCCGTTAACCTTAAAGCCGTCTCGTTGGATGTGGGAAGCGTATACTATGAAGGCGGGATTGATGATGCTGGCGCTGCCGGTCGCGGCGGTGCTCATGGGGGCGGGGCCAGTTCCGCAGGTGCCGGACCTGGGGCCGCAGCTCGAACGCTTCACCTATCCGTGGCCGGTGCAGACGATGGAAGTCGATATCGTCGGCAGCCCTGCGCAGATGGCGTTCATGGATATCGCGCCACAGCGCCCCAATGGCCGCACGGTCGTGCTACTCCACGGCAAGAATTTCTGCGGCGCGACCTGGGGCAGCACCGCACGGGCGCTGAGCGAGGTCGGCTACCGGGTGATCGTCCCCGACCAGATCGGCTTCTGCAAATCGTCCAAGCCCCGCGCGGCACAATATAGCTTCGAGATGCTGGCGACGTTCACCAAGCGGCTGCTCGAATCGCGCGGCATCACGCGGGCCATGTTCGTCGGTCATTCGATGGGCGGGATGCTCGCGATGCGGTACGCCATTCTTTATCCGGCGTCGGTCGAGAAGCTGGTGCTCGTCAATCCGCTCGGCCTGAAGGATCGCGGCGAGGAGGGCGTGCCCTATACCGATGTCGATACGCTCTGGGCGAACGAGAAGAAGACGAGCTACGCGTCGATCAAGGCGTATCAGCTCGAGAACTATTACCACGGTGTGTGGAAGCCGTCCTATGATCGCTGGGTCTGGATGCAGGCGGGCATGTACCAGGGAGCAGGGCGCGACACCGTTGCCCTTGCGCAGGCCAAGACGAGCGAGATGATCAAGACGCAATCGGTCGCGCATGAGCTGTACCGGATCACGCCGTCGACGACTTTGATCGTCGGGACGCTGGACAAGACCGCGTTCGGCCGTGCGCAGGCGCCGGCGAACTTGCGCAAGTTCCTCGAGCCGGTGCCGATGGTCGCACCGCGGGCGGTGAAGCAGATGCCGAATGCGAACCTGGTGATGCTCGAGGGGCTGGGCCACTCGCCGCAGGTCGAGGATCCTGCGCGATTCGAGAAGACGCTGCTGGCGGTGCTCGGGACGCGTTCGCGGTAGCCGGAACCTCTTGATCCTCCCCCGCCAGGGGGAGGTGGCTGGCCCTTGCCAGACGGAGGGGGAGGGGGCGACAACGTATGTTGCGCGTTCCTCTCCCTCCGTCACCTGCGGTGCCACCTCCCCCTGGCGGGGGAGGATGAGAGAGGTGTCGTCGTTGGATTCGCGTGAGCCATTGTCTCTGCCCACGAAGCCAATCCTTCGCCAGCCCCAAACCGATTCCACCCCGTTGACCTCACCCCCGTCCTGACCTATAGGCGCGGCCTGTTCTTCGGGAGTCTTTCCCGCCGGGCATGCTTGAACATTGCTGGATGCATTCCAGGACCTGAGGGGCGCTCCCGCGTTCCTATGGTCCTTTTTGTATTCTCAGGCGCCTCATGGCTCCAGCAAAGTAACCACTTGAAAGGTGAAGGCTTCAATGCCGACGATCAACCAGCTGGTCCGCAAGGGCCGCGATCCGCAGAAGGCCAAGTCGAAGGTCCCTGCGATGGAAGCAAATCCGCAGAAGCGTGGCGTGTGCACGCGCGTCTACACGACGACCCCGAAGAAGCCGAACTCGGCTCTGCGCAAGGTGGCCAAGGTTCGCCTGACCAACCAGCGCGAAGTCATCAGCTACATCCCGGGCGAGGGCCACAATCTTCAGGAGCATTCGGTTGTCCTGATCCGTGGCGGTCGTGTCCGCGATCTTCCCGGTGTTCGCTATCACGTCCTGCGCGGCGTGCTCGATACACAGGGTGTGAAGGACCGGCGTCAGTCGCGTTCCAAGTACGGCGCCAAGCGTCCGAAGTAAGCCGATCGCTCATATTTGCGATCATCAAGGCTGAAGTTTAGAAGGAATACAAAATGGCACGTCGTCGTCGTCCCGAAAAGCGGGTCATCCTGCCTGATCCCAAGTTCGGGGATGAGGTTCTGTCGAAGTTCATGAACAGCGTCATGCTGGACGGCAAGAAGTCCGTCGCGGAGCTGATCGTGTACGGTGCATTCGAAACCGTCGAGAGCCGCGCCAAGCGCGATCCGATCGGCGTTTTCCACGATGCGCTGAACAACGTGAAGCCGGGCATCGAAGTCCGTTCGCGCCGCGTCGGTGGTGCAACGTACCAGGTGCCGGTCGAGGTTCGTCCCGAGCGTGCACAGGCGCTGGCGATTCGCTGGCTGATCGGTGCGGCGCGTTCTCGCAGCGAGAACACGATGGCCGCACGGCTGTCGGGTGAGCTGATGGATGCCGCCAACAACCGTGGCAACGCGGTCAAGAAGCGTGAAGATACGCACCGGATGGCGGAAGCCAACCGTGCATTCTCGCACTACCGCTGGTAACAGCGGGCTTCCTGCCGCTGGTAACAGCGGGCTTTGAAGCCTAGCATTGCTATCCGTGTGACGGGCGGTCTTTCGCCTGTCATGCAAACACCTATATATTGGGGAGCCGGCACGTTCGGCTCCCCATATCCTTAAGGAAGCACGATCATGGCCCGCAGCCATCCGCTCGACCGTTACCGCAACATCGGCATCATGGCGCACATCGACGCCGGTAAGACGACGACGACCGAGCGCATCCTCTATTACACCGGCAAGTCCTACAAGATCGGCGAAGTGCACGAAGGCACCGCGACGATGGATTGGATGGAGCAGGAGCAGGAGCGCGGGATCACGATCACGTCGGCTGCAACCACCTGCAAGTGGCGCGCCGAAGAAGGTAAGGGCGAAGAGCACCTTATCAACATCATCGACACGCCCGGCCACGTCGACTTCACGATCGAAGTCGAGCGTTCGCTCCGCGTGCTCGACGGCGCGGTCGCATGCTTCGACGGCGTTGCCGGCGTCGAGCCGCAGTCCGAGACCGTGTGGCGTCAGGCCGACAAGTACGGCGTGCCGCGCATGTGCTTCATCAACAAGCTCGACCGCACCGGCGCCGATTTCTACTTCTGCGTCAACTCGATCATCGAGCGCCTCGGCGCGCGTCCCGCCGTGCTGTATCTCCCGATCGGCATGGAAGGCGGCTTCAAGGGCCTCGTCGATCTCGTCGAGAACCGCGCGATCATCTGGCTCGAAGAGAGCCTGGGTGCGAAGTTCGAATATGCCGAGATCCCCGCGGATCTGGTCGAGAAGGCTGCCAAGTATCGCAGCGAGCTGATCGAGATGGCCGTCGAGCAGGACGATGCGCTCATGGAAGCGTATCTCGAGGGTAACGAGCCGAGCGTCGCCGACCTCAAGAAGCTGATCCGCAAGGGTACGCTGAGCATGGCGTTCGTCCCCGTCGTTTGCGGTTCGGCATTCAAGAACAAGGGCGTTCAGCCTTTGCTCGACGCCGTCGTCGACTATCTGCCTTCGCCGCTCGACGTTCCCGCGATCCAGGGTCTGAAGCTCGACGGCGTGACGCCGGACGAGCGTCCGTCCTCGGACGAGGTTCCGTTCTCGGCACTGGCGTTCAAGATCATGAACGATCCGTTCGTCGGTACGCTGACCTTCGCCCGCATCTACTCGGGCAAGCTGGAGACCGCATCGCAGGTCACCAACTCGGTCAAGGACAAGAAGGAAAAGGTCGGCCGCATGCTGCTTATGCATGCTAACAGCCGCGAGGACATCCAGGAGGCTTTCGCTGGCGACATCGTCGCTCTCGCGGGTCTCAAGGATACCACGACCGGTGACACGCTCTGCGCGATGAACGCACCGATCATTCTCGAGCGGATGGAATTCCCCGAGCCCGTGATCGAGCTTTCGGTGGAGCCGAAGACCAAGGCCGACCAGGAGAAGATGGGCGTCGCGCTCAATCGTCTTGCACGTGAAGATCCTTCGTTCCGCGTGTCGTCGGACCCCGAGTCGGGCCAGACCATCATCAAGGGCATGGGCGAGCTCCATCTCGAGATCTTGGTCGATCGCATGAAGCGTGAGTTCAAGGTCGAGGCGAACGTCGGCGCTCCTCAGGTCGCATATCGCGAGTATCTGAAGAAGCCGGTCGACGTCGACTACACACACAAGAAGCAGTCGGGTGGTACCGGCCAGTTCGGTCGCGTGAAGGTCAAGGTCACGCCGGGCGAGCGCGGTTCGGGCATCACGTTCAAGGACGAGATCAAGGGCGGCAACATTCCGAAGGAATATCTGCCGGCGATCGAGAAGGGCTTCCGCGAAACCGCTGCTTCGGGTTCGCTGGTCGGCTTCCCGATCATCGATTTCGAGATCGTGCTGTATGACGGCGCGTATCACGACGTCGACTCGTCGGCACTAGCGTTCGAAATCTGTGCACGTGGCGCGATGCGCGAAGTCGCACAGAAGTCGGGCATTACGCTGCTCGAGCCGGTCATGAAGGTCGAGGTCGTTACCCCGGAAGATTACCTTGGCGACGTCATCGGCGACATGAACAGCCGTCGTGGCCAGATCCAGGGCACCGACAGCCGCGGCAACGCGCAGACGGTCGAGGCGATGGTCCCGCTGGCCAACATGTTCGGCTACGTGAACTCGCTCCGCTCGTTCACGCAGGGTCGCGCGAACTACTCGATGCAGTTCTCGCACTATGACGAAGTGCCGCAGAACGTTGCGGACGAGGTAAAGGCGAAGTTGGCCTAAGCCAGAGGCGCACGGAGCCAACGCAACCTGGCTCCGAGACGCCGAACGGCCGGCCGGCTTCGGTCAGCGACCGAAGTTCGACGACGCGGAATTCACTTCCGCGTCGGCCTCTCCCCAAGCAGGGGCTGGCGCAACGCTTTAACAGCCGCTATTGGGCCGCGTTCGCGCGGTTCCCGGGGTGGCACCGGAATACGAATCAGAAGGTAGGAAACAATGGCCAAGGCAAAATTTGAGCGGAACAAGCCGCATCTTAACATCGGCACCATCGGTCACGTCGATCATGGCAAGACGTCGCTCACCGCTGCGATCACGAAGGTTCTGGCAGAGACGACCGGCGGTACCGCTGTCGACTTCGCTAACATCGACAAGGCTCCCGAGGAGCGCGAGCGCGGCATCACGATCTCGACCGCACACGTCGAGTACGAGACGGCCAACCGTCACTACGCGCACGTCGATTGCCCGGGTCACGCCGATTATGTGAAGAACATGATCACCGGCGCAGCCCAGATGGACGGCGCGATCCTCGTCGTTTCGGCGACCGATGGCCCGATGCCACAGACCCGTGAGCACATTCTGCTCGCACGCCAGGTCGGCGTGCCCGCAATGGTCGTGTTCATGAACAAGGTCGATCTGGTCGACGACGAGGAAATCCTCGAACTGGTCGAGATGGAAATCCGCGAGCTGCTCAGCTCGTACGACTTCCCGGGCGACGACATCCCCGTCATCAAGGGTTCCGCTACCTGCGCACTGTCGGGTTCGAACCAGAAGCTCGGCGCCGACGCCGTCACCGAGCTGATGCAGGCTGTCGACGAGTACATCCCGCAGCCCGAGCGTCCGCTCGACAAGCCGTTCATGATGCCGATCGAGGACGTGTTCTCGATCTCGGGTCGTGGTACGGTCGTCACCGGCCGCGTTGAGACCGGCATCGTCAAGGTTGGCGAGGAAGTCGAGATCGTCGGCATCCACCCGACCGTCCGCAAGACCACGGTCACGGGCGTCGAGATGTTCCGCAAGCTGCTCGACCAGGGCCAGGCTGGCGATAACGTCGGCGCGCTGATCCGCGGCGTCGCACGCGACGAAGTCGAGCGTGGCCAGGTGCTCTGCAAGCCAGGCACGATCAAGCCGCACACCGACTTCAACTCGGAAGTGTACGTGCTGTCGAAGGAAGAGGGTGGCCGTCACACGCCGTTCTTCGCCAACTACCGCCCGCAGTTCTACTTCCGTACGACGGACGTGACCGGCACCGTCGAGCTGCCTGAGGGCACCGAGATGGTCATGCCAGGCGACAACGTGTCGCTCGGCATCAAGCTGATCGCACCGATCGCCATGGACGTGGGCCAGCGCTTCACGATCCGCGAAGGCGGCCGTACCGTCGGTGCAGGCGTCGTCAGCCAGATCGACAAGTAAGCATCGCCTCCTTCGGGAGTTGATCGAAGAGCCCGGCTTCTCGCGAGAGAGGCCGGGCTTTTTCGTGTTTGGGACGCTTCACGCGCTGTGATTCGGCAAATGGTTCACTTCCGCTGGATCAACCTACATTGGCACGGCCCTTTCGCTGGCTTCGACCGGCACGGTATGGCAGCCTCAGCGAGTGACCCGACGTCTGAGCCTTTGCGTTCTACTGGCCTTAACGGGCGCCTGTTCGGAGGGCGAGCCGCGAGGTTGCTCACCTCCAAGGTCATACTGGCAGAAGCCCCGTAATTTTGTCGGCATAGAGCCCCTGATGAACGTCGTCGCGCTGACGCACGATGGGTCGATCTATTGGAATGGCACGGAGATTTCCCGTGCCAAGCTCGACCGGTACCTAACGCTGTCCCATGGGTTAAATCCCGAGCCGAACGTTCTTCTTGAAACAGAGATGGGTGGGGCGTGCTCCATGCTGGAGGCGGTGCGCGATCAGATGGATAAGGCGCTGGAGTGCCGGCAGCCGTACGCGCGATGCTCGGAAGGAATTCAGTCCGTTTGGCGCGATCTACCCTCGCCGGCGGGAGCTCCGATTTCGTAGACCGCTGGCGGGGCTAGGGTTCAAGATCAGCGTTAAGACCAATCCTCCCCTGCTAGGGGGAGGTGGCGCCGGAGGCGTCGGAGGGGGAGGGGGCGATTAGCTCTCGATGGTGGTTCGTCGTTGAAGTGCGACGGCCGTGATCTGGCGGACGACGTCGTTGAGGTTGGCTAGCATTTCTCGGGATGGGTAGCGGAGGACTTGGATGTTTTGGGCGACTAGCCATGCGTCTCGCGCTGCGTCTCGTTCGGGACGGTTGCCGTGGTTGTGGGCTTCGCCGTCGACTTCGATCGCGAGGCGGGCTGGGGCGCAGTAGAAGTCTAGGACGTAGGGGCCTGCCGCGTGTTGCTTTCGGAAGCGTAGGCCTTCCTCATTGGCGCGTAGTGCAAGCCAGAGCCCTATCTCTGGCGGGGTCATCTGCTTTCGCAGGCGCTTAGCGTTGCACCGGCCGGGTAGGGATCCTTCGAGCTTCATCGCTTGCTTCCCCTCCGTCACGCTTTGCGTGCAACCTCCCCTTGGCGGGGGAGGATCAAGTAATGGGGCGATCTTAGCGGTAGGGCATCGACACCTACAATCCTCCCCCGCAAGGGGGAGGTGGCGCCGAAGGTGACGGAGGGGGAGGGCGGGGCGCGCTTCGATATTGCCCGCTTCCTGGAAAACCCGTTCCCCCCGGTTGCATTTCAACCGACTCTCCCGTAATGGCCCGCCTTCGGTTTAAACATCAACCAGCAAGAGCCCGGAAACGGGCCCGCTCTTTCGCATCGGTAGGGACTATGGACAGCAATATCCGCATTCGTCTGAAGGCGTTCGATCACCGTGTGCTCGATCAGGCCACTGGCGACATCGCCGACACCGCACGCCGCACCGGCGCGCTCATCCGCGGTCCGATTCCCCTTCCGACGCGCATCGAAAAGTTCACCGTGAACCGCGGCCCGCACATCGACAAGAAGTCGCGCGAGCAGTTCGAGGTGCGCACGTACAAGCGTATGCTGGACATCGTCCAGCCGACGCCGCAGACGGTCGATGCGCTGATGAAGCTGGACCTCGCCGCTGGCGTTGACGTCGAGATCAAACTCGCCTGACGCGAGTTTGCCTTTAGTCCCCGCGAAGGCGGGGATCCAGCTTGTTGACGTAGTCAACGGGCTGGCCTAAGGGCTGGCGCGGCGCGGTCGACCGGTAACGGTCCCGCGCCGTTCGACATTGGGATACCGCCGTCGGTGAAAACCGACGGGGCAGCGTCCCCCGTCACGCTTCCGCATTCGCAGAAGCACCAGCCCGGGACGGGGGCACGTTTCGTATTTACCGGGTTGAACCGACTCCATTCAGGGCTTTTGCCGGGGATGGGGTCAGGTGGACGCATCATGGAGCTCGCTCCGGACATGGTCCGCAAGCCCCCAAGGAATAGTCCGACGGGGCCTCTGTCTAGGAAGGGACAAGATCATGCGTACTGGCGTGATCGCGAAGAAGATGGGGATGACCCGCCTGTTCCAGGAAGATGGTCGGCACGTGCCGGTCACCGTTCTGGCACTCGAAGGCAATCAGGTCGTTTCCGTTCGCGAAATGGATCGTGACGGCTACACTGCCGTCCAGCTTGGTGCAGGTGTTGCCAAGTCGAAGAATGTCGGAAAGCCGCAGCGCGGCCATTTCGGCAAGGCCGAAGTGGAGCCCAAGGCTGTCGTCCATGAGTTCCGTGTGAACGCAGACGGCCTGCTCGACGTCGGCGCCGAGATCTCGGCCGACCACTACGTCGCAGGCCAGATCGTCGATATCCAGGGCAAGACCCAGGGTAAGGGCTTCCAGGGTGGTATGAAGCGTTGGGGCTTCGGCGGTCTGCGGGCAACCCACGGCGTGTCGGTCTCGCACCGCTCGCTCGGTTCGACCGGTCAGCGCCAGGATCCGGGCAAGGTCTTCAAGAACAAGAAGATGGCCGGCCACATGGGCGACAAGTATCGCACTCAGCAGAACCTCGAGATCGTATCGACGGACGTCGAGCGTGGTCTCCTGTTCGTCAAGGGTTCGGTTCCTGGCTCCAAGGGCGGCTGGCTCTTCGTCAAGGACTCGGTGAAGGTCGCGCGCCACGCCGACGCACCGTTCCCCGCCGGTCTCAAGACCGCAAACAGCAACACCGCAGCAGACACGCCGGCCGAAACGACCGACGCACCTGCAGCCGACGGCCAGGAGGGCTGAGCGTGAAGATCAAGGTTTCATCTTTCGCCGGCACCCCCCAGAACGGGGACGCAGCGGACATCGAGCTCAACGACGAGGTCTTCGGCCTCGATCCGCGCGCCGACATCCTGCACCGTGTCGTCACCTGGCAGCTCGAGAAGCGTCGCGAGACGGCTCGCGGCACCCGTGAGCGCGCAGACGTCGCTCGCACCGGCAAGAAGTTCGGTCGCCAGAAGGGCGGCGGTACGGCTCGTCACGGCGATCGCCGCGCTCCTGTGTTCATCGGTGGTGGTAAGGCTCACGGCGCACGCGTCCGTGACTTCAACCCGTCGCTCAACAAGAAGGTTCGCTCGCTCGGCCTGCGGATGGCTCTCAGCAGCCACGCCAAGGCGGGTTCGCTGGTCATCATGGACAGCCTGGCTGTCGAGGGTGGCAAGACCAAGACGCTGCAGGGCGATCTCGCAAAGCTCGGCTTCGGCAAGCGTGCGCTCGTCATCGACGGCGACATGGTCGACACCAGCTTCGCATTCGCTGCGGGCAACCTGTACGAAGTGAACGTGATGCCGGCTGCCGGCGCCAACGTTTACGACATCCTGAAGCATGACACGCTGGTGCTGACGCGCGCCGCTGTCGAAAAGCTGGAGGCGCGCTTCCATGGCTAAGAAGCAGAAGGCGGGCATCGATAATCGTCATTACGACGTTATCCTGGCCCCGCACATCACCGAGAAGACGACGACCCTGTCGGAGTTCAACGCGGTTGTGTTCAAGGTATCGAACGATGCCACGAAGCCCGAGATCAAGGCGGCCGTAGAGGCGCTGTTCGACGTGAACGTCGTCGGCGTGAACACGCTCGTCCAGAAGGGCAAGACCAAGAAGTGGAAGGGCACGAACTACTCGCGCTCCGACATGAAAAAGGCAATCGTGACGTTGAAGGACGGTCAGTCCATCGACGTGACGACGGGGATCTGAGGCCATGGCACTCAAGCATTATAATCCGACATCGCCGGCACGCCGCGGTCTCATCCTGGTCGACAAGTCGTCGCTCTGGAAGGGTCGCCCCGTCAAGGCGCTGACCGAAGGTAAGCACAAGACCGGCGGTCGTAACAACAAGGGCCATGTGACCTCGCGCGGCATCGCCGGCGGTCACAAGCAGAAGTACCGCTACATCGACTTCAAGCGTCGCAAGTGGGACGTCGAAGGCACCGTCGAGCGGATCGAGTATGATCCCAACCGCACCGCGTTCATCGCCCTGGTCAAGTACCCGGACGAGGAACTGGCATACATCCTGGCGCCACAGCGTCTGGCTGTCGGCGACAAGGTCCTCGCGGCCAAGAAGACCGACGTGAAGCCAGGCAATGCCATGGAACTCGGTCAGATGCCGGTCGGCACCATCGTCCACAACGTGGAGATGAAGCCGATGAAGGGTGGTCAGATTGCCCGTTCGGCCGGCACGTACGTGCAGGTCGTCGGTCGCGACAAGGGCATGGTGATGGTCCGCCTGAACTCGGGCGAGCAGCGCTACATCCGCAGCGATTGCATGGCGACGGTTGGCGCGGTCTCGAACCCCGACAACCAGAACCAGAACCTGGGCAAGGCAGGCCGTTCGCGCTGGATGGGCATCCGTCCTCTGACGCGCGGCGTCGCCAAGAACCCGGTCGACCATCCGCACGGCGGTGGTGAAGGCCGTACCTCGGGTGGCCGTCATCCGGTTACGCCTTGGGGCAAGCCGACGAAGGGTGCGCGCACGCGTCATAACAAGTCGACCGACAAGATGATCATCCGGTCGCGTCATTCGACGAAGAGGAAGGGCTAACATGGCTCGTTCAGTCTGGAAGGGCCCCTTCGTGGACCTTCATCTGCTCAAGAAGGCAGAAACCGCCCAGGACACCAACGCGCGTTCGCCGATCAAGACCTGGTCGCGTCGCTCGACGATCCTGCCGTCGTTCGTGGGTCTCACGTTCAACGTCTATAACGGCCGCAAGTTCGTGCCCGTCTCGGTCAACGAAGACATGGTCGGCATGAAGCTCGGTGAGTTCGCGCCCACGCGCTACTTCCCCGGCCACTCCGCCGACAAGAAGGGCAAGCGCTGATGTCTAAGCAAGTCAGCCCGCGCAAGGTCGCGGACAACGAGGCGCTTTCGGTCGGTACGCAGATCCGTGGTTCCGCGCAGAAGCTCGGCCTCGTGGCTGCGCTGATCCGTGGCAAGAAGGTCGGCGATGCGATGAACATCCTCGCCTTCTCGACCAAGGGCATGGCGATCGAAGCGCGCAAGGTGCTGGCCTCGGCCATCGCCAACGCCGAGAACAACCATAACCTCGACGTCGACGCACTCGTCGTCGCCGAGGCTTCGGTCGGCAAGTCGATTACGATGAAGCGCTTCGCTACCCGCGGCCGCGGCAAGTCGACCCGCATTCTCAAGCCATTCAGCCGTCTGCGCATCGTCGTGCGCGAGCAGGAAGAAGCATAATGGGTCAGAAGAGCAACCCCATCGGTCTGCGTCTGCAGATCAACCGTACCTGGGATAGCCGCTGGTACGCCGAAGGCGCCGACTATGGTCGGCTCCTGCTCGAGGATCTCAAGATCCGCGCATTCATCATGAAGACGCTGCCGCAGGCCGCGATCTCCAAGGTGGTGATCGAGCGTCCGGCCAAGCTGGCCCGCATCTCGATCTTCGCTGCACGCCCCGGCGTGATCATCGGCAAGAAGGGTGCGGACATCGAGAAGCTGCGTTCGACGATCGGCAAGATGACGTCGTCGACCGTGTCGCTGAACATCGTCGAGATCCGCAAGCCGGAAGTCGATGCGCGTCTCGTCGCGCAGGGCATCGCCGATCAGCTCGAGCGTCGTATCGCCTTCCGTCGCGCCATGAAGCGTGCGGTTCAGTCGGCGATGCGTCTCGGTGCCGAAGGCATCCGGGTGAACTGCGGTGGCCGTCTTGGCGGCGCCGAGATCGCACGGTCGGAGAGCTATCGTGAGGGTCGGGTTCCGTTGCACACGCTGCGCGCGAACATCGATTATGCCGAGGCTACGGCGCACACGTCCTACGGCGTTTGCGGCGTGAAGGTCTGGGTCTTCAAGGGCGAGATTCTCGGCAACGATCCGACGTCGTACGACCGCATCATGATGGAGGCTCAGACCTCCGGCGTGCGGCCGCAGCGCGACGATCGTCGCTAAGGGGCAGGAACAGACATGCTGCAACCAAAAAAGACCAAGTTCCGGAAGGCCTTCAAGGGCAAGATTTCGGGCGACGCCAAGAGTGGCTTCTCGCTCAATTTCGGCTCCTACGGCCTGAAGGCGATGGAACCCGACCGGATCACCGCACGCCAGATCGAGGCGGCCCGCCGCGCGATCACGCGTCACATGAAGCGCCAGGGGCGTTTGTGGATTCGCATCTTCCCAGACCTTCCGGTCTCGGGAAAGCCAGCCGAAGTCCGCATGGGTAAGGGCAAGGGCGCGCCGGAATACTGGGCCGCTCGCGTCAAGCCGGGTCGGATCCTGTTCGAGCTCGACGGCGTCGACGGCAAGATCGCCGCCGAGGCGTTCGAGCGGGCGGCCATGAAGCTGCCGATCAAGGTAAAGGTCGTTGCTCGCCTGGGCGACACCTCGCATCTGGGAGGCGAGTAAGATCATGGCTCGTATCGACGACATGAAGACCAAGAGCGACGACCAGCTGTCGGAGTCGCTCGGCGAACTGAAGCGCGAGCAGTTCAACCTGCGCTTCCAGGCCGCCACGAACCAGCTCGAAAAGCCGAGCCGCGTTCGTGAGGTCCGCCGCGACATCGCTCGCATCAAGACCCTCCAGGCGCAGCGCACCACCGCCGCGCCTGCGAAGTAAGGAAAATATCATGCCGAAGCGCGTGCTGACCGGTCTGGTCGTGTCCGACAAGGGCGACAAGACGGTGGTCGTGAACGTCGAGCGTAAGGTGAAGCACCCGCTCTACGGGAAGATCATCCGTCGCTCGAAGAAGTATCATGCTCATGACGAGAGCAACGAGTTCAAGCAGGGCGAGACCGTGCGGATCGAAGAGACCGCACCGATCTCCAAGCTGAAGACCTGGAAGGTGATCGAGCGGGTGAACACCCACGCGACGCCGGAGCGGGCTTCGGCGGAGGGCTGAATCAAGCACGAGGGCAGGGGGGAAACCCCCTGCGCTCTTGTTTTCGTAAACGGGAACGGCTAAGCGGCCGCTCCTCCCCGCTGCGGTTCGTCCGTGGCGGGGTGATTTTTTAGGCGGGGTTCGGTCGGTATCGACCCCAGAGACAGAGAAGGGATACGGATCCATGATCCAGATGCAGTCCAATCTCGACGTCGCTGACAACAGCGGCGCGAAGCGGGTGCAGTGCATCAAGGTGCTTGGGGGTTCCAAGCGTCGTGTTGCAGGCGTTGGCGACATCATCGTCGTCAGCATCAAGGAAGCGCAGCCACGTGGCCGTGTGAAGAAGGGCGACGTTCACCGCGCGGTGATCGTGCGTACCGCCAAGGATATCCGCCGTGCAGACGGTACGGTCATCCGCTTCGACGGCAACGCCGCGGTGCTGGTCAACAAGAACGAGGAGCCGATCGGCACCCGTATCTTCGGCCCAGTCGTTCGCGAGCTGCGCGGCAAGAAGCACATGAAGATCATCAGTCTTGCGCCGGAGGTGCTGTAATGGCGTCGCAGCGTATCAAGAAGGGTGATAAGGTCATCGTCCTGTCCGGCAAGGACAAGGGCAAGACCGGTGAAGTCACCGTCTCCATGCCGAAGACCGACAAGGTCGTCGTATCGGGCGTCAACATCGCCGTGCGCCACACCAAGCCGACTCAGGGTGACCCGCAGGGTGGCCTGATCCGCAAGGAAGCACCGATGCACGTTTCGAAGGTCGCGCACGTGACCGCCGACGGCAAGCCGACCCGCGTCCGCTTCGAGGAGCAGGACGGCAAGAAGGTCCGTGTCGCCGTCAAGACCGGGGAGAAGATCAATGGTTGATCAGAACACTGGCGAGCAGAACGGCGCAGAGACCGTCTACGTCGCACGCATGCGGAAACTGTACGACGAGACGATCATCAAGGCGATGACCGAGAAGTTCGGGTACAAGAACGTCATGGAGATCCCGCGGCTCGACAAGATCGTGCTGAACATGGGGGTCGGCGAAGCCACGCAGGACAAGAAGAAGGTCGACCAGGCTGCTTCCGAAATGGAGCTGATCGCCGGCCAGAAGCCTGTCGTGACGAAGGCCAAGAAGTCGATCGCGCAGTTCAAGCTGCGTGAAGGCATGCCGATCGGCGTGAAGGTCACCCTTCGCCGCGAGCGCATGTACGAGTTCCTCGACCGTTTCATCACGATCGCTCTTCCCCGCGTCCGCGATTTTCGCGGGCTCAACCCGAAGAGCTTCGATGGCCGTGGCAACTATGCCTGCGGTATCAAGGAGCAGATCGTGTTCCCAGAAATCAGCTATGACCGGGTCGACAAGATCCGCGGCATGGATGTGATCGTGACGACGACCGCAAAGACCGACGACGAGGCTCGCGAGCTTCTCCGTCTGTTCGGTTTCCCGTTCCCGATCGAAGACGACGCTGCCGACGAGAAGAAGGCAGCTTAATCTAAGTCCCCCTCCCGCTTGCGGGAGGGGTCAGGGGAGGGGCCTCGCGCCTAACGGGCGTTGGTCCTTCCCTCCCCCAACCCCTCCCGCAAGCGGGAAGGGAGCTAGCAAAGAAAGAACTTAAGTCGATGGCGAAACTGAGTTCAGTCAACAAGAACGAGCGCCGCAAGCGCATGGTCAAGCAGTATGCCCCGAAGTACGCGGCACTGAAGGCAATCGCAGCGGACAAGACGCTCGACGACGGTGAGCGTCTGATCGCTCGCCTCAAGATGGCGGCACTGCCGCGCAACGCGAACCCGACCCGCATCCGTAACCGGTGCGAGCTGACCGGTCGCCCGCGCGCCTATTACCGCAAGTTCCGGCTCTGCCGTATTCAGCTGCGTGATCTGGCCAACAAGGGCCTCATCCCCGGCGTCACGAAGTCGAGCTGGTAAGGACTAAATCATGGCAGTGACCGATCCCCTGGGTGATTTGCTCACCCGTATCCGTAATGGCCAGCGCGCGAAGAAGGACTCCGTCCTCACGCCGGCGTCGAAGCTGCGCGTCCGCGTGCTCGACGTTCTGCAGCGCGAAGGCTATATCCGTGGCTATAGCGAAGAGCAGATGGGCCCCGCGGCCGGCCTTCGCATCGAGCTGAAGTATTTCGAGGGCCAGCCTGCGATCAAGCATGTCGCGCGCGTCTCGAAGCCCGGCCGTCGCGTCTATTCCGGCTCGCAGGAACTCCCGCGCGTCCGTAACGGCCTCGGCATCACCATCGTCTCGACGCCCCGCGGCGTGCTCTCGGATTCCGAAGCACGCGAGCAGAACGTCGGCGGCGAAGTCCTCGCGGAGGTGTTCTGATGAGCCGCATTGGTAAGAAGCCGGTCACCGTACCGGCGGGCATCACGCCGACCATTGAGAACAAGCAGCTGACGATCAAGGGCCCCAAGGGTACCCTCAAGATGCCGCTTCGCGACGAGATCAGCTACACGATCGAAGACGGCGGCATTTCGGTGCAGCCGGCCAACGACACCAAGCGCGCTCGCACGTTCTGGGGCATGCAGCGGACCATGGTGCAGAACCTGGTCACCGGCGTGTCGGAAGGCTTCACCAAGAAGCTGCTGATCACTGGCGTCGGCTATCGTGCCGCAGCGCAGGGTCGCAACCTCAAGCTGCAGCTTGGCTACAGCCACGACGTCAACATCGACGTGCCGGAGGGGATCGAAGTCAAGACCCCGGACAACACGACGATCGAGATCTCGGGTTCGGACAAGCAGATGGTCGGTCAGCTGGCCGCGGAAATTCGTCAGTGGCGCAAGCCTGAGCCTTACAAGGGCAAGGGTATCAAGTACGACGGCGAGTTCATCTTCCGCAAGGAAGGGAAGAAGAAGTAATGACCAAGGGACTTTCTCTTTTCGCCAAGCGGCGTCGCCGCAACCGTACCGCGCTCCGCGCACGTGCAGGCACCCGTCCGCGGTTGTCGGTGCATCGCTCGGGCAAGCACATCTATGCCCAGGTGATCGACGATGCCGCCGGCACGACGGTCGCATCGGCCTCGACGCTGGAAAAGGACGTGCGCGGCACGTCCGGCGCCAACATCGACGCGGCGACTTCGGTCGGCAAGCGCGTCGCCGAGGCTGCCAAGGCAGCGGGCGTGACCCAGGTCGTGTTCGATCGCGGCGGCTTCCTCTACCACGGTCGCGTGAAGGCTCTTGCCGATGCCGCGCGCGAAGCCGGATTGGAGTTCTAAGACATGGCTGACGAAAACAACACGCCAGGAAACGCTGGGGCAGTAATCGCTCCCGAGACGACCGCACAGGACGTCACGGCTCAGAACGTTCCGCAGAGCACTGGCTACCAGGGCAACAACGGTGGCGGTCGCGGTCGCGGCGGTCCCGGTGGCGGCGGCGGCGGTGGTCGTGGTGGCCCCGGCGGCAACCGCAGCGGTGGTCCAGGTGGCAACCGCGGTGGTCGCGACGGCGGTCGTGGTCGCGACAATCGTGGCGGTCGTCCCGGTGCGGACGATGGCGGCGAAGAGCTGATCGAGAAGCTGGTGCACATCAACCGCGTCTCGAAGACGGTCAAGGGCGGTAAGCGCTTCGGCTTCGCAGCTCTCGTCGTCGTCGGCGACGGCAAGGGTCGTGCAGGCTTCGGTCATGGCAAGGCACGCGAAGTGCCGGAAGCCATCTCGAAGGCGACGGCTGCTGCCAAGAAGAAGATGGTTCGCGTTCCGTTGAAGGACGGCCGCACGCTGCATCATGACGGCAACGGTCACTTCGGTGCCGGCAAGGTCACGCTGCGGTCCGCGCCTCAGGGTACGGGCATCATCGCCGGTGGCCCGATGCGCGCCGTCTTCGAATCGCTGGGCGTTGCGGACGTTGTGACCAAGTCGGTCGGCACGTCGAACCCCTACAACATGATCCGCGCCACGTTCGAGGCCCTTGGCGAGCAGACCTCGCCCAAGGCCGTCGCACAGCGTCGCGGCAAGAAGATCGCCGACCTGCTCGGCCATGGTGGTTCGAAGACCGCCGAGGCCGATGCATCTGCGATCACGGAGTAAGCGATCATGGCAACCATCAAGATCACGCAGACCGGTTCGCCGATCCGCCGCGAGAAGGACCAGCGCGCAACGCTGATCGGTCTCGGTCTCAACAAGATGCACAAGACCCGCGAGCTGGAAGACAGCCCAGAGGTCCGCGGCATGATCCGCAAGGTGCAGCACATGGTGTCGGTCGAAGGCTGAGCCTTCACGCTACCTAGTGACAAATACCGGGAAGGGGGCTAACGGCCCCCTTCCTTATTTCCGGATTCGAACCCGGCGATTTCAAACCAGCGCGTAACAAGCGAAAGCGAGTGCATTACCATGAAGCTCAACGAACTCCGCGATAACGAAGGTGCCCGTAAGTCCAAGATGCGCGTCGGACGCGGCATCGGCTCGGGCAAGGGCAAGACCGCAGGCCGCGGCCAGAAGGGCCAGAAGAGCCGCGAGGGCGTGTCCATCGCCGGCTTCGAAGGCGGCCAGATGCCACTGCACATGCGTCTGCCTAAGCGCGGCTTCAACAACATCTTCCGCAAGGACTTCGCAGAGGTCAACCTCGGCGCGATCCAGCTCGCGGTCGACGCCGGCAAGATCGAAGCCAATGCAACGCTCGACCACGACGCGCTGAAGGCCGCCGGCCTGGCACGCGGCGGCAAGGACGGCGTCCGCCTCCTCGCCAAGGGCGAACTGACCACGGTCCTCTCGTTCACCGTCGACGGCGCGTCGAAGGGCGCGATCGAAGCGGTCGAGAAGATCGGCGGCAAGGTCGAGGTGATCCACTTCGTCCCCGCAGCCGAGAAGGCTGCCGCCAAGAAGGGCGTGAAGTACAAGGAGCGTGCGGCGCACAAGGCGTCGTTCAAGGCCTGACCTTGATGGGGGAGGGGGTGCCGAGTGCGCTCCCTCCCTTTTTTTGTTCGGATCTAAAATCCTCCCCCGCCAGGGGGAGGTGGCAGCGAAGCTGACGGAGGGGGCGGGAGGCGACGAACTCACGTCCCGTATCCTCCCCCTCCGAGCCGCTGAGGCGGCCCACCTCCCCCTGGCGGGGGAGGATTCCGCAGAAGCGATCCGCCTTAGCCATTAGACAAGCGCGCCCGTGCGCCTATATGAGCGGCGGGGGCGGTCACAACGCATCCCGCCTTCTTTGTTTCCAGGACGATCACACGCATGGCATCCGCAGCCGACCAGATGGCGCAAAGCATCAGCCTTTCGAAATTCGCGAAGGCGACCGACCTCAAGAAGCGGTTGTGGTTCACGATCGGTGCGCTGATCATTTTCCGCCTGCTCAGCTATGTCCCGCTGCCGGGTGTCGACCCGACTGCGCTCGGCCTGCTGTCGCAGCAGACTCAGGGCGGCGTGCTCGATTTCTTCAACACCTTCTCGGGTGGCTCGCTCAGCCGCATGTCGCTGATCGCGCTCGGCGTGATGCCCTACATCACCGCCTCAATCGTGGTGCAGCTCGCGACCTCGCTGTCGCCGACGCTCGCCGCCATCAAGAAGGACGGCGAATCGGGTCGCAAGCGGCTCAACCAGTATACGCGCTACGGCACCGTCGGCCTGACCGCGGTCCAGGGCTATTTCATCGCCGTCGGCCTTGAGACACTTGGTGCGGCACAGGGCATCCAGGCGGTCATCGAGCCCGGCATGATGTTCCGCGTTGCCGCGGTCATCTCGCTGATCGGCGGTACGATGTTCCTCATGTGGCTCGGCGAGCAGATCACCAGCCGCGGTATCGGCAACGGTGTCTCGTTGATCATCATGGCCGGCATCGTCGCGCATCTGCCCGTCACGCTGGTCAACCTGCTCGAAGGCGGCCGCTCGGGCTCGCTCGATCCGATCAAGCTGATCGGCATCGTCGTTGCGGTGGTCGTGCTGATCCTCTTCATCTGCTTCATGGAGCGCGCGCAGCGCCGCATTCTGATCCAATATCCCAAGCGCCAGACCCAGCGCGGCATGCAGGCCGATCGCAGCCATCTGCCGCTGAAGATCAACACCGCCGGCGTCATCCCGCCGATCTTCGCGTCGTCGCTGCTGCTGATGCCGCTGACGATCTCGCAGTTCGCCGGACAGCGCGTTGCGGGTGAGTCAAAGTGGGGCGATTTCATCATCACGCTCAACCAGTACCTTCAGCACGGCAGTCCTGTGTACATGCTGCTGTACGGCGCCGGCATCATCTTCTTCTCGTTCTTCTACACCGCGGTCGTCTTCAACCCCGAGGAAACCGCCGACAACCTGAAGCGCAATGGCGGGTTCATTCCCGGCATCCGCCCCGGCAAGAACACCGAGAATTACTTCGATTACGTGCTGACGCGCATCACCGTGATCGGTGCGGCGTATCTGACGATCATCTGCCTGTTGCCCGAATATCTGGTGACCGCGTTGCAGATCCCGTTCTACCTCGGTGGCACCAGCCTGCTGATCGTCGTCAACGTGACGATGGACACCGTGACGCAGATCCAGTCGCACCTGCTGGCGCACCAGTATGGCGACCTGATCAAGAAGGCGAAGCTCAAGGGCAATCGACTTCGTTAAGTTGCGGGGCTAACCCGGTTTAATTCCTGCACGAACGAGGGGAGTGCGTTTCGTGAATATCATCCTTCTTGGACCGCCCGGCGCGGGCAAGGGCACCCAAGCCGCCACGCTCGTCAACGAGCGCGGCATGGTGCAGCTTTCGACCGGCGACATGCTGCGCGCAGCGGTCGCCGCCGGAACGCCGGTCGGCCTCCAGGCGAAGTCCGTGATGGAGTCCGGCGGTCTCGTCTCTGACGAGATCGTGTCGGGCATCATCGGCGAGCGTCTCGACCAGCCGGACACCGCGAACGGCGTCATTTTCGACGGCTATCCGCGCACCGCTGCGCAGGCCGAAGCCCTCGACGGCCTGCTCGCCGACCGCGGTCGCACGCTCGACTACGTTATCGAACTGGGCGTCGACGAAGCCGCGTTGATCGACCGCGTCGTCGGCCGCTACACCTGCGCCAAGTGCGGCACGGGCTATCACGATCGCTACAAGAAGCCGGTCGTCGCCGGCGTCTGCGACGTGTGCGGCTCGACCGAGTTCAAGCGGCGTCCCGACGACAATGCGGAGACGGTCCACAACCGCATGGCTGAATACCGCGCGAAGACGGCACCGATCCTGCCGATCTACGACGCTCGAAGCTTGGTCCACCGCGTCGACGGCATGGCCGACATCGCGCACGTCGGTGCTGCGATCGCTGCGATTCTCGACAAGAAGTAAGTGTGTTCCGCCGCGGAGGCGGGGCCCAAGTTATGGGCCGTGCTCTCGCCTCCTCATCCGTCATCCCGGCGAACGCCGGGACCCACGGATACGGCGGACCAAGCGAGAGCGTGCTACCACTTCCCACTCCGCAACCACGCGTCCCGGCGTGCGCCGGAATGATGGGGTAGGAGTGGGGCAGCTGGCTGAAGCGCTGTCGTCTCAGGCCCACGACAACCATCAACATGACGTAATTGTCACCGCTCGGTCATCGCCCTGACCCCCGCCCGATCCTAGAAAGAGCACGCAGCCAGCAACGGCCGCATGAGTTTCCAGAGATCGGTGCCCGTCACTCCCGGGGGTACCGTGGGGGCCGGTGGGAAGACTTCTTTCCGCCGGCCTTTCCGTTTATGAGGGCAGGAGATGGTGACCGATTTCGGTGACAGGCAAGGTGAGACCGCGTTGAGCCGCAAAATCCTGATCGTCGAGGACGACGCTTCGACTTCCGCCTATCTTGCCAAAGGCTTGACCGAAGCCGGGCACGCGATCGAAGCGTGCGCCGATGGCCGTGACGGCCTGTTCCTCGCGAGCGAGGGCATTTTCGACCTTATCATCGCAGATCGCATGCTGCCTGGCCTCGACGGTCTTTCCATGGTCAGCGCGATCCGGGCCGCAGGGATCGCCACCCCGGTCCTGATCCTGTCCGCACTCGCCGCCGTCGACGACCGTGTCGATGGCCTCAAGGCCGGCGCCGACGATTATCTCTGCAAGCCCTTCTCGTTCGCCGAATTGTCGGCGCGGATCGAGGCGCTCGTGCGCCGCTCCGATCGCGCCGCGACGGAGCCGCAAAAGACCAAGCTGTCGGTCGGGGATCTCGAAATCGACCTGCTCGCGCGCGCCGTATCGCGTGCTGGACGCTCGATTCCGCTTGGCGCGCGCGAATTCAACCTGCTCGAGTTCCTCGCTCGCCACGCGGGGCAAGTCGTCACGCGGACGATGATGCTCGAGAAGATCTGGAACTATCATTTCGACCCGGGATCTAACGTGGTCGACGTCCACATCGGTCGACTCCGCCGCAAGCTCGAGGACGGTTTTCCCACGCCGATCCTGCACACGGTCCGCGGCGCCGGGTACCGGCTCGCCGTTGAAAACTGACGCTCGCGGGTGATCCGCCTCTCGGTCACCGCCCGGATCGCGCTTCTATCGATAGCGCTGGCGCTGGTGTCCAACCTCGCGCTGGTCGGTTTCGTCTGGAAGACGACCAGCGCCGACGCAATCGACGCGATCCGGCGCGAGACGACGGAGCAATCCGAAGCCTTGCGCGCGGTCTGGCGCAGCGGCGGGTTGCCGGCGATCCGCCAGGCCATCGATAGCGCGGTCGTCCCCGGCGACGTGTCGTTGGTGCTCGCGGTGGTAGACCCCAAGGGACGCGCGGTGGTAGGCATCGCGCCCGAACGTCTCGCCGTGCCGCTGAAGGTCACGCAGTTCCGGATTGCGCGGCTCGGGTCCGACGAACTCTGGCACGCGCGCGAAACCGGATATGCGCTGCACCCGCTCGGCAGCTATTGGCTGCTCACCGGCCGCAACCTCGACCTGATCGCCGCCGAGGAGCGCGCGATCGAGCGTGCCTTGGCTGTTGCCGTGTTTCTGTCGCTCGCGCTCGGTGTGGTCGGCGGGCTGGTCCTGACCCGCTATGTCGGGCGTCGCCTCGACGGGATCGCCAAGGCGATCGAGGCGGCGGGCGAGGGCGATCTGTCGCGGCGCGTCGACGTGATCGCGGGGGGCGGCGATGCGTTCGATCGCCTGGCCGGGCGGTTGAACGTCATGCTCGGCAAGCTGGAAGGGGCGATGGCCGAGTTGCGGATCGTCACCGACAGCCTCGCACATGATCTCCGCTCGCCGCTTGCGCGACTGCGCACCAAGACCGAGCAGGCGGTGTTGATCGCCGACCCCGACGCGCGGGAGTCGGCGCTGGGCGGCCTGTTGGTCGAGACGGATCTCGTCATGCGGATGCTGACGATGGTGATCGAGATCAGCCGCTCGGGATCGGTGTCGCGCGATCGCTTTATCGAGGTGTTGCCGGCGAACCTGCTCGAAGAGATCGGCGAGCTCTACGCGCCCGTCGCCGAAGACGCGGGCCTTCTCTTTACGATTGCGATCGACGACCGCCCGCCGCCAATGAAGCTCCACCGAGAACTCATCAGCCAGGCGATCACCAATCTGATCGACAACGCGCTGCGCCACGGCGCGGGCGGGGGTGAGGTAACCTTGCGGATCGTCCACCGCACCGATGGCGTCGCGATCCAGGTCGAGGACCGTGGGCCGGGCATCGCCGCCGCCGACCGTGCGCAGGCGCTAAAACGCTTCGGACGTCTCGACAGCGCCCGGTCGACGCCCGGCGCCGGCCTCGGCATGGCACTGATCGAAGCCGTGGCGCGGCTCCATGATGGCCGCTTCGAACTGGCGGACAATGCCCCGGGCTTGGTCGCGCGGATCGTGCTGCCCGTGTGAATCGACGCGGCGAGGCTGCGATCGTCGCCGGTCCGTGAACATTGCCCGACCGGGTTAGCTATGGACTAGCGCCAGCCGATCCTTATCCTGAGACGGGGGGATTCGGCGATGCGATTGACGAGACTGTGGGCGGCACTGGCGATCGTGGTTGCGCCGGTGGCTGCGTTCGGTGGCGATACGCCGCACGTCACGCTTGCTACGCCCAACATTTCGGATGGCGCGATCACGCGCTTTACGGTGCGGTTCAGCGACGCGATCGTCCCGCTCGGCGATCCGCGCGCCGCCTCGCCACTGAAGGTCGAGTGCGCGGTGTCGGGCGAGGGGCGCTGGGTGGATCAGCAGACCTATGTCTGGGACTTCGCGCAAGGGCTGCCCGGCGGAACGCGCTGCACGCTGGCGACGCGCGAGGGACTCAAGAGCGCGGCGGGCTACGGCGTCGATGCGGAGAGCTTCACCGTCGATGCCGGCGGTCCGATCGCCCGCGCGGCGCTGCCCGGTGAAGGCGATATCGAGGAGGATCAGGTGTTCCTGGTCGCCGCGAACATGCTTGCGACGCGTGAGTCGATCGGCGCCAACGCCTATTGCGCGGTCGACGGGATCGGCGAGAAGATCGCGGTCGACGTGCTGGCGCCCGATCTGCCCGGCAAGCTGCTCGCCGGGTTGGGAAACAATTACGCGGTCACCAATTTCCTCGAAAGCGCCGGGCTGCCCAAGACGGTCCCCGCCGATACCGCATCGCGCCAGCGCGCGCTGGCCGACATTACCGCGCTGAAATGCCGCCGTCCTCTGCCGCCGGGTCGCGACATGGCGCTGGTTTGGGGCAGCAACATCGCCAGTGCCGGGGGCAAGCTCGCCGGCGCGGATCAGCGGTTCGACTTCACCGTCCGCAAGCCTTTCACCGCCCGGTTCGAATGCTCGCGCGTCAACACCGCGGCGGGATGCAGCCCGGTCGAGAAGGCGTATCTGCGGTTCTCCGCGCCCGTGGCGATGAGCGCCGCGACGCAAGTCCGGCTGACGCTCGCCGACGGCAAGTCTGTCGCGCCGGTGTTCAGCGAGGAGGAGAAGACCCGCGCGACGATCGAGCAGGTCACGTTCGCGGCACCGTTGCCCTTCGCGACGCGTGGCAACGTGTCGATCCCCGCCGACCTCAAGGACGAAAGCGGCCGGATTCTCACCAATCGCGAACGCTTTCCGCTCGAGGTGAAGTTCGACGAAGCCCCGCCGCTCGTCAAGTTCGCGGCGGACTTCGGGATACTCGAGGCGAAACAGGGCGGCGTGCTGCCCGTCACAGTGCGCAACGTCGAGCCGTCGCTGCAAGGCCAGACCGCGGGGATCGGCGGGCAGCGGCTGCGCGTGGGCGGCACCGACGGCGAGATCGCCGCGTGGCTCAGGCGCGTCGAGGATGCGGGCAAGACCGACTACCAGACGATCGAGCGCAAGGGTGCCGAGCCGCTCCAGATCAACCATACCGGCGAGAAGCCGCTGCTGTTCGGAAGCGGTGGCGGCGGGGCTGGCGGCGGGGAAGGCGATCCGTTCAAGCTCGACCTGCCGGGCAAGGGCAAGGATTTCGAGGTCGTCGGCCTGCCGCTCGGCAAGCCCGGCTTCTACGTCGTCGAACTCGCCAGCCCGACGCTGGGCCGTGCGCTGCTCGGTCGCGACGTGCCGCGCTATGTTGCGAGCGCCGCGCTGGTCACCGATCTGGCCGTGCATTTCGAATGGGGGCGCGATCGCTCGCTCGCCTGGGTCACGCGGCTGTCGACGGGCAAGCCGGTGGCGAACGCGGTGGTGCAGGTCAGCGACAGCTGCACGGGCAAGCCGCTCGCGCGCGGGGCGACCGACAAGAGCGGCGGGCTCATGGTCGCGCGCGGCCTGCCCGAACCCGAGACCTATGGCAGCTGCAAGGGCGAGGGCTCGCCGCATCCACTGATGATCTCGGCGCGTACCGGTGACGATTTCAGCTTCACGCTGACCGACTGGGGCGAGGGCATCCGGCCGTTCGATTTCGACCTGTCCTATGGCTATTCGGCGGCGACCGACATCATCCACACCGTGTTCGATCGCGCCCTGGTCCGCCAAGGCGAGACGATCCACATGAAGCATATCCTGCGCCGCCCCGACGCGCGCGGCTTCTCGTTGGCGCCCGGCTTTACCGGCACGCTGCGGCTGTCGCACCGCGGCTCCGACACGCAGTTCGAGATGCCCGTGACGATCGGCGCGAACGGCACCGGCGAAACCGTCTGGACCGCCCCCAAGGGCGCACCGATGGGGGATTACGACCTGGTCTTCGTCGTCGGCGACAAGACAACCGAATCCGCGCAGTCGTTCAAGGTCGACGAATACCGCCTGCCGACGATGCGCGCGAGCGTCACCGGCCCGAAGACCGCACTGATCAAACCACGCACCGCACAGCTCGATCTGTTCGCCGGCTATCTCTCGGGCGGCGGCGCGCCGGGCCTGCCGGTCGACGTCCGGATCGGCTGGTTCGCGCATAGTGCGACGCCTGTCGGCTACGACAAGTTCAGCTTCGGCGGCGAACCGATCAGCGAGGGCGTCAAGCCGCTCGACGGCGAGGGCGAGGATGCGAAGACGCCGTTGCCGCCGACCCAGATGCTGCCCGCGACGCTCGGCAGCGACGGTACGCGGCGGATGACGGTCGACATGCCGCAGACCCTCCCCGGCACGACCGATATGCAGGTCGAGATGGATTATCGCGATGCGAACGGCGAGACGCTGACCGCCTCGAAATCGATCCCGATCTACGCCTCGGGTGTCCAGCTCGGCGTCGCCACCGATGGCTGGATGATGCGCGCGGACGATCTGCGCCTGCGCTTCGTCGCGCTCGATACCGATGGCAAGCCGATCAAGGGGCAAAAGCTGTCCGTCGCGCTCTATAGCCGCCAGATCCTTACCGCGCGGCGGCGGCTGATCGGCGGGTTCTACGCCTATGACAACCGGATGCGGACGACCAAGCTGTCGGCCTCGTGCAGCGCCACCACTGACGCGCAGGGGCTTGCGCAGTGCAAGGCCGACCCAGGCGTATCGGGCGAGATCTACGCGGTCGTCACCACCACCGACGCCGACGGCAACGTCGCCCGCGCGGTGAAGTCGGTATGGCTCGCGGGGAACGACGATTGGTGGTTCGGCGGCGACAATGGCGACCGGATGGACGTCGTGCCAGAAAAGCTCACCTATGCGTCGGGCGAGACCGCGCGGTTCCAGGTGCGGATGCCGTTCCGCTCAGCGACCGCTTTGGTCAGCGTCGAGCGCGAGGGCGTGTTGTCGAGCTTCGTCACCGAGCTGTCGGGCAAGGACCCGGTGATCGAGGTGCCGATGGACGCGGCCTATGCGCCCGACGTCTATGTCTCGGTGCTGGTCGTGCGCGGGCGCGTGGAGAGCGGGTTCTGGAGCTGGGTCCACCGCATCGCGCGGACGCTCGGGCTGTCGGATACGCCGGAGGACGCAGCCGAGCCGACCGCGTTGGTCGATCTCGCCAAGCCCGCCTACCGCCTCGGCATCGCCAAGGTGAAGGTCGGCTGGGAAGGGCATACGCTCGCCGTCGCGGTCAAGGCGGACCGCGAGCGTTACGCGCCGCGAGGGACGGCCAACGTCGCGATCCAGGTGCGGAAGCCCGATGGCAGCCCGGCGCGTGAGGCCGACGTCGCGTTCGCCGCGGTCGACCAGGCGTTGCTGCAACTCGCGCCGAACGACAGCTGGAACATCCTCGACGCGATGATGGGCGATCGTCCGCTGTCGGTGCTGACCGCGACCGCGCAGATGCAGGTCGTCGGCAAACGGCATTATGGACGCAAGGCACTCGAAGCGGGTGGCGGCGGTGGCGGCGGCGACCTGTCGGGGCTCAACCGCGAGAATTTCCAGCCGGTATTGCTGTGGAAGGGCCATGTCCCGCTCGATGCGCAAGGGCATGCGCGCGTGTCCGTGCCGCTGTCGGATGCGCTGTCGTCGTTCAAGCTCGTCGCGATCGCCACCGACGGTGCGCAGGCGTTCGGTACCGGCAGCACCGACATCCGCACCGCGCAGGATCTGTCGCTCTATGCCGGGATGCCGCCGCTCGTCCGATCGGGTGATTTCTACGGCGCGCGGTTCACGTTGCGCAACGGATCGGACCGCGCGATGACGGTCACGGCGAACGTCGACGTATTCCCGCGGATCGCGCAGGGCAAGCCGCTTACCGTCACCATTCCCGCGGGTGGTGCGGCACCGGTGGCGTGGAACCTCACCGCGCCTGCGGGCGTCGATACGCTGCGCTGGACGGTGCGTGCCAGCAGCAACGACGGCCGTGCGACCGATCAGGTGACGGTGACGCAGGACGTCATCCCGGCGGTGCCGACCGAGATTTGGGCGGCGACGCTCGCGCAGGTCGGTGAGAATACGATGATCCCGATCGCGCCGCCGATGGGCGCGCTTCCGGGTCGCGGCAGCGTCGACATCCGCCTCGCCGATACGCTGGCGCCGTCGCTGGCAGGCGTGCGCGCTTACATGAGCCGCTATCCGTTCAACTGTTTCGAGCAGCGGCTGTCGCGGATCGTCGTGCTCGGCGACATGGCGGGCTGGGCGACGCTGGCGGGCGAAATCCCGACCTATCAGGCGCCCGACGGCCTGCTCCGCTACTTCCCCGGCGACAGCCTTCAGGGGTCCGAGGCGCTGACCGCCTATGTCCTGTCGATGACGGGCGCGGCGAACCTGTCGCTGCCGCCGGTCCAGCGCGCGCGGATGATCGAGGCGATGAAGGCGGTGCTCGACGGGCGCTTGCGACACGAGGATTACGGCGACGTCCGCCTGACCAAGGTCGCGGCGCTGGCGGCGCTCGCGCGGCAGGGCGAGGCCACGCCGGCGATGCTCGGTCAGATCGGGATGACGCCCGCGGAGATGCCGACCGCGAGCCTCGCCGACTATATCACCGCGCTGACGGCGATCCCCGGCGCGTCGACCGAGGCCAAGGCGCAGGCCGAGGCGGTGTTGCGCACGCGCCTCGTGTTCGAGGGCACGCGGCTCGATCTGTCGGACTCGGCCAACGCGTCGTGGTGGCTGATGTCGTCGGCCGACGAGGCGGCGAACAAGGCGACCGCGGCGGTGCTCGGGCGGCCAGGGTGGCAGGACGATGCGCCGCGCCTGATGGTCGGCACGGCGTTGCGCCAGTCGCGCGGGCATTGGGATACGACCACCGCCAACGCCTGGGGTGCGATCGCCGCGCGGCGTTTCGCGCAGGTCTATCCGGCGCAGGCTGTCACGGGCACGACGATGCTGTCCTATGCCGGGCGTAGCGTTGCGCGCGGCTGGCCGCTGGCGGAACCCGCGCGGACAATGTCGTTCCCGCTCGCTGCCGCCGGACCGCTGCGGTTGGCGCAAGGCGGCGGGGCGGGGCCGTGGGCGACCGTGTCGATCTCGGCGGCGGTGCCGCTGCGGCAACCGCTGTTCGCCGGCTATCGCCTGACGCGCAAGGTCGACGTCGTGCAGGCGCGCACCGCCGGCCGGCTGACGACGGGCGACGTGCTCCGCGTGACGCTGTCGGTCGAGGCGACCGCCGAGCGCAACTGGGTCGCGATCAGCGATCCGGTGCCCGCCGGCGCGACCGTGATCGACGATCTCGGCGGCCAGTCGCAACTGCTCCAGCAAGGCGGCGGCAGCGAGGGTGAGGGCGGCGGTCCGAGTTATGTCGAACGCGGCCGCGATACGTGGCGCGCCTATTTCGCCTGGCTGCCCAAGGGCACCACCACCGTGACGTACACGCTGCGTCTCAATGGCGCCGGCCGGTTCCAGATGCCGCCGAGCCGGGTCGAGGCGATGTATTCGCCGTCGATCCGCGCCGCGGTGCCGAACCAGACGATGGTCATCGCGGATCGATGAAGCAGCGCGCGGCGCTTGTCGGATTGCTGGTGCTGATCCTGGCCGCGGTCGGGTTCGACTGGGCGACGTTCCCGCCGCCGCTGCCGGGCTATGCGCAGGTGCGCGCTGCGTGGAAGCCGTCGGAGGCGTGGCTGTACGATCGCCACGGCGTGCTGATCGACAGCGCGCGCGTCAATTTCGCTGCGCGACGGCTTGCGTGGGTACCGCTCGACCGGATCGCCCCAGTCGTGCCCACCACCGTCGTCGCGGCGGAGGACGCCCGCTTCCGCAGCCACGGCGGCGTCGATTGGCTGGCGATCCTCGGGTCGGTTGGCGCGCGCGCGAAGGGCGAGCGGGGCAGGGGTGCCAGCACGCTCTCGATGCAGGTCGCCGCGTTCCTGTCGCCGACGCTGGCGATGCCCGGCGCACGCGGCTGGCGCGACAAGCTGCGCCAGATGCGCGCGGCACGAGCGCTCGAGATGACCTGGAGCAAGGACCAGATCCTCGAGGCGTACCTCAACTTGGCACCGTTTCGCGGCGAGGCGCAGGGGATCGGCGCGGCGGCGCTGTCGCTGTTCGGCAAGACCCCCGCGGCTATGGCACGCGACGACGCGCTGCTGCTGACCGCACTGCTCCCCGATCCCCAGGCGCCCGCCCCTCGCATCGCTGCGCGGGCGTGTCGTCTGGGTGGCACAGGGGACTGCGCACGGTTCGCGAGCGAGGCCGCGTCGATGCTCGGCCCGGTGCGGACGCTGGCGCTCGATCCGGGGCTCGCGCCGCATCTCGCCGATCGCCTGCTGACCAAGCCCGGCCTGCGGATCACGACCACGCTCGATGCCGCGCTCCAGCGTACCGTCGCCGCCGCGCTACGTCGCCAGCTTCTCGGGCTCGGAGGATCGCGCGCGCGCGACGGTTCCGCGGTGGTGATCGACAATGCCAGCGGCGACGTCCTTGCCTATGTCGGCGGGATCGGCGGCGCCTCGACCGCCCCCGCGGTCGACGCCGCCAACGCCTATCGCCAGGCCGGGTCGACGCTGAAACCGTTCCTCTACGCGCAGGCGATCGAGCGCGGATACCTGACTCCAGCGTCGGTGCTCGACGATTCGCCGGTGCAGCTCGATACCGCGTCGGGGCTTTACGTGCCGCAGAACTACGATCGCGGGTTCAAGGGGCACGTATCGGTGCGCAGCGCGCTGGCGGGGTCGCTCAACGTGCCCGCGGTGCGGACGCTGTTGCTGGTCGGGGTGGAACCGTTCCGTGATAGGCTGTGGGATACGGGCTATCGTGGCCTCGTCGAGGACGGCGATTATTACGGGTTCAGCCTCGCACTCGGATCGGCCGAGGTGACGCTGCTCGAACAGGCCGACGCGTACCGGTCGCTCGCGAACAGCGGCCGTTGGTCCCCGCTACGGCTCACGGCCGACGCCCCCCGCAGCGCACCCCGCCCGGTCACGACCCCCGCCGCAGCCTGGATCGTCGCCGACATGATGGCGGACCCCAACGCCCGCGCTGCCACCTTCGGCCTCGATTCGGCACTGCGCCTGCCGTTCTGGACCGCGGTGAAGACGGGCACTTCGAAAGGCATGCGCGACAATTGGTGCGTCGGGTTCTCGCGCCGCTATACGGTCGCCGTCTGGGTCGGGAACGTGGAGGGCGACCCGATGCGTGCGGTCTCGGGCACCAGCGGCGCGGCGCCGGTGTGGCGCGACGTCATGCTCGCGCTCGGACGCGACGACGATCAAGGACCGCCAATGCCGGCTGGTGTCGAGCGTCGCCGCATCGCGTTTGCCGACACGATCGAGCAACCACGGATCGAGTATTTCCTCCGCGGCACCGGCCAGTCGCTGATCGCCGCGGCGCCAGCCACCGCCCGGCGCGCGAGGATCGTCAACCCCGCCTCGGGCAGCGTCTACGCGATCGACCCCGACATTCCCGCCGACCGCCAGCGCCTCGCAATCGAGACCACCGGCGACGTCCGGGCACACCACGTGTTCCTCGACAATCGCGACCTCGGCCCCGCCGCCCAGCAACTGTTGTTCTTCGCGCCGCCCGGCCGGCATCGGCTGCGTCTCGTCGATTCGACCGGGCGCACGGCGGATCAGGTGATCGTCACGATCCGGTAGGCACTGCGCCGCCGGTTCGGGATGTTCGTCGTCGCACGAGTCGGCAACCGGGGCGATGCTAGACGGCTACGTCGCCCTGGATCGGTGGGTGCGGGGAATAGCCGCTGACCTCGAAATCCTCGATTCGGTAGTCGTCGATCGAGGTTGGCGTGCGGAGCAGGCGCATTGTCGGCAACGGGCGGGGTTCGCGCGCCATCTGCTCGCACACCTGATCCTGATGGTTCAGATAGACATGCACATCGCCGCCGACCCAGACGAGTTCGCCGGGCGTGAGCCCTGCCTGCCGGGCAAGCATATGGACCAACGCCGCGCCCCCGGTGAAGTTGAACGCCGCACCGAGGAACAGGTCGCACGAGCGTTGAAAGATGAGGCAATTCAGTTCGTTACGCGAGTTGACGTGGAACTGATACACCATGTGACAGGGCGGGAGCGCCATCTGGTCGAGCTCGCCGACGTTCCAGGCGTGAAACAGCATGCGCCGGCTCGACGGGTTGGTCTTCAACGTCTCGACGAGCGTCGCGATCTGGTCATGCTCCTTGCCCGACGCATCGACCCAGCGGCGCCATTGCTTGCCATAGACCGGACCCAGTTCGCCCCATGCGCGTGCGAAGTCGTCATCGGCGACGATGCGCGCCTCGAATTCCTCCTGCGAGATGGTCGAGCCGGTCTCGTGTCGATACCGCGCGAGTGGCCAGTCGCTCCAGATGCGGACGTTGTCGCGGAGCAGCGCCTGGATGTTGGTGCCGCCGCTCAGAAACCACAGCATCTCCTTGACCGCGGTCTTCCAGTACACCCGCTTGGTGGTCAGGATCGGCACCTGGCCACCGCTCAGATCGAACCGCAAGAGTTCGCCGAACAGCGACTTGGTGCCGACGCCCGTCCGGTCCATCCGCTCGTCGCCCTTGGCGAGGACCCGGCCCAACAGGCTGAGATACTGATTTTCGGGGTGGCTCATGTTATTCCTTCCGACCGTTCGCTGTGCTGGTTTGGCCGCGCGTCGTACGCCTCAAATTCTTCGATACGACCGGCGCCCGCCCGGTGCAAAGCGCGGATGGCGAATTTGGGCGCGATTTGGGTCGCGGTGATTTCGGGGTGGCCAAGCCGGTCTCGGCATTGCGCGGTTGATGGATGAACCCGGCACTCTCCCGGGCCGGTCCGCCGCTGTGAAAGCGGATGCAGTTGGACGTGCAGCTGCTGGTGATGCGCGGCAGGCGGATTTGTGCCGCCACCATCCGAGCCTCCACTTCGTATCGCCGACCTCGGGGCGGCTCGCACGCTGTTCGCGGGGCTGCGGAACGCGCGCTTCGAGACGATGGCGATCGCATATCTTGATCCGAATCGGAGGCTTTTGGGGATGCGGCATCTCATTGGTGGACAGGATCATGTCGCGGTCTCGATCCGCCGTATCGCGGCGGATGCGCTGGCGTTCGATGCGGCCGGCGTGGTGATCGCGCACAATCATCCAAGCGGGGATGCTACGCCGAGTGCGCGGGACCTGGCGTTTACGCGTGCGCTGGCGGCAGGGTTGCGGACGTTGGAGGTGGTGTTGCTGGATCACCTCGTAATCGCGGGGCCGCGGGTGACGAGCCTCCGCGCGATGGGGGTGGTATGAGGCGCGATAACCCCAAACGCACCACCCCGGCGGGGGCCGGGGCCAAGTTGGGGGAGGTTGGCAACGAATTGCAGAATGCTGCTACTTCGACCTTCCCGAATGCCCCAACCTTGGCCGGGGTGGAGCAGTGTGTTGGGTTAGCGCCTCAGACCGAAGCCGAAGCGAACGCTGGAACCAACCTCACCCCAGCCGGCACGCTCGGATCGCTTCCGGCGCCGGCCGCGGCCCGGTGGCCTTGAACGTCGCCAGATACCCGCCGGCCGAGGGCATGTCGTCCATGTCCACCTGCGTATAGCCCACCGCGGCGAACTCGCATTTCAGCAGCGCGGGCGGCGTGCCGTGATCGCGCGTCGGCCGGTTCGCGTCGACCACCACCACCAGCCCGTCCGGCTTCAGCGACGGTCGCAACCGCCACAGGAACTCGTATGGCTGCTCGATCTCGTGATACATGTGGACCATCACGACCCGGTCGAAGCTCGCATCGGGCAGTTTCGGGTCGTTCGCCTCGCCGAGCTTTACGCTGACGTTCGCCAGATCCTCGCGCGCGACGCGTTCGGCGAGCTGGTCGCGGACCGCAGGAAGGATGTCCTCGGCAAGTACCCGCCCGTCCTTGCCGACGCGCGCGGCCATACGGATCGTGTAATAGCCCTCGCCCGCGCCGATATCTGCGACCGTCATGCCTTTGCGAATCGCCGCCTTGTTCATGACTTCGCCGGCTTCGTTCAGCCGATCACGCGCTTCCTCGTTCGACCAGCGCGCCGAGACGATCGACGCGACCGGGCGATCGGCGGCGGGGAACACCGGCTCCTTGGGCTCGCGCTTGATCAGCGGCTTGGTCCCATCACACGCTGCGAGCAGGAACACCGGCAACAGCATAAGGGCAAGGGTCCCCCGCAAGCTCAATCGACGTCCTCCACCTCGACGGCCTCGCCGGTCACGCGCTGCGACAGCGCCGCGGCCATGAACATCTCGAGGTCGCCGTCGAGCACGTCCGACGGGCTGGTCGACACCACGCCGGTGCGCAGGTCCTTCACCATCTGGTACGGCTGGAGCACGTAGGAGCGGATCTGGTGGCCCCAGCCGATGTCGGTCTTGCCGGCGTTCTCGGCATTCGCCGCGGTCTCGCGGATCGCCAGTTCGCGCTCGTACAGACGCGCGCGGAGCTGGTTGTACGCCTCGGCCTTGTTCTTGTGCTGCGAGCGCTGGTTCTGGCACTGCACGACGATCCCGGTCGGGATGTGCGTGATGCGCACCGCCGAGTCGGTCGTGTTGATGTGCTGGCCGCCGGCGCCCGACGCGCGGTAGGTGTCGATGCGCAGGTCGCTCTCGTTGTATTCGACCTCGATATTGTCGTCGACGACCGGATACACCCAGACGCTGGCGAACGACGTGTGACGCCGCGCCGCCGAGTCGTATGGGCTGATCCGGACCAGCCGGTGCACGCCGCTCTCGGTCTTCGCGTAGCCGTACGCGTTCTCGCCTTTCAGCAGCAGCGTTGCGGACTTGATGCCCGCCTGCTCGCCCGAATGCTGGTCGACCAGCTCGACCTTCAGACCGTGGCGCTCGCCCCAGCGCGAATACATCCGGCTGAGCATGCCGGCCCAGTCCTGGCTCTCGGTCCCGCCGGCGCCGGCGTTGACCTCGATATAGGTGTCGTTGGCGTCAGCCTCGCCGGCCAGCAGCGCCTTGATCTTGTCCTTGTCGGCACGCGCGGCGAGTTCGGCGAGCGACGCAACGCCGTCCGCCTCCATCTCGGTATCGCCCTCGGCCTCGGCCATCTCGATCAGCTCGGCGGTGTCCGACAGTTCGCTCTGGATCGCCCGCGTCGCGCTGATCGCCTCGTCGAGACGACGACGCTCGCGCATCACCTCCTGCGCGGCCTTGGGATCGGACCAGAGCGCCTGATCCTCGACGCGCGCGTTCAGCTCGTCGAGACGACGCAGCGCGCGGTCCCAGTCGAGGAAGCGGCGCAGCAGCGCCAGCGCGTCGTTGATGGTGTCTACGTGAGCCTGCGCTTCGGCGCGCATGATATTCTCCAAAAATTCCGCAGCCCCGGCGGAGGCCGGGGAAAATTCCGTCGTCCCAGCGGAGGCCGGGATCGCCGCCCCAAGCGAGCGGGGCGGGTCTCCGGCGGGCGCCGGGATGACGTCTATATAAGCGCGCTAGTAGATTCCGCCTTGTCTTTGCAAGAAATCGCTGTCGCGTGGGGCTTCGGCCTTCTTTACCGCGGTCGTCGTCGTAGCAGTCGTGGGGGCGACATCCGAGCGTCGCGCCGCACGCCGCGGTTCGCTCTCGGGCTTGAACGCTTCCCAGATTACCGCGGGCTTGGGATCGCTGGTGTCGGGCCAAGTGCCATAGACCGGCCGGCCGCTCGCGCGATCGATCCGGACCATGCGGATCCCGGCGGGGGCACGGAACGGCAGCTTGGGGAGGTCCTCATACGCTTTCGTCGCGAACTGCTTGAAGATCGGCGCGGCGAGCGTGCCGCCCTGCGCTGCGCCACCGAGGTTCTTCGGCGTGTCGAAACCGATATACAGTCCGCCGACGAACTGCGGCGTGCCCCCGACGAACCACACGTCGGTCGGGCCGTTGTTGGTACCCGTCTTGCCGAACATCGGCCGGTCGAGATCGCGCAGCGTCACCGCGGTGCCGCGCTGGACGACACCCTCGGTGATGTGGACCATCTGGTAGGCGGTCATCGCGTCGAGCACTTGGCGTTGGCGCGTGATCGGCCGCGGCATCGGCTTGCCGTCCCAGTCCGGCGCGTTGCAGCGATCGCAGGGCCGCCAGTTCTCGGGCCAGATCACCTTGCCGTGGCGATCCTGAACGAAGTCGATCAGCGACGGCGGGCCGCCCTTGCCGTTGTTGGCGAGGATCGAATACGCGTTGACCATCCGCCCGACGGTCGTCTCGCCGGCGCCGAGCGCGTAGGAAAGATACGGCGCGTAATCGCCGACGCCCATCTTCTTGATCGTCGCGACCACCTTCGGCATGCCGGTCTGCGCGGCGGCGCGTACCGTCATCAGGTTGCGCGACTGCTCGATTCCCCAACGCATCGTGTGCGGGCCGGACCCGCGCGAATTGCCGAAGTTGCGGAAGCATTTTTGCCCTAGCCGCGCGCCCTGATAGACGCAGAACGGCCCGTCGACGATGATCGACGCTGGCGTCATGCCGTTGTCGAGGGCGGCGGAATAGACGATCGGTTTGATCGTCGAGCCCGGCTGGCGCATCGCCTGAGTCGCGCGGTTGAACGCCTGCAACCGGTCGTCGAAGCCGCCCTGCATCGCCAGCACGCGGCCCGATGCCGGCTCCTCGACGACGAACGCGCCCGAGACCTTGGGGATCGCCCGCAGCGAGAACTCGCCGCCGTCGGGCGCTACCGCGATGATATCGCCCGTCTTGATCGCGCCGAACGCGTTGCCGCCCTTGCCGCGTACCGGCATCTGCGCCGCATAGCGCGGCAGCGTGCCGGTCTTGCCGGTGCGGAAGCCTAGGCTCCAGGCATTGCCGTCCTTGCCCGTCACGATCGCCGCGACCCAGTCCCGATAATCGAGCGCGATATTGCTGTTGAGCAGAGGTTGGAGCCAGTTGTCGTCCTCGATCTCGACATGACGGATCGGCCCGTTCCAGCCGCGCCCGCTGTCGAACCGCACCAGGCCATCACGCAACGCCTGCTGCGCGAGATCCTGCAGCTTCGCGTCGAACGACGTCCGCACCCACAGCCCGCCCGAATAGACGCTGTAGGGGCCGTCCTTCGCGTTCTCGCCGAATTTCGCCATCAGCTGGCGACGGACTTCCTCGACGAAATAGCCGCCGACGCTCTCGAACTTCGGCGTGCGGCGCATCACCGCGCCGAGCGGCTCGGCATTCGCCTGGTCATGCTGCGCGCGCGTGATGAAGCCGTTGTCGAGCATCCGGTTCAGCACGTAATTGCGCCGCGTCATGGCCTTCTCGGTGTTGCGCACCGGATCGTAGTTCGACGGACCCTTGGGCAGGATCGCGAGATACGCCATCTGCGCGAGATCGAGCTGGTCGAGCTCCTTGTCGAAATACGCATGGCTCGCGGCCTCGACGCCGAACGCGTTACGCCCGAGCGCGATCTGGTTGAGGTACAGCTCGAGGATCTGCTCCTTGGTCAGCGTGTCCTCGATCTTGTACGCCAACACCGCCTCGCGCAGTTTGCGCGACGGCGAATAAGCATTTCCGATCAACAGGTTCTTCGCAACCTGCTGCGTGATCGTCGATCCGCCCTTGGCGCGCTTGCCGGTGCCGAGCTTGGTCGCATAATCGTACACCGCGCCGGCGAGACCGGGATAATCGACGCCGTGATGTTCGAAGAACGACTTATCCTCGGCGGCGAGGAACGCTTTCACCAGCAGTGGCGGATATTCGGCGTAGCTGAGCTCGACGCGGCGTTCGCGCGCGTAGCTGTGGATCGGCGCGCCATCGATCCCGCGCACGTTGGTCGGCAGCGGCGGCTCGTAGGTGCGCAACGTGTCCACGGAAGGCAGGTCACGCATAACCGCGAACCAGAACGCGAAGATCGCGATGAAGCCAAGCACGACCAGTACGAGGGCCGCCTTGGTCCACCGACTCGCCCACGCGCGCGCAACCCTGCCCCGCAGCTGGTCGGAAGTGCGGCCTGTCGCCGTCGTCGAGGTGGGGGAGGGATCGGACGCCATGATTACTGGTGGAGCGTCTAGCAGGTTAGCGCGCGCTTGCCAGCCTTCGGTGCGATGAGGGGCGGGGTAGGCCGTCTGCTCCGGCGGCCCGGTCCGCCCGCAAACCGCCGCGTCGCTTGGACAACGCTTCCACCTCCACCCCGTCACCCCGGGCTTGTTCCGGGGTCCACCGGTCCGCAAACTCTACGGCCGGCGAGTCCGCGGAACGGTGGATGCCGGAACGAGCCCGGCATGACGGAGCGGCTAGCGAACCCCACGTCTACGATAGTCGACATTGGCGGCACGCCAGCCCGAACGATCCTCCCCCGCCAGGGGGAGGTGGCACCGAAGGTGACGGAGGGGGAGGACACGGAACAGCGGTTACCCTTTCCGCCCCCTCCGTCTGGCGAGCGCCAGCCACCTCCCCCTGGCGGGGGAGGATCGCAAAGTTCAGGTGCTGATCGACGCCGGAACGACGCGCACCCGTAACCACAAAACCTGTCGCCAGCCCCGCTACTGTGGCAGCAGGCGCGCATGACACCGCCGCCGCTCCCGATCCTAGCCGTACTCCCGGGCCTGCTCGCCACGCTCCGCGACCGAACTTCGGCTGTGCTGGTCGCCCCCCCCGGCGCCGGCAAGACCACCGCCGTCGCGCCGGCCCTCCTCACCGAACCCTGGTGCATCGGCGAGATCCTTCTCCTCTCCCCCCGCCGTCTAGCCGCCCGCGCCGCCGCCGAACGCATGGCCTCGACTGCTGGCGAGCCCGTCGGGCAGACCTTCGGCTACGCGACCCGCATGGACAGCAAGCGCTCCGCCGCCACTCGCGTGACGGTCATCACGGAGGGCATCTTCGTCGCCCGCATCCAGGCCGACCCCGAACTCGCCGGCGTGTCCGCGGTCCTGTTCGACGAAGTTCACGAACGCAGCCTGGATGGCGATTTCGGCCTCGCGCTTGCGCTCGACGTCCAAGCCGGTTTCCGCCCTGACCTCCGCATCGTGGCGATGTCCGCGACGCTCGACGGTGCGCGGTTCGCGGCATTGATGGACGGTGCCCCCGTGATCGAAAGCGAAGGCCGAAGCTACCCGCTGACGCTCCGCCACATCGGCCGCCAAGCCGAACTCCGCATCGAAGACTCGGTCGCGGCCGCGATCCGCTGCGCGCTCGGCGAAGCGGAGGGCGGCGTGCTCGCCTTCCTTCCCGGCGTCGCGGAGATCGAGCGCACCGCCGACCGGCTCGCCAACCTCCCCGATAACATCGTCCTGCACGAACTCCACGGCAGCCTAGACCCCGCCGCGCAGCGCGCCGCGATCCTCCCCGAGCCCGACGGTCGGCGCAAAGTCGTGCTCGCGACCAGCATCGCCGAGACCAGCCTGACTCTCGACGGCATCCGCATCGTCGTCGACTCCGGCCTCGCGAGACGCCCGCGCTACGACCGCGCCGCCGGGATGACGCGGCTGGTCACCGAACGCGCAAGCCAAGCCGCGGTCACGCAGCGCGCCGGCCGTGCCGCGCGGTTGGGGCCGGGTATCGCGTATCGCTTGTGGGAAGAAGCTGCGACTTCCGGCCTGCCGCGATACGACCCGCCCGAAATCTTGGAGGCGGACCTGTCCGCGCTGGTCCTAGCCTGTGCAATATGGGGTGTCGGCGATCCGCGAGACCTCCGATGGATCGACCCGCCCCCCGCCGCGGCTATCGACGAGGCGATGGCGCGGCTGACGACGTTAGAGGCGATCGAAGACGGTCGTCCGACGTCGCACGGCCGCGCGATAGCTAAACTCCCGATGCCGCCGAGACTGGCGCACATGCTGTTGCGAGCGGGGGAGCGCGGGTTGGCAAACGTAGCGGCGCAAATCGCGGTGTTGCTAGGCGAACGCGGCATGGGCGGACAGGACGTCGATCTAGAAACCCGCCTCCGCCGCTGGAAAACCGAACGTGGGGCCAAGGCGCAAGCGGCGCGAGCAATGGCGGAAAGGTGGGCGAAACTTGCCCCCCCTCCCGCAAGCGGGAGGGGGCTGGGGGGTGGGCTCGCGCCATCCGCGTCGCGCGACGTCGAGGCCGGGCGCCCACCCCCCAACCCCCTCCCGCAAGCGGGCGGGGGGGCAGAAATTTGCGTTGCGCTTGGCTTCCCCGACCGCGTGGCACGCCGCCGCGACCCGTCCGGCGAAACCTGGGCCTCGGTCGGCGGGCGCGGGTTCAGGCTCGACCCGACCTCGCCGCTCGCCCGCTCCGAATGGCTCGCTGTCGCCGACACGCAGGGCTCGGCCGCCGGCGCTCGCATTCTCTCCGCCGTGGCGATCGATCATGTCACCGTCGAAACCCTCTTCGCCGACCGCATCGACTCCCGTCGCACCGTCACGTTCGACCCCACAACCGGCGGTATCCAGACCCTCCGCGAACGCCGCCTCGGCGCGATCCGGCTCTCCAGCGGCCCCGACAGCGGCGCCGACCCCGACTCGATCCTCGCAGCGCTGATCGACGGCGTCCGCGAGCACGGTCTCGCGCTGCTGCCGTGGAGCGACGGCGCGCAAGCGCTGCGCGACCGAGCCGCCTATGCGGGCGTACCGCTCGATGACGAAACCCTGCTCGACCGGGTCGACGAATGGCTCGCACCGCTCCTGACCGGCAAGCGCCGGCTCGACGCAATCGCCCCCGGCGCGCTTGCCGAAGCGCTGCGCAACCTGCTCGGCTGGGACGCGATGCAGACCATCAACCGCCTTGCCCCGCCCGATTTCACCAGCCCCGCCGGCAGTACGCATGCGATCGACTACGCAGCCGAAGGCGGCCCACGGGTCGAACTCCGCGTGCAAGCCCTGTTCGGCCTCGCGGTCCACCCGGTGATCGGCGAGGCCCGCGTACCGCTGGTGCTGAGCCTCACATCCCCCGCCGGCCGCCCGATCCAGACTACGCGCGACCTGCCCGGATTCTGGGCGGGCAGCTGGACCGCGGTGGCGAAGGAAATGCGCGGCCGCTATCCCAAGCATCCCTGGCCCGACGATCCCGCTGCAGCCTCCGCCACGCTGCGCACGAAAAAGGCGGATGCAAGGGCCGCCGGTTCGCGATAAGGGGGCTCATGCCAACCGCCCGTATCTTCCAGCGCCCCAAGAACGCCATGCAGTCCGGCAAGCACCGGACCGACGCCTGGCAGCTCGAATTCGAACCGTCGGAGCCCAAGCGCCCCGACCCGCTCACCGGCTGGGCCGGCAGCGGCGACACCCGCGACCAGCTCCGCCTGCTGTTCCCGACAGCCGAGGCGGCGATCGCGCACTGCGAGCGTGAGGGGTTTGGTTATACCGTCGTGCCGGCACCGCAGAAGACGCTGAAGCTGCAGAGTTACGCGGATAACTTCAAGTAAGCAGAGGGAGGGGCGCGCTTTGGGCGTCCGCTAGCGCTGCTTCTTTGTTCTCCCGCGAAGGCGGGAGCCCAGTCTGGGTCCCCGCCTTCGCGGGGAAGCAAGTCTTGGTTAGAGTATCGACACAGCCAGGATCAGCAGCATCTTGGTATCGATCGCCACGCCCGCCGCACGCTTCTCCGCCACGAACGCCGGCACGTCCGCCAGCGGCACCCGGTGCACGGTGATGTTCTCGTCACCATCTCCGCCGCCGTCGCTTACCTTCGTCAGCCCGGTCGCGCGGACCAGCGTGAAGCATTCCGACGTCATCCCCGGCGACGAATAGAACACCCCCAGGTCCTCGATCGCGTCTGCGCGGTAGCCGGTCTCTTCCTCCAGTTCGCGCCCGGCCGCAACCGCAACACTCTCGCCGGATGTCTCGTCGCCGACCAACCCCGCCGGTAGCTCCAGACACGCCCGCCCCAGCGGCACGCGGAACTGCTCCACCAGGATCACGTCGCCGTCGTCGATCGCGACGATCACGGCCGCCGCGATCTCGCCCTGACGCGCGGCGAATTCCCACGTGCCTTCGGTCTGCACGGTCAGGAATTTCCCGGCCCATACGGTCTTGCTCATAATTCGATCAGCCTGTCCGGAAGTTCGTTCACCGGCGCACCGGTCCGCGGGAAATGTTCCGCCAACACCGCGCCGATCTGCGCGACTGCATCCGCCATCCCGTCGGCGGGGCGATCGTCGCGGACGCCGGCGAGTACCGCCGACATCGCCGCGCCCCAAGTCTCGTTCGGCACGCGCGAGTGGATCGCGTCGTCGGCGATGATCTCCGCGCGGTGCTCGGCGAGCGACAGGTACAGGAGCACGCCGGTCGAGCCCTTGGTCCGCTTCTCGGCCCCCGCACGGAACAGGAGCAGAGCCCGCCGCCGCACGCGCCGCGCCTTGGTCGCACCCGGCGTCAGCGCGAGCCGCGCCGGCGTCCATGCCAGCACAAGCCGCACGGCCAGGAACACAAGGGTGACCAGCACGAGCGCGACCACGTACAGCGCACCCTGCGGTGCCGCCTGCCAGGGATTGACCCGCGCGTAGATATGGTCCGCCGCGACCGGGTGGTATGCGAGCAACGCCAGCGTCAGCAGCATCGCCAGCACGCCCCAGTGCATCGACACGTCGTGATACGCATCGGACTGCCGCGCGACGATCGTCACGATCTCGCCGGTCGTCGCGGTCTCTGCCTGGGTGACCGCCGCGGTGACGCGGTCATGGTCGGTGTCGCTCAACCGCATGTCACCATCCCCCCGATGCGCCGCCGCCGCCGCCGGATCCACCGCCGCCGCCGCCAAAACCACCGCCGCCCCAGCCGCCGCCGCCGCTATCGCCGCCACCGCCACCGAAGCCGCCACCGCCGCCGCCGCCACGGGTCATCGCGTCGGCGATGCTCCACAGCACGATCGGCAAGGCACCGCTGCCACCGCCGCGGCTTCTACCGTCTACGTAATTCTTGCCGCCCGCGCGCCGCGAGATCATCGGAATGACGATCGCCGCCAGCACGATCCCGAAGAAGATCAGCCCGATCGGCACGCCGCCGCCGCCCGAATTGGAGCTACGATGCGTCTTGTCATACTCCGCCGCTGCCGCCGTAACCTTCGCGCGCGCCTCCGCATCGGGGAGCGCGAGCTGTTCCGCGACCGCGTTCGTCCCCGCGACGATGCCGCCGGGGATGTCGCCCGCCTTGAAGCGCGGCAGGATCTGCTGGTTGATGACGACGCTGGAGAACGCGTCGGTCAGCACCGGCTCGAGCCCGTAGCCGACCTCGATGCGCACCTTCCGGTCGTTCGGCGCGACCAGCAGGATCGCGCCGTTGTTCGCGTCCTTCAGCCCGACGCCCCAGCTTCGGAGCAGTCGATTGCCGTAATCCTCGATCGGATAGCCCTCGAGGTCCGGCACGGTCGCGACTACCAGCTGATTGCCGGTCGTCTTCTGCAGGTCGTCGAGCCGCTTGGTCAGCGCCGCTTCCTGATCGGGCGGGATCACGTTCGCCGCATCGACGACGAAGCCGGTAAACTTCGGGAAGGTCTGCGCGGTTGCGGGGGCACTGACGGCGCCGCTTCCCAGTAGCACCGCGAACACCAAGGTCAGGAGATGGCGGAGCATGACGCTCGGATCAGCTCGCGTTGCCGAAGTTCACCGTCGGTGCGGTCTCGGCACCCGGCGTGGTCGCCGCGAACGGCACCATCGGCTTGGCGCCATAGAAAATCTTCGCGCCGACCGCGTCGGGGAAGGTGCGGATCTTGGTGTTATACGCCTGCACCGCACCGTTATAGTCGCGCCGCGCGATCGTGATGCGGTTCTCGGTGCCCTCGAGTTGGCTCATCAGCGTGGTGTAGTTGCCCTGGCTCTTCAGCTCGGGATACGCCTCCTGCAGGCGCTGGAGCGAGAGCCCAACGGCGCCCTGGACGCGAGAGAACTGCGCGATCTTGGCGGGGTCGGTCAGGTCGTCGCCCGAGACCTGTACGGTGTTTGCCGCGGCGCGCGCCTGCGTGACCTCGACCAGGATGCTCTTCTCCTGCGCGCCGGCGGCCTTCACGGTCGCGACGAGATTGGGGATCAGGTCGGCGCGGCGCTGATAATCGTTCTGGACGTCGGCCCAGCGTGCCTTCACGTTTTCTTCCGCAGTCGGGATGCTGTTGATCCCGCAACCGGCGAGGCTCGCGGCGAGGCCAACGGCAGCGGTTCCGCGAAGAATGGTGGCACGTGACGACATGGGGCTCTCCTGAATACCTGTGTCAGCGTCATAGGACAGTCGCGAGGGTTGGCGAAACCGAAATCGGTGGTTAGCGTCGGTGGTGCAACAGAGGGGGCGTAGATGCTCAAGGAATTCGCCGGTGTTTAAAGAATTTAAGGCGTTCATCATGCGCGGCAACGTGCTCGATCTCGCCATCGCGGTGATCATCGGCGCGGCGTTCGGCAAGATCGTCACGTCGCTGACCGACGACGTGCTGATGCCGGTGATCGGCAAGATCTTCGGCGGGCTCGATTTCTCCAGCTATTTCTGGCGGATGGGGCCGGTGCCGGCGAACTACGCAGGTTCGCTGAGCGACTACGCGGCGTTGAAGAAGGCCGGCGTACCGTTGCTCGGCTATGGTGCGTTCGCAACGCAGCTGGTCAATTTCGTGATCGTCGCGGGTATCATCTTCATGATCCTGCGCGTGGTGAACCGAACGGCGGCGTTGATCGAGCGCGAGACGGCGCGGTTGAAGCGTGAGGAAGAGGCGGTTGTCGTCGCACCTGCGCCGGAGCCCGTCGAGATCGCACTGCTTCGCGAAATCCGCGACGAGTTGAAGGCGCGGGGGTAAACTCGGGTCCCTCTCCCCCTCGGGGAGAGGGAGGGAGGAGCCGTAGGCGACGCAAGGGTGAGGGGCGTGAGGCTCACGAGCGTATCCCAACTCCCCCTCATCCGACGCTACCGCGCCACCTTCTCCCCGAGGGAAGAAGGAAAGAATTACGCGGCTACCAGATCCTCAGCGTTGGCATCCGCCAGGCTGGTCCCATCCAAAATCCGCGCAGTCTCGTCGCGCACCCGCATCATCGCGTAGCGGATCGCGCAATCCGCCTCGCTCTTGCAGTCGAGGCATGGCCGGTACGCGGTCCGGCTCACGCACGGCACCAGCGCCAGCGGGCCCTCGATGATCCGGATGATCTCACCCAGCGAAATCAGATGGCTCGGCCGCGAGAGGCGATAGCCACCCATCTTGCCGCGATGGCTGTGGAGCAGGCCGGACTCGCGCAGATCGGCGAGGATCAGCTCGAGGAATTTGCGTGGCACGTTCGCCTCGGCGGCGATCCGCGTCATCGGGATGGGAGGGCCACCGGCGGGAGCACCGCCAAGGAAGATCATCGCGCGGAGCGCGTAGCGGGAGCGCTGCGTCAACATAATGCAGGTTGCTATGCACGCGCTTTGTGGCGAGCGGAAGGCGGTTTGGCACGCTGTGTGCTGACCCTAGGGAGATTTATCCACGGGGGATGCCGCCACCGCGCCAGTCTTTTCATTTGGCCGGGCTTTTCAGATCGATGCGGCCCCCCTATATCGGTGATGCCGTCGGGGGAATCTTCTCTTGGCGGCTATGGCGATAAACCGTGGCGTGTCATAGACACAGCGGACCCGGGGGCAGTACCCGGCGACTCCACCACCGCCCTCTTCACAAGAGGGGGACGATGACGGGGTCGAACTAGGATCGACGTGTGTTCAACGACGCTATGTTTCGCTCGGAATGGGACCACCGCAACGGCCCATACACAAGTGCCAACGATAACGAAGCACTCGCAATTGCCGCATAACTGACGGTCTAACGACCTAGGTTATACGGACGAAAGCGCGGTTCGGGCCACACCGGGCAACAGAAGTGGACACCGGCGGTACGGGGGGCACCGAGCAACAGAAGCTCCCCACTAACCTGTCAGCCGATATAGCCGGCGCGCAGTCCCTTGTGATATTTGGCGCGCACTGCTGCGGCTGCTTCGTACTTGTTAACCGCTTTATCACCATCGGCATCCAGGCCCTTGTTCTGGCGATACGCCTTGGTGCTGCCGCTAAACAGAACATAGTCCGTCGTCTGCCCGATCGCCTTCGGATAAAGGATGGTCATGTATATGTCCTCAATCGTGCGGATCCGACCTTTGTAAGGTCGAAAATATCGTTCCACATATACGAGCTGTTGTTCGGCGCTCATCGCAGCAAGTGCCTCAGTCGTTGTGTGAAGTGCCTTCGCTGTCGAGGGCATGAACTGAATAAGACCGGTCGCGCCCGATCCTGCAGCGTTACGAACCGCTGGACTGAACGTCTCGCCGCTCTCGAACGCCATGCACGCCATCAGAAAGTCGGGCGATATTTGTAAGCGCGTGGTCATCTCCAGGACCTTGCGTTTGAAACTTGGTGATACCTTGGCACCCCAAGCGATAACGTCATGCTGTTTCGGCGTCGCTGGAGTCGCGGTGATCACGGGCAACGTAGGTTTCGTTACAGCAGCCCAGGTAGGCGGGTTCGATTTCACCGAAGCGGGCGAAGGCCCCCTCGCATTTTTGGGTGTTACGCGGAGGTTGGCTAGGGCGTGCGGCGGAGTCGTCAACGCGGTGAAGCTAGGACCGCCGGGATCGACCCGGCCGTCAACCGGGTGCAGGTGGACGACATTCGCTTGGAATCCACGTATCGCGGCCATCGTCTTTGGTCCAACGATGCCATCTACCTTCAGCAAAGCCGCACGCAGCGTACCATGACGGTTCAGCAGATGTTGAACTAACCGAACGTCGCTCCGAGTATTACGTGCTCCGTGACCTACCGCGTGCTCCAGTTGGATCATGACTGCATGTCCTTAAGATCAGTTGTGGAAGTAGACTCCAATCGGGTGTGGCTTGTCGTCCGGAAGTGGGTACCCCTTCCAGTGCGTGAGAATCCTTCCGTCTTTTCGTTGCAAGGAGAACAAAGGATCACCGACGGAATAGACGGCGTTTCCATATTTGTCGGTTAGTCCACCATCGGCGTAGCTCTTGAACGCCACATCGATGCCGTCAGCGATCGGCTTGGTCGAGCATAGGACTGTCTCGTCTGTCTGATACCCTTCGGCCGTCAGCTTGCATGAGGCTGCCGACAGGTTGAGCGTGTATGTGACGACGGTTTCCGTTCCAGCTGCATTTGCGCCACCATTGAACGCGTAGGTATACGTGCCCGCCCATTGCGCCGTACCGGGACTGGTAGGTGTCCGGTTTGGCTCAGCGATACCGTCGCCGTTGGTCACGAGAGATGCTACCTCCGGCGCTGGAGCACCGACATTAGCTCCAATCTCGATCGACGATGTATTGTCGCTTGTCGCGCTACAGGCCGCGGTAGCAATCGTCAGCATAGCAGCGATACCGCAGGCCCGGACCGTAATACCCTTGACGTATGGCATCAGAACCCCCTGGTTTTCGACAAGAACTACGCGTTATGGAAACCGTGTAGCCGGTATTTGTTCCACACCGGTACCCGGTCGAGGCTTACTCCGGGTGGAGCGTTCCGACCCGTAACCTCAAACGTCACCTAGAGTTGCAAAAGCTTGCTGAGTTGTGCGCCGGTATAAGGCTTCTGCACGAACCGCGCGGCCTTGGGTAGGGCAGCAGTCGTGCCATTATCGGTCCCCGAAGTGACCAGAATCGCGATATCGGGGCGTTGCGCGTGCACGGCATTGGCGAGGTCGATGCCGTTCAGGTCTCCCGGCATGCGGACATCGGTGAACAGCGCGGCGATATCGGGCCGCTCTTCAAGCTTCGCCAGGGCATCGGCTGCGTTGCTTGCTTCGACGACTTCGTAGCCGGCATCTTCCAGCGCGAGGTTGGAATGGACGCGGACCAGGGCATCGTCATCGACGACGAGGATAACGGACTTCGAAATGGCGTTCATACCGGTTCGAACATCCGGCATGCCGCTCCGTTCCAATATAAGTCATGTTCTCAAGGCATAACGGGGCGAAGTGAGCCTGACATGAGAAAGGGGCCCGGTTTCCCGAGCCCCTCCATCATTGCCACTAGGCCGCGAGGGCTTAGTCGCGATCGCCGGTCAGGAACGCCGGCGCGAACTCGGGGGCCTTGTCGCCGTCGGTGCGTGCAGCACGCTCGCCGCCGCCGTTGCCGCCGCCGTCGCGACGCGGACCACGGCCACCGCCGTTGCCGCCTGCGTCACGGCCACCGTCGCCGTCACGACGCGGGCCGCGCGAGCCACGATCGCCCCCATCACGACCGGCGCCGCCTTCGCCGCGTGGACCACGACCGCCGCCACCGTTGCCGGCATCACGACCGCCATCGCCATCACGACGCGGACCGCGCGGACCACGATCACCGCCTTCACGGGGCTCACGTGCAGGACGCGTGTCCTCCAGCTCTTCGCCGGTCGTCTGGTCGACGACGCGCATCGACAGGCGCACCTTGCCGCGCGGATCGATCTCGAGAACCTTGACCTTGACCTCCTGGCCTTCGGTCAGCGCATCCGAGACCTTCTCGACGCGCTCGTTTTTGATTTCGGACACGTGGACGAGACCGTCCTTGCCACCCATGAAGTTCACGAACGCCCCGAAATCGACCAGGTTGACGACCTTGCCGTCATAGACCTTGCCGACTTCGGCCTCCTCGACGAGCCCCTTGATCCACTTGATCGCGGCTTCGATCTGCGCGGGGTCGGACGACGACACCTTGATCACGCCCTCGTCGTCGATGTCGACCTTGGCGCCGGTCTGCGCGACGATCTCGCGGATCACCTTGCCGCCGGTGCCGATGACTTCACGGATCTTCGACTTGTCGATCTGGAAGCTCTCGATGCGCGGTGCGTGCGCCGACAGTTCCTCACGGGTGTGGTCGAGTGCCTTGGCCATCTCGCCCAGGATGTGCGCGCGGCCTTCCTTGGCCTGCGCCAGAGCCTTGCCCATGATCTCCTCGGTGATGCCAGCGATCTTGATGTCCATCTGCATCGTGGTGATGCCCTCGGACGTGCCAGCGACCTTGAAGTCCATGTCGCCGAGATGATCCTCGTCGCCGAGGATGTCCGACAGAACCGCGAAGTTCTTGCCCTCGAGGATCAGGCCCATCGCGATGCCCGACACCGGACGCTTCAGCGGAACGCCAGCATCCATCATCGACAGCGAACCGCCGCAGACCGTCGCCATCGACGACGAGCCGTTGCTCTCGGTGATGTCCGACAGGACACGGATCGTGTACGGGAACTCTTCCTTCGTCGGCAGCACCGGGTGCAGCGCGCGCCATGCGAGCTTGCCGTGACCGACTTCGCGACGACCCGGCGCACCGAAGCGACCGACTTCCCCAACCGAATAGGGAGGGAAGTTGTAGTGCAGCATGAAGTTTTCGTACGACAGGCCGTTGAGGCCGTCGATCATCTGCTCCGCATCACGCGTACCGAGCGTGGTGGTGCAGATCGACTGCGTTTCGCCACGCGTGAACAGCGCCGAGCCATGCGTGCGTGGCAGGAAGTGCACCATCGCCTCGATCGGACGAATCTGCGTGGTGGTGCGGCCGTCGATGCGGGTGCCGTCCTTGAGGATGGCGCCGCGGACGATCTCCGCCTCCAGCTTCTTCATCAGCTTGCCGGCTGCCATCTGGTCCTGCGGGGACGCGTCCGCAAATGCGGTCTTGCCCTTTGCACGAGCGGCATTGAGCAGGTCCGAACGCTTGGACTTGTCGGTCACCTTGTAGGCGGCCGCGATGTCCTTGCCGATCAGCTTCTTCAGCTTGTCCTTGGCAGTCGACAGGTCAGCCTGCTCGGCCATTTCCCAAGGATCCTTGGCAGCCTTTTCGGCCAGATCGATGATCAGGTTGGCGGCTTCGCGGCAGGCCTTGTGGGCGAACTGCACGGCGCCGAGCATGATCTCTTCCGAAAGCTCCTTGGCTTCCGATTCGACCATCATCACGGCCTGGCCGGTGGCGGCGACGACGAGGTCGAGATCGCCAGCCTTGGCTTCCTCGAGCGTCGGGTTGAGGATGTACGCGCCATCGACGTAGCCGACGCGTGCCGCGCCGATCGGGCCCATGAACGGCACGCCCGAGATCGTTAGCGCTGCGGAGGCCGCGACCATTGCGAGGACGTCCGGCTCGTTCTCGCCGTCATACGACAGAACCTGGCAGATCACGTTGATCTCGTTGTAGAAACCCTCTGGGAAGAGGGGACGGATCGGGCGATCGATGAGACGGCTGGTCAGCGTCTCCTTCTCGGTCGCGCCGCGCTCACGCTTGAAGAAGCCGCCGGGGATGCGGCCGCTCGCGGAGAACTTCTCCTGGTAATGGACGGTGAGCGGGAAGAAATCCTGCCCTTCCTTGACGGTCCGCGCAGCCGTCACGGCGCACAGAACGACGGTCTCGCCGAGGGTGGCGAGCACTGCGCCGTTGGCCTGGCGCGCAACGCGGCCGGTCTCGAGCGTCAGAGTCTTGCCGCCCCACTGGGCGCTTACGGTCTTGGTATCGAACATTCTTTTTCCTTCACTCCGGTCGCCAGATGCGAACGGGGCCTATGTGCGGGCTTAGCCGGCCCGCGGCGGTGTGGGATGAATTGTCATCCCAGGAGGGGTGGCCGAATTGCCGCCGCTCCAGTTCCTTGTTCCCCCGCGGAGGCGGGGGCCCAGTCTGGACTCCCGCCTTCGCGGGAGAACAACCCTATATACGAAAACGGCCCCCCGAGGGGAGCCGTCTAAGTTACTTGCGGAGACCGAGCTTCGCGATCAGATCCAGATAGCGCTGGCCGTCCTTGTGACGGAGATAATCCAGCAGCGTCCGGCGCTTGTTGACCATCATGAGAAGACCACGACGCGAGTGGTTGTCCTTCTTGTGGCCCTTGAAATGCTCGGTCAGGTTCTTGATGCGCTCGGTCAGGATCGCGACCTGGACTTCCGGCGAACCGGTGTCACCCTCGGCGCGCGAATGCTCCTTGACGAGCTCGGTCTTGCGTTCAGCGGTAATCGTCATGAATTCATGTCCTCGACATCACAGATTGAAACCGCGAACGACCCGGACGTCTCCGTCCTCGACCTCGACCAGCGCGACCGGGACAGCGTCCAGTTCGGCGAAGTATTGGCCATCGTCTGCGGCGATCCCGGCCAAGATACGCCCCTGTCGGAGCGCCCCTGCCTGGTCGGGGGTGAGGGAGAGAGCCGGGATGTCGTCCAGCGCCACCCTCAAGGGCAGAAGTACATCTTCAAGCGCGGAGGCCTTAGCGAGTTCGTCCAGTTTGTCCAGCGATATCGCGGACGTGAGGTCGAACGGACCGGCCTTGGTGCGGCGGAGCATGGTGACGTGGCCGACGGTGCCGAGGGCGAGGGCGATGTCGCGCGCGAGGGAGCGGATGTAGGTGCCCTTGGACACATGCGCGGTGAGCGTGACCTCCTCAAGGGGAGTATGGGGCAGGGGCGCATCCTGCAATTCCTCCCCGGCACGGGGAGGGGGACCGCCGTCCGCTTGGACGGTGATGGAGGGGGGCTCGCTACCAGCGGAACGTTCGCGGAAGCCCCCCTCCACCAGCTGCGCTGGTCCCCCTCCCCGTACCGGGGAGAATAGCGAATGAATCGTCACGTCCCGGCTCGCCAGCACTACTTCATGCCCGGCCCGAGCCAGATCATAAGCCCGCTCCCCATCCACCTTCAGCGCGGAGTACGCCGGCGGCACCTGCGAAATAGGCCCGGTAAACTGCGCGAGCATCGCCTCCACGGCCGCCAAAGTCGGGCGCACGTCGGAGGTAGCGATGCTCACCCCCTCCGCATCGAGCGTATCCGTCTGAACCCCGAACAGCACCGTGAAATCATAAATCTTGTCGCTATCGAGCATCCGCCCGGCCAGCTTCGTCGCCTCCCCAACGGCAATCGGCAAAACCCCGGTAGCGAGCGGATCGAGCGTCCCCCCATGCCCCACCTTGAACTTCCCATACCCGCCGCTGCGCAAGGCACGCTTCACCGCCGACACCCCCTGTGTCGACCCAAGCCCCAGCGGCTTGTCGAGAATGATCCAGCCATGCATGTGCGTAAGTCCCAGAATTCAGTTGAGGCGGGAGCGTGCTCCACCCACGCCGTCATCCTGACGAAAGTCAGGACCCAGAGCCATAAGCGACGGTGTCCGGTACCCTGGGTCCTGACTTTCGTCAGGATGACGGGGGTGGGGAAGGGGCCTACCTCAAAGCCTCACAAAAATGCCGCCGACACAGCGCGACATACCGGTCGTTCCCACCAATTTCGGTCTGCTGACCCTCGGCAATCGCCCGCCCGTTCCCATCGACCCGCAGGTTCATCGTAGCTTTCCGCCCACACCCGCAAACCGACTTGATCTCGACCAGCGAGTCCGCCAGCGCCAGCAACCGCGCCGACCCCGGAAACAGCGCCCCCTGGAAATCGGTCCGCAACCCGTAGGCCAGCACCGGTATCCCGACCACGTCGCAGATATGCGCGAGCTGATCGACCTGCGCGGACGTCAGAAATTGCGCCTCGTCCACCAACACGCAGGAAATCGCCTCCTCGCCGTGCTGCCGAACCACGCAAGCCCCGATATCCGTCCCCGCATCGAACGCGATCGCCGGCGCCTCCAGCCCGATCCGCGACGTGATCGTCCCCGCCGCGAACCGGTCGTCTACGCCCGCGGTGAACAGCATCGTCCGCATCCCCCGCTCGCGGTAGTTGAAGTCCGCCTGCAACAGGTTCGTCGACTTCCCCGCGTTCATCGATGCGTAGTAGAAATATAGCTTGGCCATGCTAGTCTGGAAGCCGGAAGGACCGACTATGTCCAGCAAAATTCCAAATGCCTTGTATCCCGTTATCGTCGTTCAGGATCGATATCAGGGTGTTTATAGCGGCGGGAAATGGCTAGCGATCGCCGTAGCGGACACTGTGGAGTGCGGCTTGCGGCGCGCATCTTGGGCACTGGAGTTCGGGCCAAGTGCTGGCGACGTCGATGCCGCCATGTTTTGGATGGGCGCACCTGACTGGATGGCTGCCGCTGCTACGCCCAATGCCGCGTTAGATGCGCTGCTCAGCCGATCCAACCCTGATATTCCCGTTCGTCCTGAGTAGCTGCTGAGCTTGTCGAAGCGGCGTATCGAAGGATGTGTTGGCGGGGAACCTGTGCTTCGATACGAGCCCTCGATACGGCTCTTCGAGCCTACTCGGTCTCTACTCAGCACGAACGGAAGAGGGAGGCGAGGGCGCGAGGAGCGGAGGAACGGGAAAGGCAATTGCCCGACCAGCCGTAACTCCTGACTGACTACAAGCGCGGCGCTGGCAGCCCAGCAAAATCAATCTTCGGTCAAATCCCGCGCCACATGCGGATCGCGCAGCAGCGTGTCGATGTGCGTACCTTCGTCGAAGCTCTCGTCCGCGAGGAACTTCAGTTTCGCCGCATACCGCATCTGCACCCGGTTCGCGACTTCGCGCTGGAGGTAGGCGGTGTTGGTCCGCAGCGCCTTCAGTACCTTTTCCTCGTCCTTGCCGAGCAACGGCTTCACGAAGACGGTGGCGTGGCGGAGGTCTGGGGACATGCGGACTTCGGTGATCGTCACGAGGTGCTTTTCGAGCACCGGATCGTGCACGTCGCCGCGCGCGAGGATGTCGGACAGCGCATGGCGCGCTTGCTCGCCGACGCGCAATGAGCGGACGGCTTTTGCTTCTGGGGTATCGGTCTTCATCTTAAGCTCCCTCTCCCCCTCGGGGAGAGGGCGGGGGTGAGGGGCGCCGCATACGCCAGCGCCTGGGACAGCCCCTCACCCAACCCTCCCCCCGCAGGGGAGAGGGCTTTAGTAGTTACAAAGTACGTTCGCGCATCTCGACTTCGAACGTCTCGAGGACGTCGCCGGCCTTGATATCGACGAAGTTCGACGTGAACGTCACGCCGCACTCGAGCCCCGCACGGACCTCCGCGACATCATCCTTGAAGCGACGCAGCGATGCGATTTCGCCCTGGTAGATGATGACGTCGTTGCGCGTGATGCGTGCCTTGAGCGCCTTGCGGATGTTGCCCTCGGTGACGAGCAGACCTGCTGCCTTGCCGTGCTTGCCCGCCGAGAAGACCTCGCGGATGTCGGCACGACCGACGACCGTCTCGAACGCTTCCGGCCCAAGCTCGCCTGCCATCCCCGCCCGGATCTCGTCGATCAGGTCGTAGATCACATCGTAATACTTGAACGCGACCTTCTGGCGCTCGGCGATTTCACGCGCCTTGGCGTTCGGACGAACGTTGAAGCCGATGATCGGAGCCCCCGAAGCCGCCGCCAACGTGACGTCCGATTCGGTGATGCCGCCGACGCCCGAGCTCAGCACGCGCGCCTTGATCAGGTCGGTGGAGATCTTGTTGATCGCCCCGACGATCGCCTCGACCGTGCCTTGCGTATCCGCCTTCACGACCAGCGGATATTCGATCGCCTGCTTTTCCTTCAGCGCCGAGAACATGCTCTCGAGGCTGGCAGGAACCGAGGCGGTCCGCTTGTCGGTCTTCACGCTGCGACGATATTCCGCGACTTCGCGGGCGCGTGCCTCGTTCTCGACCACCTGGAACGGATCGCCCGCCTGCGGGACACCCGACAGACCGAGGACTTCGACCGGCATCGCCGGACCCGCTTCCTTGATCTGCTTGCCCTTGTCGTCGACCAGCGCGCGGACCTTGCCGCTCTCGCCGCCGACCACGAAGATGTCGCCGACCCGCAGCGTACCGCGGTTGACGAGAATCGTCGCGACCGGACCACGACCCTTGTCGAGCTTGGCCTCGATCACCGTACCCTCGGCGGCGCGATCCGGATTGGCGCGCAGTTCGAGCAGTTCGGCCTGGAGCTGGATCTTCTCGATCAACGCATCGAGACCGATCTTCTTGGTCGCGGAGACTTCGACGTCCTGGACGTCGCCGCCCATGTCCTCGACCACGATCTCCTCGCTCAGCAGGCGCTCGCGCACCTTCTGGGCATTGGCGCCTTCCTTGTCGATCTTGTTGATCGCGACGATCATCGGCACGCCCGCCGCCTTGGTGTGGGCGATCGCCTCCACCGTCTGCGGCATCAGGCCGTCGTCCGCCGCCACCACCAGGATGACGATGTCGGTGACGTCCGCACCACGCGCACGCATCTGCGTGAACGCTTCATGGCCCGGGGTGTCGAGGAAGGTGATCTTCGACTTGTCCTTCAGCGTGACCTGATACGCGCCGATATGCTGGGTGATGCCACCCGCTTCGCCGCGGACCACGTCGGTGCCGCGCAGGGCATCGAGCAGCGACGTCTTGCCGTGATCGACGTGACCCATGATCGTGACGACCGGAGCGCGCGGCTTCAGCGTCTCCTCGGCATCGTCGATCGTGTCGTTGGCCAGATCCTGGTCGACATCGCTGACGCGCGTCAGGTTGTGGCCGAACTCGGTGACCAGCAACTCGGCGGTATCCTGATCGATCGTCTGCGTCATCGTGACGGGCATGCCCATCTTGAACAGCGCCTTGACGAGGTCGGCACCCTTCTCGGCCATACGATTGGCGAGTTCCTGCACCGTGATCGCCTCGGGGACGACGACGTCGCGGATCTGCTTGGCCTGCGCCTCGCGCGGACCACCGGTACCACGACGCTCCTTCTCGCGCGCACGCTTCAGCGCGGCGAGCGAGCGAGCACGTGCACCATCACCATCGCCGAGCGCGCGGTTGACGGTGAGCTTGCCCGAGGTGCGACGATCGTCACCCTTGCGGTCACGCTGCTGCGGACGCGCGGGGACAGCATCGCGGCGGACGCCACCAGCCGGAGCATTGACGCCGGTCGCGCCGGGGCGAGCCGCGGTCGTGCCGGCATTCGCAGCCGTGGTCGGCGCTGCGGCAGCGGGTGCTGCAACAGGCTTTGGCGGCGGCGGAGGACGCTCGGGACGTGCCACCGGCGAGAACCGGCGCGGTGCCGGGAACGCCGGATCGCGGGTCAGTTCGATGACGGGCGGCGGTGCCGGCGGTGCGACAGGTGCCGGCGCAGGCTTGGGAGCCGGTGCAGGAGCAGCCACTACCGGAGCGGGCTTCGGTGCAGGCGCAGGTGCCGCGGCAACCGGTGCCGGGGCAGGCGCCGCCGCAACGGGAGCCTCGACCGGGGCCGGAGCAGGCGCTGGCGTCGGTGCTGCGACCGGAGCGGGAGCCGCTTCGACGACAGGGGCCGGTGCGGGCGCAGGAGCCGCGACGGGCTTCGGCGCCTTGGCTTCAGCCTCGGCACGCGCACGATCGGCGACGCGATTACGCTCGTCCTCGATCGCCTTGGCCCGTTCGGCTTCCTGGCGACGACGCCCTTCTTCCAGCGTGTTCATGCGCTGCTCTTCAGCCTCGCGGAGCAGCTTGGCCTGGCGCTCCTGCGGCGACAGATTGCTCTGCTGCTGACGCACGGGGGCGGGCGCAGGCTGCGGTGCGCGCGCCTGCGGTGCCGGGGCTGCGGGGGCAGCCGCCGGGGCGGGCGCGGCAACCGGTGCGGCATCCGCGACCTGCACGTCGGGCTCGCCCGGACGGCGCAGGACGCGCGCGCGCTTGGTTTCCACGATCACCGTATTCGATCGGCCGTGGCTGAAGCTCTGCTTCACCTGGCCGGTCTCGACCGTGCGCTTCACACCCAAAGGTGCGCGCATGCCAAGTTTCGGCTTCTCGTTGTCCGTGTCGCTCACTCAAATTCCTCAGTCATGTCCACGGCCGGGCGTGTTCCGGTCGATCCGGACGCCTGTTGTATCGGTGGCGCCCCATTTTGTGGTGACGCCGATGCGCCCTGCGAGGCCGTTTCGCAAGACACGGAAGAAGGTTCGGGGCCGATAAAATGCAGCCAACGGTCGAGCGCTTCGCTCATCCGCTTTGCTGCAGCGCGGTCGGTCAGGCCAATGTGTACCACATTTTCCCGCCCCAGCGCCAACGCCAATATGGTGCGCGATACCGGGAGTGCCAACCCCCGCAAACCCGAGCCCTCGACATCGTTGCCGATGCGCCACGCCTGATCGAGCTTGCGGTTGCCGTCCTCGGCGGCGTCGGACGCGTGATACAGCGCCTTCAGCTTGCCCTGGCGTGCGTTCTGCTCGATCCGGTCGGAGCCTATCAGCACCGTGCCGGAGCGCGATTCGAGCCCGAGCCGGTCGAGCGCGTTACGCTCCAGCGCGGATTCGATCTTGGCTGGAAGCTCGGAATCGATGGTGAACTCGCCGGTCTTGAACGCGCGGGAAAGAGCACCCTTTAGCTTGCCCTTCTTGATCGCGGCTTCGAGCTCGACCCGAGTCACCCCGATCCACGCGCCCCGGCCGGGAGCCTTGGCGCGCACGTCGGGAAGGATCTGGCCATCGGGCGACAACGCGAGTCGCACGAGGTGGGGCCACACGTCGCGTTCCCCGGAGAGGATGCACTTGCGAACGGGTTCGTCGGTCATGCGGCGATCCCCTGAATTTGTCGAAGAATGGATGCCGGAACCAGTCCGGCATGACGAAATACTTCGTCACCCCGGACTTGTTCCGGGGTCCACGGTGCCGCAGTCTCCAAGGCATGAGGAACAGACAACCCTGCGTCTACATCCTCTGCAACGGCTATAACGGCACGCTGTACGTAGGCGTGACCTCGAACCTCATCGGCCGAATTCTCCAGCACCGCGAAGGCACCTTCGAAGGCTTTACCAGCCATCACGGCATCATCCGCCTGGTCTGGTACGAAATGGCCGACACGATGGAATCTGCGATCGCGTCCGAGAAGCGAATCAAGAAGTGGCACCGCGACTGGAAAATGAACCTGATCGAGCGCGACAACCCGCATTGGGACGACCTCGCAGTCGCGTTGGGCCTCAACCCGCTGCCCTAAGTCCCCCCCGTCATGCCGGGCTCGTTCCGGCATCCACGGCTCCGCAAACCAACCGGCCGTAGAGAATGCCGACTGGTGGACCCCGGAACAAGTCCGGGGCGACGATAGCGGTAATGGAAGCTTTAGCGCCTCATTGGGAGGGTTCCGCATGTGCGTCCTCCTGCGCTGGAGTCGTCTTTGGAGCGTCGCGGTCGACCAGCAGCTGGCCGCCTGCGCCGTAATTCTCGGTCGAGACCTCTTCGATCACGATCTGCACCGCAGCCGGGTTCTTTCCCAGCCGCTGCACGAGCGACTGGGTGACGTCGGCGACGATGCCGGACTTCTGGTCCTTGGTGGCGGACCCCGAGATGCGGATGCTGACGAACGGCATCAGGCCTTGTCGCCCTCGCTCTTCGTGTCGGTCTTGTCCGCCGCGTCTTCAACCGAAGCGTCCTCGTCCGAAGCGTCCTCGTCCGAAGCGTCGTCCGCCGAAGCGTCCTCAGCCACGGCGTCGTCGGCCGTCGTCTCTTCAGTCGCAGCGTCCTCGACCACGGCGTCGTCAGCCGAAGCCTCTTCCACCGGAGTCTCGTCCGCCTCGACGTCGTCAGCCGAAGCCTCCGGAGCCTCATCCTCGAACCAGTGCGCGCGAGCGGCCATGATGATCTCGTTGCCCTGCTCGTCGCTCAAGCCATACTCGGCAAGGATCCCGCCCTTGGGCTCAGGACGCTTCGGTGCGTCTTCGTTGCGACGACGTGGCTCGACGCGCTTCTTCTCGACCAGCTCGTCGGTCGCGAGATCGGCGAGGTCGTCGAGCGTCTTGATGCCCGCCTTGCCGAGCGTGACCAGCATCGCCTCGTTGAGATACGGCATGCCGGCCAGCGCGTCCTCGACGCCGAGCGCGGTACGCTCTTCGCGGCTCGCGGCGTCGCGACGCTCCAAAGCCTCGGTCGCGCGGTTCTGCAACTCGCCCGCCAGGTCCTCGTCGAAGCCCTCGATGCCGGCGATCTCCTCGACCTCGACATAGGCGACCTCCTCGAGGTTGGTGAACCCTTCGGCGACCAGCAGCTGTGCGAGCGTCTCGTCGACGTCCAATTCCTTCTCGAACATCGCCGAGCGCTCGACGAAGTCCTTCTGGCGCTTCTCGGACGCATCGGCCTCGGTGAGGATGTCGATCGCCTTGCCAGTCAGCTGCGACGCAAGCCGCACGTTCTGGCCACGACGGCCGATCGCCAGCGAAAGCTGGTCATCGGGAACGACCACCTCGATGCGCTCTTCTTCCTCGTCGATCACGACGCGCGACACGGAGGCCGGCTGCAACGCGTTGACGACGAAGGTGGCAATGTCGGGCGACCAGGGGATGATGTCGATCTTCTCGCCCTGCATTTCCTGGACGACGGCCTGAACGCGCGAGCCCTTCATGCCGACGCACGCGCCGACCGGATCGATGCTCGAATCATGCGAGATGACGCCGATCTTCGCGCGCGAACCCGGATCGCGGGCCGCGGCCTTGATCTCGATGATGCCGTCGTAGATTTCGGGCACTTCCTGCGCGAACAGCTTCTTCATGAAGTCGGGGTGCGCGCGGCTGAGGAAGATCTGCGGCCCACGGTTCTCGCGGCGGACGTTCAGGATCAGCGAACGGATGCGGTCGTTGACGCGCACCACTTCGCGCGGGATCTGCGCGTCGCGGCGGATCACGCCCTCGGCGCGGCCCAGGTCGACGACGACATGGCCGAACTCGACGCGCTTGACGACGCCGGTGATGATTTCGCCCGCGCGGTCCTTATATTCTTCGAACTGGCGCTCGCGCTCGGCGTCGCGGACCTTCTGGAAGATGACCTGCTTGGCGGCCTGTGCGGCGATGCGGCCGAACTCGATCGGGGGCAGCGGATCGACGATGAAGTCGCCGAGTGCCGCGTCCTTCTGAAGCTTCTGCGCGCCCTTGACGTCGACCTGCTTGAAATAATCGTCTACCGCCTCGACCACTTCGACGACGCGCCACAAGCGCAGATCGCCGGTGTTCGGATCGAGCTTCGCGCGGATGTCGTTCTCGGCGCCGTAGCGCGAGCGGGCGGCGCGCTGGATTGCGTCCTCCATCGCCTCGATCACGATCGCCTTGTCGATCATCTTCTCCGACGCGACCGAATTCGCGATCGCGATCAGTTCCGCGCGGTTTGCGGTGACTGCCGTGGCCATCAATGCTGTCCTTCTTCGGTGTCGGCCTCGTGAGCATCGGGCTCATCGGTGGGCGTATCTTGATAGAAAACCTCGTCCGCGCCTTCGATCGAAAGCGGCGCGGTCGCGGCGATGAGACGGTCGGTCATGACGAGCTTGGCGTCGGCGACCTGCGAAAAGTCGATCGTCATGAGCTTGTGCTTGTTGACGTCGACGGTGATCTTCGTCCCCTCGACGCCCATCAGATTGCCCGAGATCTGCTTGCGGTCCTCGAACGGCTCGATGAGGCGAATGCGTGCCTCCTGGCCTTCCCAGTCGGCAAAGTCCTGGAGCCGGGTCAGCGGACGATCGATACCGGGGCTTGACACTTCGAGACGATACGCGTCCTCGCCGACCGGGTCCTTGCCCTCGGCTTCGAGCGCATCGAACTTGTCGGAGATGCGGCGCGACAGCTCGGCGCAATCCTCGATCACCAGCTGGCGGGTGTCGGGGCGCTCGGCCATCACCTGCAACGTCGGATCGGACTTGCCGCCCTGCATGCGCACGCGCACGAGGCTGAGGCCGAGCGCGGTCGCCTCGGGTTCGATCAGGTCGGTCAGCAGGGCGATATTCGCCATCGAAATTCCAAACAGGGCCAAAGCACAGGTGATTGCCGCCGCGGAGCAAGCCCCGCAGCCTCTTCATCTGGCGATGTAGAGAAGTGGTGCCTCTATACGCGGGGTGGCGCTGGTCCGCAAGCGGGAGCAACCTTCGTTTAGTACGCTGCGTTAGCGCAGGGATTTCCGGGAGAAGATCATGATTCGCAAGACGCTGTTCGCCACGGGTTTGATGACCGCCACGCTGCTCGCCTCGACCGCCTGTTCCGCGCAACCGGCTGCGGCGGGGAAGCCGTTCAAGGAGACGGTGGTCGCCGACTTCGATTCGCCTTGGGCGATGACGTTCCTGCCCGACAAGCGCATGCTCGTGACCGAGAAGAAGGGGCAGATGCTGCTGGTCTCCGCCGACGGCAAGTCGCGCCAGACCGTCGCGACGCTCACCGTCGATTCGGCCGGACAGGGCGGCCTGATGGACGTCGTCCTCGCGCCCGACTTCGCGACCAGCCAGCGCGTCTATTTCAGCTATTCGACCGCCGGCGAGGGCGGGAAGGGCGTCGTCCTCGCGCGCGGTCGCCTGCGTCCGGATGGTGGCGGCGGCGAGCGTCTCGGCGAGATCGAGGCGCTGTTCAGCGCGCGGCCGTTCGTGGAGGGCAACGGCCATTATTCCGGCCGAATCGCGTTCTCGCCCGAAGGCAAATACCTGTTCTTCACCAACGGAGAGCGCCAGAAATTCACGCCCGCACAGGACCCGAAGATGACGCTCGGCAAGGTGCTGCGCCTCACGCTCGACGGCAAGCCCGCCCCCGGCAACCCGCTCGTCGCAAAGGGCTTCGCCCCCGAGATCTGGAGCTACGGCCACCGCAACCTGCTGGGGCTCGCGTTCGACGCGCAGGGCAATCTCTGGGAGCAGGAGATGGGCCCCAAGGGCGGCGACGAGGTCAACCTCATCAAGCCCGGCCTCAATTACGGCTGGCCCAACGCCTCGAACGGCAGCAACTACGACGGCACCGACATCCCCGATCACAAGCCCGGCGACGGATATGAAGCGCCGAAAGTGTTTTGGAACCCGGTGATCTCGCCCGGCGGCCTGATGATCTATTCGGGCAGCATGTTCCCGCAGTGGAAGGGCGACGCGTTCATCGGCGGCCTGTCCTCGAAGTCGCTGGTCCGCGTAGACCTGACCGGCACAAATGCTGCAAAAGGCGACCAATGGGACATGGGAGCAAGAATCCGCGAAGTCGAACAAGGCCCCGACGGCGCGATCTGGGTGTTGGAAGATGGCGGCGACTCGCAAGGCCGCCTGATAAAACTGACCGCGAAGTAAGCGAAATTCCCCTCCCGCTTGCGGGAGGGGGCAGGGGAGGGCGCGACGTACGTATTGGCGTCCGGCCCTTGAGGCACATCCCTCCCCCAACCCCTCCCGCAAGCGGAAGGGGAGCAGAAGCGCGCTAGTCGCGCACGATCAGATAGTTCATCCGCGCGGCGGCGATCGGCTTCTCCCGCTCGTCCTGCCACGCGGTCGCCTCGACATTGGCCACCCGGTTCCCCAGCCGCGTCACCACCCCAGCCGCGCGCGTCGGTTTGTCGCGGCCGCCGCGCATGAAGTCGACCGTCACGTTGACCGGCTTGATCCGCCCGCCGCCTTCAGCCTCCAGTGCATGCTGCAACGCCGCGATCGCCGCCATCTCCAGCAACCCCGAGATCGCACCCCCATGCAAGAACCCCGGCCGCCCCAGCACGTCGTCGGCAAACGGCATCAGCAGTACCGGCGGCGCGCCGTCCTCGGCCTCGACCGACACGCGGAGAATCTCCGCATAGGGCGGCAAACCGATCGTCATGCCTCGATCCTTCTGTCGAGACCCATGCCGGCGACGTCGCCCACCACCATGAACGTCCCCGCGACATGCGCGAGCGGATCGCTCGGGTCGCCGTCATGCGCCTGCCCACGGACGAACGCGATCGAGCGCGTGATCCGGTAGCACTCCCCACGCCCGATCACCGTCTTCCCCGGCGTCGCCGGCCGCAGGTAATCCACCCGCAGGTCGAGCGTCGCATGCGGCACGAACGCGTTGCGCTTGATCCAGATCGCCAGACTCGTCGCCATGTCCATCATCGTGATGATCGGCCCCGACGCGATCACGCCACTCGCCGGATCGCCGATCAGCCGTTCGTCATAGGGCAGCGCAAGCTCCGCCCAGTCATCGCCATGCGCGTGATAACGCATCCCCAGCGCGGCGCCGTGCCCGCCGAACCCGCGCGTCGCAAACCATTGTGGATCAAAACCAGCCATGCGCCGAGCCTCTACACGCCGTGTGAGCCTGCGCAACATTGCGGGCGGGGGCAGGGCCGGTTAGCGTCGCCGCAAAGATCGAGAGGATCGCCACAATGAACGACCGGGTCACCATCACCGTCACGGACGGCATCGCCGACGTCCGCCTCGCGCGCGCCGACAAGATGAACGCGATCGACCCCGCGATGTTCGAGGGCATCGCCGCCGCGATCGACCGGCTCAAGGGGATGACCGAAGTCCGCTGCGTCGTCCTCTCCGGCGAGGGCAAGGCGTTCTGCGCCGGGCTAGACATGGCTTCGATGGCGAATGGCGGGTCGGGTCTGACGCTCGGCGAGCGGACGGCGGAGGGTGCGAACCTTCCCCAGCAGGTCGCATGGGGCTGGCGCACCTTGCCGATGCCGGTGATCGCCGCGGTCCACGGCGTCGCGTTCGGGGGCGGCTTCCAGATCATGTCCGGCGCCGACATCCGCATCGCCCACCCGCAAGCCCGCTTCGCGATCCGCGAGAGCTACTGGGGCTTGGTCCCCGACATGGCCGGCATCGCCTTGTGGCGCACGCTCGCCCGCGACGACGTGCTCCGCGAACTGACCTACACTGCCCGCGAGTTCGACGGGGCGGAGGCGTTGCGGCACGGCTTCGTCACGCGGCTGTCCGAAGACCCGCTCGGCGAGGCAATGATGCTCGCCCGCGAGATCGCGGCGAGGAACCCCCACGCGATCCGCGGCTCGAAGGCGCTCTACAATCTCGCGGCGGATGCAGATGCGGTGACGGTGCTGCACGCGGAAACCGAAGAGCAGCTCAAGGTCATCCGCACGCCCAACCAGGTCGAACAGGTGCGGGCCAACATGGAAAAGCGGGCGGCGGTGTTCGAGGACTGAGCCCCCCGCCGTCCACACGCATCCGTCATCCTGACGAAAGTCAGGACCCAGGATACCACGCACCGTCCTCAGTAACCCTGGGTCCTGACTTTCGTCAGGATGACGAGCCAAGGGCGACGTTCGGCCTTACTTCTACCACCCCGGCGAAGGCCGGGGCCCAGTTGGAAAGGTCGTTGTAACGGAGCGCCGTCTTACGCCATCATCGTCCCCCAACTGGGCCCCGGCCTCCGCCGGGGTGGTGCGGCAAGTGGGGAGGGCGCGCCTTGAAGTTGAACTAGCCGCTACTTCACCCTGTCATACGGCGTAAAATCCCGGAACCGGCAGGTCGCCGACGGAATCGACATGCCCGCCGACACCGTCCGAAACCGATCATTCCGGCACAATTGCCCGCCATAGACATCGACGATCAGCGTATCGAACGGCCGCAGCGAAGGACACTCGCCGACCGGCCCCGTCTTCCAGATCCGCTTGCCCGACTGCCGATACAGGATCGTCTGCGAATCGACGATCTCCGGTCCGCCGCTTCGCTGGATGTCGATGCACCGCACCGGCGCCGCAGCAACCCGACCCTCCAGCGGGTCGGACTTGCCCGCCCCCAGCATCCCCACCGTCAGCATCCCCACCGTCAACAGCGCCACCGCCGCCGGGATCGCCCTGCGCATCACGGCTTCCGATACGGGACGAAGTCGCCGAAGCTGCAGCTCCCGGTTGGAAAGCGCGACGTCTGGTCGAGCGTCTGCGCGATATCGCCGCGGCAAAGCTGCCCGGTCGGCGTCCGCGTCACGAGGATATCGCCGCGCGCGATCCCCTCGCATCCGCCGACGGTATCGCTGCGGTACACAAGCCCGCTATTCACCCGGTACAGGATCGTCGCGCCATAGCCCGAACTCTGCTTCTGCGGAAACTGGCTGATGCACGTCTCGGGCTTGCCCGGTACGAGCCCGGCGAGTTCCTTCGCCAGCTTCTCCTGCACGCCCGCCTCGCGGACCTGCGCGCGCTCGACCTCCGCCTGGGTCTGCGTACACGCGCCAAGCAGTAAGGCCGGCAGCATCACGAGTGGCAGGGTCCGCATACGCATCGCAACGCTCCTCAAAATCCCCGCCACCCTCATGCGCTCTTTATCCGCGAAACGCATCCTTCGCCGCACGATAGCCCGCAAGCTGCTCGACCGACGTCGCCCGCAGGAACGGATTGGTCGCGCGCTCCCGGCCGATCGTCGTCGGCACGGTAGGCTCACCCTTCGCGCGCGCCGCGTCGACCTCGACCATTCGCGCGACGATATCCGCATTGTCCGGCTCTGCAACCAGCGCATAGCGCCCGTTGCTCTGCGTATATTCATGCCCGCAGAACACCTCTGTCTCGTCCGGCAACGTCGCATAGCGCTGCATGTTCGCGAACATGTCGGCGGGCGTCCCCTCGAACAGTCGCCCACATCCCATCGCGAACAGCGTGTCGCCGGTGAAGATCGCCGCATCGTTGGCGAAGTGGAACGCGATATGCCCCTGCGTATGCCCCGGCACCGTCATCACGGTCGCCTTGTGCGCGCCAAGGCGTGCGACATCGCCTTCGCCGACCTGCTCGTCGAGCGTCGGGATCTTGTCCGCCTCCGCCGCCGGGCCGACAACGGTGGCGCCATACGCCTTCATCTCGGCATTGCCGCCGGTATGATCGGGATGCCAGTGCGTCGTCCACACCCGGTCGACCCGCCAGTCGCGCTTCTTGGCGGCGGCGATCACCGGCCCGGCCTCGCCCGGATCGACCACCACCGTCTCGCCCGAGACGGTATCGTGGATCAGCCAGGCGTAATTGTCGGCCAGCACCGGCACGCGGACGATATCGAGCATCAGCGTGTCACCACTTGCCGGTGTTGGGCATCGACGCCCAAGGCTCGGCGGGATCGAGCGCGCCGTCCGCCTGCAACAGCTCGATCGAGATGTTGTCGGGCGTCCGGACGAACGCCATGTGACCGTCGCGCGGCGGCCGGTTGATCGTCACGCCCGAGTCCATCAGTCGCTGGCACGTGTCGTAGATATTGTCGACGCGGTAGGCGAGGTGACCGAAATTGCGGCCCTCGCCATATTCCTCGGGATCCCAATTGTGCGTCAGCTCGACCTCCGCGCCCTCGTCGCCGGGTACCGACAGGAAGATCAGCGTGAACCGCCCCTTCTCGTTCTCCATCCGGCGAACCTCCTTCAGGCCCAGTGTCTCGAAGAACGCGATCGTCTTCGCCGGGTCGGTCACGCGGATCATCGTGTGGAGATATTTCATGCTTGCTCCGAGGGTTGTTCGAGGCAGCAGATAGGGACGGCTTGAGTGGCGTGAAAGGGTAGGGCTCCTAGGGAAGCTTGTTTCCCCGCGAAGGCGGGGACCCAGTCTGGGCTCCCGCCTTCGCGGGAGAACAAAGAAGCGGGCGCTAGCGTCCGATCGGCGTGCTGGGACGAGGCGCGCTAGCCTGCCCGTCGAACTGCTTCAACGCCGTCACGGCGCTTCGCCCGACCGGCGTATCGGGCGCCAGCCGTGCCGCCTGACCCCAAGCCGCCCGCGCACCATCCTCGTCGCCCGCGAGCGCCGCGATATTCCCCGCTTCCAATTGCACCGACGCATCGTCCGCCGAGCGCTTCAACGCCTCGCCGATATCCGTCTTCGCCCGCGCGGGGTTCCCCTCGCGCCGCGCCAGCGTCGCCGACAACAGCCAAGCCAGCGGATCGTCCGCCGCGTTGGTCAGCGCCAGGTCGATATCGGTGCGCGCCGACTCCAGGTCGCCCGTCGCCACCAGCGCCCGCGCATGATCGAGCTGCGCCTCGCCCAGCGGCAGGCCGGTCAGCGTCCCCGCGGTCAGCGCGGAATCGAGCGCCGCGCGCGCCTTGGCCGGATCGGCCGCCGCCAGCCAAGCATTCCCCGCCTGTGCCCAATACGTCGCCGCGCCGGCATTCTTGGCGATCTGCGCCGCGCGCGCGGCCTCCTCGAACTCGCCCGCTGCTGCCGGCCACGCCTTTTCCGCGGCAAACGCTAGCCCGGCACATTCGCGCGCAGCAAATCGCCCGCCGGCGATCCGCCACCGCGCCGCCTCGGCTCGCGCCGCCGCCGGATCGGTCTGGGCGAGCGCGATGCAGCGCTGCAACCGGTCGGTGCGGATATCGAGCGGTCCGGCCTGCGCCGGCGTCCGGGTCGCAGCGTGGCCGGACGCCTGGGCGGCGGCGAGGGCGAGCAAAATAAAGATCATAGGGCGGCGATCACATCCTCGACCGCCCGGATGATAAGGGTAATGTCGCTGTCGCGCGACAGGCGGTGGTCGCCGTCCTTGACCAGCCATGTCTGCACGTCGGCTGAACGCAACAGCTCCGCGAGCCGCGCGGTCCGGTGCCACGGCACGTCGGGATCGCGCTGGCCCTGCACCAGCCGCACCGGACCGTCGAACGCGATCTCGCCGAACATCAGTCGGTTCGCCTCCCCCGACGACCAGAATGCGCGGGTATAGATCGTTGGCTCGGGGCCATAGGGGTTCTTGCGCTCGATCCGCCCATTGCTGAGCAGCGCCATCTTCTCGTCGGTGGTGAAGCCCCAGTCGGTAAAGTCGGGCGCGGGGGCAATGCCGACCAGTCCCTTGACCAGATCGGGGCGCAGCTTGGCCACCAGCAACATCAGCCATCCGCCCATCGACGAGCCGACCAGAATGGCCGAGTCTTCGACGAGCGCATCGATCATCGCCAGCGCGTCGTCGCGCCAGTCGACCAATGTCTGGTCCTCGAACGCTCCCTCGCTCTGTCCGCATCCGCCATAATCGAACCGCAAGAACGCGCGGCCCTCGGACTTGGCCCACGCCTCGAGCGTGACCGCCTTGGTCCCCGCCATGTCGGACGCGTAGCCTGACAGGAACACCAGGGTCGGACCGGTTCCGGGCGTATGGTGATAGGCGAGGCGAGGGCGTTCCTTGGTGGCGGGCGTAGCGGCGGGCGGGGCGGCGGCAGGAGCATCGGTCATGCCGCCACCCATAGCCGCGCGTCAGCGGCGGAGAAAGTCGTCCAATGCAGCCTGGAACGCGACCGGCTGATCGAGCATCACGAAATGGGCCGCGTCGCCGATATCGACATAGGTGATGTGCGGCGCGTCCGCATACGCCTTGCGGTACAGCGCATCGGCGGCCGGCTTGGTCGGCCCGCCCGCGTTCCATGGATAGACCAACGTGATCGGTGCCGCGATCGACCCCATGTCCGGGCGCAGGTCGGTCGTCATGTCCTCGTACATCGCCTGCGCCGATACGCGCGCGTCCGCCTTCGCCATCCAGCTCGCGACGGTCGTGCGGGACGCAGGCTTCAGCGCCATCCGTGTGGCAGCCGCTACGTTCGCCGCCGGGTTCGTGGGCTTGCCATACGCACCGGCCATCGCGTCGCGCATCGCCCGAGCCTGGGGTTCGAGCATTGCGACCGTCGCACCCGGCGCGAAGATCTCGCCGATATAGGGCAGCGAATCGACGATCATCAGCTTGCCGACATCGGCCGGGTGCGTCTTGGCCAGCATCAGCGCGACCAGCCCGCCCATCGAATGGCCGACGATGGCGGGTTTGCCGAGCTTCGACTGGGTGATCAGCGTGTGGAGATCGCCGACGATCCCGTCGAGGATGCCGGGCGACAGGTTCGCCCGCGGATCGTCGCCGCCGAAGCCGTTGACCTGCACGACGTAGACTTGATGCGTCTTGGCGAGCGTTGGCACGACGCCGTCCCACACCACACGCGGCGAGGAGAGGCCGGGAATGAGGATCACCGGCGTGCCCTTGCCAACGGTCTGCACCGAAATATGCGCCATCGGCGTCGCCGCCATATCGCCGTGTTTTGCGGGGAGGGGGGCGGCCTGGGCATGACCGGCGGCGGGATGCAGGACGATCATCAGCGTGACGGCGGTGGCGGCGAGGCGCGCTTTGAGATGCGTGATCATGTCAGGACTCCTTCGACGGGCTGGTGAAGATATCCTCGATGGCGAGGTCGAACAGTTCGGCGATCTTGAACGCGAGCGGCAGCGACGGATCGTAGCGCCCCGTCTCGATCGCATTGACGCTCTGCCGCGAGACGTCGAGACGATCGGCGAGGTCGCCCTGGCTCCAGTTCCGCTCCGCGCGCAGCACCTTCAGGCGGTTCTTCACGGCGTCTCGCCTTGCACGAGGCGTACCACCCTGGCGACGATCTGTGTCGCACCGAGCGCCATGAGCCACAGGATGAACGTCCAGTAGAACGGCACGTGACGGACCGCGTCGGCGTCTTCGAGGAAACCCCATATCGTCGTGACCGCAAGCAGAACGCCGGTCGCGATCGTAGCGTGCCGAAGGAACTGGGCGCGGAGATACTCGTCACGCTCCTCCGTTACGTAACGCCCCATCGCCCAGACGACGACGCACAGCGGAAGCGCGGGCAGCACCGCCAGCGCGATCACGCCGGTGCCGGTAGGATGCATCGCCAGCAGCGTACGCGATCCCAGCAGACATATTATGTACCCGACCATCGCGGGGCCGACCCGCCACATATAGGCGTTGCTCGCTGCGTTCTTGCGCATGACCTTCCTCCCGAATCAGTAAAGGAAGCTTGTCATGGGCGGCTCTAGGAGTCAACGACGCTTTACAGGTCATCTCGCCCCCCCCCCCCGCCAGGGGGAGGATCAATGGAATGAGCTGCGCCGCGTGTCAGATGATGAATTCGACCGTTTTCATCTGCGTCTGATCCGCCGCGACCGCGCCGCGCTTCTCGACCATCTGGCGGTGCAGGTCTGCGACCGTGTCGCTGCCGCGCGTCTTGCACAGTGCCGGCACGACCGCATGGACCAGCGCGCCGAGGCCGCCTTTGATCATCGTCATGCCGAACCGCCCGGCCACGCCGAAATGTTGGGCATAGCTCTCGCCGACGGTGGCGGGGTGGTCGAGGAACAGGCGGCGAAACATCGGCAGTCTCCTGTCTTGCTCTGTATCATTTGCGGCCCAAGGCGTCGACCATCCCCGCCGCCAGCACGCTCAGCGTGTCGTCGCGCGCGCCCATCACGACGATCCGGTCGCCCGGTCGCGCTTCCGCGACCAGCGCGGCGGCGGCCTCTGCGCGATCGGCGATGTGCCGTGCATCGCAACTACCCTCGATGATCTGCGTGACGATGTCCGCGCTGGTGACATCCCGCGCGACCGTCCCGCCGTAATAGGCCGGGTCGGGGAGGATCAACACGTCCTCCTCTGCCATCCGCTCGACGAAGGTGGCGACGAGTTCGCGGCCCATCACCTTTAGCGGGCCATATCCGTGCGGCTGGAAGAACAGCAGCAAGCGGCCGGGGAAGGCGTGGAGCGTGTCGAGCGTGGCGGCGATCTTGTCGGGGTTGTGTCCGAAATCGTCGATTACTGCGACACCGCCGGCCTCTCCGACGAAATCAAAGCGGCGGCGCAGCCCCGTGAACCCCGCGATCGCCTTGACCGCATCGGCCAGCGACACGTCCGCCGCCATCGCTGCCCCGATCGCAGCGAGCGCGTTCGACACATTGTGGCGGCCGGGGACGGCGAGCTTCACCGGCGTCCGTACGCCGCGTGATACGACATCGAAGCGGATCGCGAACGGCTCGGGCTTCAGGTTCTCGGCACGCAGATCGGCCGACGCATCGATCGCGAACGTCGTGACCTGACCACGTGGCAGGCGCGAGGCGAGCGCGGCGGCGTCGGGATCGTTCGCGTTCACCACCGCAGTCTCGGCCTTGACGATGAAGTCCCCGAACAGCACGCGCAGTTCCTCCAGCGACTTGTGGTCGAGGCTGACATTGTTGAGCACCGCGATCTTCGGTGCATAGGCGGCGATCGAGCCGTCGCTCTCGTCCACCTCGCTGACGAACGCGTCGCCCTCGCCGACCAACGCACTCGCGAACGGCGCATCGGGGGTGGCGAAGTTCTTCATCACCGCGCCGTTCATCACCGTCGGATCGCGCCCTACCGCGTGCAGGATCCAGCCGATCATCCCGGTGACGGTCGACTTGCCGCTCGTCCCCGCGACGCCGATCGGCAACCGGCTGTCGTTGAACAGCGACGCCAGCATCGCCGCGCGGGTCGAGCGGGTGCAGCCAAGCGCATCCGCCGCGATCATGTCCGGCACGGTCGCCTCGATCGCGGCGGAGGCAATGACGAGCTGGTCGGCCGAGACGATCCCGCTGCCGTCCTGCGGGAACAGCGCGACGCCCTTCGCCGCGAGGTCGTCGAACTTGGCGGGGACGCGGCCCTGGTCGAGGTTGCGGTCCGAACCCGCGACGGTCGCGCCGCGGCCGGCGAGGATCATCGCGAGCGGCATCATGCCGCTGCCGCCAATGCCGACGAAGAAACAGGGTTTGCTGATATCCATCGGCCCGCGATATGGGCGGTTTGGTAACGGGGCAAGGTCGGGAACACGAACAATGCGCATCGGTGTCCTCGCCGCGTCGAGCCGGACCAATCCCGCGGCGATCGCCAAGATCACCGCGTATGCGGCTAGCGCGTTCCCCGAGGTCGAGCTCGTCTTTCACCCGCAGTGCCTGGAGACCGACGGCCATTTCGCTGGCTCGGACTTTCGGCGAGCGGGGGCGTTCCTCGAATATGCCAACGATCCGGCGTTCGATGCGCTCTGGTTCCTGCGCGGCGGCTACGGTGCGAACCGCATCCTCGCGATGGTCATGCCCGAGCTCGGGCGCGCGGCGCGGCACAAGGCGTACCTTGGCTATTCCGACGTCGGCTTCCTGCTCGGCGCGCTCTACGCTCGCAGGATTGGGCGCCCGGTGCACGGGCCGATGGTCAGCGACGTCAACCGCCACGACGGCGAGGCGACGGTCGCGCGCTCGCTCGGCTGGATGGTGCGCGGCGATCGGGCTGGGCTGGAACCGGGACTCGACGGGCGGCCGTCGGCGGCGTTCAACCTCAGCATCCTGACCTCGTTGATCGGCACGCCGTGGCTGCCTGATCTCACTGATCACGTGCTGATCGTCGAGGAGGTATCGGAGCCGATGTACGCGATCGACCGGATGCTGTTCAAGGTCGCCAACGCCACGCAGTTGAAGGGGATTGCGGGGCTGCGGCTTGGCGCGGTGACCGCGGTGCAGGAAAACGATCCGCCCTGGGGTGAGACGCTGGACTACATGATGGTGAGATGGTCGCGCGACATGGGCGTGCCGTATCTGGGGCGGGCGGAGATCGGGCATACGCAGGCGAACCGGGTGGTGCCGTTCGGGGTGGTTTGAGCCGTGTGGGTATCAGATAACATCTGACCTTGCTCCACCCCGGCGGAGGCCGGGGCCCAATTGAAAAGGTGGGAGTAACGGAGCGCAATCCTTCGTTAGCGGCGTTCCCCAATTGGGCCCCGGCCTTCGCCGGGGGGTAGTTTGGGTGCAACCGTCTTTTATTTCTATTGTGCCGCCGCCGGATCGATCACCTGCATTCCCCCGAACCGCATTTTCGGCTGACCCGGCAGCGTATAGCTCCCCGCCACCTGCTCCACCGCCCAGGCGCGCAGATTCGCCACCACCTCGACCCGCTGCAAGCGATCCCGCGCGCGCATGAACACCACCAGATCCTCGCGCCGGTTGCAGTCGCGCGTATCGGCGGTCGCGCACGGCGAATACAGGATCGCCAGCGCTACGATCTTTCCGGCCGGATCGAGCACCGCCGCGCCCTTTTCGGGGCAACTATGCGCGCGGCACGCGGTGAAGCGGTACAGGCTCCCGATCCGAGTCGGCTCGTCGGGTGGCCCGTGCAGCACCTCGATCTGCTGATCCGCGACGTCGCCATTCGCGTAGAGATACGATGCCTTGCGCTTGCCGATGAACCGCTGGACTGCCGTGATAAACGCCGGTACCATGATCAGCTGGTTCGTATCGCGGCACGCCGCCAACCGCGTCGGCGCGCATGTCGCAGCAGGGCCAGCAGCAGGACCCGCAGCGGCGGACAGCATCATCAACACACCCAGCATCGCACTCTCCCAAACCGCCCAGCCGCCCTCCGATCCGGCGCATGTCCGTCTGGAGTAGCCCTGTGCGCGTATCACCTTATATACACGCCGTGCGCGGATCGGTCCGCGCACGTCACCCCGAGAGAAAGTCTCCCATGTCCGCAATGTTCCGAATCACGCTGCCCGACGGTTCCGTCCGCGAGGTTGCGCCCGGGACTACCCCCGCGGATGTCGCCGCGGCGATCGGCCCAGGCCTAGCCAAGGCGGCGCTCGCCGCGCGGATCGACGGGCAGGTCCGCGATCTCAACCGGCCGTTCGAGGGTGATACCGCACTCGCGCTGGTGACCGCGCGTGACGAGGCGGATGCGCTCGAACTCGTCCGCCACGATCTCGCCCACGTCATGGCGGAGGCGGTGCAGCATTTGTTCCCCGGTACGCAGATTACCTTCGGCCCTGCGACCGATGACGGCTTCTATTACGACTTCGCGCCGAAGGATCGCCCGTTCACCGACGAGGACCTGCCCGCGATCGAAGCCGAGATGCGCGCGATCATCGCGCGGAACGAGCCGTTCCTGCGCGAGGTGTGGTCACGCCAGCAGTTGATCGACCGCTGGACGCAGCAGGGCGAGAGCTTCAAGGCCGAGTGGGCCGCCGAGCTCCCCGAGGGCGAGGAACTGACGATCTACCGCCAGGGCGAGTGGCTCGACATGTGCCGCGGCCCGCACATGGCCTCGACCGGCAAGCTCGATCCCGCCGCGTTCAAGCTGACGCGCGTCAGCGGCGCCTATTGGCGCGGCGACCAGAAGAACGCGATGCTGTCACGCATCTACGGCACCGGCTGGCTCAACAAGAAGCAGCTCGACCAGCATCTCTTCCGTCTTGAGGAGGCCGCCAAGCGCGATCACCGCAAGATCGGCGCGGAGATGGACCTGTTCCACCTCCAGTCCGAAGCACAGGGCTCGGTGTTCTGGCATCCCAAGGGCTTCGTGCTGTGGCGCCAGATGGAGGCGTATATGCGCCGCCGTCTCGATGCCGCCGACTATGCCGAGGTGAAGACCCCGCAGCTGATGGATGCCAAGCAGTGGGAGCAGTCGGGCCACTGGGGCAAGTACCGCGAGAACATGTTCGTGGTGCCCGACGAGATCCCGAACGTCGAGGATGAGGGCGCCGTGCTGTCGGGCGAAGGCGACCTGATGGCGCTGAAACCGATGAACTGCCCGGCGCACGTCCTGATCTTCAAGCAGGGAATCAAGTCGTACCGCGACCTGCCGATCCGGATGGCCGAGTTCGGTTGCTGCCATCGCAACGAGCCGCACGGCGCGCTGCACGGTATCATGCGTGTCCGCCAGTTCACGCAGGACGACGCGCATATCTTCGTCCGCGAGGACCAGCTCGTCGAGGAAGTGCGCAAGTTCTGCGAGCTGTTGAACAGCGTTTACAAGGATCTCGGCTTCGAGGACTACGCAATTAAACTCGCGCTGCGCCCCGAAAATAGGTTCGGCGACGATGCAATGTGGGACAAAGCTGAGGCGGAGCTGCGTGAGGCTGTGATGCAATCGAATTGCCCCGTTTCCATCAAGGACAAATTCGAGGAACTGCCGGGCGAGGGGGCGTTCTATGCGCCGAAGCTCGAATTTCACCTGACCGACGCGATTGGCCGGACGTGGCAGGTCGGCACGATCCAGTCCGACCGCGTCCTGCCCGAACGACTCGACGCGTCCTATGTCGGTGCGGACGGCGAGCGGCATCGTCCGGTCATGCTCCACCGCGCGATCCTCGGGACGTTCGAACGCTTCATCGGTATTCTGATCGAGCATCATGCCGGCCGCTTCCCGCTCTGGCTGGCGCCCGTGCAGGTGGTGGTGGCGACGATCGTGTCGGACGCAGACGACTATGCGCATCAGGTCGCCACGACCTTGCGCAAGGCCGGGATCCGCGTCGAGACCGACCTGCGCAACGAGAAGATCAACTACAAGGTGCGCGAACATTCGCTGGCCAAGGTGCCTTTGCTGTTCGTGGTCGGCAAGCGTGAAGCAGACGAGAATACCGTCGCGATCCGGCGCCTCGGCAGCCAGGGCCAGGAGATGATGGCGCTTGGCGACGCGGCGGCACGGGTTGCGGACGAGGCACGCGCACCCGATATGTAAGTCAAGGGCCGGCTATTCGCCATCTGTTCGGGCGCGCGTTTCTGCGCTATACGCCGGCCCAAATACTTCGTCAGAAACTTCAGGAGCAACCCCCATACGTCCTCCCACGATACGCCGGCCGATGCAGACGCCCGCAATGAACGGCCCGCGATTCAACGAATTCATCCAGAGCCAGAAGGTTCGCGTGATCGATCACGAGGGCGAGAATCTGGGCGTGATGTACACGCGCGAAGCGATCGAGCAGGCAGCCGAGCATGGCCTCGACCTGGTCGAAGTGTCGCCTAACGCGGATCCGCCCGTCGCCAAGTTCCTCGATGTCGGCAAGTTCAAGTACGAGGCGCAGAAGAAGGCCAACCTCGCACGCAAGTCGCAGAAGACGCAGGAGATCAAGGAGATCAAGATGCGTCCGAACATCGACGACCACGACTATGACACGAAGATGAAGAAGGTGAACGACTTCATCGGCGAGGGCGACAAGGTCAAGATCACGCTGCGCTTCCGCGGTCGCGAACTCAGCCACGGTCAGCTCGGCATGAACCTGTTGAAGCGCGTCCAGGACGATGTCGCGGAGATCGCCAAGATCGAGGCGTATCCGCGCATGGAAGGCCGTCAGATGCTGATGGTGCTCGCACCGAAGTAACGACGCGAACGGCTTGCGCGATGTGAGGTGAAAGGCTGGTCGGTCCCGAGGGACTGGCCAGCCTTTTTCGCGTCCGGGGGGTAGTGGAGCGAGGTTGCGGAGAGGAAGCGCACCCTCATCCGTATTGCGGCCGTCATGCCTGCGGCGGCGGGAGCCCATAATGGCTGACTTCACCTAAAGTTCGCAAACCTCCGAGGATATGGGTTTCCGTCTGCGCGGGTACGACGGACGGGTATTGGCTCGACGGGACTGTGCTCCGCCTCATTTGGAGGTGAGGTGCTGTGGTCCCCTCCCAGCGTGCCGTGAAATGGTGCCCGCCCAAACCGACCAACGAACCGGTCAACGCGTGACCCGAATAGTTGCAATTCGAAACTAGGGTTTGGCGGCTGTCGCTCTGTGGCGATTTGGAGACACAATGTTCAAAAATCGGTTTCCGTATGCGGAAATCGCTAGACGTACGTAGGCATATATCTCTACCTGACGTCCAAACCATAAGTTCGAAAATATTCGGACACGTCCAGGGAGAGAATGCCGATGCGTATGACCGCATATCTGTTGTCCGCCGTTGCGACCGCGGCGATCGTCACGCCGGCCTTCGCCCAACAGGCCACGACCACTGTCGAAGCGCAGGCGACGCCGTCGCAGGGGACCGCCAACGCGTCGGTCGCCGGCCAGACCAACGGCGCGACGGATGCGGACACGACGCGCGCGGCCAGCGCCGCCGCCGATACGGGCGGTAACGCCAGCGACATCGTCATCACCGCGACCCGCCGCTCCGAGCGCCTGTCCAACGTACCGATCGCGGTATCCGCGGTCGGCCAGGAAGCGTTGCAGAATTCCGGCGGCAGCGACATCCGCTCGCTCAACCAGCTCGCGCCGTCGCTGCTGATCTCCTCGACCGGCAACGAATCGAACGCGTCTGCGCGTATTCGTGGTATCGGTACGGTCGGCGACAACCCCGGCCTGGAAAGCTCGGTCGCGGTATTCATCGACGGCGTGTATCGCAGCCGCACCGGTGTCGGCCTCAACGAACTCGGCGAGATCGACCGGGTCGAGGTGCTTCGCGGACCGCAGGGGACGTTGTTCGGTCGCAATGCGTCCGCCGGCCTGATCAACATCATCACGCGCTCGCCCGAGTTCGACTGGCATGGCAATGCCGAGGCGACCTATGGCAATTACGACCAGAAGCGGCTTGCTGGCGGCATCACCGGCCCGCTGATCGCCGACAAGCTCGCCTTCCGGGTCGACGGCGTCTACGTGAATCGCAATGGCTTCTACAAGAACGTCACGGCGGCCAACGGCAGCGAGAGCCGCGTCAACGACCGCGATCGCTATTTCGTCCGCGGCCAGTTGCTGTTCAAGCCGACCGATACCCTGAGCTTCCGGCTGATCGGCGACTATTCGCACCGCAAGGAAAGCTGCTGCGGCGCGGTGTATTACAGTCAGAAGGAAACGACCGATCCGACGGCGAACGCGGTTGGCGTTGCGCCGTTCTTCGCCACGGTCAACACCGATGGCGCCGTCAGCACCAACCCCGGTAACCGCATCGTCGACATCCTCCGCCGCCAGGGCGCGGTGTTCCCGCTCGCCGGCAACACGCCCGATCCGTACAGCCGCCAGGTCGCGGTCACGCCCGGCCAGACCTATCGCAACACGACCAAGGATTACGGCGGCTCGCTGCAGGCCGACTGGGATCTCGGGGGCGCGACCTTCACCTCGATCACCGCATACCGCGAATACAAGTCGGGCAATGCGAGCGACATCGACTATACCAATATCGATCTGACCCACCGTGCCGCCGACGGCAATGCGTACCGTCAGTTCAAGACCTTCACGCAGGAAGCGCGCCTGCAGGGCTCGCTGTTCAATGACAAGCTCGACTGGTTGGTCGGCGGCTTCTACTCGAACGAGAAGCTCAAGCTCGTCGACAACGCATCGTTCGGTGCGCAATACGGCCAGTTCGCCGCGTGCCGCCTCGTCGCGACGGTCAGCCCGGTTGCCGCGCTCCAGAACCAGAACAATCCGGGGTGCTTGAGCGCTGCCGGACGGGCGACGCTGAATGGTGCGTTCGGCACGTTTGCGGGTCCGTTGATCACCTCGGCGCTCGACCGTCTGACCGGTGGCGTCGGTCTCGGCGGCGGCGTGAACAGCGTCGGCGACGCGGGCTCGATCTATCGGCAGAAGAGCGAGAACTACGCGTTCTTCACGCACAACATCCTGCATCTGACCGATACATTGTCGCTGACCGGCGGTCTTCGCTACACGCACGAAACGAAGACATTCAACGCCAAGTTCAACAACAACAACACGGTCTGCCCGATCCAGCAGGCCGCTCTGGCACCGCTGACCATGTCGCAGAGCGGCGCGACCGCGTTCGCGCAGGGTATCGTCACGCTGACCTGCACGGGCAACTCAAGCCCGGCGCTGAACGCGCTGAACCTCAACGACAGCTTCGGCGACGGCGAGTTCACCGGCACGGCGGTCCTGTCGTGGAAGCCGTTCACCAAGTTGCTGACCTATGCTTCGTACGCAAAGGGCTACAAGGCCGGTGGCTACAACCTCGATCGCTCGGATCTGGGCGGCGTCAACGGCGTGCTCTCGGGGCGCAGCAATGCCGATGCACCGGGGCTCCGCTTCAACGCCGAGAAGGTGAACAATTACGAGGTCGGTGCGAAGTTCAACACGCGCGGCTTCACCTTCAACGTCGCTGCCTTCCGCGAGGAATTCACTGACTTCCAGCTCAACACCTTCAACGGCTCGATCTTCGTCGTGCAGAATATCGAAGCGTGTAAGGACAACCTCAACGGCCTCGACACCGACAACGGCTTCAACCCCGTCACCGGCGCCCAGACCGGCACCTGCCCCACGAACCGCTCGAAGAAGCCGGGTGTGATTTCGCAGGGCGTAGAGCTCGAAGCGACGATGTCGCCGATCAAGCAGGTCACGTTCACCGCGGGCTATACCTATGCCGACACGCATTTTCGCAAGAACCTGATCGGCAGCTCGACCACCGGCGAGGCGCTCGATCGCGCACTCTTCCTGCTCCCGGGCAGCCAGTTGTCGAACGCGCCCAAGAACGTCGTCACGACCTCGTTCGCCTGGACGCCCGACATCGGTGCTAACGGCCTGTCGGGTCTGCTCTATGTCGATAGCCGCCTGTCGTCGGACTACAACACCGGCTCCGATCTGGCGCCGGAGAAGAAGCAGGATGGCTTCGCGGTGGTCAACGCCCGCGTTGGCCTGCGCGGCAAGGACCAAGTCTGGGCGCTCGAGTTCTGGGCACAGAATGTGTTCAACAAGAACTACATCCAGGTCGCGTTCAACACGCCGTTCCAGGGTGCCGGGTCTTCGGCCAACGTCCAGCACTTCGGCGGTACCGGCAACGCGCTCTACTCGGCATTCCTCGCCGAGCCACGCACCTACGGCCTGACGCTGCGCTCGCGCTTCTGATCGGGTGACGGAGTAAAAAGCCGGCCCGCAGTTCGCTGCGGGCCGGCTTTTTCGTGCTCGAGCTCCCCGAAAACCCGTTGTTCTCCTGCGTTCGCAGGAGAACCGGAAGCAGGAGAACCGGAAGCGGCTAAGCCGCCAGATCGATCTCTTCGCCTGCCGCCGCCGCCAGCAGCCGCCGCTCCAGCGTCCTCAACCGCGCGGGCTGCGTGATCCGATCGCCGGTCAGGTCGGTGACGTAGAAGGTATCCACGGCCCGCTCGCCATAGGTCGCGACGTGCGCGGAGTGGATCGTCACCTTCGACTGGAACAGCGCGTTGGCGAGTTGATTCAGCAGCGCCGGCCGATCGCGCGCATTGACCTCGACCACCGTGAACCGGTTCGACGCCTTGTTGTCGACCAGCGCATTCGGCACGATGTCGAACGCCTCCGCACGCGTGCGCGGTAGCGGTTTGGCCACGAGCCGGTCGGCAAGTTTGCCGCGGTTGGCAAGCGCGTCCTCGATTGCGGTCTTCAAGCGGGAAAGCTGCCCGGACTCGTCGAACGGCCGCCCGAACGGATCCTGCACGAGGAAGTTGTCCACGGCCATCCCATCACGCGTGGTATGGATGCGCGCATCGATGATGTTGCCGCCCGCGACGTGGATCGCGCCCGCGATGCGGTAGAACAACCCAGGATGATCGGCGGCGTAGATCGTCACCAACGTCGCCCCGCGCCCGGGATAGACATGGGCGTCGATCGCGAGCTGCGCGTCGCCCGTGGTCGCCAGGAAGCGGGCGTTGTGCGCCAGCACGTCTTCGGGTTCGGCGATCCAATAGGCTTCGGGGAGCCGGTGAACGAGCGTCCCGAACGACTCCTCGCTCCAGCCGAGCGCGTCCCGCAGATGCTGCTGCTTGGCTGCGATCCGCTCGGCGCGACCCTTTTGCTTATGGCCCAACCGCAGGACTTCCTCCGCCGATTCGTAGAGGTCGCCGAGCAACTGGCGTTTCCAGCCGTTCCACACGCCCGGCCCGACGGCGCGGATGTCGACGATCGTCAGCGTGAGCAGCAGGCGGAGCCGCTCCGGGCTCTGCACCACGTCGCAGAAATCGAGGATCGTCTTGAAGTCGCTGAGGTCGCGCTTGAACGCGGTTGCCGACATCAGCAGATGCCAGCGCACCAGCCAGGCGACGGTTTCGGTCTCGGCAGGCGTCAGGCCGAAGCGTGGGCACAGGCGCTGCGCCACCTCCGCCCCGAGGATCGAATGATCGCCGCCGCGGCCCTTGGCGATGTCGTGAAGCAAGACCGCAACGTACAGCGCGCGCCGCGAGACGATCTGTTCGAAGATCGCACTGGCGAGCGGATGGTCCTCCTTCAGCGTGCCGTTCTCGATCCGCGCGAGCAGGCCGATCGCGCGGATGGTGTGTTCGTCGACGGTGTAGTGATGATACATGTCGAACTGCATCTGCGCGACGACGCGCGCGAAATCGGGCACGAAGCGGCCGAACACCCCAGCCTCGTTCATCCAGCGCAGCACGAGTTCGGGATCGCGGGGCGAGGTCAGCACATCGAGGAACAGCGCGTTCGCCGTCGGGCTGTTGCGGACGTCGTCGACCAGCTTGGCATCCCGCGCGGCGGCGCGCATCGCCAGCGGGTGAATCTCGACGCCGTGCTTGTCGGCGAGCTGGAAGATCTCGATCAGGCGCTCGGGATCGGCCCGGAAGAAGTCGTCGCTCGGCAGTGCGAGCCGCCCGCGATCGAGCACGAAGCCGTTGAGCTTGCGCGGAGAGCGTCGGATCGTCGGCAACCCGAAACGCCGGCCCCGCGCCGCGAACTTCTCGTCGAGATGCGCGAGGAAGACGCCGCTAAGGGTGCCGACGGTCTTTGCCTGGAGAAAATAGAACTGCATGAAGCGCTCGACCTTCGACTTGCCGGGTCGGTCTGAGAACCGCATACGGTCGGCGATCTCGCGTTGCAGGTCGAACGTCAGCCTATCCTCGGCGCGGCCCGTGATGCTGTGCAAATGGCAGCGCACCGCCTGGAAGAAATTGTCGGCGCGGTGGAACAGCCGGTATTCGGCCTTGGTGAACAGCCCGACCTCGACCAGTTCGGCGGCGCGCTGGACGTCGTAGATGTATTTGCCGATCCAGAACAACGCGTGGAGATCGCGCAGGCCGCCCTTGCCCTCCTTGACGTTGGGTTCGACGACATAGCGCGTGTCGCCCATCTTGCGGTGCCGCGCGTCGCGTTCGGCGAGCTTGTCGGCGATGAAGGTGCGCGCGGTGTCGGCCTGTACCTCGGTCTTGAAGCGGTGCGACGCCTGTTCGTACAGATCGGTATCGCCGCAGACGTAGCGCGCCTCGAGCAACGCGGTTCGGACGGTGACGTCGCTCTTGGCCTGGCGGACCATCTCGTCGAGCGAGCGGCTGGATTGGCCGAGCTTCAGTCCGAGATCCCATAGCGCGTAGAGCATCGATTCGATCACGCGCTCGGCCCAGGGCGTCTGCTTGCCGGGGGTCAGGAAGCCGATGTCGACGTCCGAATGGGGCGCCATTTCCGCGCGGCCGTAACCGCCGACGGCGATCAGCGTTAGGCGCTCGCCGATCGTGGGGTTGGGCAGGGGATACAGTCGCTGCGTGGTGAAATCGAACAGGATGCGGAGCAGTGCGTCGATCAGGTATGCCTGCGCACTCGATGCTTCCAACCCGCGCGATGGGTGTTCGACGAGGCGACGTTCGACCTCGACGCGACCCTTCTCCATCGCCGCCTTCAGCAGCGTGGTCGCGTCGCGGCGGAGCGCGGTCGGGTCGACGCCCTCCAACGCGGCAATGGTTTCGGCGACGGCGCGGCGATCGATGATCGTGCGACGGTTGGGGAGATGGTCGAAGCGGCCGGACATGACGCCCAGATAGGGGCGCCGGGCGCATGCGTCATCAGGATTGCGCAAAACGTCCGCGAAACGTAACCGGACGCGCGAGTGGAGGACGAAAATGAGCGAACCATTGCGCGTGGCCCTGGCGGGCCTGGGGACCGTTGGCGGCGGGGTGATCCGGTTGCTGGATGCGAACCGCGAGTTGATTGCGCGGCGCGCCGGGCGCGAGATCGAGATCGTTGCGGTGTCCGCGCGAGATCGCGGCAAGGATCGCGGCGTCGATTTGTCGCGCTTCGCGTGGGTCGACGATACGACCGCGCTGGCGAAGCAGCCGGGGGCGGATGTCGTGGTCGAGTTGATCGGGGGTTCCGATGGTCCGGCGCTTACGCTCGCGCGGAGCACGCTGGGGGCGGGGCGGAGTTTCGTTACCGCGAACAAGGCGATGATCGCGCATCACGGGCTCGAACTCGCGCAGGCAGCCGAAGGGGCGGGCGTTGCGCTGAAATTCGAGGCGGCGGTCGCGGGCGGTATCCCGGTCATCAAGGGGCTGCGCGAAGGTGCGGCGGCGAACGAGATCGCCCGCGTTTACGGGATCCTCAACGGTACCTGCAATTTCATCCTGTCGAAGATGGAATCGGAAGGGCGCGACTTTGCCGAGGTGCTGGCGGAAGCGCAGGCGCTGGGATTTGCGGAATCCGATCCGAGCTTCGACATCGACGGCGTCGATGCGGCGCACAAGCTGTCGATCCTGGCGGCGGTCGCGTTCGGGACGCAGCCGGCGTTCGACGACGTTGCGATCAGCGGTATCCGGCATCTGCTGGGTGCGGATATCGCCGAGGCGGCGGCCTTGGGCTATCGCGTGCGACTGCTCGGTCTGGCCGAGGCAGGCGCGGACGGGTTGTTCCAGCGCGTCCATCCGCATCTCGTGCCGATCGATCACCCGCTCGCGCACGTCACCGGATCGCTCAATGCCGTGGTCGCAGAAGGCAATTTTGTGGGCCGCCTGCTGTTCCAGGGCGCGGGTGCGGGCGATGGCCCGACCGCGAGTGCGGTAGTGGCCGACCTGATCGACATTGCGCGCGGCGAGTTCGGCCCGCCGTTCGCGATGCCGGTCGTCTCGCTTACGGCGGCACCCAAGGCGGACAGCGGCGAGCGGCGAGGGCGGGCGTATCTGCGCTTCACGGTGGCGGACCGGGTTGGCGTGCTGGCCGAGATCGCCGCGGCGATGCGTGACGCCGGCGTCTCGATCGAGAGCCTGATCCAGCGCGGGGCGATCGCGGATGGCAGCGTGCTGGTGGCGATCGTGACGCATGAGAGCCCCGAGCGGTCGGTCGCGCAGGCGCTGGAAAAACTGCGGGGGTCGCAGAGCCTCGTGGGGCAGCCGATGTGGATGCATATTCTGGATTGAGGCAGGCTCGCTACCACAGGACGCAACCACCCCGGCGAAGGCGGGGGCCCAATTGGGGGACGGTTGTAACGGCGGACTGTGCGCCGTCACTGCAACCTTTCCAATGGGCCCCGGCCTTCGCCGGGGTGGTGGACAGTAACGCTACCTCCCCGTGTTCTCCCGCGTAGGCGGGAGCCCAGGCTGGGTTCCCGCCTTCGCGGGGAAACAAGGATAAGGGAGTCGTGCCGCAATGGTACGCGAGTACCTTTACTTCACCGGCTCATCGAGCACGATCGGCACGCGGTTCGTCTTATCCGGCTTCTTCCGAAATTTCCGCCCGATGTCGCGAACCAGCGCCATCGGGTCTTTCCCCTCGCCATTCTCGCAACAGCTATGCGGATCGATCAGCGCGCCGATGCCGCGGATCAGCACGACCGGGACCGTGAACAGGTCGACGCCCGTGCAGCCGCCGGGCGGGCACGCCGGGCCGGCATTGTCGAGCGCCGCGCGCGGGTCGCCGGTGGGTTGGCGGGGTCGATCCTGTGGGGCGCGCTCGCCGGGTAGCGGTAGCCGCTGCTCAGCCGATCCGTTGCTGCCGCAGACGATGATTTCCGTCGGGCTCGAGCCTGGACAGCGCGGCGGATCGAGGATCGACCAGCTGGGCGGCGGCGGCGGCGGCGGCGCGACGATCGGCGTGGTGGGAATGCCCGACGTCGCGGCTTGCAGGAACAGGGTCACGGCAAGGAACGACACCGACCGCCTGCCGCTAGTTCACGGTGCCCACGGGGCCGTCGAGATCGATCGGCACGCGACCGCTCTTGTCGGGCTTCTTGGCGAGCGCGCTTTTGATGAGGCCGACGGCTGCCTTGGCGATCGGCGCGATCGGGGGGCCGAAACCGACCTGACAGCCCCATTGGCTCGCCGTGCAGGGCGTGTTCGCCAGTTGCAGCGCGCGGACGGCGCTGAGTTCGGGATTGGCGGCGACTGCACGGTCGGGCGGGCCACGATCGTCACGCATCGGCAGGCGCGGGCTGTCCTTGGCGGTCGCCCCGCAGACGATGATCTCGTTGCCGTCCCGCGACGCGGCGGCACAAGGGTCGACGAGAATCGAGAAGCGCTCCGGTGCCGCCGCCGGCTTCGCAGGCAAGGGGCCGGACGTGGCCGCGGCAACTTGAAGCAGCGCGCTCGTAATCATGGTCGCTACGGCGCTCATGGGGCGGGCTTGCGGATCGAGGTTCCGCCTTCGCCGCCGACCGTCACGCTGACCCCCGCCATGCCCCCTCCGACCTGGAACGGGCTTAGATCGTCGAGCGGCGAGGTGCGGTGGAGCAGCCGGATGCGTTCCCCCCTGACGCTTTCATGCGCGGGGTCGCCAGGGTCGTGTTCGACGAACGGCACCCGGTAGCGGTCGGCCTTGCGCAGGCCGCAGACGGTGATGTCGGTCTCGTCGGCGCTTGGCAGGCATGGCTGCTCGGCCGCCATCCTCGACTTGGCAGCGGCCATCAGCGGGTCTTCGATCAGTATCGACAACAGCATCGCCAGCATGAACGCCTCCGGACACGGCAGAGGATGGCGACGTTAGTCTTGCAGGGCAAGCATCATTCGGTCGCCGCTATTCGTCGGCGGCAGGACCGATCTTCGCGACGCCGAGCCGGGGGATGTCGATCGCCGGGCAACGGTCCATGACCACCTGCAGACCAGCCGCTTCGGCGCGTGCCGCGGCTTCTTCGTTCACGACGCCAAGTTGCATCCACACCGCCTTCGCGCCCGCCGCGATAGCCTGGTCGACGGCCTCACCGGCCGCGGCGGAGTTGCGGAAGATGTCGACGATGTCGATCGGGTCGCCAAGTTGCGACAGGTCGCGAAACACGAACTCGCCGTGGACATGCTCGCCGGTGATCTGCGGATTGACCGGGATCACGCGGTAGCCATGCGCCTGAAGCTTGGCCATCACGCCGTACGACGGGCGATTGGGGCGGTCGGAGGCGCCGATCATCGCGATCGTACGTGCGTTTTCGAGCAGCGTCTTAATATCGGCATCGGCGGTCAACGGCATCGATGCCTCCTGCGAGAAGAAACCTGGTCCGCTCGTACCGCGACTCTACGCGTCGGGTACGACCGGTAATAACACAACGTGGATCAGGCCTGCGGGTTTCACAGTTTTCCGAGCCATGCGACGACCTGAGCAGCGATCGGCATGAAAATCATATCGTCCGGGTTCGAGGCGGGCGGTGTGCCGGCATCGGACGCGGTGCGGATCGAGATCGTCAGCGGCACGCGGCCGAGGAACGGGATGCCGAGCTCGCGCGCCGCCGCCTCTGCGCCGCCGTTGCCGAACGGGTCCGACGCCTCTCCGCAATGCGGGCAGATGTACCCCGCCATGTTCTCGACCAGACCGATGATCGGGATGCCGGCCTTTTCGAACAGGTCGATCGCGCGACGCGCATCGATCAGCGCGAGATCCTGCGGGGTCGAGACGATCACCGCGCCTGCGGGGCGGTATTTCTGGACCATCGTCAGCTGGACGTCGCCGGTGCCGGGGGGGAGATCGAGCACCAGCGTATCGGTAACGCCCCAATCCGCCTCGACCAGCTGGCCGAGCGCCCCCGCCGCCATCGGCCCGCGCCACGCGATCGCCTTGCCGGGCTCGACGAGCTGGCCCATCGAAAGCAACGGTACGCCGTACGGTGTGGGGACAGGGTCGAGCACCTTGTCCTTCGCAGTGGGGCGCGTGCCCTCGACGTTCATCAGCCGGGGCTGCGACGGACCGTAGATATCGGCGTCGACCAGCCCGACGCGGCGACCGGCACGCGACATCGCGATGGCGAGATTGGCGGCGAGCGTCGATTTGCCGACGCCACCCTTGCCGCTGGCGACCGCGATCAGCCGGCGGGTCGAGCGTTCAGCGGTGACCGCGATCCGTACTTCGGTCACGCCGGGCTGCGTCGCGGCCATCCGCACGGTCGCTTCCAGCGCATCACGCGCTTGCGGGTCGAGCCCGGTCGCATCGATGATGATGCCCGCTCGGGTCCCTTCGAGCCGGACGGTCGCCCGCTTGCCCGCTACTGCAGCAACCGCCGCCTTTACGCCTTCGATGTCGATCATCCGTGCCAGATAGGACCGCTAAGGCCGCTTGGCACTGTTTTTCCGCCAGCGCACACCTATAAAGGTTGGTATGACGATCTTCTCGCGCTGGTTCCGGCGCCCCGATATCCTCGCCACCGAAACACCGAAAGGCCCTTGGGGCGGCTCGGGCGACGACGGTAACAGCGGCCCGCGCAATCCTTGGGCGCAACCACCCGGTGGCCGCAAACCTGCCGCCAAGCCGACCGCGCTCGACGAGTTCCTGCGGAAAGCGCGCGGCTCGGGCGGCGGCGGTGGCGGCACTGGCGGCTTCGGCGGCCTGCCCTCGGGCGCCAACGCCCGTGCGCTCTGGGCGATTGGCGTCGCGATCATCGCGGTCGTCTGGATCCTGTTCACCTCGGTCCACCAGATCGGCCCGCAGCAACGCGGCGTCGTCACGTATTTCGGCAAGTACGCCGGCACGCTCGATCCCGGCCTGCGCCTGACGATGCCTGCACCGATCGCCGACGTGACGGTGGTCGACGTGCAGAAGATTCGGACCGACAATTTTCCCGTCGGTGACGGCGAGAACCTGACTTTGACCGGCGACCAGAACATTATCGATCTCGCCTATTCGGTGCGCTGGGACATTGCCGATCCCCGCGATTACGTGTTCCAGCTCGCCGAGCCGAACGACACCGTCCGCGCCGCCGCCGAGAGCGCGATGCGCGCGGTGGTCGCGACGACGACGCTCGACCAGGCGATCGGTACGGGGCGTACAGTGATCGAGCAGCGCGTGGCCGACCTGACGCAGCAGATCCTCAACGACTACAAGTCGGGCGTCCGCATCCAGGGCGTCGCGATCAAGCAGGCAGCTGCGCCCGCGCGGATCGTCGAGGACTTCAACGCCGTCACCGCCGCACAGCAGGAGGCGATCGCCAACCTCAACCAGTCGCGCTCGTACGCGCAGCAGGTCGTGGCGCGCGCGCAGGGCGAGGCCGCGTCGTTCGATAAGGTCTACGAGCAGTACAAGCTCGCGCCCGAAGTGACGCGTCGCCGGATGTATTACGAGACGATGGAGGCGGTGCTCGCCAAGAGCGACAAGACGATCGTCGAGACGCCGGGCGGGGTTGTGCCGTATCTGCCGCTGTCCAACGCCAAGCGTTTGCCGAACCCGGAGGCTGTCCAGTCGACGCCAGCGCCGGCCGCGGCGGCGGCTGCCCCCCAGCCTGGAGCTGCCCAGTGAACGCCGTGAGTTTCCGCAACCCGATCGTCGCCGGGATCGTCGCCCTGTTACTGGTGATCCTCGCCGCATCGACCTTCGCGATCGTCCCCGAGACCAAGCAGGCGGTGATCCTGCGCTTCGGCCAGCCGATCCGTACCGTCAACGCGTGGCAGCCGAACACCCCGTTCGGCCAGACCGGTGCCGGTCTGATCGCGCGTATCCCGTTCGTCGACCGGATCGTCTGGATCGACAAGCGCGTGCAGGACCTCGAGCTCGACAACACGCTGGTGCTGTCGACCGACCAGCTCCGGCTCGAGGTCGACGCCTATGCGCGCTACCGGATCGTCGATCCGCGCAAGATGCGCAATGCGGTCGGCAGCGAGGATCGGATTCCCGATCAGCTGCGCCCGATCCTCGGGTCTGCGCTGCGCAACGAGCTCGGCAAACGACGCTTTGTCGAACTGCTCAGCCCCGAACGGTCGGAGCTGATGGACAACATCCAGAAGGGTCTCCAGCGCGTCGCCAGCCAGTACGGCGTCGAGATCGTCGATGTCCGCATCAAGCAGGCGAACCTGCCCGTCGGCCTGCCACTCGAAAGCGCGCTCAAGCGTATGTCGAGCGCGCGCCAGCAGGAGGCGATCACGATCCGCGCCGAGGGCCAGAAGCAGGCGCAGATCGTTCGTGCGCAGGCGGATGCGGATTCAGCGAAGATCTACGCCGAGAGCTTCGGCAAGGACGCTGATTTCTACGACTTTTACCGCGCGATGCAGTCGTACCGGCACACGTTCGGTGCCGACGGTGGCCCGGCACCGGAAGGATCGACCTCGATCATTCTGTCGCCGAACAACAGTTACCTGAGGGAATTCGAGGGCCGCGGGCGTTGATCCTGCGGAACCTTTGAACCCCTGTTCATATTCAAGCATCGTTCAGGACGGCTTGCCTAACGGCGATCTGTTTCGATTGATGAAACGAGAGGACAACATCTAGTGCGTTACGCCTACGCCATTACCAGTGCTCTTCTCCTCGGCGGCGCGACCGCGACGCTCGCGCTCCAGCCGAGCGGCGCGCAGGTCGCGCAGAACGAACCCGGTGCGATCCAGGCGGTCTCGCCGAAACCCGGCGCGCCCATGAGCTTCGCCGACATGGTCGCGCGTCTCCAGCCCGCGGTCGTCAACATCTCGACCAAGCAGACGATCGTCCAGAAGCAGCAGGCCAATCCGTTCGCGGGTACGCCGTTCGGCGACCTGTTCGGCGGCATGGGCGGCGGCGGCCAGGGTGGTGCGCCGGTGAAGCGCGAAGGCGCCTCGCTCGGTTCGGGCTTCCTGATCTCGCCGGACGGCTATGTCGTCACTAACAATCACGTGATCTCGCCGGGCGCACAGGGCGCGACTGTCGATTCGATCACCGTGACGCTCAGCGATAAGAAGGAATATGTCGCCAAGGTCATCGGCAAGGATCAGGAATCCGATCTCGCGCTGCTGAAGATTGACGCGGCCAACCTGCCGTTCGTGAAGTTCGGCGATTCGAACGGCGCCCGCGTCGGCGACTGGGTCGTCGCGATCGGCGAGCCGTTCGGCCTCGGCGGCACCGTGACCGCGGGTATCGTCTCGGCGATCAACCGCGTCACCGGCCAGGGCGGTGCGTATGATCGCTTCATCCAGACCGACGCGTCGATCAACCAGGGCAACTCGGGCGGCCCGATGTTCGATCTCAACGGAAACGTGATCGGCGTGAATTCGCAGATCTTCAGCCAGTCGGGCGGCAATATCGGCATTGGCTTCGCGATCCCCGCGGCCGTCGCCAAGCCGATCATCGCCACCTTCATGAAGGGCGGCACGATCGAGCGCGGCTATATCGGCGTCCAGCTTCAGCCGGGCGGCACGATCAACGAGGATACCGCCGCGGCGCTGGGCATTCCCAAGAACCAGGGCGAGCTGATCAACGACGTGACCGCGGGCGGTCCGGCGGCCAAGGCCGGCGTGCGCGCGGGCGACGTCGTGACCAAGGTCAACGGCCAGCCGGTGACGGTCGACCAGTCGCTGTCCTACCTCGTCTCCAACGTGAAGCCCGGCCAGACCGCACGGCTCGACATCCTGCGCAACGGCAAGCCGACTTCGGCAAACGTGGTCGTGGTGCCGCGTCCAAGCGCGGACAAGCTGGCGGCTGTGGTCGGTGGCGATGCGCAAGGCTTCGGCTCCGACGACGGTGACGACGGCGATGACTCGGCCACGCCCGCCGCACCGGTGGCCGGCGCAGCGCTTGGCATCGGCGTCCAGCCGCTGACCCCGGCGATCGCGCAGGCGGTCGGCGTCGAAGCCAGCACGCAGGGCGTCGTCATCGCCGTGGTCGCGCAGACCAGCGACGCGTATGGCAAGCTCAAGCGCGGCGACGTCATCATCTCGGTCAACGGCACGCCCGTCCGCACCGCGGTCGACGTCCAGAACGCGGTCAACACGGCCAAGGCGGCCGGTCGCCCGCAGGTGTTGTTGCAGGTGAAGCGCGGCCGTAGCCCGGCCACGTTCCTGCCGGTCAAGATCAAGTAATAAACGACCGACATGACTGACCCGAAAGGACCGTCGCTCGCCTGAGCGGCGGTCCTTTTTCTTTGGCGCGCGCGAGGTTAGGGTCGGCGCCGGATACAGAGGACGAGACCCATGACCGACGGCATCTTCATCGGCGCGAGCGTGGACGGCAAGCCGCAGACGCTGGAGCTGAAGCGCGCCAACCGCCACGGCCTGATCGCGGGCGCGACCGGTACCGGCAAGACGGTGACGTTGCAGGGGATCATCGAGGGCTTCTCGGCGAACGGCGTGCCGTGTTTCGTCGCCGACGTGAAGGGCGACCTGTCGGGCCTCGCGATGGCCGGGTCGCCGACCGCGAAGACGCACGCGACGTTTGCCGAGCGGGCCAAGGCGATCGGCGACGATAGCTGGGCCTATGCCGACAATCCCGTTCAGTTCTGGGACCTGTTCGGCGAGCAGGGGCATCCGATCCGCACCACGATCAGCGAGATGGGGCCGCTGCTCCTGTCGCGGCTGATGGACCTCAACGAGGTGCAGGAGGGCGTGCTGACGATCGCCTTCCACGTCGCCGACAAGGAAGGGCTGCTGCTGATCGACCTCGACGATCTCCAGGCGATGCTGACGGAATGCGCGGGGCGGGCGGACGAGCTGACGGTGACGTACGGCAACGTTTCGAAACAGTCGATCGGTGCGATCCAGCGCTCGTTGCTCCAGTTGCGCACGCAGGGTGCGGAGAATTTCTTTGGCGAGCCGGCGCTGGAGATGAACGACTTCATCGGCGTCGACGACCGGGGCAGGGGGATCGTCAACATCCTCGCTGCCGACAAGCTGATGGCCTCGCCGAAACTGTACGCGACGTTCCTGCTGTGGCTGATGAGCGAGCTGTTCGAGCATCTTCCCGAGGTCGGCGATCCCGACAAGCCGGTGCTGTGCTTCTTCTTCGACGAGGCGCATCTGCTGTTCGACGAGGCGCCCAAGGCTCTGCTGGAGAAGATCGAACAGGTCGTCCGCCTGATCCGTTCGAAGGGGGTGGGCGTGTATTTTATCACGCAGAACCCGATCGACGTTCCCGACACCGTTGCGGGTCAGCTCGGCAACCGCGTCCAGCATGCGTTGCGCGCGTTTACGCCGCGCGATCAGGCGGCGGTGCGCTCGGCGGCGGAGACGTTCCGGGCGAACGCCGGCGTCGACGTTGCGACGATCATCACCGAGCTGAAGGTCGGCGAGGCGCTGGTGTCGTTGCTGCAGGCGGATGGCGCACCGACGCCGGTCGAGCGCACGCTGATCAAGCCGCCCGCCTCGCGCGTCGGGCCGATCACGCCGGCCGAGCGGAAGGTGATGATCGAGACCGATGCGATCGGCGCGAAGTACGACACGCTGGTCGATCGCGAGTCGGCCGAGGAGCTGCTGGCGGCGAAAACGCAGGAGGCGAGCGCTGCGGCGGCTGAGGCGAAGGCGACGACCGAGGCGGATAAGGCCGCGGCGGCGCAGGCGAAGCTCGATGCGAAGACGGCGAAAGAGGCGGAGCGCGCCCGTATCGCGGACCAGCGCGAGGCGGATCGCCAGCAGCGAGAGGCCGACCGCGAGGCGGCGAATTCGCCCTGGACCAAGATGGCATCGTCGGCGACACGCGCGGCAAGTTCGTCGATCGGCCGGCAGGTGGCGAACGAGATCGGCAAGCAGGTGTTCGGGACCAAGTCCCGCCGCTCGTCGTCGAGCGGCGGCTTGGTCGGTACGGTACTGCGCGGGGTTTTAGGCGGGCTGTTCCGGGGGTAGACTGCCCTCATGATCAGGGGCCGAGCCGCCCCCCAAACAAACACACCACCCCGGCGGAGGGCGGGGCCCAATTGGGGAACGGAGGTAACGTCGGACGGCGCTCCGTTACATCGACCTTCCCAATTGGGCCCCGGCCTCCGCCGGGGTGGTGGTTAAGCCATTCAAGGAGTCAGACATGTCCCTCGATTTCGAATCCACCACCGACTGGACCCCGACCGACTGGACCGCGATCGGCGAAGACAGCCTCAACGAAGCGATCACGCTCCGCCGCGCGATCCACGCCGACCCCGAAGTTGGCCTCCACTGCCCGCGCACCTCGGACAAGGTGAAGGCCGCGCTCGCCGGGCTCCCGCTCGAAATCCGCGAGGGGACCTCGACCACCGGCTTTGTCGCGATTCTCCGCGGCGGCCGCGCAGGCACTGCCGGCGGCAACGGCCGGACGGTACTTCTCCGCGGCGACATGGATGCGCTGCCGATGCAGGAGGAAACCGGCCTTCCGTTCGCGTCGAAGATCGACGGCGCGATGCACGCCTGCGGGCACGATTCGCACACCGCGATGCTGGTTGGTGCAGCCAAGGCGTTGTGCGCACGGCGGGACGAACTGCCTGGCACGGTCGTCTTCATGTTCCAGCCGGGCGAGGAGGGGCATCACGGCGCGCGCCACATGATCGCCGACGGCCTGCTCGACTCGCCGCTTCCCGAGGCGGGCTTCGCGCTTCACATATCGCCGAACATGCCGATGGGGCATGTCGTCAGCCGCGCGGGCACGCTGATGGCGTCGACCGACACGTTGCGCGCGATGATCACCGGCCGCGGCGGGCACGCGGCGATGCCGCACGACTGTCTAGACCCGCTGCCTATCGCCTGCGAGATCGTCACCGCGCTCCAGACCTATGTCGCACGGCAGGTGGCGGTCACCGACCCGGCGGTACTGTCGATCACCAAGCTCAACGCAGGGTCTGCGCACAACGTCATTCCGTCGACCGTCGAGATGCTCGGCACGATGCGCACCCTCTCGGAGCGCACGCGCGAACAGGTCCGTGCCGCCTTCATCCGCATGGTCGAGGGCATCGCCGCCGCGCACGGCGCCGTCGGCACGCCGACGATCGAGGAAGGCTACCCGGTCACCGTCAACGACGAGCGCGCCACCGACCTGATGAAGGCGTGCGCGACCGCGATCGGCGGCGAGGGCGCGTATCAGGTGATGCCGCCGATGATGGGCGCGGAGGACTTCTCGTACGTCCTCCAGAAGCTGCCCGGGGCGATGGCGTTCATCGGTGCCGCGCCCGAGGGCAGCGATCCGCGCACCAACCCGCCGCTGCACAACACGAAGATGACGATCGACGAACGCGTCATGGCCCACGGGATCGCGATGCACTGCGCGGTGGCCGAGCGCTTCCTGGCGAACGGCTTCGACTGAGGTCGATCCTGTAGGGACGACTGTTCTTTTTACGTCATTCTGACGAAAGTCAGGACCCAGGATCACGAGCGGTACCGTGTTTGGCTCTGGGTCCTGACGTTCGTCAGGATGACGGTTGAGGTGGAGTTCATCCGCCCCGATACCGCTGAATTTAGTTCGAAGACCGCGTGGTCCCCGCATAGTTCGCAACCGCCGCGGCCGCCGCCTGGATCAACCGCTGCCGCTCGGGCATCGGCCGGATGGTGTCCCCGATCATCACCGCGATCGCGTAGCGACGGCCATCCGGCGCGGTCAGCAGCCCGACGTCGTTGAATCCGGCGTTGCGGCGACCGAGATCCTGCCCCGTACCGGTCTTGTGCGCGATCTCCCAGCCCCCCGGAAGCGCCGCGCGCAGCCGGGCGCGCCCGGTGACCGAGCGGCCCATCGTATCGAGCAGGATCTTGGTCGACGTCTCCGACAACAGATCCCCCTTTGCCAGCCGCGCAATCGCATCGGCGATCGCGATCGGGGCGGCGCCATCGGGCGGATTGCGGACATACGCGTTCAGCGCAGCCTCGCGCACTGCGGGCGACAACCGGTTGCGGGCGGTCATGAAGCCGCCGTTGACCGCATAGGAAGGTTGCCATTTCAGCCCGGCCGTGCCGCTCTGCAACAGCCGCTCGCCAGGACCGAACCGGATCGCGCCGAGCTGTTTCCGGTCGATCATCGACCGCACCGCGGACGGTCCGCCGACGCGTGTGAGCAGCCTATCGTTGGCCGTGTTGTCGCTATGCGTCAGCGCCCGGGTCAGCAATTCGCCGACGGTGGTGCGATAGCCGTCGCCCTTTACCAGCATCGCGATCGGCTGGTGGAACAGCGTGAGATCCTGCGGCCGGACCACGATCGGTTCGTCGAGCCGGATTTTGCCCTGATCGCGCAGGTCCATGACGGTCAGCGCGACCCACAGCTTGCTGACCGACTGCTGCGGCAGCAACTGGCGCCCGCCGGCTTCGACCGTCCAGCCGTCGTCGACTGCGCGCACCGCGATCCCCGCCTTGCCCTGGAACCCGCTCTGCAGTTCGGAGATCGCGTTGACGAGGCTGGTGGGAGCAGGGCGCAACTGACGCGGCAAGGGTGGCGGCACCGGGATCGAGACGATCCCCTGATCCTGAGAGATCGGCGCGATCGCGGTCGCGCCGGGACGCGACGCCGATCCGCATCCCGCCAGCAACACGCCACACAGTGCCGTTGCCAGAAGACGGTTGATCGCACTCGTCGATGTCATGTTGCTTGAACGCCCTGCACTGAAGACCCGACCCTTATCCGCGGATCCGCGTCGCGAAACCACGGTGTTGCGCGACTGCGACGAAGCGCGCGCCGCGTGCGCCGAACAGCGCGAGCATCAGGGAACGAGAACCGTATCGACCGCCTCGGGCAACGTCTCTGGATAATCGAGCGTGAAATGCAGCCCTCGGCTCTCGTGCCGGTGGAGCGCGGATCGTACGATCAGTTCGGCGGTCTGGAGCAGATTGCGCAGTTCGATCAGGTCGGGCGTGACGCGGAAATGCTGGTAATATTCGGCGACCTCGTCGTTGAGCAGTTCGATCCGGTGCTGCGCGCGCTCAAGCCGCTTGGTGGTGCGGACGATGCCGACGTAATTCCACATGAAGCGGCGGATCTCGGTCCAGGTCTGCTTGATCACGACCTCTTCGTCGGAATCGGTGACGCGGCTTTCGTCCCAGGGGCGGATCGGCGGGGGCGGGGGCAGCGTGTCCCACGCGGCTGCGATGCTGTCCGCCGCCGCCTCGCCGAACACGAAGCATTCGAGCAGCGAATTTGACGCGAGCCGGTTGGCGCCGTGCAGTCCGGATTCGGTGCATTCGCCTGCCGCATACAGGCCGGGAAGATCGGTCTTGCCGTGTTCGTCGATGACGATGCCGCCGCACGTGTAATGCTGCGCGGGGACGACCGGGATCGGCTGCGTCGTCATGTCGATGCCGAGGCCGAGCAGCTTCTCGTGGATGTTGGGGAAGTGATGCCGGATGAACTCGGCGGGCATGTGGCTGATGTCGAGATGGACGTAATCGAGCCCGTAGCGCTTGATCTCTGCATCGATCGCGCGCGCGACGATATCGCGGGGGGCGAGCTCCATCCGCGCAGGGTCGTAATAGGTCATGAAGCGCTTGCCGGTCGACGGATTGATCAACCGCCCGCCTTCGCCGCGCACCGCTTCGGTGATCAGGAAATTCTTGACCTCCAGATTGTAGAGGCAGGTCGGGTGGAACTGCATCATTTCCATGTTGGAGACACGCGCTCCGGCGCGCCACGCCATCGCGATGCCGTCGCCGGTCGCGCCGCGGGGTGCGGTCGAGAACAGATAGGTCCGCCCCGCGCCACCGGTCGCGAGGATCGTCGCGCGCGCGGTGTAGAGTTCCACGCGTTCGGTGTGGCGGTCGACCGCGTAGACGCCCCAGACGTTGCCCGCACCCGAATAGCGTTCTTCGTGGCGCGACGTGGCGAGGTCGATCGCGATCTGGTCGGGGACGAGGGTGATGTTCGGATGCGCCTCGGCGGCCTTCTGCAGCGCGTCCTGCACCGCCCAGCCGGTCGCGTCGGCGACGTGGACGATGCGCCGGTGCGAGTGCCCGCCCTCGCGAGTCAGGTGCAGCGCGTTGCCCTCGGTCTCGAACGGCACGCCGAGATGCGTCAGGCGTTCGATCGCGGCAGGTGCACCTTCGACCACCATTTCCACGATCGCGCGGTCGTTGAGCCCGGCGCCGGCGACCATCGTGTCCTCGACATGGTTCTCGAACGTGTCGCCGGGTTCGAGCACGGCGGCGATCCCGCCCTGCGCCCACGCGGTCGAGCCTTCGTTGAGCGCGCCCTTCGCCAGGACGGTGACCTTGAAGCGATCGGCAAGATTGAGCGCGGCGGTGAGGCCTGCGGCGCCCGAGCCGACGATCAGGATGTCGCTGTTCATGCGTGGTTTCCGAATTGATCCAAGCCCGAAATGGCGTCGGCAGCTTTGCGGAAAGTTACGTAGTTCACACGACGTCGCGCTCGGAAACTTCCTTCATCATGCTTCGACGATCTGGACGACGCTACGCTCAAAGCGGCGGATGAGTTGGTAAGGGAGGCCTGCATACTGTCGCTGTTGCCTGAAAATACGGTGATAGGACAGAGTGGTAGTTCTCATACCGGGAACAGGAATGCAGCATAGTCTCGGGCGCCGTGCAGAACGTGAAGGATGACAACCTGTTCGTGTTCGACACGACAGAAGATCAGGTGATCGCCATGAACGCGACGGCGTATGCCTCGCGCCTCGTACCGCGGCACCAGCGGGAAGCGGCTAGGAAGATCGGCGAGGGCGAGGCACTTCGCGCGCAGCATCCGGATGTACGCGATCGCCCGGTTCGGATCGTCGCGAGCAATATAGTCGCCGATCTCCTCAAGGTCTTGTTCGGCCCTGGCGGAGATCAGGACGATCATCCCGTGCCGTCTGCCAGCGCCGCATATTTGGCTTCGAGTCGGTCGAAAACCTGGTCGGCGGATGTCGCCCGGCCTGCCTCCGCATCGGCTAGGCCACGCGCTATCGATGCGTCGAGCGCCGCCAGACGCGCCTCTCGATCCTGCAACAATCGCACGCTTTCGCGCAGGATCTCGCTCTCGGACGCATATCGACCGGTCTCGACGAGATGGGACACATAAGTTTCGAGCTGTTGGCCGAGATCAGCACTGATCATCACGCACCTCCATCGGAGTTGCCCCAAGCCTATCGACTATCCTGCCGGGGAGCAAATAACGCCGACGCTCGTGGTTCAGGCGTTGGCTGCCCTTGTCAGGCTGAGGAAAACGTCTTCCAGATCGGGCTCCTTGGTCGAGACGTCGACGATGCCGAAGCCGCCGGACTGGATCGCGGCGAGGACTTCGCCGGCGTTCACGCGGTCCTTCTTGTAGGTGATTTCGAGGGTGCGGGTGCCCTTCAGCGCGATCTTCTGGAAGCAGGCGTTGGCGGGGATATCCGTCACGTCGCGGTCGACGGTGACGGCGACGATCTTCTCCTGTGCCTTGCCGACCAGTTCGCGGGTCGGTTCGTTGGCGATCAGGCGGCCGTTGTTGATGATCGCGATGCGGTCGCAGAGTTCTTCGGCTTCCTCGAGATAATGCGTGGTGAGGACCACCGTCACGCCAGCCTGGTTGAGGCTGCGGACATAGGTCCAGAGTTGCTGGCGCAGTTCGATGTCGACGCCCGCGGTCGGCTCGTCGAGCACGAGGACGGGGGGCGAGTGGACCATTGCCTTCGCGACCATCAGGCGGCGCTTCATCCCGCCGGACAGCGTGCGGGCATAGGCGTGCGCCTTGTCCTCGAGATGCACCGCGCGGAGCAGTTCCATGGTGCGGCGCTTCGCCTTGGGGACGCCGTAGAGGCCGGCCTGGATCTCCAGCGTCTCGAACGGCGAGAAGAAGGGGTCGAACAGGATCTCCTGGTTGACGATCCCGATCGACGCCTTGGCGTTGCGCGGGTGTTCGTCGATGTCGAACCCCCAGATCGCCGCGCTGCCGTCGGTCTTGTTGACGAGGCCGGCGAGGATATTGATGAGCGTCGACTTGCCCGCGCCGTTGGGGCCGAGCAGGCCGAAGATCTGGCCGCGGGGCACGTCGAACGTCACGTCGTCGAGCGCGCGCTTGGGCGGGGCGGTGCCGACGGGCGCGTAGGTCTTGCAAAGGTTCGAGATTGCGATCGCAGCTTCGGTCATGGCTGCGGCATAGCGGGGCGGGCGGGGCTGGTCATCCCCTCGGGCGTTGCAAAGAAGATTTGTTCACGCGGAGGCGCGGAGACGCGAAGGTGTTGCGCTTGTCGCGTAGCGACCGCTCGATCACCTACCTGCGGAACAGATCATGATGTCTCCCGACCGACAGGCTGGATGCAACACCTCCGCGTCTCCGCGCCTCAGCGTGAACCCATTCTTCCTTCTTGCCCACGCCGAAGAACCAATTGCCCGGCCCGCGCGCGCTTGCTATCGCCCCCTCATGCATCCGCCGCTCGAAACCACCCGCGTCACCCACGCCCGCGTCGCCTGCGATGGCGCCACCGACATTCCCGGCGGTGCGGCGCTCGGCCACCCGCGCGTCTGGTTGCAGATCGACGAGACCGGCTATGTCGATTGCGGCTATTGCGACCGCCGCTTCATCCTCGTCGGCGGCGCCGCGGATGGCGCGGACCAGTCGACTTTGCGCGATCGCGGGGATGGCGCAGGGCGCTAAGCCGCTTATATCTATCGGATGACGATAGCAGCAGACCCCCGTTCGTTCCTCTACCGCGATACCCTGGACCCCGAACAGGCGCAGGCGCTGACCGCCAAGGCGCTCGGCAAGGCCGACGATGGCGAGTTGTACCTCCAGTATCGCAAGGCTGAGGCGTTCGGGTTCGACGACGGCCGGCTGAAGACCGCCTCCTACGACACCAGTTCCGGCTTTGGCCTTCGCGCAGTGTCGGGCGAGATGACAGCTTTCGCGCATTCGAACGAGATGACCCCCGCCGCGATCCGTCGCGCCACCGAGACGATGGCGCTGATCGAACCGGGCGTCGCCGCGAAGGCCCGTCCGCCGCAGGGCACCAACCAGCGCCGCTACACAGATGCCGATCCCCTCGACCTCGTCCCCTTCGCCGACAAGGTGAACCTCTGTCAAACGATCGACGCTGCGGCGCGGGCGCGCGATCCTCGCGTCGCGCAGGTATCGGTCAGCCTTTCGGGAACGTGGTCCGTCGTTGAGATCGTCCGCGCGGACGGTTTCGTCGCGACCGACGTTCGGCCTTTAGTCCGCCTCAACGTCTCGATCGTCGCCGAGCAGAATGGTCGCCGCGAGACGGGCAGCTACGGGATCGGCGGGCGCTATCTCTACAACGACCTGTTCGAGCCTGCGACGTACAACCGCGCGATCGACGAGGCGTTGTCGCAGGCGCTGGTCAACCTCGACTCGATCGCCGCTCCTGCGGGCGAGATGACCGTGTTGCTCGGCAATGGCTGGCCCGGCATTCTGCTGCACGAGGCGATCGGTCACGGGCTCGAGGGCGATTTCAACCGCAAGGGTACGTCGGCCTTCTCGGGTCGCATCGGCGAGCGCGTCGCGGCCGAGGGCGTGACGGTGGTTGACGACGGCTCGCTCCAGGATCGCCGCGGCTCGCTGACGATCGACGACGAGGGCACGCCGACGCGCGAGACCGTGTTGATCGAGGACGGCATTCTCAAGGGCTATATGCAGGACCGCCTCAACGCACGGCTGATGGGCGTCGAGGCGACCGGCAATGGTCGCCGAGAGAGCTATGCGCATGCGCCGATGCCGCGGATGACCAACACCTTCATGAAGGCCGGCAACGACGATCCCGCCGAGCTTCTGTCGCGCGTCAAGAAGGGCATCTTCGCCAAGGCGTTCGGCGGCGGGCAAGTCGATATCGTGTCGGGTAAGTTCGTGTTCAGCTGCACCGAGGCCTATCTGATCGAGGACGGCAAGATCGGTGCCCCGATCAAGGGCGCGACGCTGATCGGCGATGGCCCGAGTTCGCTGACCAAGGTTCGCGGGATCGGCAACGACTTCGCGCTCGACGAGGGCATCGGGATTTGCGGCAAGGGAGGACAGTCGGTGCCGGCTGGTGTCGGGCAGCCGACGTTGCTGGTGGACGGACTTACGGTCGGGGGGACGGCGGCTTAAAGTCCGCCGACGACCATGTCGATTGCGGCCTTCAGATCATATTCGTAGTCGACAAGCGAACCGATCTTTTCGCCGAGTTGTCGGCTATCGACGGCGCGTAGAAACTGGACGGCGACCCGATATTTCGTCTGATGCACCGTCACAAGCGGATTGAGCCTGGACTGCGAAACCGACGGTTCGTCCGGCTGGCGTAATGGGGCAACGACCCGTGAGCGCAAGTCGCTTAAAAGATCGCTCTGGCAATTCACGACAAGCCCGTGACCGTCGATCGAATGGACGTCGAATTGCGCCATTTACAGCGGCTCAAGGCCGGAAAGCGGAATTCCGTTCTCGTCGATCCATCGGTTCTGTGCTTCGATCCACTGTCGATTCTCTTCCTTCCAGCGTCGTTCGCGCTCGGTCTTGATTGCGCCGCGAAGTGCGGCTTCGGTAACTCGCGACAAGTTGACGCCCGCTTCCTTGGCAGCGGCGACAATACCGGTATCAACGGACATATTTACTGATTTGCGCTTGCCGGTAGCGATAGGATCATGTTTCATGCGCACAAAGTATGCGCGTTGACGACGCGCGTCAATTCGGAGCCGAACGATGGACTTCTTCCCCGCGCTCACCGACGATCATCGCGCGTTCGTCGCCCGGCAGCCGGTATTCTTCGTCGCGACAGCCGCGGAAGGCGCGCGGATTAACCTCAGTCCCAAAGGCATGGACAGCTTTCGCGTACTCGATCCGAAGACGGTCGCGTATCTCGACGTCGGCGGGTCGGGGAACGAGACGAACGCGCATCTTGGCGCCGATGGTCGCATCACGATCATGTTCTGCGCGTTCGACCAGCCCGCGGTGATCTTCCGCATCTACGGCAAGGGCCGCGCGGTGTTGCCGCAGGACGACGGCTGGGCTGACCTCTACGCGCAGTTCACGCCGTTGCCGGGTACGCGGCAGATTTTCCTGATCGATGTCGGTGAGGTGCAGACGAGTTGCGGGTGGGGCGTGCCGTTCATGACGCTGGACCGCGAGCGGCAGACGCTGTCGAAGTATCACGCGACGCAGACTGACGCCGAGAGGATCGAGGAACTAGCTGGGCCGATCGAGAGCATCGACGGGTTGCCGGTTCGGCTTGGCACCGTCCTGTTGGAACGCGTGGGCGCATGAGCTTGGTCGAGCTGGGGCGCTACGGGCGCAACGAGGCGCACATCATCGTCGGTCGGCTGGAGAGCGAAGGCATCCCGGCAGTGGCGTTCGATGGCGGGATGTCGGTCATGGAAGGGAGCTGGTTGCTGATCCCGGTTCGCGTAATGGTCGACGAGGATGACCTGGACGAGGCTAGAGGGATTTTGCCGGGGTGAGCGGGTGCGTTAGGCGCTGATAGAAAGCCGCCTAAGCCCCCGGATCGTCATTCCCGCGCAGGCGGGAACCCATACTGGCAATGCTCGCAAGTCAATCGATAGCCCTTGAGCATACGGGTCCCCACCTCTGCGGGGATGACGATAGGTTGGGATCGTACGCCTTTGGTATCGAGGGCGGGGCCTTTGCCGCCCTCCGCCCAGATCACCCCCCAGCGCTGACTCGCCAGATTGCGTTGCCGACGTCGTCCGCGACCAGCAGGCCGCCGGTCTTGTCGGTGATAACGCCGACCGGGCGGCCTTGCGCATCGCCGTCCTTGTTGAGGAACCCACTCAGGACATCGACCGGCTTCGCGTTAGCCGCCGGGAAGCCGGTGTCGCCGAAGGGGATGTAGACCACTGTGTAGCCCGACACCGGCTTGCGGTTCCACGAGCCGTGCTCACCCACGAACGCGCCGTTGGCGAATTTCGCGCCGAGCTTCGCGTCTGCGGAGAAGGTCAGGCCGAGCGCGGCGACGTGCGGTCCGAGCGCGTAGTCTGGGCGCTTGGCGTATTGCTGAAGCGCGGGGTTCTTTGGTTCGACACGGGTGTCGGGATAGCCGCCCCAATAATACCAGGGCCAGCCGAAATTGTCGCCGAACTCGACCTGCGTCAGGTAATCGGGCGCGAGGTCGGAGCCGAGCATGTCGCGTTCGTTGACGACGGTCCACAGCCCGCCGGACTTGGGGTTGATCGCCATGCCGTTGGGGTTGCGCAGGCCGGCGGCGTAGATCCGCCAGTTCTTGTCCTTCGGCCAGACCTGCAGGATGTTGGCGCGGTATTTCTCCGTGTCCATGCCGTTCTCGGCGATGTTCGAGGACGAACCGACCCCCACGTACAGCGTCTTGCCGTCGGCGGCGGTGATGACGTTGCGCGCCCAGTGATTGCCGCCGGGGTTGAGCTTGATGACGAGTTCCGGCTTGGCGGTGATCTTGGTCTGACCGTCGACATAGGGCACGCGGACGAGCGCGTCGGTGTTGCCGATGTAGAGCTGGCCGTCGAGCAATGTCATGCCGAACGGCGAGTTGAGGCCGGTCATGAACACCGACTTCATCTCCGCCACGCCGTCACCGTTCGCGTCGCGGAGCAAGGTGATGCGGTTGGCCGACGGCACGCCGGCGCCTGCGCGACCAATCAGGACCTTCATCACCCAGCCGGTGATTCCACCGCCTTCGCGTGGCGGCGAATTGCTCTCGGCGACCAGCACGTCGCCGTTGGGCAGGCGGTACATCCATCGCGGGTGATCGAGCCCGGTTGCGAACGGTTTCACCGCCAACCCCGCAGCGGGGGTCGGCATCGCGCCGTTCTGCCAGCCGACGACCTTGGCGACCTTGACCGTCGGAATCGTCTGGATGCGAGGATCGGTGATCTTGGGCAGCTTGCCCGCGACCTGGTCGACCGACAGTTCGGCGGTGTCAGGCCACCCGAGGTAGGCGACGCCCGCGGCGATCACGAGCAGGATCAGGCCAAGGACGATGAGAATGTGTTTGCGCATGTTGGGAGATTAGGGGGGCGAAGGGGTTGGGGCAATCTCTACCGCGACCTCTCTTTTCGCCGTACGCTCCTGGTCCGTCTTCCCAACGAAAGCTGGGATGACGGGTGGAGTTGGGCAAATCCTCCCCGGCACGGGGAGGGGGACCGGCGCAGCTGGTGGAGCGGGCTTCCACGGGTGATGCGCTCGCGGTGATCCCCCTCCACCCCGCCGCTGCGCGTCGCGATCTCCCTCCCCGTGGAAGAATAAAAAAAGGCTGCCGACATTTGCCGACGGCCTTTCTTCGTCGCCAAGACGTCGCGTTTACGAGATCGCGGCGTGCTGCTCGGCCCGCACCTTTGCCAGGTAGAAACGATCGGCGTTCGTCACCTTGTTCCACACCTTCACGAACGCGCCTGCGAACTTCTCGCTCGCGTCGTCCGCCGTATAGACTTCGGCCAGCGCGCGCAGCTGCGAGTTCGAACCGGAGACGAGATCGACACGGTCTCGCCGCTGCCCTCGACGTCGCGCTGGATACCCTCCTACGTCGAGAGCGCCTTTGCCAGTCCGGCGGACTCGTTGACCGCCTAATCCTTCTGCGACGCGAGACGGATACGCGCACCATTGGCACCGCCATGCCTGGCACTTCGGGGCCGAGCAGCAGCGGGTAGGGGCCCATGTCACCGTGCGTCCGCTCGTACCACGCCTCTGCGAACGCCTTGGCGAACTCGTCGGGGTTCTTCTGGAAGCGGCGCGAGATTTTGTTGTACGCACAATCCACGCGCCGCGCGATGTCGCCGACCAGCATCGTCGGGCGGTGCGTCTTGGTGGCGTTAAACGAATCCTGATCGGTAAACAGATTGCGTCATCGGCAGTGATCGCGTGGGGTGTAGTGCCGACGACGCCAGGTTCGGGCGATCAGAACCGGATCGGCACGCCGACGAAACCCTGCCACGTCTGGTTGTCGACGTGCTTGATGTCGAAACGGAGTCCGTAGCGGCGGCCGATCCTGTATTCGACGCCTCCCCCGACCACGAAACTGCTTCCCCACGCATTCGCATCGCCGATACCGATCTGGTCGCGGATGCGGTATGCGTTACCGCCGTAGCCGAACGATCCGTATCCCATCAGGTGCGGCATCAGGACATAGCCGGCCCGCATTGTACCCCGCACGCCGAACTGCGGCCGCTGTTGGTAAACCAAGCCATCGAAGGTTGCCGCATTGGTGCGTCCACCAATGGTCCCGGCGATCTCGACACCCAACCGCCAGTTGCGCGAGGCGGGAATATCATAGCCTGCGAACAGGCCGCCGCCCACGCCGTTGGCCCGGTAAAAGGACGTTCGACGGTCTGTGCCGCGGCGCCGTTCGCGATCACCATCATCGACAGGCTCATGACATAACGCATCGTCAGCTCTCCTCATGGATAGAGGATCATTGCGGTGCCGAAATGAACGCGCGTTTGCAGTTCGGGGAAATTGATCAGTCTTCGACCAATTCGATCTTTGGTGGATGCAGGCGCAACCGGTTGATGCGGCGCTCGTCCGCGTCGGTGATCTCCAGCTTCCACCCGCTGGGGTGGTCGACGCATTCGCCGATCTGCGGGACATGCCCCGCGAGCAGCGCCGCCAAGCCGCCTAGCGTATCGATATCGCCATCGACTTCCGCCAGCCGTGGATCGATCAGTTCTGCGGCGTCCTCCAGCTCGGCACGTGCGTCGGCATCCCAGGCGCCGCCGTCGATCGGCGTCATCAGCACCTGCGGTGCCTCGTCATGCTCGTCCTCGACCTCACCGACGATCTCCTCGATCAGGTCCTCGAACGTCACGAGCCCTTCGGTGCCGGAGTATTCGTCGAGCACGATCGTCAGGTGAACGTGCTTCTGCCGCATGTCCGCGAGCAGATCGAGCGCACCGCGTGACATCGGCGCGTAGAGCGGCTCGCGGATCAGCCCGGCGATCGACGTCGGATGCTCGGCGCCGGTCGCGAGGATGTTGAAGACGTCCTTGATGTGGACCATGCCGATGATCGTATCGAGGTTGTCGCGGTAGACCGGCAGGCGGCTGTGACCCGCTTCGGCGAACAGCTTGACGAGATCGGCGAACGGCGTCTCTTCCTCGACCGCGATGATGTCCGCACGCGGCACGCCGACGTCGCCCGCGTCGCGCTCGCTGAAATGGAGCAGGTTGCGGACCATCTGGCGTTCGAGCGGGGTGAGATCGCCCTTCGCATCCGGGGCGGGATCGCCCTCATGCCGGTCGATCGCGTCCTCAAGCTGGTCGCGGAGGGATTCGTCTTGAGCACCGAAGATCAGGCCCTTGAGCCCGCGCCAGATACTGTCGCTACTATCGCCGTTACCGGCATTGGGGCCATCGGCCATCGTGGTCGTCAGTCCTCTGTTATCAGATAGGGGTCGTGGAGGCCCAAGGCGGCGAGCGCGTCGCGTTCGATCTGCTCCATGCCCTCGGCCTCGTCGTCTTCGATATGGTCATAGCCTAGCAGATGCAGCGTGCCGTGCACCATCAGATGCATCGCGTGATCCTCGACCGATATACCGCGCTCGGCCGCTTCCGCGACGCAGACGCCGTGTGCGAGGATGATATCGCCCAGCAGCACCTCGCCATCGTCGGAGTTCTGCGTGATCGTCTCGAGCAGATCCGCCTGGACCATCGGGAAGGACAGGACGTTGGTCGGTTTGTCCTTCTGGCGATACTGCTTGTTGAGCGTGTGCACCTCGTCGTCCGACGCGAGCCGGATCGAGATCTCGACCGTCGCCGCACTGGTCAGCAGTTCGCCGTGCGGGGTCCGCTCGATCGCCGCCGTGGCCGCGCGGAGGGCGAGAGTGTCCCAGTCGTGGTCCGGCCACGGGGCGTCGGAAGAGACCGCGATTTCGATCATTCGAGCGTCGCGTCGATGAGGTCGGTATGGATAAAATCACGTCCCTTGAAGAGAATTTCAGCATCCTTGCGCGTGATCGCATACGCCAAACGATCGGCGATGTTGAGCGAAGCTTCATGCACACGCATAAGGTAGCGCCGATGGACTTCGATCGCCAACACGCGTTCGGGTATCTCGATCGCGATCAGGCAGATCGACGGATCATACAAGCGGTCCATCATCAATGTACGAGCCTAGACGATTGTCCGGGACGCAAGCGGGCGATGGCCCTGATTGATTCTCCAACGCGACTACGGATGTGAGGCTATCGGGTTCCCAGACACGCCCGGCGCCAGCGTCAGCGTCTGCTTCTCGTCGCGCACCGCCTGCGCCGACGCGAGGCCGGCGAAGCATTCGCGCTGGGCTTGAGCGCCGCCACGCTGATCGCGTCGATGCGCTCGACCTGAACGATCGGGGCGTTTTCCGGCTCCTTCGGTCCCGGCGCGCAAATCGATCGTTCGGGCCGGCGGTGGCGTGCGGATGCTGAACCCAAACAGTCGACCGGGCGTTCACCCACCGTCACACTTCCAGACGACGGAGACCCCATGAGTATCTTCAGCAAGATCAAGTCCGCCATCTTCGGCGAGCACGGCCCGCTCGGCAGCGGCCATTTCGGCACGCCCAAGGCCGACGCCGCACCTGCCCCGACGCCCGCCGCCGCACCGCAGACCACCGCCGCGCAGCCTGCTCCGACGCCACAGGCCGCCCCCGCACCGGCGGCTGCACCGGTCGATGTCGAGGCGGTATTGAGCGGTATCGCCTCCAAGAAGGGCTCGGATCTCAACTGGCGCACCTCGATCGTCGACCTGATGAAGCTGCTCGATCTCGATTCGAGCCTCGATAACCGCAAGGAGCTTGCCACCGAGCTGGGCTACACCGGCGCCAAGGACGGCAGCGCGGAGATGAACATGTGGTTGATCAAGGCGGTGATGCGCGAACTGGAGAAGAACGGCGGCACCGTGCCCGCCAACCTCAAGGATTGATCCGCAATCTGAAATAGGTGGAGCGTCGGCGCCGGCAACCAAATGTCGGCGTCGATCATTACGCTTTTGGTATCAACCCCTTGAAAGGACTCGAAATGCGCGTCGCGATGCTTGGCCTGTTGGCCGCCTCCACCTTGGTTGCCGGTTGCGTCGGCGACGGAGGCAGCCGCTACGGCGTCGACCCGCGCTACCGGTCCTACGACTATAACCGGCCCGACCCCGCTTACGGGAGCTACGATGCCGGCCGCTACTACCGCGACGATCGTCGCTATCGCGAGCGCCGCCTGTCGCGCAACGAGCGCGTCTATCGTGGCAATGACGGTCGCTATTATTGCCGACGCAACGACGGTACCACTGGCCTGATCGTCGGCGGAGTCGCGGGCGGCGTCTTCGGCAACGTCATTGCCCCCGGCGGCTCGGGCCTGCTCGGTACTGTCCTCGGGGCTGCTGGCGGTGCACTCGCCGGGCGTGCGGTCGATCGCTCCAGCAACGATACGCGCTGCCGTTAAGTCCCTCGACCGGCGCCGAAATATCGGCGCCGGTCGTTCTAAATTATCGGTGTTGCCGGGGGCGCGCGCGAGAATATTATCTGCGAAAATCGACGCAGTTCTTGACCCATTTTACCGGCAAGATTTGCAATTCAGCCGGTCTTGGCCCATATAGCGCTCAGCTACAGTCGCATATCGACGGTTCTTGGCGCTTTGCGGCACCTTTCTCCTTCTTTCCCTGCTCCGCGGCACGGGTCGCCCGAACGTCGGGTTACTCTCTACTAAGAAGGAGCCACTTCATGGCTATCACCGGAACCGTCAAGTTTTTCAACGCCGACAAGGGCTATGGCTTCATCGCGCCGGATGGCGGCGGTAACGATGCATTCGTGCATATCACCGCGGTTGAGCGCGCCGGCATGCCGACGCTGAACCAGAACCAGCGCGTCACCTACGAGCTCGAGCCCGACAAGCGTGGCAAGCAGTCGGCCGTGAACCTCCAGCCAGCCGATTGATCTCGCTGGCGGAGCAATCCGCCGCCTGATCTCGGTTGCGGTGCGGCGGTCTTCGGATCGCCGCACCAATTCTTTCCATATTCTCCCGCAGGAGCGCATCAGCATGGCCGATAATCCAGAATTTTACCGGGCCCGCGCTGATGAAGAGCGTCGCAACGGCGATGCCGCCCTGCTCGACAACGTCCGCGATCGCTGCCGCCGCGCTGAAAAGGCCTGGGACGACATGGCTTCGCGCGCCGAGCGCACCCAGGTTCTCCGGGCCGCCCGCGAAGCAGCCCCTCCCGGTGGCGAGCGGATGATGATCGGTACGCCATCGATGGTCCCCGCCGAATAACACTTTAGTGTCAGTAAAATCCCGCAGGTGTGCATCGATGCCGCCAGCGGGATTTCTGTTTTTGTGGCCACGGCATGATCCCAGACGTGGTTTGTAACCATCAAGATCCAGATCGCCTTGTGGCGAGATGCTGTCGATATCCGGCCAAGGCGAGCAGTTCGCCAATTCGATCTTAGTACCGCCCGATGATCTTGTAACGACGCGTCGATCCTCACGCAGTCGTCCCAAGGATCGGCGTCTGTGATCTCGGGCAGGGCTTGATTCCCCTCCTGCGACGTAAAGAACATCCGAGCGGCGCTTTCGCCCGACCGCGCACTTGCTGATGCTCTCGTCGAGTAACGGTCCGGTAAGGCAACGCCGCCGGCGTTCGGTTCATCGATGCCGCGGGTCGTCAACGCCACACGCGTCTCGCACGATGATTACAAGCCCAACATTACCTTGTCATCCCGCGCAGGCGGAGATCCACATCCTCTAGGTGTTGCGATCTTGAGGCGAAGTTCGCCACTGTGGGTTCCCGTCTACGGAGGAATGACGGTTACAAGCCAGCAAGGCGAAGGTGCTGTTCGGAGTAGGCGAGCGATCACAGCGGTCCGGGATGCCACGACGCGCATCACGCCTGAAACCCTCGAATGTCATGGTTGTGCCTGGATCAGCAGGACGGGCGGTAGGCTGCCCGGTGGACCACGCTGTCGGCACCCCGACCTCCATCCGATCGGGGCGCTCAACCCACTGCAACAGACCGTCGCGGATACCGCCAGGATCTTCCGGTCACTCGCGCACGTCCCCCGACGTTACGGCCCCAGGCCGGCGCTCCTTGATCCACGAACTTGACCGCGCATCGCTCGAAGCGCCCTGACCGCACTCGCAATCTTCCATTCCACGGGCTAGCATCGTCCCTTCCTGACAGAATACTGCCCTTGTGAAAGTATCGCCGTGCGCCCGATCGTCCTAGCCGTCCTGCTCGCCACCGCCGCTGTTCCCGCCGCCTTCCCCGTCTCCGCCGCCCATGCCGCCGACGCACCGGCGGTCCATCAATATGGTCAGCTCGCGCTGTCGCCAAAGGGCGATACGATTGCCACCGTCGAGCAGTCCGGCGACTCGGCCGCGCATCTCAACGGGGCGATCGTGCTGCGGGCGGCGAAGGACGGGCATATCCTGCGGCGGATCGATCCGTGCGCGACCTGTGCGATAACCGGGCTGACCTTCTCGTCGACCGGCAGCCTTGCCTATCTCTCGCGCGATCGCGATGCGAGGGCGGTGGCGCTGATCGTCGACGGCGCCACGCCACATATCGTCGCCACCGTCGGCGGCATCGCGCAGACGCCGCGCTTTTCGCCCGACGGCACGCGTATCGCGCTGCTGGTGACGATCGGCGCCGCCAAGGAGTCGGGTGCGGCGCAGGCCGGCGCGCGACAGGTCGGCGAGATCGGCGAAGCGAACGACGAACAGCGTCTCGCCGTGTTCGACGTGACCGCCACGCCGGTCGCCGCCGCGGCGCTGACGCCGGTCTCGCCGGTCGGCCGCTATGTTTATGAATACGACTGGACGCCCGATGGCCGGGGGTTCGTCGCGACCAGTGCGCTCGGCAACGGCGATAATAACTGGTGGGTGGCGACGCTCGATGCGATCGACGCACAGACCGGCGCGGTCCGCCAGATCGCCAAGCCCGCCACCCAGGCCAATTTCCCGCGCGTTTCGCCCGATGGCCGGACCGTCGCCTACATCGGCGGGTTGATGAGCGATTTCGGCTCGGTCGGTGGCGATGTGTGGACGGTGCCGTTCGCGGGCGGCGCCCCTTCCAACCGCACCCCGGGCTACACGGCGACCGTCACATCGCTAGACTGGCTTGCCAGCGGGATCGCCGCGACCACGCTCTCGGGCAGTGACGCGCAGATCGTGACGATCGATCCGCGGACGACCGGCGTGCCTACGGTCCGGTTCAGTCGCCCGGCGAGCTTTGCTGCGGGTGACGGCAAGGTCGCCTACAGCGCCGACGGTCGCCTGATCGCGAGCGTCGTGCAGGACTTCGAACACGCCCCCGCGATTCTCGCCGGTCCGGTCACGGCACCGAAGCAGGTCACGCACGACAATGATGCGGTGCCCGCGCTGTTCAAGGCGCGCAGTGTCAGCTGGAAGAATGGCGGCTTCACCAGCCAGGGCTGGCTGCTCGCACCCCGGTCGGCATCCGCCGCGGCGAAGGCGCCGATGATCGTCAACGTCCATGGTGGCCCGTCCGCGGCCAGCACGCCCGGCTTCATCACCGGCGGCTTGAATGCCGATCTGGCCAAGGCGGGCTATTACATCTTCATGCCTAATCCGCGCGGCAGCTACGGCCAGGGCGAAGCGTTCACCGCGGCCAACAAGCGCGATTTCGGCGGCGGCGATCTGCAGGACATCCTCACCGGCATCGACGCGGTCGAGAAGGTCGCGCCGATCGATGACGCGCGGCTCGGGCTGATCGGCGGCAGCTATGGCGGCTTCATGGCGATGTGGACCAACACGCAGACCAATCGCTTCAAGGCGATCGTGTCCGGCGCCGGCCTGTCGAACTGGATCAGCTACTACGGCACCAACGGCATCGATCAGTGGATGATCCCGTTCTTCGGTGCGTCGATGTACGAGGATCCGGCGATCTATGCGAAGGTCTCGCCGATCACCTACATCGCCACCGCGAAGACCCCGACGTTCCTCTACGTCGGCGAGCGCGACATCGAGGTGCCGCCGACCCAGTCGGTCGAATATTGGCACGCGTTGAAGGCGCTCGGCGTGCCGACCAGCCTCGTGATCTATCCGGAAGAAGGACACGGGATTCGCGATCCCAAGAACTCCGCCGATCTGCGCACGCGGACCGTCGCCTGGTTCGGCAAGTATCTCAAATAAGGTTGGCGGAGCCGGGGGAGGGCAGGGGAAGCACCGGGTCGATTATCGAAGCGGTTTTCCCGAATCCTTCCACCGGTCGAGGATCTGCGACGCCGGTGGCAGGCTGTCGTTCGCGGCGACCGGCGTTGCCGTCTTGACCGCGCCGCTCTGCGCATAGGCCGGCTGCGCGTCGATCGGCGCGACTGGCTTTTGCGGCATCGGCGGTACCGTCTGCGTGGCGACGAGTTCGGGGAGGGGAACGGGGACGGGCGTGACCATCGGCGCATGTGGACCCGGCAACGGTTCGCCGCCGACGTAGCGCTGGCTGAATGCCGCGGACGTGCCCCAGAATCCCTTCCAGCGGTGGAAGAAATGCGCGCCGACCACGTCGGTCATCACCAGGCTGCGGTTCCACGCCGGGGTGACGGCGTAGGTATGGTAATGCGTCGCTAGTCCGACCGGCGCGAACACATACCCGGCCAACGCCATCCCGGCGGCCCGCGCGGCGCGAACCCAGGCGGTACGCGACGGCACCCGTGCCATTGCCCCGTCGCAGGCAAAACTGAACTGGCACCCGGCATGTTCGGAGCCCTGATACACCACGCCGCACACCGTCGCCGGGAAGGCCGGATGGCGGACGCGGTTCAGGATCACCTGCGCCACCGCCTGCTGCCCCGCATCGGGCTCCGACGCCGCTTCGTAATAGATCGCCGCGGTCAGGCATTGCGCGGCGCGGCCCCGGTCGGTCGCCGACGCGGTCGCCATCGAGAAGGGGCGGGCCGGAACGACGCCGGTTTCGAACGTCGCCGGGGTGCCGCTCGGGATCGGCAGGTCGGGCAGGTCGATCGTCCCCGTCACGCCTGTCGCCGGCGCCGCGGTCTCGATCGATGTCGACGGCGCGGCATTCGTGGGAGCTGGCAGGGTCTCGTCAGGCGATGGCGCCGCGAGCAGCACGCCATGGCGCGCGGAAAGCGCCCGCAGCGCGGCATGCGCGGAGATGCCCGCGCCGACGATCAGCGTCACGCCGATCATCGCGATCCAGATGCGGCGCATCAGCCGAACCGTCTGTAATCGTACGCGCAAATCCACACCTCAGCGCCGCCCGGGACGAGCAGCCCCTGCCGCCATAGCCTGTTTCGTACGGGCTGACGCTTAACATTTCGCGGCGTCCCACTCCGGGACGAAGCGCGAGCCCGGCAAGGTTTGCCTACGCAGGCGCCGCGTGGTTCACTTCAACGCGGCGGTGTCGAGCCTCAAGGCCGCCTCCGGAATGACCTCGACGTTCGGATACGCCTTGCGGAACGGTTCGATGAACTGTTTCGCGTCGCCGACCACGACGATGCTCGCCGCCTTCGGATCGAGCAGCGCGACCGCCGCCGCCTGTACCGCCGCCGGATCGACCGCCCCGACCGTGCCGGTATAGCGCTGTAATTCGCCGAGCGGCACGCCGTTCTGGACATACGCCCCGAGGATCCCGGCGACCCCCGAGGTCGTCTCGATATTGCGGCCGAAATTGCCGATCAGCACCGCCTTGCGCGTGTCGAGTTCGCTCGCGGGAACCGGCGACGTCCCCATCCGCGTCATCTCCGCGGCAATCAGCGTCACCACCTCGGCGGCGGTCGGGTTCTTCGTCTGAGTCCGCGCGGCGATAGTGCCTTGCGTCTTGCCCGCATCCAGCGTGCTGCCCGCACCGTAGGCGAGCCCGCGCTTGATCCGGATCTCCTGGTTCAACCGCGACGAGAAGCCGCCACCGAGGACGGTATTGCCCACCGCGAGCGGATAATAGCGCGGGTCGGCGCGCTCGATGCCGGGCCGCGCGACGACAACGCCTGCCTGGCCGGCCTCGGGCATGTCGACGACGATGACGCGCGGCCCGGGATAGACTACCGGCGCCACCTTGGGCGCACCGGCGCCTTGCGACGTCCAGCCGCCGAACTGCGCTTCAGCCAGCGCTTTCGCTTTTGCCGCGGTCACGTCGCCGACCATGATCAGCGTTGCCTGCGCAGGCTGGAAGCTGCGCGCATACGCAGCCGTGATATCCGAGCGCGTGATGGCCTTCAGCGACACCGGCGTGCCGCCGTTCGGCGCTCCGTACGGTGAGCCGCCCAGCACCGCGCGGTCGGCGACCAGTCCGGCGACCTGCGCCGGATCCTTCAACGCAAGCGTTACCGCATCGATCTGCTGCGTCCGTGCCCGCTCGATCTCGTCGGGCGCGAACGCCGGGTTGACCGCGACGTCGGCAAGGATCGCCATCGCCGGCGCCAGCTGGTCCGACTTCACCGTCACGTCGACCGCCGCGCCGTCGCTGCCGGCCGAACTGCCGATCGCCCCGCCCAGGCCTTCGACTGCGCGGGCGATCTCGGTCGCCGACCGCGTCTTGGTGCCCTTGGTCATCAGTTCCGCCGACAGGCTGCTGACGCCCGCCCGGTTCGTTGGATCGGTCGCGGCGCCGCCCGCGGTTACCAGATAGGCGGTGACGATCGGCAGTTCGTGCCGCTCGACAGTCACCAGCCGCATGCCGTTGGCGAGGCGCATCTCCACAGGCTGCGGAATGGTCGGCGATACCGGCGCGCTCGGCATGGGCGGCTGGACGCGCTCGCCTTCGGGCGCAGGCGTCACGATCTCGATATTCGCCGGCGCCTTCAGGTCGGCGACCTGCACGGTCGGCGCTACCGCGATCGTGTCGGCAACGCCGGTCGCGGGTTTGGCGGCGATCGACAAATACCGGATCGCCGCCGACTGGTTGTCGCCGAGATACTTCCGCGCAACCCGCTGAATATCCGCCGCGGTCACCCGCGAGATCGCGGCCAGCTGCTTGTCCGCCGCGGCTGGATCTCCGTCGACGAGCACGGCGGACGCCAGCGTGCTCGCCTTGCCCTCGGCCGTCTCGCGCGACTGGATCGACTGGGTCAGGATCTCGTTCTTCGCCTCGGCCAGTTCGGCCGCGGTCACCGGCGCATCGCGGAACCGAGCGATCTCGCGCTTCAACGCGGCCTCACCGGCCTCGATCGTCTTGCCGCCCGCGAGGATTGCGTAGACGACCATGTTGCCGGTCGCCTGCTTGGTATCGAGGAACGCCTCGGCCGACTGCGCAAGCTGGTCGCGGTACACGACGCTCTCGTACAGCCGTGAACTCTCGCCCGTCGCCAGCACCGCCTTCAACACCATCAACGCCGGAATGTCCGCATCGCGGTCCGGCGGCAGGTGATAGCTGACCAGCACTGCGGGCAACGGCGTGTTGGGTTCGTACACGGTCCGCGTCACTGCCTTGGTCCGCGCAGGCTCGGCAACCGTCACGCGCGGGATCGCCGCGGACGGCTTCTTGATGCCCGCGAAATACTGATCGACCCAGCCGTTCAACTGCGCCGGGTCGAAATTACCAGAGACGACGAGGATGGCATTGTCCGGCCGGTAATAAGTCGCATGAAATGCGCGAACGTCGTCGATCCCGGCGGCTTCGAGATTCTCCAGACTGCCGATCCCCGGCCGCGCGTAAGGATGAACCTGATAGGCGAGTTCGGGATAATAGATCGAGAACAGTTTGCCGTACGGTTGCGCCAGGGTCCGCTGGCGAAGCTCTTCCTTCACCACGTCGCGCTCCGAGCCGAAGCTCTTGGGCTCGACGACGAGGCTCCCCATCCGGTCGGCTTCCGCGAACAGCAGACGCTGGAGATGGTTGGCCGGGATCACCTCGTAATAATTGGTATAGTCTTCGTTGGTTGAAGCGTTGTTATATCCGCCGACGTCTTCGGTCAGCCGATCCATCTGCTCCGACACCAGGTTGCGCGTCGATTTGAACATCAGATGCTCGAACATGTGCGCGAACCCGGACTTGCCCTTGGGGTCGTCCTTCGAGCCGACATCGTACCAGACCTGCACCGAAACGTTCGGCGTGCCCGTGTCACGGATCGCATATACGCGCAGGCCGTTCGGCAGCGTGCGCTCGGTATACGCGATCGGCTTTACCGAAACCTGCGTCGGGGCAGGCGCGGTCTGCGCCCCCACCGCTACCGGGAAAAATGCTGCGGTCAGCAGCAATGCGGAGCGGAGGAGGCGCATGGAGATCCTTACTTGTTGCGGTTCGCGAACAGCACCGCGCCCGCGATCGCCGCGGAGCCGATGCCGACGCCAAGCCCGATCTTCGCGAGCGGCCAGCTCTTGGTCTTCTCCGCGGCGTTGTGCGCGGCGGCTTCGGCCTGCAGCTTCGCCTCCTTCGCGGCGGCGAGGATTTCGTTCGGGGTGTCGCTGTCGATCTTGATCGTCACTTGGGCTCTCCTTCACTCTTCCGGGCATACACGCCACGGAAATCATTCGCGAACTGTGTCAGCGTCCCCGAGGCGATCGCCGCCCGCAGATCCGCCATCAGCGTTTCGTAGAACCAGATGTTATGCTCCGTCATGAGCATTGCGCCAAGCATTTCGCCCGACCGTACGAGGTGATGCAGATACGCCCGTCCCCAGGTTCCGCAGACCGGGCAGGGGCAGGCAGGATCGAGCGGCCCCATATCCTCGGCGAACTTGGCGTTGCGGATGTTGATCGGCCCGGTTCGCGTGAAGGCCTGGCCGGTCCGCCCGGAGCGCGTGGGCATCACGCAGTCGAACATGTCGATACCGCGCTCGACCGCGCCGACGATGTCGTCCGGCTTGCCGACCCCCATCAGATAGCGCGGCTTGTCGACCGGCAACTGGTCCGGCGCGAAATCGAGGCAGCCGAACATCGCCTCCTGCCCCTCGCCGACCGCCAGGCCGCCGACTGCATAGCCGTCGAAGCCGATATCGATCAGCGCATCGGCCGACGACTTGCGGAAGCCCTCGTTCAGCGCACCCTGCTGGATACCGAAGATGGCGTTGTTCTCGGCATGATCCTCGCCCGCATCGAACGCCGCGCGCGACCGCTTCGCCCAGCGCATCGATCGCTCCATCGCCGCGGCCTGCACTTCTCGCGTCGACGTGGTCGGCACCAGTTCGTCGAACGCCATGACAATGTTCGAACCGAGCAGCCGCTGGATCTCGATCGACCGCTCGGGACTGAGCAGATGTCGCGTGCCGTCGAGGTGCGACTTGAACGAGACGCCTTCCTCGGACCGCTTGGTCAGGTCGGCAAGGCTCATCACCTGATAGCCGCCGGAATCGGTCAGGATCGGCTTCGACCAGCCTGAGAACGCGTGCAGACCACCCAGCCGCGCAACCCGCTCGGCACCCGGCCGCAGCATCAGGTGATAGGTATTGCCGAGGATGATGTCCGCACCCGCACCGACCACATCGGCGGGCTTCATTCCCTTGACGGTAGCGGCGGTGCCGACCGGCATGAACGCCGGCGTGCGGATGTCGCCGCGCTGCATCGCGATGACGCCGGTACGGGCCTTGCCGTCGGTGGCGGAAATGGTGAAGTCGAAGCGGGGACGGGTCATGGTATCAACGTTTCTTGCGGATGCCGTAGCGATCGCCGGCCGGCGCGCCGCGGATGGTGATGAGTTCGGCGCGAGTCAGCACGCCATCCTTGTCGCGGTCGAACCGCGCGAAGAACTGCGCGAACCGCGCCTGGAGTTCGGCCAGCGTGATCCGGTTATCGCCATCGCGGTCGACCTCGAACGGGCTCGGCAACGCGTTACGATCGCCGAGCCACGCCTGCGCCCAGTCGGCAAAGGCGATGTACCCGATCGATCCAGTCGCAGCACCCTCGGCGGTCGCATAGCTCCGCGCGACGCCCGCGGTCAGTTCCGCCTGCGTCACGCGGCCATCACCGTTCGCATCGCACGCGGCGATGAACAGCGCGGCGGGCTCGGCAAATATCGTCGCTGGCGGCTGTGGCGTGCCCGCGGGCGGAGGTGCGGCCGTGATGGCCTGAAGCAAAGCGAGTACGAGCAGCATGCCGCCCGTCATGGCAGCAGAAGCGAGGCGTCGCCATAGCTGTAGAAACGATACCTCCCGGCGATCGCATGCGCATACGCCGCCTGCATCCGCTCACGCCCCATCAGCGCCGACACGAGCATGAACAACGTCGACCGTGGCAGATGGAAATTGGTTATCAGCCCGTCGATCCCGCGGAACCGGTATCCCGGCGTGATGAAGATCGCAGTGTCGCCGTCGAACGGACGAATGACGTCGTCCTCGCCGGTCGCGCTCTCGATCAGCCGCAGCGACGTCGTCCCGACCGCGATCACGCGACCACCGCGTGCGCGGACCGCGTTGAGCCGATCGGCGGTGGTGGCATCGATCCGGCCCCATTCGGCGTGCATCTTGTGCTCGGTGGTGTCGGTCGCCTTCACGGGGAGGAACGTCCCCGCGCCGACATGCAGCGTCAGCGTCGCATGACCGATCGCCGCCGCCTCGAGCGCCGCCATCAACTTCGGCGTGAAGTGCAACGCCGCTGTCGGCGCCGCCACCGCGCCCGGCTCGGACGCGAACATCGTCTGGTAATCGTCTGCATCGCGTTCGTCGGTCGGGCGCTTGCCGGCGATGTACGGGGGCAGGGGCATGTGGCCCGCGCGCTCCAGCAACAGCTCGACCGGCTCGTCGCCCGCGAACACCAGCGCGTAGCTGCCGTCATCCTCACGATCGACCGCCGCCGCGCTGACGCCGTTGCCAAAGTCGATCACGTCGCCGTCGCGCAGCCGCCGCGCATTGCGAATGAACGCCCGCCACCGTCGCGGCCCCTCGCGCTTGTGCAAGGTCGCGCCGATCTTGGCATCGCCGCGCCGCCCGTCGAGCTGCGCCGGGATCACGCGCGTATCGTTGAACACGAGCATGTCGCCGCGCCGCAGCAGCGACGGCAGGTCGGATACGCCTGCATCCTGGGTCGCATCACCTTCGAGCACCAGCATCCGCGCAGCATCGCGCGGCGCCGCGGGGCGGAGCGCGATGTTGTCGGTCGGCAGGTCGAAGTCGAAAAGGTCGACGTTCAACGTGGAATCACTTCTTTGCAGGAGCCTTCTTTACCGGCGCCTTGCGAGCGGCCGGCGCGAGCTTTGGCTTGGCCGCGTTCGGCCCCGAAGCCGTGCCCGGCAACGTCACCGGTGCACCGAGCGCGGGGGCAGGCGGCCCAGCCATGTACGCCGGAGGATTGTCGGCCGCGATATACGCATGGACGATCCGCGACGGGTTCGCCGGCGGCTCGCCACGCTCGATCGCGTCGACATACTGCATCCCGTCGAGCACGCGACCGAACACGGTGTATTTTTTGTCGAGGCTAAGACGCGGCTGGAAGACGATGAAGAACTGGCTGTTCGCGCTGTCCTCCTTGTCCGACCGCGCCGCCGACACCGCACCACGGACGTGCGGCAGGTAGTTGAACTCCGCCTTCACGTCGGGGAGCGTCGAGCCGCCGGTGCCGTCGCCCTTGGGATCGCCACCCTGCGCCATGAAGCCATCGATGACGCGGTGAAACGCGAGGCCGTCGTAGAAATGCTGGCGGGTCAGCGTCTTGATCCGCTCGACCATCAATGGCGCGACGTCAGGGCGCAGCCAGATCGTCACGCGCCCACCGGTCGACAGATCGAGCAGCAGCAGGTTCTGCGTATCCGTGGTCAGGGGCGGGGTCGCGCGAACGGCAGGCGCCACGACTTCCTTCTTCTGCGCTGCACCAGCCGGTACCGTGACCAGGCACCCGAGCAACGCGAACATTCCGACGAAAAAGCGCATCAAATTCCCACTCGAAAGAGGCCCGGCGCAACCAGGCTGCCGCCACTTAGAGCAAATCCCCGCTTGCGCCAATCTGAACGTGCAGAGCGAGTAAGCTGAGAACGCTCCCCTCCCTGAAAGGGAGGGGCCGGGGGTGGGTAGGCCAGCTTGAGCCACAACGGCCCAGTTATGCGGAACCCGACCCACCCCCAACCCCTCCCTGCCAGGGAGGGGGGAAGAGGGTCGATCGAGTCTCAACGGTCCAGTTATGGGGAACCCGACCCACCCCCGACCCCTCCCTTCCAGGGAGGGGGGAAGGAGGTCAGCTCCCCTTGCGGCCGATCTTCTCGACCCGCGCTACCACTTCGGCACGCACTGATTCCGGCACGAACTTGGCGATATTTCCGCCGTAAAGCGCGATCTCCTTCACCAGCCGGCTCGCGATCGGCTGCAACGCGACGTCGGCCATCAGGAACACCGTCTCGACGCGCGGATTGATCTGCTGGTTCATCCCCGCCATCTGATACTCGTACTCGAAATCGGCGACGGCCCGGAGTCCGCGGACGATCACTTTCGCGCCCTGTCGCTCTGCAAAGTCCATCAGCAGCGAATCGAACGCCACCACCTCGATATCGCCGTCGACGTCCGCGACCTCGCGGCGCACCGTCGCCATCCGCTCCTCGATCGTGAACATCGGCGACTTCGAGGGGTTGGTCGTCACCCCGATCACCAGCCGGTCGACCAGCTTCGCGCCGCGTCGGATGATGTCCATGTGCCCCAGGGTCACAGGATCGAACGTGCCCGGGTAAACACCAATCCGTTCAATCATGCCGATCTCCTAGCGGTCGCGTTCGAGCACGAAGCGGGCGATGTCCCGCAACAGATCGGCTTCCTTGCCATAGCTATGGAGGTGCGCGATCGCCTGGTCGACCAGCATCCGCGCCTGTTCGCGCGCACGCTCCGGCCCAAGCAGCGACAGGAACGTCTCCTTGCCCGCGACCTCATCCTTGCGCAGCGACTTGCCGACTACCGCCTCGTCGCCCTCCGCGTCGAGCAGATCATCGGCGATCTGGAACGCCAGCCCCAAATCGTGCGCATAGCCACGCAGCCCAACGCGGCCCTCCGGCGGCAGCCGGCCGAGGATCGCACCAGCCTCGACCGATGCCGAGATCAGCGCGCCCGTCTTCATCTGCTGGAGCCGCGTGACGGTATTGAGGTCGAAGCGGGTGCTCTCCGCCTCGATATCCATCTTCTGTCCGCCCGCCATGCCGTTCGGCCCGGCCGCGCGCGCGAGGTCCGTCACCAGTTCGATCCGCACGAACGGATCGGGGTGCGTCGCGGGATCGGCAAGGATCTCGAACGCCAGCGCGTGAAGGCAATCGCCCGCCAGGATCGCGGTCGCCTCGTCGAACACCTTATGCACGGTCGGCTTGCCGCGGCGCATATCGTCGTCGTCCATCGACGGCAGGTCGTCATGGATCAGCGAATAGACGTGGATCGCCTCCAGCGCCGTCGCCGCCCGTGCCGAGCATTCGCGCGCGACGTCGAACAGCCCCGCGGTCGCGAACACCAGCAACGGCCGCAGCCGCTTGCCGCCACCGATCGCCGCGTGCCGCATCGCCCGGTACAGGTCGCCGCGCGGATCGTCGGGAATCGTCAGCAGCTGGTCGAACTGTCGATCGATCTCGACGGCAACCTCGGCGAGCGCTTCGTTCAGCGCGGCGGACGACGGCGGGGCGGACATCGCGGTCACCTGTTCAGCCTGCGGCGAACGGACGGACGCCGGCAGGCTTGCCGTCGCCGTCGAGCCGGATCGCCTCGATCCGCGCCTGCGCTGCGTCGAGCCGGTCGGCGCACCGCTGGCGCAGCTTGTTGCCGCGCTCGTATAGCTCGATCGCCTGCTGGAGCGGCGTGTCGCCGCTTTCCAGCTTCCCGACGATAAGCTCGAGTTCCTTCAGTGCATCCTCGAACGCGAGGTCTTCGATCGGCGTGTCCATGCCCGTCGCTATGGCGCAGGCACGGGACGGGGGTCAAGAAGACCGCGGCCAAGAAAGCCGGCCCCGGACACCAGTCGGATTACCGCAGGCGCTCGACCGTCCAGGTATAGAGCACGGACACGCCGATCAGGCCCAGATCGACCACCGCCTGCATCCGGTGAGGCGCCGGGTCGCGCGCGTCGTGCGTGATCAGCCGAATGTCGGCGGTCGGATGGCGAACGGCCAGCAGCATCAGCGCGAACGCCGCCACCACCAAGATACCCCTGTGCTTGCGCATCGCCCACCGTCTCCAATGGCGTCAGCATGCTGCAAAGCGGGCCGCCCGACAAGCCTGTGCGACGGGACCGGGCAAACTGGCAGCGAAGAATAGTCAGGCGGCAAAGGGAAGGATGTCGGCGAACGGCGGCATACCCGCCTCGCGCCATCGATCGCGCCCCGCCGCCTTCGCCGCGAACAATGCGCGGTCGGCGCTGCGATACAGCGTCTTCCAGTCGGTCTCGCGTAGCAGTGGGCCGGTGCAGCCGCCGATGCTCGCGGTCACCGCGATGTCGAATGGCATCCGCTGGCGGCGCAGCGCGGCCAGAATCGCGTCGGGCGAGAGCAAGGCGTCAGTATTGGCGATGATCGCGAATTCCTCGCCGCCGATCCGTGCGATCAGCGCATCGTTGGGTACGGCGTTGCGGAGCGCGCGCGCGACGACCCGCAAGACCTCGTCGCCGCCGTCATGCCCGATCGTATCGTTGACGGTCTTGAAATGGTCGATGTCGGCGATCAGCAGCAACTGATCGCCGGGACGACCGATCGCCCGCGACAGGAAGGCGCGCCGGTTGAGCAGTCCGGTCAGCGGATCGGTATCGGCCAGCAGGCGGGCGGCGATCTCCTGCTCGCGAGCCTCGTCACGCTCGACGCTCAGCAGGCGGATGCGATACGCGATCGCCAGGCTCGACAGCAGAGCCTCCAACATCATCGAGACGACCGTCGAATTGTCGAGCCAGAAACTCCAGGACATGAGCCCCAGCGCGCTCGCGACGCGCATCCCGGCAAACACGATCGGCGTGCCCCAGGCGAGCGCGAACATCCACAGATAGTTGCTACGATGCCGCCACGCGCGATACAGGATCGGCGGCACCAGCGCGATCAGCGGGATGTAGCTCAGCGCGAGCAGGCGATCGAGCACGTCGATGTGCCACGGTGCCAGGATCGCGAAGGCGATGCCGGTGGTCGCCAGCGTCGCCACCGCGGCGGTGCTTGCGGGTCGCAGCCAGCCATCGAACACCGGCCGTTCGAAGAACGATCGCGCGAAGACCAGCACCATGATCGCCGAGGCCGACAGCAGGACGATGTTGATCCGCAGTCGATCGTTATTGTCGAGCGCAGGGACCAACTGGCCGAGCGCGGCCGACGACGACACCGCATAGCCCAGCAGGCACAGGACGAGAAGGCAGTAGACCGGCTGGAACGCCTGACGCAGCGCACCCCAGAGCGCGAGGTTGTAGACGATCAGCGCGATCGCCATCCCGCCGAAGCTGGCATAGAGTCCCGCCAGCAGCGTCTCCCTGGCTGCCGCTTCGGCGGGTGTCGCGAGCGTCACGCCCATCACGACGCCGCGCAGATTGGCGGCGCCTTCGACATGCCAGAGCAGGCGCACCGGCGGCGCGGCATGGGGCGGCAGCGTCAGCGACAGCGTCGCGCCGAGTTTTAGATACCGGCCCGCCGTATGGCTGGTAAACCCGGTTTGCCGTATCGCGCCGTCAGCATAGAGGACGTTGAGCGTGACACGGTTCTGCCACATGCTCGCGACGCGGGCGGCGATCCCCGGTACGCGCGCCAGATCCGCGGGTAGCGTTTGCGACAATGCCCAGAAGTCACCGCGGCCAAACTGTTCCTGCGGCGTGATGCAGTCGAACCGGTCCGGTGTTCGGAAGAGTGTGGCGGGAGATTCGTTGGGCTTGGCCGGCAGGATGCAGACGGTCAGCGATCGACCTGCGCTGGCCTGCGCCGAAGAGGCACCGAGCACCGCAAGCGCCAGCATGACCACCGCAGCAACCCATCCTGTACGAACCCCGACCGTCATTGCACCGTAATAGCGCACGTTCACAAATTAAGCGTAAAGGGATCAACAGACTGCGCCGAAATGACCCGGTTTTCCCGGGCAAGGCAGCGGCGGGCGGAACATATCCGGCCGGGCATCGAGCCCGGCTGGATCGTGGTTACGCGGCGTCGACCGTCTCGGTCTTGCCCTTCTTCTTGGGCTTCTTGGGCGCGGCAGGTTCGATCGCGAACGACAGCGCGCCGTCCTTCATCTTCACCGTCACCTCGCCGCCATGGACCAGCTTGCCGAACAGCAGTTCCTCGGCGAGCGGCTGCTTGATCTTCTCCTGGATCAGGCGACCCATCGGCCGTGCGCCGTACAGCTTGTCATAGCCCTTGGTCGTCAGCCACGCCTTCGACTCGTCGTCGAGGACGATGTGCACGCCGCGGTCCGCGAGCTGGAGTTCGAGCTGGAGGATGAACTTGTCCACCACCCGCGCCACCACTTCGGTCGGCAGGTACCCAAACGGCACCACCGCATCGAGGCGGTTGCGGAATTCTGGCGTGAACATTTTCGTCACCGCCACCTCGTCCTCGCCCTCGCGCGACAGGTTGCCGAAGCCAACCGTCTCGCGCGCCATGTCGCTGGCACCCGCATTGGTCGTCATGATCAGGATGACGTTGCGGAAATCGACCGACTTGCCGTGCTGATCGGTCAGCCGCCCGTTATCCATCACCTGCAACAGGATGTTGAACAGGTCCGGATGCGCCTTCTCGATCTCGTCGAGCAGAAGCACGCAATGCGGGTTCTGATCGATCGCATCGGTCAGCAAGCCGCCCTGGTCGAATCCGACATAGCCCGGGGGCGCACCGATCAGACGACTGACCGAATGCCGCTCCATATATTCGGACATGTCGAACCGCTGGAGCGGGATGCCGAGGATCGTCGACAACTGCTTGGCGACTTCGGTCTTGCCGACACCGGTAGGCCCGGTGAACAGATAGTTGCCAATCGGCTTCTCCGGCTCGCGCAGACCCGCCCGCGCCAGCTTGATCGCCGACGACAGCTTCTCGATCGCCGCGTTCTGCCCGAACACCACGCGCTTCAGATCGGTCTCGAGCGTGGCGAGCGCCAGCTTGTCGTCGGTCGAAACCGACTTCGGCGGGATGCGGGCCATCGTCGCGATGACCTGCTCGATCTCCTTCGGCGTGATCGTCTTCTTGCGCTTGTTCGGCGGCACCAGCATCTGCATCGCGCCGACCTCGTCGATCACGTCGATCGCCTTGTCCGGCAGCTTGCGGTCGTTGATGTACCGCGCCGACAGCTCCACCGCCGACTTGATCGCATCGGGCGTGTACTTGACGTTGTGGTGATCCTCGAACGCCGAGCGGAGCCCCGCAAGGATCTTGATGGTATCCTCGATCGTCGGCTCGTTCACGTCGATCTTCTGGAAGCGCCGCAGCAACGCGCGGTCCTTCTCGAAGTGATTGCGGAACTCCTTGTACGTCGTCGAACCGATGCACCGGATCGTGCCGCCGCTAAGCGCAGGCTTGAGCAGATTCGAAGCATCCATCGCACCGCCACTCGTCGCACCCGCACCGATCACGGTGTGGATCTCGTCGATGAACAGCACCGCGTCAGGCAGCTTCTCGAGCTCGTTGACGACCGCCTTCAAGCGCTCCTCGAAGTCACCACGATACCGCGTCCCCGCCAGCAACGCGCCCATGTCGAGCGAGTAGATGACGGCAGGCAACAGCACGTCGGGCACATCGCCCTCGACGATCTTGCGCGCCAGGCCTTCCGCGATCGCGGTCTTGCCGACGCCGGGATCACCGACATAGAGCGGGTTGTTCTTCGACCGGCGGCACAGGATCTGGATCGTGCGATCCACCTCCGGCCCGCGCCCGATCAGGGGATCGACCTTGCCGTTCTTGGCCTTCTCGTTGAGGTCGACCGTGAATTGCTTGAGCGCGCTTTCCGTCTTGCCCTTCTCCTGTCCCTTGGCCGGCTTCTCGTCGTCCGCACCCTTTGGCGTGGATGCTTCGGTCGCCTGCTGCCCGCCCTTGCCGACACCGTGGCTGATGAAGCTGACCGCATCGAGGCGGCTCATGTCCTGCTGCTGCAGGAAATAGACGGCATAGCTCTCGCGCTCGCTGAACAAGGCGACGAGCACATTGGCTCCGGTCACTTCGTCGCGGCCCGAGGACTGGACGTGGAGGATCGCGCGCTGGACGACGCGCTGGAACCCGCTGGTGGGGGAGGGATCGGTCGCCGCATCGACCTTCAGCGCATCGAGTTCGCTGTCGAGGTAGTGAGAGACGGTGTTCTTAAGATCGCCGATCTCGACGTTGCACGCGGTCATGACCTTCGACGCATGTTCGTCGTCGATCAGCGCGAGCAACAGATGCTCCAGCGTCGCATATTCGTGACGCCGGGACGATGCCGCCTCGAGCGCCTTGTGCAGCGTGGTCTCGAGGGCGGGTGCAAATGATGGCATTTACAATACTCCTGTCGGGCCGCGAGAACGCGAGCCCTTTGCCACTATGTCGGAACTGATATCGGCCGCATCAAGCACTTGAACCCGGTCCCGTCCGTTCCTGCGCTGCCTAAATGCAGCGCCCGAGGGGCTGGAGAATGCCGTCACCGCCTGAAAAGATCGTCGGCGCTGGCGCGGTGGCTGATCGCTCGATCCTTCTTCACCTGACACCGCGCGATCTCGCCTTGCAGCACGGTGATCCGCGCATCGAGTTCGGCGACCGACAGCGGATCGAGATCCTGGCGTACCAGAGCGTCGAGCAGGTCGTCGGGACGGGCGGGGGCGTCTTCCAGGTCCATCGTGCTTGCAACGTTGACCCGCACCCGAGTGATGTCAATAAGGCGCTGAAATCTCAAGGCCCGAAATCTAAGGGACGTGACTCGCCGATGACCGCAATAGTTGAAAACCAGCCCGGTAACTTGGGTTACCCTGACGTCATGAAGGCGATCGATCCCGAACAGCCCGGCGGTCCCGAAGTATTGGTGCTCGCCGACCGTCCGGTGCCCAAACCGGGCGAGGGCGAGGTGCTGGTCAAGGTCGCCGCGGCCGGTGTGAACCGGCCCGAGGTGATGCAGCGCCAGGGCAAATACCCGCCCCCACCGGGCGCGCCCTCTATCCTGGGCATGGAGATCGCCGGCACGATCGTCGCGGTCGGCGACGGTGTCGGCGACGAGCAGATCGGCCAGTCGGTCTGCGCGTTGATTTCGGGCGGGGCGTACGCCGAATATGCCGTCGCGCCGTTCGGCCAGTGCCTGCCCGTTCCCGAGGCGCTGACGATGACGGAGGCGGCGGCGATGCCCGAGACGCTTTTCACCGTCTGGACCAATTTGTTCGAGCGCGCCTACGCCACTGAAGGCGACACCGTGCTCGTTCACGGCGGCACCAGCGGGATCGGCACGATGGCGATCGGGTTGTGCAACCTGTTCGGCATCGACATCATCGTCACCGCCGGCTCCAAGGCCAAATGCGAAGCCGCGCTCAGCCTCGGCGCCACCTACGCGATCGACTACAAGTCGGAGGATTTCGTCGAGCGCGTCAAGCAGATGACCGGCGGCAAGGGTGTTGCGGCGGTACTCGACATGGTCGGCGGCGATTACGTCCCCCGCAACCTGCAATGCCTCGCCGAAGATGGCCGCCACGTGTCGATCGCCGTCCAGGGCGGTGCGATGGCGACCGTCCCCCTGTTCGAGATCATGCGGCGGCGCCTGACGCTGACCGGCTCGACGCTCCGCCCGCGGGATGCGGCGTTCAAGTCGCTGGTCGCCGACGAACTCGCGCGGACGGTGTGGCCGCATGTCGAGGCGGGGAAGCTGAAGCCGGTCATCGACCGTGTTTTCGCCTTCGCCGACGCTCCGGCCGCGCATGCGCGGATGGAAGCAGGCGACCATGTCGGAAAGATCGTGCTGACGATGGAGTGAGAGCGCGCGCGAATTCTCGTTGCTCCGCCCGCCGGGCCGTCGTCATCCCACCGAACGCTGGGGTATCCCCGTTTTGCGCGCGACGTAGATCGCGCTCACCACCGCCCCGGCGAAGACCGGGGCCCAGGTGGAAAGGTCGCGGTCACGACGCGCAGCGTGTCGTTACCCAGCGCTCCCAACTGGGCCCCGGCCTTCGCCGGGGTGTTGGTCTTGGAGCGGGATGGGGTTCGTTAGGCGGGGTAGGGCGGGCGAAGCGCGCTGGAAAGTTTAACGCGACAACCCAGCCAATCTTGTTCTCCCGCGAAGGCGGGAGAACAGTCTGGATGCCCGCCTTCGCGAGGACACAAGCTGCCTTTGCAGACCAAACGGCCCAATCCTGCCCCTGGCGGGGGAGGATTTGAGCAAGGCTACCTCACTCCCGCGCCTGCTCAGTTGCTATCCGAATCGTCATCCCCACCGCTCGTCGCGAGCAGCACGCCGACCACCAGTGCGGCGAGGATACCGATGCTGACATAGGTCGCGGTCGGACCCTCGGCGAGCTTGCTCTTGCCCGACGTAGCAGTGCCCGCGCGAGCCTGCGCAACCGGCGCCGTCGACGTCGGATTGGCGGCAGACGCCATCGTCGGTGCGACCATCATCGCCATGCCCGCAACGGCCCCGGCCACGCTCTTGAAACGGAATTTCACGGTAACTTCTCCCTGTAAGACCACGCCATAGGTTCAGCTTCCCCTCGATTCGTCAACGCGTTTGCGAGCAAGTGCAGCAATGCCGACACACCGACTTGGAACAGTCATCGGACTGCGACCACGATGTCACAATCATCGGCTAACAGGATCGGAGAGGGTACCTTGCCGGGGGACAGGCTCATGAACGCCGTTACGACGTTTCCGCCATCTAGCGTCTTGGGCGCGGACATCGCCGATATCGCCGACTTCATCCACTCGCGCCCGGCCGTACCCGAGCCGATCGTCGAGCGGCGCCAGTATCGGACGATCTGGATCTCCGACGTCCATCTCGGCACGCGCGGCTGCAATGCCGGCATGCTCAACGACTTCCTTGATCACGTCGACAGCGAGACGATGTACCTGGTCGGCGACATGATCGATGGCTGGCGGCTGAAGAAGAAATTCTACTGGCCCGCCGCGCACAACGACGTCCTCTGGCGCCTGCTCAAACGCGCCAAGCGCGGTACGCGGGTTGTCTACATCCCCGGCAACCACGACGAGGTGTTCCGGCAATATTCCGGCCTCGACTTCGGCGGCATCTCGATCCGCCGAAAGGCGATCCACGAGACTGCCGATGGCCGCCGGCTGCTGGTGCTGCACGGCGACGAGTTCGACGCGATCACGCTCGCGCACCGCTGGGTCGCGCATATCGGCGACGCCGCCTACACGATGCTGATGGGGCTCAACCGCTGGGTCAACGGCGCGCGGCGGCGGATGGGCATGCCCTATTGGTCGCTGTCGAAGCACGCCAAGGCCAAGGTCAAGAACGCGGTCGCCTTCATCTCGCACTTTGAGGAAGTCGTCGCACACGCGGCCGGCGTCCGCGGCGTCGAAGGCGTCGTCTGCGGCCACATCCACACCGCCGAAATGCGCGAGATCGCCGGCATCGCCTATTATAACGACGGCGACTGGGTCGAAGGCTGCACCGCGCTCGTCGAGCATTTCGATGGTCGCATGGAGTTGCTGCACTGGGCGGACGAGATCGCCGCCCGCGAGAAGGACAAGGTCGTCGTCTTGGCCGCCTGACGTAAATTCCTCTCTCCGCAGGGGAGAGGGAAAGCCGCACAGCGGCGAGGGTGAGGGCACAGTCCCCGACGGCGTTCAGCGCGTGCCCTCACCCAGCCACCGCAAGTGCGGCGGGCCCCTCCCTCTCCCTTCGGGGAGAGGGTCAAAACGGAGAGAAACCGATGCGTATCGCGATCGTCACGGATGCCTGGAGCCCGCAAGTCAACGGCGTCGTCCGCACGCTTCAGGCGGTCCGCAAGGAACTCGAATCGATCGGCCACGAAGTTCTGGTCGTCTCCCCCGAACGCTTCGCCTCGATGCCATGCCCGACCTATCCCGAAATCCGATTGGCCTTCGCCCGCTCGGGCGCAGTCGGTCACATGCTCGCCTCGTTCGGCGCCGACGCGATCCACCTCGCCACCGAGGGGCCGGTCTGCCTCGCCGCCCGCAACTGGTGCCTCGCCCGCGCGCTCCCGTTCACCAGCGCGTATCACACCCAATTCCCCGACTATATCGCCGCCCGCACCGGCGCGAACCCAGAGTGGATCTGGCGTTACATCCGCTGGTTCCACCGCCCCGCCCAGTCGATCCTCGTCTCCACGCCCTCGGTCGCCGCGACGCTCGCAGCCCAAGGCCTGCATCAGGTCCGTGAGTGGGGCAGGGGCGTCGACTTCGCGCAGTTCGGCCTCGACGGCGCGCGCGATCCCGAGATGGCGGCGCTCCCCGGCCCGATCCAACTATATGTCGGTCGCGTCGCGGTCGAAAAGAATATCGAGGCGTTCCTGTCCTCCGCGCATCCCGGCACCAAGGTGGTCGTCGGCGAGGGACCCGCGCGCGCCACGCTCGCGCGCCGCTTCCCGGATACGGTCTTTCTCGGCCAGCGCTCGGGCCTGGATCTCGCCGCCGCATACCGCACCGCCGACGTCCTCGTCTTCCCGAGCCGCACCGACACGTTCGGCCTCGTCATGATCGAAGCGCTCGCCTGCGGCACCCCCGTCGCGGCGTACCCGGTCACCGGCCCGATCGACGTCCTCGACGACCGCGTCGGCGCGATGCACGAAGACCTCGACACCGCGATCGCCACCGCACTTACCCGCGACAGCGTCACCTGCGCCGCCTATGCCGCGCGTTACAGCTGGCCCACCAGCGCGCGTCAGTTCCTCCATGCGCTCGTCCCCCTCGAAGGAAAGCTCATGGCCGCCTGAGCTTGCCCGAATCTTGTTCGCTTGCTTGATAGCGCCGCGCGCACTAAGTCTCCCTCATGTCAGGCCGCTCCGAAAGGGGCGGCCCTTTCTATTTTTACGGAGTTTCCGCCGTGGCCCAGCCGCTCATGCCCCACGCGACCGCCGCCTGGATGGTCGACAATACCGCGCTCAGCTTCGAGCAGATCGCGGACTTCTGCGGCCTGCACATCCTCGAGATCCAGGCGATCGCCGACGACACCACCTCGACCAAGCTCACCGGCCGCGATCCCGTGCGCGCCCATGAGGTCACGCAGGAAGAGATCGACAAGGGTGCCGCCGATCCCGATTACCAGCTCAAGATGATCAAGGGCCCCGAGCAGGTCCGCCGCACCAAGGGCCCGCGCTACACGCCGGTCTCGAAGCGCCAGGACAAGCCCGACGGCATCTCGTGGATCATCCGCAATCACCCGGAGATCACCGACGGCGCGATCTCGCTGCTGATCGGCACGACCCGCACGACGATCGCCGCGATCCGCGATCGCAGCCACTGGAATATCGCCAACATCACGCCGAAGGACCCGGTCACGCTCGGCCTGACCTCGCAGCGTGAATTGGATGCAGCGGTGGCGAAGGCAGCCAAGGCAGCCGGCATGGAAGCCCCGACCGACACCCGGCTCGAAGGCGACCGCGAAGTGCTGCTCCAGCAGCTCCGCGCCGAACGCACCCAGGCCGCAGCGGACGCACAGTTCGTGGCGGACGGCGGCGTCCTCCCCGTCAAGCCGCTGTTCGACGACCCGTTCAAGCGCTGATCTTTCTTCCCTCCCGCAACCGGGGGGGGCAGGGGGCGGGCTAGCGGTATTTGCTTGCGATACGGCTAGTGAGGATCGCCATCCCGGCAGGCCGTGACCGTATCCGACGATAGGCCGAGCGTCAGTGTTCTCCCGCGAAGGCGGGCGGCCAGTCTGGGTCCCCGCCTTCGCGGGGAAACATGCTCCCCTCGTCTCAAGCGGAGACGCGCCAAACCGGTCCGGCACCCCATCTAATCCTCCCCCGCCAGGGGGAGGTGGCACCGAAGGTGACGGAGGGGGAGGACACGGAACCTAGGTGGCGCTTGCCTCCCCCTCCGTCTGGCGAGTGCCAGCCACCTCCCCCTGGCGGGGGAGGGTCGAGAAGGTCGCGTGGTTCAGCTAGCCAGGCTTCAGCCGGCACGCAGCACTATCTCCCGCCACATCCAGTTGCTAACCGCAACGGATGGCAACTTCACCCGACACCAATTTCGCACCGACCAGCCACAAGGGACTGACCTACCCCTTCGGTGGCGCCGAGCCCGCCAGCGGCGGCACGTTGCAGGTCGCCCCCGGCATAGACTGGGTCCGCCTGAAAATCCCCGGTCCGCTCAAACACGTCAACTGCTGGCTGCTCACCGATACCGACGGCGACGCGCTGATCGACACCGGCATGAACACCCCCGAAGCACGCGACGCGTGGAAGGCGGTTTTCCACGGCGCCAAGTCCGGCGTCAGCATCACGCGGATGATCGGCACGCATTTCCATCCCGATCACATCGGCCTCGCCGGCTGGATGTGCGACCACCATGCCGCGCCACTGCTGATGACCCGCGGCGAATGGCTCACGGCCCGCATGCTTGCCGCCGACGCGCGCGACTCGGTCCCCACCGAGATGCTCGCATTCTGGCGCGGCGCAGGGTGGGGCCAAGAACAGATCGACCACGCCACTGCCAAGGGCTGGGCCGGCTTCCGCAAGATCATCACCCCGCTCCCGCTCAGCTACACCCGCATCGAAGACGGCGACACGCTCACCATCGGCACGTGCGACTGGCGCGTAGTTACCGGCGCCGGCCACAGCCCCGAACACGCCTGCCTGGTCGACGAAGCCGGCGGCATCCTCATCGCCGGCGACCAGGTCCTCCCCCGCATCAGCCCCAACGTCTCGCTCGGCGTCACCGAACCGAACGCCGACCCGCTGGGCGAATGGTTCGCGTCGATCGCCAAGCTGAAGACGCTGCCAGCGGACCTGCTCGTCCTCCCTGGCCACGGCGATCCGTTCACCGGCGTCCATGCGCGGCTCGACGCGATGGACCGCGAGCACCGCGAACGGCTCGACGAACTCGAGGTCTTCCTCGCCGAACCCCGCCGCGCGATCGACTGTTTCGGGCGCCTGTTCCGCCGTGCGATCGGCCCCGACATGCTCGGGATGGCGACCGGCGAGGCACTCGCGCATCTTCGCCGTCTTGAGGTCGAGGGGCGTGCCATCCGCGAAACCGTCGATGGCGTGTGGTGGTGGCGCGCAAGCTAGTTTATCAAGGGCTTAAACCGATAGGAGAGCCCGATGTGCGACGACCATACCGCCGAGGATAACGAAGCCTATCTCGCCGGCGTTTCTCGTCGCCAGTTCGGAATGATGACCGGCGCGGCGGGGCTCGCGATGCTGCTCCCGGCGCCTGCCAACGCCGCCGTCATCAAGGGCCGCGACGTGTCGATCGCGACGCCCGATGGCAAGGCCGACGCCTATTTCGTTGCGCCCGCCACCGGCAAGCATCCCGGCGTGTTGATCTGGCCCGACATCATGGGGCTGCGTCCCGCCTTCCGCCAGATGGCAGACCGGCTCGCGCAATCGGGCTACGCCGTCCTGGTCGTCAACCAGTTCTACCGCTCGACCAAGGCGCCGTTCCTGAAGCCCGGCGAATCCTACGACCAGCCCGAGGTGAAAAGCCGCATCGCGCCGTTCCGCGCGACGCTGAGCGCCGAGGGTACGGTCCGCGACGCAAAGGCCTTTGCCGCGTTCATCGACGCGCAGCCGCAGGTCGATCGCAAGCGCGGCATGGCCACCACCGGCTATTGCATGGGTGGCCCGATGGTCCTGCGCACCGCTGCGGCGGTCCCGACCCGCATCCGCGCGGGCGCGACCTTCCACGGCGGCGGGTTCGTCACCGACACCCCCGACAGCCCGCATCTGCTTATCCCGCGGACCAAGGCGCAATACCTTATCGCGATCGCCGCCAACGACGACGCCCGCGCACCGACCGAGAAAGACACGCTGCGCACCGCGTTTGCGGCGGCGAAATTGCCGGCCGAGATCGAGGTCTACGCCGGCACGATGCACGGCTGGTGCCCGCCCGATTCGAAGGTCTATAATCCGGTCCAGGCTGACAAGGCCTGGGCCCGCATGCTCGCGTTGTTCGACAAGGCGCTGGTGTGAGGTGAGGGGGCTTCACGGTGCGGCGCCCCCTTCTGCTTGTTCTCCCGCAAGGCGGGAGTCCAGTCTGGATCCCCGCCTTCGCGGGGAAACATACTCGCGCGCTTGACCGCACCCACTCCCCATGAGACCATCGTTCACGATCCGTTCTCAAGGAGAGTCGCATGACCCTGACCCTGTACACCAACCCGATGTCACGAGGCCGGGTCGCGCGGTGGATGCTCGAAGAGGTCGACGCCGAGTATGAGACCGTCGTCCTCGACTACGACACGACGATGAAGGCCGAAGCGTATCGCGCGATCAACCCGATGGCCAAGGTCCCCGCACTGGTCCACAACGGCAAGACCATCACAGAATGCGCCGCGATCTGCGCGTATCTCGCCGATACGTTCCCCGACGCCAACCTCGCCCCCCGCGTCGAGGAACGCGCCGATTACTATCGCTGGCTCTTCTACGCCGCCGGCCCGGTCGAAGCCGCGACCGGCAACCGCGCGCTCGGCGTTGTGCCCGACGCGGCGCAGCAACGGATGATCGGCTATGGCAGCTTCGATCGCGTGATCGACGTGCTTGAGGAGGCCGTGGCAGCGCACCCCTACATCGCCGGCGACCGCTTCACCGCCGCCGACGTTTATGTCGGATCGCAGGTCATTTGGGGCATGCAGTTCGGCTGGCTGCCGAAGCGGGAAGCATTCGCGGACTATGCCGCGCGCCTGATCGAACGCCCGGTGTACCTGCGCGCCGCAGCACTGGACGACGCCCTGATCGCGGTCGCCGCATAAGGGCGAGCGAGCGCGTGACCAGCCACCAACCCGTCATCCTGACGAAAGTCGGGGCCCAGGATACCAGGCGTTGGCCTCCGTGGCTCTGGGTCCCGACTTTCGTCAGGATGACGGCGGGGGTTGGAACGAACGGAGCGGGTTAAAATCCACTTTCTATTATAGGCGGTCGAGCCTGCAGATTCGCCGCGTGGCAGGTGGATACCTCGCGTGCAGCTAACGACGATCCTCCCCCGCCAGGGGGAGGTGGCGCCAAAGGCGACGCAGGGGGAGGACACGGAGCAGAGGTCGGCGCTTACCGCCCCCTCCGTCAGGCTGCGCCTGCCACCTCCCCCTTGCGGGGGAGGATTCTTCGAGACCGGCACGTGTGCGTACCACTACGTGCTAGAATCGAGTTGCCGTCGAGGAGCGATTGCCGAAGATGTAAGCCGCCAGAAGCTAGAGAGTAGCGATCACGCCGCCCACTTCGCCAGCCAGTCGGCGAGCGCCTGCGGCCCCATCGACCGCGCATCCGCCAGCTCGGTCTCATGCCCGGCGTTCAGCAACCGGTTGCTCCGCGGATCGACCACCAGCACCGCCGGCACGCCCTTGAGCCGCCCCTTGATGCCGTAGCCCGCCGCGATCTGTCCGTTCTTGTCGAAGCGGCCGATGTCGACCGTCACGACCACGAACTTGCTGTCTACGAAACGCTTCATCTCGGGCAGGTCGATCGTCCCGGCGAGCAAGCGACAATCGAGGCACCAGTTGCCGCCGAGATCGATCAACAACCGCTTGTGCGTCTTCAGCGCGCGCGCGCGGGCGGCGGCAACCTGCGCATTGGCGTTCGCCGACTCATTATACGGCAGCGGCAAAGGCTGTGGCAGCTTGTCGAAGCTCGTCGTATTGACGTGCGGCGCCACGACTTTCGCGCGGGGCGCAGCGGGGGCGGCCACGGCAGTCGCCAGCAAGGCAAGTGCGGCGATACGGCTCATCGACGTCATTCATATCCTCCGATCACGGCATTGAGGAAGCTTGGGAATGGTCCGTTCCAGCCATCCGCCGGCGTATCGGCGAGCGGTTGGCGGCGACCACCGGTTGGATCCGCAGGAATGCGCTCCGTCCGTGGCGCCTCGACCTTCGCGGCTTCCGAACGAACAGGTTGCGAGCGAACAGGTTCCGACCGCACTGGCTCCGATCGCGCAGGCGCGGCACGAACGGGTTCCACATACGCCGGTTCGACCTGCACCGGCTCGACCCGTGCCGGCTCCGCAACGCGCGGCTTCACCGCGGGCACGGGCTCGTCGATTGGCGTACGCTCCCAGCGCGGACGCTTGGCCACCGCAACCGGCTCGGCCGCAGCCAGCACCTCGGCGACGATCGCCGGGGCCACCGTATCCGCCCGCGGCACTCGCCGCGTACGGGGCCGATCCGACTCCTCGGCAGCCGCCGCCGCAACCGGCACCGGCGTAAACGTCTCGGACCGCGCGCCGCGACGCGGCCGTGTGCGCCGCGCCGTGCCCTCGTCTTCGGTCGCAGCAGTAACCGGCGCCGTCTTCGGCTCGGCACCCTTCAGCCGCTCGATCGTCTGCCCGGTAAGCTTTTCAATGTTGACGATATTCTCGGCATCGTCCGGCGCGACGAACGTATACGCGGTCCCCGTCGCCCCGGCGCGGCCCGTCCGACCGATCCGGTGGACGTAGTCGTCGGGATGCCACGGTGCGTCATAGTTGAACACCGTCGACACGCCCTTGATGTCGAGCCCGCGCGCGGCGACGTCCGATGCGACCAGGATCGTCACCGCGCCGGTCTTGAACAGCTCCAGCTCGGCCAGCCGCTGCGGCTGTTCCATGTCGCCGTGGATCTCGCCCGACTTGTAGCCCGCCTGCTTCAGCACCTTGTTCAGGTCGCGCACCGTCGTCTTGCGGTTGCAGAAGATGATCGCGTTCGTCACCTCTTCCTGCGCCAGAATGCGACGCAGCGTATCGCGCTTGGCGGTCTGGCTCGGCACCGGCACCAGATACTGCTTGATGTTGAGGTTGGTCGACGCCGGGCGCGACACCTCGATCGTCTTGGGATTCGTGAGGAACTTGTCCGCCAGCTTCTTGATCGGCGGCGGCATCGTCGCCGAGAACAGCAAAGTCTGACGCTGCTTCGGCAGCTTGGTGCAGATTTCCTCGATGTCGGGGATGAAGCCCATGTCGAGCATCCGGTCCGCCTCGTCGATCACCAGCATCGAACAGCCGTTGAGCATGATCTTGCCGCGCCCGAACAGGTCCATCAGCCGGCCCGGCGTCGCGATCAGGACGTCGACGCCCTTTTCGAGCGCGGCGAGTTGGTCGCCCATCGACACGCCACCGATCAGCAGCGCCATCGAGAGGTTCGAATTAACGCCGTATTTCTCGAAGTTCTCCGCCACCTGCGCGGCGAGTTCGCGCGTCGGTTCGAGGATCAGCGAGCGTGGCATCCGCGCACGACTGCGCCCGTGTGCCAGAATATCGATCATCGGCAGCACGAACGACGCGGTCTTGCCGGTGCCCGTCTGGGCAATGCCGATGATGTCGCGCATCATCAGCACGGACGGGATCGCGCCGGCCTGGATCGGGGTCGGCTCGGTATAGCCGGAGTCGGTGACTGCCTTCAGCAGTTCGTCGGAGAGGCCGAGATCGGCAAAACTCATGCAAATGTCCGGTAAATAGAGGGTGAAATGCACTGCCCTCAAGCGTTCCGGCGCTCGCCGATTTAGCGACAAATGTCAAGGAAACGCGGTGAAACGAAGGTGGAGCAGGGGCTTGGAACGAATGAAAGCATGATACGCTCGTCATTCTCACATCGGGAATACCCGCTGGTATTTGCGTCCCTCCGACCAGTCGCACCTTCCCGGCGAGGGCCGGAGTCCAGATGGCAAGGTCACAATAACGCGTCGGCACGCGTAAGACCGTGCGCGCGGGACGTTCCCAAATACCAGGATAGTCGCAGCGTTCGACCGCTATCTCTTGGGCCGCAAGCTCTTGAACCCGTCGATCTCGCAGCGTGCACCGGACCGCATCCTGATCGCATCGCGGTCCCGGCAGACCATCCCGTCGGGCCCCGGCTTCAGATAGAAACCCGAATAATAATCGAGCGGCATGCAGTCGCCGTCGAGCCGCGCGCGCAATCGTGTCTGGTCGTCCATAAGCAGGTCGACCGCGCCGTCCTTGTTCAGCATCGCGCCCGCAATCTCGGCGACGGCGACGCATTTGGGACCCTTATGTTCCTTCCATTCGATCGTCCGGTCGACCGTCCGCATCGGCATCCGGCTCATGCGCGGAACACGGATGATGACGCGCTCGTGGATCGAGATCTGTGCGACCTGCATGCGCGCCGGCGCTGGACGCGTGGGCGTGTCGCGCAGCGCGGCCGCAGCGGCGGGGCCTGCAAGCGCAAGCAAGGTAGCGGGAATCGCGGGATGGATCATGATGTTGACGTAACCGTTAGGGCCCATCGTTGAACGCGCGATGAATTTTGTCTAGCGCTCGGTGCGTGTCCATTATTCAGACAGCAACCCTGACCCCTTCGCAAGCGGCCATGCTCGCCGCGCTCGGCCCGCAGCTCGATGCGAAGGCGATCGTCACCGACCCCGCGGATATCGATCCCTGGCTGCATGACTGGCGCGGTCGCTTTCATGGCACCGCGCCGGCGATGCTGTCACCAAGCTCGACCGCGGAGGTGGCGCTGATCGTCGCCGCGGCGGCCGACCACCGCGTGCCGCTGGTCGCGCAAGGGGGGAACACCTCGATGGTCGGCGGCGCGACCGCACCCGCGGACGGCAGTGCGCTGATCCTGTCGCTCCGCCGCATGAACCGCATCCGCAGCGTCGACACCGACGCGGGTCTCGCGATCGCCGAGGCGGGCGTGATTCTCGCCGACCTCGACGGCGCCGCGCAAGCGCAGGGGCGGCGCTTTCCGCTGACGCTTGGCGCACGCGGCACGGCGACGATCGGTGGGCTCGTCTCCACCAACGCCGGCGGGACGCAGGTGCTCAAGTTCGGCACGATGCGCGGCCTCGTCGCGGGCGTCGAGGCGGTGTTGGCGGACGGGACGATCTACGACGGCCTGTCCGCGCTGAAGAAGGACAATCGCGGCTACGACCTCGACCAGCTCTTCATCGGCGCGGAAGGCACGCTGGCGATCGTCACCGCCGCAACGCTCCGCCTTGCCCCCGCTATCGCAGCACGCGGTACCGCCTGGGTGGGCATCGCGTCGCCTCAGGCCGCGCTCAAACTCCTGCGCGCAATGCAGGCGAAGACCGATGCGATCGAGAGCTTCGAGATCCTCCCCGCCGAGTCGCTCGACGCCGCCCTCGCGCATCTTCCCGACGCGCGCGCGCCGCTTGCCGGACGCCATCCTTGGCATTTGCTGATCGAAGCGACCTCGGCCACGACCGAAGGCGAATCGCCGAGCGCGCTCCTGGAACGTCTGCTCGGGAAGGCACTTGAGGAGGGCGCGATCGAAGACGCGACGATCGCCACCAGCGAGACCCAGTCCGAAGCGTTCTGGCTGCTCCGCGATTCGCTCTCGGCCGCCGAACGCGCACTCGGGCCAGCAACGCAGCACGACATCTCGATTCCCGTCGAGACGATGCCGCGCTTCATGATCGAGGCGGCGGCGGCGTGCGATGCGCGCTTCCCCGGCACGCACGCGAGCGGCTTCGGCCATCTCGGCGACGGCAACGTCCATTTCCACGTCCGCGCCGCACCCGGCACCGATCCTGTGCGCTGGTATGCCGAGGACGCGCCGGTCGTCACGCGCTTCGTCGGCGACCTCGTCGTCGCGGCCGGGGGCTCGATCTCCGCGGAGCACGGCATCGGCCAGATGAAGCGCGACGAACTCGCCCGCCTGTCCTCGCCCGCCCGCATGACCGCGTTGCGTGCGATCAAGTCCGCGCTGGACCCGCTTGGCATCCTCAACCCGGGCAAGCTCGTCTGAACGCCAACCGCAACGTCGGAGTCGCTTGATCCTCCCCCGCTAGGGGGAGGTGTCGCCGGAGGTGACGGAGGGGGAGGTAAGCGATGACCCGGGTTCCGTGTCCTCCCCCTCCGTCTGGCAAGGGCCAGCCACCTCCCCCTGGCGGGGGGAGGATCGAAGATAGAAGGAGCATGCCCCGACGATTCCCGGCATGCACTTGCACGCCCGCCCCGCGCACCATAGAGCCTCGCCCCAATCGGTGGCATGAGCCACCGGCATTTCGACCGACCGATCCGGAGAGTAACATGGCCAGCACCGCCCAGCTTCCGCTTTTCTACAATGGCCTCGAGCCGCTTTCGAGCGACACGCACGCCACCTACAAGGTCCGCCCGCAGGACAGCGCGCCGTTCCTGGTCGGCCAGCATGCCATCCCCGTCACCGTCGACGAATTCCCGCTGGTCCAGCGTCACATGCCGATCGTGTTCTCGGTTGGTGACGACGCAATCCCGCTCGCGCTGATGGGCCTGAACGAGGGCGTCAACGTGTTCGTCGGCGAGGATGGCAAGCTGACCGAGAACACCTTCTACGTGCCGGCTTATATCCGTCGCTATCCGTACATGCTCGCCCGCCTGCACCCCGATGCGCAGGAGCTGTCGCTCTGCTTCGACCCGACCTCGCAGGCGATCGGCGAGTTCGACGAGGGCGACGCGCTGTTCGAGAATGGCGAGCCGACCGAGCTGACCAAGAACATCCTCGGCTTCAACGAATCGTTCGAACAGGCCGGCGCGCGCACGCAGAACTTCATGAACGAGCTGCGCGAGCTCGATTTGCTGATGGACGGCGAAGTCACGATCCAGCCCGACGGCGCCGAGCAGCCGTTCGTCTATCGCGGTTTCCAGATGATCAACGAGGAAAAGCTGATCGACCTGCGCGGCGACGCGCTGCGCAAGATGAGCAAGTCGGGCATGCTGCCGCTGTTGTATGCGCACCTGTTCTCGCTGTCGCTGATGCGCGACATCTTCGCGCGCCAGGTACAGCTCGGCCAGGCGCCGCAACAGCAGATGCCGGCCCCGGCGCCGTTCAACGTCTGAGGCTTCGAACACGAGGACGACCTATGGCAGCGCAGCTTCGCTCGGATCGCTATTCAACGGTAGCGATCTGGTTTCACTGGACGATCGCGCTGCTGGTCATCCTCAACCTCGCGGTCGGGCTGCTGCACGATTCGGTGCCGGCGCTGCGGGCCTGGATGGGGGCGCACCAGGCGCTTGGTCTCGCGATCCTGGCGCTGACCGCGGCGCGGATCGCGTGGCGGCTGGCGCATCGCCCGCCGCCGTTGCCGGCGCGAACGCCGGGGTGGGAGCGGGGCCTCGCTCATACCACGCACGCCGTGCTGTACCTGCTGATGATCGCGATGCCGCTGACCGGGTGGATGATGGTGTCGGGTGGCGGAAAACCTGGTGGCGTCGGCATCTTCGGTCTGTTCACCGTCCCGTATCTCCCTGTCTCCAAGGCAACGGGGCATCTCGGCCATAGCGCCCACGGCGTGCTCGGCTGGGTGATGCTAGCGTTGGTCGTACTGCACATCGGCGCCGCACTGCGCCATCATCTGCTGCTTCGCGATCCCGTACTGACCCGGATGGCACCGGTCCTGAGGCGTCGCTGAAACGCCCGTCATCGCATCCGCATCAAAAAAATTGCGTGTGCGGTGCAACAAGGGTTGAACCAAAACGGCGCTCACCCATTTAGATCCTGTACGGCATCGTGTCCCCCCCTTTCGCGGCGCCGTACGGGACGCTTCTAGCGTCCCTCCTCCCTGAACCTAGGCCACTCCGTGCGTCATGCACGGGGTGGTTTTTTTTGGCCTGCACGGTGTTGCGGGCCCGTCCGCTCCTCCCGCCCGTTGGCTGCCCGTGGAAGTATTCGAAAGCCTCGACGTCATCCTGCTCGCCGCGCTGGTCCTGCTGGTCGTCGCGCGCAAGTTGAACGTGCCCTATCCAACGCTTCTCGCGGCTGCGGGCATTGGCTTTGCCGCGCTGCCGTTCGCACCGAAGATCACGGTCGAGCCGCATCTGGCACTGGCCTTGTTCATCGCACCCGCGCTGCTCCACGCCGCCTATCACACCAGCCCGCGCGCGTTGCGGCGACACTGGTTCCCGCTGCTGAGCCTCGCGGTGTTCGCGGTACTCGTCACCGCCGCAGCGGTCGCGCTGGTCGGCGTGACGCTTGGCGGACTGCCGCTCGCCGCTGCGTTCGCCTTGGGAGCGATCGTAGCACCACCCGATGCCGCCGCCTCGGAAGCCGTGCTCGGCGAAGTCGGCATCCCGCGCCGCGGCCTGTTGCTGCTCCAAGGCGAAAGCCTGCTCAACGACGCGACAGCGCTGTTGCTGTTCGGGCTAGCGGTGGCGTTCGCGACGCATTCGGATACGCCGGTGACGCCGCTCGCGCTCGCCGCCGCGGTCCCGGGCGGGATCGTCCTCGGCGTCATCGCCTCGTGGCTGTATCTCCGCGTGACGCCGCTGTTCGCGCGGACGCTAGGCGCGAGCCTCGCCGATTTCGCGGTGACGTTCGGGATCTGGCTGCTCGCCGAGCGGCTGCACATCTCGCCGGTGCTCGCGGTCGTCACGTTCGGGATGATCGTATCGCAGCGCCGCCCGATCGGCCAGCCTGCGCGTGATCGTTTGCAGGGGGCGGCAGTGTGGTCGGCGGCAGTACTCGTCCTCAACATCATCGCGTTCGCGCTGATGGGGCTGCAATCGCGCGACGTGCTGGTCGGCCTGCCCGCCGCCGAGCGCTGGCCCGCGATCGGGTTCGCCGCCGCGGTGCTGGCGACCGTACTCGTCACGCGTATCGCATGGGTATTCTTCGTACGGTTCGTCGAGGGCGTGATCGCCAACCGCTACGTGCCGTCCTGGCTGCCCAAGCCGCCGCCGTGGAATGCGTCGATCATCCTGTCATGGTCGGGTATGCGTGGCCTGCTGACGCTCGCGACCGCGTTCGCGCTGCCACGATCGGTGCCGGGTCGCGACCTGATCGTGCTCGCGGCGTTCGCTGTCGTGATCGGTACGCTCGTTCTGCAAGGGCTCACGCTCGGGCCGCTGATCCGCCGTCTCGATCTCGGCGCGGATACCGGGCTTGCCGACGAGATCGCCCCCGCGCGCAAGCGGCTGATCGACGCAGGCCTCGCGGTACTGCCCGCGCGCGAAGGCAAGGCGGCGGACGCACTGCGCTTCCGCTACGGCGCGGCAGGCAAGGTCACGGCCGAGGCAGACGACCCGCAGGCGACCTCCGAATTCGACGAACTCCACCTCGAGATGATCGCCTGCCAGCGCGTCCTGCTCCACGAGATGCGCGACAAGGGCGAAGTGGCCGAGGACGTCTATCGCCGCTTGCAGGAGGAGCTCGACTGGGCGGAAGTCGACGCGCGCGCGTTCGGCGACAACATCCTCACCGCCACCTGAAAGGGGCGACCTTAACGCGAGCTCGGAACATCGGCACGCGCTACGCTGTTTGAAGAAATCACCGTAGAAAGGGTCATCCATGCCAAAGGCGAATTCGTGAGCAAGTCCGTCAAGCCCGCCCCGCCGACGACGCTCGTGATCTTCGGTGCATTCGGTGACCTGACCCGCCGCCTGTTAATGCCGGCATTGATCAACATGACCCGGCTCGGGCTGGTCGGGAATGATTTCCATGTGCTCGGCGTCGGCATCGACGAAGGCAACGACCAGTCGTTGCGCGAGGCGCTCGGCACTTTCGATGCGAAGGGCGGCGAGGGTGCCGGCGAGAAGGGCGATGCCTGGGCGCGGCTCAAGGATCGCGTCGGCTATCTCCAGGGCGATTTCACGCACGACGAGGTCTACGAACAGCTTAAGGCCCGCGTGAAGGGCAACGTCGCGTTTTACTTCGCGGTGCCGGCCAAGTTCTTCGGTGACATCGTCGAAAAGCTCGCCGACCACGGCCTGATGGCGGAAGCGCCGCACGCCTTCCGCCGGATCGCGATCGAGAAGCCGTTCGGGCACGACCTGGCCTCCGCGCAGGCGCTGAACGCGCGTATCCTGTCGAAGGTCGGTGAGGCGCAAGTCTACCGGATCGACCATTTCCTCGGCAAGGAAACGGTGCAGAACATCATGACCGCGCGGTTCGCGAACATGATGATCGAGCGCGTCTGGAATGCGGATTGCATCGCGCATGTCCAGATCACCGCCGCCGAGACGGTCGACGTCGGCACCCGCGGCAAATTCTACGACGGCACCGGCGCGCTGCGCGACATGGTCCCCAACCACCTGTTCCAGCTGCTCGCGATGGTCGCGATGGAGCCGCCCGCGAGCTTCGATGCCGAGGCGATCCGCAACGAAAAGGGCAAGGTCCTCAAAGCCGTCCGCGTCTATTCGCCCGGCAAGGCGAAGCGCAACGGCGTCCGCGGCCAGTATACCGCGGGAAAAGTGAAGGGCGCGGATGTCCCCGCCTACACCGCCTCGCCCGACGTCGCGCCGGACAGCCGGACCGAAACCTATGTCGCGCTGAAGCTGATGGTCGACACGTGGCGCTGGGCGGGCGTGCCGTTCTACCTGCGCACCGGCAAGGCGATGACGTGTCGGGATACCGAGATCGCGATCACCTTCAAGCCGGTGCCGTTCGCGTCGTTCCCCGGAGCCGCCGCCGACATGCTGCCGCCCAATCGCCTGATCATCCAGATCCAGCCCGACGAAGGGCTGAGCATGGACATCAATATCAAACGCCCCGGCCTCGAAGTGGCGACCGCGCCGATCGCGCTCGATTTCCGCTATGCCGACGAATTCGATATCGGTCATCTGACCGGGTATGAGTCGCTGATCTACGACCTGTTCGTCGGCGACCAGACGCTGTTCCAGCGGGCGGACGCGATCGAGGCGGGCTGGGCCGCGGTGCAGCCGTTCCTCGACCTCTGGGCGCATGATGCTGGCGTGCCGGAGCCGTACGAGGCTGGCACGCTAGGCCCTGCCGCAGCGGATGCCCTCCTCGCGCACGACGACCACACCTGGCACGAACTTGCGCCGGCTGGGAAGACGGTCCCCTGACTTTCACCCCTCCCTGAAAGGGAGGGGCAGGGGGGTGGGTAGGCCGCTTGGGGCGGACGACGTCCGCCCACAAGCCGACCCACCCCCAACCCCTCCCTTCCAGGGAGGGGAGCATGTCGCTCAAACCCGCTCGGTAAGCTCGATCTCGCCCTCGACTTCCATCTCGTCCTCGTCGCCCATCTCGTCCATGTCGGGCATCGTGAAGTCCGCCTTCCAGTCATAGACCTTCTCGACCCCGCCCTGAACCCAAACGCGCACCGCGCCAGAGGTGATCTCGCCGCCCATCGCGCCGACGAAATCCGCGACCAGCGAATCCGCCGCATCCTCGTGATCGGTCGCGCCGGGGATCGTCGCGGCGGTCATTTCCTCATCGAGTTCGATGATCTGCGCCCAATATTGCTTCGCCATGTATCGCTCCTGCGTAGATGAAAGGCCGTCAGCCGGCGTGTATGAGACGCCGTCAGCCGGCGGTGATGATAGGGTGATCCTCGCGCAGCCGGTCCGCCAGTCGCTCGACCGCGTCGACCTCGCTCGCGCTGCCCGACGGCGTCACTGCCCAGTTGCAATGCGCGTGCGTCGCGAGGCTGTAGACCTTGACGTCGCCGACGATCAGCCGCCACCGCCGCCGGTCGCCGCTATTGTACCGAACGAGGTTGGTGACGAACAGGCCCTGGAGATCCGATGCGGTCATCCGCGCCCCATAGCGACAAGCGGATCGTCACTGCAAACCGTCGTTACCGTCGCGAGGTCGGCTTGGCCTGCAACGCATCGAGCGCATCGGCATTGCGGCGCCCCCAATCGTATAGCAGCTCCACCGGCTCGACGAACCGCGCCCCAAGCGGCGTCAGCGCATAATCCACCGCAGGCGGCACCGTCCCATGCACGGTCCGCACGACCAGCCCCGCCGCCTCCATCTCGCGCAACGTCTGCGTCAGCATCTTCTTCGAGATTCCCGGGATCGAGCGCAGCAGCACGCCGGTCCGCGCCGGGCCGTCATGGCGGACGTGCAGCGTGTGCAGGATCATACTCGTCCATTTGGTCGCGAACAGCTCCAGCGTCCGCCGCGGCGCGCAATCCTCGCGCCATTCCTCGTCGGCCGTTCCCGCCTGCATGTGGATACCTTCCGGTGCCTATGTCCCCAAAGGGTGCCTTCTAGAAGCCGGTGCGTTCGGTGCCTAGCTGGTAGCGAGCAGATAAGGAGCTGAAGATGGCCAAGACGGCATTGGTAGTAGGGACGAGCGGGATCGTCGGCAGCGCGACCGCCGCGGCATTGGTGAAATCGGGTTGGACTGTCCACGGTCTCGCGCGGCGCCCGACCGAGCAGGACGGCGTCCAGCCCGTCGCGGCGGACCTCCAGGATCCCGCCAGTCTGGAACAGGCGCTCACCGGCCTCAAGCCCGACGCGGTGTTCATCGCCACCTGGTCGCGCCAGGACAGCGAAGCGGAGAACATCCGCGTCAACGGCGGCATGGTCCGCAACCTGCTCGGCGCGTTGTCGCAAGCAGGCAGCGTCGGCCACGTCGCCCTCGTCACCGGCCTCAAGCACTACCTCGGACCGTTCGAGGCGTACGGCAAGGGCGTCCTCCCGCAGACGCCGTTCCGCGAGGAGCAGGGCCGCCTGGACGTAGAGAACTTCTATTACGCGCAGGAAGACGCGGTGTTCGAGGCTGCCGAGCGCGAAGGCTTCGGCTGGAGCGTACACCGCCCGCACACGATCATCGGCAAGGCGGTCGGCAACGCGATGAACATGGGCACCACGCTCGCGGTCTACGCCACGCTGTGCCGCGAGACCGGTCGCCCGTTCCGATTCCCAGGCTCGGCGGCGCAGTGGAACGGCCTCACCGACATGACCAGCGCCACGATGCTCGCCGATCACCTGATCTGGGCGGCGACAACGCCGGAAGCGCGCAATCAGGCGTTCAACGTCGTCAACGGCGATGTCTTCCGCTGGAGCTGGATGTGGGGCCGCATCGCCGAATGGTTCGGGATCGAACCGGCTCCGTTCGACGGTACGATCTTGACGCTCGACGAGCAGATGAGGGATGACGCCGGCATCTGGCGCGAGATCGTCGCGCGCGAAAGCCTGGCGGAAGCCGACCTGTCGCGACTGGCCTCTCCTTGGCACACCGACGCCGATCTCGGCCGCCCGATCGAGGTGGTGACGGACATGGGCAAGAGCCGACGTCTCGGGTTCAAGGAATACCAGCCCACGGATGACGCGTTCTTCGACCTGTTCGCGGAGCTGCGTGCGGATCGCTTAATCCCGTAAGTCTTGGGGCGGGGTGGAACCCAATCTAAAATCCTCCCCCGCCAGGGGGAGGTGGCTGGCCCTTGCCAGACGGAGGGGGCGGTAAGGGAAACCACCGTTCCGTGTCCTCCCCCTCCGTCACCTTCGGCGCCACCTCCCCCTTGCGGGGGAGGATTTGGCGGTCGAACGTCAGCTTTTGACCGCCACCGTCGCCACCACTGCCGGAGCATCCCGAAGCTTCAGAAACAGCACCCCGCCCACCGGCTTGGGCACGGTGAGCGAAGCCCCGGTAAACCCCTCCGGCACCCGAACCGCATCCGCGAACCCCACATTCGCCGCCACCGAATCGATCAGGAACAGGTCGCTCCCGGCGAGCGTGCACACGTCCTTGCACGTCACCCCAGCCAGCGTCGGCACGCGCACCAGGCTCGTCAACGCCACCCAGTCGCCCGCGACGCCATCCTGCACCAGCCGCCACCTGAGCAGCCCATGCGCGGACCCGCCGAGCGCCTTGCCCGGCTCGACCGAGACCACCGCGATCCGCTCGTCCTGCACGGTCAGCCCGCGGCCCGACGCGACGCTCGTCGTCGCCCCGCCGGCGATCGCCCCGATCTCGACGCTGTCCCCCGCCGCAAACCGCGTCGCCCCCTCCGCACGCAACGAGAAGGTGAGCCGAGCATCCTGCGCGATCGCCGTATCGCCGGCCAGCACGACGGGAAGCCCGGGGGAGGGGGGCGCCACCACGCTCTTGGCGATCAAAATCGCCTTGGGCCGCGCCGCCGCGACGGTGAACTTCACCGACCGCTTGCGTCCATCGGTCAGCGTGACGAGCGCAGTCTTCGCCTGCCCCGCCACGAACGTCGGCGCCATATCCGCGGTCAATCCCAGCAGATCGCCCTTGTCCGCGCGGACCACTTCGCCCGGCTTGAACGCGACCCCGTCGACGGTCATCGACGCGACCAGATCGAGCCGGGTTCCCGCCAGCGTCCCCGCCGTATCGCCCGCATACAGCGTCAGGCCATCGATCCGCCCCGCCTCAGCGAGCGCCGTCAGCGCGATCTTCTCCGGCGCCTCGACCCCGTATTGCTTGACCAGCAGCGTCAGTTTCCCCGGTGCGGTCTTCGCGAGCGGCAGCGTCAGTCCGATCCGGTCGCCATTCGTCGTCCACGCCAGCGGCACGTCGCCCGCCGCGCTGGTCAGCGTCACCGCCTCGACGCAGCTCGGCGTCGGCCCGGCGAGCGCCACCGGATTGTCGCGCCCGACGACCAGGTTCTCGGGATCGGTGTCGACCATCGTCCACCCGCCGGCGCGGGGCACCTGCAAGCGGAACTGCGGGCCGTCGAACGGCGTGAAACCCCAGCGTCCGTGCAGCTTGGCATCGGTCACGCTGCTCAGCCCCGCGGTCCGCATCCCGACCTGATCGAGCACATAGCCGCCGCGCTCGGCATCGGCCTGCACCGGTAGTTCGACCACGCCACCCTGCGGCGTCGTCACGCGCAAGCTCATGTCGTGCGCGAACCTGGTCGCGTAGATCAGCGGTGCACCCTCGACCGGCAGCACGAGATCGGGCTTGGCCGCGCAGACCAGCCGGTCCGCCTCCGCGCGCCGCAGCGTCGGCGTCTGCGGCGTACCCGTCTCGATCACCGGCATCGCGACCACCATCACCGATTTCGGGCTCGCGAACGACGGCGCCGCGTTCAGCAGCAGCGCCATCCGATCGTCGCGTAACCGCGCCAATGCCGGAATGTAGCGGAATTGCGTCGACTGGAACGCACCGAAAATCTTCGCCAGATCGCGCACCACGCCGATATACGGGCTGTAATAGCCAAGCCCGCCGGCCGGCGTCGCGCTGAGCTGGAGCGCCAGATCGGTCGGTGCGCCGACCAGCGTATCGGCCAGCGTCGAGCTCTGGCCATCCGCGAGCAGCAGCGACTCGCGATTCTGCGTAAGGCACGACGCCTGAAGATCTGCGGTGAGATCGAGGCACTCCGCCTTCAGCTTGACCGCGAGGCTGCGCGACAGCAGCGGGGATACCGCCTCGATCCGCTCCGGCCGCGTCCGCTCGAGGGCATGGATACTGTCGAGAAACGCATCGAGCCGGGCCCGATCGAGCGACGCCTGATCCAGATCCTGCACCGCCCGCACGAACGCGCCCGGCTGTTTGCGCACCGCCGAGACGACCGCATCGAACCCGCCGCTGTCGGGGACGAGGAACACTACCAGCCGGCGCGCGCCGGTCGGCACGGTCAACGCCAGTGCAGCCTTTTTCGTCTTCCAGGTCTCGGCCTTGAAGAACCACGACTTCGGCGGCGGCTCGGTCGCACCGCGCAGGAACCCCGCGACCAGCAGATAGCGCTCGGCATCGTCCTTCTTTCCCGTCGGAAGGTCCGCTGCGATCGTCACGCGGTCGCCGGTCGCCAGGCGTGGCACCTGCGCGATCGGCAAGGTCGTCGTCCCGTGCGTCACGCCGACGCGCAGGCTCGGCCCGGTCAGGTCGAACGGCGCGGGATCAGCGCTCGCGGCTGCCGGCACGAGCGCGGCGGCCAGCGCGCAGAACGGAAGAAGGCGAAGCATCATCACGGGCGATCTCATCGTCGGAAGCATCACCGATGACCTGCTCCGGTGTCGATATTAGGGCAAGGACCCCCTCTCGATCCTCCTCCGCCAGGGGGAGGTGGCGCCGTAGGCGACGGAGGGGGAGGACACGGACCACAGGTTTCGCTTGCCGCCCCCTCCGACAGGCTGCGCCTGCCACCTCCCCCTGGCGGGGGAGGATCGATCATGCTCTTGCCCGATCACGCGTGGTGACGCACACGAGGCGCAACTCGGGGAAGGGGACCATATGAAGATCGCCACGATTCTAGCCGCGACTCTGCTCGCCGGCATGGCCACCACTGCGGATGCGAAAACGGTGGTCGTCACGGCGGCGCACATGATCGACGTGCTGGCGGGCAAGCGCGTCGACAACCCGCAGGTGACGATCGTCGACGGCCGCATCACTGCGGTCGGGCGCAAGGGTGACGCGGTGCCCGCAGGGGCCGAACGCGTCGATCTGGGCGAGCGCACGTTGCTGCCAGGCCTCATCGACATGCACGTCCACCTGACCAGCGACCCGACGCTAAGCGGCTACCGCCAGCTCGAATTTACCGATAACTTCTGGACCGTGGTCGGCGTCGCCAATGCGCGCAGAACGCTCGACGCGGGCTTCACCACCGTCCGCAACGTCGGTTCGGCTAATTACGACGACGTCGCGCTCAAGCAGGGTATCGAGCGCGGCTATGTCCCCGGCCCGCGCATCGTCCCCGCTACCTACGCACTCGGCGCGACCGGTGGCCACTGCGACGCGACCGAGTTCCCGCCCTCGATCCAGGTCCCGCACCCGCAGATCGCCAACACGCCCGACGAGTTCCGCGGCGCCGTGCGGACGATCCGCAAATATGGTGCCGAGGTGGTCAAAGTGTGCATGACCGGCGGCGTGCTGTCGAAGACCGACAGCGTCGGCGCGCAGCAGATAAGCCTCGCCGAGATCAAGGCGATCGTCGAGGAAGCGCACATGCTCGGCATGAAGGTCGCGGTCCACGCACACGGCGCCGAGGGGATCAACGACGCGTTGCGCGCGGGCGTCGACACGATCGAGCACGCCAGCCTCGCCGACGCCGAATCGTTCAAGCTCGCCAAGGTCAGCGGCGCGTGGTTCGACATGGATATCTACGACGACGACTATATCCTCGCCGAGGGCGCGAAGAACGGCGTCTTCGCGGAGAGCCTGGAAAAGGAACGCCAGGTCGGCCTCAAGCAACGTCAGACCTTCCGCGCGGCGCATGCCGCCGGGGTGAAGATGCTGTTCGGCACAGACGGCGGCGTCTACCCCAATGGCAACAACGCGCTCCAGTTCGCCAAGATGGTCGAATGGGGCATGACCCCGATCGAGGCGATCCAGGCGGCCACCTCCAGCGCCGCGATCGCGCTCGGCAGGACCGCCGACGTCGGCGCGATCCAGCCCGGCCGGTTCGGCGACCTGATCGCCGTCGAGGGCGATCCGCTCGCCGACGTTCGCCAGTTGGAGCACCCCGCATTCGTCATGAAGGGTGGCGCAGTCGTCGTCGCACCAAAGTAAAACGAGCCATCTCGATCCTCCCCCGCCAGGGGGAGGTGGCTGGCGCTTGCCAGACGGAGGGGGAGGAAACGACAACGCCGGTTCCGTATCTCCCCCTCCGTCACCTCCGGCGACACCTCCCCCTGGCGGGGGAGGATAGATCTTCAGCGCACACCCACCCCACGTTTCACCGCTACCCAGGCGCAACTCGTCGCAACGCGGGTTGCCGTCGGGCCGTGTTCAGCCTCCCCCGCGCACAACGCCGCGACGACCGCGTGCAGGGGATTTTCGACGATGACGACCGACCGCGAGGCTCTCGCTGCCCTGCTCGCCACCCTGACCGTCCTGAGCGCGACACCCGCCGCCGCGCAAAGCGCCCAGACGTCGCAGACCGGGCAGGCCGAGCAAACGCCGCAACCCGCGCCGGTTCGCGGCCTGGAAGTGCTCGGCACGCCGCAGACCACGTCGATCCCCGTCCCCGCCGCGCCGAAGATCGTGCTTCCGAGCACGCCGCCCCGCGGGCGCACGAGGACCACGCCGACGCCTGCTGCGAAGATGGCCGCGAAACCCGGCTCGCAAACCCCGACGACACGCGACGAACGGTCTGCAACCCGTCCTGCCGACAACGCCCCGTCGCGCCCGCGCCCATCCTCCGGCGACACGACCGCGACCGCCGCCCCGCGCGATGAACCGACAACGCCCGCGCCGGCGCCGGTAGCCACGCCGGACCCCAAGTCCGCACCCACGCCTGCGCCGACCATGCCACCCGCCACGATCGACACCGCGCCGTCGGTGGCGCCATCGTCGACCCCCACATCGGCTCCGACGCAGGACTCGACGCTGGCCGCGCCCGAGACGGGCAGGGCGATGCCGTTGTGGCTGTCGCTGGCGGTCGTCGTCGTGGTGCTTGCCGGCCTCTGGTTCCTGCGCCGTCGCAAGCCGGCCAGCCGCGCCGCTCGCGCCGAACCGGAGATCGTCGCCGAACCGATCCCCGAACCTGCCGTCACGACGCCCGATCCCGTCGCGACCGCGATCGCCCCCGCGATCATGGCGCCGGTCGTCCCCGCGGTCGCCGCCCCGACCGCGCCGAAATTCCTCGAACCGCGCGGCAAATCCCCGCCCGTTCCGCCAGCGGCACCGCGAGCGCGCCTGGCCTGCGAACTGCGCCCGTTGCGCGCTGGGCTCAATCTGCTGAGCGCCACGGTCGAGTGCGAACTGGTCGTCACCAATAGCGGCACCGCCCCCGCCGAGGCGATCCGCGCGGGGCTGACGCTGTTGACCGCACATACCGGCCAGGACACCGATCTCGCCGCGTTCAACGTCGCCCCTGTCGTCCGCCCGCTCGCCGCGCCGTTCGTGCTGGCCCCCGGCGAGACGCGCACGCTGCGCACCGTCGCCGCGGTCGCGCGCGAGGCGATCCGGACGATGACCGCCGCCAACCGGCCGATGTTCGTTCCCGTCGTCGCCGCCAACCTGCGCTACGTCACCGCCGGCGAAGACGCGCAGACCGCCCGCGCCTGGTCGATCGGCATCGAGCGCGTCGATTCGCCCAAGCTTGCGCCGTTCTGGCTCGACGCGCCCGCGCGCATGTACAGCAGCGTCGCCGCTCGCCCGCACGCGACGGAATTCGAGAGCTAGGACGCGACGGCTTTGGGATTAGAACGCCCAGTTGCGGACACTTTCTAGCCCTCTCCCGCCTTCGCGGGAGAGGGTCGGGTGAGGGTCTTCTTCTACTTCGCGGTTCGCGCCAGGAAAGCAGCGATGATCGTTTCCAGAACGCCGTCGCGATTTTCGATGATGTCGTTGTTCCAGAACCGGAGCACCTGATACCCCTTCGCCTCCAGAAAGGCGGTGCGGGGTGCGTCGATCTTCGGGTCATGCTGACTGCCGTCGAGTTCGACGATCAGCATGGCTTCGAGACAGGTGAAATCGGCGACATAATGGTCACCAATCGTATGCTGCTCGCGGAACTTGAAGCCGCCCAGCCGACGATTGCGCACGGCGAGCCAGATGATCTGCTCGACATCGGTACGTTCGCGTCGCAGGCGGGCGGCATGGCGACTGATCTGGCGGCGTACCGGATACATCCGACGAGCCTAGAAGAAGTAAGACCCTCACCCAACCCTCTCCCGCGAAGGCGGGAGAGGGCTAGAAATTGAATGTCCGCTTTCCTTCCCACCTCGGACATTCCAACGGCCTGACCATCTGCCAACCCAAACATCCGCATTGTCATTCGATCGCGCATAGACACGAAAAAGGGCGACCCCATTGCTGGGGCCGCCCTTTTTCTTAGCTGCGGCCAGCAGGGGCAAAGCCCCTGCTTCGTCGGTCGGCATGAATGCCACCGGCCGGCCTTGCTGGAGTGCGATTTAGGCGACGCTAAATCGTCTCTCCAGCTGCGGCTTACTTGACCTCGACGGTCGCGCCAGCTGCTTCGAGCTGAGCCTTGATCTTGGCGGCTTCGTCCTTCGACACGCCTTCCTTGACGGCCTTGGGAGCCGACTCGACCAGCGTCTTGGCTTCGGTCAGGCCGAGCGCGGTGATCGCACGGACTTCCTTGATGACGTTGATCTTCTTGCCACCGTCGCCGGTCAGGATGACGTCGAATTCGGTCTGCTCTTCTGCTGCAGGAGCAGCGGCGCCGCCGCCTGCTGCTGGTGCTGCGACCGCTGCTGCGGCCGAAACGCCCCACTTCTCTTCGAGCAGCTTCGAAAGCTCAGCTGCTTCGAGAACGGTCAGTGCGCTCAGGCTCTCAACGAGCGCGTTCAGGTCTGCCATGATAAATCTCCATCTCGGGGCTCGTGCCCCATCAGTTCAAAAAGGTAACGAAAGGCCTGCAAGATCAGGCGGCTTCCTTCTCCGCGTAGGCGGAAAGCACGCGCGCGAGCTGCGCTGCCGGAGCCTGCGTGATCGTTGCCAGCTTCGTGGCGGGTGCCACGATGAGGCCAACGATCTTGGCACGCAGTTCGTCCAGCGAGGGCAGCGTTGCGAGCGCCTTCACACCGTCGACGTCGAGGGTCGTCGCGCCCATCGCCCCACCCACGATTTCGAACTTGTCGTTCGTCTTCGCGAATTCCACGACCACCTTGGCGGCCGCGACGGGATCGATGGAGCTGGCCAGACCGACCGGACCCGTGAGCATGTCGCCCAGCGAGCTGTAGTCGGTGCCGTCCATTGCGATCTTGGCAAGCTTGTTCTTCGAGACCTTGTAGGTCGCGCCGACGTCGCGCATCTTGTTCCGCAGCACAGTGGACTGTGCAACGGTCAGGCCGAGGTTGCGCGTGACAACGACGACGCCGACCTCGGAAAAGGTGCGGTTCAGCTCGGCTACGGCCGCGGTCTTTTGATCACGATCCATGCCATTCTCCACGTTTTTCGGGTTCACCGCTTGCGCAGTGGACCCGGTTACTAACCGGAGGCGCAGACAAGCCCGCGCTTCCGGGGTGTCTCGTCGATGGGGCATGGGAGAGGGCAGGCGCACGAGGCGCTCCGCAAAATCTCATTCCCCGTCTAGGTGGGAGATTAAGCACCGGCAAACCCTGTGCACCCACTGTCTCGGACGGAACCTGGCAAGCCAAAGCCCGCCGGGTAGGTGCGCGCCAATAGCAGCAGCGCGGAGAAAATCAACAAGAATTGGGAGAATCTATAAACGTCAGCATCTCCCACGATGCCGTATGCGAGCCGAAAGGCTTACAATCCTCCCCCGCAAGGGGGGCTGGCTGGCCCTTGCCAGACGGAGGGGGCGGTAAGCGACAACCTTAGTTTCGTGTCCTCCCCCTCCGTCGCCTTTGGCGCCACCTACCCCTGGCGGGGGAGGATCACAACATTGCAAGGCGGCTCGATTCAATGTGTTACCCCGCGCAGTCGGTGGCCCCTGCCTGCGCTGGGCAAGCAATATCGTTGGAAAGCCGCCGTAACCGAAACACCACCCCGGCCTCCGCCGGGGTGGTAGCGATTTGTGGAGGTGCACCGACAAAGATCGAATCCCGACCCATCCCGACCGCGGCGCCTGCGCGGTGCGTGATACGCTTCCCCATGAGGGAGGCGTCCGGATGCATGAGCCGATCACCGATATCGTCATCGTCGGTGGCGGCACGACCGGATGGCTGGTCGCCGCGCATCTCAACCACCGACTGCAATGGGGACTAGGTCACTCCGACGGCGTCCGCATCACGCTGATCGAATCGCCCGACATTCCCGTTATCGGCGTCGGCGAGGCGACCATTCCGCCGATCCGAGCGATGCTGAGCCTGCTCGACATCGACGAGGACGAGTTCGTCGCGCGCACGCAGGCGACCTTCAAGCTCGGCGTCCGCTTCGACGACTGGGATCGTGACGAAGGTTCCGACCGAGCGCCGGATGCGTCCGTCCGCAGCTTCGTCCACCCGTTCACCGGCGGACTGCAACTCGCGGGGCGTGACCCTGCGGCGTCGCTGCTCGCCTACGGGCTCCCCGCCGATCTGACGATCGACCCGCAACTCGCCAACCTCGTGGGCCACGGCGTCGCCGCCATCGCCGCGCACCGGTCGCCGCGCAGCCTCGCCGACGCGCCCTATGCCGGGGCGATCAACTATGCCTATCATTTCGACGCAGGCCTGTTCGCCGCGTTCCTTCGGGAGGTGTGCACCGCCCGCGGCGTCGAGCATGTCCGCGACACCGTCCTCGGCATCGATCAGGACGATCGGGGCCATATCGCCGCCCTCCGCCTCGGCTCGGGCACCCGCCGCGAGACCGAGCTGGTGATCGATTGCTCGGGCTTCCGCGGCTTGCTCATCAACGAGGCGCTGGGCGAGCCGTTCGTCTCCTACGCCGACTACCTTCCCAACGATCGCGCCGTCGCGATCCAGGTTGCGCACGACGAGACGCACGCACTGCTTCCGGCGACCGTCTCGACCGCCAGCGACGCCGGCTGGACCTGGCGGATCCCGCTCCGCTCGCGCGTCGGGACCGGGCATGTCTTCGCGAGCGGGTTCATGACCGACGATCAGGCGGTCGACACGCTTGTCCGCCGCAATACCGGCTTCACGCAACTCACCGACGCCCGCGCGATCCCGATGCGCGTCGGCCGGTGTCGCAACTCCTGGGTCGGCAATTGCGTCGCGATCGGCCTCGCCAGCGGGTTCATCGAGCCGCTCGAATCCACGTCGATCCAGTTCGTCGACTATGCCTGCCGCCGCCTGCTTCGTGCGATGCCCAGCCGTGCCTTCGAACCAACGCAGATCGCCCGGTTCAATACCGAGATGGCCGAGCTGTACGAGGAGGTCCGGGATTTCCTCGGCCTCCACTTCACGCTCGGCAACCGCCGCGACACACCATATTGGCGCGCCGTCGCGCACGACGCCAAACGCTCGGACGCGCTCGCGCATTGCCTGGCGCTGTGGCGTCACGCGCTTCCCGACGATTTCGACCCGCGTTCGAGCGTGGCGTTCGGCGCCGGCAGCGTCCGCGCGGTCCTGTTCGGCAAGCGATTCTACACGGCGCCGATCGCCACCGGCACCGATCTGCTCCCGCGCGAACACTGGGACCGCTACGCCCGCCAGATCGGGGCGCTGCAGCAGATACTGGTCGGCGCGCTGCCGCCGCATGCCGAAATGTTGCGGATGATGGTGGGGCGCGCGGCGATCGGCGCGTCGGCTGCCCGCAAGGCGCCCATGCTGGGGCTGCCCGACCGCGACGATCCGTTCACGCACGAGCCGCAGATCATGGCTCCTGACACACGCCTTGCACGAGCGTTGAGCGGGTAGGACGCGCTCTTCATCCTTCCCCGCAAGGGGGAGGTGGCGCCGAAGGCGTCGGAGGGGGAGGGGGCGAGAACTAGCGTGATCTCTGACCTCCCCCTCCGCCTGGCAAGCGCCAGCCACCTCCCCCTGGCGGGGGGGTCGACGGACTGGCACCGGAGAATATCGGTCCCCTTCCGCCCTGCCTCCCCATTCCGTTCGTGGCGAGTAGCGACCGAGTAGGCTCGTAGAGCCGTATCGAGGGTGCGTATCGAAGGAGGGGGCCCGCGCGCAGACCTGACCCTGGATTCGCTCGCCAGCTACCCAGGGCCAACCAAGGCGGGGGCAGGCGATCATGGTGGCGTGCCCTCCGAACTCAGACGCAAAAAGGGCCGGGATTGCTCCCGACCCTTTTTAACTCTCAGCGGCAGGACGGGAGTAAATCCCGTCCTCGTCGGTCGCGGTTGCCCGCGCCGGCCGGGCGCTCGCCGTCTCGTGGCTAGCTTGCGCTAGCCACGTGCGGCTCAGGCGCCAGCAACCTCGGTCGTGTCGACCTTGATGCCTGCACCCATGGTCGACGAGATCGCGACCTTCTGGACGTACTTGCCCTTGGCGCCGGTCGGCTTGGCCTTGACCACCGCGTCGACCAGTGCGTCGAAGTTCGCGCGCAGGTCTTCCGCCGGGAACGACGCCTTGCCGATGCCCGAGTGGATGATGCCGGCCTTCTCGACGCGATATTCGATCTGGCCGCCCTTGGCTGCCTGAACGGCGGCGGCGACGTTCATCGTCACCGTGCCGAGCTTCGGGTTCGGCATCAGGCCCTTCGGACCCAGCACCTTACCGAGGCGACCGACGATGCCCATCATGTCCGGGGTCGCGATGCAGCGATCGAAATCGATCGTGCCACCCTGGATGATTTCCATCAGGTCTTCGGCGCCGACGACGTCTGCGCCTGCTGCGAGGGCTTCTTCAGCCTTCGCGCCGCGGGCGAACACGCCGACGCGGACGGTCTTGCCGGTGCCCTTGGGCAGCGTGACGACGCCGCGGACCATCTGGTCTGCGTGACGCGGATCGACGCCCAGGTTCAGCGCGACTTCGATCGTCTCGTCGAACTTCGACGTGGCGCCCGACCGTGCGAGACCAATGGCCTCGTCGATGCCGTGCAGCTTGACGAGATCGACCGTGACGGCCTTCTGCTTCTTGCTCAGCTTAGCCATGATATCAGCCCTCCACCACTTCGAGGCCCATTGCGCGGGCGCTGCCTTCGATGATCTTCGTCGCAGCGTCGATATCGTTGGCGTTGAGGTCCTTCATCTTCGTCGTGGCGATCTCGCTCAGCTGGCTGCGCTTGATCGTGCCGGCGACGACCTTGCCCGGCTCCTTGGAGCCCGACTTGAGACCAGCGGCCTCCTTGATCAGGTACGATGCTGGCGGGGTCTTGGTCTCGAACGAGAACGAGCGATCCGCATAGACCGTGATGACGGTCGGGATCGGCATGCCCTTCTTCAGTTCGCTCGTGCCGGCGTTGAACGCCTTGCAGAACTCCATGATGTTCACGCCGCGCTGACCCAGCGCAGGCCCGATCGGCGGCGCGGGCTTTGCCTCGCCTGCAGGGACCTGCAGCTTGATGTATCCGGTAATCTTTTTAGCCATGTCACTCTCTTTATGTGAGCCTAGCGGTGATGGCGGCTGCCTCTCGGCAACCTCCCGCAATTCCAACAGTGAAGGTGGAAGCCGGCGCGCATAGCCGGAAACGCGGCAGACGGCAACCTGGCGATTGCGTCCGTCGCATCGGCAGCGGCTCAGCCCGCGCTTACGGTATGCGGCGATCCTCAGCGGCGGCGGCGTTGTCGATCAGATCGGACGGCCAGGCGCTTCGTCGCACCGCAGCAAGGCACGCCGCCCGGGTCGCGTAGCCGTCGGAATAGCTGATCAACCGCCCGTCATCGTGGAACAGCAGCCACACCCAGGCACCCGCCAGGACGGGCAACTGCGGCAAGTCCACACTATCAACCCGGCTGATCTCCAGGCGCATCATGAACCGGTCGGGCGGGGCGGGGGACGCGTGGGAAGCTTGCAGGGGACGCGGGCCCGGATCCCGTGAGGGGCTGGCAGCCTCTGCATCCGCTGGACGAAGATACGCCTCAGCCATGTTGCGTGATCGAGGGTGCCGACGCGGGCCTTCCCCAGTAGAAGCCCTGGCCGCAATCGGCGCCGAGCGATCGCGCCAGGGTCAGGTCGGCGTGCGTCTCGATCCCTTCGATTACCGTCGCGATCGATCTGCTGCGACAATAGTCGATGATTTCCTTCAGCAGCGACAGCGGGAATTCCCCCGCGCTGCACTTGCGGAAGATCTTCCGGTCGATTTTCACTTCGGCGATCGGCAGCTCCGAAATGCGATCGAAATTGGTCGCGCCCTTGCCGAAATCGTCCAGCGATACGGGGACGCCGATCATGCCGAGCTGGCGCATGGCCTCCAGCAGATGGCCGTCGAAGCCGGAATAGCTGATCTCGGTCAGCTCGATCCCGAGCATCCCGGTGGCTACCGAGTGCCGTCTCAGCAGAATCGGCAGCGCGGTGAGGAAGTCCGCATGCGCAAGTACGGCCGCGCTGCAATTGACCGCGATCGGAACCGGCCGACCTTGCTGGACCAGATCGGCCAGCAGGCGCCCCGCGGCCTCGACGGCCAGCAAACTGGCGGCGATCTCGATCGACAGGATCGTCGAGGGCGCGAAGATATGCTCGGGGTTCAGCGACGGCCGATTGCGCAGCCGGGTCAACGTCTCGTAGCCGACCACCCGTTCGTCGCCCAGATCCCGCTTCTCGTGGAACGCATGCGTGAGATTGGGTAGCAGGCGGCCCTGCTGGATCAGCCACGACAGAAAACGCCGGTCGCCGGTATCGCCTTCATGCTCGCGGCGCGGCACGCCGGCCAGACGGGTCGCGATCGCCTGGGCCGAATAGGGCATCTCAAGCCAAACGAGCGGCGCGATGTCATGCTGCCCGGCCAGCGCGGAGAGGTCGGCGACATGCGGGCCGGACCGCACACATGCGACCAACCCTTCATAGCCTTCGTCGGCAAGCAGCGTGACGAGCGCATGGTCGTTGAGCGCCGAGACGTCGGGATTGATGACGATCAGATCGGGCTGGAAGGCGATGCCGGCCGGCTGCTCGCTCGCCGTGCCGATCCAGGCGACCTTGTGGCCCATGTCTTCGAGTTCGCGGTGGATGCCTTCGCGCGCGGAATCGTCATGGTCGAGAAACAGGATGCGGTGGCCGGGCAGGGGCTCGAGGAGCGCGCGCGGAACGGCGTGACCATATCCGAACGGCACGTCGGATCCGGAGATCGCCGGTTCGGGTTCGATACTGTTCGTCGCCGTCATCAGTCGTTCCCCCATGCGAGGCATCGTCGAGTATCGATCATTCGGCCATCGAGGCCGTATCTCCACCGCCGGGACAAGGCGACGCCGCGGGACTCGTTAGTCGAGAATCGGTTTTTACGATGTTTCCACGCAGGAGCTGGACCGGAAAACCTAGCGAAACATGATCGGATGTGGTTAACCGAATTTGACGCTTCTAGGTCGGATCGGGGATCACCCGACACCGACGTCGCAACTCTATGATAATTCACAAATGTGAACGCACTACACCGCCATGAAGTAATGTTTCTTAGCCGTAACAATATTTTGAATGGGCGCTAACGAGGAAGTATTGGGTCCACTTCGGGCATGGTCCGAGCCGGTTGGTCCAGTCTCGAACCGTCGCATCTTCGCCTCGTTCGTCCTGCCGCTGGGCACCACCTCGCGACATCGACGGCTCCGATCATACCGATGACCGGTTTTGCCGATCTCGCTAAACGCAGACACAATTTTAGCGCGTGCGCAGACCTTGCAGGACAACCGTGGGGTGATGAGGTCGCCGGGGCGGCGATGCTGCACCCGTCGGAATCGTTCGACCGGCGTCTCGGACGCCGACGCGGGCATTGGACACGCGCCGCGCCGCTATCCGTACCAGGCGTAGGGCCCGATCACCGTGCCGACGAAACCCCCGGCTTCCTTCGTGCTGAGGAAGTGCGCGTCGATGTCTTGCGCGAAAACGCCCGTTTTCCCGGCGGTTTCATATTCGAACGCCATACGGTCGCCATCGGCGCGGATCGTCAGCGTGACCGGACCCGTGGGGGCAGGGATCGACGCGATCGCTCGCTCCCTGCCCTTGTCGGCCGTGTAGAGCGCCAGCACGGGTTTGCCCGCGATCCGCGTGATGCCGAAGAACAGGTAGTTCCGGTCGCTCTGCATCGCGACGAGACCGGCGCGGTCGCCATCGGTGTCGGGGACGAAGCGCATCACCGTCGAGATCGTTGCCGCCTCATGCTGCTGGCGCCGTCCGACGACGCCGGGACGCCCGACAGATCGCCGATCCGCACGCCATGCCCAAGCACGAGGTCGCCGTGGTCGAGCCGGTAGAACGGAGTCTTGGGCGTGCGTACGCCGACCCATTGCATCGCCAGTTTGCTGCCGTCGAAGCTGTCGACATAGCCGAAATCGCCGCTGGTCGGGATGCGGCTGGGCGGGCTCGCGGGCAGCCTCGGCTTGGTGCCGACGAACGGGACCGGCTGCCCCTGCGGCAGGATGATCGGCCAGCCGTCCTTCCATGTCACCGGTAGCAGGAACGTCTCGCGGCCGATGTTGTAATAGTCGCCCTCGTACGGCCGCACGCCGAGGAAAGTCGCGTACCAGTCGCCGTTCTGCGTCTCGACGAGCTTGGCATGGGTCGAGGTGACCGGGTTGGGCCGCGCTGCATCGAGGTCGCGCTGAGCCAGGATAGGATTGCCAGCGAACGGGACATAGGGCCCGAGGAGGGACTTCGAGCGCAGCGCGACCTGGGAGTGGTTGACGCTGGTGCCGCCCTCGGCTGCTGGCGATGCTGACCATCGCGGAGCGGCCAGCGGCGGAACGTCCGGCTTGGCGCGCATGGTTCGATCATTATGCGTTCCGGCCCGACGGACATCCGCTCGCGTTCCTGCCGCCGGAGCATCACGGGGTGCTGGCAACCGGTTCGAAGGAGAATCGCGGGCGAATACGGGCGCTGATCATGCGTCTTCTCCGCGGCAGCTGAGGCCCGCAGTACCAGCGTCACTTGCCGGCAGGGACCGTCCAAGCTGGACGCCGCCGCGCCCTCGCAGGCCGGGCGACTGTGGCGCGCGCGCAACATGCGCGACGTCAAAGCCCATTTGTACGCAAGATTGTCTTGTGCGTTGCACCACGCACTGTCATCCCGACGTCATCGTTGGAAAGACCGCGCTGGGGTAATGCCCGATAGACGCGGCGTCCGGCGGATGCAGGGCGGACATCGACTTCCGGTTTCGAAAGGGAAACGATGCGCTTTTCCACTATCCTTCTCGGCGGCCTCACGCTCGCCGCCGCCGCCCCTGCGTTCGCGCAGGATACCGCACCGCCCAAAGAGGTCACCGTCTCGGGTTCGGTCGGCATAACCAGCGACTACCGCTTCCGCGGCGTGTCGCAGTCGGACGAGAACCTCGCCGTTCAGGGCGGCATCACGATCGCGCACAAGAGCGGCGTGTATATCGGCACCTGGGCATCGAACCTGTCCGGCTGGGGTACGTTCGGCGGCGCCAACATGGAGCTCGACCTGATCGCCGGTTACAAGGTGCCGGTCGGTGGCGGCGCGCTGGACGTTGGTGCGACGTGGTACATGTATCCCGGCGGGTTCAACAACACCGACTTCATCGAGCCCTATGCCAAGCTCTCGGGCACCGCCGGCCCGGTCGCGCTGCTCGCCGGCGTCGCCTACGCGCCCAAGCAGCAGGCGCTCGGCCCTTGGTACTCGAACGGCGCATCGGCGGCGGCGGGGGTCTACGACCGCGTCAACGCCAAGGACGACAACCTCTATCTGTGGGGCGACGTCAGCAGCGGGATCCCGAACACCGGGCTGACCGTGAAGGCGCATGTCGGCTATTCGAACGGCAACAAGGGCCTCGGGCCGTTCGCGACCAGCGTGTCGCCGACCGGCGAATATTGGGACTGGCTGCTCGGCGCGGACTACGTCATCCCGACGACGCCACTGACGCTGGGTGTCGCCTATGTCGACACCGACATCGGCAAGAACGAATCGGCCTATCTCCAGCCGAGCTTCAGCCGGGGCCAGGACGGCAACGGGTCGATCGCCGGCGGCAGGTTCGTCGCCACGCTGACCGCGGCGTTCTGATCGCTTTGAGAAGCGGGCGCCCCTGAACCTTGTTTCTCCGCGAAGGCGGGGACCCAGGCTGGGCTCCCGCCTTCGCGGGAGAACAAGTCGGGTAGAGGTTCCGCAATACCAAAACCGTCATCCTGGGCTCGACCCAGGGGCCAGAGTCGCAGGCGTTCCGCTCATGGCTCTGGATCCTGACTTTCGTCAGGATGACGGGGCGGCGGAACGAGACCGGCGGATACGAAAAGGGCGGCCCCGCGAGGAGCCGCCCTTTTTCGTGCGTCGGGAGCGGCGATCAGTTCGTCTTGGCGCGTGCGTCCTGGCCGTCGCCTTCGGGGGCGGCGACGATGTCGCGCGTGGTGGTGCCCTTGTCGATCACCGTAGTGCCCGGATCACCGACGCTCGAGCGGATGCCGGGATCGTCCGCATCGGCGCCCGCATCGTTGACGACGCCGGTCTCGGCCGGGCTGCGCGCGGCGGTGCCGCCGAACAGTGCGTCAAGCGTCTGCGCATTGGCGGCGGTGTCCTGCGGGCGGGCGGCGCCGGGCTGCGGCGGGACCAGCGCGAAGTCGGGCGGGATAACGAGCGGCGCTTGGCGCGCGACGGCGAACTCGTCCGGGCGTGCGCGATCGAGGCTACGGCCTGCCCCGCAACCCGAGAGCAGCACGACGCAGGTGAGGCCGGCGGCCAGGGGTACGAACTTACGCATGGGAATTCTCCACAGGGGGCTTCTCGCGCACGAGGAGCGCCCGAACAAGCAGGACGAGCACGCCGACAGTAATCGCTGCATCGGCGACATTGAAGACCAAAAACGGACGCCATTCGCCGATATGCAGGTCGCAGAAATCGACCACATAACCGAGCCGGATCCGGTCGAGGATATTGCCGATCGCACCGCCGAGCACGAAGCCCAAGGCGACCTGGTCGGCGGGGTTCTTCTCGCGCGTCATCCACACCGCGACGCCGACCGCGATCGCGCCCGTCAGCAGCACCAGCGCCCAGCGGGTCAGGTGGCCGTCGGCGGGGAGCAGACCGAGCGAGATGCCGATGTTGGGGACGAAACGCAGGTCGAAGAACGAGGCGATCGTCTGCGAATCGCCGAGCGAGTCGATCCCGAGCGGCTTGGTCACCGCCCATTTGCTGATCTGGTCGGCGAGGAAGAGGGCGGCAGCGGCGGCGAACCCGGCCTTGGGCAGGTTACGCATCGGCCACTACCTCTTCGCATCGATTGCAGAGGTCGCCGTCGACGCTCACCTCGGGAAGGTGGCGCCAGCAGCGGCCGCATTTGTGGAAGTCGGTGCGCGTCACGGTGACCGCGTCGCCCGGCGTGACCTTGGCGACGATGAAGGCTTCCGCCAATTCCGCAGCTTCAATCGGCGCTAAAGGCGACATCGATTTGATCGTGACCTCTGCCTCCAAACTCGAACGCACGGTCTTTTCGCGACGCATTGGTTCGATGGCTTCGGTAACCGTTTCGCGAAGTGTGCGGATCTGCGTCCACTTCTTCCCGACTTCGACGCCATCCTCCACCTCGGGCAGCGACGGCCATTCGAGGTAGTGCACCGAGCTGTCGTTGTTGGGGAAGCGCGACTGCCACACTTCCTCCGCGGTGAAGCACAGCACCGGCGCGGCGTAGCGGACCAGCGCGTGGAACAGCACGTCGAGGACGGTGCGGTACGACCGGCGCTTGATGTCGCTCGGCGCGTCGCAATAGAGCGAGTCCTTGCGGATATCGAAGAAGAACGCGGACAGGTCCTCGTTCGCGAAGTCGGTCAGCAGGCGGGTGTAGCGGTTGAACTCGTAGGCTTCGGCCGCCTGGCGCAGTTCGGTGTCGATCATGCCGAGGCGGTGGAGCACGTAGCGCTCGAGCTCGGGCATGTCGGACACGGCGACGCGCTCCGATTCGTCGAAGTCTTCGAGCGCGCCGAGCATGTAGCGGAACGTGTTGCGCAGCTTCCGATACGCGTCGGAGGCGGTGGCGAGCACTTCCTTGCCGATCTTCACGTCGTCGAAATAGTCGGTCGAGGCGACCCACATGCGCAGGATGTCCGCGCCGGACTCGCCGATGATCTTGAGCGGATCGACGACGTTGCCGAGCGACTTCGACATCTTCCGGCCTTGGCCGTCGAGCGCGAAGCCGTGGGTGAGGACCGCGTCATAGGGCGCGAGACCGCGCGTGCCGCAGCTTTCGAGCAGCGACGACTGGAACCAGCCGCGATGCTGGTCCGAGCCTTCGAGGTAGAGATTGGCGCGGGTGCCTTCGCCATAGCGCGCCTCGACGGTGAAGACGTGCGTGCAGCCGGAGTCGAACCAGACGTCGAGGATGTCCTTCACGACCTCATAGTCGGCGAGGTCGTAGTCGGGGCCGAGCAGCGCCTGGTGGCCGTCGGCATACCATGCGTCCGCGCCGTTCTCGCGGAAGGCCTCGACGATGCGGGCGTTCACGACGGGGTCGTTGAGGTATTGGCCGGTGGCGCGGTCGACGAACAGCGCGATCGGCACGCCCCAGGCGCGCTGGCGCGAGATGACCCAGTCGGGACGGCCCTGCACCATCGACGTGATCCGGTTTTCCGCGCGCGCGGGGATCCAGGTGGTCGCCGCGATCGCGTCGAGCGCGATTTCGCGGAGGGTAGCGCCGTTGCCGCTCTCTACTCCCCTCCCGCTTGCGGGAGGGGTTGGGGGAGGGGAGGCGTCCAGCGCAGCATTTGCGGCACTGCCCTCCCCTAACCCCTCCCGCAGGCGGGAGGGGGACTCTGTGTCGCTCCGGTCCATCGGGATGAACCATTGCGGGGTCGCGCGGAAGATCACCTTGGCCTTCGAGCGCCACGAATGCGGGTAGCTGTGCTTGAAGTCGTCGCTCGCCGCGAGCAACGCACCAGTCTCGCGCAGGTCCGAGCAGATCGGCCCGTCCGCGCTCACGAACTTCTTGTTGATGACGCTGCCCTGGCCGCCGAGCCACGTCCAGTCGGTGCGGTACATCCCCGCGCCGTCGATCGCGAAGACCGGGTCGATTCCGTATTGCTTGCAGAGTTCGAAATCGTCCTCGCCGTGGTCCGGCGCCATGTGGACGAGCCCGGTGCCGGCGTCGGTCGTGACGAACTCGCCGGGGAGGAACGGGCGCGGTTTCGCGAAGAACCCGCCGAGTGCGTGCATTGGGTGGCGGGCGGTGGCGTCGGCGAGGTCCGAGCCCTTCCCGCGCCAAAGGATGGCAGCGCCACCCTCCGCTCCGTCACCCCGGCGGAGGCCGGGGCCCACCTCACCGCGGTCTCCCTCGTTGGTACGTGGGTCCCGGCTTCCGCCGGGATGACGGACGGTACGGGCCAAAAAGCTGTCGATCAGCGCCTCTGCGATCAGGTATCGACGATCGCCGTCCGCCAGCAGCACATACTCGATCTCAGGCCCATAGCTCAGCGCCTGGTTCACCGGGATCGTCCACGGCGTCGTCGTCCAGATCACCGCATAGGCGCCGACCAGTTCCGGCGCATTCGGCGCAGAGTCGATCTCGAACGCGACGTCGATCTGCGTGGAGACGATGTCCTCATACTCGACCTCGGCTTCGGCGAGCGCGGTCTTTTCGACCGGCGACCACATCACCGGCTTGGCGCCGCGGTACAGCTGGCCGCTCTCGGCGAACTTGAGCAGCTCGCCGACGATCGCGGCCTCGGCCTCGTACTTCATCGTCAGGTACGGATCGGCCCAGTCGCCCATCACGCCGAGGCGCTCGAACTCGGCCTTCTGCACGGCCACCCATTTCTCGGCATAGGCGCGGCATTCGGCGCGGAACTGGTCGACCGGCACGTCGTCCTTGTTGAGCTTCTTCGCGCGATACGCTTCCTCGACCTTCCACTCGATCGGCAGGCCGTGGCAGTCCCAGCCGGGGACGTACGGCGCGTCCTTGCCCATCAGCGACTGCGAGCGGACGATGATGTCCTTCAGGACCTTGTTCATCGCGTGGCCCATGTGGATGTCGCCGTTCGCGTAGGGCGGGCCGTCGTGCAGGATGAACCGCTCGCGCCCGAGCCGCTGTTCGCGCAACCGGTCGTAGATCCCAAGCTTCGCCCAGCGCTCCAGGATTGCCGGCTCCTTCGCGGCGAGGCCCGCCTTCATCGGGAAGTCGGTCTTCGGCAGGAAGACGGTATCGCGGTAATCGCGGGCGGGCGCAGGGGTATCGGTCATAAGTGGGCCGGGCTGTAGCCGGTCGCGCGGCGTGTTGCCATCCCTGTCCCGCTCTTGCTCGCCTCCCTGAAAGGGAGGGGCTGGGGGTGGGTTGGTTCGGCATTGCCGTCACGTCCGCCAACCGGCCGACCCATCCCCAACCCCTCCCTTTCAGGGAGGGGGGAAGTCAGCCGAGGATCGCGCGGGCACGAGCACAGTCGGAGTCCATCTGCGTCGTCAGGGCTTCGAGACTGTCGAACTTCGCTTCCGGCCGGAGGTACTCGACCAGCGATACCTCGACGCGACGGCCGTACAGATCCTCCGAGAAGTCGAAGAAATACGGCTCGAGCAATTCCTTCGGCGGATTGAAGCTTGGGCGGATGCCGAGGTTTGCCGCGCCCTTCAGCACGCGGCCGTCCTCCAGTCGCCCGGTCACCGCATAGATCCCGTACGCAGGTCGGAGGTAATTGCCCATGTCGAGATTGGCGGTCGGATAGCCGATCGTGCGGCCCAGCTTGTCGCCGTGCTGCACCACGCCCTCGATCGCGAACGGCCGCGTGAGCAGTCGCGTCGCGGTCGCCATGTCGCCGCTGCGCAAGGCGTCGCGGATGCGCGTGGACGAGACGGTCTCGCCGTTCAGCGCGACCGCGCCGACGGTCTCCGCGCGGAACCCGTGGACCGGGCCGCGCGAGGCGAGCGTATGGACGGTGCCGGCTTTGCCCTTGCCAAAGGTGAAGTCCTCGCCCGTGACGACGCCGCCGATGCGGAGATTATCCTCGAGCCGCTGGGCGATGAATTCCTCGGCGGTCAGCGCGGCGAGATCGCCGTCGAAATGGAACACGACCATCGCGTCGGCGCCGGCCTCCGCGAACAGCCGCTCGCGCTGGTCGAGCGTGGTCAGGCGGAACGGCGCGGTGTCGGGGCGAAAATGCCGCACCGGGTGCGGATCGAACGTCGCCACCAGCGCGGGGCGGCCTTCGGCTTTGGCCCAGGCGATCGCGCGCGCGACCACTGCCTGGTGACCAAGGTGGAATCCATCGAAATTGCCCAGCGCGACGATTCCGTTCGCAAGCTGCGAAGGAATGGGCGCGCCGCCGTCGAGCCGCTGCATGGAGGCGGGCTATAGGGAGGGTGGAAGAGCGGCGCTACACCTCTTGTCACCTCGCGCAACTCGTTCTCCCGCGAAGGCGGGAGTCCAGTCTGGGCTCCCGCCTTCGCGGGAGAACACGTCTCAGGGGCGGGTGAGGGTGACGAAGCTATAAGCGGGCCGTTGCTTTTCGCCTGGGTGGTCCTCGCGGGCGATCTCGCGCCAGCCCTCAAACGCGGGGACGACGGCGTCGCCTTCGGGTTCGTCATGGACTTCGGTCAGTTCGATCCGGTCCACATGGGGGAGCAACTCCGCATAGATCTGTGCGCCGCCGATGACCGCGACGTCGTCTCCCGCCATTGCCAGCGCCTCCTCTACCGAATGCGCGACCTCGGCGCCTGGAGCTGTCCATCCTCCCCGCGTCAGGACGATATGCCGGCGGCCGGGAAGGGGGCTTGGGAAGCTCTCGAACGTCTTGCGCCCCATCACCATCGGCTTGCCCATCGTCAGCGCCTTGAAGCGCTTGAGGTCCGCGGGGATACGCCAAGGGAGTTGCCCGTCGCGACCAATGACTCCGTTGCTGGCGCGGGCGAGGTAGAAGGTGATCATGGTTGAGCCATGCCGGATTGAGCGGCTGAGGGCTACTCTCGGTTTTGGCCCCGAAACTAGATCAGAGCACCTCCCCGGCGAAGGCCGGGGTCCAGTTGGGAAACGTTGCTGATTGCGCGCTGCGCCCTGTAACTTCGGCCTTTCCAACTGGGCCCCGGCCTTCGCCGGGGAGGTCGAGCCTGAGGACATGCGCGATTTCAACCCGCCGCATGTTCCTTCACATACGCCTCGGGATCCTTGTCGACGACCTTCACCCCGTTCAGGTGGTTCGCCTCGAACGCCGCAAATCGCACGCCCAGTTCATGCCGTTCCTCCAGCGTCGCGTGCTTGCGGAAATCGGTCAGGCCCTGGCGTTCTTCCTCCGCCAGGTGATCGCTGTTCGCCTTGTTGCATTCACCGACCGCCGCGAACCACGCGTCCGACCCGACCGGATGCTTGTCGACCGCCTCGCCGGTGTCGCGGATGTCGTTGTGGTCCTCGATCGCGTCTTCGGTCTCCTCCGCGGCCGATTCGGCGTCGTTGCCGCCGGTGCCGATCTTCATCAACCGCGGGTAGAAGAAGCGCTCCTCGGCCTCGGCATGCGCGTCGAGCAGGTTCTTGAGGCGAGTCCACAACGCCGACAGCGCCTCGGTGTCCTTCGCGTCGATCGAATCGATCTGTGCGAACAGTGCCCGCTGCTGCGCGTGTTCGTCGAGGATGAGTTGGGTGATGTCCATGATGGGCCTTCCGAATAGGTTCGGACGGTCAACCGGGCGCAGCGGCGCTGGTTCCTATTGCGATTCGCTCTCTGAACGGTGTGCCGCGATACTCGGTGGTCGGGCTTGCCGCTCGCGGTAAGCGCTTTCGATCGCGACTGGCGATCGCGACTCGCGCCTTCACTGCATGGTGCGGGCTAGGCAGCGTCGTTGAAAAACGACATTGAAGGCCATGACGACGCTCGCCTCCCATCGCCGCATCCTCGCCGCCAGCCTGGTCGGCACCGCGGTCGAGTTCTACGATTTCTATATCTACGCGACCGCCGCGGCGTTGGTGTTCGGACCGCTGTTCTTCTCGGGACAGTCGGCATCGGCGCAATTGCTGCTGAGCTACGCGACGTTCGGGCTCGCCTTCGTCGCGCGGCCGGTCGGGGCGATCGTGTTCGGGCATTTCGGCGACCGGATCGGGCGGAAGTCGACATTGGTCGCATCGCTGTTGCTGATGGGCGGATCGACCGTCGGGATCGCGTTCCTGCCGACTTATGCACAGGTCGGCTGGATCGCACCCGCGCTGCTGTGCCTGATGCGGTTGGGGCAAGGGCTTGGGCTTGGCGGCGAATGGGGCGGTGCGGCGCTCCTCGCAGTCGAGAACGCGCCGCCGCACCGCAGGAACACCTGGGGCATGTTCCCGCCGCTCGGCGCGCCGGTCGGGTTCCTGGCGGCGAACGGGCTGTTCCTGGTGATCGGACTGTTGCTCGACGATGCGCAGTTCCTGGCCTGGGGTTGGCGTATCCCCTTCCTGTTGAGCGCGATCCTGGTCGGGCTGGGGCTCTGGGTACGCCTGAAGCTGACCGAGACGCCTGCGTTTCTCGAAGCCGAGCGTACCGAGGCGTTGCCAAAGGTGCCGATCGTGACATTGTTGACGGAGCACCTGCGCGCGACGCTGGCGGGGACGTTCGGGGTCATCGCGTGTTTTGCGTTGTTCTACCTCGCGACCGCGTTTGCGCTTGGTTACGGCACCAAGACGCTTGGCTATTCGCGCGGGGCGTTCCTTGGCGTCGAACTGGTTGCGATCTGGTTTCTAGCCGGCGGCGTGATCGTCGCGAGCGTGCTGGCCGATCGCCATTCCGCCGCGCGGATGCTCGCGATCGGGTTTGCCGGCTGCATCGGCGTCGGCGCGCTGATGGGGCCGATGCTCGGCTCGGGATCGCTGTTCACGGTGTGGCTATGGCTGTCGGGCGCGCTGTTCGTGATGGGGTTCGCCTACGGGCCACTCGGCGGCTGGCTGCCGAGCCTGTTTCCCGCGGGGGTGCGCTACACCGGCGTGTCGATGACGTTCAATCTGGGCGGGGTGCTGGGCGGTGCGCTCGCGCCGATCGTTGCGGAGGCGCTGGCACCGCATGGGTTGTGGCTGGTCGGTGGGTACCTGATGGCGGCCGGCGTGCTGAGCCTTGGCGGGCTGCTGATCCTCGGCCGGACTCGCGAGCAGTAGAGTGTTCTCCCGCGAAGGCGGGAGCCCAGTCTGGGCTCCCGCCTTCGCGGGAGAACAATTTAGGCGGGACGGAGAAGTGTCAGCCGTGCCTTGCCGTGGACCCTCGTAGCGTCGACTTCGAAGCCGGGGAGTTCGACGATTTCGGCCTTTGCGGTCTCCAGGCTGATCCACGTCGCGGGCCCGACCCAGCCCAGCCGCGACAGCTTGTCGAGCGCGACCAGTCCGGCGCCGGTGCTGTACGGCGGGTCCATCAGGATCACGTCGAGCGGCGCCGATGCTGGCCCGAGCGCCATCACCGAGGTCGCGCGAACGTCCCCGCGAATCTCGAGCTTGGCGAGGTTGGCCTTGAGCGCATCGACCGCCAGCTTGTCCGATTCGACGAACATGCACGTCGCCGCACCGCGCGAGAGCGCCTCGATCCCGAGAGCGCCCGAGCCTGCGAAAAGATCGGCCACTGCCAGACCTTCGAAGCTGCCGACGCGACTGGTCAGCATCGAGAACAACGTCTCGCGCATCCGGTCGGCGGTCGGGCGGGTGGTGTCACCCTTGGGTGCGGCGATCTGGCGACCGCGATACTGCCCTGCGATGATCCGCATCAGCGCTTCCCTCCACGTGGCGCACGGGGCGCCTTGGGCGGATGCCCGCGTCCGCCCGATGGACCCTTGCCAGGTGCAGCCGGCCGACTGCCACGCTCTGGCCGGGCAGGACCCTCCGAGCGCATCGGCCGCGGCTCGGCGCCGGGCCGACCCTGCGCGCTACGCGCGGCGCGCTTGTCGAGCGCACCGCGTACCCGCGAATCGTCGGCCTGAGGGCGGAAACCGCGTTGCGGTTCCTGGCGTTGCGCCGTGCTCGCGCGGGGCGCCGCAGTACCGGCTGACGTGCGAGGCGACGCCGTGGCAGCAGCGCCGACGCGCGACGGTGCGGCACGATCGCGCGGCGGCTTGGCAGCACGGAAATGCTTGATCTTTGGGCTGGTGCTCAGCTCTTCGCCACGATCCGCGCGCTCCTGCCGCACATACGGCTTGGACGTGTCGCCTGCGGTAGGCCGGGCATGATGCGCACCCGCCGGCCGCGCGGGATTGCGCACATCGGGCCGTGCCCAGGGATCGTTGACGTCGCCGCGTTGCATCGCCGCGGTCGGGCGGATCCGCTCGGGGCGGGCAGGGCGCACCGGACGTGCCGCCGGCGCCGCGCCGCTGGAGAAGCCCGAGCTTGCTGGGGCCGCGTACGGCGTGCGGGCCGGTGCCGAACGCGCGCCCGGCGCCGGTCGTGCGCTGGGCGTCGGGCGAGGCGCATTGCTGCCACGCTGCGACGAGCGGGTGCCGATCCCGGCCCCGGCGCCGGCACTCGCGCTGATGCCGATGTTCGCGCGCGCGCCCGGACCCTCGGGCTTGCCCTTCGCCAGCTCTTTCTGGAACGCGACGACGTCGTGCTGGAGGACTTCGCCGATCTGGCCGGGCGGCAGTTCGCCGAGGATGAACGGGCCGTAGCGTGTGCGGATCAGCCGCGAGACCTGCAACCCGAGATGCTCGAGCACGCGGCGGACTTCGCGGTTCTTGCCCTCGGTCAGAATCATCTCGATCCAGACGTTCGCCCCGGTGCGCCGCTCGATATTGGCGTTGATCGAGCCGTAGCGCACGCCCTCGATCTCGATCCCCTCGATCAGCTCGTCGAGCTGCTGCTGCGTGATGTTGCCGTAGGCGCGCGCACGATAGGCACGCTCGACGCCGGTCGCGGGCAATTCGAGCTGGCGCTTGAGTCCCCCGTCGGTGGTCATCAGCAACAGCCCCTCGGTGTTGAGATCGAGGCGGCCGACCGGCACCAGGCGCGGCAGGTCCTGCGGCAGGCGGTCGTAGATCGTCGTGCGCCCCGCCGGATCGCGCTCGGTGACGAGCAGCCCGGTCGGCTTGTGGTACAGGAACAGCCGCGCCGAACTCGGCGCCTCGACCGGGTCGCCGTCGACCGTCACGCCGTTGAGATTGCGCAGGATCGTCGCGGGCGTATCCAGCGTGGAGCCGTTGAGCGCGACGCGGCCCTCGGTGATCATACGTTCGATATCGCGGCGCGAGGCGATCCCGGCGCGCGCGAGCAGCTTGGCGATGCGGTCGCCCTTGATCGGTGCGGCGGGCGTTCCCGGAGCGGTTTCGGAGGAGGTTGCAGGCGCGTCGTTCGACGGGCTGGCAGTCGGGTTATCGTCTTTTGAAGTCGTCATGGCGCGGCTGATACTATGGATCGTCTCGAAGCGCGAAATATTTGCGACCGTTCGCGATTCGAAGCGTTAAGACACGCGAGCGTAACGACCTTTCGTTCGCGTTCGGGGGCCCTGCGGCAATGTTGTTCGGGAAGAAGAAGCGGCAGATCGTCCGGCTCCTCGTGGTCGAGGACGAACCGCTGGTCGCGTTCGATACCGAATATTTCCTGACCGACGCGAACTTCACGATCGTCGCGACGATCGACCGGGTGGCCGAGGCGCTGCCGATCCTGGCAAGCGACACGGTGATCGACCTGGTGCTTGTCGATGTGAACCTCGCGGATGGATCGGGCATTGACGTCGCACGCGCGGCACAGGATCGCGGCGTGCCGGTGATGTTCGTGACGGGAAGCTGCCCGGTCGAGGCGACCACGCTCGCCGCCGGCTGCATGGCGAAGCCCTACGCGCCACGTGACCTGATCGCGGCGATCGAGGCGATCGAAGCAATGCTGGGTGGCAGCAAGCCGAAGCGTATCCCTTCCGGGTTCACCCTGTTCCCGGCGAGCGTCTAGCCGCTGGCATAAGGCGGGTTTCACGCTAGGGTCGCGCCGATAACTAGCGACAGAGCGGGGATCGTGACGCGTATGGACCGGACAGCGGCGACTAAGGCCGATCATGGGGGCAGCTGGATCGACGGCATTCGCCCCTATTTCGAAAAGGCGCCGCTCGCTGCGTTCTTCCTCGGTGTGTCCTCCGGTTTCCCCTACGCGATGATTGGCGCGACGTTGACCAGCCGCCTTGCGCAGGACGGGCTCGACAAGAAGACGATCACCGCGTTCACGCTCGGCTTCCTCGTCTATAACCTGAAGCCGTTATGGGCGTGGATGATCGACGGCGTCCGGCTGCCGGTCCTGGGGCGGCTGGGGCAGCGTGTGTCGTGGCTGGTGTTTGCCGGCCTGCTCGTGATGGCCGCGGTCGTGAATCTGGCGTTGGTCGACCCGGCGTCGAACATCTCCGCGACCGTCGTGGCCGCCATTCTGGTCGGGATTGCCGGCGCAACCTTCGATATCGTCATCGATGCGTACCGGATCGAGCAGCTGAAGCCGTATCAGCTCGGCGTCGGATCGGGCATGACGCAATATGGCTGGCGGATCGGCTCGGTCGCGGCGGGTGGTCTGGCGCTGGTGCTGGCCGCGCGGATCGGCTGGAGCGGCGCCTATATGGCCTGCGCGCTGTTCGCGTTGCCGGCGATGCTGACCGGATTGCTGATGGGCGAACCGGAACGCCACCGCGAGCCCACCTCGAAGCGCGGCATGAGCGAGATCGCCGCCTCGATTGTCGGGCCCTTTGCCGAGTTCTTCCGGCGCGAAGGCGCGGCGATCATCCTGATCTTCATCCTGATCCACAAGATCGGCGACACGCTCGGCCAGATCGTGCTTCGGCTGATGCTTAACGACAATGGCTTCTCCAACGACGAGATCGCGATCTACGATGTCGGCGTCGGCTTCTGGGCGTATCTGATCGGCATCTTCGTCGGCGGTGCGCTGTATGCGCGGCTGGGGCTGAAGCGATCGGTGTTGATCAGCCTCGTGCTGATGGCCGTCTCCAACGGCAGCTTCGCGCTGCTGGCGGGGGTCGGCCACAGCAATGCCGGGCTGGCCGGCGCGATCGCGTTCGAGAACATTGCCAGCGGGATCGGCGGCGTGACCGTGATCGCGTATTTCTCCGCGCTCTGCGACCTACGCTTCACCGCCGCGCAATATGCGCTGATCTCGGCGGCCGCGAGCGTCGTCGGGCGCCTGCTGACTGCAACGACGGCCGGCACGCTGGTCGAGCGCTTCGGTTATGTCGACTTCTACTGGCTCACCGTGGTCGTCGCGTTGCCCGGCGTCGTGATGTTCTGGTGGATGAGCCGAACGGGGCTGATCGACCGGTCGATTGGCAGCGCGGGTGTCGAAGGCAAGGGCGACGCCCGCGCTGGCGACGCAGCGTGAGCGCCGCGTTTACAGCGTGACCGGTCGCCCCTCGTCGGCAAAGGCGGCGGCGACGGCTGCGGCGCTGGCCAGCACGCCGTCGACGCGACGGACGCCGAGCAGATCGGCCATCAGATAGCGCGCGGTCTCCGGCGCGGTCTCGACGCGCGCAAGGATCGACAGCATCGCCGCCTCGGCGGGCGTCATCCGCGCGCAGCAGCATGGCGCGATCGCGATTGTGCCCGACGACGTGCCGGCGAGGTCCGCCATCAACGCGCGGAGCAGCACGAGCGGGCGGCGGAAACTCTGTCCGAACGCGGTGAACATCGTGTGCGATGCGCGGGCGTCGGCAAGCCCGTGCGCGCCCATCCGCCGCATCGCGAACAGTGCGATGCGGGCGTTCTCACAGGCCGGCAGCGCGTGGGGCAGCAGCGACGTTGCCGTTGCGAGATCGCTCTTCGGCGGGTGGCTGGAGGTGGGGCGGGTATCGGTCATTTACGCGACTCCGTGGTGGTGTCACCAAGGTCGCGCGTTCGTTATTGATAGTCAATAGCAACAAGGTATCAGTCAGGCGGTTGGTCGTTCGCCGCGAGCACTTCACCGGCAAGGTAGAGCGAGCCGGCGATCAGGACGAGGTTGGGCCGGTCCCCGTGCGCTGCGATCAAATCGAGTGCGTTGGCCGGATCTGCCGAGATTTCCGCGGTCTTGCCGAAGCTTTGCGCAAGCGTTGTAAGCGTCTCCGGTGCGTGATGCGGGTGGCCGGGGACGGGAACCGCGATGACGTGCCCGACCGACGGTGACAGGATGCGGATTACGGCGTCCGCATCCTTGTTCGCGAGCATGCCCAGGATCAGCGTTACCGGGCGTCCCTTTGCGAGCGTCCTCAGCGCGCGCGCGACCGGTTGCGCGGCGTTGGGATTGTGCGCGCCGTCGAGCCACAGTTCGCTGCCGTCGGGCAACCGTCCGAGCAGGGGGCCGTCGGACAGGCGCTGCATCCTGGCCGGCCAGTGTGCCCAGTCGGCGGCGGCGCGCATCGCAGCTTCGGGGATGTGCAGCGCGCCTTGGTGACGGAGCATGGCGATAGCGAGCGCGAGGTTGCGAGACTGATGCGCGCCGACGAGCCGGGGCCGGTTGGTGACGACCGAAAAGCCGGTGTCTTCGTAGCGGACGGTCGAGCGCGCGGTTTCGCTGGTCCAGGCGGTGCCGCGGGCGAACACCGGCGCGTCGGCGGCATCGGCAACCGCGGCGATCTTCGCGCGGAGGGCCTTGGGATAATCCATCGTGACCAGCGGCACGCCGGGCTTGGCGATGCCCGCCTTCTCGCCGGCGATCTCTAGCAGCGTGTCGCCGAGGAACGACTGGTGGTCGATGCCGAGCGCGGCGATGCCGGTGACGACCGGGTTGGGAATAACGTTGGTCGCATCGAGCCTGCCGCCGAGGCCGACTTCGACGATCGTCGCGGCGGCGGGTGTGCGGGCGAAGGCGAGGAACGCGGCGGCGGTGGTGACTTCGAAGAAGCTCGCCTGGAGGTCGGCGGCGTGGTCGAGCACTTCCGACAACAAGGCGGCGAGCAGGTCGTCTTCGATCAGTTTGCCCGCGAGGCGGATGCGTTCGTTGAAGCGGACGAGGTGCGGAGAGGAATAGACGTGGACGCTGAGCCCGGCGGCCTCGATCGCGGCGCGGAGGAAGGCGCAGGTCGAGCCCTTGCCGTTGGTGCCGGCGACGTGGAACACCGGGGGGAGGTTGAGGTGGGGGTCGCCGAGGCGGGCCAGCAGCGCTGTGATGCGTTCGAGGCCGAGGATGTCTGCGCCGGGCGACAGCGCGGTCAGCCGGTCGAGCTGCGCTTGAACTGCGGGGGAGGAGGACACGGCGTGATCGGGCATTCTAGGCTCCCTCTCCCCTCCGGGGAGAGGGCTGGGGTGAGGGGCTGTACCGGGGCGCGGCGCTGCTGGGCTGGCCCCCCCCCCCCCCCCCCCCCCCCCGGGGGGGGGGGGGGGGGGGGCCCCCCCCCCCCCCCGCCGGGATACAACGTGACGGTGCCGGCGGGGTTGTGCGGGGCCTGTCCGGGGGCTGGCCACTGTGTTCTCCCCCCGTCGCTATAGAGTTTTCGGCGTTGAGCAGTCCACGGGGGGGCTTTGCCGGGCTAGAGTTCC
>NZ_JAPZPR010000009.1:0-148581 GCF_040407565.1 Sphingomonas faeni
ATTCCTTGCGCCAGCGGTAATAGGTTTGCTCGCTGACCGCGATCCGCCGACACGCCTCGGCGGTCGTCCCGCCCTGGCCCAGGACGATTTCAACTTCACGCAGCTTCCCGATGATCTCTTCCGGCTTGTGCTTTTTCGCAGGCATTCGTCGTCCCTTCCTTGATCCAGACTCTCATAGTCGATGGACCGCTCAGAAGGGGGCAGCTCACCGCTTACAGGACTCGAACCTGTGACCCCCGCATTACGAAGGCTAGTGACGAAACGAGAAAGATCGTGCTTTTACATATGATTATCACCCAATAGATCCTGCCCTGACGGCGGCACCCAGCCGCTTCCCAGTTTGGCATGAGACCGCGGATCAGCCGCTTCCTAGCGAAAGCGCTTTGGCTTGGGAAAAGCTGGAAAGCCGACCTGCGCTATACCTGCGTAGGAGGGCTGAAAGGTCGCTTCTGTCCGATCGTTATCGCCCCTGGAATGTCGGAGATGGGGAGGATAGCGGACCGTCCGCTTACCGGATGATGAGGAACATTTGTTGCAGCATGGACGACAGGTCCCTATCCCGGTCGGGCCGCACCGGAAGCTCCATTCGATCCCGAACGACGCTCGTAAGATAGTCGGCGATTTGCTCCACCGGCGCATCGGCTTTCAGCATTTCGAGCACCCGAGGCGCATACATGTCGTACTCGTCCGCAGCCTCTTTGATACCCCGCACGCCGATCGGGTCCCAAGCCCAGTGCAGGGCAACTTGGATCATTCGTAAGCTGATATCGTCGTTCATCACGCTATCCTACGATCTACGCCGAATGTCAGGAAGGGGAGGTTAGCGGACACTCCCTGAGCAGCCCACAAGGTCGAAGAAGTCCTTCCAGCCGAATGTTTTGTCCCCCGCCCCCGCCGAGTCTGGGAAAAGCATGTGAGACGGTGCAGCGTCGCCCGTTCGTGGAACGCGGTCGATCAAGTTGTAGGCGGCATCGAAGCCGATGTACTGCCTGTTCCCTTGGGGGCGAGGACCTTCGTCCTGATCGGGCGATTGCCACCCCTTCGCTGTAACATCCTCCGTTGAAGCTATGCTCTGAAGCCCGTCGGTTCCACCGTTCCATGGCAGCCACCACGACGTCTCTCCCGACCGTTGATCGTGTACCGCCAGCGCGAGATTGCTTGGCCAGTCTGGCCCGCTGTCGACCTGACGATAATGAGCCGTCCACCTAGAGTGGTGTCGCATCACATATTGAGCGTGCTCAACGGGGCACGGGGTGACCGACGATGCAGCAAGCGCAAATAGTCCAAGCATCACCACATGCCTCCCCGTTATCGCTTACCACCTAGCCTCGATCGGAATGTCCGCAAATAGGCGGAAGCGGAATGGCGTAAGCGGAATGGCGTAAGCGGAATGGTCACTTGGGAGAGGAAGGCGGACAGGCTGTTTTCGGGAAATGCCTCATAGTTAGCGGACGCTCTGCTCTATTCACCGCTCGTAGACATCGCCTTCGTAACGAGGTGCAAGACCGATGCCTCGTGCCCTCCTTTTCAGCCAACTTTCAATGCACGGATAGGACCCGAGATCGTCGTCAGTATAGAGATACCTGTACGAGAATGCGCTTTCCCCGACGCGGAATCGCCGAAACCCGCACTTTCTCGCTGCCGCTTTCACCAAACTCAACTGAACATGGGTTCCTGCGGCCAGCGGCATCTGGGGCGCTGCTTGCAGAGTTGACGAAGAGACTGCGACAAAAGCGACAAATCCGGATGTCGACTGGCGTAGCGCTCTTGTGATGGTCATCATCCACATAAACTAGCGGCTGCTTTCGGGGAGCGCCACCGGGCAACTGAATGTCCATAAATGGGCGAAAGCGGAATGGCCGCTTTGGGAGGTTAGCTGCCGTTCGATGGTGGCGCGACTGCACCAGCATCAACACGGACGGCAATTTTCACCGTCTTGAACCCGGCCCGAATTGCTGAGCGCTGCGCGAGCTTAACGCACTTTCGCGGAGTATTTGCGGCATGAGAAATGAAAATTCCCCGCCTGCTGTCAAACCTCTCGGCTAAGTCACGTTCAAACTGTCGAGCCGTTAATCCAACATCTCCTGTCCAAAACCAGCACTCGCCTTCTCTGTAGTTGACGGATGCGCCATAGAAGCCCGCGTCACCTCGTTGTTCTTCAAGCGGCAATGCGCTCCAACTTAACGCCATGATGAATGGTAAAATGGTGGATATTCCCATCCCTGCAGGTTGCGCTCGGTTGGCGATGTCCGCAAGTGGGCGAAAGCGGAATGGCCGCAATGGGCAGGAATGCGGATCGTCTGCTTTAGCGGAGGAATTTTCGTAAGCGGAAATTCGTTCAGGCAGAAGCTGCCGGCTCGAACGCCCGCCGGTGGCGCTCGGTAGCGCGTTCGCCTTTTGGTGTAAGCCAACGTAACTACACCTTCGGTCCCGGAGCTGAAAATGAAATCGAACGGTTACCGAAAGTAGCTAGCGACTCGCTGGGGTGACAAAAATGCTGCTGAGTCAGAAGTTAAGCTAGACACTTCGACTGCCAATTAATTGAGATTATCAGGAGCGTGGGCTCCGGATTGTCTGATCAGGAAGATTATAATGCCCTGGCGGCATCCGCTTTAATAGTTCGTGGGTGTCAGACGCGTTCGCAGCCTTACCGAATAGATACCCTTGCGCATACTGGCATCCGAGAGCCTTGAGAGTGTCCTGCACTGAGGCTGTTTCGACGCCTTCCGCGACCACACTCAGCTTCAAACCTTCTGCCAGCCTTATAATCCCAGCTACCATTCGGTACGCGGCTTCATCGGAGTCCGCGTTGTGAACAAAAGAACGATCAATCTTTAGCTTGTCAAATGGCAGCATGCGGAGGTGTTGGATAGAAGAGAACCCTGTTCCAAAGTCGTCAAGGGCGAGACCCACGCCTTGATTCTTTAAAGATTCGATAATTCGTCGCGCGGCAGTCGCATCCGCGATCAAGGTGTTTTCAGTAATTTCAAAGCAGATCCGTCTCGCGGGAAAACCCTGCCGCGTAAGAACGGCCAGAATTTTTTCCGCGAGCCCCGGATCGCGAAACTGGACCGGCGACAGGTTGATAGCAATGGTCAATTCCGGCGACCAACTCTCTGCGTCTATGCAAGCCTGCTCGAGAAGTTGCAGCATCAATTCGTCAATGAGCCCGCATTCCTCCATTATCGGAATAAAGCGGCTGGGTTCGCCCATCGTACCGTTAGCACGTCTCCACCTAGCCAACATCTCAAACCCGACGATTCGGCCAGACGGTAGATCCACGATTGGCTGGTAGAAAGGTTGGAAGGCGTCGGGACCGAAATCTACGCGGATCTCCCGCTCAAGTTCTGCACGAGCAACGAGCGCCAGCCCCATGCTGGGAGCGTACATGCGGTGGCGCGATCGACCACGCGACTTCGCATCATACATAGCAATATCCGCGTGTTGTAGCAGTTCTTCGCGGCTCGCGGCATCGTTGGGGAGACACGAGACTCCGATGCTGGCGCTAATATGATGCGAGAACCGGCCGATAGAAAACGGTGCCGCGATTTCCCGAACCAGCTGATCCGCAATCGTGTTCGCTACGCCGTTGGAACTCTCGTCAGATTGAAGCGTGATGGCAAACTCATCACCACCTAGTCGGTAGACTTCGCCAGTCTGTTCGACGATCGAACCGAGCCGACGCGCAACCGCTTTCAGTAGGTGATCTCCTGCGCCATGACCGTAAGTATCGTTCACCCCTTTAAACAGATCTAGATCGAGCAGGAGTAGATACAGTTCCCCACGGGGTTCATGGGCAGAGAGAAACGAATCGATCCTCTCGCTGAGGGCCCGCCGGTTGGCTAAGCCGGTCAACGGATCTCGATAAGCAAGCTTCTGCGCAGCGAGTTCTGCCGCTTGCGCGCGCTTTTGCTCTGCTAGCATGTCAGATCTCGACTGAAGAACCTGTTTGAAGCCAGCGTGGTTGGTAGCCAATGTGCGCAATATCAGTATTGCGACAATAAGAAAGTTAGCGCCTATGCTAAAAAGTGACCACTGGGACGCCATAAAAAGACGGATCGTAACCGGTAGAACGCCAAATAGCAGCACGAGATAGCCTGCGCTAGGCAAAGCTTGCAGGCAAAAGCAGCAACTTATTGCTCCTACAAAAACGTACAGCGAGATCGAGACGCTACGGATCGGTTCTGATTCAGAGAATAGCAGCGAGCCCCACGTGCCAAATACTATGCTAAGGAGCGTCGCTGTAATTATGGTGCCGCGCATATAGCGTCGGATTTGTTCAGGCTGGGCAACAAAGGATCGACGGCGCACCCATAGAAACGCCCTGACCATAATCGCTAACGACAGCAGGATCGGTATGCCGAAGCTCATTCCGAACGGAACGTCACGGAATGACTCGATGCCTAAAAACAGCACGTTAATGAACATTAGCGCGTACATCAGCGGAATCTGACGGCGTAGCGTGGTATATTGCTCGAGCAAAAACGCATCGGATTGCGGCAGCCGGCGCGATTTGAGTTCAGACAGCCAATTGAACATAACTAAAGGTTCCTTGGCAGCAGTCCTTATCCGCAGTGTGTTCACAACAGGTTGAGAGTGACCGCTGACTATCGCTTTACGGCCGGTGCGTGAGTTTCCAATTCCGTGAACCTGCCGACGGCTTGGGGCTCTCGGGAAGATCCAACTTAACCGATGACTGCTATCAGGTGCCCGAATCGTCAGTTCGAGCGGCCGCTTATGGGCGTAAGCGGAATGACCGGAATGGGAAGGATAACGGACTGGCGGCTTTTGGCGTTGGACGGCATGAAAGCTGCCACTGTGACGAGGAGCGCCGGATGACTATCGATAAGAGCGCCCTGTTCGAAGCCACGAAGGCTCTATGGCCCCAAATCGTGAGGGTATCTGACAACTCGAACGCCACTAACGAGATATATCAGGCGAACGAGAAGGCAGTTCCGCAGGGAGACGACTGGCGGCAACTGGCCCTTTGGGCATTTCATCAGGCCTTAGGAGTGCTTGAAAAGCGAGCGCTGGCGAAGGGTCTGCCGCTTTATCCCCATGAGGTCGCCTTTGATGAGTTCGACACCCGGATGCGAGCCAACCTAAACGGCGTGGACTGCTGGTTGGACGAGCGAGCAGAATACGAGAGTAGCTGAACGGATGACCGTTCTCGGGCAACGGCAACGTTCCCCAGAAAGGCAGAAAATGGGCGAAAGCGGAATGTCTGGACTGGGAAGGAAAGCGGACGGGCGGCTTTCGGGCGACGTGTCCTCGATAGGTGCCGTTCGATCGGGTACGGTCATGCGACGTAAGGTTCGCCGGTCTGCCGATCAAATATCCGAAAAGCCCTTGAACCCAGCCCGCGCCGACAAAGGCGCAGCTCAACTAGGGCTCCCTGGATCGACAAGCGTAATGCCACCGTTGTCCATGCAAACGGCAAGCCGATATCGGCGATCTCCACCGCGTATCTCAGATTCGATAGTTCGGCCATCATTGCACCTTAGGATTCGATGTCCAACCTAACCCGACAGACGCGTTGGAGATGGCCGTGGCATAAAGCGAATATTCGCCGCTTGGAAAGTGTCTGGGACGGGGAGGGAAGCGAACCGGCCGCGCTGCAGGCCACGCCCCTTAAAACCGACCACTGAACGGGTATCCCAGATGCATCAGTATTTTACATTGCCAGAGCCCTAGGTTTCCTGCCGTTCTTCAGCTGATGCGAAGGCCGTGAATTTCGCATCATAAGTGAGCAGGACGTGTGCTTTAGCTACCCTTTCCGCCCCCGGTGGGGGGAGCGACTTGGCCGTTTGGCAGGAGCGCAACATCTCCACGACCAGTGCGTATGATCACACCTTCGCTTTTAGTGACAACGACATCATTAGGCTGGGCGGGAAGCGGGATACGTCGAACAAGCCGTGAAGCCTTCAAATCCAGTTCCCACAATTCACCTTTGTCCAAGCCAAGGTGTCGTAAGCCCGAGAGAACGTATAAGTAGCCCCGAGAAGTAAAGCCACCAATGACATTGCCCTGGGCCAACATGATCCGCTTGCCGGGTCTGGCAATATACAGGGCCCCGCCCCACTCACCGTTATTAGTACCAACTAACCAACCGTCATGCCAGCGGGCGAGGAGAGTGACCGTTCCACCGCCGTCTGCAAAGGGGATTACGGCGGCTTTGGGTACGGGGCCTTTGGGACCGGGCAAAACGAGACGACGTGCACCTTTGCCTACCGTCGGTAAGGGAACCAAAGGCGAATCTACAATCAGTTCCGGGCCACTTAAACTTCCACGCCAGGTCAGTTGGTCGCTTGGGGCTGGCTGATAGCTCTGGGCTGAGACGGTAGCCGTTGCAGCGATTAGAACAAAAAAGGCATGAAGCAGCGGAGCGACGGTCATGTCAGCATCATCTCTTATTCGCTCCGCGTGTGCAATTCGATAACGCCATACTGCTCAGCACCTCCATTCCATTTGATGCAAAACGTTTGATTTTTTGCATCATCGATAGTGGCGATGAACGAATATCCGCTTTCGAGCCTGCGAGCTGCCGATTGGAACAGCCGGGTGTGGGCGTGAGCAGACGTAAGATTTACGCAGGCAAATCGATTTTTACGGGCTGGGTTGTGACCTGCGTAGGGGTGAGCAGGAATACCGCTGCGCTTACTAAGCCGACAACGCCCGAGACATACTTTCGATTACGGATGTCGATTACAGCCTTAGTCAGGCAGTAGATCGCCGCCGCTAGAGCTGCGAATGTCCAAAGGAAGAAAGTCCACATGAGCCCACGCTAGAAGAGGCGATGAGCAGCGGCAACGGGCGGCGACGGAAAGGTAGTTGTAATCCGACGTCGGTGGAGAACGGTCTTTCAATCTAGCTACGCAGTGGTGATCGTATGGTAAGCATTGCGGTGAAGTCCGGGTCTTCCACGGCCTCATTCTCGTCAGCTAATTGGTAGATGCCGGGGCTCGCCGCCTCGATAGCCTCAAGCGCCGGGGCGATCACAAATTCCTCGTTATTGGCTTGCCGGATCACGATGCCAGCGCGACTATCGACAGATAACACGGTTCCAAAGAGTTGTTGTCGCCGGAGCAATCGGTCCTCGTGATCGACATACGTCAGACCGACTAGCAGCGTGCATCCGACTAGGTCGCTCGCAAAATCGCTGTCCCAGTCGTCGCCGCCGTCTAAGCTCTCGAATTCTTCCATGCCCAACCATGCCGGCTTGGTGGAATATCCGCCAGTGCCCTCTGCCACGATGATCTCGGACGGTACAATCGCTTTTATCAAAGCGGCAAACAAAGCTGCCCCGCCTCGAAAACCATCGGTTGATACGAGGCGCTATATACGTGCTCTGCAACTTCCCGTCGTGCGTCCGCAGCTCATCCGCTCGTGTGGCACCGTAAGCCCCACAAGCGCCCAACCTGGGGCCCGCTCGATCAGGTCCGCGATCCATTCGGCGGTGATCACGTTTGCCACCGTTGTCGGGCGGATAGAACTCTGAACCAGCGCCGCCTGGCGACGGCATATTGCGCCGAACAACGAACCGGGCTTAGGCTTTCGTGATGGAAAACACTGCACCGTCGCTCGACTTGTTCACCCGCCTGGAGATCGCGCTGGAAGAGCGCAACGAAGCCGCGGACGCCTTCGACATGTTCAAGCAGGACGCCGTCATGGCACATGCACCGGCGCCGGGTGACGAGCCAGCCGTCACCAGCGAAGACGCTGCAGACGCGGCTGCTGGGGAAGTCGATGAATTTAGCGCCGAAGTCAGGGGCCTGTTGAACGGTGCATCGGACGCGGACCTAGCCAGCGCCTACGAGCCGTCGGGCGGCGAGGTTGGACATCCGGTGGCCGAAGCGCTGCTCGGCGAGATCAAGCGTCGCGGTCTCGGGATCTGACCGATGTGTAATCGTGCTCGGTTCGACGGCGAGCCGGAGACCATCACAGAACGGTTCGGTGCGGAATGGCTTGCCGACAAGCCGATGGACAACCGGTTCGATCCGAAGGAACTGCGCCCGTTCGGTCGGGCGTACGTCGTCCGGAACGAAGCTGATCGTCGCGGGCTCGATGTGATGGAATGGGACGTCCTTGCGGGACAAGCGAAACAAGCGGGTCGCAAAGTTGCACAGACCAACGTGCGCACTCTCCATCTGCCGCAATGGCGGTCGCTCGTCAGCGATCCGGCAAACCGCTGCCTGATCCCGCTGACGGAGTTTTGTGAATGGGCGCGCGAGTCCACCGACCTCGGCGACGGCAAGAAGCCGATCAAGGGGGAGATGTGGTTCGGGGTGACCGACCAACCCGTGTTCGCGATCGCGGGCTTCTGGCGACAGGTCGGCGATGGGCGCTACTTCGCAATGGTCACCTGCGACGCGAACGAACTGGTGGCGCCGATACATCCCAAGGCGATGATCACGATCCTGCAGGCTAGTGACCACGAGCGGTGGCTGACCGGAAGTTATGACGACGTGCTGGCGCTGCAGCGGCCCTACCCAGCGGACCGGATGACGGTGCGGGGGCCAGTGTTTCCGACACGCACGACGACCCCTCTGCTGATTTAAAGATGGTCAGGCAGGAGGGCTCACGTTTTCGCCAAACCGGGCTGAGCCGGGTCAATCTCCACCTCCGTGTCGCTGGGTTCGAAGCGGATCGTCCAACGGGGATACCCTTCCGGCGAAACTTCAATATCGGGTAAGCCGATCGGATCGGTACCTGTTTCCACCCAGCCCGCCCCGTGGCACCGATCGCATGCCGTTCGTTTGCACCGAAAGCTGACGAGATCAAACTCGGTATTCCACTGCCCGCGGCCCTTGCAGAGCGGGCACATGGCATCGAGGCCGCCATTACGCGGTTGAAGGGGCACGACGTCGAACGCGTGGGGACTGTTGGGTCCCTCGTAGAGAAAGATGTTGCTGACGTGATTCATGGCCGCCTCCTCGTTCTGAACTTAGGCGAACGCAAGACGTCAAAACCTCCAAACACATCTCGCTCGACCGGTCGGCGACGCCGCCGTTATGCCGGTACGGAGCTCGAATTTAGTCGACAGTCAGAACGCGAAGTTCCGCTACGCGCGCCGTCGTTACGCAGTGAGTAAGAAGTCCTCTGTCGTACATTGAATGCCTGGAGGCGTCTGATCGTCAGGTTGCCAAGATAGTTTATCGGCACAATCGGTTGGTATACGTAAAAGACCTCCGCAACCATTACAGCTGTACCGCTCGACGCAGAGATTTGATTAGTCGATGGCCCCATGCCCGATAGAAATGACTTAGTTTCTACGGCCCCATGATCGTCGTTCGCGGTGCTCCCAATGTCAGTGACGGCCGCGCCATTCAGGTCCAGTGGCAAGCCGTAGCTTGAAGAAACTTTTAGAGCGCCCGCACATCTCTGCCAGCGGATCCACTGGCGGTAGCCGTTTGGGTTAGTAGGGGTGCTGGTCCCAGCTCCACCGGCGACATTGGTTCGCTGCTCAAGATCTGATAGAATAACACGTCCGTTTTCGGCAAAGTCAATTGGCTCGCCGATCTTCTTCGCACCGATCATGAGCTCGTTGATGTCGGCTTCGTCGATCGAGGTTCGGATTCTTCCAGCGTTGTCGGCAACCGTCATCGCGATCTGTGAAAGCCGCAGATTAGCGCCCACGTAATTAGCGAGTTCGAGGCCACCCAACCCTAAGAGAAGCAGAACCGGCGTAACGATGGCGAATTCAGTGAGCGCGACCGCACGTTGATCATGAACGACGCGACCAAAGGTTCGCACTACGTCGGGCGTCACGAACATATCACTGCAGGGTCCGCCTGAGATGCGTAAGGCTGATTCTTCATCATGGCAGTACCGGTGACCGTCTCGGTTGCCGACCAACCGATCAGTCTCCGCATCGGAACGATTTCCGGATACGTGACGGTAGCCGTGTAGTACACGATGTCATCAGATCCCCCGGTTCCGTTTAATCCAGAATCGGCGTCCCAAACACCGTTGCCATTCTCATCTTCGAAGCAATCGCCCTTGTTGTAGGCGCCGATCGGCACCGTATCGGTCGTGATGGGTTCCGGCTTACCTACTTTGGAGAATGCATCGTAGCTTATTGAGATGACGTTGACCGTCGCGCCTGGAAGAATAGTTCTCATGCGCGTTGTCACCGACGTTTTGATCGTTGCGACAGTAGTCACGGTTCCTACGGTAACCTGCCGGGCGGACTGGTCTAGTGCGTCGGCAAGCTGAATGCTCATGTATTCCCGAAAGCCAAGATCAAACAGCGCCATCATCATAATGGTCAAAGGCATCAGTACTATCGCGAATTCGACGATCGTGGCGCCGCGCCGATCTTGACGTATATGCTTAAAGTTGCCGATTTTCAACGCTCTCACTGCACACATTCCGACATACTGACCGACGCAGTGCACAATACGTGCATAATCGCATCGCCGCCATCAGTAACGGTAGAAGCACAAGGAACGAAATCCCAAGAGGAGATTGTATCGAAAGGCATCTTAGTCCACATATCATTAAATCATTAATAAACTATCACCTCGAAACAGCACCGATCGTCCGCTGAGCCAGCAGTGTTTCGCGATACGTCTAAATTAGCATTCCAGCGTGCATTGCGTCACAAGGCTTATCGATGCACGAAGGAATTACTAACTCTCTAGAGAATTGAAAGCGTACCGCTGTCGAACCCTATCAAAATCTAGGGAAATATTTCCATCATCTATAAAAGCGAACTTTTGACGTATATTTGAGATATGAGTTCTGCATATATTGATCGACCTATCAGTCACATCGTGCCCAAGAAGCGCGAGTATGTCAGCGGTACTGAATCCCGCAATGCCGGCATCAATTATGGCTTTAACAATTTTAGCCTCGGCTATCGTGAAGTTGACGGTCGCACTTTTTGAACGGATGAATTGGCCTGATGCCTCTAGCAAAAGGTTGTTGAAAGGCTGCGATTGCAATCGGCAGTGAACGATTTTGGTCATTCCATCACCCCGCAAATGCTCCTCGTCGTTTACTGGAATGTTGCGTACCGACACCGTCACTGGGTCAACCGAAGAGCGCCAATGTTCTTACCAATCTCGACGAACTTTGCCAGCAGAGCGTCCGAATTGGCGGACGTCGATGCTTGGCCCGCATTGCTAGCGCAATTAGTTAAGCTCGTATCAAGTTGCTGCGCGAAGCCCACCACCCATACCGAGTAGCCCATCGTCTTCGCTTTTGAGCATAGCAAGTTAAATCGCTGCTTGTGGCGTGCAAGCTGATCATTTTCATTTGAATTACCACCCCCCGGCGTCACTCTTGCGTCGAGTTGTTCTACACCGTACCCTGAATAAAGGCTCGAATATCCGGTATCGAAAAGGCCATCAGTCATGAATATAATATACTTTTTAACCGGCATATTGTTGTACGTATCTGGGTTGTTGCTTCCAAATATACCTCGGGACGAAGCCCAACGGGCGCCCCACATCATACCGAAGTCATGATACGTCCCCCCATCCGGCGTTAACGTATTTAGATAGCTTGAGAGCGCATCACGCGTCCATGTAGTCATGGTCGCCGCCGGAGCCGGACAGGCAACCTGAGGCTTGCGAACTTCCGAATTCCCGCCCCAATCGTAGGGAAGATACTCCACCTCCGGCCAGTAGGGCCTCCAACGCGTATCTTCGGAATTCGGTATGCGATCTATATCCAAGTCGTACGCGCTCGGATCAATACTCGTTGCATCGGCAGCCATCTGCGATGTCTGCCGCTCCTCCGTGCAGCCAGCCCAAGCAGCGGAATATCGGCTAGATGTGTAATAATCTGCAACAGGCGTCCTCCCGCTATTAAACTTGCTGACATCGGATGTTCCTACCTTCGCGTTCGCGTCCCCGTCGCGTCCCGCAATCCGGACGAGCTGACCATTTACATACGGACCAACGTCTATTTTTCGGGAGCCATACGTAAAGTATTCGCAGATCCCACTCCCGGCGTCCCACGTTCCAAATCTTGCGTTGCACGTCTGCTGATTAGTGTAGGCATATGTCTGATTTCGAGTTTGATACGTCGCTTGCGAAACCATATAGGACGTGTTCGCTGCTCGAATCGATGCACCGACATTTACAGTACTAGCGTATGGTACGACGCCATAGCGTAGCCGCATACCAGCTGCCTGAAGGTTAGTCTGCACCGTTGCAAGCTGATCGTAAAGTGCCAGAACAGCCTTCCGAAGGCCTACGATCTTTGTGTCGGCATCGGTGGATGTTGCCTTTTCACGCATTGACCCGGTCGTGTCGAGAACTAAGACGACGTCGGTACTAACAAAGTCTTGCTTTGCGTTGCAGGTCACGCGGATTGGAATAGACGAGAACCCGAAGATCTTCATGATCGTGGTTGGTGACATCGTTTCAGCACTGAGGACGACAGTCTGGCTTGAGCCGCTCGTACTGCCGATAACCGGGGTGAAGGAGGTCGTCCCAAATGTTCCCTGCGGATAATTGAAGTTGAAGAATTTCAGCGTCTCTGCGGTAACGGCGCTGTCGATAGAACCGCTGGTCATAGCTCGACGACCTGCGAGAACTGCCGCATCGCAGGCGTTCTGAAGCGTTGTTCTAGCCGCGTACGCGCGACCCATATCAACGCCCGAGCCGATAACGGCCAACAAAACCAGAATGTAGAAGGCTGTTAGCGTGAGGACGTTGCCGCGGACGTCCCTGCGGATTTTGCGAATCGCACATAAGACCGGGTTCGAATGCGGAGGATTGATCATGGCGTATCAGGGTACCTTTGCCGCCGTCGAATGCAGCACCTCAAGCACGTAAGCAAAGATGGTTGCGGCAAGGTAAACGATAGAGAGAACAGGGTGCACCCTGTCCGCTGTTCTATCCAAACCCGCTACGTTCAACACCTCGAACCTGCGTTAAGCCCTCACTGTCGGTACCTGAGCGATGTCTGTCGTCCATGCCGGCGACCGCATCTCCGACCGCATTTTCCTCTCGCGCTTGAACCCCTGCGCCGCCGTGACCGCTGTCCATGTGCCGAACTTGCCATTGATCGGGTCTGACCTGCTCCCCGTTTTCAGGCCACTGATAACTTAGCTTCGGTGTTGACGCCCCCCCCCCTGTTTTTTAGTCCACTTTGAGCGAGAGTTTTCCGGCCTTGTGAGGGTCCCCCGGTTTCTCATCCAACCTGAAGGTGAGTTTCCGGCGTTCGCCGATCAAATCTGCGTGAGCGGCTCGACCACGATATCCTCAGATATTGGAGGAAACAGACGGAGAACACGGCAGCCCGATTTTGCAAAAATGACGGTCGCACTCACGGTGTCACCGGTTCGGCAGCAGGACCGCATGCCGATCTTTTATGGCTTGATACACCGGACTTTGCATGACGCCGCGTTCCGTCCAAACGGTATCATGCTTAATTTCAATCGAACCGTTACCAGTGCCAAATTTCGACGCAACGTTTTGACACATAGAAATCCAGATTGGCTCGATCATCTTAGTGTTCCCACCCATTACAGCTTCTGTAGTACCCAAAAATTCCCAACGAGAAAATCGTTCAACCGCCGCCGTCTCAAATACCCAGATATTATCCGTTGGGGGCTTAACGTGCGCATGTATGAGGTCGGCCTGACTCGGTTTAAAGTCGGATATTCTACCGATCCAAAATGATCTGCGCCCGGCTAAAAAATGATGTTGATTTACGAAGACTGCGTAATCGCAAAGTTTGTCGATCAGCTGAGCCTCGAACTTCCGAGCGTCCTCAGCGACATCTACCGCACGATTTTCAACCCAGCGAACGATATCATCGATTATGTCGTTTGATCTCGACGGGTCACGGCGATTTATGCGGTTGCGCGCTTCCCGTAGCTTTTTCCCGTCATTCGTCAAATACACACGGGCCATCCTGCGGACGGCGCGATCCTCTGGCGATTCATAATTCCGCTTGAGCGTTTGCGCAGTGAAGGAGTGAGCGGTCGCCGGCACGGGCAGCCCCACACTATCGATGTGCAGTGGCGGAAGTGTGAAGTTAGCAAAGTCGTCAAACCCCACCCGTGAGAACGGCTTTATTCTCGCTACCCCTGTGAAAGCTAACGTGGGACGAGTTTTCCAGGTTTTTGCCTCGGGCACGACACTCGCACCGCCACTCCCCAATAGGTCATGCATCATCGCAAGCAACCCACTACCATTCGGCAACACGCGGTTATGCGGAACGGTTATGAAAACCCTAAAATAGTTAAGGTGCCAGGGGCCTGCGCCGTCTCTAACGGGTAGTTCCGAAAAGTTCTCCACGTCTTTTACTCTCCAAAGCCTTAACGTTGGCCGTTGCTAGCTAGAGGCTGGACGACACCAACGCTCGACACAAGCCATGTGGGTAATAATGAACGTTCGAGGACGCTGATAGCTACCTGCTGGCGTTATGCCCCCAAATCGGAATGGGGAGGCCGAAAACCTCCCCTGTCCGTTAGTGTCTTTCCGCAGAAATATGATACGGAACAGAGCCAATTCGGTTTACGCGGTTTCACGCGCAAGACAGTCTTTTCGAACAACGCTGGACATGCGCCTGCCATTGGAGTCAGCGCTGACCACGCCCGCATAAATGGGCACCTCGTCGAGAATGTCCATACCCAATCAACGAATTATCAAAAGGCGCCGGAGGGCGGCCGAACCACTTGCCTTACGCGGCGGCGGCCGGCGCTATTTCCCGGGGACTCCGCGCTACTTAAGCTGTGACGAACTAGATAGTTTTCAAGCGACGCGATCTAGAGACGCAGACGCTGAGCAGTATCGCGCCTGCCTAAGCAACACCTCCAATTAATCTAACGCTCCGAAAGCGTTAAATCGGCCACAAGGTAGCGCTTTGCCAAGCCAATAACAGGGGAAGAGTAGTTTGACACAATTTGCACCTCCTGCAATGGTGACGAAATGGTGTTCGGCATATTTTGTGCCGCGCGCTATCTGTTTGCGTTAAGTCTATACCTGTCGATTAACCAACTACGGGAATTTGCTGCAGGATCAGGCGGCCGTGATCTTGGTAGCCCGGGATTAGCGCCACCGACCTGTCAGGCATTTGCCGCAAGGAGAACAGTTTATGAAGCGTCTCGCAATCATTCTACCAACCGTCGCCCTGCTGTCGGCGTGTAATTCGAGCCCGACCGTCAAGGGCGAGAATGCTTCCGTTGCCGAAGTCGCCGCTGCTACCAAGGATGCGGTAAAGCTTGAACCCGGCAAGTGGGAGACGACGGTTGCGATCTTGTCGGTTGAAGGCCCTGGCCTGCCGCCCGGCATGGCGGACGCGATGAAGCAGCAGGCGAAGTCCCAGAAGGTGCAGACCTGCCTGACACCGGAACAGGCTGCTAAGCCCCCGCAGGACATGCTCGGCGCGGCTAAAAACTGCACGTATGAGAAGTTCAAAATGGGCGGCGGCAAAATCGACGGCACGTTGGTGTGTAAGAACATGCCGGGCATGCCGTCCGGTGAGATGCGCGCCACAACGTCGGGGAAGTTCGCTAGCACGAGCTATGACGTTGTCAGCGAGGCAACGATGGATATGCCGGCTATGGGCGGCGCCCAGAAGGGTGGCAAGGTCATTACAAAGACCCAGGTTTCCGGCAAACGTCTCGGGGAATGCGACGCACCAAAGGCCGGATAATGTTCTGGGACCGATCGACGTATGTCGTTTGAGACCAGGTTTTCGCCATAGCGACGATCAGCACGGGTTCGAAGTGCAGGTCCGCTTGAGATAATCTTGAATCCAACGACGCGAAGGTTGATCGGTCCTCGACACCAGATCGGATAGCGCCCGAGCGCGTAGAATGCGCTAAAACGTTCACAGCCTCGGTCGCAGGGCCATCCTTTGCAGTACCTAGGGAGCGCAACAGCGAACTCCTCGTAAGCAGCGCGGCGCTTTTCTGTGTGCGGCATTAATTTTGACCGCGTCGTAGCGAACACTGGGCCCGCTGGCTCGAAAATTGCTGCCTCAGGGCGAGGCTTGAGCGTCTTGCCAACGTGCAAGCACAGGCAACGAGGAACAGCTATCCCTCCTGCAGTGCGTTTGTTACCGCTCCAAGGCTTCCCTTAACGACGATGTAGTTGCCCTTCTCGAAGTTAACGGCGCTGGCATCATTCCCACCCCTGAAACGGCGCACGTAGTTCACACGATCCACGTTCACGACGATCGGATCACCCTCAAGGGTTTGAAATTCCACATAGCCGTTCATTCGTATCCCCCGATTAAGTGTTCGACGCCGTAGCGTCCGGGGATCTCGCGACGATAAGCGAGGCAATCTCGGCTTCGTCGATCGTCCGGTTTTCCCATGTGTCCTCGACCGCGATTAATTTCTCGTCGTCGCGCATTGCGATCATCTCGGCGGCGGTGGCAAGGGCCTCGTCGAAACTGTTCCGGTGAACACCCAGCGTAGACATCTCGCCGTCTTTACGGATTACGTAGCGCATGGCGATAACTCCTAGTGAGTTATCTCCCTAACCCGGCTGCCCCAAAATCACCATGCACTAGTCATGATCGGTAGCGACAGCCGCCGAGGACCAAGCTGCTCGGTCATGCCCCCGCTGATCGATTGGGCGTGACCGTATCGGATCAAGTCCTCACTTCGAGAATGCTTTTGGACTTATCGGCAGTTGATTGCCGGTCTTTGCGCCAGTGCGCTGTCCAGACCCGACCAAACTCCATACCTGCTTGGGCGAGGGTAAGGCGGTGAAGGACTGGAAGGCTGATACCGTCCCTTCGACGTCCTCCAGCGAAACCGAATAAACTCCGGTTTTGTTGATCTGCCCCATAATGGACGGATATACGCTGACGACACGACCGGCGTCATACAACGCGAGCACGTAGCTGCTGGAAGCGCCGTCCGATCGATACATTCCGTATTCCGTGCGCGCGTCCCCGTCGCGACACCAAGTCGTATGAACCGCAGGCTCCGACTTCGTCTCCGTCTTTTTCTTAGCCGCTAGACTGCTACCCATCAGGGACATCAGCAGATCGGCCCCGTCCGGCTTGGCAAGCTTCGCTTTACCGAACGTCAGGGGTGTCGCGCATACTTTCAACGGCGCGGCGGCGGGCGCTTCGGTGCCAACGTCGGTCGGCCAACGAATGGCGGCGATCACCTGCTGAAGACGAGCGTCCAGTTGCACCGCCGTCAAAGCCTTCGCGCTCATACGAACGCTGACGATCCAATCACCGACCGGCACTACCGCCAGCGCCGTGCTGCGGTATTGACCCGCAGGAGTCGCATAGACCTGACGCAACGACGACGCAGCCTTGGCGCCACCCACGGCGAAAGCGACCGGATCGGCGGTGGCGGGCGATGCGTTCTTGAAGATTTCTCGTGTTTCGAGGGCCGTTTGCGATCGGTCGAACCAGAGACTGACGTCGGCTATCGCGGGGTGAAACAGGTAGATGGTTGCAAAGGCGCTCTTATCTGGCGTGTCATACTGCGCGGCGACGTCGTGCTCAGTCTGCGTCGTATCGGTGAGCGCGGTACGCGACATTCCAGCCAGTTGTGGCATCAGGATCAATCCTGTTTCGGCGTGCTTCCAGCCCTTGTCCGGCGGCACCGCTAAGTCCCGGGCCGATACCGGCATTGCGAGCCCCAACGCGACAGCCACCACCAACCATTTCATGCGCGCCCTCCCCCTGTAGATCGTGATCATGATCGACACTTTCGAGGACGACAAGCACCACCTGAAGCTCGTGCGGCCTCGCGCCCTGCTCCAAGATCATAGCGGCAGGGGCAGTTGTCCCGTCTCGACATTCAGCGGCTGGTACAGCGCGCTGTAGACGTGTTCTGCAACCTCGCGTCGTGCGTCGGCCCTCAAGCGCTCCTGCGGCACCGTGAGCCCCGCCAGAGCCCAGCCTGGAGCCTGCTCGATCAGGTCTGCGATGCGTTCGGCGGTGATCACGCTCGCCATCAACCGAACGTCATTGCATGGGGCGATAGGCCGCGCTTAGCGAACTCCGCTTCGATCGGTCCCAGCAGGCTTTCGGGACCGTCCTCCATGCACTGGAAGTAGACCGTCTGCATCTCGGCTGGCCGCAGCTCGGGCAAGATCTCCGCGATCAGATGGTGCGTCTGAGACAGCGGTTCAGCGTCATTGCGCATCGACTCGAGTGCGTTCTTCATGGGAACAAAAGTGGAACAAGACAGCGATGGAGTCAATATGAGGGTGGTCGCGACCGTCGGATAATAAACGAGTTTATGGTCGATAATAAGGTCATGGGGTCGGAAATCCTCAGGATCGTTTTACAGAAGCGGCCTTTTTGGCAGCGGCGACGATATCCTTCGGTGCATTCATAGGCGGCTTGTACCGATCAATTAACGCCCACTTCAGCTCCTCAATTTCCTCACGGGCGATCGGAGAATTCATGATGATGATGTAAGCTTCGACGCTATTGCCCGCGGCCCTGACCGACTTCATCCCGTACGACGTGTTGCCTGTTTGATCTTTGAGACGTGCTCGAGCCAAACCAGCGCGTAGCCCGCCGGATATTTGAACCGCAGCACCAATGTACATTACGCGACCCCCCTCTCTAGCAGCAAATATACCCCGTTCCGATCTCAGTTGGGATTGGAGGCTATTGAAACCATTGGGAACATAATCCCAACTATTGTCCCATTCTTGTACAGACTTCCCACCTATGATTTGATCGGTCGATTCTAAGGTTTCATCGTTATTCATCTGCGATCATCCCTAGACGGATTGGACATGCTTGAGCATTCTTAGCGCGACATCGGGTGGTGACGGCTACAACTACCTCTACCGCTTGAGAAACGCTCGGCAAATTCCAACAACGTCAGTCGCCCAAAAAAAAATTATATGAAAGTGGCCCGCCCCACGGACCAGCCGAAGCCAGTGCGTGGAGCGGAGCAAGATAGAGGCGACAGCAAATTACATGGATGTCGCCGAGCTTAGATTAAGCCTCGCGGCGCCCGCATCTACAGCAGCCAACAAGGTATCGTTCGCTAGATGAGAGTAGCGGGCAGTGCTTGAAACGTTCGCATGACCCAGAACCTTGCCGACAGCGTATAGATCTATTCCTGCACCTACCATCGCTGACGCTGCGGAATGACGAAGGTCGTGTAAATGGAGTTTATCAAGCCCAGCTGCCTTTCGCGCCGACTGAAAGGCATGCTTGATTGTTGTCAGATGTCGAGAAGAATTGCGCGGGTTTGGAAACAGGAATGTCGCCCCGTCTAGTCTCGACAGCGTTCCAATAACGTCAAGCGCCGCTCGACTCAGCGGCACGTGCCGTGCCCGCCCTGATTTCGAGGTTGGAACAAACAGCGTTCGCCGTTCGACGTCGAGATCTTGCCACCGGGACGCCAGCAATTCTGAAACTCGCATACCTGTCAGGAGCAACAGCTCGAGAATAGCTGGCAGCTGCGGATTTTTGGTCTTGGCAGCCGCAGCGAGAAGCCGCCCCGCCTGATCCGCATCGAGGTATACCTGTCGCGAATTATTCAGTGGAGGCAGCCGAACGCCACTACACGGATTACGCTCGCAGCCCGGAATGCCCCACTGCGCGCCGAGAGCGAAACTGCGTCCCATTATAGCTTTAAGCTTGACCACCGTGGCAGGCGCCAAGCCTTCGGCGCGTTTCGCAGCAAGCCAGCTCGCAACGGCCCGGCCGTCAATGTCAGCAATGCGCATCTTACCCCATTTCGGCAAGATGTGCAGCCGCATGTAGCCATCGGTCGTATCATAGGACCGCTGCGTAAGTTTGGCATCTGACAAATGTTGAGCAGCCAAGTCCGCATAGACCGGAACCGCTTTAACAGCTGCCTTTGCCGCGCCAGGATCACCGCCCATTACTACCTCTGATCGAAGCTTCTGAGCCGTCTTTTTTGCAGCGGCGAAAGTGATGTCCTCGTACCGGCCAATCTTGTGCTGCTTCTGCCGCCCAGCAGCATCTTCATAACGGAGGTAGTAAGTGCGCCCGCCAGTGGAGCGGCATTCAAGCACGAATCCAGTCACAGTTTGATCGTACCAGTCGGTCTTCTTTTTGCCCTCTTCGCACTGGGCGGTGAGAGCAAACACGTGATCGAGTTTTGCCTTGGGCATTTGGATATCCTTCTAAAAGGGTGACTGAGTCGCGCCGCCATAGCGGCCCGAGGGCACGCACGACGGACGCAGCATGAGGTCGGGACCGGCGGCACCGGATCAGTGCCCGGTGGAGTCCCAGGGGCAGCGGCGGACGTGGCCGCGTTCTGCGGTCACGACGCGGCGGGCGGCAGGAGGCAGGGGGCGGCAGGCCCGGCAACTTTCGTCGCAGGCTTTATCACCCCATCCAGAGTTTGGATTTCTGCTACCCCCTGCCCCCTCGAGAGGCCTCCGCCGTGGGGCTGATCCACGGCGACAGCGGCTTCGTCAGAACACGTCTTCAGCCGGTGCTGGCGGCAAGCCCGGCACATCCGAGACGATTTTCGTTTCCGGCTTGACCCAGGCCGCCGGGTCAGCGCTCTTCAACCTGACGTTCCACTTCATCAGGCTGTCGCGCTTTCGGGGTTCGCCGTAGAGCTCCCTCAGCGCAGCACCGCATTCCTTCGCCTGCGCATTGGTCGGTTGCTTATATCCGATGCGTCGCAGGACGTCGCTGGCCGTCATGAACTCCCGGGGCTCCTTACTGGTGGCGGAGGTATCGACAGCACCCGCCACCTGTTCGCCGATTGCGCTGATCGACCTGTGCCTTGCGTTCCAGGCTTCCAGCGCACGCTCCTCGTCGTCGGTTAGCCACCACGTTGCGTCCTCATCGAGAATGCCAGCTAGCTGCGCGAACAGCTGCTGGGTGTCGACGTTGTGGAGATAGTCGAGGCGTTCGACTGCCAGCGTCCACCAGCGCGTGTTGCCGGTTGGGTCGATTAGGAAGCTGGCATCGTTTACAGTGGCGGCAAACACCGTCCGGCGCGGATAGACGGATTCTCGCCGATCGTAAGGGCGCCTGACCTTGTCGACATCCGCCGTGACGAAGCTCTTCAGCGGCGGCAGTTCACGCCTTAGCGTCCCTTCCAACTCCCCCAGCTCGACGATCCAGTTGTTGACGGCGCCCAGCAGCGAGTCCTTGTTCGCCCAGTCCATGTGATGGTCGAGGCGGACTACCTCGTCTCGCAGGGTTACGTCCGATACCAGCCGCTTAATCCAGCTGGTCTTTCCGATACCCTGGCTGCCCTGAAGCACCAGCACCCCGCGAGCTTTGAATGCGTTCGATTTGAGGGCGCCCGCCGCGGCACTTAGAAGCCACTTGGTGAGCAGCGTGGCCTTCAACGCCGCCGGGTAGTCGTCTGCCGTTGTGATCGTCGCCAGCATTGCCGGAAGACGATCACATCCATCCCACGGCTTGCTGGCGATCCATTCGGCAACGGGATTGTAGGCATGCGCATCGCCAATCGCCTGGACGTACTCCGCAAGGTGCCGAGTCGACAAACCGTGCTGAGCGGCACGGCTGAAGATCCGCGACATGCGTACGTTGTCACGGTTATCCGGTGTGCCGGGCTCGCCGGGGATCGTGATCTCCATATCTTTCTTGATAATATTGTAGCGGACCTCGATACCTCCGTGGCCCAGCATGTGCTCAACGTTGGCTATCGTAGTGGGGACGCGATTGGACCCCGGCGGCGGACCATCAGGCCAACCGGTGATCGGATTTGTCGTGGACATGTTATGCTCTCATGGGCGACCGCTCCTATTGGAACCAGTCGACTCCGCACGCTCAATGACGCGCGTTATGATCCCGCGGAGGATGCTTCCGCGGCTCTGGGTCGTGTTGTTTGGTGTATTGTTGATGCGGCCGGTTCAGGCCCTGCCCAGCTGAGCGTGCCTTAGCTGCGCTCGTCCGGGTGGATGCCATGTTACGAGCCTTTCACCGGGCATGCCGGTTTTCCTACGCAGCGGCCGTTCAGCTTGATGTGCAGGCATCTCTGCTGAGCGCCTTATTGTTTGCGCACAGCTATTAATCAAACGGGGTCCAAGTCGCTGTTATGACTGGCTATTATACGTCAGCGTCACTGTCCTAGATCGTTGCCGGAAAACCTTCGACCTCAATTTGGCCTTCGTTCACGCTACCTTCGCTCATCCGTAAAGGCGGTAGGTCTTGTCGCTGTCCACCCACCAGAGCCCGCGTCCCCGCCGCGCTCCCCGACCTGCGTTGAGCGTCGCCGTGATGAACGCCTCGTCGAACTCGGTCGGTATAGAGCTGTAGTCCCTCCCGGAATCGATGGAGCACTGCACCGCCTCATGGTTCGCGGCCAGCTCCACTGCCTCGAGAATGCCTGCGCGCCTATTGATTCCAGTGGCTATGGCGGCTTGGATCAGGAAGCGTACGAATTCCGCGCGTCCCATGAGCCCGCGGTGTTCGTCAGCTAGGCCGGCAACCTCGTCCCGCCGCTGGTGATACGCCGCAAAATAGTCGTCAGTATGCTCGACGATCTCCCAAGCGCCTACCGCTGACCGGTAACGCACGTGGAGCGGGCGGCCCTTGATCCGGTATGGTCCGAACAGTTGATCATCGTTGCCCTCCTGCTGCTCAGCCAGCTTGAAGGTACGCATCATCCATTCGAGGAGCTCGGGATTGTCCACCCTGCTGTACATCTCGCTTCCCCTGCCCCCCGAAGTCCTAGCCGTGATGTGGAGAGACAGGCCGCGCAACTCAAAACATCCAGCGAGACTGCCCAACGTAGGTATTATGACGACGTCACGTTCGATCGCCGAGCGTGACCACTTGAGAAAGCGGTAGCGTCTCACCCGGCCGCCTTACTCGATTGACTATCGCGACAGTCACCCCGATCGCCCCCAGCGCGGCGGCGCAAACAGCAGGAGCGTTAAGCACAAGCATCAGCATGCCAAAGCATAACGCGAAGCCGAGCGTCTCACGCGGATGGGTAATCGCGGCCATCAGCGCCAACATCAAAAGCACGATGCCCAAGGCGGTTGTCAGGATCTGAGCGATTGCGAGTATCACAAGTGCCGTCAGTAGTTTCAAGGTCACGTTCACTATATGTTCTCCTAGTGGGTTAGGCCGTGTAATGTCGGCAGAGAGTGAGCAGGTCGGGGAGAACGCCGTCGGTGTCGCTGATAAAAAGGACGTAGGCGAAGGCTGAGCCAAAACTGATCGACAGCTCGAACCAGCCCCCGTGATCCACTAGATGATCCCAGAAGGGGCCGAAGCCAGGTGCGTCGAACCGGACTTCGTCAACGGGTTCAACGAGTGGGGAAAAGCCGACTTGCCGGATGATGTCGGACTCGGCGTCGCCCGCCACGATGACCAAAATTTCGGTCACGTCGATCAGATCTTCGAGATCCTCGATGCGGCGGCGCAGCAGAGCAAGGAGGGTTGGGTCGAGGTCGAGCGTCAGCGCATGTGCCATAGCGGCGCGATCGTTTAGCAGCAGCATGAGTGTTTTCCTTCCAGACATAAAAATGCCGTCCGAAGCGAGCTGCTTGGACGGTGCGGTCATTTGGGTAAGGGGCTTCGATTAGACGGGCGTCATGTGACTTCTGCACAGGTCGAGAAGGCGCTGGTCGATGCCCTGCCGATCGGGGACGAAAAGTACGTGCCCGAGGCCCCCGTCTGTCAGCACGAAGGCCAGTTCGAAGTAGCCGCCGTGATGCTCGATCCACTCCCAAGAGGGGACGAAGTCGGGATCGCCAAAGCAACGTTCATCCACGAAGTTGATATCGACGGCGAAGCCGAGCGCCCCCTTTACCTCTTTCAATCCGTCTCCCGGCTCGACCGCATGGAAGTGCGCAAGGTCGCCGAGTTCAACGTCGGGCTCAGTGTCGTCTTCGAGCTGCCGGGCGCGGAGGGCGAGCAGGTCCCGCAGGGCGGGGTCGAGGGCAGCGGCGTTGATGGCCGCTTCGACGGCGGCGCGGTTGGTGAGTGACAGCATGAAAGCGATCTCCAATAAAAAAGGCCCCCGCGAACTGGTCGCAGAGGCCTTGGGGGATGGTTTTGGTGGTGTTCGTTAAACGAGCGCTTCGAGAGGTGCCGCCGGGCAGTGCAAAACGGGCAACTGCGCCCGCTAACGATATTCCTCAGCGGTAAGAACGCGGAGGTTGATCAGGTTATCTGCAGGTCCGCAGATATGGTCAGACTGCGTCCCGTGGTTCGAACAGCGCGGGGTAGTCCCGACGAAGCTCGGCTCGATACTTTTTGTTGGTGACGGTAAGACGCCAAACGCTGAACCCGAACATAGCTGCACCGAGAATTGGAACGACGAGCAATGTCGCGACCGCCATTCCTCCAATGCCGAAAATCAGAAGGCTTTCTTCAGGTGTCCATCGCTCACGCGCAGCACGGTTGATCATTCGATTGACCTTTCCTTGCCGCATACCTGCGCGATCAATCTTGGCCGGCTTGCGCTCCTCCTGAAGAACGACGTCGTCGCCTTCGCGTTTGATCTTGACGCCTGCGGCGTTGGCATCGCCGAACAGGCCGTCGAAGATACCTTCCGTAGCCGCCGCTTGTCGCAACCGATCTTTTTCATCGGCGGCAGCGTTCGCTTCGCGTTGCACCTTGGCTGTTTCGCCAGCGGCTGCTTTCGCCTGTCGCTCTTCTCGTTCCAGCTCTGCTCGACGCGCGGCGACGCGTTCATTCATATCCATGTCGTGTCTCCCTGCTATTCGTTGGAAAAGATGGTGGCGATGGCAGCGGCCCCGATACCAAGCCCGACAGCCCCGGCGGCGGCCCTCCGGCCAGTGCGCTTGGCACCGTCCTCTGCCGCGATGACGTCGTCGATGACGCGCGCAGCACGGGCCTCCCGTTGATCCTCGGGAACGCGTCGTTCGAAGGTGACCATCAGCGTCTCGCGATCGCTGGTCAGCATGTAGCGTTGCTGGACCTTCTCCATGAACACCATGCGCCACCCTTCGGCAGCCAGGGCATTGATGTAGGCCTGGAGCACCGCCGTCTCGATGCGACCGTCGCCGAGCAGCACGGAGCTGATCGCGCCATCCGCGACGTCGATGACCTTGTACTCGTACTCCATGTGGTTCTCCCGAATGTTGGTTGTTGTGGATGATCGTTCCCCGCCTCGATCGGCAGGGCAAGCGAAATTGACACGTCTGGTCTACAGACCCGGACGCGGGTCTCCGGTCACACCCAAGTATGGATGTGGTGCAGCTTCTCGGCGCGAACGTGCGCCATCATCGGAAGCTGAAGGGTATGTCGCAGGAGCGGTTGGCGCTCGATGCGGGTATGGAACGCAGCTACGTGAGCGACCTCGAACGCGGCACTAGGAACCCGTCTGTGCGAGCACTGGGGCGATTGGCGGACGCGCTTGGGATCGAACCGAAGCTGTTATTGGAATCGCCCGTAGGTGGGCTTTCCATATAAGATACCCGGGTTTGCGCACTGGAACGTGGGGGTTAGAATTTCCACGGATTGAGCAGGCCGTAGCATGGCTTGCTCGGCCTAGGTCTGTTTGACGAAGGCGTTTGCAATACGAACCAGTAGACTTACAATCGAACTATCCAGGCACGAGTCCGGACTACTGTAGAGGCAGAGCGCTTGGACACTGTTCATAACCCCGACCGTTTCATGGCTGATTTTCGCCAGATACTATCGCAGGGCCGCAAACGTATCGGAATCTTGATTGGGGCCGGTGCACCATTGTCGGTCAGGGTCGATGCGACGGGCGCGCTTTCCTCAAGCGGATCTCCTCTTATCCCGGGCGTTGATCAACTCACCGACTTAGTGGTCGGGACGCTTACGGGCGCGGAGGCTACAGCATCTGCAGCTATCCGTGCTGGCCTTCCTGGCGGCGGAAATATTGAGACGATCCTTTCGAAAGTGCGGCTTTTACAAAACGCAATTGGTACAACTCCTGTAAATGGCTTAGACAGTACCGGTTATGCTGCCTTGGGTAGCAACATATGCTCTGCAATCGGAGCTGTCGTAGGAGCAAAGCTTCCAGCGGAGAGATGTGCTTATAACGAGATTGTATCCTGGATCAGCGGCACGCAGCGACCGCATGCCATAGAAATCTTCACGACAAACTATGATCTCCTTGTTGAAGAAGCATTTGAGGCAGCAAAAGCACCGTACTTCGATGGCTTTACGGGAGGCAATGCGCCCTTCTTTGATCCAGTGACGGTCGCTGGCGATGACCTTCCGCCGCGTTGGTCGCGATTGTGGAAGTTGCATGGTTCATTAGGATGGAAAATTGAGAAAGATGTTGTCATTCGATCGGGTGGATTGAGCTCTTCGGAGCTAGTCTACCCGGATCATCTGAAATACGATCTTACGCAGAAACAGCCATACTCGGCACTTTTCGAACGGTTAAAAGATTTTTTACTGACCCCCGATACACTTCTTCTAACGGCTGGCTTTTCGTTCCGTGACGCTCACATTTGCGCAGTACTCGATGAAACCTTAGCCATGAACTCAAACTCGGCGGTATTTGCGTTTCAATACCAAAATCTTGCTGAGGAACAGCCAGCCTGTGAACTTGCCCTGAGCCACCCAAACATGTCGGTCTATGCTGCAGATGGTGCTGTAATCAGCAGTGTAGCAGGAAAATGGAGGCCAGGAGACCCGCCGAAAAACTGGGCTGAGATTCGGAAGAGTTTTTGGGGGCAGCGATTTGGCGTTGGCGAGCCACAATTTTTACTCGGAGACTTTACCAGCTTTTGCCGCTTCTGCGCCATGTCGCACTCGGCAGATATTGCGCAGTCACCACCACTTCCGGGCTCCTCCGCCACTGCCGCGTTAGCCGCAGCTACGGCAGCCATAGCTGCGGCAATCGTAGCGTGAGCGGCAAAGATCCTACCTACCTTGGCCGGGTAAGTGGCGTCTCCGGATCGTCGATAATGGTGAAGTTGGCTCAGTCGATCTCGTCGGGCCTCGCAATTATAGCAGGGCATACGTACCGAGTGGGCCAGGTCGGTAGCTTTGTACGCATTCCACTCGGCTACCAAGACCTGTTCGGCGTTGTGGCCGAGGTAGGAGCCAATGCGGCACCTGAAGATGCCGGTGTAAAGGAGGTCGACACCGGCCGATGGATGCGTGTTGAACTCGCTGGCGAGGCGATCGGCGAACGGTTCGAACGTGGATTGAGTCAGCACCCGAACATCCACGACAGCGTCCATATCGTGACCGAAGCAGACCTCCGCCGTATATATGGCGGAGATGAGGACGACCAGATTGCGATCGGTACACTGTCCAGCGCGGAAAACATCGTTGTACGGCTTTCTCTCGACGCGCTGGTCACTCGCCACTCGGCAATCTTGGGCTCAACGGGCGCCGGTAAATCGACAACCGTTGCAAGCATCGTTCGCTCGATCGTCGCCCCCTCTGATGCCAAGGGATCGAAAGGGGCACGAGTACTTCTTCTCGATATCCATGGCGAGTATTCGTCCGCTCTGTCAGATCTCGCCAAGGTATTTAGCGCCACTCCCCAACCCGGAGAAGAACCTTTATACGTCCCCTATTGGGCGTTGGAAGCGGGAGAATTGCTAGATTTTGTTACAGGCCCGCTGAACGATAATCAGCTTACAGCAATAACTGATAAAATCCAAGAAATGAAAGGCGAGAGTCTAGCCAACTCCTCGCTCGCTGGCTTGGACCTGCAATCACTGACGGTCGACAGCCCTGTTCCATTTTCTCTTCGGCAACTATGGTATGACCTGACAGACTTTGAGACGGCAACGTTCTCGGGGCCGCAACGCGACACCCCGTGCCTTGAGACACCGGGCGATGCGCAAACACTCACAGCCCCTCGCTACCAACCTCACGCCATGGGCTCCGCCGGGCCATTCCTTAATTCAGCCGCGAGAGGCATCCGGCGTCAGTTGAATCTGTTACGGTCGCGCCTGCTTGACCGGCGCTATGATTTCATTCTGCATCCAGGTCCTTGGGAACCGGAACTTGACGGGACCACTAGTGAAGATCTTGATACGCTTCTTGAGGGTTGGTTGGGTCATGATAGGCCGCTCACCGTCTTGGATCTGTCCGGCGTACCGAGTTCTGTCCTAGTTCGCCTCATCGGATCCATCTTAAGGATTGTTTACGAGGCATTATACTGGAGTCGCGAAAAGACCGAAGGCGGTGTCCTTCGGCCGTTGCTCATCGTTATGGAAGAAGCCCATCGCTACGTAAGTCCAGAGAGCGGAAATGTTGCCGCAGAAGTGGTAAAGCGCATTGCCAAAGAAGGGCGGAAATATGGGGTCGGCGCCATGCTCGTTTCACAGAGACCTGCCGAGATTGACGAAACTGTACTTTCACAGTGTGGAACCTTGATAGCTTTACGCCTTTCAAACCCCACGGATCGCGGTAGAGTTAAGGGCGCCTTGCCGGACAACTTGTCAGGTCTCATGGATTTGCTTCCAGTACTTCGGACTGGCGAAGCCATTATCGCAGGCGAGGCAGCGCGCCTTCCAGTTAGGACGAGGATATTTCTCCCTGCCGCTGAGCACCAGCCACGTAGTTCGGACCCCAAGGTCAGCGCAGCATGGAAGACGCGCCGTCTCGCTGAAGGATATGACAGAGTTGTTGCATCCTGGCGGGCACAGCGCACGACTGCGGTCGTCAATGACGTTCAGATTCCCAGAAGCCCTGTTACCGACGAAAGCGTTCCCGAATGAACAGAGATCCCGTAGCTTCAACGAACATTGTATCACTAGGCTATGACGATCCAAGCGAAACGCTTGAAGTTGAGTTTAGCAGTGGGTCAGTCTACCAATACTACAATGTTCCGCCATCAATTTGGACCGAGCTATTTGCAGCGCCGTCCAAGGGACAGTTTTTGAACGCATATATAAAGAATGCCTATCCGTTTTCGCGTGTCGGCTAAACTCATACGGCCTGCCTAATGCTGCGCGTGCAACTCGTTGGGCCGCACCCGTCACATTGACGCATACGCATGACGTTAGGCGCCACAAAGAAGTTGGCCAAATACGAGTATGATAACAGTCAGCCCCGAACGCGTTTCACCGTCGCCGACGCACTGCCAAGTTCGACCTCCAGCATATCCGCCTTTGCGTCCAAGGCCCTTGCCTGGAAATTGAACGGCTCGACGTCGCTCGGGTAGTAGGTGAAGCGGTAGCTGTTCGGTCCGCCGGGTTTCATGAAGAACGTCGCCAACCGCTTGCTGTCGGCTTCTCGCTCGACGCTCACCTGTCCGGTAACTGGCCCCTCTTCCAGCCTCGCCTCGTTCTTGCCGTCGCTCATGTAGAATAGACCGGTCGCGTTGGGCCACGTCACCGCAAGGCCTTCAGCGGGCGAAAGCGCCCCAAGCAGGAGTTAAACGGCTGCCCAGCCGAACGGCATTTCAGCGCCTGCTGCCGCCGTTCTCTTGTGCAAGTGCCATAAAGAAGGTGGTGCCGCCTACAGGATCAGGTAGCCGTAAACAGGAAGGCCGCAGCTTCGATTTCGTCTTGTTAAATCCATCCCTTCTGCGGATACCTCTGTCACTGCAGACAATAGGAGCAGGGGTTTGCCTGAGATTGAGCTGACATTACGACGGTTCTATTCCGAAAAGGGGCGGACCTCCATTGGGCGGATGATCGTCGTTATATTGGTCGCAAGCGTCATTTTTTATATCTGTGGGCAAACAAGCTGGGAGTACGGTCGGGTTGCGGCCGCCGCCGTTGGAGCAATCGCGGGAGCGGCGCTGGCCAAATTGACCGTTGAAGGCATCCGTCGACTGCGTGACGCCGGAATTGACACGCGCATGGCCGCTTGGGGCCTTCTTTTACTGGGCGTACTGACAATTGCTGCATTCGGGTCGTTCTTCGTGGCGTCTCCACAGGTGGGCAGGACGCTCCTTTCCGTTTTGAAATGGCTCGTTCCCATAGCAGTCATCCTACCGCTGCTGCTTCCGCCTCGGGACAGCACAGCGGGACACGAACCTAACGACAAGGGTTTTCGCTTTGCGGTCGCTTGTACGGTTGGCGGTGCGGTAGTTGCTCTTTTGCTCAGTTCTTTGTCGATCGGTATGGACGAAACCAACCGCCGAGGCATGGCAACCCAGACTGAGGTGCGAGGATGAACCGTATCACGTCGCCCTACCTGCCTAGAGCCAAGATACTTTTAGATGCTTTCGCAAACGCTGGCACTTCAGGAGCGGCACGCCTCTCACCTGGGGATGAGGCTGTACGGCAACGGAGTCCTGCAGGCTGGTCTGTTCCCCGTAATAGGCTGGTCGCCGAACTCCGGGATCGCTTAGATGGAAAAACGCTGCCCCACCAACGCGGCACGTCATATTGCGGCTGCTCTGCCTTCCTATACTGCGTGCTCGAAGATCGGCCGGATTGGTACGTCGCTTACGCAACAGCTCTTTGGCGAGGTGTGCCGTTCACGTTCAAAGGAGCGAGCGACCAGACCCTTGTCTCTGTTGATACTGAAACGCGGAATTCGCTGACACAAATACAAAGCGGGAAAGCCCGAGGCTCGTCTATCTCTGATCTGGATTGGATGACCATGGCAAGCCTCAGCGCCGCCACCCGGTGGTCCGGATCGACGCCCGCCGCAGCTCATCCAACGGATCGCGGTGCAGCCATTACTTGGCCTTGGATGGTGAAACAGTGGTTCGCGTCGGTTGGCGCCCCTGCGAAAATTGATTCGGTGGGCGTTGGTTTATTTAACAGCAGTCTCGAAGACGCACTGGCGCTTCTCGATCGCTGGGTCGGTTACTGGCTGGTAATTCAGATAGATGCTAGTTTGCTTAGCGGCGGTTCCACCTCGATCCAGCAACGTCATTGGGTGGTTATCGATCCCGAGACACCCCCGGCAATCCAGGCGGCTGACCAAGCCGCTTGGTTCGACCCTAAGTCGTTTGGCCGCCTCCGCGCTGATCGCCGCAAAGCTGCACTCGGCCCGGTTCATGACGCTTACTCGGGAGCCGCAGTAGCCAAAGGCGAGGACAGTCAGGACCATCGTAGCCCGATTCGGTTGCGAGTTGTCAGTTGGGGTGACGAGCATCACCCCATTCGCGATGCGACCATCGGCAATTTCGCGGATCGCTTTTACGGAGGATATGCCTTCCCGCGGTTCAACCGCTAACTTCGATGATGCAGAGCGGACTGCAGCTATCATGATCCGACGCGACCCAGAGTACTGGCAGCGGCTGCGCAAGGACCGTCGCTCAGGAATAGCGGTCCTTCTCACCGCCGTCGCTGCGGTGGTGGCTGCCGTCGCTCTCACCATGGTCGCGATACCCGGAACGCAATGGGAGGCGCGTGCGTCACCGATCTACTGGGTTATCCTTATGCCCGTGGCATGGTGGATAAACGGTCTTGCAGCCTACGAACCTTGGGCAGTTCGCAGTTGGAAACCGGCTCTAGCTACGCTCTGTATCATCCACGCTATCTGCCTTACCCTTGCAATACTCGCGACACAGAATGTGATGCTGACGGCTGCTGGATTTGCACTGACGATGGCGTTTGCCGCTGCTGCGCTGGCTACCCACCGGGGCAGTTTGGTCGCTTGCGAGGGTCCGGCACGGTGAGTTTGAACCCTATATTTATCATATCGGGATACGTCTCTCAGATCACACCCGAGTATCAATGTAGACGTACGAATGCCCACACTACCTTCGACGCTGTAGACGGCGGTGCTGTCCGCGTTCAGGCTGACGTCAACCGCGATGCCCTCCTCTTCAAAGTGCCACTTGTCCACCAAGAGCTGCCGATCAGGCGCAGGCACAGTTTGGGACGATGCGGGGGCCACAGCCAACAGTCCAGCCAACGCAGAGGCACAGATCAAGCGAAGCATAGCCACGACTCCGGGGTAAACACACCGCCTTTTATTTACCGACCGCTTGAAGCACTAGCCGATACTATACTGTCCTTTAGGGAACGGGCCTGAAGCAATATATCTTCGATTGCCGCCATGCCCGCTCCGGAGAGCGTAAGTTCGTCGTTAAGATTACCGTCGCCATCCCCGATAAGGAGGCCTTCAACTGACAGATGCCTAAGCCAACGCGACATTACGTTTGCATGCGTACCGCTTCGTTCGGCGGCGATATTACCGGTCATTGGAATACCGGCGGCATCAGCAACGAACACCTCCAACAACAGCTCCCAGGCTGGCTCGCCAAAAATTGCCGCCGACAAAGCGCGCGATCTGTAACGCCGAAATGACAGGATGGCACTCGCGATCTGCGCGGCCTCGTCGTTGTTCGTCATACCTGTCCCCAACCTTTACGGTTGCAATGACCAACCTATTCCGTAGCGGAAGGCAACCCCTGTGAGGCTTCGATAATTACATTTAGCCGGTTAAGCGCATCTGAAAGCCACGCCCCTAGGACGTACTCTTGGTGACCGTCCGCGAACGCGATCATACGCTCCAGCTGACTTGCAAATACCGTCGGGTCGGCTTGATCCATTGCTCTAATCCTCAATCGCGCAACGCTACTGCTGCTCAAGAACCAATGTACCAGCAGCGCCTTTCGAACTTACGTCTCGGTTTCATGACAAAACAGTCACGTTTAAGAACGATTGCCGCCTGTGGCGAAGGAGTTGGCTACCGGTCGCCTGCTGATTCCGGAAGCCGCGCTCCTGCCACAGGGCGGCAGTCATGCTCGGGCACGGATCGGAGGGCAGTCGCCTTTCATCTCAACAACACATGGCCAACGCGAAATGCTGATCGGGCACGGACGCGCATTCTTATGATGCGGGGGCCACAGCCAGCAGTCCAGCCAACGCAGAGGCACAGATCAAGCGAAGCATAACCACGACTTCCTACCCAAAGCGCCCCACGTAGGACCCAAACGAATAGCCTAGCTAGACCGCCTCCAGTAGGAAACGTACTGCTGACCAACGTTATATAACTCAAAGAAGGGTGGTGCCGCTTACAGGACTCGAACCTGTGACCCCCGCATTACGAACGAAGCCGTTAGCCCGGACTTCTAACGTTCTTGCGGGGGAAACTCTAGAGCCCCGCACCTTCTAGCCCGCAGAAATCCGTGATCGAAAGCGGACTGCACCGGAAACGCACCGGAGGCGAGACCATCGACATCGAGCCCCGCAATCCCGGCTCCACCGCCGGCCGATTGCCTGCCATCGACTTCCTTCGGGAGCCGACACGATGTCGAATTCACTGCCCGCTGCCACGTTCCCCCGCGCATCCTCCGGCGCGAGCAATATCGCCCGCTCGTTTAGCGAAGTCACCACCGGCATCCGCGACCGCGCACGCTCCGGTCAACCAGTTCGGCGTAACAGTCAGAATGCGGGCGGCGCGGAAGTCGCGCTATGGCGTGCGCACAATACATTTTCTGCAACGGAGCATAACGCGCGCATGCGCGCCGCGGAGGAATTCGATCACGAAACGAAGCTCCCCGGCAAACGCAACGGCGCACTGGGCGCGGTCGGGCTGGAAGTATTGCGCCTCATGCTCCGGATGCGCGGGCGCAAGACGGGGCGTCTCGATCTCAGCTACCAGCAGATTGCCGACAAGATACATCGCTCACGTAGCGCCGTCGGTGACGCACTCGATCGTCTGAAGAAGTGCGGCTTCCTCGACTGGATCCGGCGTTGCCAGCATGTTGAAGACGCCCTGCCCGACGAGCAGCAAACAGAGCAGATCCCGAACGCCTACATCCTACTACAGCCCCCCACCGTCCGTGAATGTGTAAGGCGCATGCTGCGTCGGCCGAGCGAGTTCGTGCGCGCCGTCGCGGAGAAGCTCGCGCGGCAGAAGAAGATCGACACCGCGACGGTCGACGACGTGATCGCCGACGTCCAGAATCCCGAGCTGCGCGCCCTGCTCGCTAAGGTCCGCCTTTCTGTGGATAGTGCAAATCCGTTGAGCGGTCAGACAGAGGCCCTGTAAGAACTAAATATATAAGGAACGCCTATGGCGTGCGCAGTTTGAAGCTTCATCAAGCCCCCGAGGCCCCGAACCCCACGGGTTCAACATCCAGCGACCGCTGGTGAGCGTGCCGGCTTGCGCCGTCCGGTGCATCCTAGGGAGGATGCGCAAATTCGGTGCCATTCTTGCAATTCACGTCGCCCCCGTTGCGAGGCCGCGATCTGCACCGAACTGCACCGGCGTATGAGCCCCAAATACCGCGACGCGGCCTAGGACTTGGGCCAGTTTCTGCAGGTCGTTTGATCGCACCTTTTGCGACACGAAAAGACCGCGGGCGAGGCGGGGGGAAAAGCGTGTTGAATGGGGTCGCGAAATTGGGCCATCCCAGACCCCGCCCGGCGCGATGCCCGCCGCCCCGATAGCTGCCGGACTAAAAGAGCTACCCGCCGGGGACGATGATTAGCAGCTCCCGTGATACCCTTGGTGCTGCCATGGGGGTGACACAGGGGGCGACAACTTTATCGCGCCGCTGCGCGATAAAGGTGGGTTAGTTGAGCCAATTTCAGACATTCACCCGTCGTTCCGCCTTCGCCAACTTCAGACATCCGTTCATAACTGCTCGACACCCCAACGAGCGGTCGTGGGGTGCCAGGAAGTGGTAAGGGACGAGCCGAACGGATTTGCAGCACTGACAGCCAAATGGAGGCAACCTCCAGCGGCTCAATGGATCCCTTAACTCGCAGCCCATCCCGACCCGCGGCCGGATCTTTGCGTAAGTGGCCGATCCCCCTCTCAGCAACACGACGCAATTCGAGCGTAAGTCCGATGATGGCAGAGCTAAAAAGATTGATTACCACGACTCAACATGTGAAAAGACTTCTCAATATACGACCAACTGCGAATAGCGTAGCGGTGGAATGTACGGGAGAGTGAGATGCCTCGCGGATTCGGTTGTGCAGCGATCATATTTGCCGGCCTGGCATTCTCCTCCGCCGCTATCCCAGCCGAACGTCAGATAACTGCTCTGTCCGACGACTGGCATTTCCTGCAAGGCGATCCCGAGGGCGCCGAACGCGCGGATACAAGCACGCAAGGCTGGCGCACCGTCTCCGTCCCCCATGACTGGGCGATCGCCGGCCCGGTCTCGCCCGACGCGAAAGCCGGCGGCGAGAACGGCTTTTTCCCGAGCGGCGTCGCCTGGTATCGTCGCGACCTGCATATCGTACCGGCCCCGAACCGCCGCTATTTCGTCGAGTTCGACGGCATCATGGAACGCAGCGGGGTCTGGGTGAACGGCCATCATGTCGGCTACCGACCGATGGGCTATGTCTCGCTGCGCTATGACATCACGCGCCATCTGCGCCGCGACGGACCGAACGTCATCGCGGTGCGCACAGACACGGCGGCGGCACCGTCGTCGCGCTGGTACACCGGGTCGGGCATCTATCGGCATGTCCGCCTGATCGAAACCGGCGACGTTCATGTGCCGCAGGGTGGCGCGTTCGTGCGCACGTCGTCGATCACCACGGATGCCGCCACGCTTTCGGTTTCGACCGAAATCGACAATGCGGGCGCTGCATCGCGCGGCGCGATAGTGGACGTCGTCGTGACCGGTCCCGACGGCCGCGAAGCCGGACGCGCGAGATCGCCGCTGACGCGGGTGGACGCGGACCGGACACAGCTCGTGACGCGCGAGATCCGGCTCGTATCGCCGCGTCGGTGGAACCTCAACGATCCCGCGATGTACCGCGCGGCGATCCGCATCCTCGACGAGCGCGGCGACGTGCTCGACAGCGAAACCGTGCCGTTCGGCGTGCGGGAGGCCGAGTTCAGGGCGGACACCGGGTTCTGGCTGAACGGACGCAACCTCAAGCTGAAGGGCGTGGCGGTCCATCACGACGGCGGCGCAGTCGGCGCGGCGGTACCCATCGCGGTGTGGCGCCAGCGGCTCACCGCGCTGAAGGCCCTGGGCGTCAACGCCATCCGCACGGCGCACAACGTGCCCAGCCCCGAACTACTGGACCTCGCCGACGAACTCGGCCTGCTGGTGATGGACGAGTGGTTCGACCAGTGGAACGTCGCGAAGACGCCGGAGGACTACCACCTGTTCTTCAGCGACTGGCACAAGCGCGACGCGACCGACATGATCCGGCGCGACCGCAATCACCCCAGCATCGTGCTGTGGAGCGCAGGCAACGAAATCCACGACACCGCCTATCCCGTACAAGCCAAGGCGGCGCTGCGCTCGCTGCTCGACATTGCCCATGCGAACGATCCGACCCGTCCGGTGACGATGGGTCTGTTCCGCCCTAATGTGACGGGCGACTACGCAAACGGCCTGGCCGACATGCTCGACGTGGTCGGCCAGAACTATCGCGAGACCGAACTCGAAGCGGCACATCGTCAAAACCCGCGCCGCCGGATCGTCGGTACGGAGAACGGGCACAACCGGGTCAACTGGCTGCCCGTGCGCGACAATCCGGCCTATGCCGGCATGTTCCTGTGGACCGGCATCGATTACATGGGCGAAGCGAACCGCGCCGGCTGGCCGTTCATCAGCCGCTACACCGGCCTGCTCGACCGGACGGGTGCACCGCACATCCGCGGGCTGGAGCGGGCGAGCTGGTGGTCGGACAAGCCCGTCATCCACGTCGTGCGCAACGCCATTCCGACGGCGGCCGGACCGGCGACCGATGGTGCCGGCGGACCGAACCAGCCGGCCCTGCCGACGATGATCGCGGTGGCGACGCCCCAGCCGCCGGTGGCACTCTTCGACGACTGGACCCCTACGAACCCGAAACCACATCCCGAAACGATCGAAGTCTACAGCAATTGCCGTCAGGTCGAGGCGTTCATCAACGGTCGTTCGCTCGGCAGCCTGCCAATCAACGCGGATGCGTCGCCGCGTCGCTGGGCGGTCACCTATGCGCCCGGAGACGTGCGCGCGGTGTGCCGCGACCAGGGCGCCGGCAGTATTTCCGATCGGCTTGTCACTGCCGGACGCGCCGCTGCGATCCGGCTGTCGTCCGATGCCGGGACGGTTGGATCCGACTTCGACAGCATGATCTATGTCCGCGCGCAGGTGGTCGATGCGAAGGGCGTGACCGTGCCGGGTGCACAGCATCTTCTGCACTTCTCGGTCCAAGGTGCCGGCGAACTGATCGCCACCGACAACGGATCGGTCACCGACCACCGGCCCTTTGCCTCGCCGGATCGGCAGCCGCGCGACGGTAACGCGGTCGCGCTGGTCCGCGGCGCCGGGGAAGGACGTTTCACTGTACGCGTCAGCGCGCAGGGGCTGAAACCGGGTTCGATCGCGCTTCAGGCACGACGAAAATGACGCGGACCAGCTCGAACGGCCGTTGCGCCTCGTTTCCGACCACGCCCGTTTGCCATGACCGGAGCCGTACCATGCTGCGTCGCCTGCTGACCCTGCCCTTGATCCTTGCCACCGGACTGGCGCACGCCCAGACCAGCGGCCCGAGCATCGGGAGCCGGCCGGCGCTACCCGCGCCGTACACCACCAAGTCGGTCGTCAACACGCCGGACACGACGCCCTTTCACGACGGTGCGAGCCTGAAGGTGGCGGACGGCCTTGCCGTCAACGTCTTTGCTGACGGGCTCGATTCCCCGCGCAATGCAGTGGTGCTGCGCAATGGCGACGTGCTGGTCGCCGAGGCGACGACCGAGCGGAAGAGCAACGATCCGAACTATCGCGCGGTCGGGCGCAACCGCATTCTGCTACTGCGCGACACGGACGGCGATGGTCGCGCCGACGTGCGCGAGACGCTGATCCGGGGGCTCAGCCAGCCGTACGGAATGCAGCTGATCGGCGGCAAGCTGTACATTGCCAACGCGAACGGCGTGTTCTGGACGCCCTACAAGCTCGGCATCACTCACATTGCCGACGATGCGCCGCGGACCTGGATTACCCGCTTCGATCCGACCGGCTACAACAATCACTGGACGCGCAATCTGCTGGCCAGCCGCGACGAGCGCACCCTGTTCATCGCCGTGGGGTCAGCTAGCAACGCAGGCGAGTTCGGCATGGCCAAGGAGTCGCGCCGTGCCGCGATCCTGGCGATCGATCTGGCGAGCGGGCGTGAGCGCATCTTCGCCGATGGCATCCGCAATCCGGTCGGCATGGCGCTGGAACCCCGGACCGGCCGGCTGTGGACTTCGGTCAACGAGCGTGACGAACTGGGCGACGATCTGGTCCCCGACTATATCGTCGGCGTGAAAGAGGGCGGCTTCTACGGCTGGCCGTATAGCTATTGGGGTCAGAATCCTGATCCGCGGTTGAAGGGACAACGGCCCGAACTCGTAGCCAAGGCCCTCACGCCCGATTTCGCGGTCGGGGCGCATGCTTCGGCGCTCGGAATTGCGTTCGGCGCAAACACGTCGCTGCCCGCACGGTTCAAAGACGGCGCGTTCGTCGCACGACATGGCTCATGGAATCGCTCGACCCTACTCGGATATGACGTGGTATTCGTTCCGTTCCGTGGCGGGAAGGCTGTGGGCCCAATGCAGCCAGTGCTGACCGGCTTCACGGATGGGCCGGGACATGTCCATGGCCGTCCACGCGCGTTGGCAACCGCGCGTGATGGGTCAGTGCTGGTTGTGGATGATAAGGGCGGCAGGATTTGGCGCATCGCCGCTGCTCCACTCGTCCGGTAAGCTGATGGAGTGCATGCGCCCCCCTACGACCAACGACATCGCGAGGTTCTAGTAACGGAGCGCGGTATCCGGTGAACTCCGCAGTCCGCGTTGGCCTCATTCAGTACGTCCAGCACGCATATCCTAGCGCTCCACTAAATGCATTCAGTCCATCAGCCGCGCTCGCAACCGCTGCTATCAAGGCAGTGAAACAGGTGGTCGGCAGCGGCGATCGCGAATGGCGAAAGTAGGTCGCAATTTGTCTAGCAAGCTGTGGTGCGTATGACCCAGTTGCGGTCGTTCGCGCCCCGTATTGCGCTTCCCAACTTGAGACGCTTGTTCATGAAGGGTCGAACGCGTTCCAGACGCCCTAGTCAACCGAAGATCTATGTTGCGTAGCCTACAAAACGCGATCCGTGTCCTCTGGACGTGGCAGCCAGCAGCTGGCCCGTCTCCCGAATAGGCGGTAACGGTTGCGTGCGACCCAGCGATATAATGGATCGCGCAAACTGCGCGGCACTGGCCGAGCCGCGGCGACGATCCGCCACGGCCAACCGAGCCCAGCATAGATCGCCAGCACCGCGTCGCTGTCGCGCAGCGCGCGGTCGCCCTCGACGACAATGATGGTATCGGGATTTGCTGAGTCGATCCCGAACCGTCGACACAGCGCGGCGCCGACCTCGCCCTGCATCGCAGCGAGCCGGAAGCGGCGCGCGCGGTCGTGCGTCAGGACGAACTGGGCGTTCGTTGAGCACAGCACACATTCGGCGTCGAAGAGGATGATCGGATGCTCAGTCATCGATTCTCTCCAACCGGCCTCGATAATGAATGACCCGGCCGAACAGCGGAAGGTCGACGGGAATGTCGAACCTAAACTCGCGGTCTTGCCCCTGCTCGACAGCATGGCATGCCGGCCGCGCCCATCGCGGAAGAGGTACGCCGAGGAACCGGAAGCCCACTAAGTCCATATGCAGCGCTCCATCGACGACCGAGACGTCGAACGAGTTGGCCGCGGGCCCCATCCGTTCGATCAGGCGGCCGTTCCGAATTTGCAGGGTACTGTGGTACTGTCGATCGCCGAACCTGCGATGCCAATGCTCGGCGTCTCCGTGCCGTTCGAACCGAACAGTGACTGGCACGCCCGAGCCGCGCGCTGGCAGACGCATTATCCAGCACAGCAGCCGCGCAAACGGATTGTCGCTCGCCCGTATCTCAGCAAGGCCCTTCCAGACCTGATCGTCATCCTCGTCATGTACCGCGCGCAGGCTGGGCGCGAGGCCATCGATCGCGGGACCGAGCAACCGCCGGAATAGCGCGGTCACCACGCAAAGTCCGGCTTGGCGACCATCAACCAGAAGATCACGAGCACGCCGGCAAAGGCTGGCCAGCCGAGCGCGAACCAGGTTCGTGATAGCGTGAAATAGCGCGCTGGCAGTCCCTCGCCGTCGGCGAGCCGGTCGACGATCCGGCGCATCTCGATCTGGATGCCGACGACCGGCAGCCAGCAGGCGCCGACGAACAGGTACAGCACGATGGCAGCCGCCAACCAGCCGGTTGTCAGCGGATAGCCGGCGATCCGAGCGAGCCAAACGCCGGTCACCGGCTGCACGATCACCGCAGGAGTGGTGAACAGCCAGTCGGCAATCACGACGTTGCGATTGACGATCCGTCGCGCCGCAAGGTCGCCAGAGCGGTTGGCCATGAAGCCGTGGAACGCGGTGCCGAGGCCGGTCCCGAACAATAGAGTGGAAGACAGAATGTGCACGGTCTTGAGAAGCAGATACTTATCCATGGTCGTTCTCCAAGGCATGCACAGCGAGTGCCAGACCCAGGATAGCTACGTTCTTGACGAGCGCGCCGAACGGATCGGCCCAGAGCGCAGGCATCGTTGTGGCGAGGATGGCGGTATAGCCCAGCATCACGACGATCCCGGCCATCGCTGCTCGGCTCACACGAGCCAGCAGCGCCAGCCCGATCGCGATATCGAGCACGGCACCCGCAACGAGCGCGGCAATTGCGGGCGTGCCGGTCAGCCCGACCTGCGCCAACAGCGCTCGGTTCGTAGCCGCAGGCGTCAATACCAGCGGTACGATGCCACCGGCCAGCCAGACCACAGCAAGCAACCAGCGCAGCATCGGCGTCAGCGGCATCAGCCGAGCAGCCAGCCGGTCGGCGTCCGTCGCTGGCGTCCGCGCCAGCGCGACGCCCAACCTGGCGGGAACCAGGCCGGTCGCGGCGATCAGCGGATCAACGTCGCCGATGTTACCGGCCTCAAGCATCGTCAGGCTTTCGCGGGTCACCGGCCCGATCCCGAGCCGCGTCGCGGCAGCGAGCATCCATCGCGGCAACCGTACAACGGGCACAGGTGCCAGACCCAGCCAGTGTCGCACGCTGGCGGTCAGCGCGTCCGTGGTCATCGGCTCGGGTCCGACGACGTCGATCCGTGCCGCGATCGGCGCCTCCCGGAACAGCAGTCGCAAGATGCCCGCGATCAGGTCGTCGACATGGATTGGCTGCACGCGCCACCTACCCCGCCCCAGCCGTAGCGTAAGCGGCAGAGCGGCGAGCGCGCCGAACAGTGCGCTGCTCTGCCCGCCGCGGCCGATAATGAGCGACGGCCGCAGCACGACCCAGTCCATCCGGCTGCCGCTAGGATCGAGGTTAGCAAGATAATCGTCCGCGGCGCGCTTGCTGAGATGGTAGCGCGTCGTCGCGCCGGCATCCGCGCCGAGCGCAGAGACCTGAACCACGCGGCTGACGCCGCACGCATAGCATGCATCGAACAGCGACCGCGCACCCTGATCGTGGACCATGGCATACCGCCCTCCATCGCGGATTAGTCCGGCGCAGTTGACGACCGCATCCATTCCGCGCAGCCGCGGCAGCCAGTCGTCCGCGCTATCCCGCGCCAAGTCGCAGCGGATCGTCGAGACTCCGCACAGCGCCTGCGCGAGCCGCACCGGATCGCGCCCGGCGGCGGTGACGCTAACGCCATTCGCCACCAGCCGCCCTACCAGATGACGCCCGACGAAGCCGCCTGCGCCAATGACGAGGACATGCATCGTCGGGCCCTTATGCGTCAGCACGGGGGCTGCGGTTCCATACCGCGAAGCCCATGCCGACCAGCGCTAGCAACACTCCGAAGAGCGCGCTCGTAACGGTGCCCTGCACCAACTCGGTTGGATCGGTCGCGACGTAGCGCATCGACACGAGCAGCATTGGCGTGGCGATCATCATCACCATCGACCACACCGTCCAGAAGCGCGACCGCTCTTCGGTCCCGCACAGTTCGGCGAGCAGGATCGACAGCGGTCGCCACAGCGCGACGGCAGCGAAGATCGCGATCAATGCGGTCAGTGCATAGGTCAGTAGCAAGGCGGCTATGGGTAGCAGCATGGCGGAAATCTCCTTCGACGCCGTCCGGATATCGGCCAGCCGTCCGACACCTTGCGAATGGCATGCCAATTGCGAAAACCAACGAGAATGCGTGGTTTATGTCGGTTCGCCACCCCGCAGATGTTAACGTCGTGAACGGGACCGCGTGCTATGGTGTCAACGATGGATACGGCAATCGGCATCATCGCCTATGTCGGCGCGCTTGGTTTAACTACGGTCGCGAGCCTCATGCTCGCGCTGTTCGTCGCGACGCGCGCGCGCGCGCTACCGGGTTCGGCGTTGCTCGCGCTGTTCCTGGTCGGCGTCGCGAGTTGGAGCATCGCGCAGGCGATCCCCGCGATCGTCGGGCCGGCCGCGACGCCATTCACCGCGACGCTGATCGCGCTGTCCCCCCTGCCCGCCGCGGCGTTTGTCCACTTGGTTTTTGCGTTCGCGCTGTGCGGCACGCTGCGGCCCGTCGCGATCGCGAGCTACGCGATCTCCGGGTTTGCTACGACCGTAGGCCTGATATTCGGAGTGGGTGAGGTCGTGCCGTGGCACGGCTTCCCTGGCATGTTCGTGCCGTCGATCGTTGGCTGGGGCGTGCTGGGTCTCGCCGGCCTGTTGTCGGTGATCGGCCATCTCCGTCTCGCGCAGACCTGGGTGCAGCAGCAAGGGCAGCATCGCCGCCAAGCCGGCGCGGTATTCGTCTCCAGCCTGATCGGTCTCGTCGCACTCACCGGCTTTACCTTCCCCGCGCTTGGGATCGACGCCTATCCCTGGCCAGTCCTGCTGCTACCGCTTTACTCGGTCGCCTTGGTCTACGGAATCCTGCGGTATCGCTTCATGGCGACGGATCTTTGGGCTCGGCGCGGGCTCGTCTGGATTCTGCTCGTGGCGCTGGCGGGAGCGGTCAGCGCAGGCATCGCCACGGTGCCGCTCGTGCTGGCCGGCCGGCCGGCTGGCCTGTTAGCGACCTGGGCAGCGCTCGCCGCGACGCTTGCGCTCGGCATCCTCGTGCTCGCCCCGCTCAAGCGGCTGGCTGATGCGGTCGTGTTTCCCGGCGGCCGGGTCAGCGACGCCGACGTCGCCGGCTGGCGCGACCAGCTAGCCGGAGCGACCGACACGACGGAACTCGCGACGATCGCCAATGTGTTGCTCGCACTGCGGTTGAACTTGCCCGTCGTCGACGACGGTCCGTCATTGGCGGTCGCCGGCGAAACGGTGACCCTGCGTGGCTGGAACGATGCGCCGCCAGCGACACGCCACGTCGTCGACCGATTCGCCGGGCTCGTCGGGGAAACTGCGCGCCGCCTTGCAGCCACGCACCGGCTGGTTGATGCCGAACGCCAAGCCAGGATGATCGAACTGGGCGAACTGGCCGCGACCGTCGCGCACGATCTGCGCAACCCTCTCGGGATCGTGACAATGGCAGCAACGGGTGCCCCGTCCGAGGTGCGCGCCGAAATCAGCGAACAGGTCGCGCGGATGAATCACCTCGTCAGCGACATCCTCGATTATTCGCGTGCCTGGACGGTGGTGCCGCAGCCCATCCGCCTGATCGAGCTCGTCGGGCAGATGGGTGTTGGACTCGAAGTGCCTGAGGACCTGAGAGTCATGGCTGACCGCCGGGCGCTCGTCCGAGTGCTCACCAACCTCGTGGACAACGCGCGCGCGCTCGGCACGAACGTCACCATCGTTGCCGCAGAGGGCCCCCCTGTGATCATCGACGTCTGCGACGACGGGCCCGGCATCGCTCCCGAGATCGTCGACAACCTCTTCCGCCCGTTCGTTTCGCGCCGTCCCGGAGGCACCGGCCTGGGCCTCGCCATCGTCCGCCGCATCATGGAGGCGCATGGCGGAACCGTTACGCTCGCTCGACGGCCTGGCTGGTCGACCTGCTTCCGTCTTACCTTCGGAGATTTGTAATGAGCGGCATCCTGCTGGCCGACGACGAACCCGCCTTCCAGCGCCTCACCGGCGCGTGGCTGCGCGGTCTCGGCCATGACGTCCGCGTGGTCGGCGATGGCGACGCCGCCCGTGCCGCCTTTACCGAGGCACCCGCCGACCTCGTCCTGCTTGATCTCGCGATGCCACCGCACCATGATCCAGAGGCCGGGCTGGCGCTGATCGCCAGCTTCGCACCTGCGCCCGTCATAGTCATGACCGGCCATGCCGACCACGCGCTTGCGCTGAAGGCGATTGATGCCGGCGCATGGGATTTCCTTGCCAAACCCGTCGACCCCGACATCCTGCGCATCGTCGTCGCCCGCGCGATGGAACGCGCGGGCCTCGCGCGCGAACTCGCCGCGCTCAAAGCTCGCGACACCGGTGCCGAGGACATGGGACTTATCGGCACTACGCCGGTGATGGCCGCATTGCGCGACCTGATCCGCCGGATCGCACCGACCCGTCTGCCCGTTCTGGTGCTCGGTCCAAGCGGTACCGGCAAGGAACTGGTCGCCCGTGCGCTCCACTGTGCCTCCCCACGCGCCGACCGGAAGCTCGTGCCTGTCCATTGCGGTGCGATCCCGCCCGAGCTGCTCGAAAGCGAACTGTTCGGCCATCTCAAAGGCAGTTTCACCGGCGCGACGAGCGACCGTCCCGGGCTCGTCGAGACCGCAGCTGGCGGCACGCTGTTCCTCGACGAAATCGGCGAGATGCCCGCGGCCATGCAGGTCAAGCTGCTCCGCTTCCTGGCCGACGGCAGCTTCCAGCCAGTGGGCGCGCGCGAGCCGCGTATCGCGGACGTCCGTATCGTCGCCGCGACCCACCGCGACCTCGCTGCCTGCGTTGCCGACGGCAGCTTCCGCGAAGACCTGTATTACCGACTGAAGGGCGTCGTTCTGCGCACGCCGTCACTCGACGAACGCCCGACCGACGTGTCCCTGCTCGCCTCTATTTTCCTACGCCGCGCCAGCGACGGCACCGGCCAGTTCACACCGGACGCGCTGGACTGGCTGGCGAAACGGCGCTGGCCCGGCAACGTCCGTGAACTGCGCGCGGCCGTCGAATGTGCGGCTGCGTTGGCCCCTCGATCGGCAACCGGCGTCGATGTCGGCGCAGCCGATCTCGCCTTCGCCGTCGGCGACGCTGTCGCGGACCTGCCAACCATCGGCACGCCACAGACGCTCGAGGGCGAGATAGCAGCGCTTGAGTACCGCCGTATCACCGAGGCGCTGGTACTGACCGGCCATAACCACACTCACACCGCCCGCAACCTCGGCCTTTCGCGGGTCGGCCTGCTGAAAAAGCTAGATCGGATGGGACTACGCTAGGTTCGTCGACTGTCAGTCCATAGGCGCTGAACAGAGTACGGCAGTTTTCACCTTGCCCGATACTGAGACCCAGAACGCGACATTCAGACCGCCAGCCTGGCTTCCCGGAAGCCGACATTTGTTAATGTGATCTGTCGGTGCTCACAGCGACCAGATATTTCACGCCAAACGGCGAGATGTGGGACTTTTCGGCCGTCCCGGGCACACCCGTTGAATGGCAGCTATTGTCAGGACCAGACATCCGGCGCTGGACGACACAGTATCGCGGAATGAGCAAGACTGACTCATTGTGTTCCGGCAGCTATCGAGCGTCCCCGCGGCGATATTGACGGACAGAACGTCGATGACTTCACCCATTCTCATCCCTACACCAACCTCTCGGGGGCGACACAGTACACAGGGGGATGCGTGGTGTCAGAAGCACTTGCGATCATGAGTAGTGGGGCCAACTTCCGTCGCGTCTTGCACATCCACGCGAGGCGTTCGACCGCCGTGCTGCCGTCTATGGGATCGCCGCCCGTGGTTGACAGACCCGCCGCCCCACAAAAATCGGAAGCGCGATAGGATGCCGTCAATCCGCCCCTCGGTGTTCAACCAGCGCGTACGCGCCGACGGTGGCCCGTTCTTGATCATCGAACCTTGCGAGGAGCATGAAGGCTTCAGCATCGACGTGATCTTCACCGATACGCCGCCCGCCGAACGGACTGGCGATTATCCGTGCGAACGGATCCTCAACGTGTCCCCCGACCTGTTGCAGATCTACCCGATCAACGTCCGTGCCGACCGCCCGGATTATCTCAAGCCGCGCTATGGCACGCTCGAGACGATCGCGCTCGGCCGGCGGCTCGACGAACCCTATCCGATCCCAACAACACCCGAGGAGGTCGAGGGTCTGTTGGAGCTGCTGCCTGACGGCTTCGCTAGGGACTTCCGGCTAGGTCTCGGGCTGCTCTGGGAATATCGTTCGATCTGCGAAGCGCTCGGCGCGCAGGGCCATGTCAAATTGTTGGTGCTGCATGGGGGGCATGAGGCGACGTTCGACCCGCCAATGTTCGTTCTTGGGATCCGCCGCTTCCATGAGATGCGCAAGGAGATCAACCGAATCAGCAACCGCTATCAGCGCGATGCGCGGCGCGACAAGCAGCTGCACGCCTATCACGAGCTGTTCCACGCGGCCGATCCCGCGCTGTTCCCCCAGCAGAAGAAGACGCTGCGCGCCGATGCGATCGCCGACGCGACAGGCGGCGGCCGCGATCGCGTCGTACTGTCGAAGCGTGATCGCCGCGCGACGGTCGGTCTCCTGCGCTCGAACCTCGAGGCGCTGGCCGAATCCGAACCCGACGCACTATTGTCGCTCAAGACCGAGATCGAGGAGGTCACGCTCGAGCAGTTGATTTTGCGGTTCACGGAGATGCTCGAGAAGGCGTTGCCCGAGGCAAAATGGCAGAGCTTCCTCACGCAGAACCCGTTCATTCTCAGCCTTGCGTTCTCGGTGCCGGCGCTCCTAGTCGAAGAGCAGGCCTATGCTGGCGGTAAGCGCCTGAGCGGACGCGGCGGGGTAGTGACGGACTTCATCTTGGCGTCGGCCTCGACCGGCAATCTCGCCATCGTCGAAATCAAGCGGCCGACGACGGAGCTGCTCGGCGCCAAGCCCTATCGTCAGGACGTGTACGCAGCGTCGGCCGAACTGTCGGGCACTATCGCGCAGGTGCTCGACCAGCGCGTGAAACTGCAACGCCAGCTTCCGATGCTGAAGGAAGACAGCGGTCGCGGCGATATTCAGGATTACGGGATCCGCTGCATCATTGTCGCCGGCCGAACGCCCGACAACGGCCCGCAGCGCCGCTCGTTCGAACTGGTCCGCAGCACGATGACCGGAGTCACGGTGATCACGTTCGACGAGTTGTTGGGGCGGCTTCAGGAGATCCGCGCAGCGCTCGGGGCGAGGATTGAGCCACCGGCACTAGGCTCCACGCCCTGGAACCGCTCATGAGTGGTTCTCCCACCATACGCGCGGCGCTACCCGAGGACTGCAGCGATACGGAGCGCGAGCGCTTCTTCGACTTGGTCGTGGAAGGCGGCGAGGTTGGCGGCGCTGTGCTGGCAACCAATATCGCCGAAGCGCGCATCTTGGTGATGCTGATCGGTGCTGGGGATGTATGCGGCATCGCCGCACTCAAGCGCCCACGCAAAAGCTACCGTGACAAGACGTCCGCCAAATCAGAGGTAAATCTTGACGCGGCGGCTTTCCCCTACGAGCTGGGGTATGTCTATGTCCTGCCCGCGCTCCAAGGACAAGGTCATTCCCACCGTCTGATTGCGGCGGCGCTCGACCATAGCGCAGGCGTGGGCGTCTTCGCCACGGTCCGGATGGACAATGGCCGGATGTGCGCCACACTTGAAAAGGCCGGTTTCGTGGCCGCTGGCAAACGCTATCCGGGACGTCATAAGCAGCCGATCGGCGCCCTGCTACGCCCGGCCGCCTAGTTATTCGCGCAGCAAGGCTCACTAGCGATCTTTGTCATCCGCTGACCCAACAGCATCATTATTTGCCTCAATTCTACCAGCGTCGCTGGACCGGCGCTGACGGGAAATTGATCGTCTTAACCATCTGACATCTGTGAACCCTACGCTTTAAGATAAGGGCTCCAGGGTGATGACCCAACGCCTTCTGTTAGCGGCGGATTAAAACCATCGGGAAAGCGGACGCCGGTTCAGACGCAGCCGGGGTTGATTGCAGCCGAGCTTTGACCGAATTGAAGACGTGCTCAACGAAGATCATAGGCGCCGCGTGGCTCGGCTACTGCGAGGCGAACGTCGGGTGACTGATCTTGATCGATTGTTTGCTGATTTACGAATGGCGACGCCAGGACGAGCAAGCGTGCAGGAGATTGGACACTTCGCAGCGCATCGCGGGGAGAGGGATACGGGAATCAGTCTTCAACGCGCTAACTATATTCAGACGAGCGCACGATTGTGGCAGCGGCAGATGAACGGAGAGCGGCCGAGCATCGAGGCCATCGGGGAAGCAGGTCGTGCGAACTTCGCCATCATGCCGGATTCTAAGATTCGTGAAAAGGTCGGCCTCTCACGTCAGACCGCCACCCAATCGTTCTCGAAAGGCCTAAGAAAGCTGTCAGCTGGAAAGCCGTTAAAAGCGCGCGAAGCCGACGTGGTGCAGGTCTTTGGCCTTAGTATGATGTGGCAATATGCTCTCGATGATGCGCTGCTCGTCAACGATTTTACCGACTTGCTGGTTGCCGACGGAGCGTTAGCCTCAGACTCCCGAACCGACTTTGAGAAGGTTCACACTTTCATTAGCCTGTATGCACTCTCCATCATGCATGGGTCAAAACTTAAGCTGATAGACGGCGAACTCGCCCAACTGCGACTAGCTACATCCGACGCAGGTCTCCTCCGTATAACGGCCGAAATACCTTTCGTTCAAACGCCCATTCCCATGATGACGATCGTTCCGCTCTTCGAGTCTTCTTTGGCTGCCTCTCAGCATTGTGATCCGAGCTTGTTGGTTACGCAGGTCAGCCCATTACCAGTCGACATTGAGGACGGTCGTTTGATCGCGTTGGCATAGTTATATGATGATTATACCGGAATCGGAGACTTGAAGAATGGACGGCTGGTCGAGTCTTAATGCCAATGCTTGATAAGCTGTTGTGGCGTCGCCGCATGACCCACAACCGGACGCTTAGGCGCCATCACCGCTCACCCAACTTCGGCCGCTTGTTAATGCGGATCGGCGTTAAGTTGGGGGGCGTTGAGTGTTCCCCAAGAACGAACCCAAGAGGCTCAGCGCATCGGCGCCCAAGCCAGTAGCCCGGAACACGTCAGTGCAGTCGAACTGCTCAATAAACGCCTTGCAACATGCCGCCGCGCTGAGGCGGCAGTACTTGAGTTGGTCGTTTCTGAGCTGGCAGGCTGACCAGCATCGTGGCTGCAGGGGAAAGTTCGAAAACGGCCAACGTTCTCACACGCTATCACCGGCGAAGGACGGGAGCTGTCGCGCAGATAGACGCCCGGCTTTCGCAGTCAGAGCGTCCCGGTTAGCACGGCGCTCACACCGGGATGCGGGCCGGCTAGCTCTGAAGACATTCTGAGGTTCGAGGCATGCAGCGGACGGCAAAAGATTGCGTTAGCCAACCTTCCCCATGAAAGAACAAATAAAGAACTTTTATTCTACTAGGTATCTTGCCATCTGGGTCAAATCACGACACCTTGTCAAAAATCGCCCCAGAGGATATTCATGCATAACGAGCTTTCAGCCCTTCGTATACAGGCCGGCCTCTCCATCGAGGAGCTGGCTCTGATGACCGGCTACAGCGCCCGGCAGGTTTACCGATGGGAAAACGGCGAGGGCAAACCACGGGAGGCAGCGCTTGGCATTTTGCGGTCTATGGCAGCAGCCGCACCTGTGGAGAAAAGCCGGTTCAATTTCATCGACCTATTCGCCGGCATCGGCGGCCTTCGTAAGGGTTTCGACGCGATCGGCGGCCACTGCGTCTTCACCTCCGAGTGGAACAAATACGCGCAGCAGACCTATACCGCGAACCTTCGCGACAATCACCCGCTGCACGGCGACATCACCGAGATCCATGCCGCGGATATCCCTGAGCATGACGTGTTGCTGGCGGGGTTCCCGTGTCAGCCCTTTTCGCTTGCCGGCGTATCGAAGAAGAATTCGCTCGGCCGCCTGCACGGCTTCCTCGATGAGACGCAGGGGACGCTGTTCTTCGATGTCGCACGAATCCTCAAGGCTAGACGTCCCGCTGCTTTCATGCTGGAAAATGTCAAAAACCTCACCAGCCACGACAAGGGCCGGACGTTCGAGGTCATCATTAAGACGCTGACCGAGGAGCTTGGCTACAAGGTCTGGCACCGTGTCATCGACGCCAAACATTTCGTGCCGCAGCATCGCGAGCGGATCGTGATCGTCGGTTTCCGTGACGACGTTCCCTTCTCGTGGGACGATCTCAATTTGCCTGCGAAAGGCAGCAGGCTGCTCAAAGACATTCTGCATCCGGGCGACGGATCCGAAAAACCGGAGGGCGCCTACACGCTCGGCGAAGATGCGATCGTGAACGGTAAATACACGCTGACCGACAAGCTCTGGCAGTATCTGCAGGGCTATGCCGATAAGCATAAGGCTGCCGGAAACGGCTTTGGCTTCGGACTAGTCACCGGCAACGATGTCGCGCGAACGCTCTCCGCCCGTTATTATAAGGACGGGTCTGAAATCCTGATCAGCCAGGGTAAGAAGATCAACCCGCGTCGGCTGACGCCTCGGGAATGCGCGCGCCTGATGGGGTATGGCGATGATTTCCGCATTCCGGTCTCCGATACCCAAGCGTATAAGCAGTTCGGAAATTCGGTCGCGGTGCCAGTCTTTCAGGAAGTCGCGCGTATCATGCAGCCGCATATTCAGGCGCTGGTCGACGCCGCTGACCTGCGCGAAGCCGCCTGACGCTTGGCGGACGTTCACGATGCCGCAACCCGGAGCCGGAACATGGCGGCCATCAGGGGCAGCCACACCAAGCCCGAGCTACTGGTAAGACGCGCATTGCATGCAGCCGGGCTGCGCTACCGGCTGCATGCAAAGGATCTGCCGGGTAAGCCTGATCTAGTCTTTCCGCGACACCGGGCCGTCGTGTTCATCAACGGATGCTTCTGGCACCAGCACGACTGCCATCTGTTCAGATGGCCCGCGACGCGCGAAGAATTCTGGCGGACGAAAATTGGGCGGAACGTAGACAATGATGCGAAAGCCGTCGCCATCCTGCGGGAAGCAGGCTGGCGTGTGGCTACGGTCTGGGAATGTGCGCTGAAGGGCCGGACCAGACCGGACTTCTCTGTAGCAATGCTCGACCTCGCGACATGGATAAGAAGCAGCGAAAACATGATAACGCTGCGTGGTGCTTAGCGCCGTTTCACCGTGCCTTTAGGGTTGTCCGTTTTCGCCTGCCCTTGCAACTACGAGGACTTTCTCAGCACCCGGGACCGGCTGCAATCTGCCGTGGTCCTCCAGTTGCGCCTGCCCCGAGCCTGAACGGCGTGTCGCCAGCCTTCCGGAACGATTCGGCTCTACCGGCCGGAAAGCCCCGCCTTTCTTCCAAATAGCCACAGGTAATAAGGTCAGTATCTGCACCGAAAAGTGATGCGGATCGAGGGAGATTGGTTACACTCGTGCGCTAACGAAAGTAGCTGAGATCGGGGGACGGGTGGCGGATAATCTTCTCGAATGGATGAATGCCTATGCCGGCGGCGATCGCGTCTGGTACGTGAAGCGTCTCTCCGGGAACGATACGCTGGCCAATCACAGCCATCAGGCGGGTCCGTATATTCCGCGCGATTTCCTGTTTGGCATTTTCCCGGAGCTAAACCGCCCCGATTTGAAAAATCCCGACATCAGATTCGACCTGTCGGTAGATTCGCATCCGGACAGCCGGACAGTGCGCGCAATCTGGTACAATAACCGCTTCCACGGCACGGCAGCGAAGCGCGGGCGCGACGAAACGCGTGTGACCGGTTTCGGCGGTGCCGCATCGGCGTTGCTCGATCCCGAGAATACAGGTGCGCTGACCGTCTTCGCGTTCAGCGTAGCCGGGCAGGCGACGCCGTCCGACTGTCATGTTTGGGTGTGCCGCGACGCGGCCGAAGAGGATCTCGTCGAGGAGCGCGTCGGACCGGTCGAGCCTGGCCGCTGGCTGATCTGGCCGGCCGCCCAAGCCGAACTTTTTCCCGTAACTTCTCTTGTCCGGACAAGCTGCTGGCTTGAGGACACCGAGATTCCGGAGGCGTGGCGGCTCAGGTTCCCGGCCGGCGCCGACATCATCCGCAAAGTCAGCGAAATGCGGGACGACACCCGTCTCGCCCCCGACAACCGCCTGCTGCGTCGGCGCGAGTGCGAATTCGAAATATTCCGGAGCGTCGAACAGGCGATTGAGCTGCCGCATATCCTGGCCGGGTTCACAACGATCGGTGCCTTTCTCGCACGGGCGCAAACGGTTCTGCAGCGCAGAAAAGCCAGATCCGGGAATTCGCTTGAACTCCATGCGCGCTCGATCTTTCTCGAAGAGGGTCTGTCCGAAGGCCTGCAGTTCTCGCATCAGCCGGAATCGGAGCCGGGTAAGAAGCCCGATTTCCTTTTTCCCTCGGCCGAAGCCTATCGCGATGCGTCGTTCCCGGCGGTGCAGCTCCGCATGCTGGCGGTCAAAACGACCTGCCGCGACCGGTGGCGTCAGATACTCAATGAAGCCGACCGGATTCCGACGAAGCATCTGCTGACGTTGCAGGAGGGGGTGTCCGAGGCACAGTTCGCAGAGATGACGAATGCCGGTGTGCGCCTCGTGGTGCCCGCAGGACTGACCGCAAAATTCCCAAAATCCGTCCAGCCAGCGCTGCAGACTCTTGAGAGTTTTATCGGCGACGTTCGCGGCCTGGACGAGGTCAGCACAAACGGTCACCCCGCACACCCGTCGAAGCGAGCCGTTTCCGGCGAACGGTCCGGTGCGTAAGTGGCGACTGTCGCTAACATGAATCCGTTATTTCGTATGGCACTCCTGAAGGGGTCGCTGACCTCGGTGCTTCTGCATGTCCGGCGCGGGACGCCGCTCGACAGCCGTGACGACAAAGGTATGACTCCGCTCATGCTGGCGGCCGCGGCGGGACGGGCCGAGATCTGCCGGCTGCTGCTCGAAGAAGGTGCTGATCTCACGGCAGATCATAGCGGTCGCACCGCTGCCGACCTAGCGCTGCACGCCGGGCACCCGCATCTGGCCGAGGTACTCACGGTTCCGTCGCCCCGCGCCGTACCCGCGGTAGTCGCCGCGCAGAATAAAACCTTGAGCGAACAGCCGTATGACGAAGGCGATACCTGGGAAGCCGAGGAGGTCTTCGAAGCCGCTGCGGCAGATGCCACCGTTTTCAGTCAGCTGATCGAGACACAGGCCGCGATCTCCTCCGCCAGAGCGCTCAACCCGGATGCCGACTGGCAAGACATCGCGATCGAGCTGCCTGCCATAGCGCCCCTGACTGGCAGCGGGGCCAGCGCGCGGGCCCTGCGGATGATCGGGGAAGCGGTGCGCGATCCTCTCGTCGGATGGCCGAACCTTGCGGAAGTGGCCCGGCGCTTCGCGGGCCTTGGAGCGCTGCTCGAAGATCTGGGTATCTCCACCGGAGCGACGGACTTCGAGACGGCACTGCTGGGCGGATCGGAGCCATTTCGCGCGCACCACGACGAAGCGGCTGCGATCTGGATCGCCGAAGCCGTCGAGGCACTCCGGATATGGCGGCCGGTCACCGAGCTTTACCAGCTCGAAGTGTCGCAACTTCCCGTCCCCGACCGCAACGCCGAACAGTCGATGTTCAGAGCACTGCGCGAGGCGAAGCGTCAGGTGATCGGTGCGCTGCTTCAGGCGCTTCCGTTCGCCGGACACTGCCTTGGCGCAGCTGAAGCCGGCCACGATGACGAAGCGGAGTGGTCTGCAGAGGATGGCCCGGCTGAGCTTTCCGCGGACGATGTGGACGATGCGCCGGAGCAGAGCCTTGCAGCCGCGCTGAAGGCGGTGCGCGACGGCACGCGCAAAGCTGATGCCGGGGCCATGATAGATCTCGACCTCGATCCTCATCTGGTCGCCATGTTCGTGACGGCGCTGGCCGGAGATGTCGGGGGGGGCGCGTTACGGAGCCAGCTGATGGCCCTGACCGCTAAGTATCTCGGCATTCGCGACCGGGTGACCGAAGCTAATCTGTTTCTCGTAATCCGCTATGCAGGCCGGTCGATGCGCCCGGGCGTCCTGCTTGAGGATCTGGTGCAGGATGGCAGCATCGGGCTGATGCGCGCGGTCGAGCGCTTCGACGTCGGCCGGGGTAATCGCTTCATGACCTATGCAATCTGGTGGATCCGCCAGGCGTGTTCGCGAACCGCTGAGGATCACGCCCGCACTATCCGCATCCCGGTTCATATGAATGAGCAGGTCCAGCGCGTCGCCCGCGCCCGGACAAGGCTGAACGAAAGCCTCGGGCGTCGGCCGCGCACGGACGAACTGGCCACGGCGATCGGCGTGTCGCCACAGAGAGCCGCACTGCTGGACGGTCTGCGGCACCGCACGATCAGTATCGAATCGGCTGGCGTCGGCACGATCATGAGCCGGCTGGTGCACGAAGATGAAGCGACTCCGTTCGATGCCGCCGTTGCGAAGGAACATCGGAGGATAATTGCCCGCACGCTGGAAACGCTGACGCCGCGCCAGGAACACGTCATCCGGAGCCGGTTCGGTTTCTCAGGACTGGAAGAAAAGACGCTTGAAGAGGTTGGAACCATGATGTCCGTGACCCGCGAGCGAATTCGTCAGATTGAAAGCAAGGCTCTGAAAGTTCTGGAAAAACGGTCGTCGGCGACGACGCCGCCACTGCGAGTACTGTTTCGATGACCACCCGTCCTAGCTCAAGGAATGCCCCGCCGCGTGCGAGTGCGATGGTCGAAGCCCTGCGCGGGCTTGGCTATTCGCCGGCCACGGCGATTGCCGACATCATCGACAACAGCATTTCGGCCGGCGCCCGGACGGTCTCGATCGGGTTCCGCTGGTCGGGGGCCGACAGCTCGGTTCTGATCACCGACGACGGTCGCGGTATGACCAAAAGTGAACTCGATCTCGCGATGCGGCTCGGCGAACGCAGTCCGCTTGAAACGCGCGGCGTCTCCGATCTTGGACGTTTTGGACTGGGCCTGAAGACTGCTTCCTTCTCCCAGTGTCGCCGGCTGACAGTCGTCAGCCGGCGCGACGGAAAGACCAGCGCGCTGCGCTGGGACCTCGATGTACTGCTCGCCGACACTAAAGGTCGCTGGTCGCTGCTGGAAGGCGTGCACCCGGGATCGGAGGAACGGCTCGCACCGTTCGGGGGACAGCAGGCAGGGACGGCAGTGCTCTGGGAAATCCCCGACCGCATCGTTTCCGCGACACATAACGAGCAGGAATTTCTCGATGTCATGGACGCGGTCGAACGCCATCTCGGCATGGTTTTCCATCGCTTTCTCGACAGCCGCAAACTCCGGATCCTGATCAACGAACAGCCTGTTCGTCCTTGGGATCCGTTCCTTGAAGCCCGGCTCGATACATGGCGATCGGGAGAGGATCGGTTCACCATCAACGGCCACCCGATCCGGGTGCAGGGTTTCGTGCTACCGCATCGCGACCGGCTGGACGCGAAAACCTGGGAGAGTGCGGCAGGGCCCCATGGCTGGACGACGCAGCAGGGCTTTTACGTCTATCGCAACGACCGGTTGCTGCTGGCGGGAAGCTGGCTTGGTCTCGGCCGCGGCCGTTCCTGGACGAAGGACGAACCTTACCGGCTTGCCCGGATCCGGATCGATATCCCCAACGCTGCCGATGCCGACTGGAAGATCGACATCCGCAAATCGACGGCACGACCGCCGCTCGAGGCGCGCCTGCGCCTGACGGTTCTGGCAGAAGACGTGCGCGCAAGGGCGCGGCGCGTCTTCGCCTTCCGCGGAAAGCCGCAGGCGATTGGCAAACGCGAGCCGCTGGTTCAGGCATGGCACGCCGACCGGACCAGAGACGGGATCCGGTACAGGATCGATACGACCCACCCCGCGATTGCAGCCGTTCTCGAAGATGCCGGCGCCTCGGCCGGCGCGCTGCGCGCGATGCTTCGTGTCATCGAAGAAACCGTGCCGGTGCAGCAGATCTGGCTGGATACGGCTGAAGCCCGCGACACACCGCCGGTCGCGGTTCCGGACAGCCCGCCGGAAGACGTCCACCGCCTCATGCAGCGCGTGCTGTCCGGGTTCGTTCGCCGCAAAGGCCTGTCGCTCGACTCCGCACGCGCGCAGCTGGCGCGAACCGAGCCGTTCGACAGCTGGCCCGCTTATATCGCAACCCTCGAAATCAGCCCGGAGACATCAGCGTGAGCACCGAAAAGGTCGTCAAATTCGCACAGGAACTCCTGCTCGAAGATGATCCGCAGACGATCAGTCCGGCCCTGATCAGCGAACGAATCGACGAGATACTCGCAAGCTTTCCGCGCTACCGCGAGAGTTACAACCGCGATGCCGCCATCGGCGAACTGGTGCGACGGTTCAGCGTGTGGATCGGCAGCGACAAGACCATCCAGAGCGATGTCGGTCACGTCGCGTGGCTCGACTCCGAGCGCAAGAACGACTGGCGGTACTGGCGGCGGTACAGCGAAATGCTCGAGGGCAGGATGTCGTGGACAGCTGTCGACGCGCTCGACAAATCGACCGACACGATCCTTGGCCTGCTGGAGGATCCCCGGCGTGAGGGACCGTGGGACAGGCGCGGACTCGTGGTGGGCCATGTCCAGTCGGGCAAAACCGGAAGCTATACCGGCCTGATTTGCAAGGCCGCTGACGCCGGCTACAAAATCGTCATCGTGCTCGCCGGTCTGCACAACAACCTGCGGTCGCAGACCCAGATGCGGCTCGACGAAGGATTTCTCGGTTACGAAACCCATCCGGTCGCAGCGGATATCCGGGCAATTGGCGTCGGAATGATCGACAAGGATCCTGCGATCCGGCCGAACTATGTCACCAACCGTACGGATAAGGGGGACTTCAACGCGACCCGCGCCGCCTCGCTCGGAATTTCGCCCGAGCAGCGTCCGTGGCTGTTCGTGGTCAAGAAGAACAAGACCGTTCTCAACCGGCTGCTACGCTGGATGCACGATCATGTTGCCGACGCCCAGGAAAAGGAGACCGGCCGGAAGATCGTGACGCATCTGCCGCTGCTGCTGATCGACGACGAGGCCGATCATGCGTCGGTCGACACGGGCGAGCAGCTTTATGACGAAGACGGTATTCCGGACGAAGAGCATCAGCCGACGGCGATCAACAGCGCGGTGCGGCGGATTCTGCACGGGTTCACGCGTTCCGCCTATGTCGGATATACGGCGACGCCCTTCGCGAACATTTTCATCCACGAGCAGAATGAGACGAAGCTCGAGGGACCGGATCTTTTCCCGAGCTCGTTCATCGTCAACCTTGCCGCACCCTCCAGCTATGTAGGGCCGGCACAGGTGTTCGGGCTGATGTCCCCGGAAGGGCGGACCGCAGGCCTGCCGCTGTACCGCGAGGTTGACGATCACGCCTCGGAGGACGGCAAGTCCGGCTGGATGCCGCATTCGCATAAGAACGGCCATCATCCCGGGGCGATGCCGCAATCGCTGCAGGAGGCGATCGACTCGTTTTTCCTGACGCTCGCGACGCGTAAACTGCGCGGCCAGGGCGACGATCACGCATCGATGCTGATCCATGTAACCCGGTTCACCTCGGTTCAGAAAGCCGTGCACGGCCAGGTCGAGGAATATGTCAAAGCACTGAAGCAGCGCCTATCACGCCGCGTTGGCCATGAGGCGGCGGAAGCGCAGATGCGCCGGCTGTGGGAGAAGGATTTCATTCCGACCAGCACGATTGCCCGCGAAGATTTTCCGGTCTTCGGCGAGATTGCCGATCTGCCGGCGTTTGCGGAAGTTCTCGAGGTTCTGCCCGATGTGATCGCCGACACCGATGTGCGGATGATCAACGGCACCGCCAAAGATGCACTCGATTATGCCGATCACAGTGGAAAGGGCCTCAAGGTCATTGCCATCGGCGGCGACAAACTGTCGCGCGGCCTCACGCTCGAGGGGCTGTGCACCAGCTACTTCCTGCGCACCTCGAAAATGTACGATACACTCATGCAGATGGGGCGCTGGTTCGGCTACCGGCCGGGCTATATCGATCTTTGCCGTCTCTACACCACAAAAGAACTGACGGAGTGGTTCGGCCATATCGCCGATGCATCCGAAGAGCTCCGCGAAGAATTCGACCTGATGGCCGCGAGCGGATCGACCCCGCGCGAGTTCGGTCTGAAGGTTCAGTCGCATCCCGTGCTCATGGTAACGTCGCGGCTGAAAATGCGCTCGGCGAAAAGTCTGATGCTGTCTTTCTCCGGTCAGGTGGTCGAAACTATCTCGCTCTTTTCCGACCGGGATACTCTGCAGCGCAATTATGATGCCGCTGCACGCCTCATCGCCCGGCTCGGCGCCGGCGAGGACGATCCGGTACGCGTGCGCGGATCGTCGAGCCAGACATGGAAGGGGCGGCTCTGGAAAAACGTCGCGCCCGACGAGATTGTAGCGTTCCTGACCGACTATCGCACGCATTCCGACGCCTACAAGGTCAACAGCCGGCTGCTGGCCGAATTTGTGACAGCAATGAACGGCACCGACGAGCTCACCGACTGGACCGTCGCGATTGTCGGCGGGGGACAGGGACAGGCGTATGAGATCGTGCCGGGTCTCAGCGTCGATATGCTCGTGCGCCGGTCGAACCAGGCGGGGCGTTACGCGATCGGCCGCCTCCTCTCGCCACGCGACGAGGCGCTCGATCTCAGCGAGACGGCATGGGATGCAGCGCTCGCCGCGACGCGTGACGCGTGGCAGGCTGACGCCGCCCGCCTCAAGTCGCGCGAGGCGCCCTCTCAGCCGTCGGGGCCAGCCATCCGCCGGATTCGCGGTGAGGGCAGCCATGGCGTCCCGGGAAACCCGAAACGTGCGCTGCTGCTGCTCTACCTGCTCGATCCTGAACAAGCCCGTCCCGACATGGCGGGGCTGCCGCCCGTCGTCGCGTTCGGGATCAGTTTTCCCGCAAGCGGGTCCGGCGTGAAGGTCGAATACAAAGTGAACAATGTCGCGTGGAACCTGGAGTATGGCGGTGCAGACTGACACGGAAGAACTGCGCCTCGCATGGACGGCACTGGCCGGGCAGGACGTTGCAGACGGCTGGATGACGATACCGCTCGGTGGCGCGGGCCCGCGCTTTCGCGCCGGCATCCACTATCCCGGCGGGTACGAAACCTTGCTCGTCGGGTTCAGGGGCATTACGACGCCCAAGCGCGCGGATCTGCCGGCGGGACGCGGCTTCACCGTCAGCGCGGTGCCGGAGGCCGCGGGCAACGGATTCACCCAGTGGATCGGCGTCAGCCGCCAGCCAAACGCACCGGACGATATGTTCACGCAGATGGCGGCGGATATCGTCGGGTCGCTGGCCGCCCATGCCGGTCGCGCCGAATCTTGGCTTTTCGGTCTGCTGCTTGCACGGATCAGAGCGTGGCAGGAGTTCATGCGGCCGCCCCGGGCAGGCATTCTGTCGCCGGAAGCGGAACTCGGGCTCGCCGGCGAGCTGATCATGCTCGAGGCGCTGATCGGAGCGGGCGCCGACCCCGGGTCTGTCGTGGACGCCTGGCAGGGGCCGGCACGGTCGCTGCAGGATTTTCTCTTCGCTGTGCACGGGCTCGAGGTGAAGACGAGCCTGTCGGTCAACGGCTTCCCGGCGTCGATCAGCTCGCTCGAGCAGCTCGATGCGGCACAGGGCCGGCTCGTCCTCCTCGCTGCGGTCCGCCTCTGCATGCAGCAGACGGGGCGCACGCTTCCCGAGATCGTCACCGGCTGCCGCGCACTGCTGTCGGCGCTCACGATGTCGCTCAACGCGTTCGAACTGCAGCTGCTCAATGCCGGCTATTTCGACTCCGTGTCCGCCGAATATGTGCGCACCTTCGACCTGGTCGACATCCGCATCTTCCCCGTCGATGACGCTTTCCCCGGAATGTTGCGGAGCCTGACACGGCCGGAAATCCGTTCCGCCGAATATGTCCTCGATCTCGATCTTGTCAGTGTGCCGTCGATCACGGTTGCCGATCTGACGTCGCACGGAGTTTTCTGAATGACCCTTGAGGAATTTCTCGCCCAGACGCAGGCCGATGTCCGGGCGGAGGTCAGCGAAAAGATGGTAGCCGGCCAGTACCTGCGCCCCGACGCGGCCTTTACCGGCATTGTGACCGAGCACATGTCCGAAATCGGCATGACGTTCGATCCGCGAACGCTGCACGTAGAACGCAAAGTCGGCAACGCCACGCTGCGACTGAGCGGATTTGCCGTGTCCGACGATGCCGATGAGATCGACCTCTTCGTCACCATCTACGACGGGCTCGACACGGTTGAAGCGATCCCCGACAGCGAAATCAAAGCTGCGGCGGATCAGTGCCTTCGCTTCCTCGCGAAGTCGGTGGAAGGCAAGCTGGCGAGCGCGATCGACCCTGCCGACGAAGCGCTGGAGTTCATCCTGACGATTCAGGACTGCTACCCGTCGCTCGATCAGATTCGGGTCTATATTCTGACCGACCGGGTCGCGAAATCGAAGAGCTTCAAACCGCGTGACGTCGCCGGGAAGTCGGTGCGGCTCGAGGTAATGGATATCGAACGGCTGTACCGGCACTGGGCAGAGGGCAAGCCGCGCGACGAGCTGATCGTCAATTTCGAAGACGTCTGCGGCGCCCCGCTGCCCTGCGTGTATGTGCCCGGGGAAACCGAGGACTATGACTATGCGCTGGCAGCGATCCCGGGTGCCGCTCTGCGGCTCATCTATGAGCGGTACGGAGCCCGGCTGCTGGAGGCAAACGTCCGCTCGTTCCTCAGCCAGACCGGAAAGGTCAATCGCGGTATCCGCGACACGCTGCGTGATGCTCCCGAGCGGTTCATGGCGTACAATAATGGCATCGTACTCGTCGCGGATTCAGCGGCACTAAGCCGCACGGACGATGGATCGGTCGGAATTGCGTCGCTGAGCGGCATGCAGATCGTCAACGGCGGGCAGACTACGGCGTCGATCTACTTTACCGAGCGCAAGGAGCGCCATATCGACCTCTCGCGGGTGCGGGTGCCGGCAAAGATCATCGTGATGCGCGTTCATGATCCGGTGGCGGAAGAAGCGCTGATAAGCGACATATCGCGCTACGCCAATTCACAGAATGCGGTGAAGGTATCGGACCTTTTCGCCAACCGGCCCTTCCATATCGAGCTCGAAAAGCTCGCGCTGTCGACCTACCTGCCGGACGGCGTCGGACGCTGGTTCTACGAACGCGCCTCGGGCAGCTACAACGTTATGCTGTCGCGGGAGGGCAATACCCCCGCGAGGCTCAAGGCCCTGAAGGAGGCGATCCCGCCTTCCCGCAAGGTGATCAAGACCGATCTGGCGAAGTACGTTAACGCCTGGGGTTTGAAGCCGCACCTCGTGTCGCTCGGCTCTCAGAAGAATTTCGAGAAGTTCATGGCCGAACTCGCAGAAAGCAGCCCGGATCCGGTTGATGCGGCGGGGTACAAGCGTCTGATTGCGCAGGCGATACTCTACAAGGGCGTCCACAAGGCGGTACGATCCGGCAACTACCCTTCGTTTCAGGCCAATATTGTCACCTACACCGTCTCCGTTCTGGCCAAGCTCACGGCTGCCAGACTGTCTCTTGATGCGATCTGGGCGCGACAGGGCCTGTCATCGCAACTTCTCGAGTATGTCGCGCTGCTCGCCGGCGAAGTCGACAGAGCGCTGCGCAAATCTTCCGGCCAGCGGATGGTGTCGGAATGGGCGAAAAAAGAAGAGTGCTGGAGCGACGTGAGCGGCCGCAAATACACCAGCCCGCCAGCAAATATTCCGGAGCTGACATGATCACTCTCGGGAATATGAAACTGTGAGCAGATCAGGCGTGCTCGCGGAAGGGTTCACCCATGTTGTTTTTAAACGGCTGTCGGCTGTCGAAGCCGACCGCTCACGCTCCAACCAGCACGAGTTCAATGCCCCAAGAGCCCTGCGCGACGCTTTCGGCGCCGCGCAGCCGCGTCGCATCGACACGGATTTCGTCTGGATGCCAGACGACGGGGATTTCGTTACCGAACGGGGTGACCTGACCTGGTATGATTCACGGGCGCGGCATCCCACGCGATCCGAATATCGGGTCTACTACCGCGACAATGCGGTTACCCGGTATGCGTCGGCGGGCGCGTTGCTCCTGATCGCGCTCAGGCCGGATGGCACCGTATTGCTCGTGCTGGCTCCCGGAACCGGCCTCTCGGCGGCGCGTATCTCTTGGCTGTTCGGTATAGAGGCCCTACCGGGCTCCGGGTTTGCCGCGCTCGACATCGACCCGGCAGCGGGCCGGAAGCTGACGTCGCAACTAGGGATAATCTCCGGTCAGCAATCCACCGGCTGGGAGGAAGAATCGGAAATGCTCGTCGTGCAGTCCGACGTCGGGATCCGTTGCCAGGCAGCCGTTGCGCAGAACAAGGTTGCCAGCGTTACGGTCAGCGGGGCGCAGTGGGGCGATATTATCTTGGCTTTCCCCGACCCGCCACCCGAGATCGCCGGAGCGGGCTTCGAGCACACTATCCGTGGAGTCATCTCTCCACGCTCCTGAATTTATCGAATACCCGCCGGCAACGATGCTTCCGGGCCATACAAGACACACGTTAGGGCCATCAGCGATACTATATCCCGGAGCGGTCGGAGAGTAAGCGATCGCGACGACACCGGCTCCCCATTTTCAAAGCTCGAGGAGGGTGTTCGCGACATCTTTGCCTCAAAAGATGGGAGGGGCGCGGCCGGAATCAAAAGGAACAAGACGTCCGCATCCTCAAGCATCCCCCGGCCGGTCTACGAGACCCAATGGCAGCTGCTTACTCGCTTCTTCCCACTCCCCGAAACCGGCCGCTCTTTCATGTGACCGGACGACGGCTTCGGCTGCCTCAGCTAATCGTTCGGAACGATCGACCTCGGGAACTTTGCCGCTAGGCAGCTTGTAGACCAAGGACAGTCTGACCTTGCGCCGGGTTCACCCGCCCGTCACATTGGAGACAGGGGACAAAAATTCAGGGGGTTGGATGCTGGATCGCGGATCGGAATGGCGGCGCTGGGATCTTCATGTCCACACTCCTGAGAGTGCTCTTGCCAACCACTATGGGGACTGGCCCAGCTATATAGACGCACTTGAAGCCAAGGGGGCGGGCGTTTCGGTGATCGGCATAACCGACTACTGCAGCATCGAGGGCTACAAGAAGGTAGTCGAGGCCAAGGCCGCCGACCGCCTGCCCGACTTCGATCTAGTCATTCCCAACATCGAGTTCCGCACCCATCCCGAAATGGGGAATGGCAGGGCCATCAACCTCCACATACTGGTTGATCCCGAAGCGAAAGATGCGATCGTCCATATCGAACGGTGCCTCGGCCTACTTACTTTCGAGTATGACGGAATACACTATCCATGCTCGACGCAGGGGCTCCGCAGTCTCGGTGGCGCGGTCGATACTAGCCAGACAGACGAATGGGGTGCGTTCAAGACCGGCGTGAACGCGTTCAAGCCTGACTTCGGAGCCCTCCGCCGGTGGCTGGACAACGAAGGATACTGGCTCCGTCAAAACGGCCTCGTGGTCATAGCGAACGGCAAGGATGGCCCTTCCGGGCTGTCCAAAGACGCGGGTTTTGCTGCCGTTCGGGAGGAGCTGTATCGCTCCGCCGACATGATCTTCTCGGGCAACCCGGCTGATCGTGTGTACTTCCTCGGTCAAGGCTCGGACGACCCGTCGGAGGTCAGAAGGAAGAATGGCTCTCTGAAGCCCTGCATACACGGATCAGACGCCCACGACGAGGACAAGCTGTTTCAGCCCGACAACGATCGCTACTGCTGGATCAAGGCAAAGCCCACGTTCGAAGGCCTTCGGCAGCTTCTGCATGAGCCCGAGTACCGCGTCACCATCGGCCCGACCCCACCTTCGCCAACCGACACCAGCAAAATTATTGACCACGTGGCGCTCGCGGGCGCTCCCGACTGGTTCGCCGACGAAACGATTCATCTGAACCACGGCCTCGTGACGATCATCGGCGAGAAGGGCGCCGGCAAGACCGCGCTGGCAGAACTTATCGCGTTCACGACCGCGGCATGGAAGAGCGAGGGTTCGCCCGCGTCGTTCATTACCAAGGCTGCGCCCACCATTGACGATCTGGTGGTGACGGTAACTTGGGCAAACGGCGAGACCACAAGCCGCAGGGTGGGCGATGGTCGTGCGGGAGATCTGCCGCGAATCCGCTATCTTTCGCAGGACTTTGTCGAAGAGCTATGCTCGAACGATCTATCCGGGAACCGCCTGATTCGCGAGATTGAGGATGTCGTATTCGACTACATCGAAGAAGGTGATCGCCTCGATTCGTCCGACTTCGCGGGCCTGCGCCGACTTCGAACCGACAACGTCACGCAGAGGAAGCGCGAGGTGAACGCGCGTATTTCGACAATCAACCGCGAGATCCTTGCGATTGACGAACGACTTGCCGGCCGCCCCGAGAAGCTGCTGCTCCTGCAGCGCACCGGCGACGATCTAGCCGCCATCGACGCCCAGCTGCCGGCGCTCCAGGAAAGCGTGGATCCTGCTGTCGCCGCGGAGATTTCACGGCTCACCGGTATCCGAACGGAAAAGAGTACGCAGGTTGCGAGCGCCAACCGTCGATTGACTCGGGTGGCCACGACACGCGCGAAGACGTCCGATTTCGTGGCAGCAACGGAGCGGGCCTTCCTCGAGCTTCGCCCGGCGCTGATCGCGGTCGGCTTCACCGAGGCGCAGGCGGATAGGCTTCGGCCGATGATACCGGTCGACGCGCTCGATCCCTTCGATCCGATCGAGATCCAGCTCTTGCAGGACGTCGTCACGCTGTCGGGTCAGGCCGAAGCTCTTGATCCCGTCGGCGAGACGCTTGCGGATCTAGATCAGCGTCTCGAGACGCTGAACGGCGTCCTTGCGACCGACGAGCAGCAGCGGATCCGGTTGATCGAATTGCAAAAGCAGCGCGCGCGGATCGAAGGGGACCAGCGCCGGCTGGAGGCCGAGCTCGCTAATCTCGACGGTCCCGTGAAGACTGCGCTCGCGGCGAAGATCGAGGAACGCTGGACGACGTACCTCTTCTATTTCGACCTCCTCGATGAGGAGCGCGCGGAACTCGCAAAACTTTATTTGCCGCTGGAAAAGGTGATTCCTGCCGATGGCGACGGGGCTGAGGCGGGCTTCGAGCTGGACGTACGCCTGAGCGCTGCGCCAAACGAATGGATTGAGGTTGGTCGCGACATGTTCGACAAGCGGAGGAACGGAGTCGCACTCGCCAACGATAGGGTGCTTAGCGAGACCCGCCGCACGCTCTTTGAAGCGTGGCGGTCCGCTGACCGGCCGGCGATAAGAAGCTCGCTCGAGCGGCTGATAGGCGAGATGGGGCCAGCCGTCGAGATAAGCGAGCAGCTTCTCGGTCATGCTAGCTTGGAGCGGGTCAACGACTGGCTCTTCTCAACCGACCACATTACGCTCGACTACGGCCTAAAGTACCGCGGCACCGATCTCGAGCGCCTGTCGCCAGGCACGCGAGGAATCGTGCTGCTCGTTCTCTATCTTGCGATGGACAGACAGGACCGGCGTCCGCTCATCATCGACCAACCGGAAGGCAATCTGGACAACTCGTCGATCTACGAGGCGCTGGTGCCGTTCCTGCGCAAGGCGAAGCTGACTCGGCAGGTGATCCTCGTCTCGCACAATCCGAACCTCGTTGTCACCACAGACGCTGATCAGGTCCTCGTGGCGCGTGCCGACCGGCCTAAAGGGGCGCGGCATCCGATCATCTCGTACTCAGCTGGAGCGCTCGAGGACACTGGAACGGAAGAAGCGATTCGTGCTCAGACCGTCAAGCTGTTGGAGGGCGGCCGTGACCCGTTCAAGACACGCGAGAAGCGATACGCACTTCCCGCGTGACCGATTCTGACCAGAGGCCGGCATGCCCCCCCGCCTGAGAGAGCCGTCAGCGGTATAGCCGGCGGGCGATCAATATCACTGACTCGGTTAGCGGACGCAGTTTCCGGTCACCCTTCTCCAAGCGTCTTGCAAAACAGCGAAAACCCGAGCGGTTCGCGGAGATGAAGAAGTAGGGCCCAAGGATTATTAAACCTAGGCTATCGATCACGTTTAGGAGGACGCATGACTGGAGCCGAACTTATCGAACAGGTACGTCGCGCGATCACCGGAAGCGGCGAGCGGCCGGCGACTGACCGCGCTGTTGCAGGACGCTTGGGCATGAGTGTCACACATCTGACGAATTGGAAGAAGCGGCAGGACGTCACGCCGGAGCAGATCGCCAGGCTGCTGCTGTCGGTCGACCGAGCTTCGGAAGAGCGTACCCACAATGGCGTGATCCAGCCGATCGTCGAGTTCTTTTAGATCGCACCCTGCCCATACGGCAACGGCGAACGTTATCGTATTTTCTCCGTCAAGGACGAGGATGGAGAGGACCTGCCGTACCTAGCTGGGCTCAGGGCCGAACTAGAGGAGCATCGTGGCGTATACCTCTTCTACGACAGTCGTGGGCGAGCACTCTACGCAGGCAAGGCGCGTAATCAGTCGCTATGGACCGAGCTGCACAACGCCTACAATAGGGACCGTGGCCTTCAGAACATCTTGCGCGTCAACCATCTGCAGAGCCGGAAGGATTTCCGCACGTCGGATGAGGTGTCGCGGCAAATCCGCAGCGTCAATGTCAGGCTGCACGAATTGGCGGAGTACGTAAGTGCTTATCGAGTTGCGGACGCCATGATCAACAACGTCGAGTCGTTGCTCATCCGTGCCTTTCCGAACGACCTGCTAAACAAGCGGATCGAGAACCTTGCTTGGGCTTAGCCGCACTTACCCGTGTAACGACGTTCTGGACGAACCCCCGGGGTAGCGAATTTAGTGCAGAGCAACCCACGATGATCACTTCGCAGCATATTGGTTGCTTCGCTTATCCGGCGGGTAGGCGAACTCGCGCAGCAGTCGCCTCACCGCGCTGCGCTTTCGGTCGCGCGAACACTTACTGTGATCGCCACCTAAAGCGGTCAGACCGCCTTCAACCCCCGCCAAGTGCCTGAGGCCCTGCCCGGCCGAATGAACGAAGGGCTGGTTACGGCGGCGGCCGCCCGAAAGCGGCCGGGCCGGTTTCCACCAAGTTTAACGCGGTTGCGGTATGAAAGCCGGGGACAAAACGAACGCGGGAGCCGTAGCTAGTGGCAGATGGGATTCGGACTGGTACGCCATCTGTTCGTCATGCGGGTTTAGCCGGTGATAGGCTGCCCCCTTATGATAGGAACCGCCGCCACCTTAATTCAGAAGCTTCTTGTGTCGTACAGGCGCCGGGAATGTCTACGCTCAGAGTCATGCCCCGAAGCATCGCCCCAATCCATCAGCGCACGTTAACTCACTTGCGACGGTCGCCTGCTTCGCGGTATATTGCTTACGCTTCATTTGAGCAAGCTTGCGGTCGCCAACTTATCACGAACAATCAGTCGGATAGCTTCGGGTCGGGAGGGCCGTGGTTCGTGCAGGTCAATCCAGTCGTCAAGCGCTGCCAACTGCTCCGGCTGTAAGCGAACGTTGATCGAGACGCCTAAGCCCGTAGCGGGGCGTCCCCTCTTTTTTGCGGTGCCGTTAATTGACATGACCAAATTACGGTGCCACTAAAGGCGAGCCGACGCAAGGCTCCTACACCTCGCGACGGCTCTAACCAAAACCGATCTTAAGGGAGATCGATTGTGGCTGTTCAGGCCTTAAAGCCAGCGGCGTCGCTGGCCAATACCGATCGTACCCATTCAAAACTCGCGCTGGCACGATTCATCGACGCAGCCACAGGGCACGATGCAATCCGTTGCCCTTTCTCTATCACGAGCAAGCTAGCCGCGGGGCATCTCTTGCATTTTGCCAAGGTTCAGCTGGCGGGACCTTCGGTGCCCGATCTCGCGGCGTTGACGACCAAGCTCCGCTTTATCGTGACGAACATGGGCACTCCGCCGCTAGTCGCCGAATGCCTAGCGATGGACGTTCGCCGCCTCGCAAGTCGCGCGCCACAAGAATGCGCTTTTCGTCTTCGTCTTAGCCATCGCGTCCCAAAAAGAGCCCATCTGACACGGTGCGCTCAGCGAGCTCCCAGTCATCCCAGCACTCTTGTAGAAATGCTTTCTACAAGAGTGCTGGCTGGCGCAGCCGCTCGATCGTCTCGCAAGAGAAACAGTATGATGATCCACGCAGCTCCAAGCCAAACACGCCAACCCGAACCATCGGCACACTTAGCAGCCTGTTCCCAAAAGTGGGAACAGGTGAGTTTTCCGATCGCGGTGATCGGGATGTTGGGGTTCGACACATCCAGCGCATTGCCCGGCAAAGGCCGGCTAGTCGCTGAACTGAGCACCGCCATTCTTGCAGCGCACTTTATCATAAATGGAGAACATGGCGTATCCGACGCCAAACTTACGGATGCGGCCGCCGGGTCGGATCCGCGCAGCGAGCGGCTTCTCGTTCATACGCGCGAGCTTCGTGAGGCAATCCAATGACGGCCCCCTCGATCGTCAGACTCGACCAGAAGCTCGCCCGCGCTGCTGAGCTTGGAAAGGGCATCCGGCTGGAGTCCGCCGACCTCGACTTGCTGGGCAGTCTCGGCCTCTTCGACATGACGCACCGCGCCAAATCCGATTATCTGAAAGAACGAACACAATGTCGCGACGCACGCCGCCGGTCTATCAACGGGGCAAATACTGGCTTGCTCATGACGAGCGAGCAGACGGAAGCCGGCGGAGTCCCAATTTCTATGTCTGGTGGTACGATTCCGCCACGCGACGCGAACGCAGCTCGTCGACGGGTAAGGTAGACGAAGCCTCGGCGATCCTCGCGCTCGACAGGCTCTATCTGGCCGACAAGGGCGAGGCTCCGGCTTTTTGCCACGCCTGCGGCCAGTCGCTGGCGCAGGCGCAGACCTATCTGCTGACCGATGCCATCGCGGACTATAAGATCGAGTGGGGCGATACGCGTGTGTCGGCGGACACGATCGCCGGACGCCTGGCGCACGTCGTTGGGTTCCTCGACGCCGAGCAGGCGTTGGCTACGGAAGGCAGATTTGGTCACGCCACCAGCTGCGCTGCCGCCTGCTCGTCAGTCTTCGTCCACGCGTTTCGCGCTTGGTCGCGGTTGCAGCCGGTCGAGTGGCGCAACGGCAAGGGCGAGGTCACGGTATCGCGTATCCGCTCGCCGGCAGCGACCGAGGCATCGATCGCACAGCTGATCGCGGTCCTAAACCACGCCGCGAACGCCGAGCCGCCGCGCTCCGACAAGCGCCCTATCTATAAACCCCTCCCCGCCCGCCAAGTGCAGCGCCAACGTCGCACGCGAATCGGGGTTGAGGAATTGGCAAAGATGTTTGCCTATGCGGCCGAGCCCGACCGCCAGCGCGGCTCGCTCCACGCGTTCCTTGTCGCCTCGGTCTGCACGATCGCACGACCGGGCGCTGTGGTGGATATAAGCGTCGCGCCCGATCGACAGCAGTGGTGGCCCGGCGCCCCAACGGTCGATCTGAACCCGCAGGGCCGCACGCAGAACAAGAAGCATCGCGCGCTCCTGCCCGTGCTGCCGCTGCTCGATCGCTGGCTGCGCGCGGAATACGCGACCTACATGGCGCTGAAGCCTGACGAGCGTGCGGGGCGCGGCTGGCTGGTAAACTACCACGGCCGCCCCGTGCAGGACGTCGATCGCGCGTGGGACACGATGCTGACGAAGCTCGACATGCCCACCGGTCGCGAATGGCGCCCCTATGTGCTGCGTCACAGCTTGGCGACGCTCGTCCGCAACCGTGGCGCCGAGAAGTGGGATCTTGAGGGCTTCATGGGCCACCGAGCCGGAAGCCAGACCGAGGTCTACGCGATCGGCGAATTCCCCAGCGTAGTGCGCGCTCTCGAGAGCATCATTTCGGAAATCGAAAAGCTCGCACCGGGGGCAATGCACCGGAACCTTACCGGAGTCGACAAATCCTCGCCCCTGACAGGAAACCTGCAGATGTAAGTGTTTACAACAACTTGTCGATGGTGCCGCTTACAGGACTCGAACCTGTGACCCCCGCATTACGAATGCGATGCTCTACCAGCTGAGCTAAAGCGGCCCGACGACGGATGTGTCCGGTCGAGGGGGCGGCGCATACCAAGGGAATTCCGGGCTGACAAGCGGTTTGCGTCTTTACCGTGCGTTTACCAAGCGGGGTGCAGAAGCGAAGGCGAAAAACGGGGGCCTTTCGGCATGGATACGGTACACGGCCTGGACAGCGAACGCATCGACGGCCGGGATGACCTGGCCGCACGCGAAGGAAATGGCGCAGTGGCTTCGACGATCGGCGGCGGTGCAAATGACGGCGGTGAAAACGGCGGCGGTGAAAACGGCGGCGGTCGCAATAACAGCGGCGGCAATGACTGCGGTTCGGACAACGGCGACCCCGGCCCGGCGCGGGAGGCGACCGATGCCGGGATGAACGACGTGATGTTCGATATCGGTGGCGACGAGCGGCGGATGCACGTGCGCGCGTACAATCACTGGGTGTCGCTGCTGAAGGGGCGGCCCTATCCGTCGATCGCCGACCTCGAGCCCGAGACGATCACCGATTTCGGGCCGCACAGCGTGCTGCTCGACTTCAGCCACGGCATGGGCGATCCCAAGATCGCGTATCTCGGCCGGGCGCTGCGCGAGGAATGCGGGCTGGAGGGGCCGATCGCGACGATCGCCGACGTGCCGAGCCGCTCGCTGCTGTCGCGGCTGACCGATCATTATCTGCAGATCATCGCCAATCGCGCGCCGATCGGCTTCGAGGCGGAGTTCGTCAGCAGCCGCGGCTGCACGACGCTGTACCGCGGGATCCTGATGCCGTTCACGTCGGGGGGCGCCACGATCGACTTCATCTACGGCGTGATCAACTGGAAGGAACTTGCCGACGCCGACCTGCAGTCAGCGCTAGCGGCCGAACTCGATGCGGCGGTGCGCAGCAGTCCGCAAAGTTCGGCCGACATCGCGCCGGTCTGGGCGGATGGGCCGAGCGGCGGGTTTGGGATGGACCAGGCAGACGATCTCGGAACCGTCGAGCCGGCTTCGCCTGCGCTCGACACGACCGCATCACTGACTCCGATCGCTGTACCGAACGGCGCGTTGGGCGAGCAGCTCGCGATCGCGCGCGAGAGTGCCGCGCAGATGCGGGCCGCCGAGGCGCGCAGCCGGGCGGCGCTGCACCGTGCACTCGGCCGGGCGCATGATCTGGCCGTGTCGGCCGACACCGACGGCGCCGCGTATGCCGCGATGCTGTCGGCCGCGCATGGTCCCGGTTCGACGACGCCGATGGAGGATGTCATCGCGCTGGTGTTCGGCGGCGACTTCGAGGCGACGCGCCGGACGGAGCTGGCGGCGGTGTTGTCGCATGCGAAGCGACATCAGGTGCCGGTCGGCGGTTTTTCGAGTTTCCTGAGCGGGTTCGGCAACGATCTGTCGGTCGTCGCTGCAGCCGAGCGCGCGGCAGAAGGGTTCTGATACCAGTACCAAAGCTGGGTGCGGCGCAGCATATTTCTTCGCACCTGCCACAAGGCTTGAGATAGCCGGACGGCAGGCGCATAGGCCCCGACCTATGGCGAACCAATCGTTGAAAACACTCACCGATGCCCTTGCGGCACGGCTGACCGAACGGGCCCTTCCGGGCGAACTCAAGGACTTCGGTGCGAGCGAGGTGGCGCAGGCCGCAGCCTTCGTCGCCGCCACCGCCGCGCACCGCGACGACGGCGCGCCGGCGATCGCGATCGAGCCGATCAGCGCGGACGACACGCGGCGGCGGATGCGCCTCGCGATCGTCAACGACGACATGCCGTTCCTGGTCGATTCGATCGCCGCGGCGATCGGCGCGCAGGACATCGCGGTCGACCGGATCATCCACCCGGTGGTGCGGACGGTGCGGGCCCCCGATGGCGCGCTGCACGCGATCGGGGAAGAAGGCCGCCCCGAATCGATGATCTATCTCGAGATGGAACGCGCCGATGCGCGCGACCGTCGCGGACTGATCGAGGACCTGACCGCGGTGCTGGCGGACGTCCGCGCGGCGGTGACCGACTGGCGGGCAATGCAGGCTGCGCTCGACGACGATATCGCCAAGCTGCCCGAGGGTGAAGGCGCGGCGCTGTTGCAGTGGTTCCTCGACGGGCATCTGACGCTGCTCGGCCATCAGGTCTGGCATCGCGACGGCAGCAGCGGCGCGGCGCTCGGCATCGCGCGCAACGAACACCGCGTGCCGATCCTCGCCGAAGCCTCGCGCGCGCTGGCGATCAAGTGGTTCGAGGCGGGCAACGAGGCGCCGCTGCTGCTGAAGTCGAACCTGATCTCGACCGTCCACCGCGCCGTGCCGCTCGACCTGGTCGTCCTGCCGGTGATGGAGGGGACGAATGTCGCCGGGCTGTCGATCCATAGCGGGTTGTGGACCAGCGCGGCGCTGGCGGCGATGCCGCGCGACGTGCCGGTGCTGCGCACCCGGCTGGCGGCGATGAAGGCGAAGTTCGGGTTCGATCCGCGCGGTCACGCCGGCAAGGCGCTGACGCATGCGTTCACCGCGCTGCCGCACGATCTGGTGATCGCGTTCGCGCCCGATGCGCTGGAGGATTTGGCGCTGACCGCGATGAGCCTCGCCGACCGGCCGCGGCCCGCGCTGGTGCTGGTCGAATCGGCGCTTGGCCGTCATCTCTTCGGATTCGTCTGGCTGCCGCGCGACGACGTCACCACCAGCCGCCGCGTCGCGATCGGCGACATGCTGGCGGAGGCGGCCAATGCAAGCGTGCTGAACTGGTCGATCGCGCTGGAGGACGGCGAGGTGGCGATGATCCGCTACACGCTCGACCTGCGCGGCGATGGCCGGATGCCCGATGTTGCGCCGCTCGCGCTGCGGTTGCAGCGGATGGTGCGCGGCTGGGTGTCCGACGTCGAGGCCGCTTTGGTCGACGCGCTGCCACCACCACGCGCTGCGCGTCTGGCGTTGAAGTGGGCGGCGGCATTCCCGCAGAATTACCGCAACCTCAGCACGCCTGCCGAAGCCGCCGCGGACATCCAGCGACTTGCCGCGCTCGACGACGCGGGCTCGCGCGGCGTCCGGCTGATCCCGAGCGCCCCCGGTGAAGACCGACAGCTCAAGATCTACAAGCTCGGCGGCGCGCTCGCGCTGTCGGACGCGGTGCCGGTGCTGGAGAATTTCGGCTTTCGGGTGATCGGCGAATTGCCGACGCGGTTGCGCGATGACAGCGATCCGTTCGTCCACGACTTCGTGCTGGAGGCGAACGATGCGGCGCTGGATACCGATGCGGCCGTGCTGGAGGGCGCGATCGCGGCGGTGCTGGAGGGTGCGGCGGAGAACGACGCGTTCAACCGGCTGATCGTCGAGCTGGGCATGGGCCCGCAGGCGATCGTGCTGTTCCGCGCGTGGTTCCGGTATCTGCGCCAGGCGGGCATGCCGTATGGGCTGACCACCGTGGTGGACGCGCTGCGGCGTGCGCCCAAGGTCGCGGCGGCGCTGATCGCGCGGTTCACCGCGGTCCATCATCCGGAGCATCCGGGCGACGCGATCGCGGCGGATACCGCGATCGAGACGGGGCTCGATGCGGTATCGGCAATCGACGACGACCGCATCCTCCGCGCGTATCGCAACCTGATCGCGGCGACCCTGCGCACCAACGCGTTTGCGCCTGCCGCCACCGAAGCGCTGGCATTCAAGCTCGACAGCCACTTGATTCCGGGGCTTCCCGCGCCGGTGCCGTGGCGAGAAGTGTGGGTCTACTCGCCCCGCGTCGAAGGCATCCACCTCCGTGCCGGTCCGGTCGCACGCGGCGGCCTGCGCTGGTCCGACCGTCGCGACGATTTCCGCACCGAGATCCTCGGGCTGATGAAGGCGCAGCGCGTTAAGAACGCGGTGATCGTGCCGACCGGCGCAAAGGGCGGCTTCTATCCGAAGCAACTCCCCGCCCCGTCGAACCGCGACGCGTGGCTGGCCGAGGGGACGGAGAGCTACCGGATCTTTATCCGCACCTTGCTGTCGATCACCGACAACATCGTCGAGGGCAAGGTCGTGCATCCGGACGGCGTGACGATCCTCGATGGCGAGGACCCGTATTTCGTGGTCGCCGCCGACAAAGGCACCGCGACGTTCAGCGACGTGGCGAACGCCCTCGCGCTCGAACGCGGCTACTGGCTCGGCGACGCGTTCGCCTCCGGTGGCTCGGTCGGCTACGATCACAAGGCGATGGGGATCACCGCCAAGGGCGCGTGGCTCAGCGTCCAGCGGCACTTCGCCGAACGTGGTCTCGACGTGCAGAGCGAGAGCATCACCGTCGTCGGCTGCGGCGACATGTCGGGCGACGTGTTCGGCAACGGCATGCTGCTGTCGAAGACGCTGAAGGTGATCGCGGCGTTCGATCACCGACACATCTTCCTCGATCCCGATCCCGATCCGGCGGCAAGCTGGACCGAGCGCAACCGGATGTTCGCGCTGCCGCGGTCGAGCTGGGCCGACTACGACACTAGCCTGATCTCGAAGGGCGGCGGCGTGTTCGCGCGCACCGACAAGGTCATCAAGCTGTCGAAGCAGGTCCAGGCCGCACTGGGCGTCACCGCCAGCGAGATGGAGCCGGGTGCGCTGATCTCCGCGATCCTCAAGGCACCCGCCGACCTGCTCTGGTTCGGCGGCATCGGCACCTATGTGAAGGCGGCATCGGAAGCGAACGTCGCGGTCGGCGATCCGGCCAATGACCGGTTGCGCGTCAACGCCGAGGATTTGCGCGTGATCGCGATCGGCGAGGGTGCGAACCTTGGCGTCACGCAGGCGGCGCGCATCGCGTTCTCTGCACGTGGCGGGCGGATCAACACCGACTTCATCGACAATTCGGCGGGCGTCGACTGCTCGGACAACGAGGTCAACATCAAGATCGCGCTCAACCGCGAGATGATCGAGGGGCGGCTCGACTATGAGGACCGCAACACGCTGCTCGCGAGCATGACCGACGACGTCGCGCATCTGGTGCTGGAGGATAACCGGCTCCAGACGCTGGCGCTGTCGATCGCCGAAGCCGATGGCGCGGTGGCGGTGCCGAGCTATGTCCGCGTGATCGAGATCTTTGAGGGCGGCGGCAAGCTCGATCGTGCGGTCGAGGGGTTGGCGTCGAATGACATCCTGCTGCGACGCGGCCAGGACGGATTGGGACTCACCCGCCCCGAGCTGGCGGTGCTGCTCGCGACCGCCAAGCTGTCGCTGCAGGATGCGATCGAGCATGGCGACATCGCGCGCGACGATGCGCTCAAGCCCGACCTGCACGCCGCTTTCCCGGCCGCGATGCGCGAACGGTTCGCGACGGCGATCGACGAACACCGGCTGCGGCCGCAGATCGTCGCGACCAAGCTCGCCAACCGGATCGTCAACCGTCTCGGCATCCTCTACCCGTTCGAACTGGCGGAGGAGGAAGGCGCGGCGATGGACGATATCGCCGCGATGTTCGTCGTCGCCGAGCGGCTGTTCGACCTGCCGGCGCTGTGGGCGGAGATCGAGACCGCGGTGATGCCCGAGGCGGCGCGAATCGCGCTGTTCGACGAAGTGGCCGTCGCGACGCGCTCGCAGATCGCCGACCTGTTGCGTGTGTCCGCGCCCGGTACCGCACCGGGCGAAGTGCTTGCGCGGCTCGCGACGGGCATCACGCAGCTCGATCGCCAGACCAAGGCGTTGCTGCTCGAAGAAGCGAGCGCGCAGAGCGGCCGGATCGCGACTCAGCTCGAGGCGGTCGGTGCGCCGGGCGATCTGGTGCGCAAGGTGGTGCGGCTGTTCGAGATGGACGGGGCGGTCGGTCTGGCCGATCTCGGCGCGCGGATGACGCTCGACGAGGCGGTGCTGACGCGCGCGTTCACGCATCTCGGGCAGGCGCTGGGGCTCGACTGGGCGCAGGCGAATGCCGCGCGGATCAGTCCTACCGATCCCTGGGAGCGGTTGCTGATCGCCGGGCTCGCACGCGATTTCCAGCAATTGCGACTGGAATTCATCGCGCGGTGCGGCGCCCAGGATCCGCAGGGTGCGGTGGAGAAGTGGCTGCTGACGAACGCCGCGCGCGTGGCGCAGTTCAAGGCGGTGATCGACCGCGCCCGTCATGCGGCGGTGCCGAATGCGGCGATGCTGGCACAGATCGCCGGCCAGGCGCGGGTATTGTTGGGACGGTAAGCCCCTCTCCCCGGCGGGGAGAGGGAGGGGCCCGCACGCGCTTGCGTGTGGGAGGGTGAGGGGCATGAGGCTCGGGACGTTAATCCCAACTGCCCCTCACCCTCCCGTCGCTATGCTCCTCCGTCCCTCTCCCCGGCGGGGCGAGGGAACGCCTACGCCGCCCGCGCCTTGCGCTTCGCGGCCAGCTCGGCCTTCCAGCCGCGAGCACGCCACCACATGATCACGCCGGTCACGCCCAGCACCGCGGGCAAAATCCCGCCGATGAAGATGATCGCCTGCCACAGCGCGCCCATGTCGGTACCATCGTGGATCCGGCGCATCCACCGCGCGACGCCACCCTGAGGCCGCGCCGGCGCCGCGGTCGCGTCGCCGGTATCGTCGGCGATCTTGATCCCGACCGGCGCGCCCTTGCCCGCAAACGTCACGGTCCAGTCCGCAGTGAGATCGGTCGGCCACGCGACGCTGCGGAGCGGCGCGGCCCCGGCGATCCCGCGCGCCTTGCCGATCGCGACGTCGAGCGGTTGGGCGGGCTTCACCAGCGGCTTCGCGCGCGCCATCGCCGCCCGGTCCGGACCGCCGCCGCCACCGCCACCGCCGCGCGGGCGTGACGCCTCGCCCGAAATCTTGCCGAAGAACTGCGGGAACGAGATCCAGGCGCCGGTCAGCGACAGCACGAACAACGGCAGCGCGACCCAGAAGCCGAACAGATAATGCAGGTTCGTATCGGTGTTGCGGTGACGCTTGTAGCGCAGCCCCCGCGCCCAGCGGCCGACCGTCGGCCACCACAACCACAGCCCGGTAAAGCACGACACCATCATGAACACGCCGATCCAGCCGACGATCGACCGGCCGACGCCGGGCAGTTGCAGGCTGCCGTGGAGCCCATGGAGGAACCGCACCAGCCCGCCGTTCGACGGCGAGATTTCCAGCACGCGCGCGGTCGGCGGATCGAGATAGACCATCGTCCGCTGCGGCGGGCCGGGCCGCTGGGGCGCTTTCCCGGCAGCCGCGGCCGATACCACGACCGGGCCACCGTCCTCGGGCAACGTCAGCACCGCGATCCGCTCGCCGTGCTTCAGCGCGATCGCCGCCGCCGCGACATAGGCGTCGGGGCTCAGCAATGTCGTCCCCGACACCGCATAGCGCGTCGGGTTGACGATCTTGTCGAGCGCGTGGTCCCACACCAGCGCCGCGCCGCTGAGCGACAACGGGATGATCAGGATCGCGAGGATCAGTCCGATCCACTTGTGGACCTGAAACCACGCCCGTCGCATCGCCATCTTACGCATCATATTCCCCCGTTCGTGGAGCGTGGCATGGCTGGCGTGGCCAAGTCCATCCATCCCCTTTCACCTGCGCGCTCAAACATCCGCCCAGCGACGCAGCAGATTATGATACACCCCCGTCAGCCGCACCGTCGCCGGATCACCCTGCCCTTGCGCGGCCGCGACCGCCTGCACGCCTTGGTCGAGATCGAACAGGATACGCCGCGCGCCGTCATCGCGAACCATCGACTGCAACCAGAAAAACGACGCGACCCGCACGCCGCGCGTGACCGGCGCGACGCGGTGCAGGCTGGACGCGGGATACACCACCATATGGCCGGCGGGCAGCTTGACGGATTGCGGCCCGAACTGGTCCTCGATCACGAGCTCGCCGCCGTCGTAACTTTCGGGATCGGCGAGGAAGAGGGTCGCGGACAGGTCGCTGCGGATGCGGAAGTCGGAACCACGCTTGATCCGGATCGCGGTGTCGACGTGTAGCCCGAAATCCTGGCCGCCGGCATAGCGGTTGAACAGCGGGGGGAAGACTTTGAGCGGCAGCGCGGCGGCGACGAACAGCGCGGACTGGCCAAGCGCGTCGAGGAGGATGCTGCCCGCCTCGCGTGCCGCGGCGGAGTCCTCGGGCAGTTGCTCGTTGCGCTTGGCGAGCGCGGATTGGGTGCCCGAGGTCGCGTTGCCGTCGATCCACGCGGCCGCGTCGATCAGCGCGCGGACCTGCGCCACGCCGGCGGGATCGAGCACATCGGGAATCGCGATCAGCATCGTGTACCCTCCCGAAATGCCGCCACGCCGCGCGTGCGGAACGCCGGAATCTCGCTGGTAGCCAGCCACGCCCCGGCCTTGGCGAGGAACGCCGCATTGCCGCGTTCGCCGGCCTGTTTAAGCCAGTCGAGCGCCGCGTCGATATCGCCCGCCGCACCGAGCATCCGCGCGTGATTGAAGCAGCCGCGGAAATCGCCGCCCGCTGCCGCCTGCGCATAACATGCGGCGGCGCGCACGAGATCGCGCTCGCAGGCCCAGCCGTCTTCGGCGAAGCTGCCGACGAAATTGATCGCCTTCGCGCTGGCGAGCCCCGAGTCCATCGCCGCGACCTTTTCCAGCAACGCTAGCGCCGCCGGCTTGTCTTCGGCGACACCCTCCCCCAGCGCGAGCAGCGTCGCGTAGTTGTACATCGCCCAGTCGAGCCCGCGCTCGGCGGCAATCCGGTAGCATTCGGCCGCACGCGCCTTGTCGACGCGCGTGCCCCAGCCAAGATCGTAGCAGCGCCCGACCATGTTCAGCGCCATCACGTGATGCTGCGCTGCCGCCTTGGTAAACCAGCCCAGCGCAGCGACGGGGTCCACCGCCACGCCAAGCCCGTCGAGCAGCATCTGGCCATACACCGCCTGCGCCTCGGCAACGCCCGCGTCCGCCGCCTCGCGCACGAACGCCGCGCGCTCCGCCGGACTTCCGGAGAGGCGCGCGGCGATGGCGTCGGGGGTAAGGGTGTCGATCGCCGTCATATCGTCCTCAGAACCGCAGGTTCACCGTGCCGAAGATCGTGCGACCGGCCGCCAGCGTCGCGTAGTGGCTGGTGTAGGTCTGCGAGAAATAGGTCTTGTTCGTCAAATTCTGCGCATTGACGCTGAGGTCGACATTGTCGGTCAGCGTGTAGCTCGCGCGCGCATCGAAGCGCCAGTAATCGGGGCTGCTGCGCGTCAGCACCTTGGTCGCCGGGTTGACCGACACGACGCCCGCGGCGGTCTGCGTCGCGGTGCGGTTGTCGGCATAGCCGCCGATCTGCTCGTCCATGTACAGCGCGGTACCGCCGATCTGGAGCCGCTTGGTCACGGTGACGTTGGTCGTTGCCGTAAAGCTGTTCTTCGCGGTCTGCGGGACCTGCTTGCCGGTATTGACCGACACGACGCCGATCGTGCGCGCCGGCTGGATGCCCGGGAGCGCGGCGGCGGTTAGCGTGGTGAAGCCGCCGTCGATGATCTTCGGATCGAGATGCGTGAAGCCACCGAACACCGTCCAGCCAGGCAGGATCGTGCCGCTGACGTTGAACTCGACGCCGCGGATCCGCGTCTCGCCGATGAACGACGCGGTGTTGTTGTCGTCGAGCACGCGCGCATTGGCGATGTCTGTCTGGAACACGGCCGCGCCGAGCTGGAGCTTTTCCCCGAACAGGCTGGCCTTGGCGCCGACCTCGTAGGACTTGGTCTTTTGCGGACGCAGCAGGTTGAGCACCGCGGCGGTGATCGCATTGTCCTCGCGCCCCTCACCCAGCAGGCTGTTGGGCGGCGTCGCGGCGGTCGCGTAGCTTGCGTACAGGCTGGTTTCCGACGTCGGCTTGAACACGAGGCCGGCCTGCCAGTTGAACAGGTTATCGACGCGCTTGATCCGCGTCTGCTGCGCACTCGGCAGGATCACCGTCGACTGGAACCGGTCGTAGCGCGCACCCAGGTTCAGGATCAGCGACGGCATCAGCGTGATCGAATCGAACGCGTAGACTGCCTTGGTATTCGCGTCGTTCTGCGTCTCGGCGGACGTCGCGCCCTTCACGATCGGGGTCGGCATGGTCAACGTGTCGCTCGTGTAATTGACCCACGGTGCGTTCGGGTTCGGGTTGAACAGGCTCACGCAATAGGAGCGCGCGATCGTCGCGGTGTTGCAACGTGGCGAAATCGTCGATCCGTTCGCCGACACGAACGCGCCACGCCGCGTCTTCTCCCACGAGATTTCGGTGCCGAGCGAGAAGCTGTGCTCGATGCTCCCTGTATCGAACTTGCCGTACAGGTCGGTCTGGTCGACGATGCTCTCGCTATAGCCGTAGCGCGTGTTGCCGCGCGTCCAGACATAGCCGCCGGTAAGCACGTCGCCGCGCGCGCCAGCGACACCGCTGGTCGGATTGACGGCCGCCGTCCCGTAGACATTGCCCTGGCTGTCGTCGGGCAGCGTGAAGATGTAGCTCTGGTCGCTGTGCGTGTAGCGCGCGGTGTTGCGCAGGGTGATGCCGCCGAAGTCATGCTCGACGCGGATCGTCGCCTGGTTGGTGTTGGCATCGCGGAAATCGCGTGCCGCCAGGCCGTAGAAGGTCTTGCGCGAGACGTAGCCGGTCTGTCCGCCGGCGGTCGTCACGGTGCCGAGCGCGGGCTGGGTCGAGACGTTGCCCGTGCCGGGATGGTTGGCGATCGTATAGAGATACGGGATGCCACTGTCGGGCAGTTCCTTGCTCTCCATGTGATAGAAGCTGGCGGTGAGCCGGGTCGGCGTGCCGAGCCCGACCGCGAACGACGGTGCGATGCCCCAGCGCTTCGCCCAGATCGCGTCGCGTCCGGCGACGTCCTGGTCGTGCCACATGCCTTCGATGCGGAAGGCGGCGGTATCCGAGATCTTCAAATTCACGTCGCCGGTGACGCGCTTATAGTCCGCCTCGCCGTAGCTGCCGCTCAGCGATCCGAAGTTCTCGAGCTGTGGCAGGCGCGACAGGATGTTGATCGTGCCGCCCGCCGAGCCGCGCCCGCCGAGCGTCGAATCCGAGCCGCGAACGATCTGGACCGAGTCGACCGCGAACACTTCGCGCGTCTGTGCGGCGAGATCGCGAACACCATCGACATAGATGCTGCCCTGGCTGTCGAAACCGCGGATGAAGGGGCGATCGCCGATCGGGTTGCCCCCCTCGGCGGCGCCGAACGTGATGCCGGGTATGGTGCGGAGCGCGTCGGCCAGGCTGTTCGATCCGGTCTGTTCGATCACTTCCTTCGGCAGCACGATCACCGAGCGCGGCGTGTTGACGAGCGGCGCGACCTGCTTGGGACCTTCGTCGCGCTGGCGCTGGCCGTTGACGAGGATTTCCTCGCGCTGCTGGTCGTCCGTCGCGGCGGGGGCCGGAGCCTTTGCCGCATCCGCCGCATAGGCCGGCGCGGTCGCGAAGGCGCCGACGCACGACAGAGCGAGAAACGCGGGCACGGAGGACGAGCGCGGCAACGATGCGCGCGGCGAAGGTAGCGACATGGACAAACCCCTTTGTTCTTGGGGGTTCGCTATTGAGAGTCGTTCGCACTGTCAACGCTAATGAGAGTAGTTCTCAACCTCTATTGTCGAACAGCCATGTTCTCAATGCGCTAGCGAGGTTGGGCGGATCATTCGCGACGATGCGGACCGCATCGATTTCAGCGACGAGCGCGGACAGCGGCAGGGCGTGACGAACCGCTGCCGCTTCAAGCGCGCCCCAGAAGACGGGTTCAAGGCTGATCGACGTCTGGTGGCCAGCGATCGTGATCGAGCGTTTGACGGGTCCGTGGAACCCGCCCCCGGGCGCCGCGATCACGCCGCCCGCCCGGCGATCACTCGGTGTCGAACAGCGACGCGAGCTGTTCGATGATCGTGCCGCCCAGTTGCTCGACGTCCATGATCGTGACGGCGCGCGCGTAATAGCGGGTGACGTCGTGGCCGATGCCGATCGCGACCAGTTCGACCGGTGACTTGCTTTCGATCCAGCCGATCACCTGGCGCAGATGCCGCTCGAGATACGAGCCCGAATTCACGCTGAGCGTCGAATCGTCGACCGGCGCGCCATCACTGATCACCATCAAGATGCGACGCTCCTCGGGCCGCGCGACCAGCCGCGCATGCGCCCACATCAGCGCCTCGCCGTCGATATTTTCCTTGAGCAACCCCTCGCGCATCATGAGCCCGAGCGAGTTGCGCGCGCGGCGCCACGGCTCGTCGGCACGCTTGTAGACGATGTGGCGGATGTCGTTGAGCCGGCCCGGCTGTGGCGGACGCCCTGCGGCAAGCCAGGTTTCGCGGGACTGCCCGCCCTTCCAGGCGCGCGTCGTAAAGCCGAGGATCTCGGTCTTCACGCCGCAGCGCTCCAGCGTGCGCGCGAGGATGTCCGCGCTGATCGCCGCGATCGAGATCGGTCGCCCGCGCATCGAGCCGGAATTGTCGATCAGAAGCGTCACGACGGTGTCACGGAAGTCGGTCTCCCGCTCGGCCTTGTAGCTCAGCGACAGCGTCGGGTTGACGATCACGCGGGCGAGGCGCGCCGCATCGAGGATGCCCTCCTCCTGGTCGAAATCCCACGACCGCGACTGCTGCGCCATGAGGCGCCGCTGAAGCCGGTTGGCGAGCTTCGACACGGTCGATTGCAGGTGCACGAGCTGCTGGTCGAGATAGCCGCGCAACCGCGCCAATTCGTCGGCGTCGCAGAGCTCGGTGGCGGCGATCACTTCGTCGAACTGCGTCGTCCACGGCTTGTAGTCGAACGCGCCGCCCATGTCCGCGAAGGGACGGTTCGGGCGGACCGGCTGCATGCCTTCCTCGCCATCGTCGCCGGGCTCGCCGTCGATGTCGTCCATCGACTCGTCGCTCTGCTCCTGGCCGTCGCTTTCCTCGTTCTGCTGCTCGGACTGTTCGCCGCGCGCCTCGACTTCGCCCTGGCCGTCCTCGCCCTGCTCGTCGCCTTCGTCGCCCTCGTCCTGCTGCTGCTCGTCAGTGCCCTCGTCCTCGGAGCCGCCTTCGTCGCTCTCCTCGGGGACCTGATCGCCTTCGACCAGTTCGAGTTCCTGCAGCATTTTCCGGGCGAGGCCCTGGAACGCCTTCTGGTCGTCGAGCGCGTAGGCCAGCGCGTCGAGATCGGTCTTGCTCTCGATCCACTCGCGGACCAGCGCGAGCCCCGGCGCTGCGATCGCGGGCGATTCCTGCCCGGTCAGCCGCTCGCGCACCATCAGGCCGAGCGCGGTCGACAGCGGCACTTCGTCACGGTTGCGTGCGCGCGTGATCGGATCGGCGCGCAACCGCACGTCGAGCGCGCGTTCAAGATTTTCGGTGATGCCGGCATAGCCGCGCGACCCAAGCGCCTCGACCCGCGCAGTCTCGACCGAATCGAACACCGCTCGCGCCACCGCCTCGACCGGTGCCGCGCGGCTGTGGAGCGCGATATCGTGATGCTTCAGTCGCAGCGCGAACCCATCCGCAAACCCGCGCGCCTCGGCAACCTGCTCGAGCGGGAGGGCACGTGCCGGCATCGGCACCTTGATATGCTTGCCACTCTGCACCGGCGCATCCGCGGTGAAGGCGAGTTCGACCTCCGGCTCCTCCGAGATCGCGCGCGCCGTCCCGGCAAGAACCGCCTTGAAGCGATCGAGAGGTGTTTCGTTGGCCATCAGCGTGTTCCACGTAGTGCGTAGCGACGCGCTATCGCCACCGCGAGGACGGCGATGACCAGCGCGAACAGGAAGCTCAGCAGCATGAACAAGTTCTCAGTGTCCTCGATCCCGATGCCGCCCAACGCGCCGGACAGGCGGCTGACGGCCAATCCGACGTTTTCGGGCCAGTGGATACGCCCGAACGCCATCCACAAGACGATCGTGATCGCCAGCACGGCGATCGCCGAGAGGGTCGACCGCATCACGAAACCTCGATCGTGCCATAAGCGCGACCACCGCCCCTCGGGATCGCGAGCGGCTGCGCGTTCCGCAACGCTGCGGCCAGTCGGACGAAGTCGGCCAGCCGCCGGAGGGTCACGCAGCCTTCGCTGATGCCCATCGGGCCGACCGGGTGCAACCGGAACTCACCGCGTCGGATATGACCGACGAACGTCTCATCGTCCAGGCGGCCATCGTCGCGCAGCAGCGCGAACCAGCTTGAATGGTCGATGCCCGACCAGCTGTCCTTGACGAAATCGCGCAGCCAGCCCAATCGCCCGCCACTTTCGCGATCGACGATGTAATATCGACCCTCGGGCAGCGGCCCGATCTTCGCCACCCCCACACCTTTGGGATCGTTCCGCCACCGCCCCGAGCCGGAAAAGGCTGCGAAGCTTCCCACACCCGGCGCGACCAGGGTCGACATAGACCGCCCGTTCAGCGCGAAGGTGCAGGCGATCGCCACGCTCAGGCCTTCCCGACGACGCTCTCAGGAAGATCCTTGCCGAACACGCGCTGATAATATTCGGCGACCAGCGGCCGCTCCGCCTCGTCGCACTTGTTGAGGAAGCTCAACCGGAACGCGAAGCCGACGTCGCCGAAGATCAGCGCGTTCTGCGCCCAGGTGATCACCGTGCGCGGGCTCATCACGGTCGAGATGTCGCCGTTGACGAAGCCCTTGCGGGTCATGTCGGCGACGCGGACCATGTTCTCGACGGTCTTCTTGCCCTCGGGCTTGTCGTATTCGCCCGACTTGGCGAGCACGATCTGCGCCTCCACCTTGGCGGGCAGGTAGTTGAGCGTGACGACGATGTTCCAACGGTCCATCTGGCCCTGGTTGATCTGCTGCGTGCCATGATACAGCCCGCTCGTATCGCCCAAGCCCACCGTGTTGGCGGTCGCGAACAGGCGGAACCACGGGTTCGGACGGATCACGCGGTTCTGGTCGAGCAGCGTCAGCTTGCCCTCGGTCTCCAGCACGCGCTGGATCACGAACATCACGTCCGGACGGCCCGCATCGTATTCGTCGAACACCAGCGCGGTCGGGGTCTGCAACGCCCAGGGCAGCAGGCCTTCGCGGAACTCGGTGATCTGCTGGCCGTCCTTCAAGACGATCGCATCGCGGCCGATCAGGTCGATGCGGCTGATATGCGCGTCGAGGTTGATGCGGATGCACGGCCATTTCAGGCGCGCCGCGACCTGCTCGATATGCGTCGACTTGCCGGTGCCGTGATAGCCCTGGACCATCACGCGACGGTTATGCGCGAACCCGGCCAGCACGGCGAGCGTCGTGTCGGCATCGAAGACGTACGCCGGATCGAGATCGGGGACGCGCTCGTCGGCTTCGGAGAAGGCCGGCACTTCCATGTCGGAATCGATCCCGAACATCTCGCGCACTTTGACCATCTTGTCTGGTGCATCGAGGATCGTGGTCTCGCGGCTATCTGGCTGGGTATTCGGGATATCGGTCATGTTGGCCTCGTGTTCCCCACCGCTCTAGGGCAAGCAAGGGGCGTTACTCAACCGCGACCTTGTCCGGAAGCGGGAAGAGTGTGACGAACCGCTCGGCAAGCGCACGGTTCCCGGTGATCTGCAATGTGCCCGCGGCTTCCGCCTCGGGAAGGGGCCTGGCGCCGTAGACGAGCGATGCGATCGTCATCGGATCGCTGTCGAACGTGACGTCCGCGACCGAGGGGTCCGCGCGCACGACGTGGATCCACTCGCCATCGATCCGGCCGACGAACCCCTCACCGCCTAGCCGAAACCCGACGACCGCGGCCCAGCCATCGGCACGCTGCCGCGAGAACATCGTCCGGAACGACAGCATCAGCGAGGCCGCGCTGAGCGGCAGGGTCGGATCATGCGCCGGCGACCGCGCCGCCCATCGACCAAGTTCGCGGATCGCGGTCTCGCTCTCATATCCCCACGGCGTCAGCTCGTAGACCTGTACGCTGGCGGGTGACGGCAACACGCGCCGGATCAGGATACCGGCGCGCGCGAGCCCCTCCAGCCGCTGCGTCAGGACGTTCGCACTGATCCCGCCAAGGTTGGCCTTGAGTTCGCCAAACCGCCGCGGACCGAACATCAGTTCGCGCACGACCAGCAACGACCAGCGCTCGCCCACCAGTTCGAGCGCCATCGCGGTGCCGCACGCATCGTCATACCACCGCTTCGGCGGGGCTTCGGTTACATTTTCTAACTTCATAGTTGTTTTAAGTAACCTTTGCGGGCATGCAATGCAAACACCGGTATGAAACCGAGTCGAATCAGGAGAGCCGCCATGAGCAAAGCCATCTTCGTGAACCTGCCCGTCGCCGACGTCGTGGCCGCGACGGCGTTCTACGCGGCGATCGGGTTCGAGCGGAACGCGATGTTCTCGAACGATCGGGGATCGGCGATGGCATGGTCGGACACGATCACCGTGATGCTGCTCGACCGCGCTTTTTACGCGACCTTCACGCCCAAGCAGATCATCGATGCGAAGACGACCAGCGGCGTGCTGCTGGCGTTGTCGTTCGGCACCCCCGCCGACGTCGATGCGATAACGGAAGCCGCTCTTGCGGCGGGCGGGCGTGAGTTGCACGATCCCGAGGACATGGGCTTCATGTACAGCCGCGCCTTCGAGGATCTCGACGGGCATGGCTGGGGACCGTTCTCGATGGACATGGCGGCGGCGGCGCAGTCGATGGGCGAAACCCAGCCGGCGTGATCCAGCCAAACTGATCCAGCCGCGGCGACCGCGCCAGACCTGGTGACATCCGGAAAGGGAAACGATGCGACCGATCATCACCGCCTATGACTGGGTTCCCGATTTCGCCAGAGGCCAGGTGCGGGACCTGCGCCTCCGCTGGGCGCTCGAGGAGGTCGGCCAGCCCTATGACGTCCTGTATCTCCAGCAGGGCGAGCAGAAACAGCCGCCGCACCGCGATCGGCAACCCTTCGGGCAGGTGCCGACGTACGAGGCGGGCGACCTGATGCTGTTCGAGTCCGGCGCGATCGTCCTGCATATCGCCCAGACGCAGGGCGACGCGTTGCTGCCGGCCGACGACGACGCTCGTGCCCGCGCGATCGAATGGATGTTCGCCGCGCTCAACACGCTCGAGCCGCCGATCATGGACCGGGCAAACGCCACGCTGTTCGAGCGCGACGAACCCTGGTCGCTGCCGCGACTGCCCGCGATCGACCGCCGCATCGACGAACGGCTGCGCGAACTCGCCGGACGGCTTGGCCGGCGGCAATGGCTCGACGGCGACCGGTTCAGTGCCGGCGACCTGATGATGGTGGCGGTGTTGCGCATCGTCGGCGGCACGCCGTTGCTCGACGCGCATCCGACATTGACCGAGTATGTCGCGCGAGGCGAAGCGCGTCCGGCCTTCGCGCGGGCGCTCGCCGACCAGCTCGCCGGGTTCACCGGCGCACCGCCGCCGGCGTTCGCCGCATGGGTGGCGGCACAGGGAGAGACTGGATGACCGACGCGTACGACCTGTCGATCACCCGCCTGATCGACGCCCCCGTCGAGACGGTGTGGCGTGGCTGGACCGAGCATCTCGCTGACTGGTTCTGCCCGCGCCCCTGGACGACCGAGATCGTCGAACTCGACCTCCGCGCTGGCGGCCGCTGCGCGCTGATCCTCCGCGGCCCGGACGCCGAGGAAAACGCGCTCGAAGGCGTCTATCTCGAGGTGACGCCGTACTGCCGCATCGTCTCCACCGATGCGTTCACAGCGGGCTGGGTGCCGCAAACCCCGTTCATGACGCGGCTCGACGAATTCTTCGAGGAACACGGCAAGACCCGCTACACCGCCACCGCCCGCCACTGGACCGCCGAGGCGCGCGACAGCCACGCAGCGATGGGGTTCGAAACGGGCTGGAACGCGGCAGCCGATCAACTCGAAGAGGTCGTCCGGCGATTATAGGGATGTAGCAACGTCATTTCCCGGCGGGGGGGCTCGTGTAGATCGCAAATGCGGCGTCGGCGTATCACGCGAACGCCGCGGCCCCCTTCAGGTGCTGATACGCCGCGATCACTTTCTGCAACTCCGACTCGTGCGCGCGGTCACCGCCATTGCGATCGGGGTGATAGCGCCTGACGAGTTCGCTGTAGCGTTTGCGCAAGGCCGTCCGGTCGGTGTCCGTGCCGAGCCCGAGCACGCGCAACGACCGCCGTTCGCCATCCGACAGCACGCGGCCGTCCTTCCGCGCTGCGGCCATCCGCTCGCCGAAGCGCGCACCGATCGCATCGATCGGATCGGCGAAGTCCGCCCATTTCGGCGGGGTGTCGCCGCCGCCATGCGCGAACGCGCGCGTTTCGCGTTCCCAGCCCGCCATCGGCCGCTGCGCATAGTGGATCTCGTCCGCCGTCATCCCGTCGAAGAAATTATAGCCGGAGTTGAACGCACGGACATGCTCCAGGCAGAACCAGCGGAACTGCGGCGGGCCGCCGTCGCTCGGTCCTTCGAGCGGTGGCGCGCGGAATTCGCCGGGTTCCTCGCAGTCGCGCCACATGCAGACGCGCCCGCTCCCTTCCACGCGGCCGTGAAACCGCGGGCTGGGTCGCTCCTTGCGATTGTTCTGACCGTCTTCGCTCACCGGCTCCCCGCGCTTTCCGAAACGGGCTATATAGGGAGCATGACAGACCTCGCCACCGGCTCCATGCAGGACCAGATCACCGCCCGCCTCACCGCGGCGCTCACGCCCACACAGCTGACCGTCGTCAACGAGAGCGGGCTCCATGCCGGCCACATGGGCGACGATGGCACCGGCGAGACGCATTTCCGGGTCGCGGTGGAAACGCCGCGTTTCGAAGGCCTTACCCGCGTCGCGCGCCAGCGGCTCGTGAACCAGGCGCTCGCAGACCTGTTGAACACGAAGATTCACGCGCTCGCCATCAAGGCCCGCGCACCAGGGGAAAACTGATGCCGTACAAGCTCTGGTACTGGCCTTCCATCCAAGGCCGCGGCGAGTTCGTCCGGCTCGCGCTCGAAGGCGCCGAGATCGCGTATGAGGATTGCGCGCGTAGCGTAGGCGAAGAGGGTTTGCTGGCCGATCTCAACGATCGTACCGGACGGACGCCGTTCGCGCCGCCCTATCTGGAGCTCGACGGTCTGGTGATCGCGCAGGTTGCCAACATCCTGATGTATCTCGGCGAGCGTCACGGCCTCGCGCCGTCGAACATGGCGGACCGGCTGTGGCTCAACCAGCTCCAACTGACGATCGCCGACCTCGTCGCGGAGGTCCACAACGTCCATCATCCGGTCGCGATGATGGACTATTACGACGACCAGAAGCCCGAGGCGGCGCGTGCGGCGAAACAGTTCCGCGAGGCGCGGATGCCGAAGTATCTCGGTCATTTCGAGAATGCCGCGCAGGCCAATACCGGCGACTGGCTGATCGATCACAAATGGAGCTACGCCGATACGTCGCTGTTCCAGGTGATCGAGGGGCTGCGGTACATGTTCCCGAAGCGGATGAAGACGCTCGAACCCGACTATCCGAACCTGATCCGCATCCACGACCAGGTCGCGGAACTGCCCGGCATCAAGGCCTATCTGAAGAGCGACCGTCGCCTCGCCTTCAACACCGACGGCATCTTCCGCGCGTATGCGGAGCTCGACGCGGCATGATGGTTCTCCGATCCTCCCCCGCCAGGGGGAGGTGGATCGCGCAGCGAGACGGAGGTGGCGGTAAGCGATGACCGCTGCTCCGTGTCCTCCCCCTCCGTCAGGCTATGCCTGCCACCTCCCCCTGGCGGGGGAGGATCGATGAGCCATCGCACCCCACGCCCGGCCGCGCGCATCCTGCTCGTCGACGGCCAAGACCGCGTGTTGATGTTCCGCTTCACCCCCACCGACCGCCCGCCGCTCTGGTGCACCCCCGGCGGCGCAGTCGATCCCGGCGAGACCTACGCCGCCGCCGCCCGCCGCGAACTCTGGGAGGAAGTCGGCCTCGACATCGACTGTGGCCCCGAAGTCGCGCGCCGCGTCGTCGACTTCCGCACCTTCGAAGGCACAGAGGTCACCGCCGACGAACGCTATTTCCGGATCGACGTCGACACCTGCGAGGTAAAGGCGGGCAATCTCACCGAACAGGAGAAGCAACTGCTCGTCGGTCACCGGTGGTTTTCCCGAAACGACATCGTCGCGCATGACGAAACGCTCTATCCAGCCGACCTGGTCGAACTGCTCGACGCCACGGAACCTGCCAAGGGATAACGCCATGCTCGATGATTTCGTCCTCCAGACCATCCTGCCGTCGACGCACGATCTCGGCGGGTTCAAGGTCCACCGCACGCTGCCGAACAAGGAGCGGACGATGGTCGGCCCGTTCCTGTTCTTCGACCAGATGGGCCCCGCGCATCTCGACCTGGGCCAAGGCATCGACGTGCGCCCGCATCCGCATATCAACCTGTCGACCGTCACCTATTTGTTCGACGGCGCGATCGATCACCGCGACTCGCTCGGCACGCAGGCGCGGATCGAGCCCGGCGCGGTCAACCTGATGACCGCGGGCCACGGCATCGTCCATTCCGAACGCTCGCCCGGCGACGAGCGTGCGGAAGGGCCGAACCTGTCGGGCATTCAGACCTGGCTGGCGATGCCCGAGGCGGTCGAGGAGATCGATCCGGCGTTCGAGCACGTCACCAAGGCGCAGCTGCCGACGATCGAGGCGCATGGCGCGCGCTCGCGGATCATCATGGGGAGCCTCTGGGGCCAGACCGCGCCGACCACGACCTATTCGGGAACGATCTACGCCGACATCGCGCTCGATCCGGGCGCGAGCGTGCCGATCGACGCGGCGGCCGAGGAGCGCGCGATCTACCTCGCAATGGGCGAGGCGACGCTGGAAGGCGTGCCCCTCGAACCGCAAGTCCTCTACGTCCTCCGCCCCGGCATCTCGGCGACGCTGCGGTCCGCACACGGCGGCCGAGCAATGCTCTGCGGCGGCGATGCGTTCACGACCCCGCGCCACGTCTGGTGGAACTTCGTCAGCTCGAACCGCGACCGTATCGAACAAGCGAAGCGCGACTGGAATGCGGGCAACTTCCCGAAAGTGCCCGGCGACGAAAAGGAATGGATCGAAATCCCCGCGATCCCGAAAACGGTAAGCTATCCCTGACTCCTCCCCTCCCGTTTACGGGAGGGGGTAGGGGTGGGCACGCGCCATCAACGAGCGATCCGCTTGTGACTAGCCGCGAGCCCACCCCAGCCCCTCCCGTAAACGGGAGGGGAGATACACCTTCTGCTCCCCTCCCGCTTGCGGGAGGGGTCGGGGGAGGGCATGATCCAAGGGCAGCGCGACGGGCAGGCCCTCCCCTGACCCCTCCCGCAAGCGGGAGGGGAATCATGACACTGCAACGCATCGCGCTATCCACGGGCGTCGAACTCGACGTCGCGATCACCGGAGACCCGGCGAACCCACCCGTCATCCTCCTCCACGGCTTCCCCGAATCGCACCGCACCTGGCGCGCCATAGCCCCGGACCTCGCCAGCGACCATTACGTGATCGCCCCCGACCAGCGCGGCTTCGCACGCTCGTCCAAGCCGGAGGGCGTCGACAGCTATACCCCCGACAAGATCGTCGCCGACCTGATCGCGCTCGCCGATCACCTCGACATCGACCGCTTCACGCTGGTCGGCCACGACTGGGGCGGCGCGGTCGCCTGGATGGCGGCGCTGCGCCACCCCGAGCGCATCGCGAAGCTCGTCATCATCAATGCCCCCCACCCGCTCGTCTTCCAGCGCACCATGCTCGACGACCTCGAACAGCGCGCCGCCAGCCAGTATATTCGCGCCTTCCGCAACCCCGATCTCGAGAAGCATATCGAGTCGATCGGGCTCGAAACCTTCTTCGACACCAGTTTCTCGAAACACGCCGATCTTGCCGCGATGGCCGAGGACAAGGCGGCCTATCTCGACGAATGGGGCCAGCCCGGCGCGATCACCGGCATGCTCAACTGGTACCGCGCGAGCGCGATCGTCGTCCCCGCAATGGACGAAACCCCGCCCCGCCCCGCCTTCCTCGACGCACCGTTCCCGCCCACGAAGATGCCGGTGCTGGTGATCTGGGGCATGCAGGACAGCGCGCTGCTACCGAGCCAGCTCGATCTCGCCGCGTATGTCCCCGATCTCACGATCGAGAAGATCGACGCAGGCCATTTCGTGCCATGGCAAAAGCCAGACGCGGTGATCGCCGCGATGCGTCGCTGGGAAATCTGAGAACACTCTCGATCCTCCCCCGCCAGGGGGAGGTGGCGCAGAAGGCGACGGAGGGGGAGGATACGGAACAGGCGTCGTCGCTTACCGCCCCCTCCGTCTGGCGAGCGCCAGCCACCTCCCCCTGGCGGGGGAGGATCGAAGACATTACCGGCCGATCCATACTCGCGCCGACGCACGCCACCTGTCTGAATCCTGACCACCGCATTCTGTGATCGTTCAGCGGCGCGGGAGCAAAACCGCGTCCATGCCGTTGATTCGGCGTCGAACACAGGAGAGCATTCATGCGTAAGATGATCCTCGCGGCGGTCGCCGCCGCCACCCTCGTCCCCACTGTCGCCACCGCACAGAGCTACGGCGAAGTCCGCCGCGATCAGCGCGAGATCCGCGAGAGCCAGCGCGACCTTCAGCGCGCGCGCCGCTATGGCGACCGCCACGACGTCCGCGAAGCCCGCCAGGAACTGCGCGAAGACCGCCGCGAGGCACGCGAGGACTGGCGCGACTATCGCCGCACGCACGGCGACGTCTATCGCCGCCCCGCCTACGCCGGCCCGCGCGGCTATCGCTATCGCCCGGTGACCGTCGGCTACCGCTTCGCGCCCGCCTATTACGGCCGCAACTATTGGATCAACGACTATCAGACGTACCGCCTGTCGCGCCCGGCCTACGGCTATCAGCGCTGGGTCCGCTACGGTCGCGACGTCGTCCTGGTCGACACGCGCTCCGGCCGCGTCGTGCAGGTCAACAACGGCTTCTTCTACTAAGACCTTCTACCAAGTTCGTGCGGTCCGGGAGCGATCCCGGGCCGCACTCGTATCTGGCGCCTCAGTCCTTCTCGTACGCTCCGCGCCGCATGACATAATCGCGCGTCTCGTACGGCGGCGACAATCCCTCGACCCACGCACCATGCGCGTGCGTCAGCGCGACCAGTTCCATCGCCCGATCGCCCGGCCAACCGCGGACACGAACTTCGTGGCGGTGAAGGTCGCGGTTGGGCTCCATCATCACCCAGCCGAGCGGCCTCTCGACCGTCGCCCGCGCGCCTGCCGCGTCCATCGCGACCCGGATCCGCTCGCGGGAGGCCGGCGGCAGATACTGCCACACCACCGAATGCATCAGCACGCGCGTGACGCCCTCTGGCTGCGGCTCGGCCAATTGCGCCTCGACCCAGTCCGCCGCATCGCCTTCGGCCAGATCGACGCCACCCGCGCGCACGATGGCGATCGCCGTGGCGAGCCGCGCCTGTCGCTCGACCGCATCGACCCAGACATACGCCTCGAGCCGCGCCGCCGCGACCGGATCGGCGACGTCCATCGGGTGGATATCGACGCCGCGTGTCGACGCGATCGCGACCGGCGCGCTCGGGGGCGGCGCACCCCGCCATTCGGGCCGGATCGTCACTGGCGATGAATCCGGCCCGACGGTCACGCCGCCAAGATCGAACCGATAGCGATCGATCAGCAGGTTCAGCCCGGCACTCGATCCGATCTCCAGCGCCTCGAACCGCGGCCCGTACCGCTCGGCCAGATGCGATATGCCGGTCATCATCCCCGCCGACCGCGCCGCTTCGTTGGTTTGCGGCGGTCCGTCGAGCCATAGCTGCAACGCCGCATCGTGTGCGACGAGCGCGGCCTTCAACGTCGCCGACACGCGCGCCGGGTCAATCTCCGCACCGTAGAATATGGCAGAAAGCGCCGGATCGACACCCGCGCGGTGGAGCGCATGCAGCCCGCCAACCAGCCGCAACGCCAGCGCATCCGCGACCGGCTCGCCCGGCCAGTCGAGCACCCGCCGCCCCGTCTCGCTGTCACGATCGAGCGCCTCCGCCAGCGTGGTGCAGACACGAGCCGTGATGGGCGCGTCCATCGCGGTGCAATAGCCCGCCTGGATGTCGAACGCCGCGCGGTTCGCTGTCTCATTTGCCATGCGCAGGTTGTTGCACCCGCCAAGCCCCCCCCGTAAAGCCCGGCGCGTGCCTGACTCCCAGATCATCATCGCCGTCCCCAAGGGACGTATCCTCGCCGAGGCCCTGCCGCTGCTCGCGCGTGCCGGGGTGCATCCGGAAGCATCGTTCTCGGATGAAAATTCGCGCGCGTTGCGCTTTGCGACCAACGATCCGGCGATCTCGCTGATCCGGGTGCGCGCGTTCGACGTCGCCACTTTCGTTGCGCACGGGGCTGCGCAACTCGGCATCGTCGGGTCGGACGTCATCGCGGAGTTCGGCTATTCGGAACTCTACGCGCCGGTCGACCTCGGCATCGGCCATTGCCGCCTGTCGGTCGCCGAGCCTGCCGAGATGGCGGCGCAGGATGATCCGCGCGGGTGGAGCCATGTTCGGGTCGCGACGAAATACCCGCATGTGACGGCGGCGCATTTCGCGAGCCGGGGCGTGCAGGCGGAGTGCGTGAAGCTCAACGGCGCGATGGAGTTAGCACCGACGCTCGGCCTCGCACCGCGCATCGTCGATCTCGTTTCGTCGGGGCGGACGTTGCTGGAGAACGGACTGGTCGAGGTCGAGACGATCATGGAAGTCACCAGCCGCCTCGTGGTCAACCGCGCCGCGATGAAGACGCGCAGCCGGGTCGTGCCGCTGGTCGAGGCGTTCCGTCGCGCTGTCGAAGCGCAGGAGATCGCAGCATGAGCGCCAACCTTCTGCTCCCCTCCCGCTCGCGGGAGGGGTCGGGGGAGGGCATGCCGTCCTCCAGCGTAACGTCTGGGGCTACCACAGCCCCTCCCCTAACCCCTCCCGCAAGCGGGTGGGGAATGTGATTCGCCTTTCCACATCCGACGCGGACTTCGCGACCCGCTTTACCGCGCTCGTCGAAGACCGCCGTGAATCCGACGCGGGCGTCACGCAGGACGTCGCCGCGATCATCGCTGCCGTCCGTCGTGATGGGGAGACCGCGATCCGCGACCTCACGCAGAAGCACGACCGCCACGATCTGGAAGCTACCGGCTGGCAGATCGATGCCGCCGACTGCAAGGCCGCCTTCGACGCGCTCGACCCGGACCTGCGCACCGCGCTCGAACTCGCCGCCACTCGGATCCGCGCGTATCACGAGAAACAGCGCCCACTCGACAGCGACTCGGTCGATTCAGCGGGCGTGAGGCTCGGCGCACGCTGGTTGCCCGTCGATGCCGCGGGCATCTACGTCCCCGGTGGACGCGCCGCCTACCCTTCGTCGCTGCTGATGAACGCGATCCCCGCCAAGGTTGCGGGCGTCGGCCGTCTCGCAATGGTTACGCCGACCCCGGACGGTCAGATCAACCCGCTGGTCCTCGCCGCCGCACATCTCGCGGGCGTCGATGAAGTCTGGCGAGTCGGTGGCGCGCAGGCTGTCGCGGCGCTCGCGTACGGCGCAGGCCGGATCGAACCGGTCGACGTCATCACCGGCCCCGGCAATGCCTGGGTCGCCGAAGCCAAGCGCCAGGTCTACGGCGTCGTCGGCATCGACATGGTCGCGGGTCCCTCGGAAATCGTCGTCGTCGCGGACGCGCTCAACGACCCCGAATGGACCGCCGCCGACCTGCTCAGCCAGGCCGAGCATGACGTGACTACGCAGTCGATCCTGTTCACCGACGACGCAGCCTTCGCCGACAAGGTCGCGGACGCCGTGGACCGCCAGCTTCGCGACCTCGCCACTGAAGCCGTCGCGCGTGTCGCATGGGAGACCAACGGCGCGATCGTCGTCGTCGACACGCTCGCCGATGCGATCCCGCTGGTCGACCGGCTCGCCGCCGAGCATCTCCAACTGGCGATCCCCGACCCGCAAGGATTCTTCGACCGCATCCGCCACGCCGGCTCGGTCTTTCTCGGCCGCTACACCCCCGAGGCGATCGGCGATTACGTCGCCGGTCCGAACCACGTCCTCCCCACCGGCCGCCGTGCGCGCTTCGCCAGCGGGTTGTCAGTGCTCGACTTCATGAAGCGCACCAGCTTCCTGGCGCTGGACGAGGCGTCCTTGCGCGAACTCGGGCCAGCCACGGTCGCCTTGGCAAACGCCGAGGGTCTACCTGCGCACGCAAAATCGGTGGCGTTGAGGCTGCGGCTGAACAGTTAGAGTTGTTCACGCGAAGGCGCAAAGGCGCGAAGATGTCGTCATGCGGCGCAGCCACTGCGCAATCGTATCGACGTTGTAAAACGGCCGCTACGCGGAAAGCGCATCATCTTCGCGCCTTTGCGCCTTCGCGTGAACAAACTCTTGTTCGCCAGCCCGCCCGAAACGCAAAGGGCTGACACACACGCCCCCCGCGCCTACAGGCAACCGCTTATGACTCGAACCGCCCCCCGCACCAAGGCGCGTGCCGCCGCTCGCCTCGCCGCCGTCCAGGCGACCTACCAGCACGAGATGGAGGGCACCGCGATGCCCGTCCTGCTCAACGAATTCCACCAGCACCGGCTCGGCGCAACGATCGAAGACGTCGAATATGCCGAGGCCGATGTCGACTTCTTCGACGATCTGGTGACCGGCGCCAACGCGCGCGCCGGCGAGATCGACGTGCTGATCGAGGGCAAGCTGGCCAAGGGCTGGACGCTCGCCCGGCTCGACAAGCCGATGAAGGCGATCATCCGCGTCGGCACGTATGAGCTGCTCGCGCGCAAGGACGTGCCGGTGGCCGCGGTGATCAGCGAATATGTCGACGTGGCCCATGCGTTCTACGACAAGCGCGAGTCCGGCTTCGTGAACGGGTTGCTTGACGGTATCGCCAAGGAAGTGCGGGCGTAAACTCCCTCTCCCCTCCGGGGAGAGGGTCGGGGTGAGGGGCTGCCAAGCAGTGTGGCGCCTGGAACGGCCCCTCACCCCAGCCCTCTCCCCGGAGGGGAGAGGGAGCGGAGAATGAACGAAGCCGAGTTTATTGCTGCACTGCGTCGGCTTCCGCTCCATCCGGCGGCGCGTGGCCTCGACGACGATACCGCGCTGCTCGACGTGGGCCCGCTTGTCGTCACCACCGACACGCTGGTCGAAGGCATCCACTTCCTCCCGACCGACCCCGCGCAGGACGTCGCGTGGAAGCTGGTCGCGACCAACCTTTCCGATCTGGCTGCCAAGGGCGCTAGGCCCGAAGGCATCCTCCTCAACTACCCGCTTGGCGACGATGCTTGGGATCACGCGTTTCTCGAAGGGCTCGCGGAAGTTCTGACGGCCTTCGATACGCGCATCATCGGCGGCGACACCGTGACGCTTCCACCGAATGCTCCTCGTGTCCTGACTATCACCGCGTTCGGCAGCAACGCCGCGGCGCCCGCCCGAAGCGGCGCACGCGACGGCGATGCGCTCTACGTAACGGGCACGATCGGCGACGCGGGCGCGGGTCTCGCGATCGCACTCGGCGCGCAAGGCCCAGCCCAACTCCTCGCCGCATACCGGCGCCCGCAGCCACGGCTCGCCGACGGTCGCATACTTGCCCCGCATGTCCACGCGATGATGGACGTGTCCGACGGCCTCCTCATAGACGCATCCCGCATGGCGTCAGCCAGTAGCCTCGCCGTCAGCGTCGACCTCGCGCGCATCCCGCTTTCCGACGCCTATCGCGCGTTCTCCGGCGACCGGCTCGCAGCAGCCACCGCGGGCGACGACTACCAACTGCTTTTTGCTGCACCGCAAGGTTTCGTTACCGACGCCGCGCGAATCGGCGCGTTCTCGGCCGGCTCGGGGCTTACCCTGCACGACTCCGGCAAACTCGTCCCGCTCCCGCCAAGTCTAGGCTACGAACACAACCCGATCGGATAACTTGCGCAATGCACCCGCACTGATAGGCTCCTGACATCGGGACTCGGCAAAGCCGGGACCGGAGAGGACCTGACAAGAGGGATAGCGCCGTATGACGACCGTCTATTTGGCCATGATCTGCGGCGTCATCGCCGTCCTATATGGTTTCGTCACCAGTCGACAGGTGCTCGCCGCCTCCCCCGGCAACGAGAAGATGCAGGACATCGCCGCCGCCATCCAGGAGGGCGCGAAGGCCTATCTCGGGCGGCAATACACCACGATCGCGATCGTCGGCGTCATCGTCGCGGCGATCCTGCTGTTCACGCTCGGTATGATCTCGACGGTCGGCTTCGTCATCGGCGCGGTGCTGTCGGGCGTTGCTGGTTACGTCGGCATGAACATCTCGGTTCGCGCCAACGTCCGCACCGCGGAGGCCGCGCGGACGTCGCTGCAGGCTGGCCTGACGCTGGCGTTCCGCTCCGGGGCGGTCACCGGCATGCTCGTGGCGGGTCTCGGCCTGCTCGCGATCAGCGCGTTCTTCTGGTACCTCACCGGACCCGCCGGCCATGCGCCGAACGACCGGATCATCGTCGAGGCGCTGACCGCACTCGCCTTCGGCGCATCGCTGATCTCGATCTTCGCACGGCTCGGCGGCGGAATCTTCACCAAGGCGGCAGACGTCGGCGCGGATCTGGTCGGCAAGGTCGAGGCCGGCATTCCCGAGGACGATCCCCGCAACCCCGCGGTCATCGCCGATAACGTCGGCGACAACGTCGGCGACTGCGCGGGCATGGCCGCCGATCTGTTCGAGACCTACGTCGTCACCTTGGGCGTGACGATGATCTCGATCGCGCTGCTCATCCAGGCGAGCGGCGCCGAGCTGATGCAACTGATGACCCTCCCGCTGCTCGTCGGCGGGGTGTGCATCGTCACCTCGATCATCGGCACCTACATGGTCCGGCTCGGTGGCGGCAGCATCATGGGCGCGCTCTACAAGGGCTTCTTCACCTCGACGATCCTGTCGATCCCGGCGATCTACCTTGCCACTCAGTACGTGCTCGGCGACCTCCACCGCGTGATCGGCGGCGCGGGGTTCCTCGATCCCGCGACCGACGATCTCACCACGCAAGCCGCCCCGTCGCTGACGCAGAGCTTCACCGGCATGGACCTGTTCTGGTCGATGATGATCGGGCTCGTCGTCACCGGGCTGATCGTCTGGATCACCGAATATTATACCGGCACCAACCACCGTCCGGTCCAGTCGATCGCCAAGGCATCGGAGACCGGCCACGGCACCAACGTCATCCAGGGCCTGGCGATCAGCCTCGAGTCCACCGCGCTGCCGACGCTCGTCATCGTCGTCGCGGTGATCGTCGCGTACCAGCTTGCAGGGATCATCGGCATCGCGTTTGCCGCCACCGCGATGCTTGCACAGGCTGGCATGGTCGTCGCGCTCGACGCGTATGGCCCCGTCACCGACAATGCGGGTGGGATCGCCGAGATGGCGGGGCTACCCGACGACGTCCGGCAGCGCACCGATGCGCTCGATGCGGTCGGCAACACTACCAAGGCGGTGACCAAGGGCTATGCGATCGGCTCGGCCGGGCTTGCCGCGCTCGTATTGTTCGGTGCGTACACCACCGATCTCGCGACCTACTTCCCCGACGTCACGGTCGATTTCAGCCTGTCCAACCCGTACGTCATCGTCGGCCTGCTGCTCGGCGCGCTGCTCCCGTATCTGTTCGGCGCGTTCGGCATGACCGCCGTCGGTCGCGCAGCCGGCGCCGTCGTCGAGGAAGTCCGCGAGCAGTTCCGCAACAACCCCGGCATCATGCTCGGCACCAGCCGTCCCGACTACGCGCGGACGGTCGACCTCGTCACCAAGGCGGCGATCCGCGAGATGATCGTGCCCTCGCTTCTCCCCGTCCTGAGCCCCCTCGCGGTGTATTTCATCATCACCGCGGTCGCCGGCCAGGCCGCCGGCTTCGCCTCGCTCGGCGCGATGCTGCTGGGCGTGATCGTCTCCGGCCTGTTCGTCGCGATCTCGATGACCAGCGGTGGCGGCGCATGGGACAACGCCAAGAAATACATCGAGGATGGCCATCACGGCGGCAAGGGTTCCGAGGCGCACAAGGCCGCGATCACCGGCGACACCGTCGGCGATCCCTACAAGGACACCGCCGGCCCCGCGGTGAACCCGATGATCAAGATCACCAACATCGTCGCGCTGCTGCTCCTCGCGGCACTGGCCGGCGGCGGGGTGGGGTAAGCGTTCGGCGACCGCCGTCATTCTGATCTTCGTCAGGATGATGGCGGTTCGCGAGCCCCTCCGCATCGGACCATGTCCACCGACTGTGGATGCATCTCGCTTGGACGGAGACGCGATTGTGACCGCATCCTTCGGCGATGCGAAACCGTCCCGAGAATCACCTCTTCTACGGCGACAATCTTGCCGTTCTCCGCAAGGAAATCGCCGACGAGAGCGTCGACCTGATCTATCTCGACCCGCCGTTCAACTCGAACGCGAATTACGGCATCCTGTTCAGGGAGCCCGACGGCAAGTCCTCCAACGCGCAGATCGAGGCGTTCGAGGATACCTGGCACTGGAACGAGAGCGCCGAGGACGCCTTCGATCAGGTCGCGCGGAGCGGCAGCACCAAGGCGTTCGACCTGCTCAACGCGATGCGCGGGTTTCTCGGCGACAACGACATGATGGCGTATCTGGCGATGATGGCGATCCGCCTGCTCGAACTGCACCGCGTCCTGAAACCGACCGGCAGCCTGTATCTTCACTGTGACCCGACTGCGAGCCACTACCTCAAGCTCCTCCTCGATGCGATCTTCGGCAAGCGCCAGATCGCGAACGAGATCATCTGGTGCTATCGCCGCTACACCGCGACGAGCAACCGCTTCCAGCGGCTTCACGACACGCTACTTTTCTACGGCAAGACCGACCAGCGCCGGTTCAACGACATCCGCATCCCGTATGGCGACGCCTCGGGGAAGCAGGATTCGCACTATCGCCAGGACGACGCTGGCCGCTGGTTCCGCTGGCAGAAGCGCAAGGATGCCGAACCTTATCGCATCTATCTCTCAGACGGCGTGCGGCTCGGCGACTGGTGGGACATTCCGATCATCAACGCGTCGTCGAAGGAGCGGCTGGGCTATCCCACGCAGAAGCCGTCGGCGCTGCTGGAGCGGATCATCGCCGCGTCGTCGAACGAGGGCGACGTCGTGCTCGACCCGTTCTGCGGCTGCGGCACCGCGGTCCACGCGGCGGAAAAGCTCAAGCGGCAATGGATCGGGATCGACGTCACGCATCTCGCGATCTCGCTGATCGAGAAGCGGATGAAGGACGCGTTCCCCACCGTCACCTTCACCGTCGAGGGGACGCCGAAGGATCTCGCCTCGGCCTGCGATCTCGCGTTGCGCGACAAATACCAGTTCCAGTGGTGGGCGGTCTCGATGGTCGACGCGTTGCCGTTCGGGGGCAGGAAGAAAGGCGCGGATGGCGGGATCGACGGGCTGATCTACTTCAACGATCACGACGCGACGTCAGGCAAGATGATCACGCACCGCGCGATCGTGTCGGTGAAGGGTGGTCTCAATCCCGATACCGCGATGGTCGAGACGCTGGCGGCGACGATCGCGCGCGAGAAAGCGCCGATCGGCATCCTCATCATGAACGCCAAGCCGACGCGCGAGATGGAACGCCGCGCCGCCGCAGTCGGCATCTACCGCGCCGGCGTCGACGAGACATTTCCGAAGCTCCAGATCCTGACACTGGCCGACCTGTTCCAGGGCAAGCGGCCGCGCATCCCCAACGTCGACCGGGCTGCATTCCGACGCGCCGCGCGTGAGGCCACCGCACTTCAACCGAGCCTGTTGTGACCGCGCGTGAATGCCGTGGTCGAACCAACGCCCGTCATCCTGACGAAGGTCAGGACCCAGGACGACAAGGGACGGCGTGTCGTGGCTCTGGGTCCTGACGTTCGTCAGGATGACGGAGCGCAGCATAGCGCGCCCTTGTCTCCATCATGCCGAACGCCGATATCCACGTCTCGACCAGCGGGTGCGGGCATGACGCCTGTGTCCGCTGTCGGCCGTGCTTTCCTTTTTCGCGAACCTGCGGTAAGGGCGCTCGTCCCGAAATTCCCCCAATTCAGAGATTATATTTGGCCAAGGAAGAACTGCTCGAGATGCGCGGCCGCGTGGTGGAACTCCTCCCCAACGCGATGTTCCGGGTTCAGCTCGAAAACGACCACGAGATTCTCGGTCACACCGCCGGCAAGATGCGCAAGAACCGCATCCGCGTGCTGGTCGGCGACGAGGTGCTGTGCGAACTCACGCCGTACGATCTGACCAAGGGTCGCATCACCTACCGCTTCAAATAAGCCCGTGGGTGTTTAGGCGCCCATCGCTTTTCAAGACGAGGCACCTGTGCTGGTCCTAGCCTCCTCATCGCCCCGTCGCCGCGATCTGCTCGCGCGGCTCGGCGTCGTGCCGTCGCGCGTAGTATCTCCCGACATCGACGAGTGCCCGCGCAAGGCCGAACCGCCCCGCGCCTACGCGCTGCGCCTGGCGATCGAAAAAGCCAGTGCGGTAGAGCGTGCCGAGGGCGAGATCGTCCTCGCCGGCGATACGACGATCGCGCTTGGCAGCCGCATCCTGCCGCCTGCCGACACGCTCGAGATCCAGCGCGATCTGCTCGGCAAGCTCTCGGGCCGGCGCCATCACTGCCTGTCCGCGGTCTGTGTGATCGATGCGGCGGGCAAGGTCCGCACGCGCATCGCCGACACGATCGTCGCGTTCAAGCCGCTCTCCCCCGCCGAGATCGACGACTATCTCGCGTGCGGCGAAGGGCTCGGCAAGGCGGGCGGGTACGCGATCCAGGGCCGCGCGGAGGCGTTCGTCCGCTTCCTGTCGGGCAGCCATTCGGGCGTCGTCGGCTTGCCGTTGTTCGAAACCCGGGCGCTGTTGAAGACCGCTGGCGTCGCGCTTGCCTGAGTGGCTCTACGAAGCCGGCATCGGCGAGGCGCGCGCCGCGCTGGTGGACCATGATCAGATCGTCGAAGCCGCGATCGAACTCGACACTGAGGCACTTAAGGTCGGCCTCGTCGCCCGCGCGCGTCTCGTCGAACTGCTGCCGGGCCGCCGCGGTCGCGTCACGCTCGACGGCGGCGAGGCGCTGATCAACCACCTCCCCCCCGGCATCACGCAGGGCGCCAGCCTTACCGTCGAGATCGTCCGCGAGGCGCTCCCCGAAGCGGGCCGTGCCAAGCTTGCCAAGGCCGTCCCCAGCGACCAGCCGCCCTGCCCTGCCCCGACACTGTACGAGCGCCTCATGGCGACCGGCCTGCCCGTCCGCAGCCCCCGTGCGCACGAACCCGACGCGTTGGAGGCGGCGGGCTGGTCCGAACTCCTCGACGAAGCGACCAGCGGCGAGATCGTGTTCCCGCTCGGGGCGCTGCGGCTCTCGCCGACGCCGGCGATGACGCTGTTCGATGTCGATGGCGCGCCGCCACTGGACACGCTCGCGATCGCCGCCGCGCATGCCGTGGCGCGCGCGATTCGTCGCCACGGCATCGGTGGCTCGATCGGCATCGATTTCCCGACGTTGCAGGGCAAGGTCCAGCGCAACGCGGTGGCCATGGCGATCGACGACTCGCTGCCGCAGCCGTTCGAGCGCACCGCGATGAACGGTTTCGGCTTCCTCCAGATCGTCCGCCCCCGCCCGCGCGCGTCGATCCCCGAGATTCTCCGTGCCGATCCGGTCGGCGCCGCAGCCCGCGCTGCGCTCCGCACGCTCGAACGCACGCCGCCGACCGCCTCGCGCCGTCACACCCTGCCTGCAGCCATCCATGCCCGTCTCGTGGCCCGCCCGGACTGGCTCGCGGAACTCGCGCGCCGTACCGGCGTCGTCCACGAACTGGAGAGCGCCCGATGACAACCGTCAAATGCCCGATCTGCGACCAGCCTGCGGTCGCCGAGTACAAGCCGTTCTGCTCGAGTCGCCACCGCGACCGCGACCTGTTGCAGTGGCTCGGCGAAGGCTATCGCATTCCCGGCCGGCCGATATCGCAAACGGGGCTGGACACCGCCGAAGACCCCGACTAAACGCGCCCTTCCGATCGCAAGGTCGGACGCTTCTCCGGTCCCAGACCGGACGTGCCCGGATAGCTCAGTTGGTAGAGCATGCGACTGAAAATCGCAGTGTCGGCGGTTCGACCCCGTCTCCGGGCACCATTTCTCCACAATGCGTAATGCGGGTGTCGGCGACGGTGGCAAGCCGTGCCGATGCGCAGATGCGATCGATCGCCGCGAAGGCCCGGTCCTCCCGAGCGGCGCCGACAGCAGCGTTTTGCCGGTAGATCGCACGTCCATGTCGTGCGCGCCGTTTACGGTGTCCCGCCAGCGATCGATCCGAGCGCGACCGCAAGGGCATCCATGTCCGCCATCGTGTTGAAGAGCGCGGGCGTCACGCGAACGCAGGCACCGCCGGCCACGCCATCGCGGTGCACGGTGAAAATCCGGTATTTCTCCAGCAGCAGCGTGGCGAGCGCGATATTGGCGTCGGTGCCGATCTTGCCGTCGATCCGGAACGACGTGATACCGCCGTGCAGATCGGGATCGTCGGGCGTCAGGATCTGGACGTTCGCCAATGTCTTCACGCCGGAGACCCAGCGGTTGCGGAGCGCTGCGAGCCGATCGGCGCGGCGCGTGCTGCCGATGCTTTCCTGGAACGCCAGCGCGGCCGGCACCGTCAGCGGCGCGGCGAAGTCGACCGTGCCGGTGTGGATGCGTGCCTGGAGCGTATCGCGATCGGACGCCGGATTGGCGGGGTCGCGGTCGATCGCGGCGAGCGCCGACCGCCGGATATGGATCGCGCCCACGCCAAGCGGTGCGCCCAGCCATTTGTGGCAGTTGATACCGACATACTCGCAGTCGAGATCGGCCAACGTCATGTCGAGCTGGCCCCAGCTATGCGCGGCATCGACGATCGTCGCGATTCCCCGCGCCCGAGCCATCGCCGCGATCTCGCGGACCGGCAGGACCAGGCCGGTGCGGTGGCTGAGATGCGTCAGGAGGATCAGTTTCAGCCGCGGGTTCGCCGCCATGGCGTTCGCATAGGCGTCGATCAGCGACTGCCGCGTGGCCGGCTCGGGCAGCGCGATCCTGATCACCGAGACGCCGCGTCGGGCGCGCAGGCTCTCCATGCACGCCTGCATGCTGTCGTAATCGAGATCGGCGTAGAGCACCGCATCGCCGGGCACGAGCCGGTTGTAACCGAGGATCAGCGCCTTGAGCGCCTCGGTCGCGTTGCGCGTGAACGCGATCTCGTCGGGGTGGACGCGCAGCGTCGCCGCCAGCGCGTCGCGCGCCGCAATCCAGTCGGCCATCATGCCACGCCGCGTATAATAGCTCGTGTCGCGGTTCACGCGTTCGACGATCCGTTCATAGGCCTGCAGCACGGGCCGCGCCATCATGCCCCAATTGCCGTTCTCGAGCTGGATCACGTCGCGCGTCACGTCGTAGTGCGACGCGATCCCCCGCCAATACGCCGCGTCGTCGGTCGCCCCGGACGGAAAGGCCGCCGCCCGCGCCGCCAGCGGCATCGCCGCCGCGCTTGCCAGCACTGTGCGGCGATCGACGATGCGCGCCATCAGAAGCTCATCCCGACCCGGACGTAATATTGCCCGCCGTCGGTGTCGTAGGGGGCGTTGCGCGAATAGATCAGGCCCCGCACCGCCTGGTTGGTCACCTCCGCCGGATAGGTATTGGCGACGTTCTCGGCGCCCACCCGGAGCGAGAAATGCTCGGCGAACCGGTAGCTGGCCGACACGTCGAACAGCGCAATTCCGCCGAACCGCTGGAAGAGTTCGCCGGTGGCATTGCCGGTGACGTCGGTCCACGCGCCGTAATAGCGCCCGCGCGCCAGCAACGAGACCGCGCCGATGTCATAGCCGAGCGTGGCGGTGGCGTTGTGCTTTGGCAGGCGCTCCTCGAAGATCCGCCGCTGCGTATCGTTGGGGATCGCCGCGCTGACGCCGCTGCGCACCTTGGTCTGGTTGTAGTTGTACGCGAGGCTAACGCTCGCGCGCCCCGGGCCGGCACGGTGCGCATAGGACAGCACCGCATCGATTCCGCGGGTGCGCGTGTCGAAGTCGTTGGTGAAATACGACACCGCGGTGAAGCGCTGCGGGTTGGCGAACGACGCCGGCACCGCGAACGTCCGCGACTGGCTGAACCGGTTGTCGACGTCGATCTGATAGATGTCGACCGATCCGGTCAGCCCGAAGCCGCTCTGGAAGGTCAGCCCCGCGGTGCCGGTCTTCGATGTTTCCGGCGTCAGCGGCTTGGCCCCGAGCGCGATGGCGAGTGGATCGCTCGGCGACAGGCGCCCCTGGTTGAAGATCTGCAGCGTCGTCGTATCGAGACCCTGCGTGGTCTGCGACGTGTTCAGCTGCGCCGGGGTCGGCGCCCGGAACCCGGTCGAATAGGTCCCCCGCGCGGCAATGCCCTTGATCGGTTCGAACCGTGCCGACAATTTGTAGTTGAAGGTATCGCCGAACGCGGAGAAATCCTCGTAGCGACCCGCCGCGCCGAGCGTCACCCTCTCCACAGGCTGCCATTCGAGATCGAGATAGCCGGCGTAGCTGGTCTGATCGAACGTTCCCGCCAGGCTCGGGCTGAAGCCCGGAAAACCGTTCGAATTGGGCGCGAGGCCGGTCGCGGCACCGGCACCGATCGCATAGGAGGCGGGGTCGCCGGCCGACACCTGATAGGTTTCGCGGCGTCGTTCCGCACCGAACGCGACGTTGACGGGATGCGCCGTGCCGACCGGCAGGCGATAGACGAAATCGGCGTTGAGGTTGAACTCGCGCTGTTCGAGGCGACCGAGGTAAAAGCTGGTCGGGCTCGCCGGCCCGAGCGATGCGTTGAGGCTCTCGTTCAACGTGTACGCGATCCGGCTGCGCCCGACCGCGGCGCTCAGATCGTAGCTGAACCGGTCGCTGACGTCGCCGCGCAGCCCGCCATCGGCCTGGTAGTCGCTGAAAGTCGTGCCGAAGCGCGGCGTGAAGCCGACCGGATAGACGCTGCGGAACGAAAAGCCGGGAAACGCTGTGCTGGCGTTGTACACGCTGCCGGTCCCGGCCGGGTTGCGCCAGTTGAAGTCGGTGACGCCTTCGCCCTGTTGCGCGGTGCCGAACACATAGAGCGTGGCGGCATCGGCGAGCGCGTAATGCGCATCGACCGCGCCGCGAATGCGCTCCTCGTCGGGTTGGCCCCAGCGCTGGACCGGGTTGGGCACCGCCAGGCCTGGATTGGCCGCCTGGAACGCGATCGCGTCGGGTCGCTGGCGGGTACGCGAGGTCGCTTCCGAATGATCATATTCACCGGTCACGACGATCGCGCCGCGCGTCCCCAGCGCGATCCCGCCGCGCGCGCCGGTCTGATATTCCTTGCCGTCGCCTTTGTAATATTGCGAGAATTGCCCGAACGCTTTCATCCCCGCGCTATCGTCGAGGATGATGTTGACGACGCCGGCGATCGCATCCGAGCCATATTGCGCCGACGCGCCATCGCGCAGCACCTCGATCCGCTTGATCGCGAGCGACGGAATCCCCGCGAGATCGGGCGCCTGCGCACCGCGCGTGCCGAGCAGCGCCGACCGGTGATAGCGCTTGCCGTTGACCAGCACGAGCGTCTGGTCCGCAGACAGGCCGCGTAACGTCGCGGGGCGGACGAACGCCTGGCCATCCGCCGCGGGCAGGCGCTGGACGTTGAACGACGGCAGCAACTGCGCGAGCGTGTCCGACAGATCGCCCGATACGCTCGATCGCACCGCGTCGCCCGACAGCACGTCGACCGGCGCCAGCGTATCGAACTGCGTCCGCGATCGGTCGCGCGTGCCGGTCACGACGATCTGGCTGTCGTCCGCGGCGGGGGCGGCGTCGGGCTGCGGCGCCGTCTGGGCGAAGGCGGACGAGCTGGCGATCAGCGCGACCAACGCACTGCCGGTGATGAATTTCATGATGCCCCTGGCTTGGCCGGCTTGGGTCCGCCGGTTCGCGAGGTCAGCTAGGCGCCGCATCTTTCGCCGTCATGACCGAACGGGTGCAGTTCGATGACACCGCCGCCAATGCGAAAAATCTTCTCCACACGGCGCGGGGCCACCCGCTCGCATGTCCGACTCGGATCTTAACGCTCCCGTAACCACGCGCCGATCGCACTATCGTCAGAATCGAACATCCGTGAGGGCCGAGTAATATGCCGACCACGCAGCGTGCGATTGGCCGATGCCGTCAGTTTCGACAGTCTTTTCGCGCCCTGATTTTGGCCGAGGGAGAGACGATACGTACGAAGAACGGCATATCCGGGCCGATTGTATATTTCAGACAAATCATGCCGCAAATTAAACTTGCATTAAACCTTAGAGACTTACATAGATCAAGAACACCATCGAGTAAGCCACACAGCGCGATCCTCGCGACCGACGACGCTCCTGGTACGCTACGCCTAACCATCTGGTTTTTGATCACCGCGGAACTCGGCACAGATCGATCCGCGACGATCCGTTAAGGCTTCGTCCTCGCTTCGGGCGGTCTATCTCCTTTTCGAACGGCTCCCGCTGCTGCGGATGGGAGACCTGTGTCTTTCTTCCGCGGTGACTTTCGAGGTGTTCATGTACAAGTCGACCCTTTGGGTAGCCGCGCTTGCGGCTGTGAGCCCGGCTGCGCTGCTGGTTTCCGTCCAGGCTGCACAGGCCCAGGTGCCCATCGGCGCCGGTGGACAGCTCCAGCAGATCCCGCCTGCACCACTCAGCGACAAGGCCGCTCCGGATCTTGGATTCGAGCGGACGGCGCCCGTCGCCGTCGCCGCCACCGGCGGACCCAAGACGCTGGTCCAGTCGCTTCGCGTCTCCGGTGCGACGCTGTTTCCCGAGGCCGACCTGATCGCCGCGAGCGGCTTCACGCCGAACAGCCAGCTCGACCTGTCCGAGCTGAAGATGCTCGCCGCGCGGATCACCGGCTATTACACCAGCCGCGGCTATTTCGTCGCGCACGCCTATGTCCCGGAGCAGGACGTGCAGAGCGGCACGGTGACGATCACGGTCGTCGAGGGGCGCTTCGGCGCGGTCGGCGTGAAGAACGACTCGCGGCTGTCGGACAGCGTCGCGAACGGCATCCTCAGCGGTCTCGATGTCGGCGATCCGGTCGCCGTGGCGCCGCTCGAACGCCGGCTGCTGATGCTGTCGGACCTGCCGGGCGTGCGCGTGCAGTCGACGCTCAGCCCCGGCACCGCGGTCGGCACGTCGGACCTGCTGGTCGACATCACCCCCGGCCAGACCATCACCGGCAGCGTCGAGGCCGACAATGCCGGCAACCGCTACACCGGCGCATACCGCGCCGGCGGCGTCGTCAACTGGAACAACCCCACGGGCTCGGGCGACGTGCTGAGCCTGCGCGCGCTCACTTCGTTCTCCGGCCTCGCCTATGGCCGCGCGTCGTACCAGGCGCCGATCGGCCAGGTTACGCTGGGCGTCGCCTACGCGCATCTCGAATACTCCCTCGGCAAGGAGTTCGACCGCCTCGACGGTAGCGGCAACGCCGATGTCGCCAGCGTCTACGCCAGCTATCCGCTGCTTCGGTCGCGCGACAACAACCTGTACCTGACGGTCGGCGGCGACCTGAAATGGTTCGAGGACAAGATCGGCATCGTCGACGCCGTCAGCTATCGCCGCGCGCAGGTCGTCAACATCGGTCTCAGCGGCGACGAGCACGACACGCTGCTCGGTGGCGGCTGGAGCGCGTATTCGCTCGGCTATTCGGTCGGCAATCTCGACATCCGCGGCGCGTATGAGCGCTCGGTCGACGCGCTGACCGCCCGCACCGACGGCAGTTACGGCAAAGTCGTGTTCAGCGTCGCGCGGCTGCAGACGATCGCCGGACCGCTGTCATTCTTCGCGTCCGCGCGCGGCCAGATCGCGTTCGACAATCTCGACATCTCCGAGAAGATGGAGCTGGGCGGCGCCTATGCGGTGCGCGCCTATCCCGAGGGCGAGGCGTATGGCGACCAGGGCTATGTCGCCACCGCCGAAGCGCGCGTCGCCTTGCCGCAGATCGTCCCGGGGTCGCTCCAGCTGTTCGGGTTCGTCGACGTCGGCGAGGTCGATTACGTCAAGCACCCGTATTTCACCGGCTCCAACCACGCGAAACGCAGCGCCTATGGCGGCGGCCTGAGCTGGGCCGGACCGTACGGGATCGCCGCGAAGGCGACCTATGCGCGCAAACTCGGCGACGAGGATGCGACGTCGGCCCCCGACAAGTCGGGCCGCGCCTGGTTCCAGCTGTCGAAGACCTTCTGATCGCGCCGCTCGCACCGAACTTTGCGGCCAGCCGCCGCCACCAAGGATACCGCACATGACCCCCATCCCTTCGTCGATCAGAAATACCAAGCGCCCCGCCCCCGCGGTCACACGCACGCGGCGCGGCGGCCTGTTCGGCACGACCGGCCTCGCGCGGTTCGCCTGGCTGATCGGCTTCAGCCTGGCCGGCACGATGGCGGCACGTCCGGTCGAGGCGCAGACGTTGCCGACCGGCGGCGACGTGGTCGCGGGCCAGGCGAGCATCGCGACCGGCACCAAGTCGCTGACCGTGACGCAGACCAGCGACCGCGCGGCGATCAACTGGCAGTCCTTCTCGATCGGCAAGGGCAGCAGCGTCGTCTTCGACCAGCCCAACAGCAGTTCGGTCGCGCTGAACCGCGTGCTCGGCTCCGATCCGTCGGTGATCCTCGGCAACCTGTCGGCGAACGGCAAGGTGTTCCTCGTCAACGCGAACGGCATCCTGTTCGGCAAGACCGCGAACGTGAACGTCGGCGGCCTGGTGGCCTCCACGCTGAACATTTCGGACGTCGATTTCCTCGCGGGTAAGAACGGTTTCGCCGGAACGAGCGGCGCTTCGGTCCAGAACGACGGCAAGATCACCGCGAAGAACGGCTATGTCGCATTGCTCGGCGCGAACGTCGGCAACACGGGCACGATCAAGGCGAATTTCGGCACGGTCGTACTCGCGGGCGGCGAGGCGATCACGCTCGACGTCGCGGGTGACGGGTTGCTCAACGTCGTGGTCGACAAGGGTGCGGTCGGCGCGCTCGTCCGCAACGGCGGGCTGATCCGTGCCGACGGCGGCAAGGTCGTGATGACCGCGCAAGGCGCGGGCGACCTGCTCCACACCGCGGTCAACAACAGCGGCATCGTCGAGGCGCGGACGCTGCAGAACCGCGACGGCACGATCCTGCTGCTCGGCGACATGAAGACCGGCACCGTCACGGTCAGCGGTGGCCTGGATGCGAGCGCACCGGTCGGCGGCAATGGCGGCTTTATCGAGACGTCGGCGGCGACCGTTAACGTCGCCGACAGCGCCAGGGTGTCGACCTTCGCACCCGGCGGGATGACCGGCACGTGGTTGATCGATCCGCAGGACTACGTGATCGGCGCGGGCGGCAACATCGCGGGATCGACGCTCGCGGCACAGCTGGTGACGACCAGCATCACGATCAGCACGATCCCCGCGGCGGGCGACACGACCACCGGCAACGGCGACATCATCGTCAACGATGCGGTCGCGTGGACCGCGTCGGGCGTGCCGACGACGCTGACGATGAACGCGTTTCGCGACGTCGTCATCAACGCGCCGATCACCGCGACAAACGGCAACATCGTCGCGTGCTGCGGTCGCGACGTGAACGTCAATGCGGCGCTGACGACCACTAACGGCAGCATCCTGCTGAACGCCGGGCGCAACGTGCAGGTGTTTCACGCGATCACCACGACCGACGGCAACATCGCGCTCTGCGCCGGCCACGACGTGATGATCGACGCGGCGGTGACGCTGACGCGTGGCACGACCATTCCGGCGCAGAGCCTCGGCCTGCCGGTCGGCCTGACGCTGATCGCGGGTGGCGACGGCACCGGGCCGGGAGTCAACGGCGGCACGATCGTGTTCGCCGCGCTCTCGCCACCGACGACGGTGACCGCGGCGCCGGTGACGATCAACTACAACCCGGTGTCCTACACGACACCCACCGACTTCTCGACCAACTTCGTCCTGACCGAGGGCGCCGCGATCACGCAGCGGATGCTGCTGTTCCCGACCGCGCAGAAGGCGGCCGACGGCAGCAACGCGGTGGTGTTGAGCGGTTTCAACACGAACGGCACGTCGGGCCTGCCGACCGGCGTTTCGCTGGTCGCCGGCCCGAACGCGACCGCGACGTTCGACAGCACCGGCGAAGGCACAGGGATCGGTGTCAGCTACAGCGGCTACTCGCTGACCGGCGCGAACGCGGACCAATATGCGCTGGCGAGTTCCTGCTGCACCACCGGGAACCGGACGACCGGCACGATAACGGCGGCACCTGCTCCAGCACCGGCCCCCGCTCCGGCGCCGGCGCCTGCTCCAGCACCGGCGCCCGCTCCAGCACCGGCGCCCGCTCCAGCACCGGCGCCCGCTCCAGCACCGGCGCCCGCTCCAGCACCGGCGCCTGCTCCAGCACCGGCGCCCGCTCCAGCACCAGCGCCTGCTCCAGCACCAGCGCCCGCTCCAGCACTGGCGCCCGCTCCAGCACCAGCACCCGCTCCAGCACCAGCGCCCGCTCCAGCACCGGCGCCCGCTCCAGCACCGGCGCCCGCTCCAGCACCGGCGCCCGCTCCAGCACCAGCGCCCGCTCCAGCACCAGCGCCCGCTCCAGCACCAGCGCCTGCTCCAGCACCAGCGCCCGCTCCAGCACCGGCGCCCGCTCCAGCACCAGCGCCCGCTCCAGCACCAGCGCCTGCTCCAGCACCGGCGCCCGCCCCAGCACCAGCGCCCGCTCCGGCACCGGCGCCCGCTCCGACGCCAACGCCTACACCAACGCCGATCCCGGTGTTGCCGTTCGTACCGACTGCTGTCCGGCCGATCCTCGACGTTCCGCCGGTCCCGGTCCGGGTGCCGACCACGCCCGATGTCGAGATCGTCCGTGGCGGCGTATTGCCCCCGCCGCCGTTCGGTCCGCCGACCGTGACGGTGACCGAACTGCCACCTACTCCCACCCCGCCCACCTACACCCCGCCGACCCAAACTCCGCCCGGCTACACGCCGCCCGGCTACACTCCGCCCGGCGCCACGCCCCCCACATCGCCGCCGGTCGGGGAACGGGGTTTCGTGCAGCCCACCCCGCCAACGCCCGCGGTGCCGGTCTATCCGCGCAAGCAGGCGCGTCATTGAGATGACCGACCATGGTCGGCGACGGTCCGGTTTCGCGATGCTTCGCGGTGTCGCGCTACTGGCGTCGCTGGCGGTCGGCGTGGGTGGCCCTGGTAGGGCGACAGCGGCACCCGCGGCGGCTCCGACGACGGCACGGTTCGACGGCGAGGCCGTCTCGGATGCGGCACGCGAGACCGCCGACTGGGTCGTCGCATCGCACGACAACACGTCGCTGCCGTTCATCGTGATCGACAAGATCAACGCCAGGGTATTCGCGTTCGACAGAGCCGGCGCGTTGCGCGGCGCGGCGCCCGCGTTGCTGGGGATGGCGCGCGGCGACGACAGCGTACCGGGGATCGGTCACCGCAAGCTCGCGACCATCACCCCGGCCGAACGCACCACGCCAGCCGGGCGGTTCGAAGCCGCGCTGGGCCATGATTTCGACCAGGATATCCTGTGGATCGACTATGACGCGGCGTTGTCGATGCACCGCGTGATCGTCGGGCGCAAAATCGACAATCGCGCCGGGCGGCTTGCCTCGCCGACGCCGAACGACAACCGCATCTCTTATGGCTGCGTCAACGTGCCTCCGGGGTTTTACGATGGCGTGGTCAAGCCGCTGTTCACCGGCACGGTCGGGATCGTCTACATCCTCCCGGAGACGAAGCCGTTGCGCAGCGTGTTCGCAGTGCCAGGATGACGGATCCGACCATCCTCCCCCGCCAGGGAGAGGTGGCACCGCAGGTGACGGAGGAGGAGGACAGGCAAATTCCGTTGTCGCTTTCCCCGTCCGTCCGGCACGTGCCAGCCGCGTTTCCTTCGCCAGGGAGGATCAGGGGGTTTGGCGCGTCACTGGCACCAGGGACGTTCGCGATACCATTTCGTCAGCACGTATTTGACGCCCCGCTCGACCGGCATGCCCTGGTGCAGCGATCCGGCGTTGGGCGCGCCATACTCGTCCATGTTGTTCCAGATCACCAGATTGCCCGCTTTCGGCGTGATCGCGACGCCGGCGGTCGGATAGTTCGTCCGCCCCCCCGCCTCGGGCTCGTTGAGGAAGGTCATCGCCGACCATGTCCGCTGGCCGCCCATCGCAACCTGATCCTGCCAGTACGGCTGGCCGGTATCGAAGAAATCATGATGCGGCTTGAACTCCTGCCCGACCGCGTAGCGCTGGCCCTGCAACGCCTCGCCGTAGCAAGGCTCGAGCCCGGTCAGCTGGTCGAGCTTGGTCTCGACCGCAGTGACCGGCGCCGGCCCCGGGTAGAGGTAACACGTCTCGCTGGTACGATGCGCCGACGCCGTGGCATCGCCGACGACCGGCGACGGCACGCGATTCGCGTCGATCATCGCGATCAGCGCCGCGCATTCGTCGAGCGTCAGGAAATTGCGGACGATATACAATTCGACACCAGTCGCCGGCATCCGCACGGCATCGGGGTAACACGCGATCCGCTCGCGAACCTCAGCTGCGGATTCTGTCCTGCCCAGGGCCTCGATATTACCGTCACGCCGATCCGGCGGCGACAGTTCGAGCCCGGAAGCCGGCGCAGACACGTCGTTCGATACACGATCGGAGATAGGAAACCGCATCATAACGTCGTCGCTTTCAGGCCAGGTTCGGCAAGGCTTAATGCCGCGGATGTCCTAACATAGATTTATATTTCCGTGCAGCGGAACCATATAAACAGATCTATGTTAGTAATATACGACCAACATAGGTTAGGCCGGTTGAGCGCTTAGTGCCACCACCCCGCCCTCATGGATGCGCGCAAGTCGCACCAGACCGAAGAGTTCGGGAACATCCCCCGCTCCGCTGCCGGCGAGAGCGACGGGTGACGCGATTGAACCGACATCGGCGGAGACAACCATGCAGGCCATATTTCTGGCGGGCGGGGACGTGCGTTCGACTGCGCATCCCTTGCACGCTGCCACACCGCTTTTCGCATCATCCCCCATGATAGCATGCGCGCTGGCGACGGCGATCGCCGCCGAGACCGAGGACCAGCGCGTCGCGATCGGCATCGCGGGACAGCCGACCGGGCGCTTCAGGTAATTCTGCACCGATCGCGCGACGATCGGCCGACACCCTGAACCGAACTCTCTCTCGTCTCCGCGCCGCGCGGGGCCAGGACCCCCATGTTCAAAACCATTCTCGCAGGCGCCGCAGCCTCGATGCTCGCGCTCCTCCCCCAACCCGCCGCCGCACAGCGGTTGATCCTGCCGGGCGCGCTGTTGCTCGCCGGCTACCGCGCCACCTGCGGCCCGGTCGATACGATGATCGAGCCGATCGAGGACATCGCCGCGGCGTATCGGGGCCGCATCGTCCTCCACCCGCGCGTCCTCGATCTCCCGCGCGCGCAACAGCTGTTCTGGTACACGCACGAATGCGCGCACCAGATCTTCGGCCCCGGCGAGGCCGCCGCCGATTGCTGGGCGGTCCAGCAGGGCCGGATCAACGGTTGGTTATCCGATGCCGACCTGAAGAAACTCGGCGAAACGATGCGCCTGTTCCCCGGCGACGCCACGCACGCGCCGGGAACCGAACGAATCGCGCACATGCGGACCTGTTATTGAGACGCGCTGGGCGGCGCGCGCGGCTATGCCAGGGTCGATGCGGCCCAAGGAAGCGATATCGCCTCCTCAGCGGTCCGGTTGTCACGATCGACGGCATTCGTCGCAGGCCGATCTCTGTCCAGATGAAGATAGCGGCTGTTGAAATCCGCTTCCTTCACCAGCGCTCCCCAGTCCGGGATCGTCACGCCGCGCTTGCTTTACTCGACCAGACCATCGCGCACGAGACCTTTGAGCGTCCGGTTGACATGGACCGCCGTCAGGCCGAGCGCATCCCCCAATTGTTCCTGCGTCATCGGGAGCTCATAGGCCTGCCCGGGCGGCGAACCCCACCGATCGAGGCGCGCGGCGAGTTCGCACAACAGATGGGCAATCCGGGTGCGCGCATCGCGGCGACCGATATTGAGCATCCATTCGCGCGCGATAGACAGTTCGATGGCCACCGCCGCGAACAGCGCATGCGCCACCGACGCCCGCTCGGCGGCGATCCTGCGCAACGCGTCCTGCGGTATCGAAACGACCTCGCACCGGGTCAGTGTCTGCACATTGCAGTCTGCGCCCGCCAGATAGAGTAGCTGCAGGTTGAAAAGCTCGTCCGGTATCTGAACCGACACCACTTGCCGCAAGCCCTCGCCACTGATCTTGTGCCGGAAGGCGAGGCCCGACACGAGCATGCCGCAATGATCCGGCGTGTCCCCGTCGCGCGCCAGATAGCTACCCGCCTCGAACCACCGGGAGGCAAAGGGCAGTTCGAGCAATCCGGCCCGGTCCTCGATCGAGATCGCGGCGTGGACTTCCAGTCTATCGACCATGCGAACGAGTGGGCTAACCTTCGCTGAATTCATACTTTATTCCTGCAGGTGCAGTATAAAACTGCGCGCAGTTTAATCCGCTCGAATTGTTTTGCCAAAACCTAAGCGGATTGTAGCACTTCCGTAAACGCTCGTACCTACAAAATATGATCCGAATGCGATAGTAATCGCTAATATACTGAACATGTTCGACAAATATTCTACGCTTTGTAATATTTCGACTTTCGTTCGGAACCGCGAGATCTGCCTGCGGGAGCGCCCGGCTTGGTCGGCGGTTTGCGAAACCAGACGCGCCGCAGACGGCGCCCGTTTTGTGTGCCTCGCGCCCTACCGCATGCACGGATCGCGGGAGATTGCGGTTCGGGCCGTGGCCATGTCTGCGCCATCCGCCGTTCGCATGCGTCGCGCGCGGCCTGGTCGCGCGGGGAATTATGCCGGCTGCAGCCAGGATCAACCCGCGGCTGTTCTATCCAGCGCGCAATCGCCATATACGGGGGGCATGAGTTCCATCCCGACGGTCCCCAAACGAGCGCGCACGCTCAGCGACATCGCGAAATTGGCCGGCGTGCATACGGCGACGGTGTCCCGCGCGCTCGCCGACAATCCTCTGGTCAATCCCGAGACGCGGGCGAGAATTCGGGCGCTGGCCGCCGAGCACGCGTTCCGTCCGAACCAGATGGCCAGTCGGCTGCGAACCCAGAAAACCAACGTGGTCGCCGTCGTTGTTCCGCTCGGTCATGAACGACGCCAGCATCTCTCGGACCCGTTCTTCATGACGATCCTAGGGCATCTGGCGGATCAGCTGACCGAGGGCGGGTTCGACATCATGCTGTCCCGCGTCATTCCCGATGCCGAGGACTGGCTCGAGCGGATCGTCGATTCTGGCATGCTCGACGGCGTGCTCCTGATCGGTCAGTCGGATCAGTTCGACGCGATCGAGCGGGTCGCGCAGCGGTATCGGCCGCTCGTCGTCTGGGGCAGCCATATGGAAGGCCAGACGCACTGTGCCGTCGGCGTCGATAATCGGCGCGGCGGCTATCTGGCGGGACAGCGATTGATCGAACGCGGGTGTCGCAAACTCGCCTTTTTCGGCGAGATACGAACGCTCGAACTCGCGCAGAGATACGAAGGGCTGCAACGCGCATCGCAGGACGCGGGAATCGCAGCGCCGGTCCAATATGCCACCCACCTCGCGTCGGACGTCATGACCGATGAGATCGCGATCCACGTCGACGGCATGGCGGGCAAGATCGACGGGATCGTGGCGGCATCCGATGTGATCGCGATGCATACCCTCAGCGTGCTCTCGGCCCGCGGCATCGCCGTGCCGACCGGATTGCCGGTGATCGGGTTCGACGATCTTCCCTTGGCAAACCTGGTCGTTCCCCGGCTGACGACGATCCGGCAGGACGTGCATCGCGGCGCATCGGCAATGGTCCGCGCGCTGTTCGATCGCATGGCCGGCACCGACGCGCCATCGGTCGTGATGGCGCCATCGCTGATCACCCGCGACTCCGCCTGATCGGCCGTCGGGCTCGCCCGACTATCGATATTCGAGCGTTCGGATGCCATTGGTGGTCGCCCATATTATCATGGCATCACGCCCTGCAATCGTTTGTTGCAAAGGTTTGCATAGTTCGTCATAGACGCCCTCACAAACAGGTCGCCGCTCACGGCAGATCGAGCAGGAGGGGTTACATGCGCAACGCATCATATTGGCTGGCCGGGGTCGCCCTGGCATCGTTCTCGCCGCTTGCCGCCCAGGCGCAGGTCGCGTCATCGCAGCCCGCCTCAGTACCCACCGCCGACCCCGCTGCGCTCGATCCCGCCGCGTCGATCGACGACGCCCAGCGCGGCAACGACATCATCGTCACCGGCACCTCGCGTCCAGAGCGTCGGCTGACCACCAGCATCACCGTCAGCTCGCTCGATTCCGCGCAGATCGCCCAGACCGCGCCGCTCGGCAGCGCCGATCTCATCCGCAACGTGCCCGGCCTGCGCGCCGAGGCGTCGGGCGGCGAAGGCAATGCCAATATCGCGGTGCGCGGCCTGCCGGTCGCCAGCGGCGGCGGCAAGTTCGTCCAGTTCCAGGAAGACGGCCTGCCCGTCCTCGACTTCGGCGACATCGCGTTTGCGACCGCCGACACGTTCGTCCGTCCCGACAGCAACGTCCAGCGCGTCGAAGTGGTGCGCGGTGGCTCCGCGTCGACCTTCACGAGCAACGCGCCGGGCGCGATCATCAACTTCATCAGCAAGACCGGCAAGACCGCCGGCGGATCGCTCGCACTGACCAAGGGCATCGACTTCGACCGGACCCGGATCGACGCCGATTACGGCGCACCGATCGGCGACGACTGGAGCTTCCACGTCGGCGGCTTCTACCGCGTCGGCGACGGCGTGAAGAAGATCGGCTACAACGCCGAGAAGGGCGGCCAGATCAAGGCCAACATCACGCGCAACTTCGCCAACGGTTTCATCCGCATCAACGGCAAGTATCTCGACGACAAGGCGCCGGTGTATATTCCGGTGCCGATCCGGAACACCGGCACCAACAGCGATCCGAAGTTCAGCAACCTCCCCGGGTTCGATGCGCGCAAGGACCCGCTGCAGTCGCCCTATTTCCGCAACGACCTGGCGATCGGCGCGAACGGTCAGCGCATCCGCACCGATGTCGCCGACGGCTATCGCACCAAGGTGCGCGGGATCGGCGGCGAGGCGTCGTTCGATATCGGCGGCGGATTCTCCGTCGACGACAAGTTCAACTACGCCAAGAATTCGGGCGGGTTCGTCTCGCCCTATGCTGCCAATGTCGCGACCGCGGCCTCGTTCGCCACCTCGATCGGCGGCGCCGGCGCGACGCTGCGCTACGCCAATGGCCCAAACGCGGGGCAGACCATCGCCAATCCGGCGACGCTCAACGGCAATGGCCTGGCGACGAACGCGCTGCTGTTCAACGCGACGCTCGACGACTTCACCAACATCACCAACAACCTGACGCTCGCCAAGGACATCGCCAGCGATTCGCTCGGCTCGGGCTCGGTCACGCTGGGCTATTTCAAGTCGCGCCAGTCGGTGAAGATGGACTGGCATTGGAACAGCTATCTGCAGGAGGTCAGCGGCAACCGGCCCGCACTGCTCGACGTGTATAACGCGGCCGGCCAGCCGGTCACGCAGAACGGCCTGATCGCCTATGGCGAGCCGGTGTTCGGCAATTGTTGCCAGCGCTATTACGACGTCGATTACACGATCGATGCGCCCTACCTTGCGGTGACGTGGAAGACCGGGCGGCTCAACATCGACGGCAGCGTGCGGTGGAACAGCTCGAAGGCGGACGGCAGCTATGCCACCAACACCGGGCTGAGCGTGGTCGACGTCAACCAGGACGGTATCATCCAGGTGCCCGAGCGCACCGTGCCGGTGGTCAATCTCGCGGCGTCCAAGCCGGTCGATTACCGCAAGAACTATTTCACCTGGTCGGTCGGCGCGAACTACGAGATCCAGAACGACCTGGCACTGTTCGCCCGCGTCAGCCGCGGGGCGCGCTTCAACGCCGACCGCGTCCTGTTCGGCGGCGGCATTCGCGACGACGGCAGCATCGCCGACGAGATCGCGGTGAACTTCGTCAACCAGCAGGAAGCCGGTGTGAAGTTCCGCTCGGGCGGGTTCTTCGCCAACCTCACCGCATTCCGCGCGACGACCGCGGAGTCGAACGAGATCGTCATTCCGCAACAGCGCGTGATCAACAACAAATACCGCTCCTATGGCCTCGAGCTCGAGGGCGGCGTCGATTACGGCATCCTGCATCTGACCGGTGGCGCCACCTACACGCACGCCCGGATCGTCGAGAGCCAGATCACACCGGCACTCAACGGCAACACGCCGTATCGCCAGGCGGACCTGATCTTCCAGGCGTCGCCGTCGATCGTCGTCGACAGCCTGACGGTGGGCGCGAACTTCATCGGCACGACCTCGTCCTATGCGTCGGATGCGAACCAGCTCAAGATTCCGGGCTATGTGATGACCGGGGCATTCGCGTCCTATGACGTCACGCCGATGCTGCGGGTGTCGGTCAATGCGCAGAATCTGTTCAACACGCTCGCGATCACCGAACTGGGCCTGGCGACCGACTCGCTCCCGACAAGCGGCATCAACACCGCGCGCGCCTTCCCGGGCCGCAACGTCAGCGCGACGATCGGCCTGAAGTTCTGATACCGACGCCACGTCGCGACATCCTGCCCCGGGTGTCGCGACCTGACGACCGGGGGGAATGAAAGTGATGCATATGCGTAGGACGCTTGGCACGATCGGCATCGTGGTCGTCGGTGCTGCGGTCGGTACCATCATACCGTTGGCCATGCCCCCTGCGGCTCCTCCCCAGAAGCTGGTGAAGCTCAACGGCAGCTGGCTGATCGTTCCCCGCCGCACGCCGGAATCGATTGCCATCGGCGGAATCCCCCGATCGTTCGTGCTGTCGAGCGATGGCAGGACGGTGAAGGGTGAGTTCCGCTTCAATGGGTGGGTCTATCCGATCGCGAACATGGTGTCCCGGTCCGACGGGTTCGCGTTCGACCTGACCGGCAACCCGCCGTTCGTGAAGACGCGCGCAAAGCTGTCCGCGGACGGCCGGTTTCTCGACGTATGGATCGGCGACGACGTGGTTGGCGTCGCGCCCTTCCTCGCACGGCGCGTGACGCCCGCCGAACTCGCGGCTGTCGAACGCGATGCACCGCGCCCCGACAACATGACCAAGCTCCCCCTGCCCCCCTTGCACGCCGTCAGTTTTAAGAATCTGGCGCCAACCCCGCCGATGGGCTGGAACAGCTGGAACGTCTTCCGCGAGACGGTCGACGACAAGGCGGTGCGCGCGATGGCGGACCGACTCGTCTCCACCGGGCTACGCGATGCCGGTTACCGCTATGTCACGATCGACGATGGCTGGCAGGGCAAGCGCGATGCAGCAGGCGTGCTGCATCCCAACGCCAAGTTCCCCGACATGAAAGGGCTGGTCGACTATATCCACGCACGCGGCCTGAAGGTCGGCATCTACAGTTCGCCGGGGCCAGTCACCTGCACTGGCTATATCGGCAGCCACGGTCATGAGAAGCAGGATGCGAAGACCTTTGCCGCATGGGGCGTCGACCTGCTGAAATACGACTGGTGCAGCGCGTCCAACATCTACGGCACCAAGATCGAAATGCAGGCGCAATACCAGAAGATGGGCGACGCGCTGGCCGAGGCCGGCCGCGCGATCGTCTACAGCCTGTGCCAATATGGGCTGTACGATGTCGGCAGCTGGGGCAACCGCGTTGGTGGTCACCTCTGGCGGACCAGCGGCGACAGCATCGAGGGCGATCTGTGGTACGCGGTCGATCTCCGCTTCGATTATGACGGCAACGCCGCGCATGCCGGGCCCAGCGCTTGGAACGACGCCGACATGATGCTGATCGGCATCGATGGCCTTACGCCCGAGGAATACCGGACGCACTACACGCTGTGGACGATGGCCGCGTCGCCGATCATCCTGGGCAACGACCTGCGGACGATGACGCCTGCGATCAAGGCCTTGGTCGCCAATCGCGAGGTGATCGCGGTCGACCAGGATCCGCTCGGCGTTCAGGGTCGGCGCGTGTCGCAAACTGGCAAGACCGAGATCTGGACCAAACGGCTCGCCGACGGATCGACCGCAGTCGCGCTGTTCAACCGCGGCGATGCGGCGGCGACCATGACCGTGCGCTGGCAGGATGTCGGCTTGCCGCAACCAAAACGGGTCCGAGACCTGTGGCGCGGGGCCGATCTGCCGACCGGGGCGGCCTATTCCACCGACATTCCGCGCCACGGTGCCATCTTGCTGCGAGCCTATCGATGAGCGTTTCGACCCGTGACGATCGTTCGCGCCGGCATCGCGCGACGCTGCGCCGACAGCTGGACCGGCTATATGGCGCCGGGCACGATGTCGCGGCGCTATGGTCGCGGATCGAGGCGGTGCTCGACGACCGCGCAGCCGAACGCCCACCGACGATGCAGGCACTCGATGCCGAACGCGTGGGCGATCCGGACTGGTTCGTCGCGCCCGACATGATCGGCTATTCGACCTATGTCGATCGCTTCGCCGGCACCGTCGCGGGGATGGCCGGACACGTCGATCATTTCGAGCGGCTCGGCGTGCGCTACCTCCACCTGCTGGCGCTGCTGAAGGCGCGCGCCGGCGACAGCGATGGGGGCTTCGCGGTCGCCGATTATCTCAGCATCGAACCGGCGCTGGGGTCGATGGCGGATGTCGAACGGCTCTGCGAACGGCTGCGCGCCGCGCGGATCAGCCTGTGCGTCGATCTCGCGCTCAACCACACCGCCGACGATCACGTCTGGGCGATCGCCGCGAAGGCCGGCGACCCGCACTATCGCGACTTCTACATCGTGCTGGACGAAGCCGAGGCGGCGCGGCGCGAGACGCTGTTGCCGCAGGTGTTCCCGACCACCGCGCCGGGCAACTTCACGATCGTCCCCGCGATGGGCGGCGCGGTGTGGACGACCTTCTACCCGTTCCAATGGGATCTGAACTGGGCGAACCCCGACGTGATGGTGGCGATGATCGACACGATGCTGCGGCTCGCCAACCATGGTTTCGAGGCGTTCCGGCTCGATTCCACCGCGTTCCTGTGGAAGCAGGCCGGCACCGATTGCCGCAACCTGCCACAGGCGCATCACATCGTCCGCGCGCTGCGCGCCGCGCTGGAGATCGCCGCGCCAGCGACGTTGCTCAAGGCGGAAGCGATCGTCCCGACCGCGTTCGTGCCGCCCTATTTCGGGGCGGACGAAGGCGACGGGTTCGAACCCGAATGCCATCTGGTGTACAACAACTCGCTGATGGTCGCGGGCTGGGTCGCGCTGGCCGAGCAGTCCGCGGCGCTGCCCGCGGCGATCGTCGGCGCGAGCGGCGGCCTTCCCAACGGCGCGAACTGGCTGACCTATGCCCGCTGCCACGACGATATCGGCTGGGGCGCGGTGCTCGGCGATCTGCGCGGCTTCGACCCCGACCCCGAAGCACGCCTCGCGCGCGCCGGTCGCTTCATCGAAGGCGCGGGCGACAGCTGGGCTCGGGGTGAGCCCTTCCAGTCCGATGGCGCCGCGCTGCACGGTACCAACGGGACGATGGCCTCTCTCGCCGGGCTCGAAGCCGCGGTCACCGACGACGCGCGCGAGGCCGCGTTCCGCCGGATCGCACTGCTGAACGCGCTGGCGGTCGCCAGTGGCGGGCTCGCGACGACGTACATGGGCGACGAGGCCGGGATGGTGAACGACCGGTCCTATCTCGCCGACCCCGACAGGGCGCACGAGGGGCGCTGGCTGCACCGTCCGGCGATGGACTGGACCGCGATCGAGACCCCCGCCGCAAGGCGGATCGACGGCGACCTCGCCAGGCTCCGGGCGGCGCGCATCGCCAGCAATGGTGCCGGTGCGCCGACGCTGCTTGCGACGCCCGCCACGGTGCCGCAGCTTCTCGGTATCGGCTGTGGGAGCGACCGGGTGTTCTTCAACTTCTCCGACCGACGGGTGGCGCTGTCCGACCGTGGCATCGACCGGCTGACCGGCACCGCCACCGGCGAGATGCTCGAACCGTTGCACATCGTCTGGCTATCAGGAGCGTCCGCATGAAGCCGCGTCTTTCGCTCGCCCGGATCATCGAGATGAACCTCGGCTTCCTCGGGCTGCAATTCTCGTTCGGGCTGCAACAGGCCAACATGGCGCCGATCTACGGCTATCTCGGTGCGGACGAGGCGTCGTTGCCGCTGCTCTGGCTGGCGGGGCCGATGACCGGGCTGCTCGTCCAGCCGCTGATCGGCGCGCTGTCGGACAAGACCACCAGCCGGCTCGGTCGGCGGACGCCCTATTTCCTGGTCGGCGCGGTGCTGTGCAGCCTGTGCCTGCTGGCGATGCCGTACAGCCCGACCTTGTGGGTCGCGGCCAGCCTGTTGTGGATCCTCGACGCCGCCAACAACGTCACGATGGAGCCCTATCGTGCCTATGTCGGCGATCGGCTGTCGGAGGATCAGCGATCGACCGGGTTCCTGACGCAATCGGCGTTTACCGGGCTCGCGCAGACCCTGTCCTATCTCGCGCCGTCGCTGCTGGTGTGGTGGGGGCTGAACAAGGATGCGGTCGATGCGAACGGCATTCCCGATATCACGCGGATCGCGTTCCTGGTCGGTGCGGTGCTGTCGCTGTCGACGATTCTGTGGTCGGTCTTCCGCGTCCCCGAACTGCCGCTGACCCCCGAGGAACTGGTAGAGATCCGCGCGGACAAGCTGACGCTCGGCAGCGCGGTACGCGACGTCGTCCAGGCGATCCGCGACATGCCGACGGCGATGCGGCAACTCGGCGTCGCGATGCTGTGCCAATGGTATGCGATGTTCGCCTACTGGCAGTTCATCGCCTTCGCGCTATCGCGGTCGCTGCACGGCACCGCCGATCCCGCGAGCCAGGGGTTTCGCGATGCCGCGCTGACGGTCGGTCGGATCGGTGCGTTCTACAACGCGGTCGCGTTCGTCGCCGCGCTGGCGATGGTGTTGATCACGCGACGTTACGGTGCGCGCGTCGTCCATGCGGTGTGTCTCGCGGCATCCGGCGCGGCGATGCTGGCGATCCCGGGTATCGCCACCGAGGGCTGGCTGTACCTGCCGATGATCGGCATCGGGCTCGGCTGGGCGAGCATGATGGGCAACCCCTATGTGATGCTGACCGACGTCGTGCCGCCGGCGCGGTTCGGCGTGTACATGGGCATCTTCAACATGTTCATCGTCGTGCCGATGATGATCGAGAGCCTGACGGTCCCGCTGTTCTTCCGGCCGTTGCTCGGCGGCGATGCGCGCAACATCCTGTATGTCGCGGGCGCGCTGATGTTCGCCGGCGCGATAGCCACGTTGCGCGTGCAGGCGGGAAACCGGGTCACGACGCCGGCATTCTCATGACGCTGACGCGGCCACGAGAGACGCGACGTCAGGTCGCCGCCAATCGGCCAGGCCTCTAGTCGGGACATCGCATGTGGGGGCCAGCCACCGCCATCGGCGTGCCGGCCCCCCAAGGATCATACGGCGTTCCGGCCGTCCCCGATCACCAGTTCAGGCCGACGCGGGCGTACAGATAGCGGCCGTTGAACCCGAACGGCGAATAGGACGGATATCCCAGGACGCCGGTGCTGTTGTTCGCCGCGATCGTCCGATCGGGATAGACGTCGAACACGTTGCTGACGCCCAGCCCGATCTGCGCGCCCTTGGTCGCGGTGTAGCGCAGCTCGAGATCGGTGATCGCGTGCTTGCCGGTATGGACGTCGGCGGCAACCAGCGTGCCGGGCTGGTTGACGTCGCCGTAATAGGTGACGCGGGCGAGCGCACCGAGACGGTCGAGCGACCAGTCGATCGTCCCCGTGACCTTGGTGCCCGGCGTGCCGTCTTCGAGCGTCAGGATACGGCTGCGCGCGAACAGCGTCGGCGCGGGGTTCAGCGTCGAGGTCGTGACCGGCACGCGCGTGACGTCGACGTCGTTGACGTTGCCCGCAACCGTGAAGTCGAAATTGCCCGCGCTCTCGGCGGCCAGTCGGTAATGCGCGACGACGTCGATGCCCTTGGTGGTCGAGGCGAGACCGTTCAGGAAGAACCGCGCGGCCGATACGTTGAACGGCGCGAGCAGCGACGCGACGGTCGGGCTGAAGGTCGCGGCGATGTTCTCCGACAGGCCGATCTGGTCGCGGATGTGGATGCGGTACGCGTCGATCGTCAGGTCGAACCCGCCTGCGCGGATCACCGTGCCGACCGACAGGTTGGTCGACTTCTCGGGCTCGAGCGGCAGGCCGCCGAGCGCGGTCGCGACGTTGTCGACCGAGGGGAACGTGCCCGTCTGGATCGGAACGCCGTTGGTGACGACCGACGCGGTCTGCGTGAAATATTGCTGCTGCAGCGACGGCGCCCGGAAGCCGGTCGAGGCGGTGGCACGCAACGCGAACCACTTCGCGACATCGTAGCGGAGCGATGCCTTGCCGGTCGCGGTGCTGCCGAAATCGGAATAATCCTCCGCCCGGCCAGCGAGCCCGACGAGCAGCTTGTCGGTAACCTGCGCCTCGATGTCGAGATAGATGCTGCCGTTGCGGCGGCTGCGCTCGGTCGCGTTACCGGGCGCAAAGCCGCCGAAGCCCTGCGCACCCGCCGCGGGTGTGAGGCCCGCCGGGATCCCCGTCACCGTGCCGGCCGGCGGAAGGCCGTAGGAGGCCAGTTCGCCCGCCACGATCTTGTAGCCTTCGCGACGGCCCTCGATGCCGAACGCGACGTTCAGCGACTGGAAGACATCGAACTTGCGCGAGACGTCGAGCCCCGCGACATATTGGTCGTAGACCGTCGAACCGTCGTTGAAATTGCGCGGCGTGGCCGTGCCGAAGGCATAATTCGCCGAGTTCAGCGTGCGATAGTCGATCCGGTTGCGACCGTAGCTGAGCGACAGATCGACGTTGAACCCCGCCACGTCGCCACGCAGGCCGACCGCGGAATTGATATCCTTCGACTTGGTGTTGATGATCGGGAGGAAGCCGTTCGGATACCCCGCCCGGGCGAGGTTCCCCAGCGTGGTCAGCGTCGCCGCGCTGGTGCCGGCGGGCGCGATGCGCGGGAAGGCGGCGCTGCGGCTGTCGCGATCCTGATAGCCCCCGAACGCGTACAGGCTGAGCGTATCGGTGAGCGACGTCCCGGCGTTGACGAAGCCGGTATATTGCTCGACCGCGGGATCGCCGTAGCGACCGGTGACCCGGTTGGGCGACACGCGCGTATCGATATCCGCGCGGTTGGTCGGCTGGCGCTTGGTATATTCGCCCGAAACCGTGACGAACCCGTCGCGGCCGAACCCGATGCCCTGCCACGCCGAGGCGGTCACGGCGTTCTCACCGGTCACGTGCCGGCTGTTGTTGGCGGTGTCGACGTCGGTGTCGTAGAAGCCGTAGGTGACCTGCGCACCGCCACCCGCGCGCGCCTCGCGCAGCCGCAGGTTGACCACGCCGGCGATCGCGTCCGAGCCATATTGGGCCGAGGCACCGTCGCGCAGCACCTCGATCCGGTCGAGCGCCACGGTCGGCACGGTGTTGAGATCGACCGCCGCCGAACCACGACCGACGCTGCCGTTGGTGTTGAGCAGCGACGAGGTATGGCCGCGAATGCCGTTGATGAGCACCAGCGTCTGATCGGGCGACAGCCCGCGCAGCGTCGCGGGGCGGATCGCGTCGGTGCCGTCGGTCGCCGACGGACGCGGGAAATCGATCGACGGCGCGATCGCCGACAGCGCGGTGGCGAGCTCAGTGGTGCCCTGCCGCTGCAGGCTGGCCCCGCTCAGTACGTCGACCGGCGATGCGCTGTCGAGCCGCGAGCGGCCGGCCGTGCGGGTGCCGGTGACGATGATATCGTCCTGTACGTCCGCGACCGGCGCAGCGGCAGCCGGATCGGTAGCAGCGGGGGCGGCGGCGGCGGGGGCGACCGGATCGGTTGCAGGCGTCGCAGGACCCTGTTGTGCCCAGACGACCTGCGTCTGAACCAGCGTGAGAGTCGAAACGGCGAGGGCTAAAGCGGTACGGTAGGCGATCATCGACGGGTCCCTTTTGGCGTGTCGCTCTTCGGCGACCATGGGCTCCCGGTCGACCCGAGACCGCCTTGGATCAAGACAATAAATCTACGCCGGCATGCGTGTCCGACCATATCCCGCGCAGGTTTGCCGCAGGATCGTCCGCCCGGTGCCGCCGCAGGATAGGTTTTGCCACGCGAAAAGGGTCTGCAAATCGTCGTTGCGCTATTGATCCCTGCCGCGGTCGGATTGCGGCGTTCGATACGCAGCTTTCACGCGGCGAACGCCGCGACCCCGCTCGCGCGCGCAAGTGCATCCACGCCCTCGGGCTTTCCGACCATGCAAGCCTCGGTTCGTCTGTGTGGTCGCAGGTGAACGCGATGGCGCTTCGGTCGCCAACCCTCTGCAATACAGGCCTGATGCCCCACGGATTCATCCGGTCGGCCGGACTGCAACGGTGGCATCTTGCGTGATTGCCTTGGCGACCCAAGTCCGCCTAGACCTGTCGCAACCGATCCGGAGCGTACCTCGATGACCGTCAAATTCGCCCTGCTAGCGTCGCTGGCCCTCGCCACCGCTGTGTCTGCACAGGACAAGACTGCGCCCGTCGGCGGCGACATTCCCGCCAGGTTCGTGCCGCCGACCGCGGCGCGCGACTATGTGAAGCGCGAAGTGATGATCCCGATGCGCGACGGCACCAGGCTGTACACCGTCATCGTCTATCCCAAGGGCGTGACCAACGCACCGATCGTGCTCACCCGCACGCCGTACGACGCCAAGGGTCGCGCCAACCGGTCGGATAGTTCGAGCATCCTCGCCACGCTGCCGCTCGCCGACGAGATGTTCGTGAAGGCGGGCTATATCCGCGTCTACCAGGACATCCGCGGCAAATACGGCTCCGAAGGCGATTACGTCGTGACACGCCCCGTGATCGGCCCGCTCAACCCGACCAAGGTCGATCACGTCACCGACGCCTACGACACGATCGACTGGCTGGTGAACAAGGCGAACCTGCCGGAGAGCAACGGCCGCGTCGGCATGATCGGCTCGTCCTACGAGGGATTCACGGTCGCGATGGCGCTGCTCGCCCCGCACCCCGCGCTGAAGGTCGCGGCGCCGGAAAGCCCGATGATCGACGGCTGGATGGGCGACGACTGGTTCCATTACGGTGCCTTCCGCCTCGCCAACATCGCGTGGCTGGGCAGCCAGACCGGCTACAAGGGCGCGGGCAAGGCGCCCCCCACCGGCGGCTACGACGATTACGACAATTTCCGCGACGTCGGCTCGGCCGGCGACTGGGCGAAGAAGTCCGGCTACGATCAATTGCCCTATTGGCAGCGGATGGTGTCGCACCCGGCCTATGACGACTTCTGGCAGGGCCAGGCGCTCGACAAGCTGCTTGCCGCCAACCCGTCGAACGTGCCGACGATCTGGGAACAGGGCCTGTGGGATCAGGAGGACATGTACGGCGCGATCACATCGTGGGAGGCGCTGAAGGCCAAGGGCAAGCTCGGCAACAACCACCTCGTCATGGGTCCGTGGCGCCACAGCCAGATCAACCGCGAGGGTCGCAGCCTCGGGCCGTTCCAGTGGAATGGCGACACCGCGCAGCAATTCCGCGAGGACATGCTGCTCCCGTATTTCAACCAGTATCTGAAGGACGGCCCGCCCGTCACGCTGCCGGCGGCGGCGATCTACAACACCGGTGAAAACCACTGGGACAAGTTCGCGACGTGGCCGCTGGCGTGCGAAACCGGGTGCCCGTCCCCGCTGAAGCCGATCTACCTGCAGGAGGGCGGCGCGCTCGGGTTCGGCAAGGCCGCCGCTGGCGGTGACAGCTATGTCTCGGACCCCGCCAAGCCCGTGCCGCACCTGCCGCGCCCGGTGAATTTCGGCGACGGCCGCTGGGGCGACTGGCTCGTCAGCGATCAGCGCGGCGTCGATGGCCGTCCCGACGTCATGACCTACACCACCGAAGCGCTGACCGCGCCGGTGCGCGTGTCGGGCGCGCCGATCGCCGACATCTTCGCGAAGACAACCGGCACCGACGGCGATTTCGTGGTCAAGGTGATCGACGTGTATCCGGCGGAGAACGCCACCGATCCGAAGATGGGCGGCTATGAACTGCCGATCAGCCTCGACATCTTCCGCGGCCGCTATCGCCAGAGCTTCGCCAAGCCGACCGCGATCCCCGCGGGCAAGGTGCAGGAATACAAGTTCCGCCTGCCGACCGTGAACCACGTATTCCAGCCGGGGCACAAGATCATGATCCAGGTCCAGTCGAGCCTGTTCCCGCTCTACGACCGCAACCCGCAGACCTTCGTGCCCAACATCTTCCTGGCGAAGAAGGCGGATTACAAGGCCGCGACGGTCACGATCGTCCGCGGCGGGCCCTCCGCCAGCGCGGTATGGCTGCCCGTCGTCGCGCTCGATCAATCGGCAGCCCTGGTAAAATAACGGCACGGATCGGCGAGGCCGATTTCAGGGTACGGCATCGATCAGTCGCCCTATCGCCGGACATCCTTCCGACTGGATTGGCGGGCGCCGATCCAGTCGATCCGGTCGTTCGTCATGTTCATGAGGCATACGAAAGAGCCCAGCATCACGAAGGTTCGACCGTCGGGTACATTGCAGGCGACGGTCCGCCGGCTGAGCCAGCGGCGTTCGGATGCAACGACCTTCCGGCGCTCGGCCGGCTCGAGCGTTCGCAGCAACACCCTGTAGGTATCGTTCAGCGCGGTATCGATTTTTGCGAGCTGCTCCTTCAGGCAGTGATCCTGGACGTAACCATAGGGAAGCCCGTAGAGATCCTCGATCCAGAATCGGCCTTCGGTCACGTACGTGTCCAACGCCTGTTGCGACCAGCAACGCCGTTTCAGGTTCTCGTCGTCGGATCCGACGCCGTCGGGAAGCCGGACGTCGAACGCCGGATTCCAGTGCCGTTGGAGGATCGGATCCCCGGCCGCTTTCGGTGGGCCATCCTGCGCGATCGCGGTGCTTGCGACCAACAGCCCCATGCTCACGCCGCGGCCCCATCGCACCAGACGGTCGACGATCGTCTTCATCGGCCGACGCAGTTCAGGATCGTTATCCACATACCCATAGTCCCAGGCGACCGGACTGCGAAAGGCACCGATCGCCCCCGAAAACGCCGACGCACGAAGCGAGTTCGCGCCGCGCCGTCAACGCCTTCGTCACTCGCGGAACGCGTCCTCGCGGAGCCGCGTGAAGGGCGACAGGATGTACGCCATCACCGATCGCTTGTCGCCGATCAGGTTGACGTCGGCGGTCATGCCGGGGCCGATCACCAGACGCCGGCCATCGGGCCCGCGGAAGTTCTGCGCGTCGGCGCGCACGCGTACCGTGTAATGGCCCTCGCCGGTGCGCTCGTCGACCGTGGCATCCGGCGAGATGGTGACCACACGGCCGTCCATTCCGCCGTAGATGCCGGATTCATACGCGGTGATGTTGACCTTGGCGTGCTGGCCGATCCGCACCGAGGCGATGTCCTTGGGGCTGACCATCGCCTCCACGGTGAGCGCGTCTGCGGACGGCACGACCTCGACGATCGGTTGCCCAGCAGCGATACTGGCGCCGACGGTCGAGACCAGGACCCGGTTGACCCGCCCGTCGACCGGCGCCGACACGGTCGCGCGACCAAGCCGGGCGGCGAGCGCGGGCACCGTCTGGCGGCGGGACGCGAGCTCGGCCTGCGCGGTGGCGAGATCGGTCCCCGCCTGCGCGCGCCAGGCGCCACGCACCTGCGCCAGCGAAGCACGGGCTTCCGCGACCGCCGACTGCGCGCGCGCGATTCCGGCCGCGGCCTGCGCTGCATCGGTGGTCGCGACCGCTGCCGAGTTTTCCAGCTGGATGAGGGTGAGCTGCGGTTCGATCCCGCGCTCCACCAGCGGGCGCATCATCTCGAGCTGGCGCCGTGCCGAATCCCGCGCCGACACGCGTGACTGATAGGCGGCGCTGGCTTCGGCAACCGCACGTCCGGCCTGCGCCTCGCGCGCCGCAGCCGCCAGGCTGAGGCTCGCGAGATCGCTCATGCGCGCGGTATGGAGCGAACGCTCGATCGCGATCTGCTCGGCGATCTCGGGAGTGGGCGCGGTGGGATAGACCGGCTCGCGGCCGGCAATCTCGGCCCGCAGCCGCGCGATCTTGGCGGTGAGTGCGCCCACGGTCGCCTCCGAGCTGCCGAGTTCGGCGCCGGCTTGGGTGCGATCGAGGCGTACCAGCGGCTGGCCACGGCGGACGACGTCGCCGGCGCGCACCAGGATTTCGGACACGATGCCGCCCTCCAGGTTGCTCAGCACCTGAAGCCGGCTCGACGGCACCACCCGGCCGGACGCGTGCACGGTCCGGTCGAGCTTCACCACGCTCGCCCAGATGACGAAGATCACGACGAAGCCGAGGATCAGCCACAGCAGGAGGTTCGAGACCGCCTTGGGCTTGATCCTGTCGGCCAAGTCTTCGAAGTGGGAATGGGGGTCGGTCATGGATCGGGTCTCAGGCTGCGACGCGGGGGCGCTGGAGGTCCTTGAGGACGGCATCGCGTGGGCCGTCCTGGACGACCCGGCCGTTCTCCACCACGACGATCCGATCGACGAGGCGCAACAGGGCCGGGCGATGGGTGATGAGCACCAGCGTGCGGCCCTGCAGCTCCGCTTCCAGCCGCCCGATCAGCTGTGCTTCGCTGGCTTGGTCCATCGCGCTGGTCGGCTCGTCGAACACGATGATCTGCGGCTTGCCGGCCAGCGCGCGGGCGAGCGAAATCGCCTGGCGCTGACCGCCCGACAGTCCCTCGCCACGATCGGCGAGCCGGAGGTCGTAGCCGTTGGCGATCCGGCCCATGAAGCTATGCGCACCGGACAGTTCGGAGACGCGGAGCATCTCGGCATCGTCGACCCCGTCGCGAGCAAGCACGATATTCTCGCGAACGCTCCCCGACAGCAGCACCGGCTCCTGCAGCGCCGTGCCGATCAGGCCGCGCATCGCCCAGGGATCATATTGGCGGATGTCGGTGCCGTCGATCATCACCAGGCCTTCTTGGGGCGGGTACAGGCCGAGGATGAGGCGCGCGATGGTCGACTTGCCCGAGCCGATCCTGCCGAGCAGCGCCACGCGCTGTCCCGCGGGGATGACCAGGTTGAGACCGTCGAGCGTCTTCTCGGCCGCGCCCGGATAGCGGAACTCGATCCCGCGCAGTTCGATGCGGCCGTCGAACCGCACCGGGCGGAGCGCGCCCGCGCCCGGCTCCTCCGACCCCGTCTCCATCATGCCGTTGATCTGCTTGTAGGATGCACGCGTCGCCGACAGCCGCGATAGCAGCGAGGCGATCGTCGCGAGCGGTTGGACCGCGCGGCCCGACAGGATCGAACAGGCGACCAAGGCGCCGGTGGTCAGCCGGTGGTCGGCGATCAGGAACACGCCCGCGACCACCGTGCCCGCATAGGACAAGGTGTTCGCCGAGGCGGCCACCGTGATCGCGATCGTCGAGACCAGCCGCTGCCGCGTCGAGCTGTCGCCATGCGCGACGTTGGCCGCGCTCCAGCGGCGCCCGAGCAGACGCGCCGCGCCGGATGTCTTGACCATCTCCAGCGCGCCGACCGTTTCGATCAGCACGCTCTGCTTGGTCAATCCCTCGCTCATCGACTTCGCCGACAGGCGATCGAGCGCAGGGCGGGTCAGCCACCCGGCCCCTATCACGATCGGAATGGCGGCGAGCGGCACCCACACCAGCGGTCCGCCGAGGATCGCGATGAACACCAGCGTCACGACGATGAAGGGCACGTCGACCAGCGCGGTCATGGTGGCGGAGGCGAAGAAGTCGCGCAGCGTCTCCAGTTCGCGCATCATGCCGGTCAGCGCGCCGGTCGATCCTTTCTTCTGGTCCAGCCGGATCGCCACCAGCCGCCGGAAGACGCGGCTGCCGATGTCGTGATCGATGTCGGCGCCCGCGAGATCGGTGAAATAGGCCCGCAATATCCGCAGTAGGAAGTCGAAGACCACCACCACCACCAGCCCGATCGACAGCGCCACCAGCGACGTGATCGCGTTGTTCGGCACCACCCGGTCGTACACCGTCATGGTGAAGAGCGAGGTGATCAACCCGAAGATGTTCACCATCGCCGCGGCCAGGGCGACCTTCATGTAGGTCCCCTTGTTGCGCAGCATGGGCTCCATCAGCCACGGCGCGAAACGGGGGCGGGGATGCTCGACCATGTCGGGGGATCTGCTCATCGGGGGTCCAGCGTTGCGTTCAGCGTTATGGGATCGATGCCGAGTTCCGGCAGCAGGCGGCCGGTCCGGGCGAGAAGCGCGTAACGCGCGCTGTCGAGCTCGATCACGGTCTGGATGTAGCGCGCGGCGACGCCGAAATAATTGTTCTCGGCGCCCAGCAGATCGAACAGCGTGCCACGCGACACGCGGAACCGCTCGGCCAGCACGTCGCGCGACTGCCGGCTGGCGATGTAGTTGCTCTCGATCGCCTTCCGCGCCGCCTCCAGCGCCTCGACATCCGACAGGGCGATCTCGGCATCGCGCTCGGCGTCGATCCGCGTGCGGCGCAACCGTGCATCGGCCCCGTTGGCGCGCGCCGTCGCCTGGCGACCGCGCTCCGCCGCCCCGCCACCGAGCCGCATCGACAGGGTGACGCTGCCGCGGACGTCATAGTCGCGCGATGTCTCGATGATGCCATAGCGGCCCGCATCGAGGCCAGCCGAAAGCTGCGGCAGCTGATCCGCGCGGAGCGCGCGCGCATCGAGCCGCGCCGCGTCCGCTCCCAGCCGGGCGGCACGCACCGTCGGCAGGCGATCGATATCGCCCGCAAGCGCGGCCTTTCCGATCCGGTCGAGCGCGGGTACCGGCGCACGGCCGAGATCGCCGACCGCGGGCGAGCCGATCACGGCGGCATATTGCGCTTCCGCACTGGTCAGCAGCCGGTGGAAATCGGCCGCCTGCGCATCGGCCGATGCGATATAGCTGTCGACCTGCGCGACATCGGCGGGCGCCGCGGCCCCTTGTGCGACGCGATCCTGCAAGGCGACGCGCAGATCGCCCTGGCTGGCAGTGAACGCATCGGCGAGCCGCACCAGCACCCGGTATCCATAGACCTGGTACCACGCGGCGATCGCCCGCAGCGCTATCTGCGTGCCGGTATCCTCGACCCCCGCGCGTGCCGCCTCGAGCCGTGCCTCGCCCGCATGGATGCGGTTGAGGCTCGATCCCCAATCCACCACCGGCTGCTGCACCCGGACGAGCCCGTCGGTCCGGCCGCGGGGACGCGAGCGCTCCAGCACGTTGCCGACATCGTTGGAAAACGCGCGACTGAGAATCTGGAAACTGGAGATCGACAAATCGGCGGTCGGCAGTCTGCGCGCGCGCGCCTCGGCACGGACCGCGTCGGCCTCCTCGACCTGCGCCGTCGCTTCGTCGAGCGCCGGGTTGCGCCGCACGGCGTCGGCGATCGCGCGGTGGAACAGCGCCGGATCGCTGGAATTGCGCGCCAGGCGCAAGACAGGATCAGTGGCCGGATCGATCCGGAGCGGGTCGCCGCCAGGTGCCGGCAGCCCACCCGCGATGCTGCGCCGTGGCAGCGGGCGCGGGGCCGCGGTGGCCGCCGGGACAGGCTGTGCGCCGGTCGGCCGCACGACCACGTTCGTCGTCGGGATCGGCAGCAGCGGACCTTGCTGGGCGGGCGATGTCGGCGCCGGTACGGGACTGACGGGCGACGCAGCGGGCGGCAATGTCGGCGATGCGGGAAGCGGGCGCGGCGTAGCCCCCTGTTGCGGATCGACGACCAGCGAACCCGGCGGGCTGGCCATCACCTGCCCCTGCACCGCAGGCGCGACGCCGATCGCCAGTCCGCAGCCAAGCATGACGCGCCCGGCACGTCCGATGCTGCGCCTGCGCGCTGCTGATACAGTCATACGATATTTGCCCTGGACCGTCGCATAAGGTGCCGCTGTTCGTTCACGTCGCGGAAGAAAGCGTGACGGATACCGTAAAAAGAACACCGGCGCGGTCGTTTCCCCCGCGCCGGTGCGTGCCCTAATTCAGTGGCAACCGCCAGCATTTTAGCGGTGCGATTGCGTGGCCGATCGGGGCCACATCGGGTCCGGGAAACGAGAAGGGCGATCGTACGGAAACCCGTAATCCCGCGCCTTCACGTTCCCTGACCGGTCGCTTAGTTACACCGCGATCCCGCCGATGATGTTCGCCGCCAGCAATGCCGTGTGTTCTGCGGATGCCGAGAACTCATACAACAGCGCACCCTTCGACAGGCCATGATCGAGCTGGTCGACCCAGAAGGCGCGACCGCCTGCATCGGGCGCCCGATCCAGCGAGTTCTGGTACATCAGGTCCACCAGCTGACCATTGTTCAACCCCTGCGTCATGCTGGTGAACTCGGCCGAAGCCGCGAAGGTATCGGCAACCTGGTTCACCGTCAGCGCGTCGGACTTTACCTGCTCGGCCCAGAACGTGAGGCCGGCATCGTCAGGCAGTCGGTTGCTCATGCTGTCGTACAGCAGGGCGATCGACTGATAGGTGTCGTCGGTCTGGAAATACCCATGCCCGACGACCTCGGCCGTCACCGCGCGATGCTCGGCGCTTTCCGAGATGTCGAACAGGAACCCGCTGCGTGACAGGCCGCCATCCAGCTGCCCCGTCCAGAACGTCCGACCCGCATCGTCGGCCGCACGACCCAGCGCCTGCTGGTAGATGTAATCGACGAACGCTCCGTTCGACAGGCTGCCGGTCGCGGATTGGAACGTCGCGTCGGATGCGAACGTGTCGACCACCGAGAAGAGGCTCGTGCCGTGATCCTCGACCTGATCGACCCAGTAATCGAGACCGATCCCATCGGGACCACGATCCAGTACCGTATCGTACAGGCGCGTGATCAGCGCACCCACGCTGTCCGGATCGGTGCTGAACTCGCCATCGCGGAACGTGATGTGTTCGATACTCGTCAGCGTGTCGGTACCGTCCGCCGCACTGCCGTTCAGCGTGGTCACGCCGGCGACGGTCGACATGCCCGAGATCCGGAACAGGCTGTCATACCCTGCCCGATCGATACCCGCGCCGCCGTCGAGCGTGTCGTTGCCGGCACCCCCATCGAGCGTGTCGTTGCCGTTTCCACCATACAGCGTGTCGTTCCCGGCAAGACCGATCAACACGTCGTTGCCGTCCATGCCGCTCAGCACGTCGTTGCCCGTCGCGCCGGTGATCGTCTCGTCGATCGCGAAGCCGGTGAGGGTCAGATCACCGATCGCACCGTCGAAGTTGAAGGCCGTGAACCCGCCCGTGTAGCCGTTGCTGATCGTGAAGACGGTGACGAAGCCGTTGGTCGATCCCGCGCCATCGCGATCGGTCTGCAGCAACAGATCCGTGCCCGACTGGACGAGGCGTAGATGACCATCGGCGAACGCGTCGCTGTTCGCCACATGGCCGGTCAGCCCGCGGTTGAGGAAGTCGGACATCTCGAACGAGTCGCCGTCATCGCCGACCTGGAAGTCGGTAACGCGGCTGGTCCGGACGGTCGTCGCCACGTCGGTCGAGCTCGCCGCCGACGCACCGACGCCGAACTGGATGACGTCGGCCCCGGATCCGAGGGTAAGCTGGTAGTTGTTCACGGTCGACGCGCCACGCATGCTGATGCTGACGATATCGTCGCCCGATCCGGCATCGACCGTCGCGCTGGCAACGCCGGTCAGGACGATCCGGTCATCCCCTGCCCCGCCACTCACGGTCACCACGTCGCTGTTGCGATCGTTGGAGGTCGCGCCCAGTGCCAGATAGGTAGCGGTCGAGAGACCGTCAGGGATGGCTGCCAGCGCCGCCGAAAGCGTACCGCTGCGCAGTTCGATGAAGTCGTTGCCGTCGCCACCGTCCATGGTGAGGTTGGTCGCCACCGCGGCGGCGGCGCGCGTCGCCAGGATGCTGTCGTTGCCGCCATAGCCGAACAGCGAGTCCGTCTGGCTGAGCGCCGTCGCGGTCGACGCGACCGCGTTGTCGATGATCAGGTTGAAGTCGTCATTGCCCTGCAGCGTGTCGCCGAAGCTGGAGCCGGTCAGGTATTCGATGCCGATCAGCGTATCGATGCCTTCGCCGATCGTGAACTGCCCCGTACCCTGGATACGAAGATCCACCGTCACGCCCGCCGTCGAGTTCACGTACGTGGCGGTATCCAGTCCCTCGCCGCCGATCAGCGTGTCGTTGCCGAGCCCGCCCGACAGCGTGTCGTTGCCGTACCAACCGTCGAGCACGTCGTCGCCGGCGTTGCCGACCAGCGTGTCCACCGTGCCACCACCGCGTACGACGTCGTTCCCGGTGCCGCCGCGGAAGACCACGCGCTCGACGCTGATGAACTCGCCGCGCTGGACGCCGTCGACCGTGATCGCGCTGTTGCCCGCCAAATTGCCGAGATCGAACGCGATCGCGCCGGTGTGGTCGGTATAATAGGCATAGGCGATATCGGTGCCGTCGCCGCCGTCGAACGTGTCGTCGCCGCCGTCGTTGGTGAAGATCGCGCTGAGCCCCGACACCGTGCCGGCGGCCATGCCGCCGACCAGCGTGTCGTCGCCATCGCCGCCACGCAGGATGTCGTTGCCCAGGCCACCGACGAGGCTGTCGTTGCCTGCGCCGCCTTCGAGGACGTCGGCGCCATCGGCGGTCGTCGCGCCGCTGCTGGACGCGTTGACATAGTCACCGAAGATCACGTCGTTGCCCGCGCCGCCGATCAGCCTGTCGCCGAGACCGCCACCCACCAGGAAATCCGCGGCAGCGCCGCCGACCAGGAGGTTGGCCGTGGTGTTTCCACCCGTGAGGCTGTTCGAGAAGGCCGCCGCACCCGTCACGTTCTCGATCTCGCGGATCGTGTCGACGCCCCCGAAGACGCCGGTATTCTGCGCCGCGATGGTGTTGAGGTTGACCGTCACGGTCGAGGTCGCGGCGGAATAGTCGACGGTGTCGTTTCCGGCGCCGCCGGTATAGCTATCGGCGCCACGACCTTCGAAGAAGATGTTGTCGTTGGCGTCGCCGGTGACGGTGTCTGCGCCGGAGCCGGTGCGGACGTTCTCGAAGCCGGTGATCGTGTCGTTGCCGAGGCCCGTGTTCTGGGCGGTCAGGATCGAAAGATCGACCGTCACGCCGGTCGCACCGCTGAACGACACCGTATCGATGCCCGCGCCGCCGTTGAGCGTGTCGTCGCCGAGCCCGCCTTCGATGACGTTGGCATTGCCATCGCCGGTCAGCGTGTCGTTGCCGTCACCGCCGAGCAGGTTCTCGATGCTGCGCAGCACCGCGATCTGCGATCCATCGACGCTCGCGGTGCCGTCCGCCGCACCGGCCAGCGTGGCCGTGACGCCCGCCGTGTAGCCCGCAAACGACGCGGTATCCGATCCGGTGCCGCCGTCGAGCAGGTCGACGGTGCCGACGCCGTTCGCGCCGGGGTTGAGCGTGTCGTCGCCCGCGCCGCCCGTCAGCGTGTTCTCCGTCGCATCGCCGGTGAGGCTGTCGTTGAACGCCGAGCCGAGCAGGTTCTGGAACCCGCTGAGCGTGTCCGTCCCTGCGCTGCCCGTGTTCTGCCCGACGCCCTGCAGTGCGAGGCTTGCGGTCACGCCCGCCAGCGAGCCGGCATAGGACGCGGTGTCGTTGCCGGCGCCGCCGACCAGCGTGTCGTTGCCGAGGCCGCCTTCGATGACGTTGGCGTCCGCGTTGCCGATCAGCGTGTCGTTGAGCGCCGAACCGATCAGGTTCTCGATGCCGATCAGCGTGTCGTTGCCCGCCGCGACGGTGTTCTGCGCCGCGCCCTGCAGGTTCAGGTCGACCGTGACACCCGTTGCCGTGGTGCTGTTCGCCGTCACGAACGATGCGGTGTCATTGCCGTTGCCGCCGTTCAGGATGTCGTTGGCGATCGTTCCCTGCAGATAGTCGTTACCCTCGCCACCGTCGGCCACCAGGCTGCTGGTGTTGTTGGTCGTGAAGATGGTCGATCCAGCCGCGCCCTGCAGCGAGATGTTCAGCTGGTATGTCTGACCGGCCAGCATCGGCTGGGCGACCGCCCCCGACGTATAGCGGCCGACGCGGATGTAATAGGTTCCGGCTGCCGCGAACGTGTAGCTGATATAGGCGTCGTCGTTGAAGTTCGTGCCCGGATCGCCCGGACCCGTATCGTTGTTGGCCAGCAGGGTCCCGTTGCCGTCGACGAGTTCGATGATGCTGTCGTCCAGCGAGCCGTTGCCGTCGATGTCGAAGATCGCCTGTGCGCCGGCCGCGGTCACGTCGACGCGGTAATATTCCAGCGTGCCGCCCGCCGCCGTGGCGTTGATGGTCGCGTGCGGGATCGTGGTCGAGCTGGTGATATTGGCGTTGTCGTCGATATCGTAGGCGCCGGCCGTATTCACCGCGGTCGCGATGCTGCCGTTGTTGGCGGACTGCGGCTTGGTAATGTCGGCCTGCGACGGCGCCGACTCCGGCGTCACCACGAAGCTTGTCGTGACGGTGAAGCCACCGCCGATCAGGCGATCGTTGCCGGCACCGCCCGACAGGGTATCCGCGCCGGATGCACCGCCGCTGAGGATGTTGTCCTGGCTGTTGCCGGTCAGCGTGTCGTTGCCGACGGTGCCACCGATGTTCTCGATGCTGCGCAGCGTGTCGGTCTCGCCGTCGTGGCTGACGATGACGTCCGCACCGGTGTCGTTGAGAGTGACGGTCACGCCGGTGGTGTTGGTGAAGATCACCGCGTCGCTGCCGGCACCGCCGTCGAGGACGTTGTTGGCGGTGTTGCCGACGAGAACGTCGTTGCCCGCGCCCCCGGTGGCATTCTCGATCAGCGAACGCGCGTCGTTGTTGTACAGCAGCGACATCGCGATGTTGCCGGGCGCCAGGTTGGTCAGCCCCTGATAAGCCAGGTTGTTGGCGAGCTGCGACTGGTCGAAGGTCGAGAATTCGCCGGGACGCAGATCGACCGTGACGCCGCCGGCGTAGTTGCTGGCATCGATCGTGTCGTTGCCGCCGCCGTCCCAGACGGTGAGGAAGATCTTGTTGCCCGACGGTGCACCCTGGCCGACGCCATTGATGAACATCTCGCCGGTCGTCTGGCTGAAGGTGTAGACGCTGTCGCCGGCGTTGGTCGTGTAGTTCGCACCGTAGAGATACTGCAGCGCGGCCAGATCATACTGCATGTACGTCTGCGGCTGGTTGATCTTCTCGCCGGCGAAGTTGCTGTTCGTGAACGGCGCGGGCGTATAGGTCATCAGCGACCAGGCCTGGCCGTCGCGGTCCGGCGTCAGCGACTGGGTGCCGAAGCGCGGCGTACCGCCGAAGTAGAACGACAGGTCGACGTTGGTGTAATCCTGATGCCCGTGCTTCAGCCCCATCGTGTGGCCGATCTCGTGCATCATCGTGGCGTAACCCCACGTGCCCTTGAACGCGAGATCGTAATAAGGCTGGCTGGTGCGGCCGAACCAGATGTCGCCCGAGAGCCCGCGCGTGTCGGACGGGAAGTTGCCGTATGCCGATCCCACGTCGTTGTCCGCGCTCTGCGAGATGCGGATGTTCGCGTGCACCGTGTCGGTGTCAGTGATCTGCGTGAACGTCAGCCCGGTCGCGGCCGAGAGCTGCGCGAACGACGCCTGCGCCGCCAACTGCTGCTGCGTGCCGAGGTCGACATGGTACAGGCTGACACCGTTGGTGTCGTACCCGCTGCCATTGTAGTTCGAGCCCGAGGTCGGGAAGCTGTAGGTGAGGTTCAGCGTGCCCCATTTGGAGCCGATCAGCGCGGCATCGACGTTGCGGTTGCCGGTGAAGAAGTGGCTGCCGTCGGGATTGGTGCCAAGCGGCAGCAACTCGCCGATGTAGTTGCCTTCCGGATTGGCGCCGGTCGGATCGACATTTTTCGGGTTGGCGCTGTCGGTGCCGCCCTGCGCGTCGCGCATGCCCTGGCACGCGGCGCAGCCGCACCCGCTCATGATCGTCAGATGGTCGATCTCCGCCAACGGATCCCACGTGCCGACGCCCATGTCGGATTCGGGGAGGGGCGTGAGGTTCGCCGACGGATCGAACGAGCCGATGACGATGTCGTCCCCAGGCAGCCGGTTCGAAGGCACCGGAGAGTCCAACGCGCCGACGTGGCCGTTATTGTCAGGCTGAACGCTGCCGAGGTTCGAAATGGTCATATGTGACTCCCCTGATTTGCACGATTATATCGCCATTGCCGCCCGAGACGTCACGAATGACATCCATTTTCGATCAAAATCGGCGCATGCTACCGTAATGATTCGTTCACGTTGTCTTCACACTCCCATAGCGAACTCACACCGGTCAAGGGCCTGTTCGCGCAATTCGGCGCGGAAGCGACTGGAAAGCAACAAAATCGCCGAAGCGTGGGCAGCGGCGGCTTTTACACGAACAAACGGAGGGCGGCGGAGGACGACGAGCGTCATCGCACCCCCTTCGGCAGGCGCTGCCTTGACGAGCACGCAATCGCAGCGCGCGCACCCAGTGCGCACCCCAGCGTGCGATCGATAGGCCCGATCGTTCGTGACTCGCGATCACGATTCCCCTATCCGGAAGCGTGCCGAAACCGACGGGGAACGCGATGCTCCGCATCCTGCTAACAAGCTTCACAGCGTTCGCCGCATGCACGCCCTCACCGCAGGATGCCGCCATGCGCCAATCGAGTCCCAATTCAGAAACTGCCGTTCAAGGACCGGACGGGGCCGGGCCGGCAGCGCCGGTAGCCGCCGCACCGAGCCCAATCGGCTCGAGCCCCGCCGATCAGGGTGCCGCGGATCGCGCACACGCTGACCAGGGCCCGATGCTGGAAGCCGTGTCCGCCGCGGAAAATCCCGCTCCCATCCCCGCCGCGGCAACACCGGTCGACTCGCCTGACGAGACGCGCGGGCGCCGGACGTTGTCCACCGCCTTTGTGAGGCTGGGACCCGACGGTCACCTTACCGTGGAACTGCGCGACGGGCATGTACTGACCCTCCGCAACGTGGTGATGCGGCGTCGGGACTATTGCGGCGTGGACGTGCACGGCGACGCGGGCGAGTCCAAATATTGCGGCAAATACGGCGATGTCGTCGCCGCCCGTCCTGGCGGCCTGCCCGCTCCCGTCGAACCCGCAAGCGCTGCTGCGAATCCGATCAAGCGGTGAGCGAAGCCTGATCGACACAATTCCACGTCGCCGTAGCGGCGCTGGACTGCCACGGCATCGAGGCCTTCCGCTGACTTAACGCCTGTTACGACTGCCCCGCCCTTCCCGCTCGCCGTGTCGCCGATCGGCGAGGCCGTGCTCGCCGCCTTCACCCGGCAGACGATGCCGACGGCTTCGGCACATCGGTCGGGCTGGCAGCGGCCCACGCGCAATTTGCCGCGCATCCGGACCGAACGCGGCGCGCCTGCGTTGGGTCGCGGTAGGCGCTGATCGCATGGGCCTTCGCAGGAGAATAGGCATGAACCCGACCGGCAACACCATCCTGATCACCGGCGGCGGCTCGGGGATCGGCGCCGCGCTCGCGCACCGTCTCCATGACGCCGGCAACACCGTCATCGTCACCGGCCGCCGTCAGGCCGCGCTCGACGAGACGATCGCCGGTCGCGATCGGATGCATGCGGCGACGCTCGACGTCGACGATCCCGCCGCGATCGAGGATTTCGCCCGCCGCATCGTAGCGGATCATCCGGCGCTCAACGTGCTGGTCAACAACGCTGGCATCATGAAGCTGGAGGACGCCGCGACGCGTCGCGATCTCACCGACGCGGAGGCGACGATCGTCACCAATTTGCTCGGCCCGATCCGGTTGACCAATGCGCTGGTCGATCATCTCGCGACGCAGCCAGGCAGCGCGATCGTCAACCTCACCTCCGGCCTCGCCTTCGTACCGCTGACCGCCGCGCCGACCTATTCGGCGACCAAGGCCGCGATCCATTCCTACACCGTCAGCCTGCGCCGCGTGCTCGCCGGCAAGGTCGAAGTTATCGAGATCGCACCGCCCGGCGTCCAGACGACGCTCACGCCCGGCCAGGAAACGCGCCCCGGCTACATGCCGCTGGATGCATTCGCGGACGAGGTGATGGCGCTCTGGACCGATGACCTCGAGTCCGGCGAAATTCTCGTCGAGCGCGTGCGGCCCCTGCGCAATGCCGAAGCCGATCATCGGTTTGCCGAAACCGTCGTCCAGTTGAACGAAACGGCCGAGCGCGCACGCCGCGGCGGCTGACCGGACCGCGGATCGCGGATCACGGATCGCGGATCGCGGATCGCGGATCGCGGATCGCCCGATGTCGGGATCCGGACATGCCGGCGTAAGGATACGACATGGTCGGCGCATCGCGACGAGCGATTCGCGGGCCATTCGTCCCGGTGCCGCGGTTTAATCCAAAGCAATCGAAATGAACCGGATTCTCGTTTTGCCGGGTTTCAATGTCGATTTTTACAATATAATCTGCGCGATCCTTGCCTTGGATGGTTGAACCCTTTGTCGCACGTCGTTACGGCGATCGTCTGCAATGGAGTGCAACATGGCCGAAGATACCACCGACCTTAACGCCGTCGAACTCGCAACCGAACTGACGATTGCTTGGCTCGGCAACCCGAATACGCGCAGCTCGTCCGAAGACGTCCCCGCGTTCCTCGGCAAGATGCATGAAACCGTCGCGGCGTTGCTCGGCAATTCGGACGACACTCCCCCTGTCGAGGCTGCAGCCGACTACACGCCGGCCGTAACGGCACGCAAGTCGCTCGCGTCGAAGGATCACATCATCTCGATGATCGACGGCAAGTCGTACAAGACCTTGCGCCGGCACCTCGCGACCCACGGCATGACGCCCGCCGAGTATCGCGAACGCTATGGCCTGAAGCCCGATTATCCGATGGTCGCCGAGAACTACTCGGAAAGCCGTCGCGCGATGGCGAAGAAGATCGGCCTTGGCCGCAAGCCCGGCCCGCGCAAGACCGAAGCCGCCCCGGCCGCCGCGCCCGCGCCGACGACGCGCAAGCGCAAGACGGAAACCGCCGCCGCCGAGTAAACGGACGCGTCATCATCGAGCGAAGGGACCGGCGTCATCGGACGCCGGTCCCTTTTTTCGTTTGGGGATCTATCGGCGCCTACACCCGCGTAGCGCGAGATCTTACGGCGTGAGATCTTACGGTCGACGGCGGAGGCCCCGCATTAGCCTCCGCCCAGTAACCGTCATTCCCGCGCAGGCGGGAACCCATATTGGCTGGCCTAGCCGCACGATCGCTAGACTTCGAGACTATAAATCCCCCCCGCGCGAGGATGACGAGGGGCTATTGTGTCAAATGGGTCAGCGCCGACTGCCTGCACTCTGGCGAAGGCCTCGGCGCGCCGCTGGGAAACGCTTCCAACGAAAACCCGGGCGACGCTGCGCCAGGATCAGCCGTTACTTCCCGAACGTGCCGCGACGGTAGAGCAACGTGATCGCCACGCGGCGGTTGCGCGGATCGGACGGGTCCTTGACGATCAGCGGCTCGCGGTCGGCGACGCCTTCGATACGCTCGAAGCGCTGTTCCGGCGTGCCACCCGACAGCAGCCGGCGGCGCGTCGCCTCGGCACGGCCCGACGACAGCATCCAGTTGTTCATCGCACGCGGGTCGCCATACGGCACGCTGTCGGTATGGCCGCGGATCATGATCGGGTTCTGCATCCCCTGCACCGACCCCGCGATCATGCCGATCAGCGCCGACGCTTCGGGATCGAGCGCGGTCGTGCCGAGCGCGAACATCGAATAATCCGCATCGTCGACCAGGTCGATCCGCATCCCGTCCTGCGTCGGCACGAACCGGACATGGTTCTGCAACCGCGACAGCTTGGCGTTGCCCGCGATCTGGCCGAGCACGCGCCGGCGCAACGCCTGGAAGTTCTTCTGGTCTTCCTTGGTCAGCGCATCGCGGCTTTTCAGCGACCCCTTCGGCCCGGTACCCGCCGCCGGCCCACCGAGCCCCGCATCGGGGATCGCAAGCTGAGCCATGCTGGTCTGTCCTGGCTTCGGCCCGATGCGATTTTTGTCGAGGATCGATTCGCCCCCGAACAGCCCGCCGCCGCCGATCCCGAGCGAGCGCGTATTGAGGATCGTCGGCGCGAAGTAATCGGCGATGCCCTTGCGCTGTTTCTCGGTGGTCGCGCCGACGATCCACAGCAACAGGAAGAACGCCATCATCGCGGTCACGAAATCGGCATACGCGACTTTCCACGCGCCGCCGTGATGGCCGCCATGCCCCTCGATATAGATCTTCTTGACGATGACCTTGGGCGGCTGGTTCGTCCCGTGAGGCGCGCGCGCGGCCACGACGTTACTTGCCCCTCAGCCCGTCGAAGACTTCGGCGAAGCCCGGCTGGTTCTTGTGCGCGATGCCCGAGCGTGCGGCCTCGATCACCAGCGGCTGCGGGTGGCCGTGCAACGAGGCGATGATGATCTGCTTCACCACGTCGTAGATCGACGCGTCGGCATCGAGCACCTGCTTCAGCCGGTTCGCGAGCGGCGCGACGATGCCGTACGCGAGCAGCACGCCCATGAACGTGCCGACCAGCGCCGAGCCGATCATCGCGCCGAGAATCGACGGCGGCTTGTCGATCGAGCCCATCGTCTTCACCACGCCGAGCACCGCCGCGACGATGCCGAGCGCCGGAAGCGCGTCGGCCAGACTTGCGAGTGTGCCGTGCGCCGCCTCTTCCTCGTGATGATGCGTCTTGATCGAGTGGTCCATCACCTCCTCGACCGCATGCACGTCGAGCGTGCCCGACGACACCACGACGAGGCGCAGCGTATCGGCGATCAGGTTGACGAGCGCCTTGTCCTTCAGGAGCTTCGGGTATTCGGCGAACACTGCGGACGACTGCGGATCCTCGACATGCGGCTCGAGCGCGATCGGTCCGTCCATCCGCAGCATCTTCATCAGCTTGCTGACGAGGAAGATGACGTCGAGATAGTCCTGCTTCTTGTACTTCGGACCCTTGAAGACCTTGCCCAGGCCGGCGCCGAGGCCTTTCAGCTCCTTGCCCGAATTGCCGATGATCAGCGCGCCGGCGGCGGCACCGCCGATGATCAGCATCTCGTGCGGGATCGCCTCCATGACGGGGCCGAGCGCGCCGCCGGTGAACGCGAATCCGCCAAACACCATGACGAGCAGGACGACGATGCCGATGACCGGAAACATGGTGTTCGAAATTCCCCCAGGGCCGATGGCGGCGCTTGCGTCGCCACAGAATTAACCGCCTTTGGTAGCCAACCGGTTACCAAGACTTCGCGAAGTGCGATTAAAATCGTTCAGCGCAGATAATCGAACAGCGACAGCGCGGAGAGCTTCGAGAAGCTGGCCTGCGTCGCCGACAGGATCGTCATCGTCTTCTGCAGCTCGACATAGGTCGCGGTGATGTCGGTATCCTCCAGCCCGGACCGGGTCGCTTCGCGGTCCGCGGCGACGTCGGTCAGGCGGCTGGTCTCCAGATCGACGCGCGCGGCACGGGCGCCGAGCGACGCCTGGACGGCGGAAACCTGATCCGACGCGGCGGTGACGTCGGTGAGCGCGGTATCGAGCGATCGGGCGCTGCCATCGTCCGATTGCAGCGCGCTCGCGATCGCCGCGAGCATCGCCAGCGTGTTCGTGCCGCCCTCGATGCTGCCATCGGGCTTGGTCGTGCCGCCGACCGTGAAGATCCGCGCCGCGGTCTCGTTCGCCTGGATAGTCTGGCCGTCGCCGACCGGGATCGCCGACACCGGCTTCGCGGCGAGCGCATAGCTCCCGTCCGTCGCCACCGCGGCCGCACCGTCGCCGCCCCCGAACAGCGCCTGCCCGCGCGCGTCCTTGGCGTTGGCGAGGTTGGTCAGCGTCGCGACGATGCCGGCGATCTGGTCGCCGATCGCCTTGCGGTTGGCCGCGTTCAGCGTCCCGGTCTTCGCCTGCGTCACCAGTTCGGTCGCGCTCTGCAACTGGTCGGCAATCGCGGAGAGGCTGGTATCGCCCTGCGTCAGCAGCGAGTCGGCGGTGCCGAGATTGGCGGCATAGGCCTTGTCGTCGACCGCATCGCGCTTGAGCCCGGCAAGGCGCTGATACGCGGCGCTGTCCGACGACGGCGCGGACAATCTGACCGTGCTCGAAATCTGCTGCTGCAACGAATCCGCCTTGGCACCGAGCGAATTCATCGACGCCGTGGCGCGATCGTAGAAGAGGCGGGTCGCGATCTGCATGGGCGTTACCGTAGATCGAGGATGGTCTGGAGCGTGTCACGCGCGGTCTGGATCACGCGGCTCGACGCCTGATAGGCCTGCTGGAAGCGGAGCAGGTCGACCGCTTCGCTATCGAGATCGACGCCCGAGGCGGACGCGAGCGAACTCACCGCGCCGTCGCGGATCGCGCCCTGCGCATCGGCGACGACCTTGCGCTGCTCGAGCGCGGCGGCGTTGCCGGCGATCAGGTTGGTGGTGCGCGCCTCGAACCCATTGCTGCTGCGCGCCGTCTGCAACGCGGCAAGGTTGGACGCATCGCGCGCACCGCCGGTCGGCCCTGCGGCGGCGATCCCGCGCGGGTCGGTCAGCGAGACGGCAATATCGGTCGGCGTGGCGCCGGTCGCGAACAGCGGCGCGCCCGCGGTGCCGTTCAGGTCGCGGCCCTGCGCCTGGACCGCGTTGACCTTGGCCGTGAAGTCGCTCGCGATCGCGTTGAGCGAGCCGCGCGCCGCGGCGATCCGCTGTGCGCCCTCGGCGAACCCGGCCAGCGCGCCGC